>NZ_JAERTZ010000001.1 GCF_016746085.1 Zobellella iuensis
GTTGTGGTCCCACCTGACCCCATGCCGAACTCAGAAGTGAAACGCACCCGCGCCGATGATAGTGTGGCAGCTGCCATGTGAAAGTAGGTCACTGCCAGGCACCCAATTTGCTGATATAGCTCAGTCGGTAGAGCGCACCCTTGGTAAGGGTGAGGTCCCCAGTTCGAATCCGGGTATCAGCACCATATTACAATTAGATGTAGCAAGTTTTGTTTGACTGCCATAGCGTTGTGGTACCACCTGATCCCATGCCGAACTCAGAAGTGAAACGCACCCGCGCCGATGATAGTGTGGCAGCTGCCATGTGAAAGTAGGTCACAGTCAAACACCTATCCCCAAGCCCCGCTGAAACAGCGGGGCTTTTTCGTTTCTCCCTCTTGGCCTACGTGCGGTTCGCACTTGGTCGGTCATGTGCTCTCTTTCCACCATTAGCTGATCGCTGTCATGGTGCTTGCTGAACCCTATGCCCTATCATGAGGCTCTGGATGGAGGGAACTGACGTCGACTCGATAAAAGGTGATACCGATCACCTTTTTATATTAGTTTTTGCTGCAAAATGCGGCATAACTCGTATTTTATCTGCAAGTTAACAAGAGGTTACATCTTGTCTGCTAGATAATGCGGTCGCGGTCAGTCAGATTAACAATGTGAGCATAATGAACGACAAAAACAAGCAGATCGACATCAGAGACGTCACCGGGGCGGTACCTTCCCATCGGCCGACGGATGAAGGCCATATCTATGTACGTTCACAAAAGGGCCAATGGCAGCGGTTGCGCAAGCTGATGGGCTGGTTTTTCATGCTGCTGTTTGTGGTTGGTCCCTGGCTGAGTTGGGATGGCCGGCAAGCGATACTGCTGGATGTGGAGCATCAGCGCTTTCATATCTTCGCCACCACCATCTGGCCTCAGGATCTGACCTTGCTGGCCCTTTTGCTGATGGTGGCCGCATTTGGACTTTTCTTTATCACCACCTTCCTGGGGCGGGTGTGGTGTGGTTACCTCTGCCCGCAGACGGTGTGGACTTTCCTGTTTATCTGGTTTGAAGAAAAATTTGAAGGCAGTGCCAATAAACGTAAGCAGTTGGATAAATCGCCTTTCAATTTCAACAAGATATGGAGAAAAGGGGCCAAGCATACCGCCTGGCTGGCTATTTCGTTGTTCACCGGTTTTACCTTTATCGCTTATTTTGTGCCGGTAGAAGAGTTGGCGATGGGGCTGCTGACCTTCTCAACCAGCTTCTGGGTCGGTTTCTGGGTGCTGTTCTTTGCCTTCTGTACTTATGGTAACGCGGGGTGGATGCGCACCATAATGTGTACTCATATGTGTCCTTATTCCCGTTTCCAGTCGGCGATGTTTGACAAGGATACCTATACCGTCAGTTACGATGTAGAGCGGGGTGAGCAGCGAGGACCCCGTTCCCGCAAGGCCGATCCCAAACAGTTGGGACTGGGTGACTGTATCGACTGCGACCTGTGCGTGCAAGTGTGCCCGGCCGGCATCGATATTCGTGACGGTCTGCAATATGAATGTATTAACTGCGGCGCCTGTGTCGATGCCTGTGATCAGACGATGGAGCGGATGGGGTATCCCAAGGGCCTGATCAGCTACACCACCGAACACAAGCTGCGCCACAAGGAGACCCATGTGGCACGACCCAAGCTGATCGGCTACGGCATCGTCATGGTGGCGATGCTGGCCGCCTTTGCGTACATGGCATCCAGCATTATGCCGATGGGCATAGAGGTTATCCGTGATCGCAACCAGCTCTATCGGGAAACCAATGAAGGCATGGTGGAGAATACTTATACCCTGAAGATCCTGAACAAGACACTGGCGGAAGAAACCTATCTGCTGGCAGTGGAAGGCATGGCAGAGGTCGAATGGATTGGCCCGAGCGAAGTAACGCTGAAAGCGGGCGAGGTGCTGAGCCTGCCGATTAGCTTATCTGCGGATCCCTACCTGCTTTCGTCCCCGGTCAAGGACATAACCTTTGTACTCAGTCGCAAGGGGGTAGACCCGAGCGATGGCAAGGCCCTCCTCCATACCGAGAGTAAATTTTTCAGCGCTCGCTAAGCTATACTCAGGCCGCGGATAAATACCGCGGCCTTATACTATTGGAGTGATATGAATTATTACCAACTGACCCCGGATGTGATCACCGATGCGCTTGCCAGTGTCGGCGTTTATGTCGATTCGGGCTTGATGGCACTGAACAGTTATGAAAATAGGGTCTATCGTTTCAAAAATGACGAGCAGGGTGCCCTGGTGGTCAAGTTCTATCGTCCTCAGCGCTGGAGCCGGGAGCAGATACAGGAAGAACATGATTTTCTACTGGCCCTGGCAGAGGCCGGGGTGAGGGTCGCGGTACCGCTGCAGCATGAATCTGGCACGCTCTGCGAGTACGAGGGGATACTGTTCGCGGTATGGCCGGCAGTGTCAGGCCGCCAGTTCGAGGCTGATAATCTCGAGCAGCTGGAGGCGTTGGGAGAGCAACTGGCCCGGCTGCATCTGGTGGGAGCGCGTAGCGAGCTCAAGTACAGGCCGCAACTTTCCACCGATGACTATCTGCGGCGAGCCTGTGAGGTTTTGGAGCTGCAGGCCGAGATGCCGGTGCGGCTGAAGGGAGAGTTTTTTCCCTTGCTCAAGCGCGTTGCCGAGCGAGCCACGGAGCTGTATCGCCCCAGGAAACAGCTGACGCTGCATTGTGACTGCCATGCCAGCAACATCTTGTGGCGCGACGGTCCCTGGTTGCTTGATTTCGATGATTGCCGCCGGGGGCCTGCGGTTCAGGATCTGTGGATGATGCTCAGTGGCAGCCGGCAGGAGCAACTAGTGCAGTTGGACACCCTGCTGGCCGGCTATGAAACGGTGCGGGAGTTCGATGCGGCCGAGCTGGCCCTGATTGAACCACTGCGGGCCATGCGCATGGTCAACTACATGGCCTGGCTGGCGGCGCGCTGGTCCGATCCTGCCTTTCCCGCCAACTTCCCCTGGTTTAACACCGAGGATTACTGGCAGCAACAAATCAAGGTGCTGACCGAGCAGCTGCAGAGCCTGGAAGCGCCGCCATTGTCCTTGACGTCCTGGAACTGATTACTTAACTTGAAGCAGCCTTTACTGAATAGGATTGAGTATGAAAAAGTTAGTCTTTGCCTTGTTGACCCTGTTGCTGGCGCCGCTGGCCCATGCCGCGCCCGAATTCAAGGAGGGGGTGGAGTATACGGTGGTGAAGGAAACGGCCAGCAGCAAGCCGGAAGTCACCGAATTTTTCTCTTATGTCTGCCCCCATTGCTACAGCTTTCAACCGCTGATGAACCAGTTGTCCGAGCGGGTACCCGAGGCGCAGCTCAAGAAAGTACCGGTTTCCTTCCTGGGACGGGAAATGGGGCCAGTGTTGCAGCGGGCCTATGGCGCGGCTGTTCTGCTCGAGGTTGAGGATAAACTGACACCGGCTATCTTCGATCAGATCCATCGGCAGAAGAAAATGCCCAACACCCTGGATGATATCAGGGCAATTTTTGTCGCGCAGGGCGTCGAGCAAAAAGCCTTCGACGGGGTGATAAACAGCTTTGCCCTGAACGGCATGGTTGCCCAGTACGACCGGGCGACCGAAAACTTTAATGTACGCGGCACCCCGACCATCGTCGTCAAGGGAAAGTATCAACTCAATATGAGTGAGATTGGCTCAGAAGACAGGTTTTACCGGGTGGTGGAATACCTGCTGACGGCTGACTGACTCCGGCTTCCGGCCCTGGGGCCAGCCTCGTGGGCTGGCCCTTTTCAGTTACTGGGGGTGGGGGCGTTACGCTTGGCCGGCGGTATGAGATGTATGTTGGATACCGGCTCCTGATAATGGCCGCTCTGAGTCTGCCAATGTTCGGTAGGCAGATGAAACAGGTAGAATTTCTCCCTGTGGGTATCGGTGACAAAGCCCATTCCCTGCAGCGCCAGTTCGTAATGAATGTCCGTGATAAATTCGTGGGTGAAACGTTGCCGTCCGGACAGGGTGGCGATATCGCTCTTGGTGAGATAGACCCCGGACTTTACTTCCCTGAAGCGTTCATGCAGCCAACCGGCGAACTCCTTGGCACTCTTCATATTGATTTCCCTGTCAAACAGTGAGCGTTTCCTTAAGGTAGAGCAGTTTTTCCGTTTTTGCAGCCCTTATTCCTGCAGCCGGTGCAACAGCCTGTCCATGGCTCTGTAGCCCAGTGCCTCTATCAGGTGGGGCCGGGCAATGGCCGGCTCTCCGGCCAGATCGGCAATGGTGCGGGCTACCCTGATCAACTTATGCCAGGCCCGGATCGACAATTTCATCCGGTGCAGCGCCTGTTCCAGAAAGAGGGCGTCTGCCCGGCTGAGCGGGCAATAGCGTTCCAGTTCGGCGGCACCGAGCCGGGCATTGGTCTTGCCTGCCCGCGCCAGCTGCCGGGTCCGGGCCGCCAGCACTCGATCACGTACTTGTTCCGAGCTTTCCACGGGGGGACGCGGGCGGCTGAGCTCACCGGGCGGCAGCAGCGGGATTTCTACCGACAGATCGAAGCGATCGAGGAAGGGGCCGGAAATTTTGCTTAAATAGCGCAGTATCTGTTCGGAAGAACTGCGACTGCGGCCGTCTTCATAATGTCCGCAGGGACTCGGATTCATGGCCCCGATCAGCTGGAAGCGGGCGGGAAAAGTGACCCTGTGGGCGGCGCGGGAAATGGACACGGAGCCGGTTTCCAGCGGCTCGCGCAGGGCATCCAGCACCCGCCGCTCGAACTCGGTCATTTCATCGAGAAACAGCACGCCGTTATGGGCCAGGGATATTTCTCCCGGCTTGGGATAGCTGCCACCGCCCACCAGGGCAACGGCAGATGCCGAGTGATGAGGCTGCCGAAAGGCCCGTAGCAGCCAGCGCTCGGGATCCAGTCCCATACCGCTGATGGAGCGGACAGTGGCGGCTTCCAGTGCTTCTTCTTCCGTCATGGGGGGCAATAGCCCGGGCAAACGACTGGCCAGCATGCTCTTGCCGGTTCCCGGTGGCCCGAGCAGCAGCAGATTGTGCTCTCCGGCCGCGCTGATCTCCAGCGCCCGCTTACCGCTTTCCTGTCCGATCACATCGCTGAGATCTGCTGCATCGCTCTTGTGATCCGGGATGACCGGCTCGGGGGCGGCCAAGTCTCCCTGTTGCTGTAACCAGGCGGTAATGGCCAGTAGATGGGGGGCGAGTCGGGCGGGGCTGGGGAGGATGACGCCGGCTTCGCTGCCGTTGTCGCTGGGCAGCACCAGTTGTCGCCTGCTGTCACGGGCCGCCAGTACGGCCGGCAACGCTCCCCTGATGGGACGCAGCGCGCCGGTGAGGGCCAGTTCCCCCAGGAACTCCAGCTGCTCCAGCATGACCAAGGGGAGCTGCCCTGAGGCGGCCAGAATGGCAATGGCGATGGGCAGATCGAAGCGCCCCCCCTCCTTGGGCAGGTCGGCAGGGGCCAGGTTGACGGTGATGCGTTTGGCGGGGAACTCGAAACCCGAGTTGAGCAGGGCGCTGCGCACCCGATCGCGGGCTTCCTTGACGGTGGTTTCCGGCAAACCGACGATATTGAATGCCGGCAGGCCGTTGGCCAGGTGGGCCTCAACGGTGACCAGTGGCGCGGTAACGCCCAGGCTGGCGCGAGCAAAAACAACGGCGAGTGACATCCCGGTCTCCCTAATATTATATTTCAGTAAAATCGTTTTTATTGGTTTTTAGTTCCACCTTTTTTCAACCCTAAATCGCCCTTTATTTGATTTTGTGAACAAGAAAGTCTTGTCTAGTGTAGGTCATCATGCTAGTTCTATAGGGCAGTTGGGTCGGACGTTCCGAATCCCCCCCTAATTTTTATGGTCGGTATATGAATCTGTTCGTACGTTTCGTCAGCATTATCGTGGTCCTAGTGGTGATTATTAAATCACCGCTCGGGGCGCTGTGGTCTGACGAAAAGTAGAACAACCGGCAGACAACAACGCAAAACCCCCGAGCCAACCGCTCGGGGGTTTTTTTTTAAACCGGCTTTGGTAGCAAAACAGGGACAGCAACGAAGATGAATGGCGCACAGTACATTGTTCAGGCATTAAAACAACAGGGGGTAACCCAGATATTCGGTTATCCCGGCGGCGCCATCATGCCGCTCTACGATGCCCTCTACGACGGCGGAGTCGAGCACCTGCTGTGTCGTCATGAGCAGGCGGCCGCCCTGGCGGCGGTGGGCTATGCCAGAGCCAGTGGTCAGGTAGGGGTGTGCATGGCCACCTCGGGCCCCGGTGCCACCAACCTGATCACCGGTCTGGCCGACGCCATGCTTGATTCCATTCCCGTGGTGGCCATCACCGGCCAGGTGCCCATGGCGGCGATCGGCACCGATGCTTTTCAGGAAGTGGACGTGCTGGGCATGTCCCTGTCCTGCACCAAGCATTCCTATCTGGTGGAAAACGTCGAGGATCTTGGCGCTATCATCGCCGAAGCTTTCGAAATAGCCCGTTCGGGCCGACCCGGCCCGGTCTTGATTGATGTGCCCAAAAATATCCAGGTGGCGCTGGTTGAAACTAAATATACGACTCCGGTTGAGGCTGAAACCAATGCCCTGGATCAGGAAGCGCTGGCGCAGGCCAGGGCCCTGCTGGCCGCGGCCAGCAAGCCGGTGCTCTACGTGGGCGGCGGGGTCGGCATGGCCGGCGCCGAGGCAGAATTACGTGCTTTTGCCCGAGTCTGCCGGCTGCCGACGGTAACCACGCTGAAGGGTATCGGCACCCTGGATCCAGACGATGAACTGTTTTTGGGCATGCTCGGCATGCACGGCACAAAAGCTGCCAATTTGGCTGTTCAGCAGAGTGATCTGCTGATTGTGGTCGGCGCCCGTTTCGACGACAGGGTCACCGGCAAACTGGACGCCTTTGCCGTCAACGCCAAGGTGATCCACCTGGACAAGGACGCCGCCGAATTCGGCAAGGTGCGCCACGCCCATGTGGGTATGGATGCCGAGTTGCAGCAAGTGTTGCCCCTGCTGGGCCGGGGCGAGCTGGACATCGATGGCTGGCGTGACCGGTGCCGGCGGCTCAAGGCCGAACACGGCTGGCGCTATGATCACCCGGGCGAGGCCATCTACGCGCCGCTGATGCTCAAGCAACTGAGCGAGGCGCTGGACGACAATGCCATGGTCAGCTGCGACGTGGGCCAGCACCAGATGTGGGTGGCCCAGCACATGCGCTTTACCAGCCCGCGCAATCACCTGAGCAGCGCCGGGCTGGGCACCATGGGCTTCGGCCTGCCCGCCGCCATCGGCGCCAAGTTGGCCAGGCCGGAGCACACTTCGGTGCTGGTGTCCGGCGACGGCTCCTTCATGATGAACGTGCAGGAGCTGGGTACCCTCAAGCGGGCCCAGTTGCCGGTGAAGATGGTACTGCTCGACAACCAGCGCCTCGGCATGGTGCGCCAGTGGCAGGAGCTGTTCTTCGACGGCCGTTACAGCGAAACCATCCTCACCGACAACCCGGATTTCGTGGCCATGGCCGCCGCTTTCGATATTCCCGGTGAAACCATTACCCGCAAGGAAGAAGTCGAGCCGGCCATCCAGCGCATGCTGGCCGCCGAGTCCGCCTACTTGCTGCACGTCCGTATTTCAGAGGAAGAAAACGTCTGGCCCTTGGTGCCGCCGGGCGTCGCCAATGACCAGATGATGGAGAGATAAGCATGAACCAGCATAATTTGCACATTGAAACCCAGTTCCGCCCAGAAGTGCTCGAGCGGGTATTGAGGGTGACCCGCCACCGCGGGTTCCGGGTGGATGACATGGAAATGTCCACCTCGGCCGATTGTCAAAGCGTTAATATTAGGGTTACTGTCAGTGGCGAAAGGCCTATCCAGTTGTTAAGCCGCCAGCTTGAAAAACTGATGGACGTCACCCGCGTCGAAGCGCGGTCAATGGAACAACGACTCAGAAAAACGGCTTGAGGAACATAATAATGTCTACCGCCAACTACATCTGGTTCAATGGAGATATGGTGCCCTGGGACAAGGCCCAGGTGCATGTGATGAGCCACGCCCTGCATTACGGCTCTTCGGTATTCGAAGGCATCCGGGCCTACAATACTCCCGCAGGGCCAGCTATCTTCCGCCTGGAGGAGCACGTGCAACGGCTGTTCGATTCCGCCAAGATCTACCGGATGAACATCCCCTACACCAAGGCTGCGTTGATGGATGCCTGTCGGGAGGCGGTAGCCAAGAATGAGCTGGACAGCGCCTACCTGCGGCCGCTGGTGTTTATCGGCAATGTCGGCATGGGGCTGAATGCCCCCAGGGACGTGCCCTGCGAGGTGATCATCGCCGCCATTCCCTGGGGCGCCTACCTGGGCGAAGAAGGGCTGGAAAACGGGGTGGACGTGTGCGTGACCTCCTGGAACCGGCTGGCGCCCAACACCATGCCCACCGGCGCCAAGGCCGGCGGCAACTATCTGTCTTCCCAGCTGATTTCCGGTGAGGCCAAGCGCCATGGCTATTCCGAGGGCATTTCCCTGGACGTGCACGGCCACCTGAGCGAAGGCGCCGGCGAGAACCTGTTCCTGATCAAGAACAAGGTGCTGTATACCCCGCCGGTCACCGCCTGTATCCTGCCCGGCATCACCCGCGATACCCTGATGACCCTGGCCCGCGAGGCCGGCTACCAGGTGCGGGAAGAGGCCATCGCCCGCGAGGCCCTGTACCTGGCCGACGAGATGTTCATGACAGGTACCGCCGCCGAGGTGACCCCGGTACGCAGCGTGGACGGCATCACCCTGGGCGAGGGCAAACGCGGCCCGGTGACCGCCGAGCTGCAGCAAGCTTTCTTCGGCCTGTTCGACGGCAGCACCCGGGACAAATGGGGCTGGCTCACCCCGGTAAAAGATTAAGCACAGATGGAGAAGGGACGCCGCGGGCGTCCCTGATTTTCTCACGTAATTTCAGGAGTGAAAGCAATGCCAAGGTATCGTTCAGCCACCACCACCCACGGCCGCAACATGGCCGGCGCCCGCGCCCTGTGGCGCGCCACCGGCATGACCGAAGAGGACTTCGGCAAGCCGATCATCGCCGTGGTCAACTCCTTCACCCAGTTCGTGCCCGGCCATGTGCACCTCAAGGACCTGGGGCAACTGGTCGCCCGGGAAATCGAGGCCGCCGGTGGGGTGGCCAAGGAGTTCAACACCATAGCGGTGGACGACGGCATCGCCATGGGCCACGGCGGCATGCTCTACAGCCTGCCCAGCCGGGAGCTGATCGCCGATTCGGTGGAGTACATGGTCAACGCCCACTGCGCCGATGCCATGGTCTGTATCTCCAACTGCGACAAAATCACCCCCGGCATGCTGATGGCAGCCCTGCGCCTCAACATCCCGGTGATCTTCGTTTCCGGCGGCCCGATGGAAGCGGGCAAGACCAAGCTGTCCGACCAGATCATCAAGCTGGATCTGGTGGATGCCATGATCCAGGGCGCCGATCCCACGGTGTCCGATGAACAGAGCGAGCAGATCGAGCGCAGTGCCTGCCCCACCTGCGGCTCCTGCTCCGGCATGTTCACCGCCAACTCCATGAACTGCCTGACCGAGGCCCTGGGCTTGTCCCAGCCCGGCAACGGTTCCCTGCTGGCGACCCACGCCGATCGGGAGCAGCTGTTCAAGACCGCCGGCCACCGCATCGTCGAGCTGACCAAGCGCTACTACGAGCAGGAAGACGCCTCGGCCCTGCCGCGCAACATCGCCACCAAGGCGGCATTCGAGAACGCCATGGTGCTGGACATCGCCATGGGCGGCTCCACCAATACGGTACTGCACCTGCTGGCCGCGGCCCAGGAAGCGGACGTGGACTTCACCATGGACGATATCGACCGGCTGTCGCGCCAGGTGCCCCAGCTGTGCAAGGTGGCGCCGTCCACCCAGAAATACCATATGGAAGACGTGCACCGGGCCGGTGGCGTCATGGGCATACTGGCCGAGCTGGCCCGGGCCGGCCTGCTGAAGACCGAAGTACCGACGGTGCTGGGCATGACCCTGGCCGACCAGCTGGCCCGTTACGACATCATGGTGACTCCCGACGAGGCGGTGAAAACCATGTTCCGGGCCGGCCCGGCCGGGATCCGCACCACCAGGGCGTTCAGCCAGGACTGCCGCTGGCCGACCCTGGATGACGACCGGGCCGAGGGCTGCATCCGCAGCATCGATCACGCCTACAGTCAGGAAGGCGGCCTGGCGGTGCTGGCCGGCAACCTGGCCCTGGACGGCTGTATCGTCAAGACCGCCGGCGTGGCCGACGACAACCTGACCTTCCGTGGCCCGGCCCGGGTCTTTGAGAGCCAGGACACCGCCGTGGCCGGTATCCTCGGCGGCGAGGTCAAGGCCGGCGAGGTGGTGGTGATCCGCTACGAGGGTCCCAAGGGCGGCCCCGGCATGCAGGAAATGCTCTACCCCACCACCTACCTCAAGTCCATGGGCCTGGGCACCAAGTGCGCCCTGATCACCGACGGTCGCTTCTCCGGCGGCACTTCCGGCCTGTCCATCGGCCACGTATCGCCCGAGGCGGCCAACGGTGGCACCATAGGTCTGGTGCAGGACGGTGACATCATCGACATCGACATTCCGGGGCGCAGCATAGTGCTGGATGTGCCGGAAGCCGAGCTGGCCGTCCGCCGTGCCGCCATGGACGCCAAGGGCGAGCAGGGCTGGCGCCCGGTCGACCGCGAGCGGGAAGTGTCTTTCGCCCTGCGCGCCTACGCCTCCCTGGCCACCAGCGCCGACAAGGGCGCGGTGCGCGATCGCAGCAAGCTGGGAGGTTGAGGAAGATGGCACAACCGGCATTG
The DNA here is from genome assembly GCF_016746085.1 of Zobellella iuensis. Lineage (GTDB taxonomy): Bacteria > Pseudomonadota > Gammaproteobacteria > Enterobacterales > Aeromonadaceae > Oceanimonas > Oceanimonas iuensis. The sequence continues at coordinate 10,844 of NZ_JAERTZ010000001.1, forward strand.
AAAGACGCCGCCGTTCCCCGTTCGGCGGCCGAATACCTGCGCAGGATACTGCTGTCGCCGGTGTACGAGGCGGCGCGGGTGACGCCGCTGTCGCCGCTCAAGAAAATTTCCGAGCGGCTGGGGCACCATGTCTCGCTCAAGCGGGAAGACATGCAGCCGGTGCACTCTTTCAAGCTGCGGGGTGCCTACAACAAGATTGCCCAGCTTAGCCCAGAACTGCAGCAGCAGGGGGTGATCGCCGCCTCCGCCGGCAACCATGCCCAGGGGGTGGCCCTGTCTGCCGCCAAGCTGGGTATCGACGCCACCATAGTGATGCCGGTGGTGACCCCCGACATCAAGGTGGAGTCGGTGCGCCGGCTCGGTGGCCAGGTGGTGCTGCACGGCAACAACTTCGACGAGGCCTATGCCCACTGCCTGGAACTGGCCCAGGCCCGGGGCCTGACCCTGATCCCGCCCTTCGACGACGAGGACGTGATCGCCGGCCAGGGCACCATAGGCCGCGAACTGCTGGAGCAGGATACCCGCCTGACCCATGTGTTCGTGCCGGTGGGCGGTGGCGGCCTGGCCGCCGGGGTGGCGGTGTACATCAAGCAGCTGCTGCCCCAGGTCAAGGTGATCGGGGTCGAAGCCGAGGGCTCCGCCTGCCTCAAGGCGGCGCTCAAGGCCGGTGAGATCGTGAGCCTCGACCGGGTCAGCATGTTCGCCGACGGGGTGGCGGTGAAGCGCATGGGCACCGAAACCTTCCGCCTGTGCCAGGAATACCTGGATGGGGTGGTGACCGTCAGCTCCGATGAGATTTGCGCCGCCCTCAAGGACATTTTCGAAGACACCAGGGCCATCGCCGAGCCGTCGGGGGCCTTGTCGCTGGCCGGGCTGAAGAAGTACAGCCAGGCCGGGGACTATGCCCACGCCCGCATGGCGGCCATCCTCAGCGGGGCCAACGTCAACTTCCATTCCCTGCGTTACGTCTCCGAGCGCTGCGAGCTGGGCGAGAAGCGGGAAGGGGTGCTGGCGGTGACCATACCGGAGCGCAAGGGGGCCTTCCTGGAGTTCTGCGAGGTACTGGGCAACCGCATGGTGACCGAGTTCAACTACCGTTATTCCTCGGAAGAGAAGGCGGCGCTGCTGGTGTCGGTGCGGCTGTCCGACGGCGATCGGGAGCTGGCACAGATCATGGTGGAGCTGGAGCAGGCCGGGTACCCGGTGGCCAACATGACCGACAACGATCTGGCCAAGTCCCATGTGCGTTACATGGTCGGCGGCAGGCCGCCCAAGCCGTTGCAGGAGCGGTTGTACAGCTTCAAGTTCCCGGAGCAGCCGGGCGCGCTGATGCGCTTCCTGCGTACCCTGGGTACCCACTGGAACATCAGCCTGTTCCACTACCGCAACCACGGCGCCGAATACGGCCGGGTGCTCTGCGCCTTCGAACTGCCCGACGCGGATCTGGCCTCGTTCGAGAGCCACCTGGCGGAACTCGGCTACACCTGGTACGACGTCACCCAGGATCCCGCCTACCGGTTTTTCCTGGCGCATTAACGAGCTTTGTCTGCCGGCTTTTATGAAGTCGGCCAAAGGGACCGTTCCTCCGACACGCCATAAACACATCCATGTGGGCTCGGACATGCCATCCCTGGCATGTCACGGTCGGCGGAGCGGCTCCCTTTGGCCTCTTTTTAGAGGCAGGGATTGCCTGTTTCTGGATATAGTTATTAACCCTGCTTTTTAGCCACTTAACCCACCTGCAACATTGTTCACAATAATGTATTGATCAATGTCGGTCCTCCTGCTCTAATTCTCGCCGTTTCCTTTTCCTGTGCAGGAGTGTCCTCGATGGCGCTGTTGTCCGCGATGCTGGCCGGTATCAGCCAGATCTATTTTGTGAATCACCACCTGGCCGGCCTGCTGATGCTGCTGGCGGTGGCCTGGGTCTCGCCCTGGATGGCGCTGCTGATGCTGCTGGCGGTGGCGGCGGCTACCCTGCTGGCCCGCTGGCGGGGCTGGGAGCCGGCGGCCTGGCGGGACGGCCTGTTCGGCTTCAACGCCGCCCTGGTGGGGTTGGCCATCGGCCTGTTCGCACCGCCCGGCCCGGCCTGGCTGGCGCTGGCGATCCTGGGCGGCGCCCTGAGCGCCGCCATCTATGCCGGGCTGCGCCGGCTGGCCGGCATTCCCTGGTATACGCTGCCCTTCAACCTGCTGGTGCTGCCGGCCCTCTATCTGTACGGCAGCCGGCTGATCGAGGTGCCCGAGGGGCACCAGTTCGCGCTGTCGGCGGTGGGCCAGGTGGTGTTCCTGCCCGACAGCCTGTCGGCCCTGCTGATCTGCGCCGCCCTCTTGCTGGCGGGGGCCGGCCTGCTGGCCTGGGCGGTGATCGGCGGCGCACTGGCCAGCCTGGTCGCCTGGGGCCTGGGCGTCGGTACCGATGTCATTACCTTCGGCCTGGCCGGTTACAACGGGGTGCTGGTTGCCATCGGCCTGTACTGGCACCGGCTGCCGGTGGCCTGGGTACTGGCAGGCATCGTTGCCGCCGGGCTGATGAGCGGCCTGATGCTGCGGCTGGGGCTGCCGATGCTGACCCTGCCCTTCGTGCTGAGCTGCTGGCTTTGCCTGGCATTGCGCCACGGGATCTGCTATCAGGGGAACAAACGCATTCGCGACAGGGAGAAAACATGAAACTGGGATTTATCGGTATCGGGCTGATGGGTCAGCCCATGACGCAACGGCTGTTGCAGGCGGGTTTCGAGGTGCGGGTGTGGAACCGCAGCCCCGACAAGCTGGCGGTGGTGAAGGGGGCCGGTGCCATTGAAGCGGCCAGTATCGCCGAGCTGGTGGAGCAGGTGGATCTGGTACTGCTGTGCCTGGCCAACACCGCCGTGGTGGAAGAGGTGGTGTTCGGCGCCGGCGGCGTGGTCGGCCATGGCCGGGCCGGCCAGCTGCTGGTGGATTTTTCCAGTTCGGATCCGGAAGCGACCCGGGCTTTTGCCGCCCGGCTGCAGGCCGCCTGTGGCATGGGTTGGGTGGACTCGCCTGTATCCGGCGGCGTGGCCGGGGCCGAGGCCGGCACCCTGGCCATCATGTGCGGCGGCGAGGCGGCGGACATAGCGCGCATTCGCCCGGTGCTCGCGCCCTTGTCTCAGCGGGTCACCCATATGGGGCCGGTCGGGGCCGGCCAGGTCACCAAGGTGTGCAACCAGATGATAGTGGGGTGCAACCTGATGGTGCTGGCGGAGATGATGGCCCTGGCCAAGGCCTGCGGGGTGGCGGCGGACAGGATCCCCGAGGCCCTGGCCGGCGGCTTCGCCGACTCCAGGCCGATGCAGCTCACCGGCCCGCTGATGGCGGCGGAGTCGGATCCGGATCCCCTGTGGCATGTGCGCACCCTGCTTAAGGATCTGGACATGGCGGTGGCCCAGAGCCAGCGCGCCGGCAGCGCCACCCCCATGTCGGGGCTGGCCGCCCAACTGATGCGCCAGCATGGCAGCCTGGGCTACCTGGAGCGGGATCCCGCCACCCTGATCAAGCTGTACAAGCGGTAATTAAAAAGGGAGCCGCAGTGGCTCCCTTTCAGCTTGATGACAAAGTCCTCTGGTTCACTGATATGAGTCGGCCAAAGGGCCAACTCCGCCGACACGCTATGAATACATCCATGTAAGCTCGCACATGCCGTCCTTGGCATGTGACGGTCGGCGGAGCCGCTCCCTTTGTCCGTCTGCTCCGGCATGGGTGTGGCCTGTCCGAGCCTTGCTGTCGGAGGGACAAACAATAAAGGGAGCCGCGGTGGCTCCCTTTCTGGTTCAGGCCGGCTGCCGGCTTACAGCGCCAGGCTGTGGCGGTAGTAGTCGTTGGCCTTGGCCAGATCCTTGCGCTTTTCCGCCAGGCCGGCCAGCAGCACATAATCCCGGGCGCTGGGCTTGAGCGCCACCGCCTGTTGCAGCTGCTCTTCGGCCTGCTCGGGTTTGCCGTCCTTCAGGTACAGCTGGCCCAGGGCGGAGTGCAGCTCGGGCAGGCTTTCCTTCTTCGCCTTTTTCTCCAGGGTGCTGAGCAGCGGGTGGTAGTCGCCCAGTTGCAGCCGGGTCAGGCAGGCCAGCAGCCGGGGATCCGTCTGTTTGTCGAGCCCCTCCAGCAGCAGCTGCTGGGCTTCCTTGTAGGCCTTGAGCCCGATCAGCCGGTCGCACAGGGGCGCCAGCAGGTCGGCCCGGTATTTGTCCTTGCGCGGTAACTCCTGCCACAGCTTGATCAGGCCCTCGCTGCCGTCGGCCCGGGCGGTGCTGTCGAGCCAGCCGGTGTAGGCCTGCTGCTGCAGCGCCTGCTTGTCCTCGGCGTCGATCAGGCCGTGGCTGCTCAGGGCATCCAGGGTGGCCAGCAACCGCTGCCATTCACCGGTGGCCAGGTAGACGTCCTTCTGCAGCTTGAGAATGGCCGGCTGGTTGCCGTAGTCCTTTTCCAGTTGTTGCACCCCGGCCAGGGCCTGTTCGTACTGGCCCTGCTGGTATTGCAGCCGGGCCTGGGTAATGCCCACCGCCAGGCCGGCACCCGGGCTCTGCTCGTGAGCCTGGCGCAGGTAGTCGTCGCGCTTGCCGTCGAGGCCCTGGGCCTGGGCGGCGGTGGCGGCGTTCAGGTAGTTGAGCAGCGCCAGATCGTTGCCCTTGGTGCCCTTGACCAGCATTTTCTCGGCGGTGGCGTAGTCTTCCGCTACCAGCGCCTGCATGCCGCTCTGGGTGTAGCTCAGCGCCTTGCGGCGACGGCGGCCCATGAACCAGCCGCGGGTGCGGTGGCTCAGGCCGAAGATGCGGCCCAGCAGCCATTCGATGAACAGCAGCAGCAGGTAGAACAGCACCGCCGCCACCAGGAAAATGGTGACCGTGGTCTCTATGGTGTAGCTGCCGGCGGCGACCAGCACATAACCCTGGCGGCCGGTGAGATCCGGTCCTATCACCAGGCCGGCCACCAGCATGGCGACGATAATCGCAAGACGTATCATGGTTTCCCCCTTAGCGGCCGGTCAGCAGGCGTTGCAGCCGGTCGTCCAGCAACTGCTGCAGGCGATCCTGGGCGGTGAATTGCTCGGGATAGTCCACATCGATCTGCTGGCCGCTGAGCTGGTCGATCTGCTCCAGCATAAACTGGCGTACGCTGTCATCGGCAAAATAGTCCTGCAGCCACTGCCGGGACTGGACCAGGGCGCTGTCGTACACTTCCTGTTGCTCGCGGTAGACCGCCAACTGGGCCTGCAGCAGCTTGCCCTTGAGGTTTTCGCTCAGGTACCAGTGCTGCTGGGGCGACAGCAGGGCCTCGACGTTGCCGTCGCGGCGGCGCACCGTCACGAAGTTGTCGCTGAAGCTGGCCCAGCTCTTCTTCAGGTTTTCCTTCCAGTCACCGATGTCGCCGGACAGGGTGAAATCGGGCTCCTCGGCCCGGGCCATGATGACCCCGGCGAGCTTGAGCCGGTCGACCTGCTCGTTGATGCTGTTGAGCTTGATCACCAGTCCCTCCCGATCGACCCTCTGCACCGACTTGATGCCGGCGATGTCTTCTGCCAGGGCCTGGCGAATGGGCAACAGGCTGGGATCGTTGAGGGCGGCCAGGCGCTCGTCGGCGTTGGCCAGCATCATGGCGGCGGCCACCACGTCCTGCTCCAGCCACAGCTTGCGGCCGGCCATGCGCACCAGGTACTCGGCTTCCGCCAGCATCCAGTCGTTGGGGCGCTTGCTGTCCAGATCCAGCACCTTGCGCGACAGGCCGTCGAGCTGTTCGGCGGTGCTGTTCTGGCTGCTGAGAACGGCGGCGATCCGGGCGTCCTGCTCGGCCTTGCCGGCCTGGAGCGCTGACTGCTGCTGGGCCAGCTCGGCCTGCAGCCGGTTCAGTTGATCGGCCTGGGCCACCGCCTGCTTATGACCGTGCCAGTACAGGCCACCGGTCAGCAGGATAGCGAGGATAATGGCAACAATGGCCAGGATGCTGGCGGAAGAAGACGATTTCTGCTCTTTGGCGGCAGGGGCCGCCGGGGGCGGCGCGGCCTTGCCTGACTCGGCCTCGGGCAGGGTGTCAGCGCTGCTGGTCACGGTTTTTTCTTGGTTATCTTGATTATTGTCTGTCATTCCTTTTCCTCTCATCCAGGGCGGCAATCAGCGCCTGGTTGGATGCACCTTCTGCATTGATGACCTGAGTGAATCCCAGTTCCCGGGCACTGTCCGCCACCCGGATGCTGGGCACAATCAATAAACGGCTTAGCAGCCAGTCCTTTGCGTGGGCGGTCGCCAGTTGGAAAACATGGGCCAGCAAGCCGCCGCTGGTGACGATAATACTGTCCACCCCCGCGCTCTGCCAACTTTTCACCAGGCTGCCGCCCGGATCGGCCCGGTAGTGGCGGCGGTAGACTTCGCAGTAGTCCACCCGCGCGCCCCGTCGCGCCAGGGCCGGCGCAATCATATGGCGACCGCCGTCACCGCGCAGTATCAGCACCCGGCAGCCGTCGAGCGCTTGCAGCCCCGGCAGCGAGACGATGCCTTCGGAGCGGGGGTCTTCGGGCACGGTGGCACCCGTGATGCCGGCCCCGGCCAACGCCCGGCCGGTGGCGTCACCCACCGCCACATAGTTGGCCGGCGGCCAGGCAAGGCCTCGCCGGCGCAGAGCATTATCGGTGAAAGTCACCGCCGGTACGCTGACCGCTATCACATAATCCCGGTGTGTCAGGGTGTCGAACAGGGCGGGGAGAGCATGCAGCCCGGCGCCGTCACCGAAGCTCAGCAACGGGCAGGCCAGCGGCCGGTGGCCTGCCTCGGCCAGGGCCCGGCACAGGGCCTGGTTCTGGGGCTCGGGGCGTACCACCAGCGGGTTCATGAGCGATACACCTCATCCAGTATCTTGTCGGCGCCCCGGGCCAGCAGCCGCTTGGCCAGCTCGGCGCCCAGGGCTTCACCCTGGCTGGCCAGGCCGGTGATCTCGTCGAAGATGATCTGGCTGCCGTCGGGTTTGCCGACCAGGCCGCGCAGCCAGAGCTTGTCTCCTTCCAGCTCGGCGTAGGACCCGATAGGAACCTGGCAGCCGCCCTGCAGGCCCTGGTTCATGGCCCGCTCCGCCGCCACCCGCAAGCGGGTGGGGGCGTGATCCAGGGGGGCGAGCAATGCGAGCAATGCGGGGTCGTCCAGCCGGCATTCGATGCCCACGGCCCCCTGGCCGTTGGCGGGCAGGCTTTCGTCCGGGCTCAGCAGGCAGGCGATACGAGCGTCCAGTTCCAAGCGTTTGAGACCGGCGGCGGCGAGGATGATGGCGTCGTATTCGCCCTCATCCAGCTTGCGCAGCCGGGTCTGCACGTTGCCGCGCAGGGTCTTGATCTGCAGGTCCGGTCGCCGGGCGCGGATCTGGCATTCCCGGCGCAGGCTGGCGGTGCCGACCACGGCACCGGCGGGCAACTGGTCCAGGCTCTGGTACTGGTTGGAGACAAAGGCGTCGCGCGGGTCTTCCCGCTCGCAGATCACGGTCAGGCCCAGGCCCTCGGGAAACTCCACCGGCACGTCCTTCATCGAGTGCACCGCGATATCGGCCCGGCCATCCAGCATGGCCTGTTCCAGCTCCTTGATGAACAGGCCCTTGCCGCCGATCTTGGACAGGGGGGTATCGAGCAGTACATCACCCTGGGTCGTCATCGGCACCAGCTCGACGGTGACATCGGGATGCAGCTGTTCCAGCCGATCCTTGACATAATGGGCCTGCCACAGGGCCAGCAGGCTCTTGCGGGTGGCGATGCGGATGATGCGATTTGCCATGTGAGTCTCTTCCTTTGTCCATTAATGCGCCGATATTATCATCCCTGCCGGCGTATTTCAGGGAAGAAAGCAGCGTAGTCAGGATGTTGCGAAAATGTGTCATGATAGATGTTGTTCATTTACTGGCTAATTGTTACCATGATCACACTTTTGACCTGTTCCGGGTCTGTGTCGGTCCAACGAAGGCCTGTACCCTTGCACGCGAATTTTCACCGGCTCGTCGAGCGATGTGACCAGTTTAACCAGCAGAAGCAGGCTCGCGCCCTGGCGGTGATGAGTCGCTACGGCCAGCAGGTATTCCAGTTGCTGCCGGTGCTGCTGCACTACCACCATCCTCTGTTGCCCGGCTACCTGCCCGGGGACGTGCCCGCGGGTGTCTGCCACTTCCGACCCAATGAGCGCCAGCAGGAATTCATCGACGAGCTGTGCCAGGCGGCCAACGGCCACCAGGGGCTGGCAAACAGCCATTGTGAGATTTTCGGGCTCTATTCCATGGGCAGTACCTCGTCCATCGGCCAGTGCCGCCATTCGGATCTGGATGTCTGGGTCTGTTACTCCCATCTGATGGAGCCGGAACGGGTGGCGTTGTTGCAGCAAAAATGCCTGCTGATCTCCAAGTGGGCGGAGCAGCGCCAGGTGGAGCTTAATCTGTTCCTGATCCCCGACAACAAGTTCCGTACCGACAACCAGCAGTGGGTGCAGGGCGAGAGCTGCGGCAGTGCCCAGCACCTGCTGCTGCTGGACGAATTTTACCGCAGTAACCTGCGCATTGCCGGCAAACGGCTGGTGTGGATGTTTGCCCCCGGCAAGCTGGGGCCCAAGTACGACAGGTTCGTGGCCGAGCAGTTCGCCAACGGCACCCTCAATACCGATGAGTGGCTGGATCTGGGCGGCTTTGCCCGCATTCCGGCGGAAGAATACTTCGGCTCCGCCCTGTGGCAGCTGTACAAGGGCATCGACTCGCCCTACAAGGCGGTGCTGAAGACGGTGCTGATGGAAGCCTACTCCCACGAGTACCCGGACACCCAGCTGCTGTGCCGCCACCTCAAGGGGCACTTCCAGTCCTCGGAGGTGCTGGACGAGTACCAGGATCACTACATGCTGATGCTGGAAAAGGTGACCGGTTATCTCAAGTCCATCGGCGACGACAAGCGGCTCGATCTGGTACGGCGCTGTTTCTACCTCAAGGTGTCGGAAGGGCTGCACCGCACCCACGGCAACGATGCCCAGTACGCCTGGCGGCGAAGGCTGATCAACCGGCTGGTGACGGCCTGGGGCTGGCCGGCGGACAAGCTGGCCCGGCTCGACGACCGGGCCCACTGGAAGGTGGAAGAGGTCAAGGCCGCCTACGGCGAGCTGCTCGAAGCCCTGATGCAGAGCTACCGCAACCTGATCCAGTTCGCCCGGCGCAACAACATCAGCGAGTGCATCAACCCGGAAGACATCGGCATACTGTCGCGCAAGCTCTACGCCGCCTTCGAAAACCTGCCGGGCAAGGTACAGTTGATCAACCTCAAGATAGCCCCGGATCTGAGCGAGCCGGACATCAGCCTGGTGCAGGTGCCGGAAGGGCGGGCCAACCCCGCCGGCTGGTATTTGTACAAGTGCGGCCTGGCCCCGGGAGACATCATCGGCCGCAGTCCTCTCGAGTACAGCGGCTATATTGGCAAGCTGGTGGCCTGGGCCCATTTCAACGGACTGCTGGCGGCCGGCACCCGATTGCACCTGTTCAACCAGAACACCGATCTGAGCCGGCGTCACCTGCAGGAATTCTGTGGCGATCTGGCACGTATCTTCCCGGTGCGGACCCCGGCTCCGACCAACCTGGCCCTGAGCCGGCCCTGCGAGGTGCGCAACCTGGGCATCTTCCTCAACCTCGAAACCGACCCCACCGCCCGCTGGCGCAACAGGGCCATCGAGTTCAGCGCCAAGACCAGCGATCCCTTCAGCTTCGGTCAGCAGTTGGAGAACCTGGTGGGCTCGGTGGATCTGATCTACCGCAACTCCTGGGACGAGATCCGCACCCTGCACTTCAGCGGGCCCACCGCCGTGGTGGAGGCGCTCACCACCATCCTCGGCAAGATGCACCAGGACGCCAACGCGCCCGAGAGCCTGGACGTGTATTGCTACAGCCTGAACTTCCGCAGCCTGATCCGCACCCGTTTTGAGCAACTGGTGAAGGAATGCATCGGCCTGCGGCTGGCGCGCGCCCAGGGCAGCACCATCAAGACCCTGGTGTTGGGCGGCGACAAGTACGGTATCTTTTTCGAGCGGCGCGGGGTCAGCGTGCAGAAGATGGAAAACGCGGTGGACTTTTACCGCCAGCTGTCCAGCCAGAAGCAGTCACGCCACGCCCTGCGACTGGATCAGCGGGACGACAAGTCGGTGCCGGACATAGTGGATGCCTATGCCAGCGAAGGCCTGATGCAGTTTTTCTTCGAGGACAGCGGCGACGGCTACAACCTCTATATTCTCGATGAAGCGAACCGTATCGAGGTTTATCGCCAGGTGGCCGGCAGCAAGGATGAGCTGGTGCAGAGCATCAACCGCTTCTACACCTCCCATCATGAGCACGTGGTGGGGCAGAGCCATTTCGCCAACTTCAACCTGCCCCAGTACTACGATATCGTGTCCGCCGACGGCCAGCCGCGGGTGCTGCCCTATCGCACCGTCAAGGATGACAAGGACGGCTCCCGGACCTGCCTGAGTTAGAGCGCAAGCTCGGTATCGCCCTGGCGCCTGGCCTGCAGGCCGAGCCAGGCCAGTAGCTCGTGGCCCTGGCGGTTGTCTATCCACTTGCCTTGCTGATAGGCGAAGTGATGGCCGTTTTCCCGGGTGGCCAGCCAGATCTGGTGCAGCGGCTCCTGGCGGTTGATCACGAACTTGACGCCGTTTTCGAAGGTGAGGGTCATGACGCTGCCGATGGTCTCACAGTCGATATCGACCCCGCTCTGGTCGATGCACTCTTCGATGTGCTGATAAATGGCGTCCGCCAAGGCATGGAATTCACTGTCTTTCATCGCCCGCTTCCTATTGCTTTTGAGAATCTGAATGCGATTATAAGAGCCTGTAACCATATTCACAGTCATACGATGAACAAATTCAAGCTGACCGCACTGGTCGTCCTGGCCCTGAGCCTGGCGGGTTGTGGCCTCAAGGGCCCCCTGACCCTGCCCGAAGCCCAGCAGGAGCGGCCCCAGGTTGAACAGTCGTAAAGGAAACTACCTTGGATTATTTTAATTATCAGGACGATGGCCGCCTCTACGGCGAGGCCTGCGATCTCACCCGTCTGGCCGAGCAGCACGGTACCCCTCTTTATGTGTATTCCCGCGCCACCCTGGAGCGTCACTGGCGGGCCTTCGATCAGGCCGCCGGTGAGGTGGACCACCTGATCTGCTACGCGGTCAAGGCCAATTCCAACCTGGCGGTGCTGAACGTGCTGGCGCGGCTGGGCTCCGGCTTCGACATCGTCTCCAAGGGGGAACTGTGCCGGGTGATCGCCGCCGGCGGCGATCCGCGCAAGGTGGTGTTTTCCGGGGTCGGCAAGCGGGTCGACGAAATCCGCTTCGCCCTGGAGCAGCAGATCTTCTGCTTCAACGTGGAATCGGTGGCGGAGCTGGAACGCATTAACCGGGTGGCGGGCGAGATGGGGGTCAAGGCGCCGGTTTCCATCCGGGTCAACCCGGACATCGACGCCGGCACCCATCCCTATATTTCCACCGGCCTCAAGGAAAACAAGTTCGGCATTCCCATCGACCAGGCGCAGCAAATTTATCGCCAGGCGGCGGCCCTGCCCCATCTCGAGGTCAATGGCGTGGACTGCCATATCGGCTCCCAGCTGACCGAGCTGTCGCCCTTCCTGGAGGCGGTGGACAAGCTGCTGGCACTGATTGACGCCCTGGCCGAAGACGGCATCCATGTCCGCCACCTGGACGTGGGGGGTGGCCTGGGCGTGCGCTACGACCAGGAAGCGCCGCCCGAGCCCAGCCGCTACGCCGAGCAGCTCAAAGCCCGCCTGCAGGACCGCAACCTGACCCTGGTGTTCGAGCCGGGCCGGGCCATCGCCGCCAACGCCGGTGTGTTGCTGACCCGGGTGGAGCACCTCAAGCCCGGTGAAGCCAAGAATTTCGCCATCGTCGACGCCGCCATGAACGATCTGATCCGCCCGGCCCTGTACAGCGCCTGGCAGGCCATTATTCCGGTGGATTCCACCTTGCAGCGGGAGGCCGCCGTTTACGACGTGGTGGGACCTGTGTGCGAGACCGGCGACTTTATCGGCAAGGACCGTACACTGGCCATTACCGAGGGCGATCTGCTGGCGGTGCGTTCGGCCGGCGCCTATGGTTTCGTCATGGCCTCCAACTACAACAGCCGGCCCCGGGCCGCCGAAGTTATGGTCGACGGGGAGCAGGCCTTTGTAGTGCGTGAACGGGAACAACTGACCGAGCTGTGGCAGGGCGAGAGCCTGTTGCCCGGCGTCTGAGGGGGGAGCGTGATCCACTTTTCCAAAATGCAGGGGCTCGGCAACGACTTTATGGTGGTCGATGGCGTCACCCAGAAGGTGTTTTTCAATCCCGAGGTGATCCGGCACCTCGCCGACCGTCACTTCGGCATCGGCTTCGACCAACTGCTGCTGGTGGAGCCGCCCTATGATCCCGAGCTCGACTTCCATTACCGCATCTTCAACGCCGATGGCTCCGAGGTGGAGCAGTGCGGCAACGGCGCCCGCTGTTTCGCCCGCTTCGTACGGCTCAAGGGGCTGACCAACAAGGACAGGATCAATGTCAGCACCCAGAAGGGCAACATAGTGCTGCAACTGGAAAAGGACAACCAGGTCACCGTCAACATGGGGGTGCCCGAGTTCGAGCCGGCCAATATTCCGTTCAAGGCCCAGAAGGCGGAAAAGACCTACCTGATCCGGGCCGAGGAGCAAACGGTACTGTGCGGGGCCGTGTCCATGGGCAACCCCCACTGCGTGCTGGAAGTGGATGATATCAACACCGAGCTGGTGGCTACCCTGGGCCCCGAGCTGGAGAACCACGAGCGCTTTCCGGCCCGGGTCAACGTCGGTTTTATGCAGATCCTCAACGCCCGGGAGATCAACCTGCGGGTGCATGAGCGCGGCGCCGGCGAGACCCTGGCCTGCGGCACCGGCGCCTGCGCGGCGGCGGTGATGGGCATGAGCTGGGGCAAACTGGCCGACCGGGTACAGGTACAGCTGCCCGGCGGTACCCTCACCATCGCCTGGAAGGGGCCGGGCAAACCGGTGTACATGACCGGCCCGGCAGAGCACGTTTTCGACGGACAGATCAATCTATGACCGACAGAACCCAAAGGGCGGAAATCAGCCTGGATGATACCCACATTGCCGACTACCTGGCCTCGCAACCGGATTTCTTCGTGCGCCAGCGGGGGCTGCTGGAGCAGTTGCGGCTGCCCCACGAGCAGCGGGGCAGCGTCTCCCTGGTGGAGGCCAAACTGGAGCGCCAGCGCCAGCGCATCCATGCCCTGGAAGAGGATATTACCCAGCTGATGACGGTGGCCGGGGAGAACGAGCGCATCTTCCGGGTGTACCTGGACCTGTTCCCCCGGCTGTTCGAATGTACCAGCCTGGGTGAACTGGAAGGGTGCATGCGCCATACCCTGCAGGAGCAGCTGCGGGTGTCGGCGCTCAGGCTGGTGCCGGACGCCCGCTGGCATCCGTCGGCAGGCGAGCAATTGGAGCGGCTGTACCGGGAGCGGATGGCGGGCCGGGACGTCTACCTGGGCCGGCTCGGCAAGGACGAGAAGCAGCGGCTGTTCGGCGATGCCCTGGTCAACTCCTGCGCCCTGATCCGCCTGGGGCGGCAAGGGGAAATGGGGCTGCTGGCCTTCGGCAGCGCCGACAGCGGCCACTACCGGCTGGGCATGGACACCCTGATCATCCGCCAGCTCGCCGATTTCCTCGCGCTGTTGCTGCCCCGGCTGGTGGCCGATGGCCGGCCCTGAGCCGGCCCGGCCGGCCGCGCCTAAGCCGGCCACGCCTGAACTGGCCGTGGCCATCGCCGACTTCCTCGAATACCTGCGGGTGGAGCGCCAGCTGAGCGCCCACACCCGCGACGGCTACGGCCGCCACCTGCATGCCATGGCCGGCCAGCTGGCGGAGCTGCACCTGAGCCAATGGCGGGCGCTGACCCTGGTCCAGGTGCGCGGCCTGGCCACCCGCCTGCATAAGCAGGGGCTGTCGCCCCGCTCCATCGCCACCAAGCTCAGCGCCCTGCGCAGCTTCTGCGACTGGCTGGTGCTGCAGGGCCAGCTCGCCGCCAATCCCGCCAAGGGGGTCAGCGCCCCCAAGCAGGGCCGGCCCCTGCCCAAGAACCTGGACGTGGACGAACTGCACCAGCTGATGAACCTCGACGAGTCAGACCCGCTGGCGGTGCGGGACAGGGCCATCATGGAGCTGCTGTATTCCTCCGGCCTGCGCCTGGACGAGCTGGTGTCCCTCGATCTGGGCGACGTCCAGTTTGCCGAGCGCCAGCTGCGGGTGATCGGCAAGGGCAACAAGGAACGCATACTGCCGGTAGGGCGGATGGCGCTGGACTGGCTGGAGAAGTGGCTGGCGGTGCGGGGCGAGCTGGCCGGACCGGACGAGCCGGCGCTGTTCGTGAGCAAACAGCGCCGGCGTATTTCCCATCGCAGCGTGCAGCTGCGCCTGGCCAAGCGCGGACAACAGCAGGCGCTGTCGAGCCATGTCCATCCTCACAAGCTGCGCCACTCCTTCGCCACCCATATGCTGGAGTCCAGCGGCGACCTGCGCGCCGTGCAGGAACTGCTGGGCCACGCCGATCTGGCCACCACCCAGATTTATACCCACCTCGACTTCCAGCACCTGGCCAAGGCCTACGACCAGGCCCACCCCAGGGCCAAAAGGCGCAAGGAAGAGGAATAGCCGCCCCAATCTCCAAGACTCGTCCCCGGTTTTTTGGTTAGAATCCCCCCACTGCCCTTTACCCGGAACCCAGGATGCGCTTTTACAAACGACTCGGCCCCGTCAAGGTACTCAGCTTCGATCTGGACGACACCCTGTACGACAACGTGCCGGTGATGGCGGCGGCGGAAGCCTGGCTGCTCAACGCCCTGAAGCAGGATCACCCAGAATCCACCCTGCTCGGCAAGGAGCAGCTGGCGGCGCTCAAGCGGCAACTGCTGCAGGAACAACCCGAACTGGCCCACGATGTGAGCGCCTGCCGGCGGGCGGTGCTGACCGAGGGCCTGCGCCGCCAGGGCGTGGCCGAGGCGCGGGCCGGCCTGCTGGCCGAGCAGTACTACCAGGGCTTTCTGGCCGAACGCGGCAAAATACGGGTGCCCGAGGTAACCCACAGGGTGCTCTCCACCCTGGGCCGGCGCCACCGGCTGGCGGTGATCACCAACGGCAACCTGCCGCTGGAGCGCACCGAGCTGGCGCCTTATTTCGAGGTGGTGCTCAGGGCCGGGCCCGACGGCCGGATGAAGCCGGCGCCGGATCTGTTCCTGACCCTGGCCGAACGGCTGGGGGTGGCGCCGTCCGAAATCCTGCATATCGGCGACCATATCAACACCGACGTGGCCGGCGCCGTACGCAGTGGTTGCCAGGCGGTGTGGCTCAACGATAACGGCCGCAGCGAAGCGGATCTGCACTGTCTGCCCCAGGTGGCCCTGGAGCGGTTGGAGCAGCTGCTGGAGCTGTTATAATCGCCGCCATACTGTAAATATTCCCAGGAGATGTGATGGATGTATCCAGCCTGCTTGACGGCATGAACGACAAGCAACGCGAGGCGGTGGCCGCCCCTTCCCAGAACATGCTGGTGCTGGCCGGGGCCGGCAGCGGCAAGACCCGGGTGCTGGTGCATCGCATCGCCTGGCTGATGCAGGTGGAGCAGGTGCCGGCCTCCGCCATACTGGCGGTGACCTTCACCAACAAGGCGGCCGCCGAGATGCGCGGCCGGGTGGAGCAACTGCTGGGCGGGCGCCTGTTCGGGCTCTGGCTCGGCACCTTCCACGGCCTGGCCCACCGGCTGCTGCGCGCCCACCACCTGGACGCCAAGCTGCCCCAGGACTTCCAGATCCTCGACTCGGACGACCAACTGCGGCTGCTGCGCCGGATCCTCAAGAGCCTGAACCTGGACGAAAAACAGTGGCCGCCGCGCCAGGCCGCCGGCTTTATCAACGCCCGCAAGGACGAAGGCCTGCGCCCGGGCGATATCCAGGTGCTCAACGACCCGCTGCAGAAAACCTACCGCCAGATCTACCAGGTCTATCAGGACACCTGCGATCGGGCCGGGCTGGTGGACTTCGCCGAGTTGCTGCTGCGTGCCCACGAGCTGTGGCTCAACCAGCCGCACATACTGCGGCACTACCAGGACCGCTTCCGCCATATTCTGGTGGACGAGTTCCAGGACACCAACAGCATCCAGTATGCCTGGCTGCGGATGCTGGCCGGCGACCGCGCCAGGGTGATGATAGTGGGCGACGACGATCAGTCCATCTACGGCTGGCGCGGGGCCAGGGTGGAGAACATCGCCCGCTTCCTGGCCGACTTTCCCGGCGCCGAGACCGTCCGCCTGGAGCAGAACTACCGCTCCACCGGCACCATCCTCAAGGCCGCCAATACCCTGATCGCCAACAACGCCGAGCGCATGGGCAAGGAGCTGTGGACCGAGGGCGCCGAGGGCGCGCCCATCGCCGTGTACAGCGCCTTCAACGAGGTGGATGAGGCCCGCTTCGTGGTGGAGCGCATCAAGCAGTGGCGCCAGCAGGACGGAAACTTAAGCGACACCGCCATCCTCTACCGCAACAACGCCCAGTCCCGGGTGCTGGAAGAGGCGTTGATCCAGGAGCGCCTGCCTTACCGCATCTACGGTGGCCTGCGCTTCTTCGAACGCCAGGAGATCAAGGACGCCCTCGGCTACCTGCGCCTCATCAACAACAGGGGCGACGAGGCCTCCTTCGAGCGCATCGTCAACACCCCCACCCGGGGCATCGGCGAGCGCACCCTGGGGTTGATTCGCGACGCCGCCCGGGACCGGCAGCAGACCCTGTGGCAGTCGGCCTGGGCGCTGGTGGAGGAAAAAATCCTCACCGGCCGGGCCGCCTCGGCGGTGAGCCGCTTCCTGGCGCTGATCAACCAGCTGGAGGACGATACCCGGGAGCTGCCGCTGCATGTGCAGACCGACCGGGTGATCGAGCTGTCCGGGCTCAAGGCCATGTACCTGGCGGAAAAGGGCGAGAAAGCCCAGTCCCGGGTGGAGAACCTGGAGGAGCTGGTCAGCGCTACCCGCCAGTTCAGTCCGGCGGAAGAGGACGAGATGTCGCCGCTGTCGGCCTTTTTGTCCCACGCCGCGCTGGAGGCGGGCGAGGGCCAGGCGGATCAGTTCGACGACGCGGTGCAGCTGATGACGCTGCACTCGGCCAAGGGCCTGGAGTTCCCGCTGGTGTTTATGGTGGGGGTGGAGGAGGGCATGTTCCCCAGCCAGCTGTCGGCGGAGGAAAGCCGCCGGCTGGAGGAGGAGCGCCGGCTGGCCTACGTGGGCATGACCCGGGCGATGCACAAGCTCTATATCAGCCATGCGGAGAGCCGCCGGCTCTACGGCCGGGAGATGTTCCACCGGCCCAGCCGCTTTATCAAGGAGCTGCCCGCCGACTGCCTGGAGGAGATCCGGCTCAAGGCGAAAGTCACCCGGGCCCTGCCCAACGGCCGCTTCAGCCAGGACCGGGTGCAGGAGACCTTCGACCAGACCGGCTTCCGCCTGGGCCAGCGGGTGCTGCATCCCAAGTTCGGCGAGGGGGTGGTGCTCAACTTCGAGGGCGCCGGCGCCCAGAGCCGGGTGCAGGTCAACTTCGACGACGGCGGCAGCAAATGGCTGGTCACCGCCTATGCCAGGCTGGAAGCGGTCTGAGTTTGATGTCGATCAGCGTCGGGAGCCGGCGGCCGTGGTACAACTGCGCCGTTTGTTCAATCCGGAGACCGAGATGACCCACGCCCACGACTTGCTGCACGCCCTGCTGGCCCACGCCCGGCCGGTGCCCGCCGCCGATATCCACGCCTTCGCGGCCGAACGCTTCGGCGAGGCGGCCCGTTTCTGCACCTGCTCCCACCAGGATCTGAGCCTGGACGAACTGCTGCCCATCATGCAGGCCAAGGGCAAACTGGTGCTGACCGAGCAGGGCTGGCAGCTCAACTTCGCCGCCATGGCCGCACACTGAGCCGTCCAGGCCCGGGTATTTCCAGTCTTTGACGTCGCTCATTCCGCTATTTTAGCGGCTCGGGGCCGCCGCTGTTTTGTAAAACATTGCGCCGCCGCTGGCGCAGGCCGTCCAGGGTGTAGATCACCAGCGCGGTCCAGATCAGGGCGAAGGTGATCACCTTGTCCCGGGTGAAGGGCTCGTTGTAGAGCAGCACCGCCAGCAGGAACATCAGGCTGGGACCCAGGTACTGGAAGAAGCCGAGGGTGGACAGCCGCAGCCGCCGGGCGGCGCCGGCGAACAGCAGCAGCGGCGCCGTGGTGACGATGCCTGCGGAGATCAGCCAGAGGTTGAGGCTGAGCGGGTTGTCGCCCAGGTGGCTGGTGGCGGTGTCGGCAAAGACCCACAGGTAGAGGGCGGCGGCGGGCAGCAGCACCAGGGTTTCCAGCATCAGGCCGGTAAAGGGATCCACCGGCACCTTCTTGCGGATCAGGCCGTAGCAACCGAAGGACAGCGCCAGCACCAGCGCCACCCAGGGCAGGCTGCCGAACACCAGTATCTGGATGACCACCCCCAGGCTCGCCAGGCCCACCGCCAGCCACTGCATGGGGCGAAAACGCTCGCCCAGGAACAGCATGGCCAGCACTATGTTGAACAGCGGGTTGATGTAGTAGCCCAGGCTGGCATCCAGCATATGGTCGTTGTTCACCGCCCAGATGAACACCAGCCAGTTGAGGCCTATGGTGAGCGACGACAGCCCCAGCATCAGCAGCTGGCGCGGGGCGCGCAGCAGGGCCCTGACCCGGGGCCAGTAACCGAGGGCGCTGATCAGCGCCAGCAGCAGCAGGAAAGACCAGATCACCCTGTGGGTGAGGATCTCGAAGGCCGGCACCGCCATCAGCTGCTTGAAGTAGAGGGGGGCGATGCCCCACAGGAAATAGGCGCCGAGGGCGAACAGGGCACCCTGGGCGGCTTGGTCTTTGGCCATGGTCAAAAATCGGGTGAGAGGATGGAAAGCCAGTTTAGCCACAAGACCAGCTGGCTGGCCAGTAGCAAATGTAACTGAATTGTCGGCTCGGGTGCCGATCTCTGCCGGCAAGCGGCCCGGGGGCTGGGGGCGGGTTGCAGGAGGGGTCCATGGTCCAGTACGGTTTATTGTTGCCTCCCCCTGCTTTACAATGCCCGCTTCTTTTCAGCCAGCGGATACCCATGACTGCCGTGCCCGATCCCTCCGATGCCATTGCCATTCCCGACACCCCGCTGGCGGTATTGCAGCAGGTGTTCGGCTACCAGTCTTTCCGCGACGGCCAGCAGGAGATCATCGAATCGGTGATCGCCGGGCGCGATGCCCTGGTGATCAAGCCCACCGGCGGCGGCAAGTCGATCTGCTACCAGATCCCGGCCCTGCTGCGCCCCGGCCTGACGGTGGTGGTGTCGCCGCTGATCTCGCTGATGAAGGATCAGGTGGATACCCTGGTCGCCAACGGCGTGGCCGCCGTCTATATCAACAGTGCGCTGAGCCGGGAGGAGATGCTGCGCCACTTCGCCGCCCTGCGCCGGGGCGAGATCAAGCTGCTCTACGTATCGCCGGAGCGGCTGCTGCAGCACGAATTCATGGAGCGGCTGGGGGAGCTGGAGCTCGGCCTGTTCGCCATCGACGAAGCCCACTGCATTTCCCAATGGGGCCACGATTTCAGGCCCGAATACGCCGAACTGGGCCGGCTCAAGCAGTGGTTCCCCCATATTCCGGTGATGGCGCTCACCGCCACCGCCGACGAGGCCACCCGGGGGGACATGCTGGGCCGGCTGAACCTGACCGATCCCCTGGTCCATATCGCCAGCTTCGACCGGCCCAATATCCGCTATACCCTGGTGGAGAAGTTCAAGGGTATCGACCAGCTGCTGCGTTATGTGGCCGAACAGCCGGGGCAGTGCGGCATCGTCTACTGCTCCAGCCGCAAGCGGGTGGAGGAGGTGGCCGAGCGGCTGCTGGGCCGGGGCCACAGGGCCGCTAGCTACCACGCCGGCCTGCCGCTGGAACTGCGCCAGTCGGTGCAGGAGCGCTTTATCCGCGACGACCTGGACATAGTGGTGGCCACCGTCGCCTTCGGCATGGGCATCGACAAGCCCAACGTGCGCTACGTGGTGCACTACGACATTCCCAAGAACATCGAGTCCTACTACCAGGAAACCGGCCGGGGCGGGCGCGACGGCCTGCCGGCGGAAGCCCTGCTGCTGTACGATCCGGCGGACGTGGGCCGGGTGCGGCGGCTGCTGGAAAACAGCGACAACGAGCAGCAGCTGCAGGTGGAGCTGTACAAGCTCAACGTGATGGCCGCCTTCGCCGAGTCCCTCACCTGCCGGCGCCAGGTGCTGCTCAACTACTTCGGTGAATACCAGCGCGAGCCCTGCGGCAACTGCGATATCTGCCTGGATCCGCCCAAGCGTTACGACGGCAGCGAGGACGCGCAAAAGGCGCTGTCCTGCGTCTACCGGGTCGGCCAGGGCTTCGGTGTCATGTACGTGGTGGAGGTGCTGCGCGGTGCCGCCACCCAGCGTATCCGCGATCATGGCCATGACAGGCTGTCCACCTACGGCATCGGCAAGGACAAGAGCCAGGAGCACTGGGTCAGCGTCATTCGCCAGTTGATCCATTCTGGCCTGCTGGCCCAGAACATCACCCGCAACATGGTGCTGCAACTGACCGAGGCGGCCCGGCCGGTACTGCGGGGGGAGGCCCGGTTACAGCTGGCGGAACCCCGGCTGGCGCGGGTGCGTCAAAAGGATAAAGGCGAAGCGGTGCTGAGCCGGGCCGAGGACAGGACCCTGTTCAAGGAGTTGCGGCAGCTGCGCAAGCAACTGGCGGAAGAGGCGGACGTGCCGCCCTACGTGGTATTCAGCGATGCCACCTTGACCGAGCTGGCCCGTTACCGACCCAAGACGGAGTCGGAGCTGCTGGGCATCAACGGCGTGGGCATGCGCAAGCTGGAGCGTTTCGGGGCGGCCTTTCTGGCGCTGTTGCGCCGGCAGGGCTGAACGCCGGTCCGCTGAACCGGCGTTAAGGTCCGCGTGATGCGGACCCTGGGGGTATTACAGGCCGGCGTAGTAGGCGGCCAGATCTTCGATATCCTGATCGGACAGCGGCTTGGCCATGGGCGACATCACGGGGTCGTTACGCTCGCCATCGCGGAAGGCTTTCAGTTGCTTGCTGGCATAGGCGGCTTTCTGGCCGGCCAGGTTCGGATACATGTCGATGGCGGAAATCCCTTCGGCGCCGTGACAGGCGGCGCAGACGGCGGACTTGGCCTTGCCCGCTTCCGCATCACCGGCGGCAAAGGCAGGAGCACTGATCAACGCCATTACGGCGGCGGCTGTCATCAATTTCTTCATCGTTGAACTCCGTTATTGTAGGTAGACGAATTGCTTCCGAGGCTCCTTTACTGAGCCGAAGCAGTATAAAGTAAGCCATGGTGAAAAATAAAACGCGGTCGACGGGCATAGGATGAAAATGTGATATTAAGCAATCAATATGCAACTTTTGACTGGGCCGGAACAAGGCTCCAACCGACGCCACTGCAGGCGCCCCGGCTGCTGCTGGTGAACCACCCCCTGGCCGCGGAGCTGGGCATGCAGTTGAGCGAGCAGCAGTGGCTGGAGGTCACCAGCGGCACCCGGCTGCTGCCGGAGATGGAGCCCTTCGCCCAGGTCTATGCCGGCCACCAGTTCGGTGGTTACAGCCCCAGGCTGGGAGATGGCCGCGCCCTGTTGCTGGGCGAGGTGGTGGCCCCCGACGGCCAGCGCTGGGATCTGCACCTCAAGGGGGCGGGCAAGACCCCCTATTCCCGCTTCGGTGACGGCCGGGCGGTGTTGCGCTCCTCCCTGCGCGAATATCTGGCCTCCGAGGCCATGCATCATCTGGGCATTCCCACCACCCGGGCCCTGTGCCTGGTGGGCAGCGAGGAGCCGGTCTACCGGGAACAGGTGGAGCCGGGCGCCGCCGTGCTGCGGGCGGCCCAGAGCCACTTGCGTTTCGGCCACTTCGAGTATTTCTATTACAGCGGTGAGGCGGAGCGCATTCCCGCCCTGCTCGACTACCTGATCGACACCCAGTGGCCGGATCTCGGTAAAGATGAAACGGGGTACGCCGCCCTGTTCGAACGGGTGGTGGAGCGCACCGCGACCCTGATTGCCCGGTGGCAGGCGGTGGGTTTCTGCCATGGGGTGATGAATACCGACAACATGTCGATGCTGGGCCTGACCCTGGATTACGGCCCCTACGGTTTTCTCGACGGCTATGATCCCGGGCATATCTGCAACCACTCGGATCATGTTGGGCGTTATGCCTACGATCAGCAGCCCACGGTGGGCTACTGGAACCTGCAGCGGCTGGCGCAGTCCCTGTCCAGGCTGATCCCGGTGGAACTGTTACAGCAGGCGATGGATAAATACGAGTACGCTTTGCTGTCCTCCTTCTCTGAATCGATGCGACAAAAATTGGGCCTTACGGGGTGGCAGGACGAGGATCCGGCGCTGTTCCGCGACATGTTCACCCTGATGGCGGCCCAGAAGGTGGATTACAGCTGCTGGTTCCGCCGGCTGGCGCTGCTGGCGGCGGAGGGCCCGCTGCCCGAGCCGCTGCTCGCCCTGCTGAGTGATGCCGGCGCCTGGGATGACTGGTTTTCCCGCTACCGGGCCCGGCTGGCGCAGGAAGGCCGGGATCCGGTGGAGAAGGTGGCCCGGATGAATGCGGTCAATCCCAAATATGTGTTGCGCAACCACCTGGCCCAGCAGGCCATAGAGCGGGCCGAGCGGGGCGACATGAGCGAGGCGGCGCTGCTGCTGCAGGTATTGTCCCGGCCCTTCGACGAGCAGCCCGAATTCGATTACTACGCCGCCCCGGCCCCCGAGTGGGCCGGACAACTCTGTATTTCCTGCAGTTCCTGATCATGAAGACACTGACCTCCGACATTAGCCTGACCATGGAAAACTTTCCCGCCTGGGCCGCGCGCCTGGTGCGGGAGCTGGAGCTCGACCTCGTCGAGCGGGAAGAAGGGGCCGACTACCACCAGTGGCTGGTGGCGTTCGAAGGCAGCCGGCTGCTGCTGTGTTTCCAGCACTACGCGGATGCCGCCTGGCTGCAGCCGCTGGGCGAGCAGGACCAGGAGGCGGCCGACTGGCTGACGGCGCAGTGGAACCGGGGTATTTCCCGTTAGCGCTATTTTTATCTTTATGTAAAGACAATTGCCCCGCCAGCGGCTAAAATGGCGCCGCTTCGCATCCCGGTGCTCAAAAACAAGGCGGTTGTCAATTTCCGGTGTGGCCTTATACTGCGCCCGGCCAGCCCCTTGCCGGGATGGGTTCCCTTACCCCATTAGCCAAAAAGGTGAAAATACCGTGATTTCTCCCGCTCAATACCGCACGGCGCTGATCCGGCTGTCGTTGTTCCACGTTGCCATCATTGCGTCCAGCAACTACCTGGTGCAGTTGCCTTTTACCCTGTTCGGCTTCCATACCACCTGGGGCGCGCTCAGCTTTCCCTTTATCTACCTGGCCACGGATCTGACGGTACGCATCTTCGGCGCCGGCATGGCCCGGCGCATCATCTTTTACGTGATGCTGCCGGCGCTGGCCACCTCCTACGTGCTGTCGGTGCTGTTCTTCGAGGCCCGCTACCAGGGGCTGGCGGCCCTGTCCGAATTCAACCTGTTCGTGGCCCGCATCGCCCTGGCCAGCTTTATGGCCTATGTGCTGGGTCAGATCATGGATGTATCGGTGTTCAACCGGCTGCGCCAGATCAAGGCCTGGTGGGTGGCGCCCACCTGCTCCACCATTTTCGGCAACCTGGTGGATACCCTGGCCTTCTTCAGCCTGGCCTTCTACCGTTCGCCGGATCCCTTTATGGCCGAGCACTGGGTGGAAATCGCCTGGGTGGACTACCTGTTCAAGCTGGTCTTCAGCCTGGCCCTGTTCGTACCGGCCTACGGGCTGTTGCTCAAATACCTGAGCCGCAAGTTTGTGGGCGAGCCGCAAGCGCAGGTTCAGGCCAACGGCTAGAATCCGGTCAACGCCTCGATATCGACGGCTTCGGCGTAGGCGCTGAACTCGGCTTCGGACATTCCCCTGCCGCTGAGTTGCAGCAGGGTGGTATTGGCAATCAGCATCTGCAGTTCCCGGTTGTCGCCTTCCTCCTTGACCATGGCGGTATGGCCCCGGATGCGTTTCACCTTGTAGCCGCCCATGGCCGCCATGCTGGGGTTGCTAAAAAGCACGGCCATGGTTTGCAGCAGGGGCGAATCCTTGGTGATGGTGATGTCCAGGCTGGCGCCGCTCTTGTTGTAGTGGCGGGAGGCATTGATGCCGCCACCGAAAAAGGCGGCCGAACCGGCCTGGGTGTCGACGCTGTCAGCTTGCCAGCCGGGCAGGGGCTCCGGGAACCGGGCACCGAGTTCCCCGGCCTGCTGCTGGCGGATCAGGGTGGCCGCATAATCGAATTGCGCCGCCGCCCGCGACAGTTCCCCGGCCTGGTAAGCCTGCCGCCCTTCCTCTATGGCTTGTTGAATTTCCGTGTCGTCGGCCTGCAGTGCCAGTGGGAACAAGAGCCCCGCCAAAACCCATTTCATGTTCATGCCATCGGCTCCTTGAGGTGATGCATTTCCAGTGTAGCCAAGGACGGCAACGGGCCTCCAAAAGAAAAGCAGAAAAAAGCGAGAAATATATTTGCAATTATAAATGATAACGATTATCGTTACTTTGCTTTCCGGGAATGACTTCCTCTTCTTTCTAGGTGTAGGTGAAGACAGCTTGCGAAGGCACGACATTGCTCACATTGCTTCCAGAGTTTTCAGGCCGGCTTTATGCCGGCCCTTTTTTTACATCTCCAGCAGCCGCTTCACCAGCTTGCCGATACCGGTATCCGCCTCGGCGATGTTCTCGGCCAGCATGTAGGCGGGGGTGGAGATCACCTTGTAGTGCTCGTCTTCCACCACGTCGGTCACGGCACAGCCGATATGCTCGCCGCCCATGGCGGCGAAGGCCCCGGCCACGCCCGGATCCGTGCCTATGGTGCCCTTGACCCCGGCCGGGTAGGCGTGGGGGATCAGCACCGGGGCGATACAACAATAGCCGGCGGGCTTGCGGGCGGCGGCGAAAGCCTTGCAGGCGGCCAGCACCCCGGCGTCCACCCTGGCGTCGGCACCCTTGAAGGCGAAGTCGCACAGGTTTTTGGCGGCACCGAAGCCGCCGGGCAGCAGCAGGGCGTCGAAGTCGTCGGCCTTCAGTGCCGAAATGGGCTTGATCTGGCCCCGGGCGATGCGGGCGGCTTCCTCCAGTACGTTGCGGCTGCCGGCCTGGGCTTCGCCGGTGAGGTGGTTGACCACATGGTGCTGGGGCTTGTCGGGTGCAAAGCACTGGTAGCGGGCACCCTGCCGGGCCAGGTGCAGCAGGCAAAGCACCGCTTCGTGGATTTCCGCTCCGTCATAGACGCCGCAGCCGCTCAAGATAACGGCAACTTTTTTCATATGGCTCTCCTTTTCGGCTTTAAAATTTGTGATCCAACGCCAGGTGATCTGCCAGAACTATGCTAGCATTAATTCCGCTCAACATTTGTGCAGATCTTCTTTGCTGCCGATTTTCCACATCCGAAGATCGCTTATCAAGATCAATATTTAAATTATAAGACACTGATAATATTGTGTTATTTTATTTTTTGAAGATCTTCCCCCGATCCCCTTTGCACAGAGTTATCCACAGTGCCGCCAGGCTCCGCCGTGGTGTCGGCAGCCCCGCTGTGGCATGCTAGCGGCCAACGTACCCACGAGAAAGACACCATGGTTGCCATTCCTGCCAAACCCCTGATCCTGGTCGATGGATCCTCCTACCTGTATCGCGCCTATTTCGCCTCCCAGCAGGCCGACTTGCGCACCAGCGACGGCCGGCCCACCGGCGCCATCCGGGTGGTGACCAACATGCTGCGCAGCCTGCACAAGCAGTTTCCCGAGTCCCGGGTGGCGGTGGTGTTCGACGCCAAGGGCAAGACCTTTCGCAACGACATGTACGCCGACTACAAGGCCCACCGCCCGCCCATGCCCGACGAGCTGCGCAGCCAGGTGGAGCCCATCCATGCCATTATCCG
This sequence comes from Zobellella iuensis, assembly GCF_016746085.1. Classification (GTDB taxonomy): domain Bacteria; phylum Pseudomonadota; class Gammaproteobacteria; order Enterobacterales; family Aeromonadaceae; genus Oceanimonas; species Oceanimonas iuensis. Next base: position 36,938 of record NZ_JAERTZ010000001.1, read on the forward strand.
CGCCATGGGGCTGCCGCTGTTGATCGAGGACGGGGTGGAAGCGGACGACGTCATCGGCACCCTGGCGCGCCAGGCCACCGAACAGCGGCTGGACGTGGTGATCAGCACCGGCGACAAGGACATGGCCCAGCTGGTGTCGGATCATGTGCTGCTGATGGACACCATGAAGAACAGCTTTATGGACCGGGACGGGGTGGTGGAGAAATTCGGGGTGCCGCCGGAGCTGATCGTGGATCTGCTGGCCCTGGTGGGCGACAAGGTGGACAACATTCCCGGCATGCCCGGCGTGGGCGAGAAGACCGCCCTGTCGCTGCTGCAGGGGCTGGGCTCCATCGAGGATATCGCCGCCAGCCCGGACAGGATCGCGGCCTTGGGTTTTCGTGGATCCAAGACCTTCGCCGCCAAGTTCCTCGAACACCAGGAGATGGTGCGCTTGTCCCGGGAGCTGGCCACCATCAAGACCGATGTGGCGCTGGAATTCGGCCCCGCCGAGCTGCAACCGGGCGAGCCGGACCAGGCCGCCCTGGCGACCCTCTACCGGGAATACGAATTCAAGAGCCTGCTGGAAGAACTGGAGCGGGGCGAGGGGAACCCGGTTTCCGCCGAACCGGCGACGCCGGCCCCGGAAACCGACTACCAACTGGTGCTGGAGCAGGAGCAGTTGGAGGCCTGGATCGAACGGCTGCAGGCGGCGCCCTATTTCGCCTTCGATACCGAGACCACCAGCCTCAACTACCGGGATGCCCGGGTGGTAGGGGTGTCCTTCGCGGTGGAGCCGGGCCGGGCCGCCTATGTGCCCTTCGGCCACGACTACCTGGACGCGCCGGTCCAGCTGAGCGAAGAGGTGGTGCTGGGGGCGCTCAAGCCGCTGCTGGAAGATAAACAGCGCATCAAGCTGGGCCAAAATCTCAAGTACGACACCAACGTATTGAAGAACCACGGTATCGAGATGCAGGGCCTGGGGCTGGACACCATGCTCGAGTCCTATGTGCTCAACTCGGTGCAGACCCGGCACGACATGGACAGCATGGCGTCCTTCTTCCTCAACCAGGACACCATTTCCTTCGAGTCCATCGCCGGCAAGGGCGCCAAACAGCTCACCTTCAACCAGATCCCGCTGGAGCAGGCGGGGCCCTACGCGGCGGAAGACGCCGACATCACCCTGCGGTTGCACCACCACCTGGCCCCCAAACTGGCGGCCGAGCCGGAGCTGCAGCGGGTATTCGACGAGATCGAAATGCCGCTGGTGCCGATACTGGCGCGGATGGAATACGCCGGGGTGCGCATCGACAGCAAGCTGCTGGCCATCCAGAGCGATGAAATTGCCAAGCGGCTCAAGGAACTGGAGCAGGAGGCCTTCGAGCTGGCCGGCGAGCCCTTCAACCTGAGCTCCACCAAGCAGCTGGGCGAGATCCTGTTCAACAAGCTGGAACTGCCGGTGCTGAAGAAGACCCCCAAGGGGGCGCCGTCCACCGCCGAGGAGGTGTTGCAGGAGCTGGCGCTCGACTACCCCCTGCCCAAGCTGCTGATGGAATACCGGGCCTTGAGCAAGCTCAAGTCCACCTATACCGACAAGCTGCCGCTGATGGTCAACCAACACAGCGGCCGCATCCACACCTCCTATCACCAGGCCAACGCCGCCACCGGCCGGCTGTCGTCGTCCGATCCCAACCTGCAGAACATCCCCATCCGCACCCCGGAAGGGCGGCGTATCCGCCAGGCCTTCGTGGCCGAGCCCGGCTACCGGCTGGTGGCGGCGGACTACTCCCAGATAGAGCTGCGCATCATGGCGCACCTGTCCCGGGACCAGGGCTTGCTGGACGCCTTCGCCCAGGGACAGGACATTCACAAGGCCACCGCCGCCGAGGTGTTCGGGGTGGCGGTGGAGCAGGTGACCGGCGAGCAGCGGCGCCGGGCCAAGGCCATCAACTTCGGCCTGATCTACGGCATGAGCGCCTTCGGCCTGTCGCGCCAGCTGGGCATTCCCCGGGCCGAGTCCCAGGCCTACATGGACATCTACTTCGAGCGCTACCCGGGCGTGCTGCGCTATATGGAGGAGACCCGGGAACAGGCGGCCGAACGGGGCTATGTATCGACCCTGTTCGGCCGCCGGCTCTATCTTCCCGAGATCAACGCCAAGAACGGTGCCCGCCGCAAGGGTGCCGAGCGGGCCGCCATCAATGCCCCCATGCAGGGCACCGCCGCCGACATCATCAAGCAGGCGATGATCAAGGTGGACGCCTGGATCGCCGGGCTGCCCGCGGGCGAGGTGCGCATGCTGATGCAGGTACACGATGAACTGGTGTTCGAGATCCGCGAGGACAGGGTGGACGCCTACAAAGAACAGATCCGAGCCCTGATGGAGCAGGCGGCGACCCTGGACGTACCGCTGCTGGTGGAAGCCGGCGTGGGCGAGAACTGGGATCAGGCTCACTAAAATGATGGTTGACCAACAAAATTGTAAATATATTACGAAATTACTTTTTTTATCTGGTCAGCTGTTGTACAGTTTGTGACGTAGGGTACAGAGGTAAGGCGTTATGTCTTACAGACCTTTTATTTCACGTAATTGAATATGGCTGGCTAGGCCGCCCCTGGGGTTTCCCGGGGGCATTTTTTTATCTGCCGTTCGGCACGCCGTCCTTTCATTCCCCCCTTTATGGAGTGGGAATGCCTCCCAAATTGTATACAAGCAAACGTTTTATGTTGCTTAATTACGTTGTTCGTTAGCCTTATTGAGGCGCCTGATTGTGGCTGGCATTTGCCGGTGGCCGTCGTTATCATCGGTCTGAACCAGTCGGGAAGCCGCCGGGCCGAGACGGCAGCGCCGGACCCGCTGTACCCGATCCAGTTGATGCTGGTGCAGGGCTCCGGGGGCGGCTTTCTGCCGCCGCCGGCTTCTGCGCCCGGGAGGACCATAAGGACATGCACAGCACCAAGCCCGTTATTCTCACCATCGCCGGCTCCGACAGCAGCGGCGGTGCCGGCATTCAGGCCGATATCAAGGCCATCGCCGCCACCGGCGGTTATGCCTGTTCGGTGGTCACCGCCCTCACCGCCCAGAACACCAAGGGGGTCACCGCCGTTGAGCCCGTGTCCCAGCAGATGATCCGCGCCCAGCTGGAGGCGGTTTTCAGCGATCTGCCGGTGGCGGCGGTGAAGGTGGGCATGCTCGGCGACGGCGCCACCATCCGTACCCTGGCCGAGGTGTTGCGCCGCCACCGGCCGGCCCACCTGGTGGTGGATCCGGTGATGGTGAGCGCCAACGGCGATCCGCTGCTGGCCGAGGAGGCGGTGGCCGCCCTGCGCGAGGAGCTGCTGCCCCTGGCGGAGGTGATCACCCCCAACCTGCCTGAGGCGGCCCGGCTCACGAATTGCGCCTTGCCGACCAGGCTGGCCGAGGTTGAATCCCTGTTCGCCGGCCTGGCCGAACTGGAGTGCACCACCGTGCTGCTCAAGGGGGGCTTTCTGCAGCGGGAATCGCGCAGCCCCGATTGGCTGCTGAGCGGGGGGGAGGTGCGCTGTTTCGATGCCCCCCGGGTGATGACCATCAATACCCACGGCACCGGCTGTACCCTGTCGGCGGCCCTGGCCTGCTACCTGGCCCAGGGACTGGCCCTGGAGCTGGCGGTGGCCTCCGCCAAGCATTATATCGACGGGGCCATCGCCGCCGGGGCCACACTCCGGGTGGGCCATGGCCGGGGTCCGGTGGAGCATTTCTTCCGTGGCCTTGCCTCGCCCGGCACCACGCCTTAACCTGGGCTCGGGTGGCGGTGAACAGGCCGGCGCCCTGCCGACGGAGAGACACTGACACCATGTTGAGCGGAACGGGCAAAAAGGTAACAGTCGGCGGCATGCTGCTGCTGGTTTTGCTGTGCCTGCCGCGAACCGCCCTGCCGATGGCCCTGACGGTGGTGCCGGTGGGCACTACCGCCTGCGTTGACTGCCCGGCAGGGGCGATAGACTCTCATCAGCATCAGCATCAGCATCAGCATCAGGATTGCCAGCTGTGCCTGGGGCTGCCCGCCACGCCACCCGCGCCGCTGCGGGCGTCCGCCGATATCGTGTTTTCCCCTGTCGTCGTCGGTATCCGTACGGTGCCGAAGCGGCTGGAGCGGCCGCCCAGATCCTGACTCGAATCCCCCTTTTTTAATTTGGTGATTTGAGGTTAACACTATGAAAAGACGCGATGTGATGAAGCTGGGGCTGGCGGGTGCCGCCCTGGCCGGCCTGCCCGCTTTGCTGCGGGCCGACGACATTTCCCCTTCCACCCTGGCGCAACTGCCCCGGCTCGAGCCCGATGGCGAAGGGCGCTACCACCTGACCTTGGCCCCGACCCGGGTGCGGCTGGATGGACGCGACACCGAACTCTGGCTCTACAATGGCCAGCTCGGCCCCGTGCTGGAGTTGACCGAGGGCGACCGGGTGGAGGTGCGGGTGACCAACGGCCTGGCCCAGCCTACTACCGTGCACTGGCATGGCCTGCTGGTGCCCGCCAGAGAGGATGGCGGGCCCCACGATGCCATTGCCCCCGGCGCCAGCCGCCGGTACCGCTTTACCGTACCCGCAGGCAACGCCGGTTTGCACTGGTTCCATCCCCATCCCCATGGCCATACCGCCGAGCAGATTGCCCACGGCGCCGCCGGCCTGATCCTGGTGAAGCCCAAGGCGTCGCCGCTGCCGGATTATCCCCGGCAACTGCTGATGGTGACCGACCTGCGCCTGGATCGGGATGGCAGGGTTGCACCCCATACCATGGCGGACTGGATGAACGGCCGGGAAGGGGAGCTGCTGCTGGTGAATGGCGGCCGCCGGCCCGCCCTGGTGCGCCCACCGGCCACCGAGGAGCGGTTCGGCCTGGTCAACGCCTGTGCCGGCCGTTACCTGCATGTGCGCCTGGAAGGCGGCACTTTCTGGTTGCTGGGTACCGACGGTGGCTTGCTGGCGGCGCCAGAACTGCGGGATGAACTGCTGCTGGTGCCGGGACAGCGGGCCGACCTGCTGCTGGCCTGGCCCTCGAAGGGCGGGGAAGAGCGCTTGCTGTTCAGCCAGCCCTATGATCGGGGCTGGATGGGCCCGGAGCCGGAGCACTATCGCCGGCCCCAGCCCTTGCTGCGGTTGGTGGCCAACCGGGAGCCGGCGGCGACGGTGCCGGAGCTGCCGGACCAACTGGCGCGGATCGACTGGCTGCCCGCAGCGGCGGTCAGCCGGGAGCTGGTGCTGAGCGAACTGATGCCGGAGGGGCATCCGCATCAGGGCGCCGCCGGCCATCACGCGCACGGCGGCCATCGGGGGCACGGCGAGGTGGAGCAGAGGGAGTCGGCCGGCCACGATGGCCACCGGGACCACGCCAGGGCCGCCATGCCGGCCTCGGCACAGCAGGTGCTGGCCCAGGGGCTGGCTTTCCTGATCAACGGTCGCGCCTTCGACATGGAACACATCATGTTCGAAGGCAAGGTCGGCCAGGTGGAGGAATGGGTGGTGGAGAACGATTCCCATATGGATCATCCCTTCCATGTGCACGGCACCCATTTCCAGCTGGTGGCCGAGCAGCAGCGGGGTGGCGACTGGCGACCGCTGGCGCAGCCGCATTGGCTGGACACGGTGAACCTCAGGCCCTACCAGAAGCTCAAGCTGCGCCTGCGCTTCGACCGGCCCGGCGACTGGCTGTGCCACTGCCATATCATAGAGCACGAAGAGCTGGGCATGATGGCCACCATCCGCATCGTCTGATGTCTTGCGGGCGCCTTGAAGCGTCTGGTGGCTCCGTTGCATGAAGTATTGCACTGGACTCCCGCCTTCGCGGGAGTGGCAACAGGGTATTCCGGAGGTTCGTCAGCAGTCCGGGGGCCGCGAGCGGCCCCGTCTTTACTTGCCTTTTGCCGGGGCGGCTTGTAGTATCGGTCGCCATAAAAATGCAAAAACAATCAATTAACTTCTTGAAAGTTAATCTAAAAACTTCCTTACTATAGCCTGCGCCTTGTGCTGATTTTCCCCTCTTTTAGCTGATCCTGTCGCCTTGAATAGGCATTGAAAGGAGGCGTTTTGCCTATGCTTGTTGCAGTTATAGCGGGTTTTATTCTGGCCGCCCTGGTCCCCAGCCTGACGCCCCTGGCCGGTCGTCGCATCGGCTGGCTCCTGGCCCTGTTGCCGGCCACGCTATTCGGATATTTCCTGGGATTCTGGCCCGAGGTCACCGGCGGCGAGGCGGTGCTGATCTCCTACCCCTGGATCCCCAGCCTCGATATCAGCCTCAACTTCCTGGTGGATGGCCTGAGCCTGATGTTCGCCCTGCTGATCACCGGCATCGGCACCTTTATCCTGATCTACGCCGGCAGCTACCTCGAGGGCCACAAGGACATCCACAAGCTGCTGATGTACCTGCTGGCCTTTATGGCCTCTATGCTCGGCCTGGTGCTGTCCAACAACCTGATTTCCCTGTTCGTGTTCTGGGAACTGACCAGCATCACCTCCTACCTGCTGATCGGTTTCAACCACGAGCAGGAAAAGGCGCGCAAGGCGGCCTTGCAGGGGCTCTTCATCACCGTGGGCGGCGGCCTGGCACTGATGACCGGCCTGATCATGCTGGGCTACCTGGGCGGCAGCTTCGAGCTCCACGAGCTGCTGACCCAGGGCGACGTGCTGCAGAGCCACCCCCTGTTCCTGCCGATGATGATCCTCATCCTGGCGGGCACCTTCACCAAGTCGGCCCAGACCCCCTTTCACTTCTGGCTGCCCAACGCCATGGCGGCGCCGACCCCGGTCAGCGCCTACCTGCACTCGGCCACCATGGTCAAGGCCGGTGTCTTTCTCATGGCCCGGCTGCAACCGGTGATGGCCGGCAGCGAGGCCTGGCTCTACACCCTGTCCCTGTTCGGCGGTGTCACCATGACGGTGGGGGCGGTGATGGCGGTGTGCAGCACCGACCTCAAGCGCATCCTGGCCTTTTCCACCGTCATGGCCCTGGGTACCCTGACCATGCTGATCGGCATTGGCACCCCGGCGGCGCTCAAGGCGGCCATGGTGTTCCTGCTGGCCCACGCCCTGTACAAGGGGGCGCTCTTTATGGCGGCCGGTACCCTGGATCACGCTACCGGCACCAAGGATGTGCGCGAGCTGGGTGGCCTGCGCCAGGTCATGCCCTGGACCGCCGGCTTCACCTGGGTGGCGGCCCTGTCCCTGGCCGGCATTCCGCCCCTGTTCGGTTTTATCGCCAAGGAACTGATGTTTGAAGCGGCACTGGGGGCCCGGGCGCTGTCGTCGCTGCTGGTGGTCTTGTCCCTGATCACCGCCGTCTGCATAGTGGCGGCCACCGGCCTGGTGGCGATAAAGCCCTTTTTGGGGACGCTCAGGCCTACCGCCAAAAAGCCCCATGAGGTGCCCCTGGCGATGCGCCTGGGCTTCAGCGTGCTGGCCTCCCTCGGCCTGCTGCTGGGGCTGCTGCCGTTCCTGGCCGAGCCCCTGCTGCGGGCGGCGGTGTCCGCCGTGACCGGTGCGCCCGTGCCCGATCTGGAGCTGGCCCTGTGGCACGGCATCAACCTGCCGTTGTTGTTCAGTGCCGCGGCGCTGGCGGCCGGCGTACTGCTGTATCGCGGCTGGGCGCGGGTCTATCCGCCGCTGGCCGCGGCCATCCGCCCCCTGGCCTACGGCCCGGAGCGGGGCTACGAACGGATGATGGATGGCCTGGTGTGGCTTGCCCGCTGGCAGACCCGGGTGCTGCAGAACGGCTACATGACCAACTACATCCTGACCATACTGCTCACCACCATAGGTCTGCTGGCCTACGCCTTCTGGAGCCGGGACGCCTTCGTCTACGAGCTGTCGTTCGAGGGGGTGCGTTTCTACGAGGTCATCATCAGCCTGCTGATGCTGGGGGCCGTGGTGTACGCCAGCGCCACCCGGCTGCGCCTGGGCGCGGTGGCGGCGGTGGGGGTGCTGGGCTTCGCCATGGCGATGATCTACGTGTTCTTCAGCGCGCCGGATCTGGCCATCACCCAGGTGTTGATTGAAACCCTGACCGTGATCCTGCTGGTGCTGGTGCTGTTCCGCCTGCCCGGTTTCCAGGGCCTGTCCAGCGTGCGGGTGCGTCTGCGCGACGCCTCCGTGGCGGGGGCCTTCGGCATACTGGTGGCCATGATGGTGCTCACCGTCAACCAGTCGTCCCTGGGGGGAGGGATCAGCGACTACCTGATTGCCGCCAGTTACCCCGAGGCCCACGGCCGCAATATCGTCAACGTGATCCTGGTGGACTTCCGGGCCCTGGACACCCTGGGCGAAATCTTCGTGCTGGCGCTGGCGGCCATCGGGGTGAACGCCATGATCCGCTTCCGCTGGGAGGACCAGAGATGAAAACCGAACTGAGATCGGACGCCTCGATTATCCTGCAGACCGCCACCCGTTTCCTGGTACCGCTGCTGCTGCTGTTTTCGGTGTTCCTGCTGCTGCGCGGCCATAACGAGCCGGGCGGCGGCTTTATCGCCGGCCTGGTGGCGTCCAGCGCCTTCGCCCTGTATCTGTTCGCCTTCGATGCCAGCAGCACCAAGCGGCTGCTGAAGGTGGAAACCCAGCTGCTGATGGGACTGGGCCTGCTGCTGGCGCTGTTGAGCGGCATCATCGGCATGGTGCTGCACGGCCAACCCTTTCTCACCAGCCAGTGGTGGAGCCTGTATGTGCCGGGTATCGGCGAGCTCAAGTTGAGCACGCCGCTGCTGTTCGATGTGGGCGTCTACCTGGTGGTGATAGGGGTGGTGTCGACCATATTGCTGTCGCTGGCCAAAGTGGAGGAATAATGGAAAACCTGTTTGCCTTTGTGATCGGTGGCCTCTACGCCACCGCCCTGTTTATGATGCTCAGGCGCAGCATCGTCAAGCTGGTGATCGGCCTGATGATCCTCTCCAACGCCGCCAACCTGCTGATTTTCACCGGTGGTGGCCTGGTGCGGGGCGCGCCGCCCCTGATCCCGGAAGGCCTCTATCATCCGGTAGGAGCCATCGCCGACCCGCTGCCCCAGGCGCTGATCCTGACGGCCATCGTCATCAGCTTCGGGGTGCTGGCCTTTGCCGTGGTGTTGATCCACCGGGCCTATGAAGTCATAGGCGCCGATGACATGAACGAGATGAAGAGCACAGATTCGTGAAAGCAGAAGTCATAATTCCCATTCTTATCCCCATGCTGGCCGGGGCCCTGACCCTGATTTGCTGGCGCTGGCGGCTGGTGCAGCGCTGGATTTCGGTCTTCTCCGGCGCCGGCCTGCTGGTGGCCGGCCTCTATCTGCTGGTGCAGGTTCAGGAGCGGGGCATACTGGTCAGCTACATGGGCGCCTGGTCGGCCCCCTACGGCATCACCCTGGTGGCGGATCTGCTCAGTGCCATCATGGTGGTGGTAACCGGCGTCATCGGCCTGGCGGTGGCGGTCTATTCCCTCGCCACCATGAGCCGCAACCACGAGGCCTTCGGCTACTATCCGCTGCTGCACCTGATGCTGTCCGGGGTGGTGGGCGCCTTCCTCACCGGCGATATCTTCAACCTCTACGTCTGGTTCGAGATCATGCTGGTGGCCTCCTTCGGTCTGCTGATCCTGGGAGGAGAACGTTCCCAGATGGAAGGGGCGCTCAAGTACGTGACCCTCAACCTGATCTCCTCGGCGCTGTTCCTCACCGCCGTGGGCCTGTTGTACGGCTACGCCGGCACCCTCAATATGGCGGATCTGGCGGTGCGCCTGGCCAACGGCAGCCAGCCCGGCCTGGTGACGGTGATCGCCATGCTGTTCCTGGTGGCCTTCGGCATCAAGGCGGCGGCCTTTCCGCTGTTCTTCTGGCTGCCGGCCTCCTACCACACGCCGCCGGTGGCGATTTCGGCGGTGTTCGCCGGCCTGCTCACCAAGGTGGGGGTCTATGCCCTGTACCGGGTGTTCAGCCTGATTTTCGTGCAGGACGTAGGCTTCACCCACCATACGGTACTGATGTGGATGGGCATTTTCACCATGCTTACCGGGGTACTGGGGGCGGCGGCCCAGTTCGAGGTGCGCCGCATCCTTTCCTTCCATATCGTCAGCCAGATAGGCTACATGCTGGTGGGGCTGGCGTTGTTCACCCCCCTGGCCATCGCCGGCGGGGTCTTCTACATCTTCCACCACATCATAGTGAAGACCAACCTGTTCCTGATCAGCGGCGTCATGTACCGCTACCATGGCAGCTACGATCTGGCCAGGCTGGGCGGGCTCTACCGCTCCGCGCCCTGGCTGGCGCTGCTGTTCCTGATCCCGGCCATGTCCCTGGCGGGGTTGCCGCCCCTGTCCGGCTTTTTCGCCAAATATACGGTGATCAAGGCGGGCGTGCTGGCCGAGTCCTGGTTTATGGTTGCCATCGCCCTGGTGGTGGGCTTGCTGACCCTGTACTCGATGATCAAGATCTGGGCCGAGGCGTTCTGGAAGCCATTGCCCGAAGATGCCAAGCCCCTGCGCGGCGGCGGCGATCCGCACCGATACTTGTTGTATCTGCCGGTGGTGGGCCTGGCGCTGATCACCCTGGCCATCGGTTTCGGGGCCGAGTGGTTCGTGCAACTGGCGATGGATACGGCGGCGCAGCTGCTGTCGCCGGAGCTGTATATTGAAGCGGTACTGGGGGGTAGCCAATGAGAGCTTTTGGTTGGAATATGCTGCTGGCCCTGGCCTGGGTCATCCTCTCCGGCACCTATACCATCAGCAACCTGGTGGTAGGCATGCTGCTGAGCTACCTGGTGCTGGCCTATGTGGCGCGGGACAAACCCATGTTTGCCCGCTACTTCGGCAAGCTGCCCAAGATAGTCGGCTTTATCCTGTTTTTCATCTGGGATCTGATCAAGGCCAATGCCCGGGTGGCCTACGACGTGCTCACCCCCACCCATCTGATGCGGCCGGGGGTGATCGCCATTCCCCTAGATGTGAAGGACGACGGCGCCATCACCATGTTCGCCAACCTGATCACCGCCACCCCGGGCTCCCTGGCGCTGGATGTATCCAGCGACCGGCGGGTGCTCTATGTGCACATGATGTACCTGGACGACGAGGCCCGCCAGCTGGCGGAATTCAAGGCCCTGGAGGCCCGTGTTATCGACTTGCTGGGATAAGCCTATGTTTGACCTTGCTATCTTATTGTCTTTCTTGTTTTTGAGCCTGGGGCTGGTGCTGGCGGCGGTGCGGCTGCTGATCGGCCCCACCCTGCCGGACCGGGTGGTGGCGCTGGAAGTGATCGCCTCCATGACCGTCGGCTTTATCCTGCTGTACAGCGTGGCCTACGACACGCCGCAGTTTATCGACGTGGCCATAGTGCTGGCGCTGACGTCCTTTATGGCGGCGGTGGGCTTTGCCCGTTACCTGGAGCGGGGAGGCCATCGCGATGATGACTGAACTCGTTACCGGCCTGCTGATGCTGCTGGGCTCCTTCCTGATGCTGCTGGCCGGCATCGGCATCATCCGCATGCCGGATCTGCTGACCCGGATGCATGCCACCAGCAAGGCCGGCGCCCTGGGTGCCGGCCTGATGGCGGTGGGCTTCGCGGTGTTCTTTTTTGCCGACACCAGCGTGGTGGTACGGGCGCTGGCGGTGGTGGTGTTCGTGATCATGACCGCGCCCATCGCCGCCCATGTGATGGCCCGGGCCGGCTACTTCGTGGGCATCAAGCTGTGGGAGGGCACGGTGAAGGACGTGATCAAGGAACGCTACGATCTCAAGACCCACCAGCTCGGCAGCTCCACCCGCAAGCGGGAAGAGGACTGAATAAGGACAGGGGAGGCGGAATGCCTCCCCTGTTGTTTGTGCCTCAGGGCCGGGGGGCAGGGCGCTGCCAGCGTTCCGGATCCAGTCCTACCCGCCGCATCAGGCGCAGGATGTCCGGCTGCTCCAGCTGGCCGGCGACCGTCATGGCCGCCAGATACATCAGCAGGGGCCCCCGGTCGGCGCTGTTTTTCTTCAGCAGGTGGACGGCGCCGATCAGCTCGCGCAGGGGCAGGGGCAGATGCCACTGTATCTTGACCCTGTTGCCATAATCGGCGGCCCAGCGGCTCAGGCTGTCGTCTATCTGTTGCGCCGATATGGCGCCCCCCAGCCGGATATAATCCTGTAAGGCGCGCAACACACCCAGTTCACCCACCCGGCTCAGCAGCCCCGCCGTGTAGAAGGCGGCGCCTTCCTGCCCCAGGCTGAGCGCCATGGCCCGGGCGATGGCGGCCACCTGCTCGGCCTGCTGCAGGTGGTGGCGTGCCCGCTCGCCCAGGCGGGGATCGGCAAGGGCACGGGAAATGTCCAGGGACAGGGCGAAGGCTTGGTTGAGCGCCATCTCCACGCCCATGGCGGCGATGGCTTCTTCCAGCTTGCCGATGGGCTTGCCGGCCCGGCCCAGGGAGGCGCTGTTGGCGATATCCAGCAACCGGGCCGAAAGCGCGGCCTGGCCGCGCCAGTGCCGGGCCAGCTCGGCCGGAGACAGTTCCTGGCCGCGTTCCATCAGGGCCAGCACCGTTTGCTGATCGATGTCCGTGGGCAGTTGTATGGAGCCCGTGGCCGCCTCGGCCAGATGGCGGTCGAGGGGAGGCGGGCCGGGGCGGCCGGGGTCGGCATCCGTCCTCAGCAAGGGCTGGAGCCGTCGGTGCAGCAGGGCCACGTCGAAAGGTTTGGCGATAAAAGCGTTGATGCCGAGGCGGGCGGCGGTGAGCACCGTTTCCTTGTCGGAATGGGCGCTGAGCATCAGTATGGGCAGTTGCTTGTCCTGGGCGCGGATCTGGCGGACCAGGGCCAGGGCCGAGCCATCGGGCAGGCTCCATTCGCTGAGCAGCAGGGAGGGGGAATAGCGGTGCCAGGCGCGGACGGCCTCTGCGATGGTGCTGCAGCGGTGCACCCTGATACCCGGCGCCAGGCCGGTTACTACTGTTTCCAGCAGCTCCGCCGTGGGGACATGGTGTTCAAGGATCAGTACGTTCATTCGGACTCGCCATATGGGTCGCGCCGGTCGGGCTCAGTCTAGGGTCCGCTCGGTGATGGCGCCATACCCCCAAGGTCGCAAGGGCGGCTTCCCGCCCTGGTGCCTCACACCGAAGCGATCTCATCCTCGGTGAGATGGCGCCATTCGCCTTCCGCCAGGCTGTCGTCCAGGCGGATCTCGCCGATTTGCAGCCGGTGCAGGCCCACTACCTTGTTGCCCACGGCGGCGAACATGCGTTTCACCTGGTGGTATTTGCCTTCCTGGATGGTCAGCAGCACCCGGGTGGGGGCGAGCACTTCCAGGGTGGCGGGCAGGGTGGGTTTGGGTTCGCCGTGCAGTTGCACGCCTTCCTGGAAGCGGGCGGCGGTGTCTTCGGCCAGGGGTTCGGCCAGTTCCACCCGGTAAACCTTGCCACAGGCTTTTTTCGGCGAGCGGATCCGGTGGGACCACTGGCCGTCGTCGGTGAGCAGCAGCAGCCCGGTGGTGTCCAGGTCCAGCCGGCCGGCGCACTGCAGGTCGCGGCACAGCTCCGGCGGCAACAGCTGCAGCACGCAGGGATGGTCTTCATCCTGGCTGGCGCTGATATAGCCCTTGGGCTTGTGCAGCAACAGGTAGCGGGGCGGGTGCAGACTCAGCAGGCGGCCTTCCAGGCGCACTTCCTGCTCCTGGACATGCAGATCGCCTTTTTTGACGATGAAGCCATCCACCGTGACATCACCCCGGTGCAGGGCCTTCTTGGCCAGGGAGCGGGTCAGGCCGGTGCTCTCGCATAGGAAACGATCGAGGCGCATCAGGCTTGTTCACCTTCATCGGCAACGGGTGCGGCCGCCACCTCGCCTTGCAGCAGCCATTCGCTGAGGATGGCCCTGGCCTGCTCGACGCCGGTGCCCTTGAGGGAACTGAAGGCCTCCACCCGGATATCGCCACCGAAGATGGCTATGGCTTCGCGCACCTTGAGCACTTCCGCCTTGCGGGCGCCGGACTTGAGCTTGTCGCACTTGGTCAGCAGCGCCAGCACCGGCAGTTCGCTGTCGCTGGCCCATTGCAGCAGCTGCTGGTCGATGTCCTTCAGCGGATGGCGGATGTCCATCAGCACCACCAGGCCCTTGAGGCTGTCGCGCTGTTGCAGGTATTCGGAGAGGGCCGCCTGCCATTTCAGCTTCATTTCTTCCGGCACCTTGGCGTAGCCATAGCCGGGCAGGTCGATCAGCCGTTTGCCTTCGCTCAGCTCGAACACGTTGATAAGCTGGGTGCGCCCCGGGGTTTTACTGGTCCGGGCCAGGCTTTTCTGCTGGGTAATGGTGTTGAGGGCGGACGATTTACCGGCGTTGGAGCGGCCGGCAAAGGCGATCTCTACGCCGGTGTCGGCCGGCATTTGCTTGATGTTGGGCGCGCTGGTAATAAAGCGGGCGGCGTTAAAATTTATCTGCTTGTTATCCAATATGAATTCCCCGGGGTTCTGAACCCGCCTTGCTTACTTTTTCGCAAAATCGTGTAGAATGGAGCCGTTTTTAAATCGTATTGTAACATGCCCTTGCCGGTATGTGATCTGGAAGCTCTTACAACGAGAAGTCGGAACGTCATGAAAAAAATTGTTTTCACGCTAGCCTTAATGCTCGGAGTGGTCGGTGTCGCACAGGCCCAAGGCGATGCCGAAGCCGGTAAAGCCAAAGCCGCCACCTGTGTGGCCTGTCATGGTAACGATGGCAACAGCCCGACCGATATGTACCCTAAAATCGCCGGCCAACACGCCTCTTACCTGGAAAAGCAGTTGATTGAATTCAAAACCGGCGCCACCGGTGGCGCCGGCCGTGCCAACGCCATCATGGCACCCATGGTGATGGGGCTGTCCGCACAGGACATGGCCGATCTGGCGGCGTTCTACGCCAGCGAAGCGATCACCCCGGTCGCCACTCCCGAAGAGGTGATCGAAGCCGGTGCAGCCCTGTACCGGGGTGGCGATCTGGAGCGCGGCATTACCGCCTGCATCGCCTGCCACAGCCCCCGCGGCGAGGGCCTGGAGTCCGCCAGGTTCCCGCGCCTGTCCGGCCAGCATCCGGCCTATATCAAGGCCCAGCTGCTGGCTTTCCGCAGCGGCGAGCGTGAAAACGATCCCAACGGTATGATGCGTGATATCGCCAAGAAACTGACCGACCAAGATATCGAAATCCTGTCCCAGTACGTGGCGGGCCTGCGTTAATTTAAGCCCATCAAGGGGGCCCGGGCCCCCTGATTTCTCTGGTTTGTCCATGTCTGCTCAGTCGCAAGACTTTCCCTGCCCCCTCTGTGACCATACCGAAACATCTCTGTTTTGGCAGGATAAACAGCGTCGCTATCATCGCTGCCGTCAATGCGGGCTGATTTTTGTCGAGCCCGGATACCGGCTGGACGCGACGGCGGAAAAAGCGATCTATGACCAACACCAGAACAGGGTAGAGGATGCCGGTTACCGGCACTTCCTGAACCGCCTGGTCGACCCCCTTATTGAACGGCTCAAGCCCGGAAGCACAGGGCTCGACTTTGGTTGCGGGCCGGGGCCGGCCCTGGCCGCCATGCTGAACGAGGCGGGCTTTGCCGCCACCACCTATGATCCCTACTATGCGGATTATCCGGAGCGGTTGGCACGGCATTACGACTTTGTGACCTGCACCGAGGCGATAGAGCATTTTTACCAACCGGGGCGGGAGTGGCGGCAACTGCTGGCCATGCTCGCACCCGGCGGCCGGCTGGGTCTGATGACCAAGCTGGCCCGCGACCAGGCGGCCTTCGCCAACTGGCATTACAAACAGGATCCCACCCATGTCAGCTTTTTCAGCCGGGACACCTTTCTCTGGCTGGCGGCACGGGACGGGCTCGGCATCGAATTTATCGGTGCCGATGTGATACTTCTGCACAAACCGGAGTCTGTATGACACGCATTAAGAAGGCCCGCACACCGGGCCAACTCGGGGCCCGCAAGGAAAGTCGGGAAAATGCCGAGCAAAGCAGGGATCGCAAGCGCAAGGCCAAGCGCAAGGGGCTGGCCCCCGGCTCCCGCCACAACCAGGGCGGTGAATCCGGTGGCGGCGGTACCGCCAAGGTGCAGCAGGATCCACGTCTGGGCTCCAAAAAACCCATTCCCCTGATCCAGGACGAGGCCAGGGACGCAGCCAAGGCGGCGCCGGTTGCCAGGGTCAGGGTCGCCAAGCCCGAGGCCCTGACCCCGGAGCAGGAACTGGACCAGCTGGAGAATAACGAGCGGCTCAACACCCTGCTGGACCGGGTCGACGCCGGCGACAAGCTGGGCAAGGAAGACGCGGCCTGGCTGGATCAGACCCTGGCCCGCCACCAGCAGCTGCTGGAGCAGCTCGGCCTGCTCGACGACGAGGACGAAGAGCCGGAAGAGGGCGATGATCTCTGGACCCGCTTTATGGACGCGGACCTTGATCCCGCGCAATACCAGGAGAAGGAAGATAAGTCATGATCTCACCCTGGCTGATGGCCGCCCTGTTGGGCGGCCTCATCATAGTGGGTCTGGCGGTATACGCGGGAGTCCTGCTGGCCCGGCTGAAGCAGCAGACGCAACAGCGCGAACAGGCCATAAACAGGCGCAACGAGCGCATTATCGACAGCATCCGGACCATCGCCATGGCGGTGCGCGACGATCAGTGCAACCTGTCGGAAGGGGCCATTCGCCTGACCAACCTGCTCAACACCCTGCAGTTCAGCCGGCCGAAGGACTTTGCCCAGGACTATCCCGGCCTCTACGATCTCTACGACAGGGTCAAGGAGATGCCGACCCACGACGCCCGCAAGCAGCTCAAGCGTAACGAACGCATGCGCCAGGATCTGCAGCGGGCCGGTTTCGAACATGAGCTTGAGGCTCAGATAAAAATTGAGGTCGAGCGGCTGGCCAGCCTGGAACTGCCCGGTCGCTGACCCGGGGAGGAGGCAATGTCAGCAAGCATCGAGTGGGATCAGTCCCTTATCGAGAAATACAACTATTCGGGGCCCAGGTACACGTCCTACCCCACGGCCCTGGAGTTCAACGACTCTTTCGGCATGGCCGAGTTCGAGGCCGCCGCCGGGCGCTATCCCGAACGACCCCTGTCGCTCTATGTGCATGTGCCCTTCTGCCACAAGCTGTGCTACTACTGCGGCTGCAACAAGGTGATCACCCGCCACCAGGGCAAGGCCGACGTCTACCTGGACTATCTGGAACGGGAGGTCGAGCGCCTGGCGCCGCTGTTCGCCGGCCGCACCGTGACCCAGCTGCACTGGGGCGGCGGCACCCCCACCTTCCTCACCGAGCCGCAGATCCGCCGGCTCAACGGCCTGCTGCGCCGCCATTTCCGCTTCGCCGAACGGGGCGAGTTCAGCATCGAGATAGACCCGCGGGAAATCGAGCTGTCGGTGCTGGAGGTGCTGAAGGAAGAAGGCTTCAACCGCATCAGCCTGGGGGTGCAGGACTTCGACAAGGCGGTGCAGAAGGTGGTGAACCGGGAGCAGGATAACGACTTTATCAAGGCGCTGGTCAAACGCGCGGCCGAGCTCGGCTTTGTGTCCACCAACCTGGATCTGATCTACGGCCTGCCGCTGCAGACCCCGGCCAGTTTCCGCCACACCCTGGAGCAGGTGGCGGCCATGAAGCCGGCCCGGCTGTCGGTGTTCAACTACGCCCACCTGCCCAGCCGTTTCGCCGCCCAGCGCAAGCTGAACGAGGCGGACATGCCCCAACCCGCCCAGAAGCTGGCCATGCTGCAGGACAGCATCGGCTACCTCACCGGCCAGGGCTACCAGTTTATCGGCATGGACCACTTCGCCCTGCCGGACGACAGCCTGGCGGTGGCCCAGCGCCGGGGCGAGCTGCACCGCAACTTCCAGGGCTACACCACCCAGGGCGACTGCGACCTGCTGGGGCTGGGGGTGTCCGCCATCAGCATGATCGGCGACGCCTATTCCCAGAACCACAAGGATCTCAAGCGCTACTACGGCCGGCTCGACCAGTTGGGCCACGCCCAGACGGTGGGCTATGCCCTGAACGAGGATGACCGGCTGCGCCGGGATCTGATCAAGACCCTGATCTGCAACTTCGAGCTGGAGCTTGCGCCCCTGGAGCGGGAATACGGCATCCGTTTCGCCGACTACTTCGCCGAGGATATCGCGCTGCTGCAGACCTTCGTGGACGACGGCCTGGTGCAGGTGGACGCCGGCGCCATCCGGGTGGCGCCCAAGGGCCGGCTGCTGATCCGCAATATCTGCATGTGCTTCGACGTGCACCTGCGCCGCCAGGCCCGGATGCAGCAGTTCTCACGGGTGATCTGAGCGGGAAGGGGCGATTCCGCCGCAGGGGAACGGGAGCACCGCCCGCTCCGGCTTTTTGCTTACCTTCCCGTAGGGGACCTTTCGTCACGGGGTATTCCTTATCCTTAAATAAGGTTTACCCCCATTGAAGTATCTCGCCATTCTCGTAATGACCAGCTGTTTATCCGGTTATGATTTCCGCTGATATCCGGATTGAAGTCTCATGCCTTGGCTATTCAGCCTATCCTCCATGGAGTAGATCGTTTCATTTCTATGCCACGGAGCTGAGGTAGAAAAAGTGGGTATCTTACTGCCATGGTAAGGATTTCCTTACTCAAAAAGAGGCCTGTGCCTTCTGAATAACGGTTTTCAATACTGTTACCTTCTTCTTACTTCAACGTTGTCCGAGGGGCCGGTAAATAGCTATTCCAAATAGTCGATCTCTATCGGCGGCGATCGGGTTCCGCTAAGCATCCCCTTAGCACCAGGGGGCAACAATGATTGCCGATCATGCGTCGGCCTTGGGGAATGGGGGAAGGAATATGAAGCAGGCATGGAGCAAACTTCCCTTTGGTGTTCGGTTAACCGCCACCATGGTAACGATGTTGTTCGCCACCATCGTGATTATCAGCACTTCTTTTTATTCGCAATACCATGGCGCCATGGTTGCAACCACCATGGAAAGCCTGGAGAGCCGGGGTGAATCCAGTGCTTCCGCCATGTCTCGCTGGTTGGCCATGCGCCAGAATGACATGCGTTACCTTGCTGCCGTAGAGGCAGCCAGAGCATTGGACAAGATGTCCTTGCAGGGATTGCTGCGCGATCTTGCCCAGCAGCAGGGCAACTGGGATACCATTTTCGTGGTAATGCCGGATGGACGAGGGCTGGTTGGAGTCAGTTATGAAAACGGCCGGGCCCGGGTATTGCCGGATGATGAGGCGCACGCTTTTATGGTCGCCGATAGGGATTGGTTCCGCCGGGCTATCCGCGGTGAGGAGGTGTTTTCCGAACCTCTGGTATCCCGCGCGACGGGCAATACCGTCAGCACAGTGGCGATACCTATCCGACAGAATGATCAGATCATTGCCGTCATGCGTGGCGCCTTGCAGCTGGATACTATTTATCAACAGGCCGCCGCTCTGCCTCGTGCCGAATATACCCAGATTTTTTTGCTGGATCGCAGTGGCGTGGGAATTACCTCTTCCCCTTCGGTTCCGGAATCCGGCAAGGCCATCGATACCGAGGCGGCCCGCGGCATCGCGGCCCAGCGCAGCGGCAGTGGATTTTATCCGGATGTGAATGGTGAACGGGTGATGGGGGCTTACAACTATATTCCATTGTTGGGCTGGGGACTGGTGTCGGAAGCCAACGAGCATGCTGCCATGGCGCCGGTTCGCGCCGCGCTCAGACAAATTGTGATGATTTCTGTCCTGGTGCTGTTTGCTTCGTGCGCGATCATCTTGCTGGTTGTTCGTTCCATCACCAAATTCCTGGGCGGTGAACCGGATTATGCGGCACAAATGGTCAAAGCCGTGGCAAGCGGAGATTTGACCCATCAGATTAAGTTGGCGCCCGGAGACAACGGCAGCCTGTTGTTTGACATTGCACAGATGCGGCAGAACTTGCGCTCCATGCTGACCGAGGTGAACCGGTACGCGGAGCAAGTGGCGTCCTCATCGACCGAGTTGGCCCAGGTTAATGATGAAACCAGCCATGGCATCGAGCAGCAGCATCAGGAAATCAACAGCTCTGCCACGGCCATGAATGAGATGACCACGACCCTGGAAGAGGTGGCACGCAATACACAGGATGCCGCCGACGCGGCGAACACGGCCAATGATGCTGCGCTTCACGGTCGCGAGGTGGTGCAAGGCACCATTGCGGACTTGCGCACCTTGACCGAAAACGTGCAGCAGGCCGTTGCCATTATCCATTCACTGAAGGCGGACAGCGACAGCATTGGCAATATTTTGCTGGTTATCGAAAGCATCGCCGAACAAACCAATCTGCTGGCGCTGAATGCGGCCATCGAGGCTGCCAGAGCCGGTGAGTCGGGGCGGGGCTTTGCCGTTGTTGCCGATGAAGTGCGTAGTTTGGCCAGCCGCACCAAGGATTCCACTCTGGAAATTCAGGCCATGATTGAACGGTTGCAGCAAGGCGCCGATAAAGCGGTGCGGGCATCGGAACAAAGTGCCGACGCAACCAGAAATACATCAGGACAGGCACAGCAGGCCGGGAATGCGCTGGAACAGGTCAGCCAGGCCATTGCATTAATCAACCAGACAGCGCAGCACATCGCCAGTGCCACCGAGGAGCAAACGGCCGTTTCCCATGATATCAATAGGAATATCCATAAAATCAATGATATTTCTTACCAGACATCGGAAAACATGCAACGGTCGGTGCTTGCCAGTGAGCATCTGTCCAAAATGGCGGAAGCAATGCAGCGTATAGTCGGCCGTTTCAGTTTTTGATATGTCGAGGCGACAGGCGGACGTTGTGGTTGCGATCTGCCATTGTTGGTAGTTGCTTATCTTTAGCTATATTCTCCGCGGGAAATATCAGGCTGGCGGTCATCCGGGAGAGTAGCCGGCATTTCATGGAGGTTGTCCGTTGCCGTAGGATTTTCCTTACCTGGAAATAGGCCGTGCCTGATTGAGGGGGGGGCGGTTTTCGTAATAATGATCGTCGATTATGGGCGGAGGTGGATGCTTCCATTTTTTGCCAGCCCTTTTTAATGGCTGAAATATCCTCGATGGTTCGGGAGTTATCATTTTTTGGATATTCGTCCCCGTTTTTGCTGTTTTCGAGTGAAGTCGTAATTTTTTATAGAGATATCAATAATTGCTATAGGTAAACCCGATGGCCGAATTCCTGAAAACATTGTTTAACATCCGTAGCCTGCACACCGCTACCCGTGAACTGACCCTGGAGCAACTGGAAGAAGGGCTGGCCAGGCTGATGACGGTGGTAGAGGAACGGCGCGGGGCCGAGGCCTTGGCGCAGCTGGCCGCGGAAGAGCGCGAGCGCAAACTGAGAGCACTGCTCAGCCAACTGGAAGCCGACGGCATCGACGTCAGGGATATCGTCAAGGTCGCCGAACCCGGCAGGCAATCCGCCGGCGTGCGTGAAAAACGGCCCGCCAAGTACGAATACCGTGACGAAAACGGGGAATACAAAACCTGGACCGGACAGGGTCGGACGCCCAGCGTTATCCGAAGGGCCCTGGAGGGCGGGGAGAAGAGGATGGACGACTTCCTGATCGGGTAGCCTCTTGTAAACCGGAGTATTTCTTGCAATTTGGAAGCATATGCCAACCATTAAAAACCTGAGTATTACCCTGAAGCTCTGCATCGGTTTCGGGCTGCTGTTGTTCTTCGTCCTCTTGCTGTCTATGTTCGGGCTTTACGGGTTACATAATAACGATGTAACGCTGAAACGTATTGCCCAAATCGGCAATCTGTTCGACGAGATAGTGTTTACCCGTGAGGCCAATTACCAGTATGCGCTGGATGCTGACTCTCAGCGGGCGGAGGAGAGCAATCAGCGACATAAAAACTTCCAGGGTGCCGTCGAGCAGTTGCTTGTCGACGCCGACGCCGGTCTGTGGCCGTCTCAGGATATTGCCGCCCTGAAAGGCTTGAAAAATGACCTGGATCGTTATTTGAAGGTGAGGGCGGCCGCCCATACAAGAGCCGAGCTGCTCGCCGCCAATGCGTTGCTCTCGGCACTCCAGGACAAGAGCAACGAATTGTATTATGCCGAGGAAGAGCGAGCCGCCGAGCAGGCCAGCAAGGTGTTCTACCTGCTTATCGTCATTACCCTGGTGGCCTTGGTCATGGGGGGAATAGTGACTGTGGTCATCAGCCGGCAGATTGTCCTGCCCTTGAAACAGGCGGTTCACATGGCCCAGCGAATAGCCGATGGTGATTTGGTATTGGAACAACGAGGAGAGGAGCGCAGGGACGAACTGGGCGCATTACTCTCTTCCCTCGACACCATGAACGCCAGCCTGCGCAACGTGGTTGCTCAGATGGGGTCGGCGTCCCATGAACTCACTGCCTCCGCGTCCCAGTTAACCACCATTACCGACGTGACCCAGGGGCAAGTCAACGACCAGAAGAGTGAGACATATTTGATTGCCTCGGCGATGGGCGAGATTGCCGCTACGGTGCAGGACGTGGCCCGTAACGCCGAGGAGACCGCAACGGCCGCTAAAAACGCCGCCGGAGAGGTCGTCAATGCACAGGCGTTGTCACGGCGGGCCATCGCACAGATTGAATCGCTCTCCTCGGAGATTGCGAGTTCTGCGGATTTCATGGGGCGCCTGCAGCAAGAATGCGGGCGCATCGGCAGTATCCTTAACGTGATCAAGGAAGTCGCGGATCAGACCAACCTGTTGGCGCTTAATGCCGCTATCGAGGCCGCCCGGGCGGGGGACGCCGGCCGGGGATTTGCCGTGGTGGCGGATGAAGTCCGAAATTTGGCCCAGCGGACCCAGCGCTCGTCGAATGAAATAGAGCAGTTGATTGCGGGGCTTCAGGGCATTGCCGACGAAAGTACGGCGACCATGCAGGCAAGCGTAGAGCACACCCAGGCATCCGTGGCCGCGGTCCGCGAGACGGGCGCGGCGTTGGAAGTCATCACCCGGCAGGTATCCAATATCCAGCAGATGAGCGAGCTTATCGCGACCACCACCGAAGAGCAGGCCGCGGTCACCGCGGAGAGCAACGAACGGGTGTCGACGGTGCGGGCCTCGGCCGAGGTGTCTGCCGGCGCGAGTGCGGACATTGCGGTGGCGAGTGGCCAACTGGAGAACCTGAGCAAAGAGCTGAACAGCTTGGTGAGGTTTTTCAGCAACGTCTGAGGCGTCGTTGGGCCGGGTTTAATCACAGTGGAGCAGGGGATGTTGAAAAGCGCCAGGGTAATTTTTGTTGTTCAAATCTTCATGACGGTATCCCTTATCTTGGGGATATCCAGCTATGTCGACTATGCGTCGACCAAGGAACGGCTGAACGACGCCTTGTTGGCATCGATTGACAGTGCCAATGCCCGTATGAGCCAAAGCCTGCCTAAGGCCATATGGGACTTCGACCTGGAGGCGGCCAAACTGGCGATTGCCGCTGAGCTTAAATTGCCGGATATCCGAGCCATTAAAGTGACGGATGTGCAAGGCAGCCCTGTTTTATTTCTTTCTCTGCCCTCCGCCGGGAGCAGTGTTGTCGAAGAGGTTGCGTCCGGGTCTATTCCTGAATATGAGGCCTTGTTTCAATCGGAGCGGCCGCTGGTGTTTGAGGAATATAACAAGTTTAACGATGTCGGCTCGGTGGTGATCTATTACGATGAATCTCATATGGCGCTGTCTCTGACGGGAATGCTATGGCGTAGTGTTATCGAGCTTATCGTGCTGGATGCGTTGCTGATTTTCTTTCTGATCCTGGCGTTAACCAGGACGATATTGCAGCCTTTACATGGGCTTTCCGGATGGGTAAGCGACCTGGCCGGCGGCGAGGGAGACCTGTCCAAGGTAATACCTTCGCCCAGGTACCAGGAGTTTTCGGTCATTATACAAAGCATCAATCAGTTCACGGCCTCTCTGCGGACCATCGTGATGGATGTGACCAAGGCGTCGATGAGGCTGGAGGAGAGCGCCCAACAAAGCGGCAGCATGGCTAGGCAGAATGCCGAGCGCATTGAGCTACAAAAGAACTCGCTGTCTACCGTCGCCACGGTGGCGACACAGATGAGCCAGTCGGTCGCGACCGTCGCCGAATCGGCAAATGACGCGGCAGCGCAATCGCTGCTCGCCGCCCAAAGTGTGGAAACGGTCTTCAGTGCCATCGAGCACTCGGCGGCGGAAATTGTCAACATGCGGGCGGAAATGGAGAAAGTGAATGCACAAATGCATAAGTTGCTCGATGAAGGCAACAAGATCTCCACCGTCGTGAATGTTATCAACGATATCTCGGAACAGACCAACCTGTTGGCCCTGAATGCCGCGATAGAAGCCGCCAGGGCCGGGGAGCATGGCCGGGGTTTTTCCGTGGTGGCGGATGAAGTGAGAAGTTTGTCCCATAAAACCAGCCAATCCACGGAGGAGATCCAGAACAATATTCGCTCACTCGGTGCCGCCACCCGGAATGTCGAAGAAGAAATCCTGCGAATTGCGAAGCTGCTGGAGGCGACCGCCGGTCGGGTGTCCGAATCGCAAGTCAGCGTGGGACTTATCCAGCGGACCATCGATGATATGGCGGATAAAAGCGCTCAGATATCCCAGGCGACCGAAGAACAGCGGGAAGCGATACGGGAGGTGAGCCAAGCGATTGTGGAAGCGTCGGAAGCCAGTAATGAGTTGACAGGCAGTGCGCAAGCCAATGCGTCCACCACTCAGGAGGTGTTGCTGTTGAGTTCAAACATTAAAGGTCATATGAGTAAGTTCAAAATATAAATCACAGGAGAAAGGTATGAAAAGGACACTCATTGTTATGGCAGCCATGTGGATGGCGTCGGCCAACAGCCATGCCAATACGGTCACGGCCGCACAGGATCCATGGCCGCCATTTGTCACCGATGACCAGGCGATGCCGGGTGTGTCCGTGGAGATATTGGCCGCCGCCTTGAAAACCCAGGGCATGGAGGTCGACTTCAAAATTATGCCCTGGTCGAGAGCCTTGGAGGAAACCAGCAAAGGACGGCTGGATTTGTTGCCGGCAACCTGGTTTACCCAAGAGCGTACGGAATATCTGGTTTATAGTGAATCCTATCTGGAAAATGAACTCAGTTTTATCAAGAGGGCCGATGATGGTTTCGAGTTCACGGACATAAGCAGCCTGAATGGCAAATCGGTGGGCGTTGTGCGTGGTTATGGCTACGGTGACGAGTTTTTATCAGCCGCCAACTTCAACAAGCCTGAAGCGAATGACCTGGTGTCGAATCTTAAGAAACTTATGGCCCAGCGTATCGACCTGACGCTCGAGGATAAACTGGTGGCGCTGTCATCAATGAAAGAAGCCGGTCTGGAAAGCCAGGATTTTGCTTTCAGCTCGACCGCACTTTCAACGAATCCTCTTCATGTCACCTCGGGCAAGGCCAACCCCAATTCGACCCTTTATATCGAAGCCTATAACAGAGGTTTGGCGGAAATTAAGTCGAATGGGACATTCGATGCCATATTGGCCAAATATGGCATTAAGTAAGTTGCGCCTCATGTCGACCGGGCCGTTGTAGGGATTTCCTTAGGCCAGATTGGGCCGGCGCCCGATGGCGGCAGGAAGGGGTTTTTGCGAAAGTTGAGCATGGGTGTTTTTCCCGACTAGGGGGCTCCTGCATCGCGATGGAACGGCGGTTTCCCCCTTCCTGCTTCTACCGCGGGTGGCGGAGCTCCCGGCCGGCAACCACGGCGAGGTAAAGGAATGATGAGCAGAATCAAGGTCCTGATTGTGGATGACTCCGCCGCGGCGAGGTTAGCGCTTGCCGCCTTGTTGTCGGAGGATGGGGAGCTCGAGGTGGCCGGAACCGAGCCGACGCTTGCCCTCGCGAGCATGGCGCGGGAGTGGCCGGATGTGATCCTGCTGTACATGGCGGCACTTGGCATGGATGACATCGCTTTCCTGGAAGAGCTGATGGCGGTGCGCCCGACCCCCGTGCTCCTCTTCTCCCCGCACCTCGGCAAGGGCGCCGAAATGGTGCTCCAGGCGGTGTTCGCCGGCGCCGTCAGCGTGCTCTCCGGGCCCGACGAACGCTCCCTGCATGAGAAGGCCGGGAGACTGATCGATGGCATCAAGGCGGTGGCGCGGCCGAAGCGCCCCGTTGCTGAAACCGATCTGCACGTACAAGAAGATCCTGGGCGTGGGGAAAAATAACTGCTCTCGTTTTGCCGTCACGGTTTGGCTTGTACGCCATGGCGGAGCAGTGCCCATTCATCAACACGGAGGTTGGGGTACTCTCTGCCGTCCATCCGTAGCAGGGTGGCACTCGGGCTCGCCTTTATCAGAAGCAGGGCGCCCGGCAGGAGGAGCTCATGAGTGCCGGCGAACGAAAAACAGGGCAAGTCTGTATGCTTGCCTTGATGACGTGTTGCCGCAAACAGCATGTATCCATTGCCCTCGATGATTTCGGAAGCGGCTTTGCTTCACTGTTGCACTTGCGTGACTTCCCCTTCGACGAGTTGAAAATCGATTGCGGTTTCGCCCGCTGATCTCGGCCAGGACGCTGCAGGCTGGGAGAAGCGCCGGGAACATGAGAGAAAAATAAACAAAAGCCGGTATGGTCCAGGTGGTTGTAGGGATTTCCTTAGTCCAGATTGGGCCAATACCCTATAGCGGTGGAAAACGGTTTTTGCGACAGTAGACTGGCGGTTCCCCGGTGGTTGGTTGGCGCTGCACCGTAGCGAACCCGCTTCTCCGCAGGGTTTCGCAGGGTGGCTTCCGGGGAGTCCGCCACTCTCTCCTCTGAGGCTGTCTTGCACTCCTGGATAACTCGCCCCCCCTCGCTCAGTATGGCGCGAACGCTGGAATCAGGAGAGGACATCATGATGGACGATATTGAACGGCATGGGCTACCGGCATCCGCTTTCGGGGAGCAGTTACTCTCGGAAACGCTACTCTCCGAGGCGTTCGAACGGCTGCCCGACCCGCTCGGCCTGATCGAGGGTCCCTCGGTTCGGGAGATGCGGTTGATCGCCCTGAACGGCGCCGCCACCCGCATCGTGGGACTGACGCGGGAGCGTGCGCTCGGCCGTGGCCTGCAGCAACTGCTGCCGCCGTCCCGGCAAGACTGGTTTTTCGGCAGCCTGGCCCGTTGCCTGGCATCCGGCGAGGCGTGGAGCTACCGGACAACACTGGCGCTGCCGCAGGGACGGCGCTATTTGGAGGTTAGCCTGACACCGCTCGCCGCGTCGGCCGCCGGCCATCGGCGCGTGCTGTTGCACGGGCGCGACATTACCGATGTGCGCAGGTTGCAGGAGCAACTGGACAAGCATGAGCGGATATACCGGGCGG
Organism: Zobellella iuensis; assembly: GCF_016746085.1. Classification (GTDB taxonomy): domain Bacteria; phylum Pseudomonadota; class Gammaproteobacteria; order Enterobacterales; family Aeromonadaceae; genus Oceanimonas; species Oceanimonas iuensis. The sequence goes on from NZ_JAERTZ010000001.1 coordinate 64,173, forward strand.
CGGTGGAGAGTTCGCATTACACCATTGCCCGCTACGACCGGCAGTGCCGGCGTGTTTTTGCCAATGCTGAATTCATTCGCTCAGCCGGGGTACCTTTGGCCGAGCTGTTGGACAAGACTCCGCTGGAGTATCCCGGCGGCCCGGCGATGGCGGCGTATCAGGGCGCGATACAGGCGGTGCTCGCCCAAGGGGGGCCGGACGAACACGAATTGCGCTGGCAGGACAGCAAGGGCTCGGAGCACTGTACCCTGATCAGGCTCACGCCCGAGTTCGATGAAGATGGCGAGGTGGTCAGCGTGCTCTCGGTGGGGCACGATATCACCGAGGCTGCCCGGTATCGGCACCATATCCATCGTCTGGCCTATTACGACACCCTCAGCGGATTGCCGAACCGGGAGCAGTTTTATACCCGGCTGCGGCAGATCCTCAGCCAGGCCGACACCCGCGAGGGCTGGGTCGGCCTGCTGCTGCTGGACCTCGATCGCTTCACGGTGATCAACGACAGCCTCGGCCATATCGCCGGCGACACCCTGTTGCAGGAGACGGCAGGCCGTTTGTCGGAATACCTTGGCGACCGCGGTTTCGTCGCCCGCATGGGCGGGGACGAATTTGCCATCCTGCTGCCGGATCTCGATGGCCGGGAGGTGCTGAACGGTTGGGCCCGTGCGGTGCTCGAGCTGTTCGACGAGCCCTATCAGTTGATGGGGCGCGAGTTGGTCGTGTCGGCCAGCATCGGCATCGCGCTCTATCCCGACGACAGCCTGTCGGCCGACGACCTGATCAAGTATGCCGATTCCGCTCTGCACCACGTCAAGGACAATGGCCGTAACGGCTACGGTTTCTACGAACGCGGGCTGACCACCGGCCTGACCGAACGGATGTCGCTCGAGGCGGAGCTGCGCAAGGTGGTGGAACGCGGGGAACTGGAGCTCTATTACCAGCCCAAGGTCGACCTGCTGTGCGCGCGGAGCGCCGGTTGCGAAGCACTGCTGCGCTGGCGCCACCCGTCGCTGGGCCTGCTGACGCCGGATCGCTTCATCCGCATCGCCGAGGAAACGGGCATTATCGTCGAGATCGGTGGCTGGGTGCTGCGTACCGCCTGCGAGGCCGCGGTGCGCTGGAACCGGGGCGGCTGGGCGGATTTCACCGTGGCCGTCAACCTGTCCGTGCGCCAGTTCCTGGGGCATGACCTAGCCGGGGAAATCCAGGCCATACTGGCCGAAACCGGCTGCCGGCCGGAGTGGCTCGAACTGGAGATCACCGAGAACCTGCTGCTGGAGGATCGCGACGAAACCCGCGCGACGCTCGGGCAGTTGCGCGACCTCGGCCTGAAGCTGGCCATCGACGATTTCGGCACCGGCTATTCGGCGCTCAACTACCTGGCGCGCTTTCCGATCGACATCCTCAAAATCGACCGTTCCTTCGTCCAGGGCATCGGCCGGGACGAGAGCAGCGAAAAGCTGGTTCGGGGGATCGTCAGCCTCGCCCGCAGCCTGCATATACTGCTGGTGGCCGAAGGGGTGGAGACTGCCGGGCAGGCGGCCTATCTGCAGCAGATAGGCTGTCACCTGGCCCAGGGCTATCTGTTCGCCAAGCCGCTGTCGGAGGAGCAACTGGTGTCCTGGTACAAACAATATAGGCAGCAACCGCTGCCGGGAACCTTGGTGGAGCCTTGATGCACGCGGAGCCTATCAGCGAACGGGAGTTTGCCCAGTTCAGACCCCTTGCGCCGGCAACAACCAGGAGACAAAACCCGATGTCGCGAAACAGGGTTCAGATTGTCGACGATTCCGCCGTGGTGCGGATGGTGCTGGCCGAGCGCCTGGAGCGGGATGCCGGCATTGAACTTGTGGGGAGCGCGGTGGAGCGGGCGGTCTCACTTGACGAGTTCCCGGGGGAAATCCTCGGTTTGTGCGGGATCCGGCAACGGGAGGAGAGAACTTGACCCCGGCCAGGCAAGGGAGAATGATCGGTCAGAGAAGCTGGCGGGAGTGTCTTGCCGCGTTACCTGCCGGGCGTCGGTCGCGCTGGTGTTCTCGCGTTGTGTCAGGGAGGGCGGGTCGAGCCGCCGCGGCGGGGAGGCTGTAGATGTATCAGGCGATATTCGCACAGTCACCGATGGGCATGGTGGTGTTTGGCAACGGATGCCGGGTGGGCGAGTGCAACGCTGCCTTCGCCGGGCTGCTGGGTTATGGCGCCGCCGAGCTGGCGGGGCGTGATATGACCGTGCTGCTGCACCCCGATGATAGGGCGAGCTTTGTCGATGAGTGCGCCAGGACCGGCGAGGATGGCGGTGTCATCAAGCGACTGCTGCGTTACCTGCACCGTGATGGCGAGGTGTTGTCGGTAACGGCGATCACCACCCCACTGCGCGACGGCCGTGGCCGGTTGCTCGGCTTCCTGTCGCAGATCCAGGACGGCTCGGCCCTGACGCTGGCCGATATCGCCCTCGACCATATCCAGGAAGCGGTGTACCTGATCGATGCCCGGGGGCGCATCCGGGATGTCAACGGTGCGGCCTGCCGGGTGCTGGGTTACGGCCGCGACGAACTGCTTGCCATGACGGTACCCGATATAGACCCCAACTGTTCGAAGCGGTGGCTGGAGGAGAACTGGCAGCGTCAGCAGGAGCCTGGGTATTCGATTGACACCATAAAAACTCTGCACCGTACCCGGGACGGGCGTTTGGTGCCGGTGGAGCTCAGCTGTGTGTTCCTGGAGCATGAGGGGGAGCGGTACAGCTTGGCGCTGGCGCGGGATATCACCGAACGCGCGTTGCTGGAGCAGGCCCAACTGGAGAGCGAACAGCGCTACCGCGATATATTCGACAATTCGCTGGATGCGCTCTTCCTGCTCGAGGTGACCGAAGACGGCCGTTTTCGCAACCTGGCGGTCAACCCCGCCTTCGAGCGGGCCGTGGGCATGTCGCGGGAGCAGTTGATCGGCAGGACCACCGATGAAACGGTACCGGCGGAGGCTGCGGCCAAGGCCAATGCCAAGTACCGGCGCTGCGTGGACGCCGGCGCCGTCGTCGACGAAGAGATCGAGCTCGAGCTGCCCGCCGGCCGGCGGTTTTTCCAGTACACGCTGATCCCGGTGCACGATGCTTACGGCCGGATCCACCGTATCGTCGGCATCATCCGCGACATCACCGAACGCAAGCGGGCGGAGCGGTTGTTGCTTGAGCGGGAGCAGGAGTTCCGTGCCCTGGTCGAGCATTCACCGGACGGGGTGGTGCGCTACGATCGTCGGGGGCGGAGGCTCTATGTGAATCCGGTTGTCGAGCGGCGGCTGGGGGTGCCGGCGGCAAGCCTTATCGGCAAGAGCCTGGCGGAGGCCGCGCCCGGGCACTTGGGTGACAGCTATCGGCGCCACCTGCAGCAGGTGCTGGATAGCGGCCTCGAGGCTCGGGCTCAGATACAGGGGGTGGCGGCGGATGGCCGGCTGAGGTTCTTCGATCTCAGCTTAGTGCCGGAATTCGATCCGGACGGAAAGCTCGCCTCTGTCCTCGCCGTGGGCCGCGACATCACGGCACTCAAGGAAGCCGAGAGCCAGTGGCGTACCCTGGTGGAGAACTCGCCCGATTTTATCGGGCGTTACGCCAACAGCGGCCGTATCCTCTATCTCAATCCTTCGCTGTGCCGTTGGCTGGGCGTCTCGCTGGAAGAGGTGGCGGGCAAAGCGTCGGCCGAGGTGCTGGCAAATGCGCCCATGTTCGACCGCTTCGCCGCCTGTATCCGGGAGACCGTCGCCAGCGGCCTGCCGTCCGAGCGGGAATTCCATTTCGAGTCACTCCGGCAATGGCACCTGATCCGTTTCGTTCCAGAATGTGACGACGAGGGACGTGTCATGAGCGTATTGGCGATCGGGCGGGATATCACCTGCCTGAAGGAGAGTGACCGGCAACTGCGCGAATCCCGCGCTCACCGTGAAGCGGAGCTGGAAGCCGAACGCAAACGCATCGCCAGGGAAGTCCATGACGAATTGGGGCAACTGCTGACCGCGCTGCGCCTGAACCTGAACCTGGCGTGCCGTCAGTTCGGAGGGGGCAGCCCCGAATTGCCCAGGCGCATCGGGGAGATGAAGGGCCTGGTCGACCGTACCATAAGTGCGGTGCGCTCCATCGCCACCGAGTTGCGGCCGGCGGCCCTCGACATGGGGATCTCCTCGGCGTTGGAGTGGCTGGCGGACGAGTTCAGCCGAAACACCGGCATCCGCTGCGGGCTGGCTGTCGACGACGGGATCGAGCTGGACGAGGAGCGTTCGATCGGGGTCTTCCGGGTGGCCCAGGAATCGCTGACCAATGTGGCGCGCCATGCCGGTGCCAAAGCGGTCGAGCTCAGCTTGCACCGGCTGGCGGACGCCTGCCGGCTGACCGTCAGGGATGACGGTGTCGGCTTCGATCCCGCCGGCAGGACGGGCTATGGGCTTATCGGCATGCGGGAACGCGCGCTGATGCTGGGGGGCGAACTGGTGGTCTCCAGCCTGCCCCGGCGGGGCACCCAGCTGCAACTGGAGATACCGCTGGTTCGCCGGCCGGAGAGAACGCCCTGATCCGGTTGCTGATAGCCGACGACCATACCCTGGTTCGGGAGAGCCTGAAACGACTGTTTTCCGGTACCCGGGATATCGTCGTGGCCGGCGAGGCGAGCAGCGGCGACCGGGTACTGGAACTGTTGCGCCCCGGCGGGTTCGATCTGTTGCTGCTCGATGTATCGATGCCGGGCCTGAGCGGCGAGGAACTGATGCGGCGGGTGCACCGCCGCCTGCCGGAGCTGCCGATCCTGGTGCTCAGTATGTACGACGAGCCTCGGGTGGTGCGGCGCAAGCTGAAGGCCGGGGCCGCCGGCTACCTGACGAAGGACAGCGAGCCGGAGGTGCTGCTGGCGGCGGTGCGTAAGGTGGCGGCCGGTGGACGCTTCATCGGCCAGGCGCTGGCTGAACGGATCGCCTTCGAGGCGCAGTCGGAGCTGGTGTCGTTGCTGTTCGAGCGGCTCAGCAGGCGTGAGCGGCAGGTGCTGCGGCTGCTGGTCGAGGGCCACAGTCTGCGCGATATCGCGGCCAGGCTGGTGATCAGCCACAAGACGGTCAGCAGTCACAAGGCCCGGCTGATGCAAAAGCTGGAGGTCGACAGCGACGCCGAATTGATCCGCCTCGCATTTCGGAACCGTATTTGAGGGCGGTTGGCCGGAGCACCTTGGCGACGGGAAGCGCCCTGAGGCATGATGGGAGCGACCCCGCATGCCCCGGGCGATGGAACGCCTTGGCGTCAGACTAAGTACCGATAACGAGAGCGAGAGAACCGGGATGATTCGATTGTTGATGGCGGAGGACCATACCCTGGTCCGGGAGGGACTGAAGCAGCTGTTTGCCGAGGCTGGCGGGTTGACGGTGGCCGGCGAGGCGACCGACGGCGGCCAGGTGCTGGAATTGTTGCGGCGCGGATGTTTCGATCTGCTGTTGCTGGATGTCTCCATGCCGGGCTTGAGCGGCGAGGAGCTGATCAATTGTATTCGCTCCCGGTATCCGTCGTTGCCGATACTGGTGCTCAGCATGCACAATGAACCGCAGATCGTCCGGCGTACCCTGCAGGCGGGCGCGTCCGGCTACCTCACCAAGGACTGCGATCCGGACACACTGCTGGTGGCAATCCACCGCCTGGCCGATGGGGGGCGTTTCATCGCTCCCGAACTGGCGGAGCATGTCGTCTTCGATATGAGCGCCGACCTGTCACCTATTCTCCATGAACGGCTTACCGACCGGGAGCAGCAAGTGCTGCAACTGTTGGTCAAGGGTCACAGCCTGAAGGATATCGCCTCCCGGCTGGTGATCAGCCACAAGACGGTCAGTACCCACAAGACTCGCCTGATGAAGAAAATGAATATGGCCAACAATGCCGAACTGATCCGTTATTGCGTGGCCGAAGGGCTGGTCGGATAACTCAGACCCGATTCCAAGATGTTTTTCTCCCACAAGGAGCTATGCGGCTCATGTAAGGAAAATCTCCTGCGGTATTGGGCATGGCATGCTGTCCCCGATTTCAGGTGGTCAGTCGGCGTAGGCAGTAGGCCTATTCCCGCTCGGCGCTGGCGGTGAGCAGGGCGGCCTTTTCCTCGGGGCTGATAAAGGCCATCTGCAGGGCGTTTTCCTGGCACTGGCGGGTCTGGGCGGCACTGAGGCCGGCGCGGGCCGCCGCGTCCGTGTATTCGTGGCGCAGCTCTATGCCTTCCACCGCCGGATCGTCGGTGTTGAGGCAGGCGAGCACGCCTTTTGCCAGGAAGCGGTGGATGGGATGGGCGGCGATATCCGCCACAGTGCTGGTCTGCAGGTTGGAGGTGAGGCAGGATTCGATGCCGATGCGGTGCTCGGCCAGGTAGTCGAGCAGGCGTTCGTCTTCCACCGCCTTGACGCCGTGGCCGATGCGCTCGGCGCCCAGGGTCTGGATGGCCTGCCAGATGCTGTCGCTGCCGGCCGCCTCGCCGGCGTGCACCGTGATGTGCAGACCGGCGTCCCTTACCCGTTTGAAGTGGTCGTTGAACAGCTCGCCGGGAAAGCCCAGCTCGTCACCGGCCAGGTCCATGGCCACCAGCTTGTCTCTGTGGGCCAGGCAGGCGGCCAGTTCCCGCTCGCAGGCGGCCTGGCCGAAGGTGCGGCTCATGATGCCGATCAGTTTCACCGGTATGCCGAAGTCGCGCCGGCCGGCGGCCACCCCGTCGATCACCGCTTCCACTACCCCCTGGGGATCCAGGTTATGGTTCATGGCCATGTAGCCGGGGCTGAAGCGCAGCTCGGCGTAGTCGATGCCGGCCAGTTGCAGATCTTCGACGTTCTCGTAGGCCACCCGGCGGCAGGCGTCGTAGCTGCCCAGCACCTTGACGCCCCAGTCCAGCTTGGCGAGGAAGGACACCAGATCCGGGGCGTTGTCCAGCACCTGCACATGGGGGCGCAGCCCTTCCAGGGTGGTGGCGGGCAGCACCATGCCGAAGGCCTGGCCCAGGTCCAGTATGGTGGCGGGCCGGATGTTGCCGTCCAGGTGGCGGTGCAGGTCGAGCAGGGGCAGGCTGGGATCTATCATGGCATCTTCCTTTTCTGGTCTGGGCCATCGCCGGGGCGGACACCGGCGATGGCCAAGGGATCGAGATAAATGCTAATCCTCTATCAGACTGTCGTCACCATGCAACTCTTTTAACTTTCGGGTCAAGGTATTGCGGCCCCAGCCCAGCAGCCGGGCCGCCTCCTGCTTGTGGCCCTGGGTGTGGGCGAGGGCGCAGTCGAGCAGGATGCGCTCGAACTCGGGCTGGGCGTCGGCCAGCAGGTCCTGCTTGCCCTTGGCCAGGGACTGCCGGGCCCAGTCCTGCAAGGCCTGGCGCCAGTCCTGGCTGCCGGCGTCCTTTTCTTTCTCCCGCTCCTTCTGCATCAGCTCCGGCGGCAGGTCGGCGATCAGCACCTCCTGGCCCGAGGCCATCACCGTCAGCCAGCGACACACGTTCTCCAGCTGGCGCACGTTGCCCGGCCAGGACAGGGACTGCAGGTAGACCTGGGTGTCCGGGTGCAGGCTCTTGGCTTCCACCGCCAGCTCCTTGGCGGCGCGCATCAAAAAATGGCGGGCCAGCTTGGGCACGTCCTCGCGGCGGTCTTTCAGCGCCGGCATATGGATGCGGATCACGTTGAGCCGGTGGAACAGGTCTTCGCGGAAGTCGCCGTCCTCCACCTTCTTCTCCAGATCCTGGTGGGTGGCGGCGATGATGCGCACGTCCACCTTGATCGGCTGGTGGCCGCCCACCCGGTAGAACTGGCCATCGGCCAGCACCCGCAGCAGCCGGGTCTGGATATCCAGCGGCATGTCGCCGATTTCGTCGAGGAAGAGGGTGCCGCCGTCGGCCTGCTCGAAGCGACCCTGGCGGATGCTGTTGGCGCCGGTAAAGGCCCCCTTCTCGTGGCCGAACAGTTCCGATTCGATCAGATCCTTGGGGATGGCGGCCATGTTCAGCGCGATAAAGGGATTCTGGGCCCGGGGGCTGTGCTTGTGCAGGGCGTGGGCCACCAGCTCCTTGCCGGTGCCGCTCTGGCCGTTGATCAGCACCGAGATGGAGGAGCGGGCCAGGCGGCCGATGGCGCGGAACACCTCCTGCATGGCCTGGGCTTCGCCGATGATCTCGGGGGTGTTGAGGCTGTCCGCGACCGGCGCCTTGCCCTTGCTCTTGCTCTCCTTGATATGGGCCATGGCCCGTTGCACCAGGGCCACGGCGTCGTCGATATCGAAGGGTTTGGGCAGGTACTCGAAGGCACCGTGCTGGTAGGCGCTGACCGCGCTGTCCAGGTCGGAGTGGGCGGTCATGATGATGATCGGCAGCTGCGGTGCCTGCTTGTGGATAGCGTTGAGCAGGGTCAAGCCGTCCATGCCGCCCATGCGGATATCGGACACCACCACGCTGGGCTTGCCCTGCGGCAGGGCGGCCAGCACGCTTTCACCGTCGGCAAAACTGTGGCAGCGGAAGCCCGCCTGGCCCAGTGCCCGCTCCAATACCCAGCGGATAGAGCTGTCGTCATCGACTATCCATACCAGTTCAGCCATACATGTCTCCTATCGTCGTAGCGGCAGATAGATAATAAATTCGGTACGTCCGGGGCGGCTCTGGCTTTCGATCCGCCCCTTGTGTTGGTGGATCAGATCCTGGGCGATGGACAAGCCCAGGCCGGTACCGCCTTCGCGGCCGGTGACCATGGGGTAAAACAGGGTATCGCGCAGCTGCTCGGGAATACCGGGGCCGTCGTCGATGATGCGGATTTCGGCCGCCAGCCGGTAGCGGCGTCCCTGCAGCATCACCTGGAAGGCGGTGCGGGTCCGGATCTGGATATGGCCCCTGTCGCCCAGGGCCTCGGCCGCGTTGCGCACTATATTGAGAAAGGCCTGCTGCAACTGCTCCGGATCCATCTCGAAGTCGGGGATGCTGGGGTCGTAGTCGCGGCTGAGTTTGATGTCCTGGGGGATTTCCATCGCCACCAGCTGGCGCACCTGCTCCAGCACCGAGTGCAGGTTGGTGACCTGGCGCAGGCCGGGCCGCTGCGGGCCCAGCAACCGGTCCACCAGGTTGCGCAGCCGATCCGCCTGGGCGATGATCAGCTGGGTGAATTCCTTGAGATCTTCCTGGGCCAGCTCCCGTTCCAGCAGCTGGGCGGCGCCGCGCAGGCCGCCGAGGGGGTTCTTGATCTCATGGGCCAGGCCGCGCACCAGCTCCCGGGCCGCCTGCTGCTGGGCCCGCTGTTGCAGCTCCTGGCTGATCTTCTTCTGCTGATCGATAAGGCGCAGCTCGATCAGCGCCATGGTCCTGCCTTCCAGGCTGAAGGGGGTGACACTGACATCGACCCAGCGCGGGGCGCCGTCGATCACCAGCTGTACTTCGCTGTCGGTAAAGCCCTGCTCGCTCTCGATGCAGCGCCTGATGCGGCGGGTGTCGAGGGAAATGTCCTCCACCACCTGATCGAGCTGTGCCTCCTGCAGCCGGCGCTTGCTCAGGGTGAGCAACTGTTCGGCGGCGGTGTTGGCGAAGTGCACCAGCAGGTTGCCATCCACTACCAGCACGGCGGTGAGCAGATTATCGATGATTGCTTTGGTGCTTATCTGAGATTCCAACACCCTGTTGCCCCCTTTTTGGCGTTTGCACCGATATGGTGCACTTATTCTAGCTCCGATCATCACGCATTGCCGCTTGGTGGTGCGTCCTGCCCGGCTTGCTCTGCTTCGGTGCGAGGCGGAACAAGGCTTGCCTTGTTAGACACTGCAAAAAGCTTGCCTACTTGGACAAATCGTCGGAATAGCCTTGAATAATATCATTAGCAAGAACATAATTAGCTTGCTAACTAAATGGGCGGGGGATTTATGAACACCTTGGGAATGGCGCTGGCCTGCCTGGTGCGGCAATGGCGCTGGGTGAACGACGAACGGCTGAAGCCGCTGGGGCTGACCCAGAGCCGCTGGATTACCCTGTCTCACCTCAAGCTGGAAGACGGAATACTGCAGCATCAGCTGGCGCGGCGGGTGGGGGTGGAGCACCCGTCCCTGGTGCGCACCCTGGACGGGCTGGAGCAACAGGGGCTGGTGGAGCGCCGGCCCTGCCCCGACGATCGGCGGGGCAAGCGGGTCTATCTCACCCCTGCGGCCGGGCCGGTGCTGGCACAGATGGACGAGGTGCTGGACGACAGCCGCCGCCAGGTGCTGGCCGGCCTCAGCGAGCAGGAAATCCGCGAGCTCAACCGGATGATTGAACATCTCAACCAGAATCTGCAAGGGATCGGCATGGACATATCCGCAGCAACGACGAGGTAAGCCAGTGACGCCGGAGCAAAGTTTCAGCCGTTGGGTCCGGGTGGCCCTGGGTATTTTCATCCTCGCTTTCGGCTACTTCGTGCTGGCCGACAACTACGCCCCCATGACGCCCCAGGCCCAGGTGCAGCGCTATGTGGTGCCGGTGGCGCCGCGGGTGGCGGGCCAGGTCAGCCGGGTATGGGTCGGGAGCAACCAGCCGGTGGCGGCCGGCGATCCGCTGTTCGAGCTGGACGACAGCGACTACCGGCTGGCGCTGGAACGGGCCGAGCTGGACCTGGGCCTGGCAGAAACCGGGCTGGAACGGCAGCAGGCCGCGGTGCGGGTGGCCGAGTCCCAGCTCGAGCAGCAACTGGGGCAGGCGCAAAACCTGGCGGCCCAGACCCACAGCGGCCTGCTGTCGGCCGAGGCCCGGCTGCAGGAGGCCCGGCAGGGGGAGCGGGCGGCCGAGGTCGGGCTGCGCCAGGCGGAAAACGCCCGGGCCCAGGCGCGGCTGGCGTTGTCCCGCACCCGGGTGAGGGCGGAAGTGGCGGGGCGCATCGGCAACCTGCAACTGAAGGAAGGCATCTATGCCCAGGCCGGCGGACCATTGTTGGCGCTGGTGTCGGAGCAGGCCTGGGTGACCGCGGATCTGCGCGAGAAGAGCCTGCGCCACGTGACCGCCGGCACCCCGGTGGGCATAGTGTTCGACGCCCTGCCGGGCGAGGTGTTCCGGGGCCATGTCGAGAGCATCGACAGCGGGGTACGGGAAGGCCAGCAGGCGGCCGATGGCCAACTGGCCCAGCCGGTGAACTCGGACCGCTGGGTACGGGATGCCCAGCGGTTGCGCATACAAATCGGCCTGGAGGAACCCCTGCCGGCCCTGGCCACCGGTGCCAAGGCCACGGTGCAGCTGTTCCCGACCGAAAACGGGCTGTTCCGCACCATGGCCCGGGTCCAGCTGTGGCTGGTGAGCCAGTTGCGCTATCTCTACTAGGAGGAGCGATGGAACTGAGCGGAGACAGGCTGCGCGGTTGCCTGCGCATCGCCTTCGGCAGCGCCGCCGGCATGCTGGTGGCCAAGATGATGGGCTGGAACTTCGGGGTGTTTTTTACCGTCTATCCCATGCTGCTGCTGGGCATGGTGCCGGTGCTGAACCGTTTCGTGGTGCTGCAGTTCGTCGGCTCGGCCCTGCTGAGCTCGCTGGAGATCATGCTGTTGCCGGGCCTGCTCGGGCACTGGCCGCCGGCCTATACGGTGGTGGTGTTCTGCCTCTTCCTGGGACGTTTCCTGCTGATGGCCAGGGGGCCGCTGATGTTGTTCGGGGCCTCGGGCTGCGTCAGCCTGAGCATCATGCTGCACTTCGCCAGCTACCGGCAGTTCGATCTGGCGGACATGGCGGCGAGCAACATAGTGGCCGCGCTGCTGTCGGTGGCGCTGGCCTATGTGGCCTACGGCCTGCTGCCCAACCGGGCGCCGCCCCAGCCCAGGGCGCTGCCCGCCAAGAGCGACAATATCATCCGCCACCAGGCGCTGCTGGGCGCCACTGTGGCGACCCTGAGCTTCGTGGTGTTCCAGAGCGTCGATCTGGTGGACTCCCTCTCGGCCCAGGTGGCGACGGTGCTGATCCTTTTTCCCATGAGCTTCGCCGGGGCGGTGCAGTCCGGCCGCCAGCGCTGTGTCGGCACCCTGCTCGGCTGCGCCCTGGGCATGCTGTTCCAGCTGCTGCTCTACGACCATTACCACAACCTGCTGCTGCTGGGGCTGGCATTCTGGATCTGCGCCATGCTGTTCGCCCGGCTGCATGTCCGGGAGCCGATGCCGGGCGTCGGCTTCGCCGGCCTCACCACCATCGGCATCCTGTTCGGCCAGTATGTGACCCCCGAGCACGATCTTATGTTCAGCGCCCTCTACCGCTTCACCTCCATGACGGTGGCCATATTGCTGACCCTGTGCTGCATCTATTTGGTGCACAAGCTGCTCAACCTGTTTCCCGCCACCCGGCACCAGGTTTTATAAGCCGGAAGTAAAAACAAAAAAGGCCCGGTTTCCCGGGCCTTTCACTTCTGGCTTTCAGCTTATCGCTTCAAGCTTACACGGAGTAGTACAGGTCGAACTCCAGCGGATGCACGGCCATGTTGATCACTTCGGTCTCTTTGCGCTTCAGCTTGATGTAGGCGTCGATGAACTCGTCGCTGAACACGCCACCACGGGTCAGGAACTCGCGATCCTTGTCCAGGCAGTCCAGGGCCTGATCCAGAGAGGTGGCCACGGTCGGGATCTCGGCGGCTTCTTCGGCCGGCAGATCGTACAGGTCCTTGTCCATGGCATCGCCCGGGTGGATCTTGTTCTGGATACCGTCCAGGCCGGCCATCAGCAGGGCGGCGAAGGCCAGGTAGGGGTTGGCGGCCGGATCCGGGAAACGGGTCTCGATACGGCGGGCCTTGGGCGAACCTACCAGCGGGATACGGATGGACGCGGAGCGGTTGCGGGCGGAGTAGGCCAGCATGACCGGGGCTTCGTAGCCGGGCACCAGACGCTTGTAGGAGTTGGTGGACGGGTTGGTGATGGCGTTCAGGGCACGGGCGTGCTTGATAACACCGCCGATGTAGAACAGGGCCAGTTCGGACAGGCCGCCGTACAGGTCGCCGGCGAACAGGTTTTCACCGTTCTTGGCCAGGGACTGGTGCACGTGCATACCGGAGCCGTTGTCGCCGACCAGGGGCTTGGGCATGAAGGTGGCGGTCTTGTTGAAGGCGTGGGCCACGTTGTGAACCACATACTTGTAGATCTGGATCTCGTCGGCCTTCAGGGTCAGGGTATTGTATTTACAGGCGATTTCGTTCTGACCGGCGGTGGCCACCTCGTGGTGGTGGGCTTCGACCACCAGGCCCATCTCTTCCATGATCAGACACATGGCGGAGCGGATGTCCTGGGAAGAGTCCACCGGGGCAACCGGGAAATAGCCGCCCTTCACGCCCGGACGGTGGGCCTTGTTGCCTTCCTCGTAGTCGCGGCCGGAGTTCCACTTGGCTTCTACGTCGTCGATCTTGAAGAAGCTGCCGGACATGTCGGTGTGGAAGCGGACGTCGTCGAACATGAAGAATTCGGGCTCGGGGCCGACCAGCACGGTGTCGGCGATGCCGGTGGACACCAGGTATTCCTCGGCGCGGCGGGCGATGGAGCGCGGGTCGCGGTCGTAGCCCTGCATGGTGGACGGCTCGAGCACGTCACAGCGGATGTTCAGGGTGGCGTCTTCGGTGAAGGGGTCCATCACGGCGGTGGAGGGATCCGGCATCAGCACCATGTCAGACTCGTTGATGGTCTTCCAGCCGCCGATGGAGGAGCCATCGAACATTTTGCCGTCTTCAAAGAAATCTTCGTTGATCTGGTTGACCGGGATACTGACGTGCTGCTCTTTACCCTTGGTATCGGTAAAACGCAGATCGATGAATTTGACATCGTGTTCCTTGATCATGGCCAGTACGTTTTCTGCTGACATGGATTTCGACCTCCAAAAATAATCATCCTAGGGTCTGATGAACAAATTCATCAGTTGCCAAAATACAAAGCTAAAACTGTGCCAAATTGCCAAACACTTGTCACAGTTATGTTTTATCCTGCTACGGCACCGCCAGATGGCACGATAGTGCACTGTATTGGTGCGTTGATGGATCTTTTTGGTGCGCGGTGCCGCTGGCACTTCCCATCATGGTGCATCGGCTGCTGCTTGGGAAGCCACTCAGCAGTAATTTTCAATTCTGCTAGGCAGATCCGGGGTGGCCGAGTAAAATGACCGACCATTTTTTACCCACCCCGGTATTTTTGAGGCAGGAATGTTAGAAAATTTACGTAATATCGCCATCATCGCGCACGTTGACCATGGCAAAACCACCCTGGTGGACAAACTGCTGCAGCAGTCCGGCACCCTGGAATCCCGTGGTGAAGCCGAAGAGCGGGTCATGGACTCCAACGATCTCGAGCGGGAGCGCGGCATTACCATTCTTGCCAAAAACACCGCCATTCGTTGGAACGACTACCGTATCAACATCGTCGATACCCCCGGACACGCCGACTTCGGTGGTGAGGTGGAGCGGGTGATGTCGATGGTGGACTCGGTACTGCTGCTGGTGGACGCCCAGGAAGGGCCCATGCCGCAGACCCGTTTCGTGACCCAGAAAGCCTTCGCCCAGGGGCTGAAGCCCATAGTGGTGATCAACAAGGTGGACAAGCCCGGCGCGCGTCCCGACTGGGTGATGGATCAGGTATTCGATCTGTTCGATAACCTGGGTGCCACCGACGATCAGCTCGACTTCCAGGTCGTTTATGCCTCCGGCCTGAACGGCTGGGCCTCCCTCGATGCCGATACCCCGGCCGAGGACATGACCGCCCTGTTCCAGACCGTCATCGATCAGGTGCCGGCTCCCGACGCGGATCTGGAAGGCCCGCTGCAGATGCAGATCTCCCAGCTCGACTATTCCTCCTACGTGGGCGTTATCGGCATCGGCCGGATCAAGCGCGGCAGCGTCAAGGTCAACCAGCAGGTCACAGTGGTGGGTGCCGATGGCAAGACCCGCAACGGCAAGATCGGCCAGGTGATGGGCTATCTGGGCCTGAAGCGTCACGAAGTCACCGAAGGCAATGCCGGCGACATCGTGGCCATTACCGGCCTGGGTGAACTGAAAATTTCCGATACCGTCTGCGCTGCGGGTGCCGTTGAAGCCCTGCCGCCGCTGTCGGTGGACGAGCCCACGGTGACCATGACCTTCCAGGTCAACACTTCGCCCTTCGCCGGCCTGGACGGCAAATACGTGACCTCCCGCAATATCATGGAGCGGCTGAAGCAGGAACTGGTGCACAACGTGGCGCTGCGGGTGGAAGAAACCGGTGATCCCGACAAGTTCCGCGTTTCCGGCCGGGGTGAACTGCACCTGGGTATCCTGATCGAAAACATGCGCCGGGAAGGTTTCGAGCTGGCGGTATCCCGCCCCGAGGTGATCCTGAAGGAAGAAGACGGCGTCAAGATGGAGCCCTTCGAAAACCTGACCGTGGACGTGGAAGAAGGCAGCCAGGGCTCGGTGATGGAGAAGCTGGGCGAGCGCAAGGCCGAGATGACCAACATGGTGCCGGACGGCAAGGGCCGGGTGCGCATCGACTTCGTGATCCCCAGCCGGGGCCTGATCGGCTTCCAGACCGAGTTCATGACCCTGACTTCCGGCTCCGGCCTGATGTACCACAGCTTCGATCATTACGGTCCGCACAAGGGCGGCAATATCGGCCAGCGTAACAACGGCGTGCTGATCTCCAATGGCAAGGGCAAGGCCCTGGCCTACGCCCTGTTCAACCTGCAGGACCGCGGCCGGCTGTTTATCGAGCACGCCACCGAGGTATACGAAGGCATGGTGATCGGTATTCACAACCGTTCCAACGATCTGACCGTGAACTGCCTCAAGGGCAAGCAGCTGACCAACATCCGTGCCGCCGGTACCGATGAGGCGCTGACCCTGGTGCCGCCGATCAAGATGACCCTGGAGCAGGCGCTCGAGTTCATCGATGACGACGAACTGGTCGAGGTGACCCCGAACCACATCCGTATCCGTAAGCGTTTGCTGACGGAAAACGAGCGCAAGCGCGCCGGTCGGGCATAAGTCTTACCCTGTCGACAAGGGCGCCGCGGCGCCCTTTTTTGTCCCTGCCGCCGGCCGACGCATATCCGGCTGGCACTGCCCCCGCCTGATTTGCCACAATACCCCTTTGTTTGCAGCGAAACAGGATCACCCATGAGCAATGTTGTCGCACAGATCGGCCATCGTCTTCGTTTTATCCGGGATCACGGCTTCGCCTTCGGCCGCTTCGTGCTGAAACGGGCCCAACAGGACCGGCTGACGGTGACCGCCGGTTACCTGGCCTATATCACCCTGCTGTCACTGGTGCCCATGATCGCCGTGGTGTTCGCCATGATGTCGGCCTTTCCCATGTTTGCCGAACTGCAGGACCGCATCCAGAACTTCGTGTTCGCCAACTTCGTGCCCGCCGCCGGCGACGTGGTGCAGCAGCATATCCAGGGCTTCGTCGACAACGCCTCGCGCATGACGGCGGTGGGGGTGACGGCGCTGGCGGTCACCGCCATGCTGTTGATCTCCGCCATCGATCAGAACTTCAACCATATCTGGCGGGTCACCCAGAAACGGCGCTGGTCGGTGGCTTTTTCCACCTACTGGATGATACTGACCCTGGGCCCCATCCTGGCCGGCGCCAGCCTGGCGGTGAGTTCCTACGTCACCTCGATGCGCTTCTTCCAGGGCGACGACTTCCTCGGCCTGGGCGCCCTGTTGCTGAGCTCACTGCCGTTTTTCCTCTCCGGCCTGATGTTTGTGGTGTTCTACATGGTGGTGCCCAATCTCCGGGTACGCTTCAGCCACGCCATCTGCGGCGCCCTGGTGGCGGCGACCCTGTTCGAGCTGGCCAAACGCGGCTTCGCCTTCTACATCACCCAGTTTCCGTCTTACGAAGCTATCTACGGCGCCCTGGCCACCATCCCCATCCTGTTCGTCTGGATCTACCTGAGCTGGCTGATTGTGTTGCTGGGCGCCGAACTGACCGCCAGCCTCGGTGACTACGAGCACAGCCAGGGGCTAAGCTTTAAGGCAGACGACAGCAACCCGGCAGAGGATGAGTGCTGATGCGAACCCTGTACCCGACCATTGCCGCCAACCGGCAGCAGTGGCTGCAAGTATCCGAGCGACACCGGATTTATGTGGAAGAAAGCGGTAATCCCCTGGGCATCCCGGTGCTGCTGGTGCACGGCGGCCCCGGCGCCGGTACCAGCCCGGAGCACCGGCGTTTCTTCGATCCCGAGCGCTACCGCATCATACTGTTCGACCAGCGCGGGGCCGGGCAATCAGAGCCCCATGCGGAGCTGGCCGACAACCATACCCAGGCCCTGATCGCCGATATGGAGCAGATCCGTGAACATCTGGATGTGGAGTCCTGGCTGCTGTTCGGCGGCTCCTGGGGCTCGACCCTGGCGTTGTGCTACGCCATCGCCCATCCCGACCGGGTACGGGGGCTGGTGCTGCGCGGCCTCTTCCTGGGGCGGGAGCAGGATCTGCACTGGCTGTATCAGCCCGAGGGCGGCGCCGCCCAGTTGTTTCCCGATTATTACCGGGAGTTCCTGGCGCCGCTGGACGGTGACAGCCGTCACCTGTTGAGTCGTTACTACCAGTTGCTGACCAGCCATAACGAACTGGCCCGGCTCCATGCCGCCCGGGCCTGGGCGGTGTGGGAGGGGCGTATCGCCACCTTGCTGCCGAGAGTGGACGCGGAGGCCTATTACGGCGAGGCGCACAGTGCCCTGGCCTTGGCGCGCATCGAATGTCACTATTTTATCAATGATTGTTTTATGGATGAAAATCACATCATTCGCGGGCTGGATACGCTCCGCCACCTGCCGGCGATACTGGTGCACGGCCGTTACGACGCCATTTGCAAGCCGGCCGCCGCCGCCTGCCTGAGCGAGCATTGGCCCGAATTAGTGCTGCAAATTGTACCCGGGGCCGGACATTCTGCCTTCGAACCGGGTATCATAGACGCCCTGGTGAAAGCCACCGATCATATGGCGAAGGAGTTGATACAGGCATGATAGCCCTGATCCAGAGAGTCAGTTCGGCCGCGGTGACCGTGGCCGGCGAGCGGGTGGGCGCCATCGGACCCGGCCTGCTGGTGTTGCTGGGCGTCGAGCGGGACGACGACAGGGCCAAGGCCGACAAGCTGCTGAACAAGGTATTGAGCTACCGGGTGTTCGGCGACGAACAGGGCAGGATGAACCTCAACCTGCGCCAGGCCGGGGGCAGCCTGCTGGTGGTGTCCCAGTTCACCCTGGCGGCAGACACCAACAGCGGCCTGCGGCCCGGCTTTTCCCGGGGCGCGGCCCCGGCCGATGCCGAACGTTGGTACGACTACTTCGTGATGGCGGCGCGGGATCAGGGCGTGATCACCGAGTCGGGCCGCTTCGCCGCCGACATGCAGGTGAGCCTGACCAACGATGGCCCCGTCACCTTCTGGCTGCAGGTCTGAGCCGCCAAATTGCACTCTGCCGCGGCAAGCGGCAAGATATCCATAGATAACCATAACAGGAGCAGACCATGTATCGTGTGGTCACCCCGCAAACGGAAGCGGAACTTGAAGCCTATTACCTGCTGCGCTGGCAGCTGCTGCGCAAGCCCTGGCAGCAGCCCAGGGGCTCGGAGCGGGACGAGTTCGACGAGTACGCCCACCACCGCATGATGGTGGACAAGGACGGCAAGCTGGCGGCCGTGGGCCGCCTCTATGTGAGCGGCGACGAAGCCCAGATCCGCTTTATGGCGGTGATCCCCGAATGTCGGGACAAGGGCCTGGGCACCCGTATGGTGCAGGCCCTGGAGCAGGTGGCCCGGCAGGAAGGGGTGCGCCGGCTGGTGATGAACGCCCGGGAAGAAGCGGTGGCCTTCTACGGCCGTTGCGGCTTTACCGTGGTGGGCGAGGGCCCCATCAGCTTCGGCAAGATACCGCACCGGCAGATGATCAAGGCGCTGACGCCCATCCACCAGATCCGCCACTGTCCCGAGCTGTGCGACGAGCTGCAGCGCCAGTGGCACAGGCGCATTCCCATCAGCGAGAAGATGGGCGTCAAGATCACCCAGTACACCGGCACCAAGTTCAAGACCAAGGCCAACCTGACCGCCAACCTCAACCTGCATGAGTCCATGTTCGCCGGCAGTATCTACAGCCAGTGCGTGCTTACCGGCTGGGGGTTGATTTGGCTGCAGATGCAGGAATACGGCGTGAGCGGCGACATCGTCCAGGGCAGCGGCGAGATCAAGTACCTGACCCCGGTGTGGGACGAGCCCACCGCCGAAGTGCAGGGCCGGCTGCGCGAGCAGCTGCTGCCGCTGAAGAACGGTGAGCGGGTACGGGTGGAGCTGAACGTGACCCTGTACAGCGGCGACGCCAAGGCCGCCACCTTCAGCGGCCGTTATGTGATATTGCCGCACTAAAGCTGAAAGCTAGAAGCTTCCGGCTTCCGGCTTCCGGCTTACGGCTCCTTCGGCAGGTTGCGTACCGCTTCGATCAGCCGGCCGGGCAGGCCGGCGGCGGGGTAGGGAACGGGCCCCCGGTACCATGGGGGGCAAGGGGTGTCGAGGGCCGGCTGGTGCAGCCGGAGTTTGGGCGCCCGCCAGCTGTCTTCCAGGCGGATGGCCAGCTCCCGGCAGCCCTGATCGTTGATGGCTCCCAGCTCCAGATCCCAGCCGCCCGCCAGATCCAGGCTGCCCCGCAGGGCCAGCAGGTGGCGCACGCTCTGCACGGCGCTGCCGTCCAGTTGCCATTGGCCCTGAGCGACGGGTCCCTTCAGCTCGGTTTTGTAGATAAAGGCGTCCGAGCTTTCCAGATCGAGGGCGGCCAGCAAGGGGTCGACCTGCCTGGGCCGGCTGTAATCCTCACCCAGCCGGGCCTTTAGCCAGTTATCCAGCCCCAGCCGTTCGATAAAGACATCGCTTCCTTCGAGTGCCAGGTTACCTTCCCAGCTTGGCGGCCGCTTTGGCTCGCCGGCCAGGGTGGCGCTCATCGACAGGGTGCCGGAAAAACTGCGCTCGGCCCTGAGCCAGCTGCTGAGCCGGCGCAGGGCAAGGTGTTCGGCCTCAAGCTGCAGCCGGCCCCGGTGCGGGGGATAGAGTCCCAGGTTGCCGCTGAGCCTGACGCTGCCCTCGAGAAATTCGCCACTCAGTTCATCCAGCAGCAGCCGGGTATCGTCCAGCCGGGCACTGAAACTGCTCCGGCGGCTGATCAGGCTGTCGTAGGCCAGTTCGTTCCAGCCGCCTTCCAGGCGGGCCTGATCGCTGAGCGGGCGCCACTGTTCGGTCGACCAGGCCAGATCGGTGATAAACAACTGGCCGCCGTGCAGTGACAAGGGAAGCTCAGGGTCGGCCGACAGCAGTTCGGCCTGGTTGAGGTTGAGCTTGTGAATCCGTATATCGGGCACCGGCCAGTGCAGGTCGGGCAGCCATTCCAGCTTGCTGCCCAGCAGCTGCAGGTTGTCGATATCCAGCCGGCCCTGCTGCGGAAACCAGCCCAGCTCGGCTTCCAGGCTGCCCTGGTAGGCCTTGCCCCGCAGGCTGAGGCCCAGTCGCTCCCGGTTGCTCAGCAGCTGGCCCTGATGGGCATCGAGCCGCAACCAGTCCAGCACCGCCTCGTCGGCCTGCCAGTCGCCCCGGGCCTCGGGCAGGGCGCCGGGCTGCCACTCGAGGTAGCGGAGGCTGCCGTCGATGCCGTTGGCGGTGAGCCAGGGGCTGGTGATGCTCAGATCCTGGAGGCTGGCGCGGTTGAGCAGCAGGGTCCAGCCCTCGGGCAGCTCCGGTGCCTGGCTGAACTGCAGCTTGTTGTGGCTGAAGCGGGGCTCGTTCAGGGTCAGTTCCCGGCTGGCCGGATCCAGGCTGAGGCTGGCCTCGAACAGGCCGTCGAACAGCCGGCTGCGCAAGGTGTCGAGCTGCAGCTGGCGGCGATGGACGCGGCCTTCCAGGTTGATGCGCGACATTTCCAGCCAGGGGTGGGACAGTTGGCGCACCTGGCCGCTCAGGGTCATGTCCGACCACCAGCGCCAGTCCCCGTTGCGCCTGGGCTGCCAGCCGTTCAGCTTGAGGTTGGCGCCCTGGGCCTCCCAGCCGTCCCAGGCCAGGGTCAGGTTCTTGGTGTTGAGCTCGTCGACGGTGATATTGGCCAGGTTGTCCGGCAGGGCCGCCAGCTCGGTGGCCCGGTCGAGCCGGATCTGGCCGTCGATCACGTCGAGCACGGCGATGCGGGTGTGGCCCGCCAGGGGCGACAGCCGTGCCAGTTCCAGATAGAGCTGCCTGGCCTGGAACCAGTCGCCCAGGCGCACGTCTTCCGCCAGCAGCTTGTAGGGATGCAGGGGATTGAATTCCAGCCGGCCAATGGCGATATCCAGCTCGGTGTGTTCGTTAAGCCAGCCCAGCACCGGTTTTTTCAGCTGGTTGGCATCGAAGAAACTGAGCAGCAGCCAGCCGGCGGCTCCCAGCAGCAACAGGGCGAGCAACAGCTTCCTGGCCAGCTTTCTCATGGAACATTCCTTAAAAATCCGGAACTTGTATCATACATAGCTTGAGCCTGGGCGGAAATATCCCGGTTCACACCTTGCCGTAATGATCACGCAGCCCGAGCCAGCGACGGATCAGCGGATCCACCAGCCCGGGGTGGCGGTCGGCCAGGTAACGGGCCAGCCGTTGCACCTCGGGCAACAGCGCCTGGTCCCGCACCAGATCGGCAATTTTGAGGTCGGCCAGGCCGGTCTGGCGGGTGCCGAGCAGCTCGCCCGGGCCGCGGATCTCCAGGTCCTTCTGGGCGATGACGAAGCCGTCGTTGGTGTCGCGCAGCACCCCCAGCCGCTGGCCGGCGGTCTTCGACAGGGGGGCGTGGTAGAGCAGCACGCAGTGGGAGGCGGTGGCGCCCCTGCCCACCCGGCCGCGCAGCTGGTGCAACTGGGCCAGGCCCAGGCGCTCGGGGTTTTCGATGATCATCAGCGAGGCGTTGGGCACGTCCACCCCCACTTCGATGACGGTGGTGGCCACCAGCAGGTCGAGGCGGCCGTCCTTGAAGTCGGCCATCACCGCCTGTTTCTCCGCCGGCTTCATGCGGCCGTGCACCAGCCCGACCTTCAGCTCCGGCAACTGGGCGGAAAGGGTGGCGGCGGTGTCTTCCGCCGCCTGGCATTCCAGCACTTCCGATTCTTCGATCAGGGTACAGACCCAGTAGGCCTGGCGGCCCTGCTCCCGGCACAGCTGCCGCACCCGGGCTACCACTTCGTCGCGGCGGCCGTCGGGAATGGCCACCGTGGTGACCGGGGTGCGCCCCGGCGGCAGTTCGTCGATGACGGAGGTATCCAGATCCGCGTAGGCGGTCATCGCCAGGGTGCGGGGGATGGGGGTGGCGGTCATGATCAGCTGGTGCGGGTAATAGTCGCCCTGGCTGCCCTTCTCGCGCAGGGCCAGGCGCTGGTGCACCCCGAAGCGATGCTGCTCGTCGATGATCACCAGTTCCAGGGCGTTGAACTGCACCTGCTCCTGGAACAGGGCGTGGGTGCCCACCACCATGGCCAGCTCGCCGTTGGCGAGCCGTTCCAGTTGCTCGGCCCGGGCCTTGCCCTTGACCTTGCCCGCCAGCCAGCCCACCTGGATGCCGAGGGGAGAAAGCCAGGCGGCGAAGTTGTTGGCGTGCTGCTCGGCCAGCAGTTCGGTGGGCGCCATCAGCGCCACTTGGCCCTGGTTGCCGATCACCTGCAGCGCCGCCAGGGCGGCCACCAGGGTCTTGCCCGAACCCACATCGCCCTGCACCAGCCGCATCATGGGCACGGTTTTCTGCAGGTCGGCGCCGATCTCCGCCACCACCCGGCGCTGGGCACCGGTGGGGGAAAAGGGCAACTGGCCGAGGAAGCGGTCGAGCAGCGTTTGTGGGCAGGGCAGCGGCCGGGCGCGGTGGGCCTGGCTCTGCTCCCGCACCTTGAGCACCGACAGGTTGTGGGCCAGCAGCTCTTCCATCACCAGCCGGCGCTGGGCCGGGTGCTGGCCCTGCTCCAGCTGCAGCAGGGCGACGTCGGGCGGCGGCCGGTGCAGCAGGCGCACCGCCTGGTTCAGGCCGAGCTGGTGGTCGTAGAGGCCCTCGGGCAGCAGTTCCCGCAGCGGTTGCTGTTCGAGCAGGGCCAGGGCCTGCTCGCTGAGCTGGCGCAGGGTCAGCTGGCGCAGCCCTTCGGTGGTGCCGTACACCGGGGTCAGGCTGGTTTCGGTTTCTACCGGCTGCTCGCCCTGCAGCAGGCTGTATTCCGGGTGGATGATCTCCAGGCCATGGTGGCCGGGGCGGATCTCGCCGAATACCCGCAGCCGGGTGCCGGCGGCGAGGCTGTTTTTCTGGGCGGCGGCGAAGTTGAAGAAACGCAGGGTCAGGGTGCCGCTGGGGTCGCGCAGCCGGCAGATCAGCATGCGCTTGCGGCCGTAGCTGATGTGGTTGTCGACTATCTCGCCCAGCACCGAGACGTGCATGCCCGGCCGGAGTTCGGCGATGGGCAGGACACGGGTGCGATCCTCGTAGCGCAGGGGCAGGTGGAACAGCAGGTCCTGCACCGTCTCCAGGCCCAGGCGGTGCAGCTTCTCCAGCATCTTGTCGCCCACTCCCTTGAGCAGGCTGAGGGACATGTGGTCCAGATTCATGGCGGCCCCGTACTGTAAATATTTACAGAGGATAGCAACAAGAGCCGGAAGCTGGAAGCGTGAAGCCGGAAGATGAACGGGGCCGGCTTCCAGCTTCCGGCGTCAGAGCAGCCGCTTCAGCAGCACATTGGCGTGGGTGCGGGCCACCCGTTTCAGCAGCTTCTGTACCGGCGCCGGGTAGTCATCCAGCTCCTCGATCTCGGAGAAGTGTTCCAGTCGCCGGCAGTGTTCCAGGATATTGGCCTGTTCCGCCTCGAAGCGGGCCTGCAGCAACCGCTCCGGATCCTGCAACAGCAGGCCGTTTTCCAGATCCAGGCCCCAGGCGCGGGGGTTGAGGTTGTTGCCGGTGATCATGGCCAGATCGTCGTCCACGAACAGCCCCTTGAGATGGTAGGAGTTGCGCTCGTGGCGCCAGAGCATGATGTTGAGCCGGCCCTGGTAGATGAAGGTCTGGTTGGCGCGGGCGAAGCGGCGCAGGTTGGTTTCGTACAGGTAGGGCAGGCCGCCTATGGTACGGAAGGGCTCTTCCGGCGGAATATAGAAGTCGTTGGCGGTCTTGTCGCCGATCACCAGAGTCACCTCCACCCCTTTTTTCAGCAAGGCCCGGATATCCCTGGCCAGGGGTTTGGGCAGGTTGAAGTAGGGGGTGCAGATAAAGAGCTTCTCCCGGGTGCCGCGCAGCAGGTGGCGGATGGCGCGGTTGAGCCGGTTGCCGAACTTGCCCAGGCCCGCCAGCGGGGTGACGGCCACCTGGCCGGATCGGCGGGTGACGTCGTCGAACTCGTAGCGGGCCCGGCGCACCTGCTGCTTGAAGTGGCGAATGGCATGGCGCAGCTGGCGGGCGCGGGGGATCTCGGGCTGGCTCAGCAGCGGTACCGCCGGGTTGTTGCCGAACAGCCGGTCGACATAGTCAACCATGCAGTCCGCCAGCCTGGCGTCGGTGATCTGGTGATAGCGGTCGAAGCGGTACCTGTCCTGCTGGTGCAGGTAGATGTCGTTGAGGCTGGCGCCGGAATAGAGCACTGTGTCATCGAAAATAAAGCCCTTCAGGTGCAGCACCCCCAGCAGCTCCCGGCCCTTGACCGGCACCCCGTAGACGGGAATGGCATGCTCGTGGCGGGCGGCGAATTCCTGGTACATGCAGTGATTGCCGCCCTGGCCCCGGTGGCCGATAAGGCCGCGCTGGGCGCGGTGGAAGTCGACGAACAGGCGGATATCCAGGGCCGGCCTGGCCTGCTTGGCCTGGTAGAGGGCGCCGAGGATTTCCCGGCCGGCCTCGTCGTCCTGCAGGTAGAGGGCCACCAGGTAAATACGGGTGTGGGCGGCGGCGATCAGCTCCAGCAGCCGTTGCCTGAACGCCCGGGCGGAATACAACACTTCGACCCGGTCGGCGTCCACTGCCAGGGTAGGCAGGTGCTCCAGCAATGTTCGGTAGTAATTGGCGAGTGGCATAGATAAACCCGGTTAATAAGGCTGCCGCTTAAGACCATACTCAAACGACAAAATTCGGGCCAGTGTACCGAATTTTGGGGAAAGGCGGCAAATTACCGGCGCTAGAAGCTAGAAGCTAGAAGCTTCCGGCTTCCGGCGCAATGCCCTTACAGCGGCCGGGTGGCCTGCTCCAGCCAGGCCAGGTCGTTCCCGGCGAGCAGCGGGCCGACCTTCTCCCGCACCTGGGCGTGGTAGTGGTTCAGCCATTGCACATGCTTGGGCTCGAACCAGGCCGGGTCGACCAGCCGGCGGTCGAAGGGCACCCAGGTGAGGTTTTCGAACTCGAACACCGGGATGTCGCCGTCGGTGTCGGCGGGCTGCACCACTTCCAGGTTTTCGCAGCGGATGCCGAAGGCGTCTTCCCGGTAGTAGCCGGGCTCGTTGGAAAGGATCATGCCGGTGGTGAGGGGCACCATGCTGCCCTTGGGCGAAATGCGTTGCGGACCCTCGTGCACGCTGAGGAAGTGGCCCACGCCGTGGCCGGTGCCGTGGTCGAAGTTGTAGCCCTGCTGCCACAGGGGCAGGCGCGCCAGGGCGTCCAGCTGCAGGCCGCCGGTGCCGGCGGGGAAACGGGCGCAGGCCAGGTCGATATGGCCGCGCAGCACCAGGGTGAACAGTTTGCGCATCTCGGCGCCGGGCTCGCCCACCGCCACGGTACGGGTGATGTCGGTGGTGCCGTCCAGGTACTGGCCGCCCGAGTCCACCAGGTAGATGGCATCCTGCCCCAGTTGGCGCGGGGTGCCGTTGCTGTGCCGGTAGTGGCACATGGCGGCGTTGGGCCCCAGGGCCGAGATGGTGCTGAAGCTCGGCTCCACGAACTCGGGCAGCTCGGCGCGGAAGGCTTCCAGCCGGTCGGCCAGGGTGCCTTCATCTTCCAATTCCGGATGGGGCTCGGCCAGCCGGCGGTCCAGCCAGGCCAGGAAGCGGCACACCGCCACCGCATCGCGCAGGTGGGCGGCCCGGCTGCCGTGCACTTCCACCGGGTTCTTGCAGGCCTTGGGCAGCATGCAGGGATCCTCGGCCGGCACCAGCTCGGCGCCGGCCCGCTCCAGCACCAGGGCGCTCCAGGCGTTGGCGGTGGCCGGATCGAGCTGGACCCGGGCGCCGTTGGCGCCGAGGGTGGCCAGGGCCTGCTCCAGCTCGGCCATGGGGGCGAGGGTGACGTCCTTGCCGCAGTGTCCGGCCAGATCCAGCTCGTCGAACTTGGCGGGGTCGGCGAACAGCTGCACGGCACCGTTCTGGTGCAGCAGGGCGAAGCTCAGCACCGCCGGCAGGCAGGGGATGTCGCGGCCGCGGATGTTCAGCAGCCAGTTGATGGGCTCGGCCTGGGTCAGCAACTGGGCATCCACCCCCTTGGCCTTGAGGGTTTCGGCGATGCGGTGGCGTTTGGCCTCGCTGTGCTGGCCGCTGTACTCCTGGTCGAGCAGCAGGGCGGGCCGGCGTTCCGGCGCCGGCCTGTCGTGCCAGTGCCGGTCGATGGGGTTCTGGGCCAGCGGCACCAGGGCGATGCCTTGTTCCGCCAGCCGGGCTTCGGCCGCCTGGTGCCAGCCCCGGCTGTGCAGTTTGGGATCGAAGCCGACCCGGCTGCCCGCATTCAGCTGTTCCGCTATCCAGTCGAGGAAGGGCTCGTTGACCAGATGACGGAACTCGAACAGGGCCGGGTCGCACTGGTGGCGCACCTGCACCGTATAACGGCCGTCCACGAAGATGGCCGCCTTGTCGGCCAGCACCACGGCGGCGCCGGCGGAGCCGTTGAAGCCGCTGATCCAGTCCAGCCGCTCGGCATGGGGCGGTATGTACTCGCCCAGATGCTCGTCGTCGTGGGGCACGATAAAGGCGTCCAGGCCCTGTTGCTTCAGGCTGTCCCGGACGGCGGCAAGGCGAGTGGCATAAGTCATGGCGATTCCTTAACGCGAAGTGAATAGTTGCTTGATGGACTGGCCCGCCGGCACCCGAGGGTGCCGGCGCCGAGCGCGTCGGCCACCGACCGGGCCGGGGTTTTGCAGGGAGTCCGGTTCATCCGAAATCGTACAGGGTTTGCTGTCCGTTCACTCTACTTCGCCCGGGATGGCTTGGCAAACCGGGGCCCGAGCCTGAGCTGCTGGATCAGCAGGGCCGCCACTATCATCACCAGCCCCACCACGGTGGCGGGGTAGATGGCCTCGCCCACCAGGAAGCGCAGCAGCAGCAGGGAGGCGAAGGGCGAAATAAAGATAAGGTTGGAGATGCGGGCGGTGTTTTCCGCGTGCTTCATGGCCAGCAGCCACATCACAAAGGCGAAGCCCATCTCGAACAGGCCCACGTAGACGGCGCCCACCCAGCCCTGCCAGGCGCTGAGGGCAAAGTCCGACCACAGGGCGGTGGCCAGCACCACAAAGGGTAGCGCCAGCAGGAAGCTCAGGGTCAGCGCCACCAGGGGATCGCCCTGGTTACGGGTGTTGAGTATCCAGTAGCCGGCCCAGATCACCGTGGACACCAGCGCCAGCGCCACCCCCAGGGGATCCTCGAAGTTCAGACCGAGCAGGTCGCCCCGGGTGGCGATGACCATGGCACCCAGGTAGCCGAGCACGATGGCCACCCAGTCCTGGCCGCGGATCTTCTGGCCGAGGAAGGGCACCGCCAGCAGGGTGAGGGTGATGGCCCAGGTGTAGTTGAGGGTCTGCGCCTGCTGGGCCGGCAGCCGGTCGTAGGCCTGGAACAGGATCAGATAATAGAGTGCCGGGTTGAGCAGCCCCAGCAGCAGGTAGTAGCCGGGCCGGTCGCGCAGGTAGCGGCCCAGATGGATAAGCTTGCCCTGCACCGCCAGCAGGCCGAGCAGCAGCAGCAGCGAGGTGGCGGTGGCCACCAGCAGCAGCTGGGCCGGGGAGAAGTAGCCGAGCGAGAGCTTGAAGGCAGTGGCCACGGTGGACCAGCAGGCCACGGCCCCCAGCCCGAACAGGTAGGCTTTTTTCTGATCTTTCATCTTGTTGGCGGGCCCGCGGGAGACTCAAGCCCCCAGTGTAGGCAATTAATGCCGGCAGGAGAAGAGGCGGTGATTTCAGTCCTGGTCGGGATTTTTGGCCATGTCCTCGAAGGGGCGGCGTTTTTCCCGCTCCAGCACCAGCTCCTCCAGGGTGTTTATCCGCTCGCGCAACTGCCGGTTGTCCGCCTCCAGCGCCCGCAGCCGCTCTTCCAGCTCGCCCTGGGCCCGGCCCTGGTTGAGCAGCAGCGAGGTGACCAGCAGCCCCGCTCCCAATACCAGTATCCATAGCAGCATGGTGCTTCCCCCTCGTCCGAAAACGTCAGCTTACTATGTTAGGCGAGCCTGGAAAAACGAAAGGACCGCGCCGGGCGGTCCTCGGGAGGGCCATCAGGATCTCATAAAGGCCAGTATCCATCTCGCCAGCAGCAGGTCGTCCACTTCGGCGCCGAGCGAGGCCAGGGCTTCCCGGTAGCGGTGGGGCGGAAAGCGCTCCTGCCGGGTGGCCATCAGATCGGCGGAGTAGGGCCGGCTGAACTCCGGGTGGCCCTGGATGCCGAGGAAGTGGTCCCGGTACTGCACCATGTAGAAGGGGCAGAAGGGGCTGCCGGCCAGCACCTCGGCGTCGGCCGGCAGCCGGCTCACCTGATCCTGGTGGCTCACCACCAGGTCCAGGGCGCGGGAAGGCGGCGTCATCCAGGGTTGGGTTTTATCCACCTGGTTGAACGACACGCCGATGCCCCAGCCCTTGTCCGACTGCACCACTTCCCCGCCCAGGGCCTTGGCCATCAGCTGGTGGCCAAAGCAGATGCCCACCAGCTTGCGTTGCTCCCGGTACAGCAGGGCGACGAAGTCCGCCAGCCGGTTGACCCAGTCGTGGCCATCGTTGACCCCGTGACGGCTGCCGGTGGTGATGTAGGCGTCGCAGGCCGCGGGGTGTTCCGGCAACTGCTGATCCAGGACGCGGTACACCACGAACTCCAGGTCGTTATCCACCGCCAGCAGCAGCCGGCGGATCATCTCGGGGTAGTTGCCGTGCCGGGGCTGCAGTTGCTCCAGCACATCGTCGCACTGCAATATTCCTATTTTCATCGGGCCTCCTCAGCCGGCGCCGGTAATGGCCTGCCGGCAGATCCGGGTGTATTGCTCGGCGCTGAAGGCGATGGGGTTGCTGCCGGCGGAGGGGTCCTCGGCCGCCATGGCGCCGATGCGTTCCGCCTGGTCCGGCGCAATGCCGATCTCGCCCAGGGTGGAGGGAATGCCGAGCTCGGCGCGCAGGGTCAGCACCCAGTCCATAAAGCCGTCGAAGCCGGCCTGTTCCAGCCCCAGGTAGCGATTCAGCCGCTCGATCACCGGGGTGATCGCCTCCCGGTTGGCCGCGAGCACATAGGGCATCAAAATGGCGTTGAGCAGGCCGTGGTGGGCGTCGTACAGGGCGCCGATGGGGTGGGCCAGGGCGTGCATGGCCCCCAGGCCGCGCTGGAAGGCGGTGGCGCCCATGCTGGAGGCCACCAGCATCTGGCAGCGGGCCTCCAGATCCGAGCCGTCCCGCACCGCCCGCGGCAGGTACTGGTGGATCAGGCGGATGCCCTCCATGGCGATGCCTTCCGCCATGGGGTGGTAACCCGGGGCGCACAGGGCTTCCAGGTTGTGGGACAGGGCGTCCATGCCGGTGGTGGCGGTCACCTTGCCCGGCAGGCCGACGGTCAGCTCGGGATCCAGGATCACCAGGGCCGGCAGCATGGCGGGGTGGAAGATGATGCGCTTGATGTGGTTGGCCTGATCGGTGATCACCGCGGCGCGGCCCACTTCCGAGCCGGTGCCCGCGGTGGTGGGCACCGCCACCACCGGCGCCATGGCGTCCACCTTTACCCGGGTCCAGTTGTCACCCACATCCTCGAAATCCCACAGCGGCCTGTCCTGGCCCGCCATCAGGGCGATGGCCTTGCCCGCGTCCAGCGCCGAGCCGCCGCCCAGGGCGACCACGCCGTCGTGCCCGCCGGCCTGGAAGGCGGCCACCCCGGCGGCGACGTTCTCCCCGTTCGGGTTGCCCTTGATGGCGGAAAACACCGCCATCTCCAGCCCCTGCTCCCGGCAGGCGGCGAGGATGGCGGGCATCATGGGCAGGGCGGCCAGCCCCGGATCCGTCACCAGCAGCGGCGCCTTCATGCCGAGCCGGCGGCAGCCCTCGGCCAGCTCCCTGATGCGGCCCATGCCCACCCGGATCTGGGTGGGGTAATTCCAGTTGGCGACATAATGGTTCATGGCGGCTCCTCAGTGCGGCAATTTGATATGGAATGACTTGGGCCGGGTCAGGCTCTCGTAACCCAGCCGGGACAGGGTGCAGCCCCGTCCGGATTGCTTGACCCCGGTCCAGGCCAGGCCCGGGTCCAGGTAGTCGCAGCGGTTGATGAAGAAGGTGCCGGTGTGCAACTGCTCGCCCAGCGCAATGCCGGTGGCGACATCCCGGGTGAAGATGGCGGCGGTCAGGCCGAAGTCGCTGTCGTTCATCAGGGCGACGGCCTCTTCGTCGGACTCGACCTTCTGGATGCCGACCACGGGCCCGAAGGATTCCTCCGTCATCACCCGCATCCGGTGGTTCACCCCGGTGAGCACCTGGGGCGCCAGGTAGGGGGTGCCCGGACGGTCGAGGGGAAAGTCCGCCGGGTCGATATGGGCGGTGGCCCCCTGCGCCACCGCCTCGGCGATCTGGCCGCGCACGAAGTCGGCGGCGCCGGCGCGCACCAGGGGGCCCAGGGTGGTGGCCGGATCGTCGGGCCGGCCCAGCCGGTATTCCCTGACCAGGGCCGCCGCCTGCGCCACGAAGGCGTCGTACAGGCTCGCATGCACATAGATGCGCTCTATGCCGCAGCAGGACTGGCCCGAGTTGAAGAAGGCGCCGTCGATGGCGGTGGCCACCGCCTGGGCCAGGTCGGCGTCGGCCCGGACATAGGCCGGATCCTTGCCGCCCAGCTCCAGCCCGACGCCGATAAAGCGCCCGGCCGCCGCCCGCTCGACCGCGGCGCCGCCGGCCACCGAGCCGGTAAAGGCCACGTGGTCCACCTCCGGCGCCCGGATCAGGGCGTTGGTGTCGGTGTGGGACAGGTGCAGGTACTGGAACACGCCCCTGGGCAGGCCGGCTTGCTCGAAGGCCCGGGCCAGGCGCTCGGCGCACAGGGGGGTCTGGGCCGAGTGCTTGAGCAGCACGGCGTTGCCCGCCATGAGCGCCGGCATCACCGCGTTGATGGCGGTAAGGTAGGGGTAGTTCCAGGGCGCGATCACCAGCACCAGGCCCAGGGGGTCGCGCTGGATATAGCGCTCGAACCCCGGTTTTTCCGGCAGCCGCACCGGCGCCAGCGCCTCGTCGGCGATGTCTATCATGTAGCGGGCCCGTTCGGCCAGGCCGTCGACCTCGCCGCCGGCGTAGCGGATGGGGCGGCCCATCATCCAGCAGATTTCCTCGGCGATGGCCGCTTTCTCGGCCACCAGGGCGTCCACGGCCCGGCGGCACAGGGCCGCCCGTTCGGCCAGGGGCAGCCGGCGCCAGTGCGCCTGGGCCGCCTTGGCCAGGCGCAGGGCCTCGGCGATGTCATTCGGCCCGGCGAAGGGGCGTTCCACGTAGACGCTGCCGTCCACGGGGGAGAGGGTCAGTACCTTGTCATTCATAGGGGCTCCCGTCGGCTCAGATGATTTCGAAATAGCGATCCAGTTCCCAGTCGGTGATGTGCTTGCGGAATTCCCGCTCTTCCCATTCCCGGGTGGCGGCGAAATGTTCCACGAAGGCATCGCCGAACAGCTCCCGGGCGGCTTCCGAGCGCTTCAGCCGCTGGGCCGCTTCCCACAGGGTGCGCGGCAGCTGGAGCGACTCCGGCTGCTGCTCGGCGTAGGCGTTGCCCTGGATGGGCGCGCCGGGCTCCAGCCGGTGCCGGATGCCGTACAGGCCCGCGGCCAGGGCGGCGGCCAGGGCCAGGTAGGGGTTGGCGTCGGCCGAGCCCAGGCGGTATTCCACCCGCTGGCTCTTGGGACCGCCGGGGATCACCCGCAGCGCCGTGGTGCGGTTTTCCACCCCCCAGGTGGCCTCTGTCGGAGCCCAGAAGCCGGGGATCATTCGGCTGTAGCTGTTGACGGTGGGCGCTATCATGGCCAGTAATTCCGGCATCAGCTGTTGCTGGCCGGCGATAAAGTGGCGCTGCAGCCGGCTCATGTTGTGGGGCTGCTCCGGATCGTGGAAGACGTTGGCGCCCTGGCGGTCGTACAGCGACATGTGGATATGGCCGCTCTGGCCCGGGTAGTCGTTCGACCACTTGGCCATAAAGGTGGCCATCAGCTTGTTGCGCTGGGCCAGCACCTTGATAAAGGTCTTGAACAGGGCGCCCTTGTCGGCGGCCTGCTCGGCGCCGTCGACGGCGATGGCCGCCTCCAGCACCCCGGGGCCGGTTTCGGTATGCAGCCCCTCGATGGGAAAGTCCATCCGCTCGCCCAGGTCGATGATCTGGTGGTAGAGATCGGCGTGCACCGAGTTGCGCAGCACCGAGTAGCCGAACCAGTCCGGGGTGAGGGGCTCCAGGTTGCGAAAGCCTTTCTGGCGCACCGACTCCGGGGTCTCCTTGAACATGAAGAACTCGTATTCCAGCGCCGCCCTGGCGCTGAACCCCATCTCATCGGCCAGGGCCAGCACCCGGCGCAGGGTGCCGCGCGGGCAGATGGCTTCGGCATCGCCGGCGAATTCGCACAAGAACAGCAGCATGTTGTCTTCCAGCGGCAGTTCCCGGCAGCTGTGGGGCAGGATGCGCACCTGGGCGTCCGGGTAGCCGTTGTGCCAGCCGGTGTAGCTGACGTTGTCGTACAGCTGATCCTTGGAGTCCCAGCCCAGCACCACGCTGCAGAAGGCGAAGCCCCCTGCCAGCGCCGAGAAGAACTTCTCCTTGCTCATGTACTTGCCGAGCAGTACGCCGTCCTGGTCGAAAATCCCCACCTTGACATGGCTGAGGCCGCGCTCTTCGACTATCCGGCGGGCCTGCTCGGCGGTGGTTACCTGTCTTGGGTCTAGCATGGTGTCTTACCTCGGTTCCTTGTCGGTCGGGGCGCCAAACTCACTCTGGCGCCGTCCGGACCCGCGCCGGGCGGGCCCGCCTGGGTTATTGCAATTCGGCCTCGGCCCGGGCGATGGCGGCGAACTCTTCTTCCGGCGCCTGGGCCACCAGCCGCTTGCGGCTGAAGAAAAAGAAGTAGCCGATCATCAAGATATAGAAGAGGGCCGACCACAGCGCCGCCTCCACGCTCACCACGAAGGTGGAGGCGAAGGCGACGACGGCCAGCACCAGGGCGATGCCGGTGGTGACGATGCCCCCGGGGGTGCGGTAGGGACGGGCCAGCTCGGGTTCGCGCAGGCGCAGCACTATGTGGGACAGCATCATCATGGCGTAGGACAGGGTGGCGCCGAACACCGCCATGGTGATCATCAGGTCGCCCTCGCCGCTCAGGGACAGGATGAAGCCGAGGATGCCGGGCACGATCAGCGCCAGGGCCGGCACCTTGCGCTTGCCGGTCAGCGACAGGCCGCGGGGCAGGTAGCCGGCCCGGGACAGGGCGAACACCTGGCGGGAATAGGCGTAGATGATGGAGAAAAAGCTGGCGATGAGTCCGGCCAGGCCGACCAGGTTGACGAAGGAAGCCAGGCGGGAATCGCCGCCGTAAACGGCCTGCAGGGCGCCGACCAGGGGCGCGCCGTGATCCTGCATCGCATCGGCACCGGCGGCGCCCGGCGCCAGGAACAGCACGCAGCCGCCGAACACCAGCAGTATCAGCATGGCGGTGATGATGCCCCGCGGCATGTCCCGGGCCGGATCGCCGGCCTCTTCCGCCGCCAGCGGCACCCCTTCCACCGCCAGGAACAGCCACATGGCGAAGGGCAGGGCGGCCCAGATGCCCATGTAACCCTGGGGCAGGAAGCTCGAGGCACCCAGGGCGTCCGGGTTGGCGGCGATGGTGAACAGGTTGTCCCACTGGAAGTGGGGGATCAGCCCGAGGATGAACACCAGTATGGCCACCGCCGCCAGGGCGGTGATGCCGAGCATGATCTTCAGGGCCTCGCCGGCGCCCCACAGGTGGATGCCGACAAACAACAGGTAGAAAAAGGCGTAGACCAGGGGGCCGTCCCAGCCGAACAGCTCGTGCACGTAGCCGCCGATGAAGATGGCGATGGCCGCCGGCGCTATGGCGTATTCGAGCAGTATGGCGGTGCCGGTGAGGTAACCGCCCCAGGGGCCGAAGGCCCGGCGGGCGAAGCTGTAGCCGCCGCCGGCGGTGGGCAGGGAGGACGACAGCTCGGCCAGCCCCAGTACCATGCAGCTGTACATGATGGCCATCAGCAGGGTGGCCAGCAGCATGCCGCCGAAGCCGCCCTGGCCCAGGCCGAAGTTCCAGCCGGCGAAGTCGCCGGAAATCACGTAGGAGACCCCCAGCCCGGCCAGCAGGATCCAGCCGGCGGCGCCTTTCTTCAACTGGCGCTTTTCCAGGTAGTCCCGGGAGACCGAATCGTAGGAGACCGTTTTGGTGCGTTCAAACTCAGACATAACTCACCCTCATCCGTTGTGGTGTGTTCGTTGGGTCGAAGACAGGCAGACATCGAACCTACAACCTGCTGCATTCCTTGCGTGTCTTTCGCGTCGGGAGCCAGTCTAAAACGAGGTGAGAAAGTTTCTCAACAAGCATCACTCATGGTTGTCGATACACTATAAGTTTTACAAATAGTGTTTATTATTCAATGCGATAGATCGCATATTTCGACATTGTCACCCAGCCAGGGCAGGTGCCCGGCCATGGCCGGCATAAATTCCTGCAGCAAAATCTGGCGGATATCGGAGGCGATGACCCGGGGCAGCTCGTGCAGCTCGTCCCGACGGGTGACCAGGGTGAGGTTGCGGTAGAAATGGCCGCCGGGGATGGGCACGCAGCGCACCTGGGGCAGCCAGATCCCGCTCTGGAACAGGCACAGGGGGGTGGTGATGGTCCAGCCCAGGCCGGCGGCCACCATCGACAGCACCGCGTAGCTGTTGTCCATCACCAGCCGGTGCGGCGGTTCGACCCGGCGGTAGCGCAGGTGGCGTTCGATGCGCTGGCCGATCAGGGAATGGGCGGGGTAGCGGACGAAGTCCAGCTGTTTGAGCAGGGTGCCCAACTGCCGGCTGTCGCCGCCGAACGCCTTGGGCAGCACCAGCACGAAGGGCTCGCGCAGTATGCGGTAGCGGCTCAGCTCGGGGTAATCCATCAGGGCGTCGTCGGAGATGATGATGTCCACATGGCGGGACAGCAGCGCCTCGCCGTGCATATGGGACAGGCCCGTGGTCATGGACCACTGCTCGGTGTGGCGCTTGACCGCATCGGCCAGGGGCTTGCCCACGGCGGTGGCCAGGGAGTCGACCAGGGCGATGCGCACATGGCGCAGCTTGTCGAAGCGGCCCTTCTGCATGGCCTTGCTGGTGGCCTTGGCTTCCTGCAGCAACTGGCTGGCGCGATCGTAGAAGAAGCGGCCGGCCCGGGTGATCTCCAGTGGCCTGACCGAGCGGTCCAGCAGGCGGGTATTGAGATTTTTTTCCAGGTTGGACAGGTTCTGGGAGATGGAGGACTGGGTCATGCCGAGCCGTTCGGCGGCGGCGGTCATATTGCCGCTGTCCACTATGTGTACGAACACTTCCAGCGCCCGCAGATCGAAACCGAAAGAGTGATGCATGGCCTTCCATCGCCGTTCCCAACAGGGCTTCACTGTAGCCGCTGGCCCGGCCCGGGTCGATAAAAAACCAAAAAGGGCTGCACCAGGCAGCCCTTTTGTCATATGCACTTACCCGGCTCAGTGGTTGCCCAGCGCCTTGGGTGCCAGTTCTTCGTCGAACACCGGCAGCGGCTTGTGGCGGGAGGCCAGGAAGGTGTAGATCACCGGCAGCACGAACAGGGTGAACAGGGTGCCGATGCTCAGGCCGGAGACGATGACGATGCCCATGCCGAAGCGGGAATAGGCGCCGGCACCCACCGCGAACAGCAGCGGTATCAGGCCCGCCACCATGGCGGCGGTGGTCATCAGGATGGCGCGCAGGCGGATACGGGCGGCGATGCGGATCGCCTCCGCCCGGTCCCGGCCCCGGTGCAGCTGCTCTTCCTTGGCCACCTCGCACATCAGTATGCCGTGCTTGGTGATGATGCCCACCAGGGTGATCAGGCCCACCTGGGTATAGATGTTCATGGTGGCCAGGCCCCAGGCCAGGGCGATCAGGGCACCGGAAATGGCCAGAGGCACCGACACCATGATCACCAAGGGGTCGCGCACGCTCTCGAACTGGGAGGCCAGCACCAGGAAGATGATGAACAGCGCCAGCAGGAAGGTCATGTACAGGGCGCTGCCCTCGGTCACGAACTGGCGGGCGGCGCCCAGGTAGTCGTGGTTGTAGCCGGTGGGCAGCTGGGCGGTGACCTCCTGTTCCAGGAAGTTGATGGCATCGCCCATGGAGACCCCCGGCGTCAGCACGGCGCCGATGGTGGCCGAGTTCAGCTGGTTGTAGTGGGGCAGCGAACGGGGCTGGGCCTCCATGGTGATGGACAGCAGGTTGGCCAGGGGCACCATGTCGCCGTTGTGGGCGCGCACATAGTAGTCCTTGATGGAGTCCGGGTTCAGCCGGTGCTCGCGGGTCACCTGGGGGATCACCTCGTAGCTGCGGCCGTCCAGATCCACCCGGTTGACGTAGGCGTCGCTCATCATGGTGGACAGGGTGACGGCGATGTCCTGCATGGTCACCCCGTAGGCGCCGGCCTTGTCCCGGTTCACTTCTATCTTCATGGTGCCGGAATCGAACGCCAGATCCAGTTCGCTGTAGATGAACAGCGGGCTCTGGCTTACCTTCTGCAGCACGTCCGCCGCCACTTCGTACAGGCTCTCGAAGTTGTTGGGGGTGGTCAGCACATACTGCACCGGCAGGCCGCTTCCGGCGCCGGGCAGTTCGGGGAATTCGAAGGCGCTGATGGCCACCGCCGGGATCTCCTGCAGCGGCGGGGTCAGGCGCTCGATCACCGATTTCTGGGAATCACGCTGGCTCCAGGGCTTGAGCACCGCCACCGCCAGGCCCTGGTTGGCATTGGGCACGCCGGAGATGGTGAGCGAGGTGCTCATGGCGTCGTCCTGGTTCAGCACTTCCACCGCCTTGCGCATGTTGTTCTCGATATAGTCGAGGTTGGCGGTGTTGGGCGCCTTGGCCATCATCAGGAAGGCGCCGCGGTCTTCGTTGGGCGCCAGTTCGCTGGGGATAAAGCTGAACAGCACCGGCAGCGAGCCGAACACCAGCACCGCGAAGGCGATCACCACCGGGCGTTTGCCCATCACCGCGTCCAGCATGGCCGAATAGCGCTCGGTCAGTTTCTCCAGGGTGTTCTCTACCCCGCGTTCGAAGCGGTTGGGGTTGAGGTGGGGCTTGAGCAGCCTGGAGCACATCATGGGCGACAAGGTCAGCGCCACTATGCCGGAGATGAACACCGCACCGGCCAGGGTCAGGGCGAATTCCTTGAACAAGGATCCGGTGATGCCGCTCATCAGGGCGATGGGGGCGTATACCGCCGCCAGGGTGATGGTCATGGTGATCACCGGCAGGGCGATTTCCCGGGTGCCGAGAATAGCGGCCCGGTAGGGGTCTTCTCCGGCCTTGATATGGCGGTCGACGTTTTCCACCACCACGATGGCATCGTCCACCACCAGGCCGATGGCCAGCACCATGGCCAGCAGCGTCATCAGGTTGATGCTGAAGCCGAACAGGCTCATCAGTATGGCCACGCCCACCAGCGACAGGGGGATGGTGATGATGGGGATCAGCACCGCCCTGAGCGAGCCCAGGAACAGGGTGATCACCACCACCACGATCAGCGAGGCCTCGAGGATGGTCTTGACCACCTCGAAGATGGACTCGTTGATGGCGTCGGTGGCGTCGTACAGCAGCTTCATCTTGATGGTGTCGGGCATGTTGCGCTCGAGTTCCGGCAGCATCTCGCGCACGTTGGCGGCCACCTCCAGCGGGTTGGCGGAGGGGGTGGGATCCACCCCGATGATCACCGCCGACTCGCCGTCGGCCAGGGCGCGCACCACGTCGCGGCTCTTCTCCAGGGACACCTGGGCCAGGTCGCGCAGCCGCACCACGGCGTCGTCCCGGGTGGCGATGATCAGGGATTCCAGCGCTTCCGGACTGTCCACCTGGGAGTTGATGTCGCTGTTGTAGAGCATGAAATAGCCGGTGGACTGGCCGGCGGCGGCCTGGTAGTTGTTGGCCTGCAGCACCGACAGGATCTCGGTGGCGGTGAGCTGGTAGGCGGCCATGCGCAGCGGGTCCAGCCAGATGCGCAGGGCGAATTTGGAGCCGCCGAACAGGTTGAGCTTGGCTACCCCGTCCACCGAGTAGAACTGGGGCCGGACCACCCGCTCCAGGTAGTCGTTGATCTCGGAGGAGTTGAGCCGCTCACTGCTGAAGGAGATGTACATGATGGAGGTGGAGGCCCCCGTGGTCATCTCCAGGCTGGGGTCTTCCGACTCCCGCGGCAGCTGCGAACGCACCGAGTTGACCCGGGCGAGAATGTCCGACAGGGCTGCGTTGGGATCCGTGTTCAGCTTCATCTGCACCGTGATCTGCGAGCTGCCCATGTTGCTGGTGGAGCTCATGAAATCGATGTTGTCGGCCTGGGCGATGGCCTGCTCCAGGGGCTGGGTGATAAAGCCCTGCACCAGATCGGCGCTGGCGCCGTAATAGCCGGTGGACACCGTGATGACGGTATTGGTCATCTCCGGGTATTCCCGCACCTGCATTTTCTGCAGGGCCTGCAGCCCCAGCAGCACGATCAGCAGGCTGATCGACACGGCCAGCACCGGCCGCCGGATAAAAATATCGGTAAAGCGCATGGGATTCTCCGCTTACAGCATGGGGATGGACGCGGGGGTATCCAGCGCTTCGCTGTCTACCGGCCGAACCCGGCTGCCGTTGGACAGCCTGACCTGGCCCGACGTCACCACCTGCTCGCCGGCACTGAGGCCGCTGGTCACCCGGGCGAACTCGGCCTCCCGCTCGGCCACTTCCACCACCCGTTGCCGGGCCACCAGTACGCTGTCGCCGTCGTCGGCCTGCTGTTGTTCCACCACGTAGACGGTCTGGCCGTAGAGGGTGAAATTGATGGCATGCTGGGGCACGAGGATCTGGTCGTGCAGCGAAGGCAGCCGGACGTCCAGCTTGGCGAACATGCCGGAGCGCAGCTTGCCGTCCTGGTTGGGGATGCTGGCCTGCACCTGCACCACCCCGGACTCCAGGTTGACCACCGGCTCTATGGCGGTGATCTCACCCTCGAAGGGGGTGTCCGGGTAGGCGTCCACGAAGATGTTCAGGGCCTGGCCCACTGCGATATCGGCGAGCCGGGTCTGGGGAATGGTGAAACGGATACGGAACTGGCTGATGTCCTCCAGCCGGGCGATGTCGGCGCCGGCGTTCAGGTACTGGCCGAGGAAGGCGTTACGGATGCCCATAAAGCCGTTGAAGGGGGCGCGAATGGTGCGCCGCTCTATGGTGGCCTGGAGCGAGTCGATCTGCCCCTGCAACTCGCGGTAACTGGCTTCCGCTTCATCCAGTTGGCCCTTGGACACCGAGCCCCGGCCATAAAGCTGGCGCATCCGCTCCAGGTTGGCCTGCACCGAGGGCAAGCGGCCCTGGGCGCTGCGCAGGTTGGCTTTTTCCACGTCCGCGTCCAGCTCCATCAGGATGTCGCCGGTGTTGACCTGCTGGCCCGACTCGAAATGGATGGCGCGGACGATGCCGGCGGACTCGTTGCTGAGGTTGATGCCCTGGATAGGCTCGATAAAGCCGATGGCGGCGATGCTGGGGGTCCAGTCCCGGGGCTGAACCTCGGTCAGGGTGACCGGGAAACTGGGGATCGGCATATTGGCGAAGTACTGCGCCATCATTTTTTGTTTAAAGAGATTGAAGCCAATTACACTGCCGAATATGAGGATCACTAACAGCAGCATGGACAGGGTCCATTTTTTCATCTGGTTACTCCCGCAACTTATTTTATTTTAACGTTTTAGAATGGCGTTCCAGCTGGCATCGATCAGCTGTTCATACAGGTCTTCACTGAGTTCGATGCAGCCTTTGGTATGCTTTTGGGATAACAGCATCAGGTTTTCCAGTGCCAAAAAGCCCAGCAGCTCGGTGGGAATATCCCGGAAGAGCCCCGCCTCGCGGCCCCGTTCGAAAAACTCGAAAATGGGCTGGAAGTAGCGCTCGTCCATCCGCTTGTCCTCCTCCTTGTCAAACAGGGGAGAGGCTTCGTACTGCACCCGGTACAGCAGGCAGTCCGGGTTGTCCAGCAGGTAGCGGATGCAGTTCAGCCACAAGAGGCGGAACTGCTGGTAACAGGGGTTGCCGAGATCGACTTCTTTCATCAGGGCCACCGAGACGTCCTGCATACGCTCTTCATGCAGGCAGCGCAGCAGGGCCTCCTTGTCGGCGAAGTAGCGATAGATGGTGCCGGTGGCCACCTCGGCGTGCTTGGCCACCAGGTGCATCGACATGCCCTGAAAGCCGTAGTGGGCGATCAGGGTTTCTGCCGCGTTCAGAATGCGCTCGCGTTTATCCGACATGCTATTACCAGTATCAAAGTACTCATGAATGAACGTTCATTCATTTTGAGGGGATTTTAGGTCTTTCCTCCGGTAAGTCAATCGTTCCGGTGATGCTCTCTGGCAAGTTTAGCCAAAAAAAGCAGCACTCTGCTGACAAAAGCGGCAGGCGGTATTTTATTATAAAAAAGTGCTGGACAAGGTCGGGGGCTGACCTTAGTATTCGCAGCGTCCAAATATAGAGCGCCCGTAGCTCAGCTGGATAGAGCGCTGCCCTCCGGAGGCAGAGGTCACAGGTTCGAATCCTGTCGGGCGCGCCATCTGGTAATGGACAAAATGTGGTGACCGTAGCTCAGTTGGTAGAGTCCCGGATTGTGATTCCGGTTGTCGCGGGTTCGAGCCCCGTCGGTCACCCCAGTTTCAGGCCAAGGCCTGGAAGCAGTAAACAATGCGAGGGTGGCGGAATTGGTAGACGCGCTAGCTTCAGGTGTTAGTGTCCTATGGACGTGGGGGTTCAAGTCCCCCCCTTCGCACCACTGCTTCATAACAAACAAAACGGCGTTTAGCGCAGCTTGGTAGCGCATCTCCGGGTGTTGGGAGTAGGCGGACCAG
Organism: Zobellella iuensis; assembly: GCF_016746085.1. Taxonomy (GTDB): domain Bacteria; phylum Pseudomonadota; class Gammaproteobacteria; order Enterobacterales; family Aeromonadaceae; genus Oceanimonas; species Oceanimonas iuensis. The sequence goes on from NZ_JAERTZ010000001.1 coordinate 105,422, forward strand.
AGGGTCGCGGCCCGACAGAAAAATTAAAGAGTTTATCGGCGTTTAGCGCAGCTTGGTAGCGCATCTGGTTTGGGACCAGAGGGTCGCAGGTTCGAATCCTGCAACGCCGACCATCATTGAATCCGACGCTTACGTCGGATTTTTTGTTTCTGGCCCTCCAATAAAAAACAAGGCCGCAACCGACAGTGTCGGTTGCGGCCTTTGTCATTTTTGGGTGACCTTGACCGGGATCAGGCTCGGAGTGCGTGCATACGCCGTTAGAAACGGTCGACGCCGTTGCAGGGTCAGGCGGGTCGGATCCTGGTAGGACTGCAGTTGGGCAGCCTGGACTGTGCCTACCGCAAACAGGGAAACCAGGCCGCCTTGCTCTGTGCAATCCGGTGGCCTCGCGTGCGGGTAAGGGATCTTCGCTGCGACAGCCGCAGGTCGGAATCGGGGTGGCGTCGCCGGGTGCAGTTCTTTACAATGACCGGGCCGCATAGCCGGTACACTTTTTATTAACTTATTCTCAGGGCGGGGTGGAAGTCCCCACCGGCGGTATGTTGTGCAGCTTTTGGCTGTTTCAGCGAGCCCGCGAGCGCCCGGCCCATGGCCGGGGTCAGCAGATCTGGTGAGACGCCAGAGCCGACGGTGATAGTCCGGATGGAAGAGGATAAGGAGCTGGCCGCCGCCGCCTTCGGGTCGCGGTATTGCGCTTTTGCATCGCCAGCGCCTGCCAGGCTTTCCCGCAAGGGAGGGCCGCTGTTCCCTATGCCCTGATTCTGGTAGCAACAGGAGCTATTACCATGAATCAGTCTGTTCAGAATACTTCCTTACTGGCCGCATTCGGCAATCCCATCGAGCGCGTCGAGCGTGCCCTGCTCGCCCTTCAGCAGGGTCAGGGAGTGCTGGTGGTGGACGACGAGGATCGGGAAAACGAAGGCGACCTGATTTACGCCGCCGACAGCCTGACTCCCACCCAGATGGCGCTGATGATCCGCGAGTGCAGCGGTATCGTCTGCCTCTGCGTCACCGACGAGCTGGCCCGCCGGCTGGAGCTGCCGCCCATGGTGAGCGACAACTCCAGCAAGAACCAGACCGCCTTTACCGTCAGCATCGAAGCGAAGGAAGGGGTGACCACGGGGGTGTCGGCCGGCGACCGGGTGACCACGGTCAAGGCCGCCATCGCCGACGGCGCCCGGGCCGCCGATCTGGCCCGCCCCGGCCATGTGTTTCCGCTGCGGGCCCAGCCCGGCGGGGTGCTGAGCCGTCGCGGCCACACCGAGGGTACCGTGGATCTGATGCAACTGGCGGGGCTGCGCCCGGCGGGGGTGCTGTGCGAGCTGACCAATGAAGACGGCACCATGGCCCGGTTGCCGGAGATCGTCGCCTTCGGCAAACGGCATGCCATGCCGGTGCTGACCATCGAGGATATAGTGCAGTACCGCCACGCCTTGCTGGCCAAGGCCGGCTGAACGACAGGGCCGGCAAATCGCCGGCCCTTTTTTCATCCCCCGTTTCGGCGGCGTTACTCGAGCCGGAACTCGTCCGCGTCCATCCAGGCCGGGAAGCGCTCCCGGTAGTCCCGCAACTCGGCCAGGCTGAGACCGGCCTGCAGCACGGCGGCCTGGTGATCGCCGGCCTTGTCCAGCACCTCGCCCTGGGGGGAGAGGATCAGGCTGTTGCCGCTGTAGCTCAGGCCGTTGGGATCCTGGCCCACCCGGTTGCAGCCGGCCACGTAGGCCTGGTTTTCGATGGCGCGGGCGGTGAGCAGGGCGGTCCAGTGATAGGCCCGGGGTGCCGGCCAGTTGGCCACATAGAGCGCCAGATCGTAGTCGTTGCGGTTGCGCGACCACACCGGAAAGCGCAGGTCGTAGCAGATCTGCGGCAATATGCGGAACCCCTTCCACTCCACTATTTCTCTGCTGTTGCCCGGCCGGTAGAACCGGTGTTCGCCGGCCATGCGGAACAGGTGGCGCTTGTCGTAGCGGTGCACCCGGCGGCGGGGATCCACCAGCAGAAAGCGGTTGACCGCCCCCTGTTCGGTGGCGAGCGCCAGGCTGCCGCCGATCATGGCCTGCAGCCGCTGGGCATGGTCGTGCAGCCAGTCGATGACCTCTTCTTCCGGCAGGGCATGGCGGGCGGCGTCCATGGCGAAGCCGGTGGTGAACATTTCCGGCAGGACGATCAGGTCCTGGCCGTGCAACCCGGCCAGCAGGCCGTCGAAATGGGCCAGGTTGGCCGGGCCGTCGTGCCAGTGCAGGGGCTGCTGCAGCAGGCTGAGGTTCAGAGTCGGCATAGGCGGGCTCCCGCTTCGTCCAGGGTATCGTCTTGCTTAGCAAAGCATAGCCGAACCAGCTTGTGGGGGAAGGGAGAGGCACAGAACACCGACAACGGGATGGCGGCCACCCCGGCATGCTCGGTCAGCCAGTGGGCAAAGGCCAGGTCGTCCAGCTCGCTGATGGCACCGTAGTCCACCAGCAGGAAGTAGGTGCCGAGGCTCGGCAATACCTTGAAGCGGCTGCCCGCCAGCGCCCGGGCGAAGCGGTCCCGCTTGGCCCGGTAGAAGTCCGGCAACTGCCGCCAGTGCTCGGGATGGGCCTCGAGCATGTCCGCCAGGGCCAGTTGGGCCGGGGTATTGACCGAAAAGGTGAGGTACTGGTGCACCTTGCGCAGCTCCTCGGTCAGGGCGGGCGGCGCTATGGCGTAGCCGACCTTCCAGCCGGTCATGTGGTAGGTCTTGCCGAAGGAGGAGACGGCGATGGCCCGCTCCCGCAGGTTGGCATGGTGCAGCACGCTGCTGTGGCCGGCCGGGGTAAAGCAGATATGTTCGTAGACCTCATCGCTCAGCACGAAGATGTTGTGATCGGCAATGGCCTGCCACAGCTGGTTGAAGTCGTCCGCCTGCCAGACGGTGGCGGTGGGGTTGTGTGGGGTATTGACGATCACCAGCCGGGTGCGCGGGCTAAGGCTCGCCCGGAACTGCTCCCAGTCCGGCCTGAACTCGGGCGGGCTAAGCGGCAGCCGTACCAGGCGGCCACCGGCCAGGGTCACCGCCGGGGCGTAGCTGTCGTAGCTGGGATCGAAGCACACCACCTCGTCGCCGAGGCGCACCAGGGCGGTGATGGCGGCGTAGAGCGCCTCGGTGGCGCCGGCGGTGATGGTGATCTCCCGCTCCGCATGGGGTTCCAGGCCGTGCTGCAGCCGGGTCTTGGCGGCGATGGCCCGGCGCAGGGCCGGGGTGCCGGCCATGGGAGCGTACTGGTTGGCGCCGCTCGCCACATGGTGGGCCAGCCGCTCCTTCAGGTAGGCCGGGCCGTCGAAGTCGGGAAAGCCCTGGGACAGGTTGATGGCGCCGTGCTCGGTGGCCAGGGCACTCATCCGGGTGAAAATGGTGGTGCCCAGCTCGGGCAGTTTGCTGTCCAGGTTCATGCGGTACTCCTCGTCGGCTGATTGCCGGCAATATAGCAGAGTGGCTGTGTTTGACAATATGGCCGTGTAGACGGCCATTGTGCGAGCGGCGCAACGTGGTGGGATCATGCCGCCAATATCCGCGATGAAGCGCGACTTGGCGGCTGATTAACAATACAATAACCGCCAGGTCTCTGACTCTCGCGGGTTTCCCATGGCAGATGAAATAAAGAGTAAAAAACCGAAAACCACCAGGCAGAGCAGTGCCACCCAGGTACAGTCCCTGTCCCGTGCCCTGCTGTTGCTGGAACGGCTGGCCGCCTCCGATATGGGCATGTCGCTGACCGAGGTGGCCGGCAGCCTGGGGCTGGCCCCCTCCACCGCCCATCGCCTGCTCAACAGCCTGCGCAGCCACGATTTTGTGGACGTGGACGAAGCCCAGGGGTTGTGGAGCATCGGGGTTCATGCGTTTTCCATCGGCAATGCCTACCTCAAGAAGCGCGACTTTATCGCCCAGGCCCGGCCCTTTATGAAGCAGCTGGTGGCGGAAACCGGCGAAACCTCCAACCTGGCCATTCTGGAGAAAAGCAGCGTGGTCTTTGTGGGCCAGGTGGAGTCGCCCCAGACCATGCGCATGGTGGTGTCCCTGGGCAGCCGTTCGCCGCTGCATGCTTCCGGGGTGGGCAAGGCGCTGCTGTCGGCCATGCCGCGCAAGGACGCCCTGGAAATCATCCGCAAGACCGGCATGGCTTCCTTCACCGATCACACCATCACCACCCCCAGCCAGTTCGAGCAGGAGCTGAACAAGATAGGCCAGCAGGGCTATTCGCTGGACGACGAGGAGCAGTTCGAGGGCCTGCGCTGCATCGCCGCCAATATCTACAACGAATACGGCGAGGCGGTGGCCGCCATCTCCATCTCCGGCCCGGCGGTGCGGGTCAAATGGGAACGCATCCCCATGCTCAGCGCCCTGGTGATGGACGCGGCCAAGGAAGTGACCAAAGCCATCGGTGGCCGGGCGCCCGAGAGCAGCTGGAAGCTGGCAGCGGGAAGCCGGAAGTTGTAGGAGCTATCCCAATCGAGCGCGGAGCGCCGACCAGGCGGCGTTCGAATAAATTCGACCCTTATATATTGAAGAGAGATGAACTATGGGTGGCGCGCCGGGGTCACCGGGTCTACCGTAGATACTCTGTTTAAAATCAAGATTTCATGTGCTCTTCACTGAACAGCAAAGCGGAATCGAACGCCGTTTCAGTCTGCATGCAGGCCCATAGTCCGGTGAGGTAT
>NZ_JAERTZ010000010.1 GCF_016746085.1 Zobellella iuensis
CCGTCCCGGCATCGCCCCCGACGAAGACGGCGTGGTCGGCCCTATCAAGGCCATCGAGGCGCTCAAGGACAAGGGTTTCCCCCTGGCCTACGTGGGCGACGTGGTCGGCACCGGCTCCAGCCGCAAGTCCGCCACCAACTCGGTGCTCTGGCACATGGGTGACGACATCCCCTTCGTGCCCAACAAGCGCGCCGGCGGTGTGTGCATCGGCAGCAAGATCGCCCCCATCTTCTTCAACACCATGGAAGATGCCGGCGCCCTGCCCATCGAGTGCGACGTGACCAAACTGAACACCGGCGACGTCATCGACATCTATCCCTATGAGGGCAAGCTCTGCCGCCACGGCAGCGACGAGGTGCTGGCCGAGTTCACACTCAAGACCGAGGTGCTGCTCGACGAAGTGCGCGCCGGCGGCCGCATCCCGCTGATCATCGGCCGCGGCCTGACCGACAAGGCCCGCGCCGAACTGGGCCTGGGCCACTCCGAGGTATTCAAGCGCCCGGCCGACGTGGCCGACTCCGGCAAGGGCTACACCCTGGCCCAGAAGATGGTGGGCAAGGCCTGCGGCGTGGCGGGCGTGCGCCCCGGCCAGTACTGCGAGCCCAAGATGACCACCGTCGGCTCCCAGGACACCACCGGCCCCATGACCCGGGACGAACTGAAGGACCTGGCCTGCCTCGGCTTCTCCGCCGACCTG
>NZ_JAERTZ010000011.1 GCF_016746085.1 Zobellella iuensis
CGCCAGTGCACCAGATCGTCCGACACCAGCTGTCCCCAGGCTTTGGCGCCGTGGGCGCAGGCCAGCGGGTTCCACTGGTAGAACAGCCGGAAGCGGCCGTCGAACTGGATAAAGCCGTTGGGATCGTTGAGCAGGCCCACCGGGGCGGCGATATGCCAACCGGGCCGGTGGGGATCCCCCTCGGCCCGGTTCAGCCCCCCGAGCAAGGCTTCGCTCAGCCTGTTCAGCCACTGCTGTTCGGTCATTGCCATATCTCCTTGCAGTTTGATGACAAACTCCATTATCTCGTTGTCACCTCCGCATCTCGTCGTCACCTCCGCGAAGGCGGAGGTCCATGACAGTTGGCAGTGGACTCCCGCCTTCGCGGGAGTGACAACGGAGTAAGCCGAAGGTTTGTCAGCTACCTGATTTCCATCAATCCAGCTTGTACTTCAGCAGGGTGGAGGCGGTGAAGGCCGCGCCGAAGGCGATGACCATGCCGATGCCATAGTTCAGCAGCGAGGCGGGCTGCACTATGGCCAGGCCCGGCAGGCCGGTCAGGCCCACGGCGGTCATGCCCACCTTGGAGGCCACCACATAGGCGCCGCCCAGGGCACCGCCGAACAGGCCGGCCAGGAAGGGCTTGCCGTAGCGCAGGTTGACCCCGAAGATGGCCGCTTCGGTGATGCCCAGCAGGCAGGAGGCACCGGCCGGCACCGTAATGGCCTTGAGCTTGGCGTCCTTGGTCTTGAAGTACACCGCCAGGCAGGCGCCGCCCTGGGCCACGTTGGACATGGCCCAGATCGGCAGCAGGAAGTTGACGGCGATGGCCGGGTTGGTCAGCAGCCCGGTTTCGATGGCGTGGAAGCTGTGGTGGATACCGGTGACGACGATGGCCGAGTAGGTGCCGCCGAACACCAGGCCCGCCAGCCAGCCGGCGTGATCGTAGAGGGTGCTGAGCAGCAGGGAGATACCGTCACCCAGGCCGCGGCCGATGGGACCCACGAACAGCAGCGCCACGAAGCCGGCGATCAGCAGGGTGAGGAAGGGGGTGACGATCAGATCCAGGGCGTTGGGCACCACCTTGCGCAGGCGTTTTTCCACCTGGCTCATCACCCACACCGCCAGCAGCATGGGAAACACGGTGCCCTGGTAGCCGACCATGCCCACTTCCATACCGAGGAATTCCATGGTCTTGAAGCCGTCGGCCACCGTCCAGGCGTTGGTCAGGGCCGGGTGGGTCAGGATGCCGCCCAGTGTGGCACCCAGGTAGGGGTTGCCGCCGAACTCGCGGGCGGCGGTAAAGCCGATCAGCACCGGCAGTATGATAAAGGCGGCCGAGCTGAACATGTCGAGCATGATGAACAGGGCGCTCTCGGGAGACACCCAGCCGTAGGAGCGCACCATGCCGAGCAGGCCCATCAGCAAACCGGCGGAAACGATGGCCGGGATGATGGGCACGAAAATATTGGACAGGGTCCGGGCCAGGCGCTGGGCCGGATTGAGTTTGGCGGCGGCCGCGTCCACCAGCTCCGCCTTGCTGGTTTCACCCAGGCCGGCGACCTTGGTGAACTCCGCGTACACCTTGTTGACCAGGCCAGTGCCGAAGATCACCTGCAGCTGGCCGGCGTTGGCGAAGCAGCCCTTCACCCCCTCCAGCTCCTGGATGGCGGCCTTGTCGACCAGGCTGTCGTCGCTCAGCACCAGCCGCAGCCGGGTGGCGCAATGGGCGGCACTGACGAGATTTTCCTTGCCGCCCAGCAACGGCAGCAGTCCTTTGGCAATGGCTTCAATATTCATAACAGCGAGTTCCCATTACAAAAACAAGGATGGGGACGAGAGCCGTCCCCATAAAGATTAGAACACGTACTTAAAGCGCACCCGGGCGCCGTAACGGTCGGTGGCGGTGGTGGACTCGGCCACATCGAAATCGGACCAGTAGGCGCCGAGCAGGATGCCGAAGTTGTCCAGATCCAGCACGTTGTCGAACCGGTAGGAGGTATAGACGGTGTTGCTCTTCTGGGTGCCTTCCAGGTACTCAAAACCGGCGGCGGCCTCGTCTATCTTGTTGCGGCCGTAGATATAGCCCAGGCCGAACTGGTTGAACAGCACGTTGGCGCCCAGGGTCAGGTTCTCTTCGTTCAGCGCATCCAGGTAGGCGGCGTTGAGGTTGGCCTTGATGACGCCCGACTGCCAGCCGAAGGTGGTGCCGTAACCGGTGCGGCGGGCCACCTTGCGGCCTTCGTCGTCGATAATGGCGTCGTCCACCAGGTTGTGCTCGGCACCCAGCGCCCAGCTGAAGTCGCCCAGCTGCCAGCGCATCGCCGGCCGCACCACGATGGAGTCCTTTTTCTTGGTCAGTTCATGGCCGTGGTACTGGGCACCGTTGAACAAGTCGAGGCGGTTGCCGAACAGCGTGGCCAGCTCCAGGTAAAGATCGCCCAGCTGGCGGCTGACCATGACGTGACCGGCGTCGCCGGCGCGGCCGCGGGCTTCCTTGGCCATGTACAGGTAGGCGGAGCCGTCGGTGTAGAGGCCGGAGGAGGTGTCGCCGGAGTGCTCCACGAACACGTCCTGGCCCAGGGGGAAGAGATCCAGCGCCTCGAAGCGGCCGATCTTCATCTCGCCCACGTCATTGCGGCCGAAGGCGAACCAGGCATCGTCCGAGCCCACGCCGCCGCTGCTGCCCAGGGTGGGCTGGGCCTTGAACTTGGCATAGGCGCCGGAGTCGGCAACCCGCTCCCCGGAGACGTCGAGCAGCAGCCGGCCGGTCTGATCCCAGCGGTCGTTGCGGCCGTCGTTCATATACAGGTTGCTGTCTTCCTGCTTGTTGGCGGCGTTGATATCGAATTCCACGTCGCCGCCCAGGCTCAGGCGGCCCTTGTTGCCTTCCCAGGTCACTTCGGCATTGGCGGTGGCCGCGGTCCCTGCCACCAGTAAACCCAACAATAATGCTTTCCTTGTCATTTTCTTCTCCTGCAATTAAACGAGAGTGAGGTTATGGGCGATAAAGGCCTCCATCGCCGCCGTGTCCGGCAGGGCCGCCATGGCCCCCAGTCGTAGGCAACACTGGGCGCCACAGGCCTGGGCCTGGGTCAGAACGGTGGCGAATTGCGCCTTATCGGCTTGGGGGTAGGTGGCCAGGCCCGCCAGCAGGCCGGCCATAAAGGCGTCCCCCGCCCCCGTGGTGTCGACAGCTTCCACCGCGAAGGCGGGCTGCCACAGTCGCTCCCCCTTGAGGGAGGCCAGTACCCCTTCCGCGCCCAGGGAAATAAGCACGAAAGGCAACCGGTATTCGTTTTCCAGGGCCGTCATGGCCAGGTTGGGATCGGCGTGGCCGGTAAGCAGTTCGGCTTCCTCGCCGGACAGCTTGAGCAGGTCCACGTCCGGGATGATGCGTTCCAGCGACGCCTTGAGGCTGGCTTCGTCCGGCCAGCGGCTCAGGCGGATATTGGCATCGAAGCTGACGAAGCCGCCGGCCTGGCGGATGCGACGCACCGCCATCAGGGTGGTGCCCCGCGCCGGCTCGGCGGTCAGCGCCAGGGAGCAAAGGTGCAGCCAGTCGCCGGCCTCGAAGGTGGGCAGGTCGGCCGGCTCCAGCAGCTGGTCCGCCGACTGCCGGGCCAGGAAGAAAAAGCTGCGTTCGCCCCGGGCATCCAGCGCCACCAGGGTGGAACTGGTGGGCAGCCGCGCGTCCTGCCGCACCCAGTTGGTGACAACGCCTTCACGCCCCAGGGTGTCGATGATCATGTCGCCGAAGGGATCCCGGCCCAGCCGGCCGACAAAGGCGGAGGACACGCCCAGCCGGCGGATACCCACGGCCACGTTGGCCGGTGCTCCGCCCACACAGGGCAGCAACTGGCCGCCTTCGGCCGGCAGCAAGTCCATCACACCATCACCCAGGCAATAAATCACAGACATCGTCTTCTCCGTTCGCACTTGATGGGAGCACCATAGCTAAACCGATTTAGCCAAACAATGACTTCCTGCTAAAACGTTTCAGCTTTGTGATCCAGCTTAAAAAAGCGGGCTCAAAAGGTGCTATATGAGACTGTTGATGATAAAAAACTAAGCTTTCTCCGGGGCGGGCCGATATGGTTGATGGATCAGTATCGACTCGAGTGACGTACAGGCGTCACCGGCGCATATCACGCAAAAAACACCCTGGAAGGAAGCCCGATGAATAACGCCCCCACCCTTGCAACTCCGCGACACAACCGCGGCCGGACCCTGGGCCGCCCTCTTGCCACCACCCCCGCTTTTTGAGGATATCTTCATGAATGCTTTAGGTTTTATCGTCGATATGAGCGTACGTAAAAAGCTGATCTTCGGGTTCGGGGTGGTACTGCTGGTTTCCCTGATCAGCGCCTGGCTCAGTTACGGGCGGATGCAGACTATCCAGCACCTGATCGAACGCCTGGTGAAAGTCGGTGAAATCGAGGCCCTGGTGGTCGACGCCCGGATGAATGAAAAGAACTACCTGCTGCGCCACGACGAACAATATATCGAGCAGGCACTTGCCCTGACCCAGCAAGCCGCGGACCAGAGCGCCGACACCTTGAAGCTCCTGCACTACCCCGAGATCAGAGACCAGGTAGCGGCGTTACAGCAGCGCCTCGGCAGTTATCGGGACAGCCTGGCCAGCCTGCGCCGGCACCAGCAGGCCGCGGTCGACGCCCAGCAGCAGCTGGAAAGCAGCGCCCGCCAGGCCATGGAGCGGTTCGAGGAGCTGGAGTTCAGGCTGAGCAGCGAAGCCATCCGCCAGCTCAGGAGCATCGGCGAGACCAACGGCCTGAGAATGCTGGACGTGGCCGGCCAGGCCAATATGCTGAGCAAGGCGGTACTCATGGTGCGCCAGGCGGAAAAGAACTATGTCAGCAGCCGCAACCCGCTCTACGCCGACGAGCTGTTCAAGCAGCTGCAGGATCTGGCCACCAAGGCCGATGTGCTCAAGAACAACTACCAGGGCCGCAACCTGAGCCAGCGCCTCGGCGCCAGTGATGCCGCCGCCCTGGTCGACGCCGCCCTGGCCGAGCTGGGCCGCTACCGGCAGAGCTTCGAGCGGCTGCAGCAGGGCTATGAGCAGTTGCTCGGCACCGAAGCCGGGATGACGGAGCATGCGCGCGAGATGATGGCCTCGGCCTCAAAAGCGGCGGAACTGCAGGTCGGCATACTGCTGCAAAACGGCGATGAGGCCCGGCTGATCATGCTGGTGTCCACCGGCGTGGCCTTCGCCGCCGGCATCCTGATCGCCCTGCTGATCACCCAGAGCATAGTGGCGCCGCTGCACCAGGTGGTGGCGCTGTCCCGCACCATCGCCGCCGGAGACCTGTCCCACAATATCCGAAGCGATCGCCGGGACGAGCTGGGCCAGCTGATGCAGGCCATGCAGCACATGACCGAAAACCTGCGCGACCTGCTCACTCGACTGACTTCCGGCATCGAACAACTGGCCACCGCCACCGAGGAGATGTCCGCCGTCACCGAGCAGACCAGCGCCGGCGTCAGCCAGCAGAAGATGGACACCGAGCAGGTGGCCACCGCCATGAACCAGATGACCGCCACCGTGCTGGAAGTGGCCCGCAGCGCCGAGGCCGCCGCCGGCTCCGCCCAGGAAGCGGACGGTCAGGCCCGGCAGGGCACCCTGGTGGTGCAGCAGGCGATCGGCCGTATCGAAAGCCTGGCCCAGTCAATCGAAGCCTCGGCCGACGCCATCGGGCGACTGAGGCAGGACAGCGGCAATATCAGCACAGTGCTGGACGTGATCAAGGGCATCGCCGAGCAGACCAACCTGCTGGCCCTCAATGCGGCCATCGAGGCGGCCCGGGCCGGCGATGCCGGGCGGGGCTTCGCGGTGGTGGCGGACGAAGTGCGGGCCCTGGCCAGGCGCACCCAGGAATCCACCGTGGAGATAGAAGGGCTTATCGGCACCCTGCAACAGGGGGCCCAGGGCGCCGTTGCCACCATGGACGCCAGCCGTCAGCTGGCCGACAGCACGGTGGCGGCGGCCCGCCAGGCCGGCGCCTCCCTGGACGAGATCAACGGCTCGGTGTCGAGCATCCAGCAGATGAGCCAGCAGATCGCCACCGCCGCCGAAGAGCAGACCTCGGTGGCGGAGGAGATCAACCGCAGCGTGTCCAATATCCGCGACGTGGCCGAGCAGTCCGCCGCCGCCACCGAGGAAACCGCCGCCACCAGCGTCAGCCTGGCCCGCCTCGGCGGCGAGCTGCAGGAGCAGATCGCCCGCTTCAAGCTGGCCTGAGGGCGGGAAGCTGGAAGCGGGAAGCGGGAAGCGGGAAGCGGGAAGCCGAGTCTACCTACGGCTCGGTCTGCTTCAAGCTTCCAGCTTCAGTAGGCTCCGCCGATGGCCGGCCGCAGGTTGTCGTAGAGGGGAATAAAGTCGTTCAGTTCGGCCGGGAGCATCTCCGCGCTCACCTGCTCCAGCCGCTCCCGGGCCCGCTTGATGCTGGAGGGGCGCAGCAGCTGCACATTGGGGTAAAGGCGGCGGGCCTCGGCCAGCAGCTGCTCGGCCTGCTCCGGCGCCCGGGCCGCCGTCAACGCCAGGTAGGCGTTGTAGTAGACGCCCGCCCGGGGCGTGTGGGTCAGGAAGCGGCGGGCCCAGCCGGCATAATCCAGCAGCTGCGCCCGATCCGATGCCAGCAGCGCCTTTTTCAGCTGCCAGTGATGGCGGTAGAAGGCCACCCTGTCATGCCAGATCAACGGATTGACCACCGCCTTCAGCTCGGCTTCTGCCCGGCCCTCGTGCTGGGCGTAGCGGGTCAGTTGCTGGCCGGCATAGAGGCCGCTGGCCATAAACAGCATCAGGCCGATACCCCAGGCCCGCACCGGCCAGCGGCTCCAGGCCGGGGGCGCTGGCAACAGCCGGCGCTGGCCGTATTCCGCATCGATCACGAAGATCAGCACCAGCACCATAAACCAGTGCGGCAGCGAGTGGTAGAAGGGAAACTCGGTCTGGCTGTGGATGAAGATGGGCGTCAGTATGCCGACCCAGGCCAGGGCCTGGGCGAAGGGCACCCGGTGCAGCAGACGCAACACCAGAACGGTGATCAGCACCAGCCCCAGCAGCGGCACCAGGCCGCCTTCGATGGCCCAGAACAGGAACTCGTTGTGGGGGTGGCCCATCTCGGTGAACAGGGCTTCGGCCCCGTTCTGCTCCCGCCACTGGGCGTAGGTCTGGTAGAAGGCGGACTCGAAGCCGCCGTAGCCATGGCCGAACCAGGGCTTGTCCAGCCACATGCGCAGGCCGTGGGCATAGATGTCGAAACGGCCGTCGGCCTGGGTGTAGATGTTCAGGCTGCGCTTGCTCATCTCGAACGCCTCCAGCCCGAACACCCCCGCCAGTATGCCGAGCGGGATCAGGGCCAGGCTGGCCAGCAGCCGCTTGGAGCGGGTCTTGATCAGGGTCTGCCATACCAGCGGCAACATCAGCCCCAGCCCCAGCAGCAGGCCGAGCTGCCCGGCCCGGGACTGCAGCAGCACCACCAGCACCGCCCCCGCCCCCAGCACGGCGGCAAACCAGGCCGACTTCAGCAGAAAGGGCCGCCAGGGCGACTTGGCCTCGTTCAGCCACAGGTACACCGCCAGCACCATGCCGGTGACCACGAAGCTGGCCATGACGTTGCGGTGCTGGAAAATGCCGTAGGGGGAGCGCACCTCGGTGTTGTAGCCGAACCGGTTGCCCGGCTCCAGCAGGAAGAACTGCACCATGCCCAGCAGGATTTCCACGCTCACCGCCAGCAGCAGGCAATACAGCAGGTAGCGCCGGCCCCGGCCATTGAAGCGGCACTGCTGCAGGGCCAGGTAGAACAGCAGCCCCCCGGTCAGCCCCAGCATCCGCGGCAAGGCATGGCCGGCCACCGAATTGTTGTGCGGATAGAGAAACGGCAGCCACAGCACGGCACTGGCCACCACCACGCCCAGCCAGAAGCGGCTGGTGAGCAGACGCCGGCGATGCCACTGCCAGAGGCCGATGGCCGTCATCAGTCCGACAAAGAACCAGCCCGCCACGTTGAAGGGCAGCTGCAAGCCGATACCGAACAGGTGGGGCAGGTAGAGGTGCATGCCGAACAGGGCGTAACACGCCACGCAGACCAGCATGATCTTGGCCAGGCGTTCCTGTTGCAGCAGGGGCTGATACATCATAATAAGGCGGAAACTCACGGGCCGGGAGCCATCAACAAGCCTCTACTTTACCAGCTAGAAGCCTCAAGCTGAAAGCGGGGAACCGACTGTCGGAAGATTTCCGTCGCTTCCCGCCTCCGCCGACCGAAGCGCCCTCTCGTTTAACCCCCGGCCACGGCACGGTGTGGTAGGCCAGTCCGAGGGTTCGCGCTGCGCGCGAAGGCAGGCGGGCCGCCTGCGCTCCAGCTGCAAGACGCGCTAGAACTCGAACGTGTAGAACAGGTCTATCGCCTGGCTCAGGCCGCTGGTGGCCTGCAGGTAGAGCCTGGGCAGCAGCTCGTAGCGCAGTCGCAGTTCGCCGATGGCCGAGAACACCCCCACCCCGTAACCGATCTGCAGGCCGGGCAATACGTAGGCGCTGATATTGACCTCGGTACTGTCGCCGGAGCCGACGGTGTCCACCGACACATCCTGGAAGCCGAGGGCCTCCCCCAGGCCGGTGACGATGCCGCCAAACTGGCCCACCCCGGCCCCGAGCAGCATGGACTGCACCAGGGCGTTGCCGTCACTCTCGCCCCCTTCCATGCCCCGCCCGCGCAGCAGGTAGGACAGCTGTTCCACCTGGGGCATCTGCGGCTCGGAGAACACCGCAAACTCCGGCTGGTTGGCGCTGCCCGTGACCCTGACCCCCACAGTGATGCTGCGGTCGGCCATGGTGGCCGGATTGCGGATGGCCTCGACCGAGAGGTTGGGCTGATCCAAGGGGCCGCTGAACAGTATGCTGCCCTCGCGGATCAGCAGGTTCTGGCCATAGGCACGGAAGTTGCCGTCCACCAGCCGGATCTCGCCGCTGCCGCGCATCGGCCGCCCCGGCGGCTGGGTGATGCGCAGCTGGCCTGCCAGCCGGGTATTAAGGCCGAAGGCGGACAGCCGTACGTCCTCCGCCAGCCGCACCTGGACGCGGATATCCAGGGGCAGGCTGGGGGTCGTCTCGGGGATGATGCCGGAGGGCTGCACTATGACCACGTCGGACGACTTGGACACGGCGCTTTCCGGCAGCTCCTTCACCTCGATGCGCGCCCAGGGGATGACGATGTCGCCGCGCACCCGGGCCTGCTCGCCCAGGCTGATCTGCAGATCCGGGCTGACCCGCACCCGGCCCATGCCCGGGTAGCCGGCTTCCAGCTCGCGGCCCTGCAGGCGAATTTCGCCGCTCACCGGCAACTGCTGCCAGCTCAGCTCGCCGCTGATGTTGAGCGGCCCCTCGCCCACCCGCAGCCGGCCGTCGATAACGGCGGCGTTGCCGTTCACGCTCAGCCGGGTGCTGAAATCCCGCACCAGCACCATGTCCGAGTAGGTGTCCACCTCGCCGCCGGTCAGATTGATATCGCCGAACAACAGGGGCGCGTCCAGGGTGCCGTCCAGCCGGGCCTGGCCGGCCAGGGTGCCCTGCAGCCGGGCCACTTCCGGCAACAGCGGCGCCAGCCAGTCGAGCTTGAGCTCGCGGATAACGAGATTGCCGGACAGCGCCCGACGCCCGCTCGGCTCCGCCACATTGGCGTCGAGGGAGAGGTTGCCCAGCACCTCGGAGTCAAACAGCAGGGACGACTGCAGCCGGTCGCCGGCCATGTCGACCCGCAGTTGCAGGCGCTGGTAGTCGAGCCGGGTGGCGCCGCTGACGAAGGTACCGGGAGGGGTGGAGATGTCGGCATTGAGGCGGGGGCTGTCTCCCTGCCAGCGCAGCTCCACCCGGCCGCCGAGCATGGCTTCCCAGGAGAATTGCTCGGGCAGGAAGGGCGCCAGCCGGGCCAGGTTGAACTCGCGGATATCGACCCCGGCCTGGCCCTCTTCGGCGCCGGCCACCAGGGGGTCGAAGCAGAGGCTGGCCCCGTTCGAGCTCCAGCAGTGGGCGCTGGCCCGCAGCCGTTGCTCGCGCCAGGACAGGGCCAGCTCCTGCTGCAGGGCCCAGCGTTCCAGCGGGGTATCCAGCCAGGCCCGGCCCAGGTTGCCCTGCCAGCCCTGCGGGCCCAGGCTGCCGGTGAGCAGCAGTTCGGCGGCAAGCGGCTCGCCGGCCACGGCGAACTCCAGCCGGTGGGCCGCCTCGTTACCCGTCGCGGTGAGCCGCAAATCGCTGAACGCGAACTCGCCGGCATTGATACTGGCGACCCTTAGCCGGATGTCTCCGCTGATGTCCTCGCCCAGCGTCGCTTCGGCTTCCAGTGACAGCTCTTGCGCCAGCATCTCGTTGAAACCGGCGCGGCCGCCCCGCAGGCTGGCCTGGATCTCGGGGGCGGCGAGCTCGCCCCGCACCCGTATGCTGCCGGCCAGCTCACCGAACAGGCCGGGGGCGTAGACCGCCAGTTCGGGCGCCTGCAGCTCGGCGTCCAGTTGCCAGCGTTCGGCGATGGTGCCGTTGACCGTCAGCCGGTTGTTGCCGTTGTTGAGCACCAGCTCGCTGAGGGTGCCCTGCAGATCCTGGTTGAGATCGATCCCGCCCTTGAGCGACAGCGGATAATCCCGCAGCCGGCCGTGGATATCGGGGCTGGCCTCGAGCTGCCATTGCTCCCCCCTGAGCATAAAGCGGGTATCGAGCTCGCCGTTGAGGCGGCCATCCAGCCCGGCCACAAAGGCCTCCGGATCCACGTCGGCGAGCGTCAGTATTCCCTGCCAGTCGATGCCCTCCTGCCAGCCCAGCCGGCCTTCCACCTTGACTTCGCCCTGGGGCAGGCGCAGCTCCAGCGGCGCCAGCTCCAGGCCCTGCGGGTTGCCCCGGGCCGCCAGTTCGATGCCGATGGGCGGCAACTCGGGACCCCGGCCCTCGGCGGCGAGCCGCAGCCGATAGTCTTCGAGGGTGCCGTTCAGGGTCAGTTGGCCCTGCTCCAGCCGCCATTCCGGCGCGATTAGGGGCCAGCCCAGCCGCTGCCAGTCGAGGGCGAGCTCGAAGGGCAGGTTCGGATCCAGCGGCCTGGCCTGCAGCCGGGCCTGGGCGGCGATGACTCCCTCCAGGCTGAGCTCGGCGGACAGCTCGGCCAGGCTCTGGCGCAGCTGCAGCGCCAGGGCCTGGCCCGCCAGTTGCCCTTCCAGCAGGGGCTGGTGCAGGGTGGCCGCCAACGCGAGCTCGAGCGGGTAATCGTCGCTCAGGGTGATATGACCGCCAAGCCGGACGTCCGCCCACTCATGGGCCAACTCGAAGCGCTGGATCTCGAGCCGGCTGCCCTCGCCTTCCAGCGCCAGTTGCAGGCGGTGCAGGGCCTGCACCTCGTCGCCCTGCACCAGCCGGCTGTCGGTCAGGCTGAGCTGTTCGAGCCGCAGGGGAAAGGGCAGCACGATTTCCGGCAGCACCAGCGGCGGTCTCGCTGCCGTGGGGGCTTCGGTTTCCGCCCCGGATGCCTCGCCGGCCGGCAGCAAGGTGATGGTGAGCCCCGCCATCTCCGGGCCGGTGATCACCATGCCGTCGTCGTCCCAGCGCGCCGCCACCAGCAGGCTGTCCCAGGCAACGGTTTGCCCGGGCAGCTCGATGCGCACCCGATCGGCGCGGATCTCGTCCAGATCGATGCGCAGCGGCGGCGTCAGCTCCAGCAGCGGCTCGGCGGCCTCTTCGTCGTCACTCCCCTCGGGCAGGCTCTCGATACGCACCAGTATGTCGGCCGCATCCAGCCGCTGCAGCCAGAAGCGGCCATCGAGCAGCTTGCCGAGCTGCCAGTCGATAGTGACAGTGCTGGCGGAAAACGCCAGCGAGTCCTGCTGGTAGCTCAGCTCGGAAAACCGCCAGCCGGTGCCCAGCTGGCCGGCCACCAGGGTGCCGTCCAGCCCCGGCACCTGGCGCTTGGCCAGCTCCCACAGCCACTGGTTGCCGGTATGGGTAAACAACAGGCTGACCAGCAGCATCGAGAGCAGGGCAATGGCGGCGATGGCGCCGAACAGGCTTCGTTTCAACCAGATCATAATTCAGGCCCCAGGGTGAAGTGCAGCCGCCAGGGAGTATCCTCCTCGGACACCCCGAACGCCAGATCGAGGCGTACCGAGCCCACCGGGGTCAGCCAGCGTACCCCCACGCCGGTGCCCACTTTCCAGGGGTCGCTGTAGTCGTTGGTGGCGGTACCGGTATCGACGAAGGTGGCCAGCCGCCATTTTTCCGCCACCTTGTAGTCGTATTCCAGGCTCAGGGCCGTGGTGTACTTGGCCCCGGTGCGGTCGCCGTTCTCGTCGCGGGGGCTGATGGTCTCGTAGCCGAAGCCCCGCACCGTGAGGTCGCCACCGGTGAAGAAACGCAGCGACGGCGGCAGGCTCTCGACTTCGTCCACCCAGACCGCGCCCTGCTCGGCGCGGGCGATGACGCGTTGGTTGTCGGACAGGGAACGCAGCCACTTGCTGCGGCCCCAGGTCCGGATAAAGCGGGTATCGGAGCCCCACCAGGGTTCGGACAGCTCCAGGGTGATGCGCTGGGAGTCGCCCCAGTCGGGATCCAGGCCGCCGCGCGACCGGGTCCGGCTGTAGGACACCCCGGGGATCAGCAGGAAGCTGTCGTCCTTCTGCTCACCCTGGGTATAGGACTCGTATTCCGAGCGGATAAAGACGTCCCGGGTCCAGCCGTAGTCATTCTTGTCCCAGCGGTGCACCGAGGCCACCAGGCGGTCGCTCTGGGTGTCCCGCTGATCCAGGCGCTGGTAGCCGCCCTGCAGGGTGTAGTAGTTGTCGAGCGGATGGCCGCGGGGGATCTTGTAAACGAAGGTGATGTCCTGCTTGGGCGCCGACAGCTTGAGGCTGGTGTTGAAGCTGTGCCCCAGGTTGTTGATCCAGGGTTTTTCCCAGCCGACCGAGGTGCGGGGGCCCTCGTCGGTGGAGAAGCCCACGCCCAGCTCCACCTCGTTGTCGGCCTTGGCGCGCAGCAACACCGACAGCGGGATATGGTGGTCTTCGTCCGCCTCGCCCACCAGGGGCAGCACTTCCACCTGGCGGAAATAGCGGGTGGAAGAGAGCGAGCGGCTGAGCTCGGCCACCCGGCTGGCCAGGTAGGGCTCGCCCGGCTGGACGTTGACCAGGGGCCTGAGCAGCCGATCCACCGGGCGATCGGTATCCACCCTGAGCTCCCCGAACCTGAAGCGGGGGCCGGAGTCGAACGACAGTATGACGTCGGCGGCATTTTCCCAGGGATGCACCAGCACCTGGCTGCGCCGGTAGCGGGCGTCGAAATAGCCGCGGGCCAGGGCCAGGCTGAGCAGGCCGGTCTTGGCGCTTTCGTAGCTTTCGTGGTTGAGGATATCGCCCTCGTTCAGGCCCAGCTCGCCGACCCGCTCCTCGAACAGCGGATCCGAGGCCGCGTCGCCCTGCAGCAGCACCTCGAGCCGGCGGATGCGCACCGGCTCGCCGGCCTCCACCCGCACATTGACCCGGGCCGGATTGCGCGGGTCCGCCGCCACCTCAATCTGCGGACTGTAATACCCCAGCGCCTGCAGGCTGTCTTCCACCGCCGTCACTATGTCCTTGTGGAAACGGGGCAACTGCTCGGCCTGGATGGCCGGCAGCTGGTTCAGGTAGGCCCGGGTATTGTCCGCCAGCTCGCCGCGCAGGCCCGACAGGCGGAAGCTGATCTCCTCGGCCCGGGCCCCCGGGCTGAGCAGCACCAGGATAAGTATTCCCCATACAGCTTTGCTCATAGCGCAACCCGTTTACTCGTTGTTGTATTGGACAATTTTTGCCGCAAGTCGGCGACTTTCGGCACAACGTCGATTTTTATTGATCTTGTCGTTCGGTCCGGCCCAGCAGGCGTGGCACACTGCAGCTCTTGTTCGCCTACAGGAATCCCTTATGTCCCGACCAGACAACCACCATGCCCTGCTGGGCTTCGCCGGCTTCAGCGGCAGCGGCAAGACCACCCTGCTGCGCCAACTGGTTGCGCTGCTGAACCGGCGCCAATTGCGTATTGGCATTATCAAGCACAGCCACCACGACGTGGAGCAGGACACCCCGGGCAAGGACAGCTACGAGCTGCGCCACGCCGGCGCCCGTCAGTGCCTGCTGGCCGGACCTCATCGTAGTATTCTGACCTATGAGAACACCAAGGTACAGGAGCCTGATTTAAACGAATCCCTTTCACGGCTCAGCCTGGACCAGCTCGACCTGGTACTGGTCGAAGGGTTTCGCGAGGCCCCCATTCCCAAACTGGAGGTGCACAGACCCGCCCACGGCAAACCGCTGCTGTGCCGGCACGACCCCCATATCCTGGCGGTGGCCACCGACGATGCCGGGCTGGATGCCCCGGTGCCGCTGCTGGATCTGAACGACCCCGAAGCCATCGCCACCCTTATCGAACAATGGCGGGCGGCAGGACGCCTGCAAGCTCGTCGGGCTTGAGCCCTTCCCCCGCCGGATAGCCGCAGGCACGGCGATAGGCGGCATAGAGCAAGGGGCTGCGCTTGGCATACTGCTGATGCCGTGGCAGCCCCAGCGCGAAGGCGCCCACCGGCAGTATGCGTACGCCGATCTCGCGGCCGCTTTCCAGCTCCAGTTTGGCCCGGCTCTGCTGGGCCCATTTCTGCTGCAGCGAGCTCTGCACGTAAAGCGCCGGGCTGAACTCAGCGCCCCGATCGCAAAACTGCCCTTCCTTGTCGAAGGCATCCACCGCCGCCCAGTACAGGGTCAGCAAATCGCCGTAACCGATCAGGTTGTCATCGTAGTCCACCCGCACCACCTGGCGGCGCTGGTGCTGGCTGCCGCTCTGCATCCAGCCGGCCTCGATGCGCTCTATGCCGGGCCTGTCCGCAAACAGCGACTCCATCACCCAGAAGCTGCCGCCGGCGAACACCGCCTGGGTGGCCCAGGCCTTGGGCGCCAGCAACAACAGCCCCAGCAGCAGCAGGATGTTTCCAGTCATTCGCTTACCCCATCACCAATCCCCGGATTATGCTAATCGATTGAAAGCAGATGGAAACATTTTTTAACTGCGGGCTCGGTTTCAAGCGCTCAGCACCCCGCCATTGCTTTCTCCCTCACCGCCCCAAATTAGGGCATAATGAGTCCTATCGACGTCCATTCCCCGGGCAAGTTCCCTTGCCGGCACGGATGGCACCCTGGCGAGACCCTAATGACCCCAATCTAAATCCTGCTGTTGCTGGCCGTAGGCAGCATGCTCGGCGCCCGGTTCGGCGCCAGGCTCAGCATCGGCGCCAACGGAGTGAAGTGGATAAAATGGCTGACTCTGGTGATGATAGTCGCCATTATCGGCAAACTGGGCTTCGATCTGTGGTATTGAGCGAAGCGGCAAGCTGCCGACAAGCCGTAGCATGACGTAGCTGTGACTTCCGCGTCCCTTCTCGTCACGCCCGCGGCCCTTCTCGTCACTCCCGCGGCCCTCTCGTCACGCCCGCGCGCCTCTCGTCACTCCCGCGAAGGCGGGAGTCCAGGTGTTGGGCGCCGATGTGGTGTTGGCGTTATGGATCCCCGCCTTCGCGGGGATGACGGTATAGGGGGCGGGGATGACGGGGGGATCGGACATGGCGGGGGGATCGGGCATGGCGGGGAGCATAACGGAGTGATGGCGGGCTTGGGCATAGCACCCACCGGTCTCTGATATCGGGATATAAAGCAGGAAAAAACATGAAACTGTTCAGGCAACTGGCCTGGTTCTTCAAGGCCCACTGGCGCACCTACAGCCTGGCACTGCTGATGCTGGCCACGGTGGCGATGATGAACATGAGCATCCCCTACCTGATCGGCCAGGCGGTGGACAGCCTGATCGCCTCCCCCACCGGCGAGGCCGAGGGCCGGCTTCTGGTGCTTATCCTGCTGCTGGGGGTCGCCATCTACGCCCTGCGCCTGGGCTGGCGCTGGATCCTGTTCGGCACCTCCTACCGCCTCGGCAACCTGCTGCGCCGCCGCTTCTTCGAGCTGCTCACCCGCCAGGGCCAGGCCTTCTACGGCCGGCATAACACCGGCGATCTGATGGCCCGGGCCACCAACGACATCGACGCCATCGAAGTGGCCGCCGGTGAAGGGGTGCTGTCCGGCTTCGACGGCCTGCTCACCCTGCTGCTGGTGCTGGTGATCATCTTCGGGGTGCTCGACTGGCGGCTGTCGCTGGTGGCGCTGTTGCCCTTCCCGCTGATGGGGCTGGCCTTCTACCGTATTTCCAACCGCATCCACCATCATTTCAAGGTGGCGCTGGAGCAGTTTTCGGTGCTCAACGACAAGGCCCAGGAGGCCATCGCCGGAGTGCGGCTGGTCAAGTCCATGGGCCGGGAAGAGATAGAAAGCCGCCAGTTCGGCGCCATCGCCGAGGCGGCCGCCGAGCGCAACTACCAGGTGGCCCGGGCCGAGGCCCTGTACGAGCCGGTG
The DNA here is from genome assembly GCF_016746085.1 of Zobellella iuensis. Classification (GTDB taxonomy): domain Bacteria; phylum Pseudomonadota; class Gammaproteobacteria; order Enterobacterales; family Aeromonadaceae; genus Oceanimonas; species Oceanimonas iuensis. The sequence continues at coordinate 16,456 of NZ_JAERTZ010000011.1, forward strand.
GTGTTCCTGTCCATGTCCGCCGCCCTGCTGCTGACCCTGGGCTTTGGCGCCTGGCTTATCTGGCATGAGCAGCTGAGCGTGGGCCAGCTCACCAGCTTCACCCTCTATCTGGCCCAGCTGATCTGGCCCATGTTCGCCTTCGGCTGGCTGCTCAATATCGTCGAGCGCGGCAGCGCCGCCCTGACCCGGGTCGAGGCCCTGCTGGCGGTGCCCGACAGCGTGCCCGACCGGGGCCGGCAGGTGCCGGAGAACGCCCATATACGGGTGCGGGAGCTCGGCTTCCACTACCCCGAGCAGCGCCAGCCGGCCCTGAGCGGGCTGAGCGTCGAGCTGGCCCCGGGCCGGGTGCTGGGCCTGGCCGGCCCCACCGGCGCCGGCAAGAGCACCCTGCTGCAGTTGCTGATGCGCTACTGGGAAACCGAACCGGGGCAGATCAGCGTCGGCGGGCATCCCATCGCCGACTGCCGCCTCGACGCCCTGCGCCGCCTGTTCGCCTATGTACCCCAGGACGCCTTCCTGTTCAGCGCCAGCATCGCCGACAATATCCGCCTGGGCCGCCCCGAGGCGAGCCGGGAAGAGGTGATGGACGCCGCCCGCCAGGCCTGCGTGCACGACGACATCGCCGCCCTGCCCAAGGGCTACGACACCCAGGTGGGCGAGCGCGGCATGACCCTGTCCGGCGGCCAGCGCCAGCGCCTGGCCATCGCCCGCGCCCTGCTCGGCCGGGCGCCGATACTGGTGCTGGACGACGCCCTGTCGGCGGTGGACGTGCACACCGAGCAGCAGATACTGCACCAGTTGCGCGGCCGCCGGGACCAGGGCTGCATCATCGTCAGCCACCGGCTGTCGGCGCTGGAGCACGCCGACCAGATACTGGTGCTCAACCACGGCCGGCGGCAGCAATCCGGCCGCCACGAGCAACTGATCGTGGAAGACGGCTGGTACAGCCGGATGTGGGCCTATCAACAGCTGGAGGCGGTACTGGATGAAGCCTGATCATCTCCCCCAGGGCAAGGGCACCTTCGGCCTGCTGCTGGATTACGTTTACCGGGACAAGCGCCTGCTGGTGAAGGCCCTGCTGCTGTTGCTGCTGGCCACCGCGGCCGACGTGGCCGGCCCCCTGCTGGCCAAGGTGTTCATCGACGACTACCTGCTGGCGGGCCACCTGCCCCTCTGGCCGGTGGCGGGGCTGGCGGCGACCTATGTGCTGGCCCAGGTGGCCGCCGCCTGGCTCAGGTACCAGCAGACCCTGCGCTTCACCGAGATGGCGCTGGCGGCGGTGCTGGACATACGCCAGAAGGTGTTCGCCCATGTGCAGCAACTGCCCATGGCCTTTTTCGACCGGGCCATGACCGGCCGGCTGGTGAGCCGGGTCACCAACGACACCGAGGCGATCAAGGATCTCTATGTGCAGTTCTTGTCGGTGGTGCTGACCAACCTGGTGCTGCTGGTGGGCATCATCATCGCCATGGCCTGGCTCAACCCCCAACTGATGCTGGTGGCGCTGCTGCTGATCCCGGCGGTGGTGGGGGTCATCTACCTGTACCAGAAGTTGAGCGGCCAGGCGGTGGCCGACAGCCGCCAGTTGCGCTCGGAGATCAACAGCGACATCAGCGAGTCCATCGCCGGCATGGCGGTACTGCAGGCCTGCGGCCGCCAGCAGGCCGCCACCGAGCGTTTCGAGCAGCTCAACCAGCGTTATTACGCCGCCCGCATGCGCACCATCAAGGTCGGCGCCGCCCTGCTGCGCCCGGCCATCGATCTGCTCAGCGTGCTGGCCCTGCTCGGCATCCTGCAGGTGTTCGGCTGGCAGGTGGTCAACGGCGTGGCCGAGGTGGGGGTGCTGTACGCCTTCCTCAACTTTATGGGCCGCTTCACCGAGCCCCTGGCCGAGATCACCCAGCGCTTCAACCTCTACCAGCAGGCCATGGTGGCCGGAGACCGGGTCTACCAGCTGATGCACCAGCCGGTGCAGCACTACGGCCGGGCACTCGACAGCATCCCCGAAGGCGCGGTCGGCTTCAATGGAGTGGACTTCGCCTACCGGCCCGACAAGCCGGTGTTCCGCGGCCTGAGCCTGGACATTCCCGCCGGTGCCTTTATCGGGGTGGTGGGCCACACCGGCAGCGGCAAGAGCACCCTGCTCAACCTGCTGCTCAACTTCTATCCCCCCGGCGGCGGCGAGATCCGTCTCGACGGCCGGCCCCTGGCCGACTATAGCCGGGAAGCTCTGCGCCGGGGCATCGGTCTTATCCCCCAGGAGCCCTTTATCCTGGCCGGCAGCATCTACGACAATATCGACATGGGCCGGGGCCTGCCCCGCCGGCAGGTGGAAGAGGCCGCCCGCCAGGCCCACCTGCTGGAGCTGATAACGGGCCTGGAGCAGGGCCTGGACACCCGCCTGGGGGAGCGCGGCACCCGGCTGTCCACCGGCCAGCGCCAGCAACTGGTGATCGCCCGGGCCCTGGCCGCCTCGCCCCGGATACTGCTGCTGGACGAAGCCACCGCCAACGTGGACAGCGAAACCGAGCAGGTGGTGCAGCGGGCGCTGAAGGCCCTGCACGGCAAGGTGACCCTGATAGTGGTGGCGCACCGGCTTTCCACCGTCAGCCAGGCCGACCGCATCCTGGTGATGGCCCACGGCGAGCTGGTGGAGCAAGGCAGCCACGCCGAGCTGATGGCCCTGCCCCAGGGCCGCTACCGGGCCATGTACCGGCTGCAGCAACAGGCCCGGCAGGTGGCGCTGGCGGAGCAGGAATCCTGACCCGGAATCGCCGATAAATTCCGCAGTCGGAGCGGGCAAGGCAGAAAAAGACTGGCCGGCCGTTGCATTTCCTGCCGGCTTCGCGCAATGCTGTGCGGGTAAGCGGCAAAACCGTGTTCGATGTTTGCACGGCCAGCAATGAACCCGGCCATGCCGCAAATATTTTTTTAACCGGGGCCCCCAAGTAGCACCGCCAAGCTACGCTTTTTATATAAGAAGCCCTGAAACCGAAAGTGGCGCAGAGGGGACCTTTATGGGCGCAATACAGCATGCAGAACATCCTCCTCTTGGCTACTCAGAGCAGGAGCCAGAGCCGGTGACCACACCACTACCCAAACCCACCCGGCGACGCTGGCGGTTGGTGCTGTGGCTGTTTGTGCTGCTGTTGCTGACGGCCTCGGCCGGGCTGGTGGGCTATGAAATGCGCACCTCCTGGCTCCAGGCCCGAGAGATCCCCCGTTATGCCCAAACCCTGACCTATTCCCTCGAGCCCGGCGCCACCCAGGCGGTACGCTACCCCAGCCATGGCCCCTTCGATCAGCGCATGGGCTACACCCGGCTGCCGGAACTGCTCACCCGGCTGCAACAGAACAACTTCGTCATCGAGCAACAGGCCCAGTTTTCCCCGGCCCTGCTGGAATATACCCAGCGCGGCTTTTTCACCCCCTACCAGGAAAAAACCCAGGCCGGGCTCTTTATCGACGACTGCCGGGCCGAATCCATCCACGACTACCGCTATCCCCAGCGCCACTACGAGCGCTTCGACCAGATACCGCCGCTGGTGGTAGGCAGCCTGCTGTTTATCGAAAACCGGGAGTTGCTCAATACCGAGCAGCCCCTGGCCAACCCGGCGGTGGACTGGCCCCGCTTCGCCAAGGCGGCCATGTCGCAGCTGGGCCGGGCCCTGGACATGCAGGACGACTCGGCCGGCGGCAGCACCCTGGCCACCCAGATCGAAAAATACCGCCACTCCCCGGGCGGCCTGACCCACTCCGCCAGCGAGAAGCTGCGCCAGATGATCTCCGCCAGCGTGCGCGCCTACCAGCACGGGCCCGAAACCCTGGAGGCCCGCAAGGCGGTGGCCCTGGACTACATCAACTCGGTGCCCCTGGCGGCCGCTCCCGGCCATGGCGAGGTGCACGGCCTGGGCGACGGCCTGTGGATCTGGTTCGGCAGTGAGCTTGAACGGGTCAACCAGTTGCTGGACCCCACCCGGAACCAGAACACCCCCCTGGCCGAGCAGGGCCAGGTCCTGCGCCAGGTGCTGGCGCTGATGATCGCCCAGCGCCGGCCTTCCTACTACCTGTTCCGGGGCCGGGACGACCTCAATGCCCTGGCCGACAGCTACCTGCGCATCCAGGCCCAGGCGGGCATCATCAGCCCGGCCCTGCGCGATGCCGCCCTCGGCCAGAAGCTGGTGTTCCGCAATTTCCGGGAAGACCCGGCCACCGTCTTTATCGACAACAACAAGACCCTGCAGGTGACCCGGGGGCGGCTGGCCAGCCTGCTGGGGCTTTCCCTCTACGAACTCGACCGGCTGGATCTCTCCGCCAGCACCACCCTCAACGCCGAACTGCAGCAGAAGGTAAGCGACTACCTGCACCGGCTGGCGGATCCGGATTTCGCCCGGGAAATCGGCCTGTTCGGCGAGCGGCTGCTGTCGCCGGAAAAAACCGCCGACGTGCGCTACAGCTTTACCCTGTTCGAGCGCGGCGCCGACAGCTTCGACGTGCGGGTGCAAACCGACAACACCAACCAGCCGTTCGACATCAACGAGGGCAGCAAGCTGGAGCTGGGCTCCACCGCCAAGCTCAGGGTGCTGGCCACCTACCTGGAAATCATCGCCGAGCTGCATCAGCACTACGGCAGCAAGTCGGTCGATAGCCTGCGCCAGCTCAACCCCGACCGGCAGGATCTGCTCAGCCGCTGGGCCATCGACTACCTGATCCGCACCCCGGATCGCAGCCTGCCCACCATGCTCAACGCCGCCCTGGAGCGGCGCTACTCCGCCAGTACCGGCGAGCGCTTCTTTACCGGCGGCGGCATGCACACCTTCGGCAACTTCCGCCGGGAGGACAACGGCCGCAACCCCACCCTGGTGGAGTCGCTGCGCGAGTCCATCAACCTGCCCTTTGTGCGGCTGATGCGGGACATAGTGCGCTACAGCATCCACCAGAGCGAAAACCGCACCCAACTGCTGGAAGACGACAAGGATCCGCGCCGCCAGGAATACCTGAGCCAGTTTGCCGACCGGGAAGGCCGGGTGTTCCTGCTGCGCTTCTGGCGCAAGTACCAGAGCAAGACCACCGAAGAGCGGCTGGACACCTTCTTCGACGGCCTGCGCCCCACGGCGGTACGGCTGGCGGCGGTGCACCGCTACCTGATGCCCGAGGCCAGCCCGGAGGAGTTTGCCGCCTTCCTGCAGGCCCGGCTGCCCAACGAGCGGCTGACCGAAAAACGCCTGGACGAACTCTACACCCGCTACGGGCCCGGCGCCTACAGCCTGCCGGACCAGGGCTATATCGCCCGGGTGCACCCGCTGGAACTCTGGCTGCTGAGCTATTTGCAGGCCTCGCCCGCGGCGACCTTCGCCGACGCGGCCGAAGCCAGCAAAGACGAGCGCCAGGAGGTATACGGCTGGCTGTTCAAGACCCGCCACCGCAGCGCCCGGGACAGCCGGCTGCGCATCATGCTGGAGGTGGAGGCCTTTTCCGACATCCACCAGCGCTGGCATCGGCTGGGCTTTCCCTTCGATCACCTGGTGCCCTCGCTGGCCACCGCCATCGGCAGCTCGGGCGACAAGCCCGCCGCCCTGGCGGAGCTGATCGGCATCATCCTCAACGACGGCGTGCGCCTGCCCACGGTACGTATCGACCAGCTGCACTTTGCCGCCCACACCCCCTACGAGGCCCGCCTGGGGCGAGTTCCCGGCCAGGGCAAACGGGTAATGAACAAGGAAGTGGCGGCGGCCCTGCGCAACGCCCTTTCCCTGGTGGTGGAAGGGGGTACCGCCCGCCGGCTGCAGGGCAGCTTCCGGCTGGAAGACGGCACCCCGCTGGTGCTGGGCGGCAAGACCGGCACCGGCGACAACCGCATCGAAACCGTGGGCCGCGGCGGCCAGGTACTGAGCTCCCAGGCCCGCAACCGCACCGCCACCTTCGTGTTCTTCCTGGGCGACAACCATTTCGGCACCCTCACCGCCTATGTGCCGGGCCGGGAATCGGACAAGTTCCGCTTTACCTCGGCCCTGCCGGTGCAGGTGCTGAAAGGCATGGAGCCGATACTGCGGCCCTACCTGCAGCCGGGCGCCCGGAGCCAGTGCCAGCAGCAACTGGCCGCCAGCCCCGAGCCGAAGGAGGAGAAGGGTGAGACCTGAGGGGTGTGAGCGTAAGGGGTAAGGCGTGAGGCCCTGAGCGTTATTCCAACACCTCCAGCCGCACCGGCGCCACCCCGGCCCGCAGCATATTGAGCTCGCGCGCCGCCTGCTCCGACAGATCGATCACCCGCCCCCGGGTATAGGGGCCCCGATCGTTGATGCGCACCACCACCGAGCGCTGGTTGTTGAGGTTGGTCACCCGCACCCGGCTGCCGAAAGGCAGCGTCTTGTGGGCGGCGGTGAGGGCGTTCTTGTCGAAACGTTCGCCGTTGGCGGTTTTGCGGCCATGGTGGCGCTGGCCGTAAAAGGAAGCCTGGCCCTCGGCGATGTAACGCGGCTCGGGCGGCGCGGACACCGGCTCGGGATCGCTGCTACAGGCCTGCACCAGCAGCACCACCGGCAGCCACCACAGCCAGCGCAGATATATTGCTTTCACCACTGTACCTCATTGTTCGTTATTGCTGCTCCAGCCAGGCCACCAGCGCCACCGCCTCGGCGGGGCTCGCTACCCTCAGCTTGGGAATGCAGCAGATACCGAGCCGGGCGGCATAGGCGCGCAGGCTCTCGTTCAGGGCTGGGACGGATATTAACCGCTGTTGCCGTTGCCAGTACAGGCTGCCGTCTTCCCGCTGCGACAAAAGGTGCGGCCAGCCCTCGCCGTCGATCAGCCCGTCCCCCGCGTGGGGGTGATGGGCCTCGCAGTCGTCCGCGTTGGCCACCCAGGCATAGCCGTGGCCGTCCGCAAACTCGATGATCGCCGGCCAGGCGATGGGAACGGCTTGATAAACATCGTTCATTTTCAACTCCTCACGGCTGTCTGCCGCCCCATCCGCGACGGTTGCCAGGGCCGTTGCCGGCCACTATACCTAAAGTGCTGCACGCCCACCGAGCCGGCCGCCCTGGCCGGCACCTGCAGCCCTCTCCCCAAGGAGCTGATGATGAACCTCTCACCCTCTCTGCCCCGGCTAGGCCTCGGCCTGGTGCTGACGGCCCTGTGCGGCCCGGCCCTGAGTGCCACCGCAGAAGAAAAAATCGCCAGCGCCATGAGCGCGGCCCCCGCCTCCATCAGTGCCATGGCCACCATCCTCGACTGGCCGGACAACATGGCCGACCCCATGCCCGAGCTGCGCCCCGGCAGCAACGGCTGGATTTGCCTGCCGGACATGCCCGCCACCCCCGGTAATGATCCCATGTGCCTGGACGAGGTATGGATGGGCTGGCTGCACGCCTGGATGACCAAGACCCAGCCCCAAATAGACAAGGTGGGTTTTGGCTACATGTTGCAGGGCGGTACCCCCGAAAGCAACACCGATCCTTACGCCACCGGCCCCGCCGACGACAACGAATGGATCACCGAGGCGGTACCCCACCTGATGATACTGGTACCCGATGCCGCCATGCTCGACGCCCTGCCCCACCAGCACGACAACGGCGGCCCCTGGGTGATGTGGCGTGACACCCCCTACGTCCATATCATGGCCCCCATGCCGCCCCATACCCCCTGAGCCGGCGGAATAACCATAAAAAAGCCCCGCGGGCACAGGCACTCGCGGGGCTTGTTTGCCCTGTATCTCGTTAAATACCTAGTATCTTCTTGGCCTCGGACAACAGGCGCATCGACTCATCGTGATCCCCCGCGTTATGCCGGGCCTCGCCCTCGGCCCTGAGCTCGGCCACCCTGGCCGCATCTTCCGCCGACAGCATCGGCATCTCTTCCAGCTTGGCATCGATCGCCCGCATCAGCCCGGGGCAACCATGGGCCAAGGCCGCCCCGCTCGCCAACAGCAATACCCCGGCCAGCAAGGTGGAAATCAAGGAACGCATGTTTACTTCCTCCAATGACTTATCGCCCCTTAAGGGTAGTGCAGTATCAAGAATCCAGAATTCGCCCCGCGCCACACTCCTGCCACCCTAACTACCGCCTTTACATGGTTTGCGCCTTCCTGGTGGAGCGCAGGCGGCCCGCCTGCCTTCCCGCGCAGCGGGAAACATGGGGTAGACCATCATGCAGACGGGCCGTTCCCTGCGGAAGACAAGCATGCCATGTGCACCTCCCGGCGGAGGGCAAGACCCGCGCGCCATGCGACAAGATTCGGTCGTTTTATCCCCGTGCCTGAGGGGAACGGTTCTCCGCCACCCTGGTGCTGTGCGGCAAGAGCGGTTCATCCCCGCGCCTGCGGGGAACGGAAGCGCCGCCACACCCCATAGGGCACGCTACGCGGTTTATCCCCGCGCCTGCGGGGAACGGTGAAGTTCGGCTTCCCGTTCGATCAGCTGGGACGGTTTATCCCCGCGCCTGCGGGGAACGGTTGGGGCTGTCGTCGCAAACCCAGCGGGCAAACGGTTTATCCCCGCGCCTGCGGGGAACGGTTGGCATAGATCAGCGCCAGCCCGGCAGGTTGCGGTTTATCCCCGCGCCTGCGGGGAACGGGCTAACTCGCCATGGCTGCACATATCGAGTCGTCGGTTTATCCCCGCGCCTGCGGGGAACGGCTCCGGATGGCACTGCAAGAACTCGACAATGGCGGTTTATCCCCGCGCCTGCGGGGAACGGTCCCCGCGCCGCTGATAGGCTGCGTCGTTCACCGGTTTATCCCCGCGCCTGCGGGGAACGGCCGTTTTGCGGTTTGACGGCAGAGGGATTGTGCGGTTTATCCCCGCGCCTGCGGGGAACGGAATTAGTGGTTTCAGGTCGTGCCAGTCGTTTTCGGTTTATCCCCGCGCCTGCGGGGAACGGGCCTACACCTACGACGAGCGCGACCCCAAGACCGGTTTATCCCCGCGCCTGCGGGGAACGGGCCGGCGTTGGTGGGGGTGGTGCCCCATATTTCCGGTTTATCCCCGCGCCTGCGGGGAACGGTCGGTGATTATTGTCGATGAAGCGCAAGAGTTCGGTTTATCCCCGCGCCTGCGGGGAACGGGATTTTGGCGCCGTAGTGGCGTCCATTGGAGACGGTTTATCCCCGCGCCTGCGGGGAACGGTGTCGGCGCTGGTGCTGGCCAGACAGGGCGAGCGGTTTATCCCCGCGCCTGCGGGGAACGGACAAGAACCTGATGCTGCGCATGGCCCAGCGCCGGTTTATCCCCGCGCCTGCGGGGAACGGCGCCACATCGCCTCGACTATGAGCTGGTCACGCGGTTTATCCCCGCGCCTGCGGGGAACGGAATAATAAATTACATTAATAGCGGGAAATACACGGTTTATCCCCGCGCCTGCGGGGAACGGTGGGTGAGGACGGTCGCTACAAAGCCTCCATTCGGTTTATCCCCGCGCCTGCGGGGAACGGCTGGAAATCCCGGATCATGTTGAACTCGAATCCCGGTTTATCCCCGCGCCTGCGGGGAACGGATAAGTCCCAGCGTCTCCGAGTGAAGGCAAGACGGTTTATCCCCGCGCCTGCGGGGAACGGTCATGGAGGTCTTGGTCTTCCTCGCTCATGTCCGGTTTATCCCCGCGCCTGCGGGGAACGGCCAGGGAGCGCGATGCCATGATTACCTCTTGTCGGTTTATCCCCGCGCCTGCGGGGAACGGTTGTCCTCTACCCGCAAGCCTACCCGGCTCGTCGGTTTATCCCCGCGCCTGCGGGGAACGGAGAGTTTCGCCCGGCAGATAGGGTGGGGCGGCCGGTTTATCCCCGCGCCTGCGGGGAACGGGGCATCGAGAAACACATTGCCCAGGGTAGACCCGGTTTATCCCCGCGCCTGCGGGGAACGGCTCGGCCAGGTTCCCGGGGAGTTTAAGCCCCCCGGTTTATCCCCGCGCCTGCGGGGAACGGTGTATGAGCGGGTCTGGCTGCCGGTGTGCATGCGGTTTATCCCCGCGCCTGCGGGGAACGATCCGGATAGCTGACCGCCCCCGGCAGCAGCGACGGTTTATCCCCGCGCCTGCGGGGAACGGATCTTCACTGCTCGGTACCTCCTCGCTAGCCTCGGTTTATCCCCGCGCCTGCGGGGAACGGCTCACCATATTTTGTATGCTCTTACCAAGTGGCGGTTTATCCCCGCGCCTGCGGGGAACGGTCGGCTATCACCATCTGCGCCTGGGCCATCTGCGGTTTATCCCCGCGCCTGCGGGGAACGGGTCCATTTTGTGGCTGATGTTGTCAATCCTGCCGGTTTATCCCCGCGCCTGCGGGGAACGGGCCATCAACAAGTGCCGCAACATCTGGGCCAGCGGTTTATCCCCGCGCCTGCGGGGAACGGGCCAGCCAACTGGTTGAACTGATCACCCACGGCGGTTTATCCCCGCGCCTGCGGGGAACGGTTCAGCGTTCTGTGAATGATGTTAAAAGTGAGCGGTTTATCCCCGCGCCTGCGGGGAACGGAGCGCGAGCACAGTCACACCGGGGTAATGCAGCGGTTTATCCCCGCGCCTGCGGGGAACGGTTCGTTGATGCTGGCCAAAAAACCTCGGTCGCCGGTTTATCCCCGCGCCTGCGGGGAACGGCACCCCGCAAAAGTTGCCATGTAGGTCAGAGGCGGTTTATCCCCGCGCCTGCGGGGAACGGAACGGCAACGCTGGCGGAACAGCCGTGTGTAACGGTTTATCCCCGCGCCTGCGGGGAACGGGCTTAAACTCCGGTTTGTCGCTCGGCGGCTGCCGGTTTATCCCCGCGCCTGCGGGGAACGGGCAGGAAACCGTGTTCGGTGCCGTGTCGGTGTCGGTTTATCCCCGCGCCTGCGGGGAACGGGACCAGGTGAAGGAAAGATAGTCATGCAGAACCGGTTTATCCCCGCGCCTGCGGGGAACGGGGGCGACCAGTTGTTGTGCCAGGTTTTCTCCGCCGGTTTATCCCCGCGCCTGCGGGGAACGGCAATGGATGGCCCGCTGCTGAGCCATGGTGAGCGGTTTATCCCCGCGCCTGCGGGGAACGGTCCAGGGCGAAACCGGCCGGGGCCTGCTGCTCCGGTTTATCCCCGCGCCTGCGGGGAACGGATAACCTGATCGCCAACCGCGTGGATGCCGATCGGTTTATCCCCGCGCCTGCGGGGAACGGGGACCTAACCCGATTTGGAGGGGACCGGTACCGCGGTTTATCCCCGCGCCTGCGGGGAACGGAGGATTCCATCAACACGGGAATCGACTTCTTGCGGTTTATCCCCGCGCCTGCGGGGAACGGGAGATGGACCGGGTGCTGGGGGAAGTGAAATCCGGTTTATCCCCGCGCCTGCGGGGAACGGTCGGGAGACAGATCCGGGCAGGCAATTTTCATCGGTTTATCCCCGCGCCTGCGGGGAACGGTAAAAAGCCCGCGCGGTAGCGTAAGGTCCACGCGGTTTATCCCCGCGCCTGCGGGGAACGGGAGCGCACCTACGCCGGTATTTGGGACGGCACCGGTTTATCCCCGCGCCTGCGGGGAACGGGCAGTAACGCCATTCTCCGTGGCATCCACTATCGGTTTATCCCCGCGCCTGCGGGGAACGGGAAGCTGGCGGCATGGAGGTGGTGATCAAGCGCGGTTTATCCCCGCGCCTGCGGGGAACGGGCGATGGAGCGCATAGCAAACCTGAAAGATCAGCGGTTTATCCCCGCGCCTGCGGGGAACGGCGCCCAACGGTCAGCAGGTCGCCAACGATCTCCGGTTTATCCCCGCGCCTGCGGGGAACGGGCAATGATCTATAAGCCCTGAAAGCAATACCACCGGTTTATCCCCGCGCCTGCGGGGAACGGCTCTTGCTCAGTCCAGACCTTAATCTTCTGACCGGTTTATCCCCGCGCCTGCGGGGAACGGTGGGGGCTTGTTGTTTTTGCTCTCAGCAATTGCGGTTTATCCCCGCGCCTGCGGGGAACGGTGATATGGCTAGCACAATATTCAAACAATCGGCGGTTTATCCCCGCGCCTGCGGGGAACGGGCTCCGGTCCGGGACCACCACGGGCCCGCCGCCGGTTTATCCCCGCGCCTGCGGGGAACGGTGGGGCGCGGAAAACGGTGGTTGTCTGGTGTCCGGTTTATCCCCGCGCCTGCGGGGAACGGGGCCCTTGCTGGTGATGACGTATCGGGTTCGGCGGTTTATCCCCGCGCCTGCGGGGAACGGCCCGAGCGCTCCAAGGGTAATGGTTTTATGCACGGTTTATCCCCGCGCCTGCGGGGAACGGTATCCACTACCTGGAAGACGACGAAGAGATCACGGTTTATCCCCGCGCCTGCGGGGAACGGAGTGGCAGGGGGATGGCGTTCATCGGCACCTCCGGTTTATCCCCGCGCCTGCGGGGAACGGCTGTCACCGCCGCCCTGCCCGCTGGCGGCCGCCGGTTTATCCCCGCGCCTGCGGGGAACGGTAATAAAAGATTATTATTCCGACATCACTGAGCGGTTTATCCCCGCGCCTGCGGGGAACGGACACCGAAGAAATCCGCAACGCCGCCAAGGGGCGGTTTATCCCCGCGCCTGCGGGGAACGGTCATTGACACCGATGCAATTATCATCAGCGCACGGTTTATCCCCGCGCCTGCGGGGAACGGGCAACTCGCCAGATGCCGTTACTGTCTCGCTGCGGTTTATCCCCGCGCCTGCGGGGAACGGGCCAGCCTCCTCAGTGGCAGCATCAAGCAACCCGGTTTATCCCGCGCCTGCGGGGAACGGGCCAATGCCAACTGATAGACCCAAACGCCAACCGGTTTATCCCCGCGCCTGCGGGGAACGGGCGATCCGCCCGCCGCTCATGGTGTCGCGGCGCGGTTTATCCCCGCGCCTGCGGGGAACGGTACGCCTTGGAAGTTTCCCAAGCAGTATTTTTCGGTTTATCCCCGCGCCTGCGGGGAACGGCCACGATAGCCAAGCCTCCACGGCGGCTATGGCGGTTTATCCCCGCGCCTGCGGGGAACGGGACGACATCGACGATTTCGACGAGGTGGAGAACGGTTTATCCCCGCGCCTGCGGGGAACGGGATATTGTCAATCCTGCCCTCTTTCACCAGCTCGGTTTATCCCCGCGCCTGCGGGGAACGGGTTTCTGGATCGTCGAGCCTCTCTGCGCCAGCCGGTTTATCCCCGCGCCTGCGGGGAACGGGACGGTGTCCATCTGCAGCAGCCTCATACGGGCGGTTTATCCCCGCGCCTGCGGGGAACGGCTTGCAGCTCTGCCCGCATGTTCATCACGTAACGGTTTATCCCCGCGCCTGCGGGGAACGGCCCCCACGCGCCAGCCAGGATGCGGAGCATACCGGTTTATCCCCGCGCCTGCGGGGAACGGTGGCGCTCCGTATCTCGTTCTTCCTTGATCACCGGTTTATCCCCGCGCCTGCGGGGAACGGGCGCCATGCCTGCCAGTGTAACGGTTATCTGGCGGTTTATCCCCGCGCCTGCGGGGAACGGGGATATACATAGGGTTTTCGGTTGAGGGAAATCGGTTTATCCCCGCGCCTGCGGGGAACGGGTCAGCAACCAGGTGCCGGCCACCAGTGTCATCTGGTTTATCCCCGCGCCTGCGGGGAACGGTGAGCAGGCGAGATATAGTGGGCGTCAATCACCGGTTTATCCCCGCGCCTGCGGGGAACGGATCAGCCAGGCATCGGTGCAGGATCTCACCCGCGGTTTATCCCCGCGCCTGCGGGGAACGGCCACGGGCGGTTCTTGATCTGGGCGGCGGTGGCGGTTTATCCCCGCGCCTGCGGGGAACGGACCTACCCCAACTCGGCGGTGGTCGGCCTGCGCGGTTTATCCCCGCGCCTGCGGGGAACGGAAGGAGAGCATATGAATCTGTCAATTCAACAACGGTTTATCCCCGCGCCTGCGGGGAACGGTGCAGGGCGGTGGCGCCAGCGTCGACAAAGCGCGGTTTATCCCCGCGCCTGCGGGGAACGGACCAGAGCAGACAGCCCGGCATCCTGGCAGCGCGGTTTATCCCCGCGCCTGCGGGGAACGGACTCACAGAACAAAACCGTGAATCGCATCACACGGTTTATCCCCGCGCCTGCGGGGAACGGCAGCGTCACGTTGCCTTTTTGGCTTATCCACTCGGTTTATCCCCGCGCCTGCGGGGAACGGCTGGTCAAGATCGACCGGGACGAGGACGGCAACGGTTTATCCCCGCGCCTGCGGGGAACGGCGGGTTTTGCTGTCGAGTGTGGCGGACCATGCCGGTTTATCCCCGCGCCTGCGGGGAACGGCGTAAATACCGTGTCGTGGCCAACATCATCGCCGGTTTATCCCCGCGCCTGCGGGGAACGGTTATGTTGCCCACTTGCCGTCCAGCGAGTACACGGTTTATCCCCGCGCCTGCGGGGAACGGCAGCCCTCGATGCTCGCAGGAAGATTGATAGACGGTTTATCCCCGCGCCTGCGGGGAACGGTAGACGAGACTGACGAGGCGGTCAAATTTTTGCGGTTTATCCCCGCGCCTGCGGGGAACGGTCACTGACCCATTGTTTTTTCATTGCTGATCTCCGGTTTATCCCCGCGCCTGCGGGGAACGGACCAAGGGCACTGGCAGCTTTCCCATGGGCGGCGGTTTATCCCCGCGCCTGCGGGGAACGGCTCCGCGTAGAACCCATTGATTCGTGGGAAAACGGTTTATCCCCGCGCCTGCGGGGAACGGCCGGTAGTCGTTGGCCACATAGGCAACCCGGTCGGTTTATCCCCGCGCCTGCGGGGAACGGTTGAGGCAGGCCGTCTTGTAAGCCTGGTAAACCGGTTTATCCCCGCGCCTGCGGGGAACGGAAACATACTGTCGTCGCTCGGCGCAGCTGGAACGGTTTATCCCCGCGCCTGCGGGGAACGGATCCGGCGGAGGGTTTCATTGTCCCCATCGGCCGGTTTATCCCCGCGCCTGCGGGGAACGGGCGGCGGATGAATTTGAAGCCATAGCCTGAATCTCGGTTTATCCCCGCGCCTGCGGGGAACGGAGCTTGGCCTGCTCGCCGAGGAAGCCCTGGGCCGGTTTATCCCCGCGCCTGCGGGGAACGGGGTCAGTGCTCATTGGTGGGACGAACAGGACACGGTTTATCCCCGCGCCTGCGGGGAACGGAGGACGGCCAGTGCCGGTAGCGTCGGCAATTTCGGTTTATCCCCGCGCCTGCGGGGAACGGCTGTCCCGCTGGGAGCAGGAAGTGGGCCTGACCGGTTTATCCCCGCGCCTGCGGGGAACGGATCTGGAATCACGCCCCTCTCTACGTGCCAGCCGGTTTATCCCCGCGCCTGCGGGGAACGGTGCTGCGCCTCGTCCGGTGACGACATGCTGTACGGTTTATCCCCGCGCCTGCGGGGAACGGACGGTTACCAGATATAGCTCCCAGCACTCCTGCGGTTTATCCCCGCGCCTGCGGGGAACGGATCCAAAAAATGGCTAAGACGGTGCAGCGTAACGGTTTATCCCCGCGCCTGCGGGGAACGGGTTGATGCGGATGTTGCCGGTGATAGTGGTGCCGGTTTATCCCCGCGCCTGCGGGGAACGGATGCGCGGTTTGCTGCAGTCAACCTGCCGCACCGGTTTATCCCCGCGCCTGCGGGGAACGGATTTTATGACTATGAGAAAAAGGCAGATTTCGCGGTTTATCCCCGCGCCTGCGGGGAACGGTTACAGCCAACGGGCGCGGGATGGCATCAACGGCGGTTTATCCCCGCGCCTGCGGGGAACGGTTATCCAGGGCGGTCAGGGCGGCCACCAAACCCGGTTTATCCCCGCGCCTGCGGGGAACGGCAGGATATCGGTTTTCTGAGCCATTCGGCCGCCGGTTTATCCCCGCGCCTGCGGGGAACGGCATATCGCAGCCATTTTGGCGAATGTGAACGACGGTTTATCCCCGCGCCTGCGGGGAACGGATTTGCAGGCAATCCAAGGCGGGGTTGGCACGCGGTTTATCCCCGCGCCTGCGGGGAACGGTAGAAAGCAGGATGATTACTGAATATTTTGAGCGGTTTATCCCCGCGCCTGCGGGGAACGGCCACAATGATATGCGTGGCTGGTGGCTACGGTCGGTTTATCCCCGCGCCTGCGGGGAACGGAAAGATGCCAAGTTCAGCGCCAGCCGGGCCGGCGGTTTATCCCCGCGCCTGCGGGGAACGGGAGCATGAAACCCAGGAATGACGCGGCATGTAAGGTTTATCCCCGCGCCTGCGGGGAACGGTCTGTTGCGTCCTGATGCTCATTTTGCTGGTGCGGTTTATCCCCGCGCCTGCGGGGAACGGATCAGCCGGAAAAGCTGGTGCTGGCATTCTTGCGGTTTATCCCCGCGCCTGCGGGGAACGGCCAACATGGCCGGAGTCTTAACTGACTCCGGCCGGTTTATCCCCGCGCCTGCGGGGAACGGCACAGCCAGGGCCGGCACACCCGGGGCAAGGGCGGTTTATCCCCGCGCCTGCGGGGAACGGCAGGCCTCCCAGGCCTGCCGCATGGCCTCCAGCGGTTTATCCCCGCGCCTGCGGGGAACGGGCCGTGGGTGCGGGTGCCGCCGGCGCCATCGGCGGTTTATCCCCGCGCCTGCGGGGAACGGAGCAGTCGGTTGGCATCTTCCAGCCGGTTCTCCGGTTTATCCCCGCGCCTGCGGGGAACGGCATTTGGGGCTGGACGAACGCAGCATCCGGAACGGTTTATCCCCGCGCCTGCGGGGAACGGAGCAATGCCGTCA
The DNA here is from genome assembly GCF_016746085.1 of Zobellella iuensis. GTDB lineage: Bacteria > Pseudomonadota > Gammaproteobacteria > Enterobacterales > Aeromonadaceae > Oceanimonas > Oceanimonas iuensis. The sequence continues at coordinate 33,164 of NZ_JAERTZ010000011.1, forward strand.
TAAATTTCGCTCTCCAGCACGGTTTATCCCCGCGCCTGCGGGGAACGGCTCACTGAAAAACTGCGCCGGGCCGAAGAAACCGGTTTATCCCCGCGCCTGCGGGGAACGGGTGCCTGCGCCCCCGCTAGTTTTTGACTCTATTGGTTTATCCCCGCGCCTGCGGGGAACGGCGGCAGCATGACCGAGACCAGCATTTGCCAAACGGTTTATCCCCGCGCCTGCGGGGAACGGCGCATCGCATAAAGTCCTGCAGGCTGCCGGCGATCAGCGGTTTATCCCCGCGCCTGCGGGGAACGGTTGCGCAGGTTATGCAGTTCGCGGATATCGTGCGGTTTATCCCCGCGCCTGCGGGGAACGGCAGCTCCAGCTGCTCTCGATGGCCGTCGTGGTCGGTTTATCCCCGCGCCTGCGGGGAACGGCAGCATATTGACCAGGGATTCGCTGCGCTGGGCGGTTTATCCCCGCGCCTGCGGGGAACGGCCATATATGATCGGTACAGCTGCCTGACGCAGCGGTTTATCCCCGCGCCTGCGGGGAACGGTATCTATGACCGCCTTTCTGAATGGGTGTCAGCGGTTTATCCCCGCGCCTGCGGGGAACGGTGCTTCGCTCACTTCTTGCGCAACTGGCTCGGCGGTTTATCCCCGCGCCTGCGGGGAACGGGTGCGTAAGGCGCTGGCGCTGACTACCGTTGACGGTTTATCCCCGCGCCTGCGGGGAACGGTGGCCCCGGCGGGCCACCAGCAGGCCGTGCACCGGTTTATCCCCGCGCCTGCGGGGAACGGTATTCGCGGTCCTGGAAGATCATCATAATCAACGGTTTATCCCCGCGCCTGCGGGGAACGGCCATGCAGCGGTTTGAGGCGGCAAACAACACCCGGTTTATCCCCGCGCCTGCGGGGAACGGGCTGGGCATAAAGCGCGCCCAGGCCTCGATGGCGGTTTATCCCCGCGCCTGCGGGGAACGGCAGGCCGTATGGGTGATGGATTCCGAGATGTACGGTTTATCCCCGCGCCTGCGGGGAACGGGTGATGGCGTAGTGGTAGAACTCGGCCCGCTCCGGTTTATCCCCGCGCCTGCGGGGAACGGGGGGGCGTTAGAAACCCCTGGTCGATCAACTCCGGTTTATCCCCGCGCCTGCGGGGAACGGGTGTAGAGCAAACGCAGTCGCTACTGGACGACCGGTTTATCCCCGCGCCTGCGGGGAACGGGCCACCCTTGCCACCACCACCCATATTTGCTCCGGTTTATCCCCGCGCCTGCGGGGAACGGCCCATGGCCCAGGTACGCCGTGGACGCCGCCGCGGTTTATCCCCGCGCCTGCGGGGAACGGTTATGTCCAGCGAGAATCTTGGCTGGTGAAGCCGGTTTATCCCCGCGCCTGCGGGGAACGGCAGTAGATGGTGATGGTAGACATGTGAGTTCTCGGTTTATCCCCGCGCCTGCGGGGAACGGTGGTGCTGGTTTTTATGTCCAGTCTGTGACCCCGGTTTATCCCCGCGCCTGCGGGGAACGGACTAAACGTATATAACTGATTTGGCAGACCTTTTCCAGGCGAGAAAAAGCCACCAATAATTCCACTTTGTTAAAGAACTCTAACTTATTGATTTTCAACAGGGTAAAATGAGACCAGCCGCAGGCCATCCAGGTCCACCGGCATACGCCGGTTTTCGCCATGGGTCTGGAACTCAAAACCGGACTCGGTATTGGTCGCCCAGGCCATCACCACATTGCCCTGCTCGGCCAGTTCGGTGGTCTGCTCCCAAATCATCTCCCTGATACGCTTGGATACATCCCCCACATAAACCCCGGCCCGCACTTCCAGCAGCCACACCGCCAGGCGCCCTCTCAGGCGGGGCGGTACATTTTCGGTCACGACCACCAGCATGCTCATTGTCAGCCACTCCTGTGTCCGTCTTCGCCCAGGGGCTTGGGTTCCGGGATGGCGATGGGCTGAGCATCCTTTGGCGGCGGTGGCGGCTCGATACCCCCTGCGGCCAGTACCTCTTCAACAAGGGGGATCAGCTTCGCCAAGGTATTACTGCTACGAAAAATGTCCCGGCAGGCAACGCGTACTTCCCGATCGGGTTCGGCCGGGTGTTTGCGCGCTATTTCAAAGGCCTTGGGAACGACGGTCTCGAACTTGATGATGTCGGCGATATCGTAAACAAAGGACAGGGGCTTGCCGGTGTGGATAAAACCGATGGCCGGCGCATATCCCGCCGCCAGAATGGCTGCCTCGGTTATGCCATAGAGACAGGCGGTGGCGGCGCTGATGCACTGGTTGACCTTATCCCCTTTGGCCCAGTCCTTGGGATCGTAGCGCCGGCCGTTCCACTTCACCCCATACTGTTTGGCCAGCATGGCGTAAGTGGCCCGTACCCGGCTGCCTTCAATTCCCCTTAGCTGATCTACCGAACGGCGACTTGGTGCTTCTTCGCCAAAGCGCAGCTCGAACATCTTGCGCACTACCTTTAGGCGCAGCTCTTCATCCAGAGCCAGTTTGGCCTGATAGAGCAGCTTGTCGGAACGGGCTCCTCCCGGCTGACCACTGGCGTAGAGTCTGACGCCCGCCTCGCCCACCCATACCAGCAAGGTGCCCACGGTCGCCGCCAACTTGGCGGCAGCGTGAGATACCCGGGTACCGGGCTCCAGCATGATGCAAGCCACCGAGCCCACGGGAATATGAGTACGCACACCGCTCTTGTCGATCAGCACAAAGGCACCGTCGAGCACATCGATTTGCCCATACTGCAAAAAGATCATGGATACCCTGTCTTTGAGTGGTATGGGCTTTAGGGGAATAAAGGCCATGGTGTCGGCTCCTGAATAATAACGGCGGGCTAAACCCGCCGGATCATCATCAATCCGCAGCCAAATGCCTTGGCCCGACCCACGCCTTGATAGAGGCTTGCAAGAAACACATCCGGCTCATCCACCACGAGGGTACCGCAGAGGTTAACAGAGCTGAACATAGCCCCTGCCTGCTTCCCTTTAATATCATGCTGCATATAGCCATCGGCTTGTAATCTATCGTCATTTTCCAGGCATCGGATCCCCATCTGCCTGCTGCGCTGCTGCCACCAGGCAAGCAATGCTTGCTCGGATATGGTTTTTAACGCCAGATCAATGGTTACCTGTCTGCCCAAGCGGGATGCCAGCTCACCACGGTAGCCGCCGCCTTCAATCACTGTTTTCCAACGATTAATATCCTCATCAGATGCCAGGTCGAGCAACTGGTGCTTCAACTGCTTCTTGGTTCCCACCGCCGATAGGGAAAGCTGTTTTGCCTCCTTGAATAGCCAGTGCTGCTGGGCATCCATCAAGACATCGTGACGTTTACCCTGGCGGCACACGGTAGGGTTTACCCTGAGTTGGAAGCCCAATTCATCACCCGGCTTTAATTGGGGTGAAAATGACCGGCTTTCCACCTGAAACAACTGCTCTGTATTGTCCGGCTTTTCCTTGGAAAGCACATAAAACAGTGGCTCCCCCGATGGTGCCAAGCGTCCGTCGCTCTGTTCATGACGAAATAAAAAACCGCGTTTTTTCTCACTGGTAAAAAGATGCCAAAGCAACTGATGATGGCCGTAAACCCCCTTGCCCATAGCTTTTACCAGTTCGGCTCTGGCTGCCTGGCTGTTACCCAGTGTTATTCGGGATAGATACATGTCATTCCTCCACCAAGATCAGCTGATGTTCCTGACGAGCGGCAAATTGCCAAGGCATTCGGCTTATCGGCTCATCCCATACATTACGACTCTGCACCCCATCGTACGCCCCCAGATCATCGGCCATGCCCTGCCACAGATAGGTCACCGTTGAGCCCAAGTCCAACCAGCGCCGATCTTGCTCAAAACTGCCCAATATGGGGGGAAACGACGAATCGAGCGCTGCTTTTAGCTCTGCTTCAATCAATAGAGGGGCCACCGGGGCAGCCAGTGGACATGCCTTACGACCCAGATAGGGGATAAATGCCGGTTTTGTTAACGCCCTTGCCAGAGCTTCCAGCGTGACCTCACTTTCTTGCTGTTGCCATACGGCAACCACCCAGTAGTCATCGCTGCGATAATCCCGGCTGGATAACACCGTATTCAGCTTATCCTTGTCCGTGCCCAGTTCATCTTTACGGGTATAAAAGGTGCGTTTTTTTTCCTGCGACGGCACCTGAGCCGTATGATAATCCCGCATCAGACCGCCGGATGAGTAGGCTTTGATGGCAATCCCAATACTGGCACGTAACGCATCAAGACGGCTGGCATCATCGCGTTTGATGCCCAATGCGGCTCCCAGTAAACCCAATACCGCCGAGCGACTGGGAGCCAGACCCGAAGGCCTGTCTCCACCTACTGCCGCTTCACCCCAACTGGCCATGGGTCCATAAAGACGAAAAACCAGATATTGCATAACGCCTCCTCAGTCGGCGACAAACGCCTTGAGTTGCTCGAAGCTTCCCTCGCCTTCCAGAGCATTAACGGCATAACGGGCATCGGCGCAGGCACCATAGACCTTGTCGAAATTCTCGACCTGCCGTTGCAGTGCCCGCACTGCGTCCTCGGCCTGGTTTTCTCCGGCAATCGGTTTCAAGAAGGCAACGGACAGGGAGCGAGGTTGCTGCTCGCCTTTTTCTGCCAGTACATAAGAGGAGTAGGCCCGAGAAGCAAAACTGTTTTGCTTGCCCTTGGGTGACACTTTCACCGAGGCTTCCACCAGTGCTGCAATCGCCTTGTCGGCCAACGCCAGGTCACCGCCCAGGTTGTTGACCAACAGCTCTTTATCAATACAGATGTAGCTGTAGAACAAGGCGGCGGCGAAAGCGGCTTCACCGATATGGGAGGCACCCAGATCCGTATCACCCCGGTTAAGATCGTCGACCGCGGTGAAGTAATCCTCCTCTACCGCCACCCCGTGCACACTGATGGCATGCGCGACCTGGCAGGCGGCTTCACAATTGAACTCGGGGGAAGAGGCCAGCATTCGGCCAAACATGGCAATGTCTACCGCCGTTGCATTACGGCGCAGCAAAGCCAGATCTTCTTTTTCCGGCGCCCTGTTTTCTTCGGCCAACGTCTTAACCAACTGGTTAACCGCCTGCATCTCTTCTGGGCTGATATGGGCAAGCTGTTCAATCTCCAGGCTGTCTTTTTTGTTCTTGCCAAACACCCCCGCAATCTCCGCGGACCAAGCCTTGGCCTGCTTCTCGGCAACGCCAAGCTCAGTCAGCTGATTGAATACTTCAATTCCCAGCCGCTTGGTACGGGTACCGATATGCTCGCCCAGTGCCTGCTCAAATAGCTCGGAAATACGCCAATTACGCTTAAGGCTCTGCGAGCTGACCCTTAACCGTTCGGTCCCCCCCATCCGGGCAGTCTTGGGGCGCCCCAGATCATCACGGTTCAGGTTGGAAGGTGCGTAAGAGGTCAGCAGGTGCAGTTGGATAAATTTACTCACGGTGATTCTCCTTGATTAATCTTTATTTTTTGCCAGCCCTGACTCGGCGGCCTGGTAATAATCCATCGCCCAGCGTACGGCGATCTTCTTGTCGGGCCGCAGTGCGGCCTGACCATAGTGCTCATCGAACCAATCCAGTATCCCCTTGGCCAATGAGACCACCCGGGTCTGTCCGTTTACCTGCTTTATCAACCTGTGCAGCCGGCGATAAAACTCCTCCGCTGTTCTGGCCCCCTGCAATTGTTGAAAACGCAACTCACTGACCTTCGGCTTGTCGGTGTCGGGATCGATTTTCCCCAGGGAAGCCGCAAAGCTCTGGCCGCCATCCTGCTGCCTGACGTGACTCAATACGCCGGCCAGGGTGGCCCAGGCGAGCATGGACCAGGGCTTACGCTCCCGTACCGACTCCGGCAACCCCAGCCACAGGGCCCTGAAACCCTGGGTCATCAGCACCGCCTCCGGGGTCTCGGCCCGTTTCAACTCTGCCCGATAGACGGTGGGGGCCGGCCGGATATTCAGGGCCGCCAATTCCTGCTCGGGCAACATCATGGCTTGCCACCAGCGCATCAATGCCACTTCACCGGCAAAGGATGGCTTCACCGTTGCGGGTTGTTCAGTTGCTGTCATAACGCCTGCTCCCTGGTTAAGGTATCGAGTCGATAATCGTTGCTAAATTGCTTGATACGTTTACTGCCCGCCAACCAGCCACAGAGCTGACGCCGGGCGCGGATTTTTTTATACATGTCCCGATCGGGATAAAGGTTGGAAAGCGCCAATTCATCAAACAACTCCCTGGCCTGGAATGATAGTGCCCGGAGCCAATGACTGGCCGTCTCCGGCGTTAACCTGCCATCCGTTGTATTCAGCAGGGCTTTGACCATATGGAAAAAATCCCCCTGGGTCCGTTGCCAAAACTGTAAATCGATATGGCTGGTGTCACCCTTGGCATCGGCTGGCTTATCGAACCAGGCGGCCTTGATCTGGGTTCGGCAATGCCACAGCACCTCTTGCGCCAGGCTTTGCATGGCTTTAATCTCGCTCAGCAGAACGTCCCTTAGCTCAGGCTCCAGGCGGATCAGCGGAAATTCGCTGTTATACCAGCCCCTGGCCTTCATATTGTCCATATCAAAACCAAAGGCCCACAGCCTGGGCGCCTCCCCCCAGTCGAAATCGAAGAAGGCGGATTTTTCCCGTACAAAATCCTGCACCACCTTGGCCGGAAGGCTGCCTTCCTCCCTATCGACAAAGCTCAGGCTATGCCACTGCTTGTACTGAATTCCGCCGGGCTGTCCCTTGGTGGACAGATAGTCTTCATCCGGCTTTTTGGGATTAAAGCGGTAGTGGGTCAGCGGATGCTCCCAGCTACCCACATAGTTATTACCGTAATTGCTGGTGCGGTACTGTCGGCAAAGGCGGGGGCTGGACTTCAGGTTCAGTTGGCAAATGCTTTCCTGGTCCTCGAACAGCAAGCGAATTCGCCGGGGCATCGCCCAGAACATGGCAAGCGGATGCACATCGTCGGCATAAATATCGCTGCCCTTGGCTTTGCTGATGCGGGTCGGCCCCAGCCAGGGAAACAGCGCTGCGCTCTGGTAGTCTGGATCATCGTATTCCCAGGACTCCCGGCTCTGTATGTTCAACCAGAGTTTTTGCCACAAACTGGCATCGTCCCCATGAGGCAGCACCAAGGTGGTCAATGGTCCGCCACCTCGCAAACCGGTCCTGTGCCCCTGACCACCAGAAGGCGCATTAATCTGCAGGGTAAAAAGGGCCAGCGCAGCCATTTCCGGCGACAGAACCTCGGCCATGCCACGCTTGATAAAATGATCCGTGTTCAATTTGAGGGTATTCCCCCCCGGGGCTTCGATCAGCAGGCCTGAGACAGGACCAGGGCTGGTACCGTCCAGCGGATCCAGATCCTGCATAAAACGCGGGCCGTCCCCATCCAGTTCAAAGGCATGCGCCACCTGCGCCAGGCTGGCAGCCAGAGCGTCCTTGCTGGGTGGCGATTGATAGCGTTCGTGCCAGTCATATTTGTCCTTGGGCGCCATCACCGTTTGCAGCAGGCCGATGGCAAACTGGTACGCCGCCCCATGAAAATCAGCCCTGGGCAAGGCAAAGTCCACCACCTCCGGGTCGACAATGGCGGAGATCGGCGACTGCCGCTCACTGCCATCCCTGAAGCGGTAGCTCAGCCAGGGAGCGGTTATCAAATTCATAAATTTGACTCCTTAAGGCAATCTTTCACTAAAAGTGCAAATAGAACAGAGGGCGGCCTTGATGACTCCGACTCTCCAGAGGCTGGATCGGACTCAAGTAGAGCACACCCAGACCAAGACATCAAATCAAAAGGTTTGAAATAGTGTTTAAGCATAAAACCCAAATATTAAGCCATCTGGACATCTAAATACCTAAGTGTCCATAAATTACTTGTCTAGATATAGCGATCACTTTCAAGTACCCTTTCGCGGTTCTCCAGGACTCTGGAGATAAACCCGTTTGAAATAGTGCTGACATGACTCAGTAATAAGGTTCCCCGCGTCAGCGGGGATTACTGCTCCTGTACCACACCCAGCTCGGTGCTATAACCAAACTGAGTATCTGACTCGGGCAACCACGGCTGGAGAAATTTTGCCTGTCGGTATCGTTGCGAGATCGCGTCAAAGGCAGCTGTCAGTTGGCTGGGCAAAGGCGTCAACTTGTCGGCAAAACGATGCTTGGCCAGTTTCACTATGCTGTTTTGAAGAGCATAGGGCTCCCCCTCCGCCCACAGTTGCAGCCGTCCTTGCGGGTCAAGTTTCAGTATCAGCACCTGAACGATTTCCCTGTCAGCATAGCGGGTGCTGATCTCGATATTGTCATCGTGCCAGGCACGGGCGCTGGTCTGGTTATAGCCCTTGCTCCACTCGATCAACTGGCTCTTCGCTTGGGCGGCCTGACCACGCATTTCTCCGAAATAGTGACCTTCTTTCTTCTGGAGTGTCTCCGGCATCCGATCAAGAGCCTCCCCGCCGTAAACGGCTTCTATCAATGTTCTTGCCTCGCCAGGCATGCGAATAGCGCCCAATCGCCGTAATACCTGCATCCCCAGCCATAGCCGCCCGGGAGAACGATAGACATGTTCGGTGTTGGGTAACTGACTGAGCAGCCAGTCCGCGTCGGGCTGTTCCTGCCACTCGGGAGCATGAACAAGCAGCATGGGCGCCGGGCGCTCATCCTGCGCTTTATCGGTGCGATTTCCTGCCTGATCCCGTATATGCCGATGCAGGCGGCCGGCACGCTGGATAAGATCGTCAATGGGGCAAAGATCGGAGATCATCAGGTCGGCATCCGCATCCAGGCTCTCCTGAAAAACCTGGGTGGCAATCAAAACCTGGCCATGGCGCTCGGCTTGTCCGCCTTGCTTACCAAAGATAGCCAGAACCTTATCCTCAATGGCCTTGCGATCCTTTAGGGTAAAACGGCTGTGAAACAGCGTCAGGGCTTCGGCAGATCCCAGCTGCGTTGCCAGCATTTGATAGGCACGAATGGCATCATCCACCGAGTTGCGGATCCACACCACGCAATCACCCCGCTTCCGGGCAGCCAGGATCCGTGCCACACAATCCTGTTCGCTATGAACAAAAACCACCGCCAGTTCACGGCTAACGGCCTCCCGGGTAGCAACAGGGGTTTCTTCCAGCCCCCGTTCGATACTGACCCGCGTTGCCAGCGGGAAGTCGTTTTTCTCCGGCAATAACATCGGCGTCACCCCGGCAGCCTGCTGCCAGATCCGGCACAACCGTTCCCGCTGACGTTGAGCCAGCGTTGCGGTCAGCAGAATGGCGCTTCCCCCCTGGCGTAAATGGACCCGCAGCAGATCGTCGAGCAGCTCAAACATAAAAGTGTCCGCCGCATGCACCTCATCAAAAATCAGGATCTTCCGGTGCAAACCCAGCAGACGCAGGGGTTGATGTTTACGCGGCAAGACGGCCATCAATGCCTGATCAATGGTGCCCACCCCTACCGTTGCCAACAACGCCTTCTTGCGGGAATCGGCCAGCCAGTGGTTGCAATAAAGGCTGGCGGTATCGTCACCTTCCGCATAAGCGGTATCGACAGTTTCGGTCGGCGTGAGCGCTTCACGAAAATGCTCGTTCATTTCCCTGGCACCGTGCGCCAGGACGATACTGGGACAACCGCCATCCACCGACAACATCTGCCGATAATGGCCAGCCACTCGGGAAAACATGGCATTGGACGTTGCCATAGTGGGCAAACCGAAATAGAAGCCATCGGCTTCACCCTGCTGTAAAAGACGATGTGTCAGGGTCAAGGCCGCTTCCGTCTTGCCGGCTCCGGTCACATCCTCAAGAATGAACAACTGCGGACCCGGAGCCAGGGGGACCGACTCAGCCCAGGCCTGTAGAGGGGTAGGCGAGAAACCAAAATGGGTTTGCACCGATGCAAACGGCTGTACATTGACCGGCTTGCTCAGCTCTGTTGCTGCCAGGGCTCGTTGAGCCTTGTCTTTAGCCTGCAGCCAATACTCTGTAAGCGTGTAGCCACCCGTTTGATATTCAAAAAACGTCGTATCCGAACCAATCCAATCGCTTAAAATGGCGAGACCGGACAAATGCCAGCTTATCTGGCGCAAGCGAGCCAGCCACTCCCTGTCGGCCATGTTCTGCTCTGGCCACTCAACATCCAGCAGCGCCGCACAATCGCGGATAAATTCACAGACAGCGTCTATATCCGACTCGTGGCAATAATCCTTCATCATTTTCGGCTGGCTGCCCCAATCGATGGGGTAGCCATGATGACCAAATACCACGTCGAATAACGTATTGAGGCTATCGAGAGCCGGGTTCACCCGAGCAAGATCGGTTTGTTTGAGGCCTATATCAGATCCTGCGAGATGACGACCACGACTGGCCTGCAACCAGAAAAAATATCCCAGTCGATCATGGCGGGCCTGGCGACTGTTATAACCGGCCTTGGGTTGATGACGGACCAATGAACTGCCGGTAAATTCGGCCAAATGTTGAAAGGCCGACGCAAATTTTCCGAGATCGTGCAACATCAATGAAAAGGTAAATATCAACCTCAGCTGACCGGGCGAGATATTCAGAAAACTGGCCAGATTTCTGGTTAGCGGCCTGTCTTCATCCAGCAACCACCAGCCCACCGCCGCCACATCCAAACAATGATACGGTAGCAGATGGTAGTCCTCTCCAGGCTGCTGTTCGTCTTTCCTGGCTTTGCCCCAATACTGGAAATAGCTGGCTCTCATTCCTTGCTCCTTTTTCTTGTTCTGCCCCTACTCTTGCCCATTTACCCTCCCCCGCCAATGCTGTGCAAAAACACATGTCGCCTGGGTTTACAGGTCAGAACAGCCACGGCTTAACCTCGTCGTGGTTGGCCAGGATCAGTTGCTGGGCGGCGGGGTTGCCGTCGAGCATTTTTACGCTTACCTGCATTTCGTTGAGCAGGTACTGGGCCAGGGCGGCGCGAGTGGGCAGGTGCAGTTCTCCCCCGGTCATGCCGTAGTCGTAGGTCAGGGCTTGCTGCTGTTCGGGATTGAGTCGAGGATCGGGCTTGAGTATTAGGGTGATGGTGGTGTTCCAGGCGGCGTCGGGGGGCAAGGGGGCCTGTTGCGGGCCTTCCGGCATCGGCTCGCCGTGGAAGCGGCTCAGCACCAGGTCGCGGTAGCCCTGGGCCTTTTCGCACCAGGCACGCAGGTGCCAACGCCGGCCGGTGTTGACGAAACGGATCGGCACTATGATACGGCCGTCGCGATCCGGCTTGCTGACGGCACCGTAGTCTACTTCCAGCCGGTGGTGCTGGCGCAAGGCATGTACCAGCGGCCGTATCACCCAGGGGCTGACGTTGCGCGGTGGCGGGGTGAGAATGGCATGTTCCAGTCGGTAGCCGGGATCAGAGGGCATGGCATGAGCGCGCTGGCCTGTCATCCAGTTCAGGTATTCGGCTACGTCGCCGGAAATAAAGGCGGGCTTGAAGGCCGGGGCGGGCAAATGGCCCTTGCGGGAAGCACAGTAATAAAGCTGCCCGGTATTATCCTGCAGATACTGGTTGATGTCCTTGCTGGCCTGTTGCCGGCTCAGGCCGAAGAACTGCTGCAAATGGTTGGCGGTGAGCCGCCCTTCCCAATAGACGATCAGCTCCATCAGCCAGTAACGGCGGTGGGGTTCGGTTTTTATCATGCGGTCCGTGCTTTTTGTTTTTTGCCATTAAAGACAGAAAGCGGCACAGACAGCAATCGCATATTTTTGACAATCCACCGTTTATTGATCCCGGACATAAAAAAACCCCGGCCAGGCCGGGGTAAACAGAGACCAAACTACAAGAGGATTAACGCAGTTCGCGCAGGCTCTGGATGCGTTTTTCGATGGGCGGGTGGCTCATAAACAGCTCGCTGTGGCGCTTGCCGTTGATGCCGAAGGCGGCGAGCGAGCCTTCCAGCTCGGTTTCCGGGCCGCGGCGCAGGCGCTCGAGGGCGGCGATCATCTTCTCTTTGCCCACCATGCGGGCGGCGCCTTCGTCGGCGCGGTATTCGCGCTGGCGGCTGAACCACATCACGATGATGGAGGCCAAGATGCCGAAGAGGATTTCCAGCACTATCACCACCCCGAAGTAGGCCAGGCCGCCCAGGCCGCCGCCTTCTTCGTCGCCGCGGCTGAGGAAGCTACTGATGATGTTGGCCACGATGCGGGCGAAAAACATCACGAAGGTGTTCACCACGCCCTGGATCAGGGTCAGGGTCACCATGTCGCCGTTGGCGATGTGGCTTACCTCGTGGGCCAGCACGGCTTCGGCCTCGTCCCGGCTCATGCTGTACATCAGGCCGGAAGACACCGCCACCAAAGAATCGTTACGGCGGGCGCCGGTGGCGAAGGCGTTCATGTCGGGCGAGTTGTAAACCCCCACCTCGGGCATGCCGATGCCGGCCTGCTGGGCCTGGCGGGCGACGGTGCTCACCAGCCAGTGTTCCATTTCGTTGCGGGGCTGGGTGATCACCTGCACCCCGTAGGCACGCTTGGCCATCCACTTGGACATAAACAGGGAGATGGTGGCACCGCCAAAGCCGAACACGGCACAGAACACCAGCAACCCGCCGATGCTGCTGCGATCAATGCCCAGTACGGAGAAGAGGATGTTCAGCACCACCCCCAGCACCACTACCACGGCCAGGTTGGTGGCAATAAACAGCAGAATGCGTTTCATAGGGTTTTCCTTAAACAAAGAAGTCTGTCGACATAATATGTCCGAATAAGCAAATTTCAAGACAAGACCGGCGAATTATTTCAACCTATTTCAATAAGGGCGACAGATCGATAAAGCCGTCGGCGCCCTCGGCCCCGTCTTCTTCCAGCCAGGGTATTTCACCCAACAAGGGCGCGGAAATCAATTGCTTAAGGGTATTGGCGTTATCCCGGTAGTGGCTCATGTGCGGATCCACCCGGTTCAGCACCCAGCCGGCCACCACCAGGCCGTCGTGGCGGATGGCCTCCAGGGTGAGCAGGGCGTGGTTGATGCAGCCCAGCCGGGCGCCCACCACCAGGATCACCGGCAGGTGCTCCTTCTTCACCCAGTCCGACAGGAAGTGCCGCTCGTCCAGCGGCAGCCGCCAGCCCCCCGCCCCTTCCGCAAAAATCCAGTCGGCGGCGGTTTCCTTCAACCGGGCCAGGCCCTCGCCGATGCGGGCAATGCTGATGAGTTCACTGGCCTCCCGCGCGGCGATATGGGGGGCGATGGCCGGGGCGAAGGCATAGGGGTTGTGCATGGCGTAGGGCAGCGGAATGCTGGACTCGGCCTGCAGCCCCAGGGCATCGCTGTTCTTGAGCTGGCCGTCCACCCAGTCGCAGCCGGAGGCCACCGGCTTGTAGCCCAGCACCTTTTTGCCGGCCTGCCTGGCCGCCCGCATCAGGGCACGGGTCACGAAGGTCTTGCCCACCTCGGTGTCGGTGCCGGTCACAAAAAACGTCTTAGCCATAAATCACTCCATAGGCCAGGTGATAGCTGGCCACAGATTGTCCTTGCCGGTCTTTAGCATAGGCCAGATTGAGTCGCTGCCAGGCCTCTTTGCCGAGCAGGCCGGGGCGGCGATTGCCGTTGATGCGGTTGGCGCCGATGCCTTTCAGATCCAGCAGCAGCCCCTTCAGCTCGGGATAGGCCAGGCGGATATCGGCCCGCTCCAGGCGCCAGCGCCGGCCGGTGGCGGCCAGGTGGGCCGCCAGCCGTTCCTGCTCGATAAAGCGGTTGATATGGGCATGATTGTCCACCTGTTGCCAGGCGGCTTCCAGCTCGTGCAGGCTGCCCGCCAGCAGGGTGGAAAACACCATCACGCCGCCGGGCTTGAGCCGGGCGCTCCACTGGGCGAGCCAGGCGGCCGGATCGGCACTCCACTGCAGGCAGAGGTTGGCGAAGATAAAGTCCAGGCTGCGTTCGGGCAGCGGCGGCCGGTCCATGTCGGCGCAGATGGGCTCCACTTGTGCCTTGGCCGCCGCCTGTTGCAGCATGGCCGGCGACAGATCCAGCGCCAGCAGCCGCTCGGCCCGTTGCTTAAGCGCGGGCAGGAACCAGCCGCTGCCGCAGCCCAGATCCAGGCCGGTGCCGGCGCGGGCCGGCAGCAGGGCCAGCAGATCCTCGCCGCTGCGGCGCTGCAGCTCGTTGTGCCGCTCGTAACTGTGGGCGGCCCGGCCGAAGGCTTCGGCCACTTTCTGCTTGTCGATAAGCTCTATCATGGGTGTTCTCCCTCGGCGGCCTCGGCCAGGGCCTTGAGCAGGGCCCCGATGTCCTCCTGGGTGTGGGCGGCGCTCAGGGTAATGCGCAGCCGGGCGCCGCCCACCGGCACCGTGGGCGGGCGGATGGCGCCCACCCAGATGCCGCGTTCCTTCAGCCGCGCCGCCAGGGCCAGGGTGCGGGCCTCGTCGCCGATCACCAGGGGCTGGATGGCGGTGGCGGAGGGCAGCAGTTCGAACGGCAAGGCTTGCACACCGGCGCGGAACTGCCGCACCAGCTGGTTCAACTGCGCACGCCGGTCGTCGGCCCGGCGCGCCAGGCGGACGGCGGCCAGCACGGCGGCGGCCTGGGGTGGCGGCAGGTGGGTGCTGTACACATAGCCGCGGCCAAAATTGAGCAGGTAGTCCACCAGCGCGCGGCTGCCGCCGACAAAGGCGCCGCTTACCCCCAGCGCCTTGCCGAAGGTGCCCATAAAGATCTGCACCTGTTCCGGCGCCACCCCCAGCTCATCCAGGGTGCCCCTGCCCTCCCGGCCGAGCACGCCCAGGCCGTGGGCGTCGTCTATCATCAGCCAGTTGCCGCTCTGCCCGGCCAGGCGCGCCAGCCCCGGCCAGTCGCCCAGATCGCCGTCCATGCTGAACACCCCTTCGGAGACGATAAGGCCCGCTTCCGGCTTGAGCCTGGCCTCCAGCGCGGCCATGTCGTTGTGGGCAAAGCGCAGCATGCGCGCCGGGCTGAGCAGGCCCGCCTCCTGCAAAGAGGCGTGGTTGAGCCGGTCCTGCCACAGCAGGTGCTCCTTGCCGAGCAGGGCTTTGATCACCGCCTGGTTGGCGGAAAACCCGGAGCTGAACAGCAGCACCGCCTCCAGCCCCAGCCAGTCGCACAGCTCCGCCTCCAGCTCCCGGTGCACGGCCTGGTGCCCCACCACCAGCGGCGAGGCCACGGCGCCCGCGCCGAATTCCCGCGCCGCCCGGTCGGCGGCCTCACGCAATTCCGGCGCCTGGCTTAAGCCCAGGTAGTCGTTGCCGGCAAAGTTGAGGTAAGCGCGGCCGGCGGACCACAGCAGCCGGCCCGCCACCTTGTCGATAAGGGGCAGGCTGCGTTTCAGCCCCGCCGCTTCGCGGCCGGCCAGGCTTAAGTGAAAGGGCATGCGGCTCTCCTAAAAAATACCGAAATAAAACCCGCTTTACATAGAGCCGTCAGCCCCTGGATCCCCGCCTTCGCGGGGATGACTGAAAAGACGCCGAGGTGACGGCAAAGCGCAGGAGTCACGGGCAAGCCACAGGGGCGACACACAAAACACAGGGGCGGTCCCATATCCCGTCACTCCCGCGCAGGCGGGAGTCCACTCACACCCGCAGCCTGTATCATCGCCCCGGCAACGGCTTCAAGCTTCCGGCTTCTGGCTTCCAGCTGTCTTTTACGCTTCGTAATACAGCGGCTTGGGCGCGCTCTGGGCGGCCAGTTGCTCGTGCAGTTCGATTTCGGTCATCTCGTCCGGTTTCTGGCTCACGCCGCTGGGGCGCAGCCCCAGGCGTTTGAACAGCTGCATGTCGCTGTTCTCGTCCGGGTTGGGGGTGGTAAGCAGCTTGCAGCCGTAGAAGATGGAGTTGGCGCCGGCCATAAAGCACAGGGCCTGCATCTGATCGTTCATCTTTTCCCGCCCGGCGGACAGGCGCACATGGCTTTGGGGCATCAGGATGCGGGCCACGGCGATGGTGCGGATAAAGTCGAAGTCGTCCAGGTCTTCCTGGTTTTCGAGCGGGGTGCCTTTTACCTTCACCAGCATGTTGATGGGCACGCTTTCGGGCTGGCGCGGCAGGTTGGCCAGGGCCAGCAGCAGGCCGGCGCGGTCTTCCGGGCTTTCACCCAGGCCGACGATGCCGCCGGAGCACACCTTCATGCCGGCGCCGCGCACGTTTTCCAGGGTGTTGAGCCGGTCGGCATAGGTGCGGGTGGTGATGATGTCGCCGTAAAATTCCGGGCTGGTGTCCAGGTTGTGGTTGTAGTAGTCCAGCCCCGCCTCGGCCAGGCGGTCGGCCTGGGAAGAATCCAGCATGCCCAGGGTCATGCAGGTTTCCATCCCCAGCGACTTCACCTCCTGCACCATCTTCAGCAGGTAGGGCATGTCCCGCTCCTTGGGGTTGCGCCAGGCGGCGCCCATGCAGAAGCGGCTGGAGCCGTTGGCCTTGGCCTCCCGCGCCCGTTCCAGCACCTTTTCCACTTCCATCAGCCGCTCGGTTTCCAGCCCGGTGTGGTAACGGGCGCTCTGGGGGCAGTATTTGCAGTCTTCCGGGCAGGCGCCGGTCTTGATGGAGAGCAGGGTGCTCACCTGCACCTCGTTGGGGTCGAAGTGGGCTCGGTGCACCTGCTGGGCTTCAAACAACAGATCGAAGAAGGGGCGTTCAAACAAGGCGAGCACCTGCTCGCGGGTCCAGTTCTGGCGGCTCATGGTCACCCTATATCCTTAAATTCAAGAGGTGTTTTGCTTGGCTAGTGTAAGGACGGATGCTAGCCTGTCAACCATCAAGATCATAACAAGTTTACATTTGACTAAATTATGACCAATCAAGAATTCGATCTGCACCACCTCTGGCACCCCTACACCTCCCTCACCCAACCCCTGCCCTGTTACCGGGTCGAGCGCGCCGGCGGCGTTTACCTGGAGCTGGCGGACGGCCGCAAGCTGATAGACGGCATGTCGTCCTGGTGGGCCTGCCTGCACGGCTACAATGTGCCGGAGCTGAACGCCGCCGCCACCGGGCAGCTGGCGAAGATGTCCCATGTGATGTTCGGCGGCCTCACCCACGATCCCGCCATCCAACTGTGCCGGGCGCTGGGCCAGGTGCTGCCGGCGGGGCTGGATCGCTTCTTCCTGGCGGACTCGGGCTCGGTGTCGGTGGAGGTGGCGCTGAAAATGGCCATCCAGTACTGGCACGGCCGGGGCACGCCCAAAACCCGCTTCGCCGCGCTCAGCCGCGGCTACCACGGCGACACCTTCGGCGCCATGAGCGTGTGCGACCCCAACGGCGGCATGCACAGCCTGTACAAGGGCTTTTTGCCGGAACATATTTTCGTGCCCACCCCCCAAAGCCCCTTCGACGGCGAGCCGGATCCGGCCGATCTGCAGGCGCTGGAAGCGGTGCTGGCCGAACACCACCGGGAGCTGGCGGCCCTTATCCTGGAGCCGGTGGTACAGGGCGCCGGCGGCATGCGCTTCTATCATCCGGATTATCTGAAAGGCGCGCGGGAGCTGTGCGACCGTTACGAGGTGCTGCTGATCGCCGACGAAATCGCCACCGGCTTCGGCCGCACCGGCAAGCTGTTCGCCTGCGAGTGGGCCGGCATCAGGCCGGACATCATGTGCATCGGCAAGGCGCTCACCGGCGGCTACATGACCATGGCGGCCACCATCACCACGCAAGCGGTGGCCGACACCATCTGCAACGGCCCGGCCGGGGTGCTGATGCATGGCCCCACCTTTATGGCCAATCCCCTGGCCTGCGCCGTGGCCCTGGCAAGCCTGGAACTGCTGCTCGCCTCCCCCTGGCAAGAGCGCATCCAGGCCATCGAAGCCCAGCTCAAACGCGAACTGGCACCGGCGCGGGAGCTACCCCGGGTGGCGGAGGTGCGGGTGCTGGGCGCCATCGGCGTGATCGAGATGAAAGACTCCCTCAACGTCGCCGAGGTGCAAAAGCAACTGGTGGAGCTGGGCGTGTGGATCCGCCCCTTCGGCAAGCTGTTCTACGTTATGCCGCCCTACATCATAAAACCCGACGAGCTCAGCCGGCTGACCAGCGCCATGAAGGTCATCGCCGGGCAGTAGGTGCCGGCGCACCGCTGGGAGGTGGTCCACTAAAATAGGTGCAATACTCCGGCATTTAAGGCGCACGCCATTCCCCGGAGCGCAGGCGGCTCGCCGGTATTTCTAACAAGGGTCCATTTCAATGGACTACCCGGCCACGGCGCCGGGGTTTGGTCGAATAAATTCGACCCTACGACGGACGCCGGGTTGGCCGTAGATACTCTGTTTAAAATCAAGATTTCATGTGCTCTTCACTGAACAGCAAAGCGGAATCGAACGCCGTTTCAGTCTGCATGCAGGCCCAT
>NZ_JAERTZ010000012.1 GCF_016746085.1 Zobellella iuensis
TAAGAAAAGAGCTTGGCGGCCATGAGTATGGTGCACCAAGCCCGTGTAAAAATATGAAAAATGTCAACAAAAACTTGTGACTAAAAGCCAGGCTGGAAGCTGGAAGCTGGAAGCTGGAAGCTGGAAGCTGGAAGCTGGAAGGATAATACCGAGGGGCCGGATAGGCCCCTCTGCTTTTTCGCCAGATATTTCTCTTTACCACGGCTTTTACATCATCGTCATCTCCGCAGGCGGAGATCCATGACAGTTTGCACTGGGCTCCCGCCTTCGCGGGAGTGACCACAGAGAAATACGGGAGTGACCACAGAGCAATACGGGAGTGACCACAGAGTAATACTGGAATGGCCACAGAGAACTACAAAGCTTTGTCAGCAGTCAGAAAGAAAAATGCCGCTCACCTTAGGTGAACGGCATTACCCCTGCGGGCTCTTTTTTACAGCTGCCGCCCCAGCCAGTCGGCGAAACCGGGCAGGGCGCCCAGGTGGGGCAGCAGGGTGATGCTCAGTTGCGGATACTGCTCCCGCTTCTGCTCCAGCACCGAGGGCAAGTCCTTCACCACATGCTTGCCCTGGGCCAGGAAATAGGGAAACAGCCGGATGTCGGTGGCGCCGTCCGCCACCTGGGCATCGATGGCCTGCTCCAGGCTGGGTTCGGCCAGTTCCCAGAAAGCATGGCCAATAACAGCAAATTTGTCGCCCATGCCCGCGGCCAGCTCGCCGGCAAAGGCGGCGATTTCTTCATTGGCGGCCGCCCGCCGGCTGCCGTGGGCGACCAGGATAAAACCCTTCATATCACTCCTGCTTTACGCTGTACCAGGGGCGCCTGGGCGGCCAGCACATCAACACAAAAATCCCAGCTGGAAATACGGTAGTGCTGAATGTCTTCCTCCAGGTGAGTACCCTGAGTCTGCTGATGAAACCAGGTCAGGAAACGGGACGGGGTAATCAGCTGGATCTGGCTGTCGATGTCTCTTTCATCGTCGTCCATAAAATCCATCACATCGCTCCCTTCCAGCACCCGGTAGCCGAACAGGTGTTCAAATACCAGCCGGTAAATCACCCTGGGTGGCGTATCGATGTCGGTGGGCATGCCCATCGACAGTATCAGACTGCCATTCCAAACATCCTGATGCAGCTCGGTCAGCATCAGCCCTGTGGTCAGGCCACGGGCACCGGCCCATGGTGTTGCCACCTGTCGAATCGCGTTCACTTCCATAACAGCCTCCCTGAAACGGGAACAGACCTGGTTCAGTTATAACAACCGGACAATCAAAGGAGCAAGCGAAGGTGAAAAAAAACCCGGCGAAGCCGGGTTTGGGAGCAGTTACTTGACCGCGTCTTTCAACGCCTTGCCGGCAACGAAGCTGGGCACATTGGCCGCTGCAATCTCGATTTCCTTGCCGGTTTGAGGGTTGCGGCCGGTACGGGCGGCGCGATGGTTTACCTTGAAAGTACCGAAGCCGACCAGCTGTACCGGATCACCTTCCTTCAGGCTTTGAGTGATACCGTTGAGTACTTCTTCCAGGGCTGCCTTGGCCTGAGCCTTGCTCAAATCTGCTTTGGCGGCGATTGCATCGACAAGCTGAGTCTTGTTCATAGGGTATCCTTTCTCACTTGGCATTAAGCGGTTGCCCACTCTATTCAAATTTCGGGCTCAAGCAAAGCCTTTGTCTTTAAGGCAAATATCAAGTGCCGTTGTTTTGTTCGGAAACTGCGGAAAACATCACATAACCGCAAGGGAAAGCCCGCGGCGAGCGGCCACGGACGACATCAGCATAGCCGACCGAAACCCCTGCTGCCAAGCATCTGGCAGGCCCCAAGGGCAAAACTTGCCGTAGCAGCAGGGGGCCCATGTCAGGACTCCAGGCTTTTGATCACCACGGTGGAATCACAGCGGCCATAGCCTTCGGCCAGCAGCTGTTCATACACCTGATGCACATGCTCGGTCAGCGGCAGTGTCAGCCCCAGCCGTTCGGCTTCTTCCAGGCAGATGCCCAGATCCTTGTGCATCCACTGGGCGGCGAAGCCGAAGTCGAACTTGCCCTCGGCCATGGTCTGGGCCCGGTTCTGCAACTGCCAGCTCTGGGCCGCGCCGCCGGCCAGCACCTCGATCAGGGTGGGGATGTCGAGCCCGGCCTTCTTGGCGATCATCAGCCCCTCGGCGATGCCCTGCACGGCGCCGATCACGCAGATCTGGTTGACCATCTTGCAGCGCTGGCCCGACCCCACCGGGCCCAGCCGGGTCACCTTCTTGCCGTAGGCGGCCAGCACCGGCGCCGCTTCGGCCACGTCCGCCTCGTCGCCGCCTATCATCACCGTCAGGGTGCCGTTTTCCGCCCCCAGTTGGCCGCCGGACACGGGCGCATCGATAAAGCGCGCGCCGGTTTCGGCAGCCTTGCGGGCCAGCTCTTCCGCCAGCCCGGCCGAGGTGGTGGTGTGATCGACCAGCAAGGCGCCCGGCTTAATGCCGGCCAGCACGCCTTCGTCGCCATAGACCACGGCGCGCACGTCGTCGTCGTTGCCCACGCAGACCATCACCATGTCGGCGCCCTGGGCCGCCTCGGCGGGCGTGGCCGCGTGGGTGCCGCCATGGCGCGCCACCCAGTCGGCCGCTTTCTGCGGGTTACGGTTGTAAACGCAGATCTCGTGCCCCGTCTTGCTCAGGTGCCCGGCCATGGGAAAACCCATGACCCCCAGTCCGATAAATGCCAGTTTCATCTTCTGTTCCCCTGCTCTGGTAGAGATAACAAATTGAATCGGAGAGAAATCATCACACGCCGAGAGAATGGGGACAAGCCTTGCCGGCGCCATAAAAAAGCAAGGTCCGCTTGCGCGGGCCTTGCCGAAAGGGCACTTCTTGTTATGGGCAAGCGGCGGGGTGTCCCCGCTGGTTATCAATTGACGTTGGTACTTTCGAAAATCTTGTCCGCCGAGGCGGCGACGAAGCCGGTATAGAGCTTGCCGTCGGCCTGGGCATAGCGCAGGGCGAACTCGTAGAAACAGCTCGGCAGCTCGGCCTTGCCGTCGCTGAATTCGACGATGGCGGTGTCGGCCATGGTGGAGGACTGCTCCAGCAGCACCTCGGGCGAACCCTTGATCTCGCCGCCCGCGGCATTGAGCCGGAAGCCCGCATTCTTGAGCGCGCTGTTCACCGCCTCCAGGCTGTCGAAGCCGTCCAGCTCGTTGACGCTAACGGTGAAGTGGTTGGCGCGGAAGCCGTAGGCCGCCAGCCAGGCCGCGTATTCGCTCTCCGCCAGCAGGGCCTGGTAGTCTTCATGGGAAAGCGTCCAGGGCGCGCCGGAATAGAGGAAGTGGGTCTGTCCGGGCAGCTGCTCGTCCACCTGCTCGATCAGGCCGGCGACGATGCGCTGCAGCCCGGGGGAGCACTGCTCCAGCAGCAGTTCGCTGATAAACACCTTGGGCGCGGTGGCATCGAGGGGGTGCTCGTAGTGGCGAGCGTAGAGCTTCTTGGCCTCGAAGTGGTACTCGCCCTTCTGCTCGTAGCCCAGCGCCAGGAAGTGGGCGGCCAGCTTCTCCAGCCCCAGCTTGGGATGGCGGAAGGTGCGGAACGCCACATGATCGTTGATGATGGCCTTGCCGCCGCCCAGCAGCTGATGGATCTCCAGGGCGCTGGGGGTCATCTTCAGATAGTCCTGCCACAGGGCGTTGAACAGTTCATTCACCGAAGTGTGCATGCTCTTTTTTCCTTATAGTGGGGTCATCCCTATTTCACGCAATCTGGCCGGCCGGGCATCTCGCCCGACCGTTCAGTACCTTGTCGCCGGCCGGCAAAACGCCGGCCGGCCTTGTCTCCTCCCCCACCCCGGCGATGCCGGGGCCCGAGTACCGACAGCGAACAGCGCTGGTGGCTCGTCCGCTATCGGCCCGCAACCCGTATTTTCTTGTCGTCGCCCCCGCTATCTTGTCGTCGCCCCCGCGAAGGCGGGGGTCCATGGTGTTGAGGCAAAGCCTGTCAGATCGGCACCTATGGTCCTGGATGCCCGCCTGCGCGGGCATGACGACGATAGCAACCGGACAGTTAAAACTGCAGCCCGGGCGACAGGCTGGCCGGCATGGTCACCCTGTCGTCTTCCACCGAGGCCACCGGGTAGGCGCAGTAGTCCGCCGCATAGTAGGCGCTGGCCCTGTGGTTGCCGCTCTCGCCGATGCCGCCGAAGGGGGCGGCGCTGGAGGCGCCGGTGATCGGCTTGTTCCAGTTGACGATGCCGGCGCGGATGCGGCGGTAGAAGTAGTCCCAGTCTTCCTGCTGGTCCGACAGCAGCCCGGCCGAGAGCCCGTAGCGGGTGTGGTTGGCGATGGCCAGCGCCTCGGGCAACTCGCCGTAGCGGATCACCTGCAGCAGCGGACCGAAGTATTCCTCGTCCGGCAGCTCACCGATGGCGCTGACGTCGATAATGCCCGGCGACACCAGGCCGGTGCCGGCCTGCAGGTGCTTGAGCATCAGCAGCGACTCGCCACCCAGGGCCAGCAAATGGGCCTGGGCCGCCACCATGGACTTGGCCGCCTTCTCGGAGATCATCGAGCCCATAAAGGGCTGGGGATCCGCGTCGTACTGGCCGACCCGGATAGCCCTGGTCACTTCAATCAGCCGCGCCAGGATGCGGTCACCGGCCTCGCCTTTCGGCAGCAGCAGGCGGCGCGAGCAGGTGCAGCGCTGGCCGGAGGTAATAAAGGCGGACTGGATGATGGTGTGCACGGCGGCGTCCACGTCTTCCACCCGGGTCACCACCAGCGGGTTGTTGCCGCCCATCTCCAGGGCCAGGATCTTGCCCGGCTGGCCGGAGAACTGGCTGTGCAGCAGGTTGCCGGTGCGGGACGAGCCGGTGAAAAACAGGCCATCTAACCCTGGATGGGCCGCCAGCGCCTTGCCGGTGGCCACCTCGCCCTGCACCAGGTTGAGCACCCCGGCGGGCAGGCCGGCCTGCGCCCACAGCTTGACCATCTCCTCGGCCACCATGGGGGTCAGCTCGGACGGCTTGAACACCACGGTATTGCCGGCGATCAGCGCCGGCACTATGTGGCCGTTGGGCAGGTGGCCGGGGAAGTTGTAGGGGCCGAACACCGCCACCACCCCGTGGGGCTTGTGGCGCACGAAGGCGCGGGCGCCGGGCATGGGGTTTTCCACCGTGCCGGTGCGCTCGAAATAGGCCTTTTCGGAGATGCCGACCTTGCCGACCATGGCCGCCACCTCGGTGAGGGTTTCCCACCGGGGCTTGCCGGTTTCCCGGGCGATCACCAGGGCCAGCTCGTCCTTGTGCTCGTTGAGCAGCTCGGCGTAGCGCTTGGCGATGGCCAGCCGCTCCTCGACCGGGCGTTCGGCCCAGGCCAGGGACGCCTCGCGGGCGGCGGCGATGGCCGCGGCCACCTGCTCGGGAGCGGCGGCCGCGCCGCGCCAGATCACTTCATTTTTGGCCGGATCCAGGGAGACGAACGGCTCGCCCTCGCCCGCCAGCCATTGACCATTGATATATTGCACTGCTTCAGTCATTGCCTTACATCTCCACAACCCGGACGCTGTCGCCGTCTTCCACCTTGAGCAGGCGGGCAACCTCTGGGGTCATCACCGCCTGGGCTTTTTCTTCATTGACCGCCAAATCACCGATCAGGGCCCGGAAACCATCGAAGCGGGTGTTGCTGATCAGATGCTTGCCGGCATCCACCGGATGGCCAACCTGCACCGTTAACCGGCGGCTGTTGCGCACGGTGCGGATCTGCTTGAGATCGCACTCCACGCTGGGGCCGGCGTCGAAAATGTCGACATAGCCGCGCCAGGCAAAGCCTTCTTCCTCCAGCAGGCGCAGGGCCGGCCGGGTTTTGTCGTGGGTCTTGCCGATCACGGCCCGCGCCTCTTTCGACAGCAGGTTGACGTAGATCGGATACTTGGGCATCAGATCGGCGATAAAGCCTTTCTGACCGATGCCGGTGAGGTAATCCACCGTGGGGAAGTCCATGGAGAAAAAGTGCTCCTGCAGCCAGCTCCAGAACGGGCTGTTACCGCCGTCGTCGGAGACACCGCGCATTTCGGCCAGGATGCGATGGTCGAACAGTTCGGAAAACTCGGCCAGAAACAGGAAACGGCACTTGGACAGCAGCCGGCTGTTCATCCCTTCCCGCGCCTGCTCGCGCAGGAACAGGGTGCACAACTCGCTGACCCCGGTGTAGTCGTTGGTCAGGGTCAGGGTTTCCACCACGTTGTAGATGCCCAGCTTGCGCGAGCTGTGTACCTGCTTGCCCAGCAGATAGGTATAGAAGGGGGAAGACAGGCCCACGGCCGCATCCAGGGCGGTGGTGCCCAGCACCTCGCCGGTGTCGCTGTCTTCCGCCACAAAGAAATAGAGGCACTCGCCCTTGCCCGCCGGCCGGCAGGAAAACGAAGAGATGGAGTGATCGATCTTGTTTTGCAACAACTCGTCATTGACCGGCAGCGAGGTAAACCCATGGCCGGACTCGATGGCGATCTGCTTGAGGGTGGGAAAATCTCTCTGCTCGATGGGGCGAATCACCAACATGCAGAACTCCTTATTACGCTATTGGCGACCAGAGCGAGGCAACCCTGCCCCGCTCTTAATACCTGTCGCCGGAATGTATTTAGCCGTTCACAACCTTGGCCACGGCACGCTCGAAGCGGGCCAGGCCTTCGGCCACTTCTTCCTTGGTGATCACCAGGGAAGGGGCGAAGCGAACCACGTTGGCACCGGCGATCAGCACCATCAGCTGTTCTTCCATCGCCGCCTGCAGGAAGTCACGGGCCCGGCCCTGATACCGCTCGTTCACCACGCAGCCGAGCAGCAGGCCCTTGCCGCGGATCTGCTCGAAGCAGCCGTACTTGGCGTTGATGGCGTCCAGCCCTTCCCGGTACCAGGCCTCGCGCTCCTTCACGCCGTTCAGCACCGATTCGGTGTTGACTGTGTCGAAGGCCGCCTCGGCCACCGCACAGGCCAGGGGGTTGCCGCCGTAGGTGGAGCCGTGGGTGCCGACCTTGAAGGCCGCGGCGATTTTGCTGGTGGTGAGCATGGCGCCGATGGGGAAACCGCCGCCCAGGGCCTTGGCGCTGGTGAGGATATCGGGGGTCACGCCCAGATCCATATAGGCATAAAGGGCGCCGGTGCGGCCCACGCCGGTTTGTACCTCATCGAACACCAGCAGGGCGTTGTGCTGGTCGCACAGCTCGCGCACCGCCTGCACGAAGGCCGGCTCGGGGCTGATGATGCCGCCCTCGCCCTGCAGCGGCTCCATCACCACGGCACAGGTGCGATCGGAGATCAGCGCCTTGAGCGCGGCCAGATCGTTGTAGGGCACGTGGTCGATGTCGGCCGGCTTGGGACCGAAACCGTCGGAATAGACGGCCTGGCCACCCACCGACACGGTGAAGAAGGTGCGGCCGTGGAAACCCTGGGTAAAGGCGATGATCTGGGTCTTTTCCGGGCCGAAGTTGTCGATGGCGTAACGGCGGGCCAGCTTAAGGGCCGCCTCGTTGGCCTCGGCGCCGGAGTTGCAGAAGTACACCTTCTCGGCGAAGGTGGCGTCCACCATTTTCTTGGCCAGGCGCAGCGCCGGCTCATTGGTCAACACGTTGCTCAGGTGCCAGAGCTTTTCGCCCTGCTCCTTGAGCGCGGACACCAGCGCCGGGTGGCAGTGGCCGAGACAGTTGACCGCAATACCGCCGGCGAAGTCGATATATTCCCGACCCTGCTGGTCCCACAGCCGGGCACCCTGGCCGCGCACCGGGATCACCTGGGCGGGGGCGTAGTTGGGGACCATGACCTGGTCGAACATTTCGCGGGTGACTGCCATATCAGACATGCTTATCTCCTCCGGATACCGCAGCTTGCTCTGCGATAAAAGTTAAATCCATGTAAACACGCGAGCATTATTGCAAAACAATGGTTACTTGTCTCTACAACAACCGAAAATATTAGTCATTTATTCGGATAAAAGAAAAAATATAGTCATTTATATTGCATAAGCTCGCATCAAAACCGCCGGTCCGGGCCCCGGCCAGCGGCCGGGCTGCATAAAAGGGCAACCGAAAAAATTTTTGACACGATCGGCCCGACAGGCGGAAACCGCATTATTCCCGGGATAAGGGCCGCTGACGAACGAAAAACACTGATAGCCCCGATAAGTAAAACTAATAGTCGGGGCCGGCAACAGGATTTCTAATGGGCCGCAAACGGCGCCAGGGAAGGGCTCAGATAAGTTCGAGGAAGTTCTGCAGCAGGCGGTGGCCGCCCTGGGTGAGGATGCTCTCGGGGTGGAACTGCACGCTGTAAAGCGGCAGGCGGCGGTGCTGCATGGCCATGATCTCGTCCACCCGCCCCTCGCCGGTTTCGGTCCAGGCGGTGAGTTCGAAGCCATCGGGCAGGCTCTCAGGCTCCACCACCAGGGAGTGGTAACGGGTGACGGTGAGCGGATCCGGCAGCCCCTTGAACAGACCCCGGCCGGTGTGGCGGATGGGGGAGGTTTTGCCGTGCATCACCTGGCGGGCGCGCACCACCCGCCCACCGAAGGCCTGGGCGATGGCCTGGTGCCCCAGGCAGACGCCGAGGATGGGGATGACGCCGGCAAAACGGGTGATGGCCGCCAGCGACACCCCCGCCTCGTTCGGCGTACAGGGCCCGGGTGAAATCACCAGCCCCCGCGGCGCCAGCGCGGCGATCTCGTCCAGGGCAATCTCGTCGTTGCGGCGCACCACCACCTCCTGCCCCAGCTCACCGAAGTACTGCACCAGGTTGTAGGTAAAGGAGTCGTAATTGTCGATCATCAACAGCATATTGCACTTATCTCTTTGATTCTATTGATACAACAAAGCCATACACTGCTTTGATACCCGCTCTGATACCCGCAATTTCATTTGATACCCAGAACCGAGACCTCAACAGCACACATGAGGAAACGGTATTTTCGCATCTATCTCGTTGGCGTCAAACTTCACGACCTTCTGACAAGAAGAGATTCACATCATCCTCTTGATGACCAGCCTGCTGATCCTGAAGCGGCTCATCGTAATCTCGGCGGCTACGAGTTATCGCAGTTCAAGGCTGCCACGAATACAGATACATGGTTTTGCCCCGCCGTGAAAACAATAAGCCAACGAGTATTGACGAAAATAACACATCACATCGACTGTACCTGCCAGTATTTACAATAAAACTCTCAGACACCACAGCAGATGCACACTCAGACAGCATGAAAGGTTATGTCACATCTATGAACACTTTAACGCCTAAGGGCCTAACCATAAAAAACACTACAACACTCCCTTGAGTAAATCCATAAATGCCTCATCAAAAACAAGCAAGAAGTAAACTTCCATCAAGAACAGTAGTAGCCAACTTTCAAAAAGCACAAAGAAAAACATCCAACATCATTACTTTTTACGTCTATCATACTCATTCATAATCAGCTTATTCAGTACATCCTTTATTTTAACCCCGTCATCATCAGCTAGATTAACGAGAGCTTGCTTAGCCTTCTTCCCTATATAAGTATTCAAACGTCCATTATCCCTATTACTCTCTCTAAACTTTCTCTGTGACCAGGCTGCTCTCGCACTTCTCAAAAAAATCGTTTTCGTATCAGGATGTGCCTCCCAAAGAAAAAAAGCAGTTTTAAAGACCTTCACCCTATCACATGAAACAGGCAAAGAAGATAAGCCTTCCATCAAGTCTTTCCCATCCAAATATTCAACAAGCCAAGAAATAAAATCATCATCATTATCTTTAACCCACGAAAACATCTTGCTAGATTCATCCAACCTTGACAGAACATCACGAATGTTATCAACAAACTCTTCCTTACCCCTAGATGTTATATCAAGAAAAACTAAAAACTCTTTTACTGCAGTATAAATTTCCTTATGCACTGCGGGCCTCAAGGGGAGCCCAAAATCATTATATCTTTTCCCTCCTCGATACTTCCTACAGGCAACCCAGGCAACAAAACATTCGTCTTCCCTACTTTCAAGCCACGATACATCACCAACATTAACTCTCACTTCTTCAAAACCATGACTAAAAACCTTTTCAAACCTATCTAATGAATTACCATGCCTTTTTGAGATGGGTTTTCCAATCCACTTTAGAAATTCGCCAGCAAAGTATGAACACAGACCGTCAACATCATACGAGAAGTTATGCCTCAAACCCTCAATACGTTCATAATTCCCAATCATGTACCTCAACTTAAACTCATCTTCATCAGCAATACCCTTAAATCTTTGAATTACATCACATTTAACCTCTTCAATATTTTCGCCCATAAACCCCTCAATTACGCAGTAATAAAATCAAGATATTAACATGGTATAATCACATTAAAATCATATCAAAATCAACTTATTTTCATGTGATTATAAGCAACAAATAGCACTTCAGAGTTGCTTTTAACTCGGTTTTTTCCTCTTGTTGTAGACTTCCATACCTAATCCAACCACTAGACCATCGCATGACTTAAAGCGAACATAACTTGCGAGCACATCTCTCCCGCACTGCCTCTCCCTAACCCATAGCGCAACCGCCCTCACGGCCCTAGATACATGTCGGTATGTTTAATATGCGTATCTCAGTAGGCCTTATCTAAAGGGAACTCAGTCATATTTAATAACCAGAGCAGTCATTCCTGTGGAAGATACACAGGAGACAAACCATGAGAACAAACAAGACTGAAACAAACCACAGACAAGCCGACAAGGTAGTCGCTGTTATTGATCGTGCATTGGCAGATCACCCCAGAACCATTGCGATAAGATTTGACCTTAGGTTTCCCTGGGATCTACTCGACTCACTCTACTCAGACTCTCCGTCTCAACACTTCAGAGCAGACCGAGAAGTCATCACCAGATTCTTCAAGTCTCTAAAGTCAAAAATCAGCCATTCACTATCAAGAAGAAAACGAGAGGGTAAGCGAGTTCACCCAACAAACGTTAGATACATTTGGTGTCGAGAGATAAATGACTCAGTCCATTGTCACTATCACGTTCTCATACTGCTCAACAAAGATACCTTTCAATCACCAGGCAACTATCGATTAATCGATAGTGGGTTAAGTGGAATGGTTTATTCCGCATGGGCCAGCGCAATAGAATTGTGCATTGAAGATGCTTTCAGGCTTGTTCACTTCCCCGAGAACTCTAACTACACCATAAATAAAAATGCCGACCGACATCTATTTGAAGAGGACTATAACTCGCTAGTAAATCGAGCCCTCTACCTTGCAAAAGCATTCAGCAAGTACACAGCAGATGGCGGCCGTTCATTCGGAACAAGCCAGAACTAACTCTTACAGCATCAAAAAGGGTAACATTATGAGACTCATCAAACTTAAAGAAGTCATGGACTGCACCGGCCTGGCTCGCTCTACTATCTATAAGTACATATCAGAGCAGGCATTCCCCAAACCCGTGCCACTGGGCGAGAGAGCCGTCGCCTGGGTTGAAAGTGAAATTCAGGAGTGGATACTGGAAAAAGTTGCTCAGCGAGATAACGAGAAACCCCACTAATCGACACCAGCCAGCAATCAAAGAAACTTCAGATATATCTCATCTCCTTGAGCTAACTCACCCCTGAGTTAAAACAACGTCAAGGAGTATACTTATGTCTATTCAATGCCCTTCCTGCCATTCCCAACGTGTTATTACCCGTGACATCGCCAGAAAGATTGGCGGCACCACAGGCGCTATTGCCGGAGGCGCTTCAGGCATGGCTGGCG
Source organism: Zobellella iuensis (assembly GCF_016746085.1). Taxonomy (GTDB): domain Bacteria; phylum Pseudomonadota; class Gammaproteobacteria; order Enterobacterales; family Aeromonadaceae; genus Oceanimonas; species Oceanimonas iuensis. The sequence goes on from NZ_JAERTZ010000012.1 coordinate 11,730, forward strand.
CAGCCGGTGGCGCCAGGGTGGGTGCCATCGTCGGAACCATTGGTGGTCCTTTGGGAATGACCCTGGGCGGCCTTGCCGGTGCCATTATTGGCGGTTTGGTGGGCAGTGCCGCCGGAGGGATGGCAGGAGCAAAACTGGGAGAGGAAATCGACGCCAAAGTGCTCGATAACTTCCAATGCACCGACTGCGGTCATTGCTTCCGTCCCCAAGAGTGACCCTTTCTGCTCAGCCCGTTCAGTGATTAGCGCTCGACGTCACTTCATCCACTCCTTCATTTTCAGGAAACGGTTATGTCTCATCTCGTCGAATCCATGGCCTACGTGGGCCAGGTGCCCTGGCATGGCTTGGGCAATCAACTATCCCGTCAGCAGCCGCTGTCGGTCTGGCTCAAGGAAGCCGGCATGGACTGGTCCATCAAGCAAAGCGACGTCATGTTCAACGCCGCCGAGGAGGGCCTGTTCCTACGCAGCCACGACAGTGCTCAGGTGCTGTATCGCTCCGATACCCTGGCGCCCCTGTCGGTGGTGTCCAATCGCTACAAGGTGGTGCAGCCCGAGGAGGTGCTGCACTTCTACAAGGACCTGGTGCAGGCCGGTGGCTTCGAGCTGGAAACCGCCGGGGTACTCAAGGGCGGCCGCAAGCTGTGGGCCCTGGCCAAAACCGGTCAGGCCGCCAAGCTCAAGGGCAATGACCAGCTCAAGGCCTATCTGTTGCTCGCCACCAGTTGCGATGGCACCCTCTGTACCACCGCCCAGTTCACCTCGGTGCGGGTGGTGTGCAACAACACCCTGCAGGTGGCCGTTGGCCAGAAGGCCGGCGCGGTCAAGGTGCCCCACTCCACCGTGTTCGACCCCAAGCAGGTAAAAGAGGCCCTGGGGCTCGGCCTGTCGAGCTGGGATACCTTCATGCGCGACTTGAAGGCCATGAGTCAACGCCCGGTTTCGCCGGAGGAAGCCCATCGCTTCTTTGCCGAGGTGCTGGACGACCCTTGTGCCACCCAAGCCGACCTGCCGCCCGCCAAGCCGATGCAGCAGTTGCTCAGCCTGTACGACGGCGCCGGCATGGGTGCCGAACTGGCGTCCAGCAAGAACACCGCCTGGGGCCTGGTCAACGCCATGACCGAGTTTGTCGACCACCACCGTCGCGCCCGCAACCAGGATTACCGGCTCGATTCCGCCTGGTTCGGTCACGGAGCCCAGCTCAAGCACAAGGCCTACAGCCAGGCCATGGCCTTACTTCACTAATCCCGTTATTCGATTCATTGCCCCATAAGCCCCGCTGGCTCTCGCCAGCGGGGCTTTTATGCGTTTAGGAGACTCATCATGAAAGCACGTTATTCCAACGCCCTGCGCCTGGCCGACACCAAGGCGCTCACCCGTGAACAATGGCTGCAGGTGCGCCAGTCCGGTATCGGCTCGTCCGATGCGGCGGTGGCCATTGGCCTGTCCCCCTACAAGAGCCCGTTGTCACTGTGGCTGGAGAAAACCGGCCGCCGCCCGGCACCCGACCTGACCAACAACGAGGCAGTGTTCTGGGGCACCACCCTGGAGCCGGTGGTGGCTTATGTCTACGCCCAGCGCACTAAGCTCAAGGTACGTCGGGTCAATGCGGTGCTGCAGCACCCGGAACACCCCTTCATGCTCGCCAACCTGGACCGGGAGGTGCTGGGCCACCCGGATGGCGTCGGCACCCTGGAGATCAAGACCGCCGGTTATCACTCCGCCCCCCAGTGGGAGCAGGGCATTCCCCTCGCCTACCAGTGCCAGGTGCTGCATCAGCTGGCCGTCACCGGCCATGCCTGGGCTGATGTGGCGGTGCTGATCGCCGGGCGGGATTTTCGTATCTACCGGGTCAATCGGGACGACGACAAGATTGCCGATCTGATCCAACGGGAGACCGTGTTCTGGCAGCACGTGGTCAACGACACCCAACCGGAGCCGGACGGCTCGGAGGACGCCGGCCAGGCGCTGCAGGCGCTCTATCCCGAAGACAAGGCGCCGGTGCTGGATCTGACCGAGTCACCGGAGATGAACAACCTGTTCTTTCACTTTCTGACCGCCAAGGAGAAGAAGGAGGAAGCCGAGGCCCGGGAAGCCCGACTCAAGCAGCAACTGCAGGCCGCCTTGGGCGAGGCCGGCGGCGCCGTGTTCCAGGAGGGGCAAATCAGCTGGAAGCGCAGTCGCGACCGGGTGGTGCCCGATATGGAAAAGCTCAGCAACAACCACCCGGAATGGCTGCAGCAGTGCAGTAAGACCGTACCCGGCTCGCGCCGCTTTACCGTGCAACTGCAAAGGAGCAAGTCATGATCAAGGGACTGGCCATCACCCCGCCCATCATCGGGCGGATCAGCATTGGCAAGCTGGTCAACAAGAACGACAAGTGGCTGCCGGAAAAGGACGACAGCTTCACCCTCACCACTCAGGTCCAGAACCGCAACGGCTGGATGCTGCATCCGCTGCACCAGCGCTACGCGGAGGGCGCGGCCAACGGCAAGATCCGGACGATCCCGGTGCGGGTGCTGTTCAACGACAGTGAGTTGAACCTGCGCGCCGAATACAGCGCCTTCGACCGCAGTACCGGCCGGCCGCTGTGCGTGGGCAATGGCGAAACCGCCAAACGCGTCAATGAAGGAGGAATAGAAGAGGTGTGTTGTCCCGGGCCGGAGCATTGCCGCTTTGCCCATGAGCAGGGCTGCAAGCTCTATGGCCGGCTGAACCTGCAGGTGGAGGGGCAGAACGACGAGCTGGGCAGCTTTATCTTTCGTACCACCGGCTACAACTCGGTGCGCACCCTGGCGGCCCGGCTGCAGTACTTCGAGGCGGTCACCGGTGGCCATACCCGCCATCTGGCGCTGCAACTCAAGCTCAGGGCCAAGAGCACCACCCAGTCCTACCGCACCCCGGTGTACTACGTGGACTTGACCCTGCGCGACGAGGACAACCTGGCGGACGCGGTGCGCACCGCGCTACAGGAGGCGGAGCACTACCGGCAGGCCGGGGTGAACATGGCCAGCCTGGAACAAACCGCCAAACAGCTGCTGCACAACGGCCAGTTCGAGGACGGTGAAGATGAAGTCCCGCTGTTGCTGGATGAGTTCTACCCGGAGCAGGACGGCCAGCCCGAGCCCGAACCAGAAAGTAAGCCCACCAACCTGGTCAAGGCCACCCGCCTGACCAACAAACTGGGTACCGTCGGGTAACTGCTATATTCCATCAATGCAGCAAAAACGAGACTCACAATGAACAACAGCTGGATCGAATGGCTTGCCTGGGGGCTGTTAATCGTCATTGCTGGCGTTTCAGTTTATCTGGAAGTGAGACACTTCTAGTCCTCATGCCCTGCTTACACATATCCCTTTTACGCGCCGCCCTTGAGCGGCGCTTTTTTATGCCTGGAGTTTCCCATGAGCAATAACACCTTTATCGCCGGCGAGCAGGCCGGCACCTACCTGGCCCCCGGTCCGGTGACCGAGGCCGATATTCTGCACATGGCCCACAAACTGGCCCGCCGGCGGCTGGCCAAGGGCCGGGTGCTCGACGCCCCGAGCAAAACCTTCGAGGCACTGCAAACCCTGCTGCAGGAATGCGAGCACGAAATCTTCGCGGTGGTGCTGCTCGACAACCAGCACCGCATCCTGCGCTTCGAACAGCTGTTTCGCGGCACCATCGACGCCGCCAGCGTCTATCCCCGGGAGGTGGTCAAGCTGGCCCTGGCCTGCAACGCGGCCGCCGCCATCTTTGTGCACAACCACCCCTCTGGCGATCCCGAACCCAGCCGGGCGGACGTGGCCATCACCCAGCGCCTGCGGGACGCCCTCAGCCTGGTGGACATCCGCACCCTGGATCACGTGGTTGTAGGCCTGGAAGGTTGTGTGTCATTGGCCGAGCGCGGCCAGATTTAACCCAAGGAGCCCCCATGGCGTTTAATCCGAACGAGCTGGAGCCCCAGTTCAACGAGCAACGGTTCTGGCGCAAGCTCAGGGCCAACCTGCGCCGGGCAGGCAAAGATGTGATCCGTCACTGCCTGTGCCTGTACTACGCGGCCCAAAAGCCGGAAACCCCGCTGTGGGCCAAGACCGTGGTGTACGGTGCCTTGGCCTACTTCATCATTCCGCTGGATGCCATCCCTGACGCCATCTTCGTTATCGGCTACAGCGACGATCTGGCGGTGCTGAGCGCCGCCCTGGTCACCATCTCGCTGTACGTGGATGCCGAGGTGGAGCGGCAAGCCGACCGCAGCTGCGGGAGTGGTTTGGCGACTGAAAAACAAAAAAAAAGCGACGGTGAGTCGCTTTTTTTTTTGTCTCTTGAAACAAAGACTCATGGGCCGGAAGTGCTGGACGTAAAATAGTCGGGTGTTACAGCACCAATTTCTGCCGTTACACCCGACGACTCTATCCGCACCCCGTATATGCCGGAATTCCTGGACATCAAGGATGAGTATTCGAAGTTCGACCTGGAGCAGGCTTGATTCGGTACTTGGAAGATTTCCTGCTCGCACTCAGTGACGGTCTTGTTTGCAATATCCGTTCTGTAGGAAAAACTGCTACTCGGTTCCACATAACGTCAGTTGCATTCAATGACACCCGCTCAGTATTTGCCGCAATGCACTGACTCTGATACATTTTTGACCAGACAGAGAACAGATGTAGGTTTATGCATGTTCTAGGTTAACTATCTTAACCTTCCTACTATTTGAATGAGCAAAAATCTTGCTACAGCGGGCCATCCGATGACAACACGGCCGGCTGGCCGAAGTTCCGATGATTCAACTCTAGGAGATCCACTATGGCAGGCAAAAATCAGCATGTTGTTCCTCACCAAGACGGTTGGGCCGTCAAAGGAGCCGGCAATCAGAGAGCAACCTCTGTGCATGACACGCAGCAACAAGCAATAGATGCTGCGCGGGATATTGCACGTAACCAGAAGTCCGAGCTCATCATCCATCGCCCGGATGGCCGTATCCGTGACAAGGATAGCCATGGCAACGACCCCTTTCCCCCGAGAGGCTAAGGAGCCATGGCTGACATTCCTACCTATCATGTGCTCGCCCTGTCGGGTGGAGGCTATCGCGGCCTGTACACCGCCACGGTTCTCGCCGAGCTCGAAACCGTGCTGGGCCGTCCTATAGCTTCGCACTTTGATCTGATTTGCGGCACATCGGCAGGAGGGATGCTGGCTTTGGGGCTGGCTGCGGAAATTCCGGCCTACGAACTCAAGGCACTGTTTGAAGAACAGGGCAGACGCATCTTTGGTTCCCGCAGCCTTTCACGGAGACTTCTGGGGTTCTGGTTGACCGCAAAGCATGACTCGGCGGGCTTGCGAGAAGTGCTGACTGAACGCTTCCAAGAGACCACTATAGGCGATCTGAAGCATCGTGTTCTTGTGCCGGCAGTCAACTACTCAACTGGTCTCGGGCAGTTCTTCAAGACACCGCACCATCCATCCTTCGAGCTGGATCACCGTATGAAGGTCGTTGATGTGGCGTTGGCAACTGCCGCCGCGCCGGTTTATTTTCCTCTGGCGCGCAATGACCGTGGAGTCTTTGCAGATGGGGGGCTGGTAGGCAACGCCCCCGGCTTGTTCGGATTTCACGAAGTCAAGACATTCCTGGCACCAAAGCAGGATGTGCTGGTACGGGTCCTTTCCATTGGCACAATGACCATCGGTGCGACCGTTCGCGGCGGCGCCAGTCTCGACCGTGGGTTTGGGAAGTGGCGCGGAGGACTTTTTGACCTAGTGATCTCCGCACAGGAATCATCGGTGGACTACATGCTGCGGCAAGCGTTAGGCGATAACTACTTTCAAATCGACGACAAGGCGACACCGGATCAAAGCAAGGACGTGAAGGCGCTGGATCGGGTTTCTATTGGCGCCACTAATACACTCAAGGCTCGTGGAAGCCACGCGGCTCAGCGTGCGCTCGGCAACCCACTTTTCAAACCATTTCGAGATCACCAGGCTGGCACCCCCATCTTCTATCACGGTCCCAACAAAAATGTTTCGGAGGACGCATGCTGAACTTGAGCCCACTTTTCTTCACCACCCTTGATGACGAATCCTGCTTGCACGACGATCTGGAGCTGACTCCTGAGCAGCGCGCCTTGATCGCCAGCGCACGCACAGATGTCAGAGACTGCCTGCGCACAGGTATTCCACGCGTATTAAGGGAAAATGGATATACGGAGGGTGTCCCCCAGCCCCGCTTCTTCACGCAAGGGTCGTGGGCATACAAAACGCTGAACTCCCCGGCACAACCCCCTCAGCAAGCCGATGTCGATGATGGCTGCTATCTGCCAATGAGTTTCGTCTCTCAGACGAAGCGTCCCAGCACTGCGGCGACGGTATTCTTTACTGCGGCGGAAGAAGCATTAAAGCCGTTGGTCAAGGAAAAGCGGTGGACGCTTGTCACCGATAAGCCGACGTGCATCCGCATCGTCATTGCCGCGTATGCCCATATTGATATTCCTCTGTATGCCATCCCAGACGAAGAGTTTGCGGTTCTAAAGGCGTCTATGGAACGGCGTGGCTACGATTCGTTATTGGAAGCTGTAAACATGGCGGAGCAGGATACCTGGACTGCGCTCCCCGCTGACAAGGTGCTGCTTGCTCATCGTGAATGCGACTGGATGCTCTCCGATCCTAGGCCCGTGAAGGAGTGGTTCTTGGCAGAAGTGGCTGCCAAGGGGGAGCAGTTCCGGCGTGTGGTTCGCTACCTGAAAGCCTTCCGCGATTGGAGGTGGTCCAGCGGAGGACCTTCCTCGATCCTGCTGATGGCAGCCGCGGCCCCACTCTTTGAGAAACGCGATAGGCGCGACGATCTCGCTCTGCTGGATGTCGTCGCGGCACTGCCAGCCCGGTTGCGTGAGGGAGTGAACAACCCCGTGGAAGAGTCTGAATCGCTCACGGAGCGACTTGGCCAAGCGGGTGTCGAAGATGCGGCCAAGGCATTCGAAGAATTCGAGAAGGTGCTTCGCGGAGCCACCGGCACCGGCAGTCCTTCACAGGCCTGCATCTGGATGCAAGGCGAATTCGGCTCGCGCTTTCCGAACGAGCCAGATCGGGTCAAAGCGGTGTCCGTTGCCGCCACCATTGCCGCGGCTCCCGCCACCGCCGGCCCGAGTGAACTTGTCGGGAGAACGAAGGCTGGATGAGCATAGCCTCAGCGGTCGCAGACGTGATCGAAGCCTTCAAGCAGCGCGGCTTCAAGTTTGTTGGTAAGACAGATGACGGCTGGCTCAAGCTGCATGGGCATTTGATCCCACCCCAAGCGGACAAGGGCTGTCCGTGTGAGGTTCAACTCGACCCCAAGTTCTTCGACTTGCCTCGTATCCGGCTGTTGGAAATCCCCTCGGAGTTGCCCGCAGCAGTTCCTCATCTTGGCGCAGACGGCGGACTTTGCTACCTCGCCAAAGGCACGATCGTTCTAGATATATACGATCCTGTCGGGCAGTCGCTGGCGTGCCTACAACGCGCCACTGTCGTGTTCGGGCATATCGTGAAGGGGGAGATGATCGAAGATCTAGCGGAAGAGTTCTTCTCCTATTGGCATGGTTGGCTTTGCTTCGTGGATATCCAAGGCAATGACTTGGGGCGGCAGAGCTGCATCGTCGCACAGGCCAATGGGAGTCCTTTGTGGTTCATCACCGACAACGAAGATCGAACAACTGAGAAGCTGAAGTCGCTCGGCTACCAAGTCACCGATAGAACGGTGCTAACTTACCGGGTCAAGACTGGTGCTCAACCTCGCCCTCTGACCAACCATTGGCCTCCTGAAACAGTTGGGGATATCTTGGCGTGGCAAAGCACCCTTGATCCCCGGTGCCGGCGCAAGATTCACAAGCGCATCAAGGAAGGGGAAAAGAAAAAGGCCAACGGAGTTTTGATCGTCATCGAATCTCCTTTGATGACGTATGGGTTTGCGGTTCTCTATGACCGCCAACATCCGGTCCAAAAAAGCAAGCTCACGGATCGCAGGGATTCGAGCTATGGATTGAAGGTGATGCCCATCTCAGTAGTCAGAATTGATGATAGGTATCTTGCCCAGCGGAACATGCCCAAGTCAACGACACTTGCCGGTAAAAACCTAGCCATTGTGGGATGCGGCACTATCGGCGGATATCTATCGGATATGCTGGTCAAGGCCGGGGCGGGGACCTGCGGCGGCAAACTCACGTTAGTGGATCTCGACATTCTGCTTCCGCAAAACATCGGGCGTCATCGTCTGGGATTTCCGGACTTGCTGTCGAACAAAGCCGAGGCCATGGCGAAGGAACTCAAGCGCTTGGCGCCAGGTGCCGAGATTCGTGCGCTGCCCGTGGATGTCAGGCAAGCTCAATTGGGAGAGCTGGATCTGCTCATAGATGCCACCGGGGAGGAAGCCCTCGGGCATTGGCTGTGCGGCCACTATACACCTCCGACGCCCATGCTTTCGATCTGGATCGAGGGGCCAGGAACGGCTGTCCGCACACTCCTGAGAATGAACACATCTGGTGCATGCTACCGATGTCTTTGGCATAGCAATAGAAGAGGCGAACTCCGTTCCATTGTTGCTCCTCTTCCTGCCATCTTAGCCGGGCATGGATGTGAAGGCTTGTACGTACCGTTTCCCGCTTCGGTGTCGGTGCACGCTGCCAGTCTTGGTGCTGAGATGGCTCTTGATTGGGTCAACGGCATCTATTCCCCTGCGTTGCGTACCAGACTGCTCGACCGCACCCAGCAGCTTGCCACCCCCGATTGCGATCCACTTCAGGATCGGGAGTGCCCCCTATGCAGTTCATGAGTTCCTGGGCTACCGACGATAGGAGGACACTGCTACATTTTTCGGACTCATCGATGGAGACATTCTGTCAGCACATTCAGATCCGTGATGTCGACTGCGAAGCTGGTGGGCTTCTGCTCGGCTCGGTTCATGGAACCCACATGCTCATTGAACAAGCAACGGTCCCCACAGCATGGGACAAAAGATTCCGCTACCTGTTTGAACGGATGCCGTTTGGCCACGAAGCGATCGCTCAGTCTCGGTGGACGACGAGTCAAGGTACCGTCCGCTACCTGGGCGAATGGCATACCCATCCCGAAGACCATCCTCATCCTTCTGGGCTCGATAGAACGGAATGGAAGCGCTTATCAACTAAACGTCGGGATAAGCGGCCAACGCTTGCTGTCATCGTCGGACGAAAATCCCTTTATGTCGAATTAGTGCCAAATTCGGGACACGGTTTAGTGCTGACCCCAGTGGAATAAAAGCCAGCTTCAGCAGCCGGCACTTAATGCGCCATATTGCTGCCTGTTTAACCAACAAAAGTAGAATCGGCGCCGGCAGGTCTTAAGCGGTAAACATCCACAACCGGGGATATCTTTGCGCTTAGTATCCACCTGGGACAGAATGAAGGTTACTGCTCTGAACACAGGGAATCGTCATGACATCGTCCATCACCGACTATCACGCTAAGTACTTTGCATTTGAGCTTACCCGCCAGCGGCGGGGCGGCGATGTCGGCCGCCTGGGCAACTCCCTGTTCGATGCCTCGGTCGACCTCAATCCGCACCAGATTGATGCGGCGCTATTCGCATTGCAAAACCCGCTGGTGAAGGGCGTGGTACTGGCGGATGAAGTCGGTTTGGGCAAGACCATTGAGGCGTCTCTGGTGATGGCCCAGCTCTGGGCAGAGCGCAAACGCCATATTGTCGTTATCTGTCCTGCCGCCCTGCGTAAACAATGGTCCAACGAGCTGGCAGAAAAATTCCATCTGCCCACACAGGTGCTGGATAACAAAACCTGGAAAACACTACGCAACCAAGGGATTCCAGATCCCTTCAGCCACCCGGTAATCTCGATTTTTTCCTTCCAGTTTGCCAAGCGGATGGAGCAGCAATTGCGCCAAATTCCCTGGGACCTGGTGGTTATCGATGAAGCCCATAAACTGAGAAATGCGCATCAGGACAGTAACATCATCGGCAATTGTATCCGCGAAACTTTTGCCGGTTGCAAGAAGCTGCTGTTAACGGCAACCCCACTGCAAAACTCCCTGCTGGAACTGTTCGGCCTGTCGACCATCATCGACGAGAACCTGTTTGGCGACAAAGCCAGCTTTCGCCAGCAATACATGCGCAGCGACAGTGACCTGATCGGGCTCAAATCACGACTGGGGGAGTTTGTGCACCGTACCTTACGCAAGCAGGTGCTGGAATATGTGCCCTACACCGAGCGCAAGGCCTATACCTACGAGTTTGAGCCCTCGGAAGACGAGATTCGACTGTACTATCTGGTATCTGCCTACCTGCAGCGCCCAGACACCTATGGTGTTCCCCTACAGCAGCGCCACCTCGTCACCCTGGTGGTGAGAAAGCTGCTGGCCTCATCCACTGCTGCAGTGCGCAAGACTCTGGACAGCCTGTTAAAACGCCTGAAAAAGCTCGAGGCGCAGGACAGCCTCACCGCCTTGCGTGATGACAGCTGGCCTGAGGATCTGTTGGATGACGATTTCGACGACGAGTTGCTGGAAGCAGCCGAAGAGTTTACCGACTACGACAATACCGTCCCCACCATCACCCTGGACCCGGACAAGCTGCGCGGTGAAATCGCCGAGCTGGAGCAATACCGGGAGCTGGCCGGCCGCATCCATGAGGACGCCAAATCCAGCTCATTGCTTATAGCGCTGGAACAAGGCCTTGAAAAAATGGCCATGCGTGGTGCCGGACGCAAAGCGGTGATTTTCACCGAGTCTTGCCGCACCCAAGAATATCTGGCCAGCCACCTGGAACGTCATGGCTATGCCGGCAAAGTGGCCCTGTTCAGCGGCAGCAACAACGCCCCCGGCACCAATACCATCTATCAACACTGGTTGGAACAGCACCAGGGAACTGATCGGGTCACCGGCAGCCGGGCCGTGGATGTGAGAACCGCCCTCATTGACCACTTCCGTTCCGATGCCGAAATTTTGATTGCCACCGAGGCGGCGGCAGAAGGCGTCAACCTGCAGTTTTGCAGCCTGGTTATCAACTACGACCTGCCCTGGAACCCCCAGCGTATAGAGCAACGCATAGGCCGTTGTCATCGTTATGGGCAAAAGCACGATGTCGTGGTGATCAACTTCCTCAACCAAAGAAATGAAGCGGACAAACGGGTGCTGGAGCTGCTAAGCCATAAGTTTCAGCTGTTTGATGGTCTCTTTGGCGCCTCCGATGATGTACTGGGCAGCATTGAGTCCGGCCTAGACATTGAAAAGCGCATTGTCGCCATTTACAACGAATGCCGTGAACCGGCCGAGATCCAGGCCGCCTTTGATCAACTACAAAAAGAGCTGGAAGAAGACATTGCCCGGCGCATGGATGAAACCCGCGAAAAGCTGTTCCAGCATTTTGACGCCAACATCCACGACAAGCTCAAGCTGACACATGAAGAAGCACAGCAACAGCTGGATCAAATGAGCCGCATGTTCTGGAACCTTAGCCAGCATGTACTGGCTCCTTGTGCATCCTTTACCCCGGCCAGCCTCAGCTTCCAACTGGAACAACCACCCGCCGGCCTGTCTGTGCCTGTTGGCCTCTATCAGCTGGTCAGCAAGAACAAGCAACTGGCGCCCATGGAACAGGCTCACAAATATCGCCTGGGTCACCCACTGGGTGAATGGGTACTGGATACAGGCCGGCGCCTGGACACGGCGCCGGCCATGGTTGAGTTCCACCTGTCGGACTTCAGTAAGAAACTGTCCTCCCTCGAAACACTGCACGGCCAGGCCGGCTGGCTGGAGCTTAATCAGCTGCAGCTGTCCAGCTTTCAAAACGAAGAGCACCTGGTCTTTACCGCCTTTACCGACCAGGGCCACATGCTGGATGCAGAGCAATGCGCCGACCTGTTCCTGCTTAACGCCAGGCCCCTGCCCCTTGCCGAAGCGATGCCACCAGACTCATTGGAGCAAAATGCCAAGCGCCAGTTGGACGCCAAGCTCAGCAAGCTGCTGGATGAAAACAACGAGTACTTCAAGCGCGAGCGCGACAAGCTGGAAGCCTGGGCGGAAGATCAGATGCGCTCGGCCCAAAAGCAGCTGGAAGATACCCGGGTGGAGCTACAGCAGGCCAAAAAACTCTCACGACAGGCGAATACCATAGAAGAGCAAAAAGAGGCGCAAGAAGCCATCAAGCGGCTGGAACGCAAGCAGCGCCAGCAACGCCAGGAAATCTTCAATGTGGAAGACGCCATCGAAGCCCGTCGTGATGCCCATATCGATGCCCTGGAACAACAAATGCACCAAAAAAGCAGCACCCAGAGATTGTTCACCTTGCGTTGGCGCCTGGTCTGAAGGAGCCCCAATGAGTCGGTACGATGCAATAGGAAACGAAGCCGAATATCAACCGGGGGGCGAATCCGGCGTGCTACGCAATCGTCTTGCGCTGACCCGTTGGCAGGATATCGAGGACGCGGAAACCGAACTGCTGGATGCCCTGTACCAGCAGGTATTGCCACACCTCTGGGACAACCTGACCTTTGCCGATATTCAGCACTGGCATCACCAGTGGCTGGGCAACCTGTACCACTGGGCGGGCCGGCTGCGCACCGTCAACATGAGCAAGGGCGACTTTCATTTTGCCGCGGCCGATCAGCTTCCCCGCCTGGTCTCTGCCTTTGAGCGAGACTATCTGTCACAACTTGCCGGGCTGAACACCCAACCGGAAGACACCGTGATCCGTTACCTGGCCCAGAGCCATGTGGAGTTCATTCTGATCCACCCGTTTCGGGAGGGAAACGGCCGTATTTCCCGGTTGCTGCTCGACGTTATGGCCCTGCAGGCCGGCTTTCAGCCGCTGGACTATCAGCTGTGGGAAGAACACAAGGACTTTTACTTCAAGGCCATTCAGGCCGGGGTAGGAGGAGACTGCCAGCACGTGGAGCGGTTGGTAAGAGACGTGCTGGCACAACAGCAGAATTAAGTCAGCTCAGTCGGCCAGGGTCAGTTGCGGAAAACGGCGCTTGCCGGACTTCAGCCGGGCCTCGATGGCGGCGGTGGGCTCACCGGTTTCAATGGCGCTGGAGCTGGCCACGGAGCGACGGATCCGTTCCGGACTGAGTTGGTTGCGTGCGGCGCTTTTGCTTCGGCGTATCATGGCGGCTCTCCTGCTCCTGAGTAGTGCTCACATTATAACAAAGGCGGCAGAATCTTCAGCAGTTGTCCGCGATTGTCCCCTCTTCGTCTGGTTTTGGTCCGCCGTATCCCGCAGAATAAGCACAATTTTAATAATACCCAGGGATAACGCATGACCGACCAACAGCCCCTCAGCTCCAACCAGACCCAGGTGCAAAAAGCTAACCAGCGCCGGGAAAAGTTTGCCGACCTGCTGCGCGAGATGTTCCAGCTCAATCAGCCCGAGCTGGACTTTGGCCTGTATCGCATCATGCACGCCCGCAAAGACGACATTAACCGCTTTATCGAGCAGGACTTGCCCCGCCTCACCCGTGAGGCTTTTGCCAACTTCGCCAGCAGTGACAAGGCCGAGCTGCAAAAGGAGCTGGAAAAAACCATTCAGGGGGCTCAGGCGCTGGAAGTGGATCCCGACACCCTGCCCAAGGTAAAACAGCTGAAAGCCCAGCTCAGTGACGGCTTCGATCTGGCCCGGGAAGAAGGCGAAGTCTACGATGCCCTGGTCACCTTTTTTGGCCGCTACTACGACGAGGGCGATTTTATCTCCCGCCGTGTCTACAAAAACGGCACCTACGCCATCCCCTACCAGGGGGAAGAGGTGGTACTGCACTGGGCCAACAAGGATCAGTACTACGTTAAAAGCAGCGAAACCCTGCGTGACTACAGCTTTCGCCTGAACCCACATCCCAGTAGCGCCGAGCCCGACCCCATGCGGGTGCATTTTAAACTGGTGGACGCCGAAGCCGGCGCCCAGAACAACAACAAGGAAAATGACACCAGCAAGCGGGTCTTTGTGCTGGATGCAGAGCGGCCTTTTGAGCTGATACAGGGCGAGCCCGACGAACGGGGCCAGGTGTTTGACGAGCTGCAACTGCGCTTTGTGTTCCGCGCCGCCACTCAGGATGACTGGCACACCAACAGCGCCATTCAGGCCGAGCTGCGCAAGGCCACTGCCGCCGCCAAGAAGAAACCGCCGGTGCAGGGTGTGCTGGTGGCAAGCGCCGTGAACTGGCTGCTAAGTAACGACAGCCAGCTGCCCGAGCAGTGGCGCAAGCAACTGGCCCGGCTCTACATCAAGGCCAATGGCGAGCCCGCCGACTACAGCCGGCTGCAGGGTCAGCTCAACAACTACACCAAGAAAAACAGCTTCGATTACTTTATTCACAAGGATCTGGGCGGCTTTCTTATCCGGGAGCTGGACTTTTACATCAAAAACGAATTGCTCAACTGGGACGACCTGGCCGCCCTCAAGCACAACCCAGCCCGGCTGGCGCCGCTGCTGAGCAAGGTGGAGGTGATCCGCAAACTGGGCGAGAACATCATCGCCTTTCTGGCTCAGCTGGAGAATTTTCAGAAAAAGCTGTGGCTGAAAAAGAAGTTTATCACCGACACCCAGTATTGCCTCACCCTCGACCGGCTGACCGGCCACGACACCCTGCTGGCCCAGGTATTTGACAGCCCCGCCCAGCAAGCGGATTGGAACACGCTCTATGGGCTGGATCGGGCACGACTGAAAAAGGATCTGGAGCAACATGGCCCGGCCGGACTGCTGGCGCAGGCCAAATATCGCTATCTGATGCTGGACACTCGCCACTTTGGCGAGGCGTTCAAGGCAGAACTGCTGGCCACCATGGACGACCTGGATCAGCAATGCGACGGCCTGCTGGTACACTCCGAAAACTTTCAGGCCCTGAACCTGCTGCAGGAACGCTACCGCGAGCAGGTAAAGTGTATCTATATTGATCCGCCGTATAACACTGGAGATGATGGTTTTCCGTACAAAGATAGATACCAATCATCCAGTTGGATGTCTATGATCACAGATAGAATTGAGCTTTCTGAACAATTTCCATCTGAAAATTGCTGCATGGTCATAAACATTGATGACGATGAAGTTAGCAACATATCGAAGCTTCTAGAAACTAACTCTTCTTTTAGTGAAGTAGCTAAAACGATATGGGACAAGAATCGAAAAAACGATGCTAAATTTTTCTCGATTGGCCATGAATACGCTCTTGTTTACGCTAAAAACCTAGAGAGCATGAAGCAGAATGGAGTTATATTTCGCGAGCCAAAAGATGGGATAGATGAAGCTATAAAAGTAATTGAAAGGGCAGAAAAAAAACATAAGGATGATTTTGAATCCATCAAAAAAGAATGGATGGCATGGTTTGATAACATACCAAAATCAGATCCAAAGTATAAACTTAAACGTTACAACAAGGTGAACCAAAAAGGTCCATATAGAGATGATGGGAATATAAACTGGCCAGGTGGTGGTGGCCCTCGCTATGAAGTTCTTCATCCAAGCACAGGTTTACCTTGTAAAGTTCCTAATTCAGGTTGGCGTTATCCAACTGTAGAAAGGTTTTGGGAGGAGTATGAAAATGGAAAAATTTCATTTGGCACTGACCACAACAAGGTTCCAAGTATTATAAGCTATCTCTTTGACGGCGATGGTCAAGTCATGCCATCTGTTCATTATAGTTACGCTCAAACATCAGCCCAAGAGTTCGATGCTTTATGGGGAGCAAGAGTCTTTGACAATCCAAAGAACTTTAGGGATGTAGCAAGGTTCATTCGTTACCTATCAAATAAAGAATCTCTCGTTCTAGATTACTTCGCTGGCTCCGGCACCACCGGCCATGCTGTGATTAACCTGAACCGAGAGGATAATGGCGAGCGTAAATATCTGTTGGTGGAAATGGGCGATTATTTCGACACCGTGCTTAAGCCCCGTATTCAGAAAGTGGTCTATGCCGATAACTGGAAAGCCGGTGCTCCCGTGGCAAACGAAGATGGCGGCTTCAATGGCGTGTCCCACTGCTTCAAATATATTCGTCTGGAAAGCTATGAAGACGCCCTCGGCAACCTGAGCCTGCAGCGCAGCAAGGGCCAGCAATCGCTGCTGGATGCGTTCGATAACGACGAGTTCAATGCCGCCCGCCAGAGCTATGTGATGAACTACCTGCTGGAGGTGGAAACTCGGGGCTCCGCTTCCCTGCTCAACACCAAACTGTTTGCCGATCCCACCGCCTACCAGCTTAATGTGCGCTCCGCCGGCGGCGATGAAACCCGTGCGATAAAGGTAGACCTGCTGGAAACCTTCAACTACCTGCTGGGCCTGACCGTGGAGCACATTGCCGCTCCGGTCTGGTTTGACGCCCAAATCGCCCAGGCCGAGCTGGGCCGCTGGCAGGCCAGGGTAAAGCACATCGGCAATGCCGAGCTGAACACCCTGGACGAAAACCGGCGCAGCCGCCTGTGGTGGTTCCGCACCGTATATGGCGTTAACCGCGCCGGCCAGAAGGTGCTGGTGGTATGGCGCAACCTGCCCTCGGTGCTGGCGCAACAGGACAAGGGCCTGCTCAAAGACAACGCCGTGCTCGACGCCGTGCTGTTGGAAAAACTGAATATTCGCCTCACCGCCAGCCAGGACGACCCGGTTGATATTCTCTATGTAAACGGCGACCACAATATCGCCATTCCCAAAAATCGCCGTGGCGAACCCATGACCGACGCCCGGGTGCAGATGATTGAAGAAGCCTTTCACCGGCTGATGTTTGCCAACACCGACGGCAACGGGCTTTAAGGAGGCAGCATGGCAACGGAACCACAAAAAACCAGCCGCGCCACCGGCGGTGTGCGCGGTAAAAAAAGCCAGAAGCAGAGCCTGGAGTTTCGTCATCACCTGGTGCTGAACCAGTGGCTGTTCTCGCTGTTCGGGTTCGACGCCGTATCCGGCCGTTACCCGGTCGACAAAACCGGCCAGCGGGAAGCCGCTACCCTGGAGGCCTTTCGGGATCGCTTTCAGCTGATGGGAGATGTCACCGGCCGCAACAGCGAAGGGGTACACCGCATCATCGAGGCCATTATCGATAACTACGACAATGGCCCAGGGCAGATAGACACCAACCGCATCAAGCTGACCGAAGAGCAGCTGCTGGACTATGATCGCCATATCAAGCAGATCACCGACAAGCTCAACCAGGCGCGCCTGAGCGCCGGCGAAACCGAGCTGGAATGGAAGTATTTTCAGTACCTTACGCTGCTGTTCACCGAAATTTACCTGGACTACTTCTTTACCCGGCCGGACAAGCTGCTGACCGAGCTCAATGCACAGATTCAGCGCTGGAACCAACACTGGCTGGACGAAAAAAACTACAATCACAAGCCGCTGGCGCTGCTAAACCCGGACGATGATCTCTGGCCACAACTGAGCCGCATTGCCTTTTGGAGTGCCACCGGTTCGGGCAAAACCCTGCTGATGCATGCCAATATTCAGCAGTTCCGCTATTACCTGAAGCGTTTTGGCAAGGCCAGAGACATCAACAACATTATCCTGTTGACACCCAACGAAGGCCTAACCCGCCAGCACCTGCAGGAGCTGGAGATTTCCGGCATTGACGCGGCCGAGTTCAGCAGCCGGGCGCTCTCTCCCACCGGCGATATGTTTTACGCCCAAAAACCGGTGCTGGTCATTGACGTCAACAAGCTGCGCGACAGCGAAAAAGCCAAAACCGTGGCCGTGGACAGCTTTGGCGGCAACAACCTGCTGCTGGTGGACGAAGGTCACAGAGGCACCGCCAGCGGCGGCGGCACCTGGTACGACTATCGCCAGAAGCTGTGTGCCCATGGCTTTTCGTTTGAATACTCAGCCACCTTCGCCCAGTCGAGCGGCCAGCACGAAAACCTGCGCCAGACCTATACCAAGTCGATTTTGTTCGATTACTCCTACCGGCATTTCTACAGCGATGGCTATGGCAAACAGTCGCAGATCCTCAACCTGGAAAAAAACCTCGATGGCGAAGACGAGTTCCGCTATCTGGTGGCCTCATTGCTCAGCTACTACCAGCAGTTAAGGCTGTTTGATGACCAGGCTACGCTGTTTAAACGTTTTAACCTCTCCCGCCCCCTGTGGGTGTTCGTCAGCTCCAAGGTTACCGCCACCCTGAGCAGCGGCGAAGCCTCGGACATGGTACAGGTGCTGCAATTTATTCAGCGTGTGCTCAGCCAGCGGGAAGCCACCATCAATGCCATAGCGCACTTGCTGAACAAGGGCATGGAAACCGCGTCCGGCCGCAACCTGCTGGATGGCCGTTTCAACTACCTCAAGGAGCTGGTTCAGCCGGCAGACAAGCTCTATCACGATATGATGGAGCGCATATTCCACTGCAGCGGCGGCCAGCTGTATGTGGAAAACATCAATGGCGTATCGGGAGAGATCGCCCTGCGCGGTGGTGTCTCCGACACCCCTTTCGGGGTGATTAACGTCGGCGACGACGGCAAGCTGGCCAAGCTTTGCGAAGAACACGGGCTCATTACCCAGGATGCCCGCTTTGGCAGCTCACTGTTCAACACCATCAACAACGACAACTCCAATATCAACCTGCTGTTGGGCTCCAAGAAATTTACCGAGGGCTGGAGCAGTTGGCGGGTATCCAACATGACGCTGATGAACGTGGGCAAGAACGAAGGCGCCCAGATTATTCAGCTGTTTGGCCGGGGCGTTCGCCTCAAGGGTTTTCAGGACACCCTGAGGCGATCGGCAGAGCTGGTGAATGAGCTCAAGCTGGCCGGCCTAGAGCGCCCACGCCATATTGGCATTCTTGAAACCCTGAACCTGTTTGGCATCAAGGCCGATTATATCGCCCAGTTCCGCAAGGAGCTGGAGGACGAGGAAATTCCGGTCAACCACGGCTTGATCGAATATGAACTGCCGCTGGTGCCCATGGCAAACCTGCCGAACAACCTTCCGGTTATTCGCATAAAGCCCTCGGTGGCCGGCAAGGCCATTGGCGGTGCCGGCACGGCCTTTCTGGAGCTGGCGGAACAGGTGGAACTGCTGCCACCCGGCGAGTTTTTAAAGTTGGGGGAGCAGAGCGCCTTTAACTACTTCTGTAATCCTCCCCGGGTTCAACTGGACTTTTATCCCCGTGTCGCCGCTTTTTCTACCGACAACACCGGGGAACGGCAGGTGAGTCGAAAGACCCAACATTTTACCGCCATGCACCTGGCGTTGATGGATACCGAAGCACTCTATTTCGAACTGCTGACGTTCAAGCGCGATCGCCGCTGGTCCAACCTGACGCTGACTCAGCAGCATATTTCAACCCTGCTGGCCGATCACGGCTGGTATGAACTCTATGCGCCAGATGCGGTGATGGCGCTGGGCGATCTCGGCAAACTGGACCTATGGCACGAAATGGCCATCGCCCTGCTGCGCAAGTACTGCGAAATGTTTTACGGCTACCGCCGCAAACAGTGGGAAGCCGACAAGCTGGAATATCGCCCCATTACCGAAAACAACAAATACCTGTTTGGCATTACCGATAAATCGCCCGATGGCAGTTACACCCTGACGCTGGACTCATTGCGTCATGAGTCACTGATCAAGCAGCTGGAGAATATACGCGACAAGCTGCTCAGCGGAGACGTCTCCCACTGGAAGAACAAGATACTGGACGGGCTGGAGTTGCTCTGGTGTGAACGCCATTTCTATCAGCCCCTGGTGGCCGCCACTCAGGGGCTGGATTTTCAGGTTAATCCCGTTTCTCTTAACAAGGGAGAAGCCCAGTTCGTCAAGGACCTGCAGTCGGCCTGGGAGCAGAAGGTGTTCAATGGGTACGAGCTGTATCTGCTGCGAAACCAAACCGGCCAGGGGGCCGTGGGGGTATTTGTGGATGGCGGCTTCTACCCGGACTTCATTCTCTGGCTGGTTAGAGATGGCAAACAGCATGTGGTGTTTGTCGACCCCAAAGGGCTGCGTCAACACACGCCACAAAGCCCCAAGGTCAGGTTCCATCAAACCATAAAAGAGATAGAAAACGGGCTCGCCAACCCCAACATTCAGCTGGATGCCTTCTTGATCTCCAATACACCGAAAGCCACTCTGCTGGGTGACTGGCGGGATGACCAGGGCCAACCGGTAACGGAGCAACAGCTAAAGGACTGGCACATCCTGTTTGAGCAGGATGGGGTAGAGGCCATCCGTGAGCTGGTGAAAAAGGTCACCCGCTGACGACAGCGATTTAGTCTCACCTTTGCAAGCCAATCAAAAAGAGCCCTCAAGTTTATGAGGGCTCTGGATTATGTATGCGGTTGGTAGTCCATGCATTACAACTATAACTGGGTGAGCTAGCCACCGTGTCAGAGGGTGATCCTGTTCACAGGAATGAGCTATTTCTGACCTAATATCCGGTGAGTATCGGACTACTCCCGGAAAACCAACCACAAGCTACGGGAGTGATTTCTGTGAGTGAGCAAATAGAGAATCGGAAAAAACTCCGCTTTTCTTGAGCATGGCTAGAATAAATATCAAGGAGTGGTGAGTTGGATTTATTCAGTCAAACTGACAAAAAGTTCACTCATTGCAATAAATGGGACTTTTCATAATCGAAAAAAGTGTTAACTCTAAAACAAACCAAGCATACCTTGGCATAACACTCCGACCGCTGATAAAGCGGAGAGTATCAAAACAACTCCTCTAACACTTTCATTACCAGCGACCATTTCGAGCCTAGAATAAAGCCACACCCCACCCAAAACACCAGGCAGCATCTTCATGATAAACGGAAACATGAGCAATTCAAAACCACGACTGAATACAACCAATGCAATCGACAACGGAGTCCCGACCAAAAAGAAAGCAGCAATCTCATTACGAGCAACCAAACGATTTTCGCGCTGATATAACAACGCCATGGGAGGACCACCAATAGAAGTGGTGGTTCCCATAAGGCCAGAGAAAAAACCGGCTACAATCATGTTTTTTGTGGTTATTGTTAGTGTATAACTTCGCCAGCTCAACCATGTAGCTACCAGCAATACAGCACCGAACAGAAAACTCAACTGACAGGATGAAATACTTACTAACAGCAAAACCCCACACCATGAGCCAGGTAACCTAGCGACAATTGCAGGGAATACCCTTCTCCAATTCAGCCCATGACGCTGTTTCATCACCATGATTACCGATAGTATCCAGCCCAACACCAGCACAGGGCCAGGAACATATGAAGGCTCAATCAAATATAATAAAGGTGCGACTAGCAGGCCAAAGCCGATGCCAACCCAAGCCTGCAGAAGAATGCCAAAGGTTACAATAAATAACGCCAAAGCTTCACTTGAGGAATAAAGCATAAAAGAAAACCGGAAACAACAAGGACCAACAACCCATCATATTCGAGTAAATATGACCCATAGCAACCCAACCTCAACAAGTGAGTAAAAACACCTATCCAATAGCTCAAAAAAAAACAGCCACCATGAACAGGGAAATCACCTCACAACAAAAATATCCGGCACAGAAGCTACCATTATGAAAAAATTACTCATAGCAAAACAGTCGTGGTGATAATAATTGTTTCCGGCACTTTAAATAGCCATTCCTAATAGTGATACATCGACCGGACACCGCGCGTAGACACGCAGTGATCCCATCCCCACCGCGCTATCCCTGGTGCGAAGGATCTGCTTAGCCTCACTCGGTAGCAGCTGATAGTGGGCTACTATTCTGAACAGCTATTTCACTGTCTCTCCCTAAAATATCGCGGAAAGCATAGATGCAACACTTCATCAATGTAGCATCAGGAATGAGAAACACTTTCTTGCAGCGCTATCCAGCCCTAATATGTCTCTTACTGACCACCCGCACCCTGGCGAGATCGTTCACTGTTTTCCACCAGAATACCGGCGCCGATGCGGTTGATTTCGGCCCACAGTCCCTCGTCGATCTCGATGCCGTTATCTATGATGTATTCCTTATGCTCAGCCAACTGCTCAGGGCTGATATAGCGGGCATTGCGGTTACCCTTCGAGTGTTGCAGCGAACCGGCCAGGTCAACCCGGGAGCTGCAGACGATGGTCAGCACTTGAGGCTCATCAGTGTTCACCAGACTGGTGACCGCCTCGCTGAAACTGGGATAACGCTCACCCGCCTTGATAGCTGCCGCATATTCTTTTACCGTCCTGCTGCCGTTCTGCCAGTAGGCGGTCACGCTGATTCCACGCCGGCCGCAGTCGGTCAGTGCTTTCAGGGCAAACATACGGTTATGGCAGTTGTGCACGGTAATGGTGGCAATGCCACTTTCCAATGCCTTGGCATGGGCTAGGTCTACCGAGGCGGCGATGCAGTTCAGGGCGCTGCGGCCGTTGCTGTCAATAATGGCTGAGGTACTGTCTTCATACACCACAGTGCTCAGCGGCTTGTCAGCATCCGACTTGATATAGGGTAGCGCTTGCTCCAGTTCTGCCAACCCGTTGAGGCCATGCTTTTCCAGCCATAACACCATATTGGCGGCATCTTCATAGTTACCAACAAAGTAGCCGGCCGCCTCAAAGCAGCGTCGCAGCGCCGCCTTCAGTTCATTCATTGACACTTGCATCAGTGTTCTCCTTATTCACCGGTGCCAGGGGCATAAACCAGTCGTCATGATAGATCTTACCTATATCTTCCAGTAACGGGGCTCCCTGATACATGGTATTGCGCACCCACAACCGGGAGCGGGGGTCAAATTTACTGACGCCGAAGAACGACAGCTTGGCCCGCAGTAAATGCATCGGCAGAATATCCTTCGCCAGCAGATTGGCCTGTATATCTCCATACACACAACGATCCATGCTCTGGATGCGGCGCACTATGCCGCGTAGCTTGGGCTGGGCTACCATAAAACGGGCCGTAGAATGTTGCGGAAACTCTTCGATATACTGGCATAACTGCTGATAGCATTTGTACACTGCATAACCCACGCCAAGGGCCATCTGTTTATCCTTGCCGCTGTCTAGGGCACACTGGCCCAAACGTGGTTCCATTTTTTCTTCCGAGCGGTACCAAAAAATATCCCGGGCCCCTTCTTCACTAAAATCAATCTTCAACGCCCAATCATAGCGACGTTCAATCACCTCTTTTAGTCGTTGTAGCGGCATAAGCGGGTCCAGATCGAGAAACTCTTCAGCACAATAGTAATCCTCTAACCCGTCTACCAGTTGCGGATAGAGCTCTAGTATCACGGATACCAGCAACTCCTGTCCTTGCAGCGAACAATGTTGTTCACTCCAGGCCAGCAATTCATTCCAGCTGTTCAGTGACTGTTCAGCCTGCCGCCGCAGGGCGAACAAATCGTCGATAACCCGCAAGTTATTCGTTGTCTGCCACTGATCCTCGGTCACGGTTTCGGCCATATGCTGTGAGCAACGAGCGAGCAAGGAGTCAAACTTTTGGAAAACTTCACCGTCGATATGGCCCAGGGTGCGCACCAAGGCCAGAGCCAGCTCGCGCATTTCCACCCACCGATTGATCAGCATGGGGTGATTGATGAGATAGGGTGCCATCCCCAGCCCAGTGGAATTACCTATGCCAAAGTAACGTTTAATTTCAGGTTGCATGGGGACAAAAGTCCGGGGAGCTCGATGAGCGGCAATATGTTCTACCTGCAACAGACTGAAATTTCTCAACATGAAACAGACAAACATCTCGGCGGCAAAGGGTCGGGAAAAATCAGGATAACGCGTGCTGACCTTCTCCCAGTCGGCCATTCCTAGCTTGCCACTGCCATAGACGGCCGTGGTACGGTACAGATAGCCGACCTTGGCGATGTTGGCCACATCCGGCTGCTCGCCCCTGGCCAGTTGGTCGACCACATAATCAAAATTGCGGGCACTGCGGTTGGCGCGGGACAATACGAATACGCGGGAGTCCACCCGGCCCGCTTCCTGCAGGGGGACATTCTGGCGCAGGAACTCCAGATAGTCCTCATCAACCCGACCTTCGACCAGCGCCATAGTCAGATCCCATTTGCTGGCGATAACCCTGTCGTTGCGCTCTTCCGAGCTCAGATAATCGGAAAAGATAACAAAGCTAAACAGGCCCTGAGGGGCGGTAATTTCATAGATCACTGTGCCATAACCGTCGGCACACAGCTCAAGGCGGACGGTGTCGATCTGCCAGCGCTCCAACATAATCCGCCGCACCAGGGTACGCATAAAGCTCAGCCGACTCTGGTGCATAGCTCCCAGCCGCTCTAGATCCATCACCTGGCCGACTGGTCGTAGCGGCAGGGCATTACTGCCTGTCAAAGAGGCTTTAATCGCAGCTAACCTCATCATCTTCTATCCTCGCGTAATGGCTACATATCCCTCAGTCCCATGCGCCGGACTCAGCAGCTGGTAACAACAGTCCTGCTACCAGAGGAAGCTGCACCGGATCATTTTTCCAAAGAGTCTTGATCAGGTGAGCAAACCGGTTTTCAACGTCACCAACCGTTTGTGGCTAGCCTAGGATCACTCCTCGAGCCACTGTCCTGTTCTCTCCGCATGCCAGCCATCTTTATCCAAAGCAATAAGCCCATACAAGTTAAAAGGCTATATCGCTTGATAAGCATAACTTATCAAAACTCGACAAAACCGTACTATTACTGATGTTTAGCGGCAGACATAGCAAGCTGGACACCTGAATTTTGCTATCAAAAAGGGTTACTAGTGAACAAGAGGTGGGTAAATTTTAACCAATGGTTGCACATGCAGCCCCTTGAGGGAACAGCTCAGGCGGTATGACTGGCCAGGATGAAATCGACCAGCGCCTGGGCCGCCGGGGGCAGGGATTTATTGCTGAGGGTCACAATACCGATACGCCGGCGCACCAGCGGCGTATGCAGGGGAATAAACGCCAGCTTGGCATTGTCGGCGGGAAAAGCGTACCAGGGCAGGGTGGTGATGCCAAAGCCGGCTTCCAGCATGGCGATCAGCGAGATCATGTTGGAAATGTAGTACTGGGAGTTCACCAGCAGGGGCTGGGCCTCGCTGTCCTCCAGCAAACTGGACGTACCGTTGCGGATCAACCGGTAGGGCTGCAATTCCTGCCAATGCAAGGCCTCCTTTACGGCCAATGGATGATTGTGCGGGCACACCACACCGATATGGTCTTCCCACACCGGAATAAAGTGTTTTTCGCTTTGTTCCTGCTCATCGAACAGACTGGCGATGCCGAAATCAACCTGCTGGTTTTCCACCATTTTCAGTACGGCACTGGAGTTATCGTCAAATACGCTGACATGTAATTCACTGTTGCCGATAAAGTTCAGCAGTAACTCCGGCAGAAAACGACTGGCAATTGAGGGCACGGACGCCAACCGCAGGTGGCCAGTCTTATGCTCGGCCAACAACGTCATATCTTCCGCAATGAGATCGTGATGGGCGATCAGCTCCTTGGCCTTGGGCAAAAAGTATTTGCCAAAGGGTGTCAACTCGGCTTTGGCAGTACGACTGTTGCGCTTCTCGAACAGTGCCTCGCCCAACTTGCTTTCAAGATCGCGAATCGACAGTGAAATGGCCGGCTGGCTGCGATGCGCTTTTTCGGCGGCGAGATGGAAGCCTTTTAGCTCGGCGACCCAGACAAAATGGCGCAGTTGAGTGATCTTGAATTCCAGCAACATGATAAGACTTCCTTATCAATCGATATCATTAATTAATTTTATTTATTAAAGCACAACTCCTATGATGAATCCAATTAGGTAAAGGAGGTCTATCATGTCTGATTCTGTTTTTCGTAATTATATCGCCGGTGAGTGGGTTGAAGGTCCAAGCGCTATTGCCAATGTCAGCCCCGCCGACCTCAGCGATGTGATCGGTCACTACGCTCAGGCCGACGCCACCCAGACCAGGGCGGCCATCGCTGCCGCCGTTAAAGGCCAGCAGGAATGGGCCAAAAGCGGCCTGGAACAGCGTTACAGCGTGCTGATGGCCATCGGTGACGAACTGATCGCCCGCAAGGACGAACTGGGTCGGCTCCTGGCCCGGGAAGAAGGCAAGACCCTGGCCGAAGGTGTGGGCGAAACCTATCGTTCCGGCCAGTTCTTCCATTACTACGCAGCCGAAGTACTGCGTCAGATGGGAGAGACCGCCGATTCCGTACGCGCCGGCGTTGAAATTGAAACCCGCCGTGAACCGGTCGGTGTGGTTGGCATAATTACTCCCTGGAACTTCCCGACCGCGACCGGTGCCTGGAAAATCGCCCCGGCCCTGGCCTTCGGTAATGCGATCGTCTGGAAACCGGCCAACCAGGTCCCGGCATCGGCCTGGGCCCTGACCGAAATCATCTCCCGCCAGGGTCTACCTGCCGGTACCTTCAACCTGGTCATGGGCCCAGGTGCCGAAGTTGGTGACGTGTTGATCAATTCCCGTGATATCAATGCCCTGACCTTTACCGGCTCACTGGAAACCGGTCGTAAGGTGGCGGCCGCCACCGCCGTCAACCTGGTCAAGTGCCAACTGGAGATGGGCAGCAAGAACGCCCTGGTGGTGCTGGATGACGCCGACCTGGATAACGCAGTAGAGTGCGCGGTTGGCGGTGCTTACGGCGGCACCGGACAGAAATGTACCGCGTCTTCACGGCTAATCGTCACCGAGGGTATCCACGACCGTTTTGTCGAAGCCGTCATCGCACGCATGAAGAAACTGGTGGTCGGTCATCCGCTGAAGGAAGGCGTGCATATCGGTGCCGTGGCAGATGCTCGCCAGATGGAGTCCAACCTGAAATATCTGGAACTGGCCAAGAGCGAAGGCGCCAAACTGGCCTACGGCGGTGAAGTGATTACCGAAGCGACCGAAGGCTACTACCTGCAGCCAGCGCTATTCACCAACACCTCCAACGACATGACCATCAACCGTGAGGAAGCCTTCGCGCCCATCGCCTGTGTCATCAAGGTCAAGGATTATGCAGAAGCACTAGCGACCCTGAACGACACCAACTTCGGTCTGACCGGTGGTATCTGTACCGAGTCGCTGAAGTATGCGACCGACTTCAAACGCAATGCCAAGACTGGCTGCGTAATGGTCAACCTGCCGACCGCCGGCACTGATTACCATGTACCGTTCGGTGGTCGCAAGGATTCCAGCTTTGGCCCTCGCGAACAGGGTACTTACGCCAAGGAATTCTACACCGTTGTGAAAACCACCTATATCCGCGCATAACGGGGACGGGGCAATGAGCAGAGAACTGCATAACGACATGATAGTGATCGACGGTCTTCAGTACTCCAACTGGAACCGGGAGATCTTTGAACAGCTGCGCGAAGGCGGGGTCACCATGGTGCATGCCACCATCGTCTATCACGAACAGATCCGTGAAACCCTGATGCGCATTTCCGAATGGAACCGCCAGTTCGAGCAGCACGGCGACCTGATCACGCCGATACGCAGTGCCGACGATATCCGCCGTGCCAAGACCGACGGCAAGGTCGGCATCATGTTCGGGGCACAGAACTGCTCCCCCATCGAAGATGACATCGGCATGGTTGAGGTGATGCGTGATCTGAATTTGATGATCATGCAATTGACCTATAACAACCAGAGCCTGCTGGCTTGCGGTTGTTATGAAGCGGTCGACAGCGGCGTCACCCGCTTCGGTCGCCAGGTGATCAAGGAGATGAACCGGGTCGGCATGGTGGTGGACATGAGCCACAGCGGCGAACGCAGTACCCTGGAGGCGATCGAGATTTCCGAGCGTCCCATCGTGATCTCGCACGCCAATCCACTGAGCTTTCACGACGCCAAGCGCAACAAGTCTGACAAGGTGTTGCAGGCACTGGCCGAATCCGGTGGTCTGCTGGGCTTCAGCGCCTATCCCTTCCACCTTAAAAACGGCTCGGACTGCACTCTGGAAGAATACTGCGACATGATCGCCCGTACCGCCGATCTGATGGGTGTGGAGCGACTGGGGATCGGTACCGACTTGTGTCAGAACCAGCCGCTGTCGGTGCTTGAATGGATGCGTAATGGCCGTTGGTCGAAAGCCATGGATTACGGCGAAGGCTCCAAGTCCAACGCCGACTGGCCCCGTCCTCTGTCCTGGTTCCGCGACAGCCGCGACTTCCCGAACCTGACCAAGGGCTTGCTGGCCCGAGGCTTCAGCCCCGAAGACGTAGCCAAGATCATGGGCTTGAACTGGCTTGACTTGCTTGACGCAGGTTTGAAGCCGCTAGCCGTCAAGGATTATTGAGGGAGCGATAGCTCCCCTGTACATGATGTTCCATTATGGAGGCGAACATGAGCAACGAAACAGAGGCAACCCTGGTTATGGATAAGGATATCAACGCCAAACCGACCTTGCTGACCAGTCTCGATATACCGGTATTTCTAATCAGTGGCGGCGTCCTGCTGCTATTCGTGGTCATGGCACTGTATGACATAGAGCTGGTCTCCGGCTGGGTAAACACTGCCTTTGCGGTGTCAACCAAGGTATTCGGTGCCTACTGGCAGGTGTTACTGTTACTGACCTTCTTTATCGGTCTGGTACTGGCCATAGGTCGCTCCGGTAATGTGCGACTGGGTGGCTTGAGCGTCCCCGAGAAGTCTACCTTTCAGTGGATGTCGATCATCATGTGCACCCTGCTGGCCGGTGGTGGCGTATTCTGGGCCGCAGCCGAACCCATGGCTCACTTCATCTCCTCACCGCCCCTGTACGCCGGCGAAACTAACAAGGTCAATATGGCCTTCAACGCTCTGGCACAGAGCTTTATGCATTGGGGATTCCTGGCCTGGGCCATCCTCGGCAGCCTGACTGGTGTGGTGTTTATGCATTTGCACTATGACAAGGGACTGCCTCTGAAGCCCCGCACCCTCCTCTACCCGGTGTTCGGCGACAAGGTAATGAAGGGCTGGCTGGGCTCCCTGGTCGATTCCAGCTGTGTGCTGGCAGTGGTTGCCGGTACCGTGGGGCCAATCGGCTTTCTCGGCCTGCAGATCAGCTTTGGGCTGGAAAAGCTGTTCGGTATTCCCGATACCTACACCACTCAGGTAACCATACTGGTCGGCCTGATCATCATCTATACCCTGTCTGCGGTTAGTGGTGTCAACCGGGGTATCCAGATACTCAGCAATATCAATGTGGTGTTGGCTGCCTTCCTGATGGTTTTCATCCTGCTGTTCGGTCCGACCGCCTTTATCATCGATGCTTATCTGCACGCTTTCGGTACTTACCTTGAACAGTTCATCCCGATGGCGACCTTCCGTGCCGATCCCGCCTGGCTGGACTGGTGGACAGTATTCTTCTGGGGTTGGTTCCTAGGCTATGGCCCGTTGATGGCGATGTTTGTGGCTCGTATCTCCCGTGGTCGTACCGTGCGTCAGATTATCATGCTAATTTCCATCATTGCGCCCATCATTACCTGTTTCTGGTTCACCATCATAGGCGGCAGTGGACTGGCCTTTGAACTGGCCAATCCCGGCAGTATTTCCGGTCCCTTCACTGGATTTAACCTGCCCGCTGCCCTGCTGGCCATCACCGAACAGTTGCCGATGGGCTTTACCATTTCAGTGCTGTTCTTGGTACTCACCACCATCTTTGTTGCCACCACAGGTGACTCCATGACCTATGCCGTATCCATGGTAATGACCGGCACTGATCATCCTCATGCAAGTGTAAGGGTATTCTGGGGTGTGATGATGGGGATAGTAGCCGCCATCTTAATATCCATTGGTTCCGGTGGCATCTCGGCCCTGCAATCCTTCATCGTAGTTACCGCCGTGCCCGTATCACTGATATTGCTACCCACTTTATGGGTCGCACCGAAAATTATCAAACAGATGGCTGCTAAACAGGGGCTTTGAGCCGCCATAGCACGCTCTGAGGCCACATCCCAGAGCTACATATTTGAGCGGCAACTGCCGCTCTTTTTTAATCCGCTCAATTAAGAGGAACACCGATGAAAATAGCAGTAAAAACCAAACTGTTCGCCTCTAAGGCACCACTGGAATGGGCCATCATGGCCAACGGCCAGTTTTATACCGCCCAAATTCCTATCGACGCTACAGGCAAGGTAGTCGAGGGAGGCATCGAGGCACAAGCGCGTCAGACCATGGAAAACTTCAAACACACGGTGGAAGCAGCCGGCCTGACCATGGCGGACGTGACCCAGGTACTGATCTACGTCACCGCTCGCGACCAGCTGCCCGTGTTCAACAAGGTCTATGCCGATTACTTTGAGGCCCCCTACCCAAACCGGGCGGCAATGATAGTCGCCGGCCTGGCCAGAGAAGAAATGCTCTGCGAAATAGTAGCTTACGCAGCTCATCCCGATGCTGCGTCATTACCAGAGAGGGAATCATCAGCGTCATGATACCCCCAGCGCCTTGAACACGGCGTCTACCGGGTCGGCGTAGAAGCTGATCTGGAATTTCGAGAACAGCTCGGCCGGCACGGTGGGAATGTCGGCGGCGGAGGCCATGGGCAAGAGCACCTTGCGGCCGCCGCTGTCCATTGCCAGTTGCAGGCTGCCGGCCAGATCTTCCACCGGGTTTACCCCCCAGGGTCATGTCGCCCAGCACTACCATTTGCTCCTGCATGGGGCGTCCCATCAAGGCCACCAGTATCGCCCTTGGTGACCAGGTGCACCACGCCAAGCTTGCCGAGCCCTTCCGGAATCAAGCGGCTGCCGCCCAGCTTTTTCAGCTACTCTTTCACCCGGCGGCGAGTTTCCAGGGCATAACGCCCCTGGTAAAGCAGCTGTCAGGGTGCAACGGCTTGAGTAGGCCGGACACGGTGTGGCACACGGAAATGACATTGAAAGCACGCTAATCTATAGGCCTCATGATCACAGTTCATGACCACATACCCAGATATTGATTGAGTCATTCATACAGACTGTACAAACTTATCGCACCATCAGGTCCAGGGGGGACAACTCGAATTAATTATCCTGACACACAAAAACAACCACGGACTTTTTTATATCGTCATGGAGTGATTTTATGCCAACCAATATCCGCCCCAGTGTATTCTGGCCCACATTCTTACTACTCATGGCAGCTCTTTTCGCTAGCTATTGGAACTTAGAAAATTTTCTTGATACCACTAGAAAAATAAATGACATCATCCTGAGCAACTTTTCTTGGTTATTTAACCTGGGTAGTCTTTACCTGCTAATACTGGCTATTGTCGTTTACTTTTCTCCGTTAGGCCGAATTCGCATCGGTGGAGAAGCTGCGACACCATTACTGAACAAGCTTCGCTGGTTTTCCATTACCCTCTGTACCACTCTGGCAGTAGGAGTACTATTCTGGACCACGGCCGAGCCGTTGTATCACCTTTACGGTCCACCCGAAAGCGCCCAGCTGCAGGCCGGCTCAGCCCAAGCAGCCCAGTTCGCCATGGCCAGTATGTTTCTGCACTGGTCTTTCACTCCCTACGCCATTTACACCATTCCCTCATTGGTCTTCGCGCTGGCCTTTTACAACCTGCGTAAACGCTTTTCTATCAGTAGCATGCTCGAGCCCATACTGGGAGCGACAAACAGCCGCCGTTACGGGGCAGCGATAGATGCCATAGCCCTCTATGCCCTGGTCGCCGGCATGGCTTCGTCATTGGGAACAGGCGCCCTGACCATAGCCGGTGGTATAGGCCAGTATATGGGGGGAGAAACCAGCCCGCTTCGCCTGGGGGTGGTTATCGCCATTATCGTCACCACCTTTGTCCTTTCCGCCGCTAGCGGCCTTAAAAAAGGCATAGCCCGTCTATCAGCACTCAACGCTTGGTTACTGCTGTTTCTGGGTATTACCATGCTTCTGCTGGGGCCAACAGCCTTTGTTATTTCGCTTGGTAGCGAATCTATCGGCGTGTATCTAGACACCTTTTTCAGCCGCAGCCTGTTTAACGGCGTGGCCGCTGGTGACCCCTGGCCCCAGTGGTGGACCGTGTTCTACTGGGCTGTCTGGTTTGCATGGGCGCCGGTCACAGCACTGTTCCTGGGCAAAATAGCCAGAGGCTACACAGTACGAGAGTTCATCCACATCAACCTGGTTTACCCCTCTATATTTGCCATCGTCTGGATTTGCATATTCTCAGGCACCGCGATTTACATGGACATGCACCAGAGCATTGGTTTGAACGACGTGCTCAATAACCAAGGAGTGGAACATGTTCTTTATTATCTGTTCGAACAATTATCGGGCACCAAATTGATAGCACCCATACTGCTGTTTATCGCCTACATCTCGTATGTAACCGCAGCCGACTCCAACACCGATGCCATTGGGGGCCTCTGTACGCGTGGATTAACCGCCGAAAGTGACCTCAACACCGGCCTGTCGATGAAGGTACTTTGGGGCTCCATCATCGGTATAGTGTCTTGGGTTATGGTCTCGTTTGTAGGGTTGGACGGCGTAAAAATGCTTTCTAACCTGGGCGGAATACCAGCCTTGTTCATCATTCTTTTCAGCAGCATATCGTTATGGAAATGGCTGAAAAACCCAGCCCTGCTCACAACAGCCGCCGCCACCCAAGCAGTAACTTATTCATCCTCTTGCGAAGGAAAACAACCCCATGCACATCAAGCGTAATTTTCCTCATCCCGTGCGCGAGATAGAACACCTGATGATTCCGTTGGCAGATGGCACTAGACTGGCCGCCCGAATCTGGCTGCCTGAAGATGCGGAGCATGCTCCGGTACCGGCCATTCTGGAATATCTGCCCTATCGCAAGCTGGACGGCACCGCAGTGCGCGATGCGCTGACTCATCCTTACCTGGCCGGCCATGGCTATGCCTGCGTGCGAGTTGATATTCGTGGCAATGGCGAGTCGGATGGCTTGATGCTGGATGAGTATCTGCCACAAGAACAGGATGATGCCCTGGAGATCATCGACTGGATTTGCCAACAGCCCTGGTGCAACGGCAACCTGGGCATGATGGGCATATCCTGGGGTGGCTTCAATAGCCTGCAAGTAGCAGCACGCAAGCCCAAAGCGCTCAAAGCCATCATTACTCTCTGCTCCACCGACGATCGTTACGCCGACGATATTCACTATAAGGGCGGCAACCTGTTACTGGAAAACCAGGCTTGGGCCGCCACCATGCTTAACTTTTCTGCTGCGGCACCCGACCCTCGTCTGGTGGGAGAAAACTGGCAACCCCTGTGGCAACAACGGCTGGAAAACATGCCACTACTGGCAGCCAACTGGTTGGAGCATCCACTGAGAGATTCGTTCTGGGCTCATGGCTCGGTATGTGAAAACTACCAAGACATAGAAGCGGCCGTGTACTGTATCAGCGGCTGGGGGGATTCCTACATCAACAGCATTCCGCGCTTCATGGAATACTTGCCCGGTCCCAAAAAGGCGCTGATTGGCCCTTGGATACACAAATATCCCCATTTTGCCATTCCCGATCCGGCTATTGGATTCTTACAGGAAGCCCTGCGCTGGTGGGACTACTGGTTGAAAGGAATGGATACCGGCATCATGGACGAGCCTGTCTGTACCTTCTATCTGCAAGACAGCCTGCCCCCTGCCCCCATGTACAAGGAACGTCCCGGAGCATGGGTACAAACCGAAGGCTGGCCCAGCAGGTACATCGCAGAGCAGTGCTTTAGCCTTACCGATAACGGTCTGAAAATAGGAGAAGAACCCCTGCAATCTGCCCTTTCCGTTTGTTCACCGTTGACCACCGGTACCCATCATGGCGAATATTGCGGTTTTTGGTACGGACCGGACTTTGCTACCGATCAGCGCCGAGACGACGCTCACTCCCTGTGCTTTACCAGCGAGCCCCTGCAGACGTCCATCAACATTCTTGGCCGCCCGCGCCTACGGCTGCGCGGCCATGTTGATCAAAACTGTGGTCAGATTACTGTGCGACTGAATGACGTGGCGCCCAACGGTCAAGTAGCCATGATTTGCTATGGCACACTCAATCTTGCACTGCGCAATAGCCCTGCCACGCTGGAACCACCGGTGCCCGGAGAGCCCATGGATATTGAAGTGGAGCTGAACTTGATTGGGCACCGTCTGCCCGCCGGACACCGGCTGCGCATCTCCATTGCTACCGCCTCCTTCCCTCTGGTATGGACCAGCCCCAAGCTAACCACCTTTACCCTGGAATCAAGTTGCCAGCAGTTGCTGCTGCCCACTTTTGCCGGTAACACTATCACCAACCCCTTCCAGCCACCGGAAGCCGCCGAGCCCGTGGCTCTGGAGCAATTGCGGCCTACCAGTCCATCCCGAACCATTGTCGAGGACGTGGCAACTGGCGAAATTTGCGTAAGGGTGCACGACGATCTGGGTTGTCACCAGTTTCTGAATCATGGCCTGCGGGTTGAACAAGAGGTCGTTGAGGAATACCGTAGTCGTCCCTGGGATCCCAACGCTACCCGGGCTGATATTAAGTGGTTTTACTGCGCCGGCCGGAACAACTGGGAAGTAAAAGTGGAAAGCGAACTGCACATGAGCTGCGACGCACAATACTTCTACCTTGATGCCAAGCAAACCGCCTGGTTGAATGGAGAACAGCAACATCAGAAAAACTGGCAACAAAAAGTACCGCGCCTTGCTCAATAGCCGCTGCTAGCGTTAACAGCACCGACCAAAGGCCGTATACTCCGGGCAAATACAAGGAAGTAACATGACCGAACCTATACGGCCTTTACCCCCGCTAAACTGCCTGCAAGCCTTCGAGGCTGCCGCACGAGGAAAAAGCTTTACTCAGGCTGCGTACGAGCTTAGCCTGACGCAAAGCGCCATCAGCCGCCAGATTAAGCGGCTTGAAGAGTACTTGGGGCGCCCTCTTTTTCACAGGGACGCCATGGGTGTGGAGCTCACTCCAACGGGCAAGCATTACTTTCACCTGATCCAGCGACTACTGCGAGAACTGGCCGACGGTACCGCTGAACTGACCCGCTATCAGGGCGCACTGCAGCTAACCCTGGCTTCTAGCCCCACGGTGGCCTCCATGTGGCTAACCCGAAAGTTGCCTACACTGCAAGCCCGATACCCCCGGCTGGATATCCGTATACTCACCATGGAAGACCCTCGCCGACTGGAACTAAGCGAGTTCGATCTAGCCCTCTACTACCGAGTGCCGGGTGAAATAGAACCGCCAGGAGTGGACTGCACCCCCATTTTTGGCCAGGAAAAGGTCATTTGCGTATGCAGCCCAAACTACTTGTTGCAGTCAGGGCCAATTACCTCTCCCGAAAACCTGCTACAGCAGCACGTCATGCTGGTAGTGGAAGACTTCTACCACGACTGGCTTACCTGGCAAGACTGGTTTTTAGCGACAGGGCACCCTTACACTTCCCCCAAACGCACACTACGGGCCAACAGCTACCAATTGCTGATGCAAGCCGCCTTGGCCGGGCAAGGAGTGGCAATGGGCTGGTCCGAACTGTTTGCCCCCTACTTGGAAGAACAGTCACTGATCCAGGCATTGCCCGAATATATGCCCAGCAAAGGGTTACTTTCCTTGATGGAACCCCGTCATCGCCATCCCACCGAAGCAATCCGCCAGTTTAAAAAATGGTTGTTCAACCAATAGCCTAAAAACACCGATCTCCCCCGCCCCACCTATACCACTAGGGCCGTGTAACCTTCATGCAAGGCGAATAAATAAGGGCGGCTCCTGGAGCCGCCCTCGTCAGTAATAACATAAGGTGTGACTTAGCACTGCCACACCACCGGGAACCAGTCCTCCCGCATCCGCTCCCCCGTTTGCAGGCCGATGCCGTCGAACGGCGGCGAGGTGGGTCCGCCCCGGTCGACATAGCGCACATCGTCGCCGATAAAGCGGGTAGAAAAGGCCCGGCGCCGGTTGGATGTCTGGTTGCCCGGAGCACCATGCACCGTCTTGAAGTTGAACAACAGCGCATCGCCCGGCTCCAGCTCGGGAATGAGGATCTCGAAGTCCCCGCCGTCGATATCCGGCATGTCCATAAAAGGGCTGTCATCCTGGTACCAGGACGCATTGGTGGACCACTTGCTCGGTCGCACCAACTTGGGCCAGCGGTGGGAGCCCAGCACCACCCGCAGGGCATTTTCCTGGGTAATGGGATCCAGCGGTATCCAGTAACTGGCCGTCTGGTCACCGTCCACGCAGTAGTAGGGTAAATCCTGGTGCCAGGGTGTGGGCTTGGCGGTGCCCGGCTCCTTCACCAGAATATGCTCATGGAATACCTGAATTTGCCGTGAGCCGGTAGCCTCCCCGGCAATCGCCGCTCCGGGGGATGCCTCTATCCAATGCCGGAATTCAGGTATCCGCTGCCAGTTGCAGTAATCCTCGAAAAAACGTCCGCCATCGTTGCCGGTCACGTTCTCCCGGCCATGCTCGCCAGGCTCGCGCAGCACCCGTTCAAAACCTGTCCGTAATGGCTCTATCCAGTCCTTGAACACCCCCTTGACGACGATGGCGCCGTCTCGCGCATAGGCGTCCCGTTGATCCTGTGTCAGCCAGGTCGTGGTGGTTGTGTGGCCCATGATGATTCCTCCCTGTGGTTAGCGACGACTCGACTTTAGCACCGGCATCACATAGCTTATAAATACAGTTTACATATGAGATACATAGAGCAATGGCTATACCTTTTACCTTCCGGCAACTGAGCTACTTTGTCGCGGTGGCCCAGCAGGGCAGCGTCAGCAAGGCGGCCGAGGTGCTGCATGTGTCCCAGCCTTCAGTGTCCATCGCCATCACCCAGCTCGAGGGGCTGCTGGAGCAGCCCCTGTTCCAGCGCCACCGGGGCCAGGGGGTCAGTCTTACGCCCGGCGGCGAAGCGCTGCTGAAGGAGGCGCGCCATATCCTCACCCTGTCCCACAACCTGCTGGCCCGCCAGCGGCAGGACGACAGCGAGGTGGAGGGCCAGTTGGTACTGAGCTGTTTCAGGGATATCGCGCCCTACTACCTGCCACGATTGGTGAGCCGCTTCGAGCGCCGCTACCCCGGGATCCGGGTATTGATGCAGGAGGAGGATCTGACCGGCGTGAGCCGGGCGCTGGAGCAGGGCCGGGCCGAACTGGCCCTGAGTTACGATCTGGGCCTGCCGCAGGAGATAGACGCCGAGGTGCTGGATGAACTGCTCCCCCATGCCCTGCTGCCCACCACCCATCCCAGGGCGGGCAGCCCTTCCCTCAGCCTCACAGAGCTGGCGGCGGAGCGGCTGATACTGCAGGATCTACCGCTCACCCGGGAGTATTTCCTCTCCCTGTTCTGGCACCGGGGACTCAAGCCCGACATCGTCCACACCACGGCGTCCTTCGAACTGCAACGGGGCCTGGTGGCCCACGGTCACGGGGTGGCGCTGTCCTGCACCCGGCCGGCGGGAGACCGCAGCTACGATGGCGCGGCCCTCGCCTGCGTGCCGCTCGCCGACGAGGTCCAGCCCCAGCGGGTGGTGCTGGCCCACTCCCGCCGCTTTCCGCTGTCGGTGCCGGCCCGGCTGTTCCTCGGCCTGGTCGCCGGACAAGCCGGCTAGCCATGCCGGTAGACAACGGGGCTACAGCACCTGGGACGCCACCCAGCCGAAGATCACCAGCGGAATGTTGTAGTGGATAAAGGTGGGGATCACCGAGTCGCGGATATGATCGTGCTGGCCGTCGG
The DNA here is from genome assembly GCF_016746085.1 of Zobellella iuensis. Lineage (GTDB taxonomy): Bacteria > Pseudomonadota > Gammaproteobacteria > Enterobacterales > Aeromonadaceae > Oceanimonas > Oceanimonas iuensis. The sequence goes on from NZ_JAERTZ010000012.1 coordinate 49,224, forward strand.
CGTTCAGCCCGGCGGTGGGCCCCAGGGTGGAGTCGGAGGCCGGCGAGCCGGCATCGCCGAGGGCGCCCGCCGTACCCACCAGCGCCAGGGTGGCCAGGGGCGAGAAGCCGAAGCTCAACGCCAGCGGCACATAGATGGCGGCGATGATGGGAATGGTGGAAAACGACGAGCCGATCCCCATGGTGATGAACAGCCCCACCAGCAGCATCACCAGGGCCGCCAGCGACGGGCTGTTGCCGATCAGCGCCCCCGATCCCGCCACCAGTTCGGGTATGGCACCCGAGGCCTTCATCACCCCGGCAAAGCCGGAGGCGGCAATCATGATAAAACCGATCAGCGCCATCAACCGCATGCCCTGGGTGAAGACATCGTCCTGCTCCTTCCATTTGAACAGGCCGTTCATCGACAACAGGGCAAAGCCCAGCAGACCGCCCAGCACCATGGAGCCGGTAGCAAGCTGCACCACCAGAGCCCCCACCACCGCCACCAGTATCATCGCCAACTGCCGTTTGGAGAGCCGGAGCTCAGTCTTTTCCCGGGCTGCGACCGCCACCGGCTGATGCCGATATGCCCGCGGCCGGCGGTAGCTGAACAGCACCGCTACCAGCAGACCCAACACCATGCCCAGTGCCGGGATCAGCATGGCCCTGGGCGCCATCTCAGGAGTCACCTGCAAACCCAGTTCACTGCCGGCCTGGTTGACGCTGCCGGTGAGAATGTCGTTGAGAAAAATCGTCCCAAACCCGACGGGGGTGGTCATGTACATGATGGTGATGCTGAAGGTGATCACACAGGCCACGGCGCGCCGGTCCAGTTGCAGCATGCTCATCAACCCCAGCAGCGGCGGCACCAGTATGGGAATAAAGGCGATATGCACCGGTACCACGGTGCCGGAAGCGGCGCCCACGATAACCAGGGCGCCGAACAGCAACCACTTGATGCCCCCCAGTTGGCCCGGCTCACGGCGGGCCCCGACCCAGGCCAGCGTTTTGTCGGCCACCAGGCCGGTAATGCCGGTACGCGACAGCGCCACCGCAAAGGCGCCGAGGGTGGCGTAGGCCAGCGCCACGGTGGCGCCTCCGCCCAGCCCCTCGTTGAAGGCGCCGATCACCTGCTCCACCGACATCCCCGCCCAAAGCCCGCCCACCAGGGCGGCGACCACCAGTGAAAACACCACCGATACCCGGGCCAGACACAGCCCTACCATCACCAAAATAGCCAAAACAATGGCATTCATAGGTTCCTCTCCCCTGTGTTGTTACGTCCTTTTAATGCGGCGCACCGGCTCTAAACCCGCTACCCACAGGGGGAAATTAACACTCCGTAAACATTTAAAATGAATATAGTTTGTATATGAACATCATAGCTTTTTGGCTATGTAGTGGAGGTGTATTCCTCAGCCTACGACCGCAATGGCGTTGAGGAACATCAGCACGATAAACACCGGACTCAGATAGCTGATGCTAAAACGCCACAACCGGCGAAGAAGGTCTTGCCAAACAGAGTGTGTTGCTCCCACAAATTGAAGGAGAACAGGGTGCCCTGGCTTAGCAGCCACATCAGTACCCCGAGTCAAGGAAGGCCCGCGCCCGGTTGATACTATAGCGTCTGGTCAGCTAAGCCACCGCCAGTTCAATCAGCGAGATGCCCAAGGTCAGTGCCAGCACCAGGCGATCCGGGTCAGCTCTTCTGGCTTCGCCTATAAAAAAATGAAACAAAAAGTCTCATTTTATTTTATTTTTCGCTATGCTGTAACAGGTCGGTACACCTTAAGTCCGACCTGACTTTCGTTACCAGTAAGAGAGAGCATATCGGATGTCCGCATTGTTTCATTTGGATAGAAACGCCCCGGCCACCCTCCAGCAACAGGTGCGGGAGCATCTGGTTAGCGCCATCTTGGGCGGTTTTCTACCTCATAATCAGCCCCTGCCTTCCTGCCGTCACCTGGCGAAGAGCCTGAATGTAGCCCGCAACACCATCGTACTGGTATACGACGACCTAGTGTCCGACGGCTATCTTACTTCCCATGAGCGGCGCGGTTATTTCGTCAACCCCCACTTCGTGGCCAATCGGCTGGCCTCCCCCACCTCCGAGCCCAGCACTCCCCCAGCCCCGCATTGGGAAAGGCGGCTCAAGCTCCGCCCGGGCCAGCAACCCAATGCCAGCCTATCCCACGACTGGCAACGTTATCGTTATCCCTTTGTCTACAGCCAGCTCGACAGTAGTCTGTTTCCCGTTCAACACTGGCGCAAGTGTTGGCGTGACGCGGTGAGCGTGCAGGCGATCAAGGATTGGGGCTCCGATCGCTACGACAGCGACGATCCCCTACTGATAGAGCAACTGCAAAAACGCATCCTGCCCAGCCGGGGCATTCAGGCCAGTGCCGAGGAAATATTGATCACAGTCGGCTCCCAACAGGCACTCTATCTGCTGGCTCAACTGCTGCTGGACGGGCAATCCTGTTTCGGCATCGAGGATCCGGGGTATCCCAGTGCTGCTCATATCGCCCGCCTCTTTGGCGCCCGGGTGCAGAGCCTGGCGGTGGATGAGCAGGGGCTTGTGGTCAATGAGACTTTGTCCAGCTGCGATGCCATCTACCTGACACCCAGTCATCAGTGTCCTACCACAGTGACCTTGCCACTGGAACGACGCCAGGCACTGCTTGAGCTGGCCGAGCAGCATGATTTTCTGCTTATTGAAGATGATTACGAAATGGAGATGAACTTCGACAGCCACCCCACCCCAGCCCTGAAAAGCCTGGACAACAAGGGCAGAGTGCTCTACGTGGGCAGCCTGTCAAAAACCCTAGCACCCGGACTGCGCATGGGCTTTCTAGTAGCGCCGGAACCAGTGATCCAGGAAGCCCGCAACCTGCGTCAGCTGATGCTGCGTCATCCGCCGCTCAACAATCAACGGGCCGTTGCCCTGTTCCTTTCCCTAGGCTACCACGATGCCTTGGTACGCAAACTGGCGCAAGTTTTTGAGCAACGCGCACGTTGTCTGGCCGACGCCCTGCAGCAGCACCTGCCGGATTGCCGGGTATCGTCCATCGGAGGCTCTTCCTGCTGGCTGACCCTGCCGGAGAACCTGGACGGTACCGCCCTGAAACGACTGGCAGCCGAACACAACCTGCTGATCATCAGCGGCGACAGCTACCACATAGGCAACGGCCTGCCGGCCAACACCCTCAAGCTCGGTTTCTCGGCCATCCCGCTGGAGCGTATCGAGCCGGGTATTCGGCTGCTGGGAGAGTTGAAGGCGAAGCTGGACGCAGGTCGGAACCATGGTTCCAGAGTTCGCGCTGGAGATCGAAAGAAAACAGGGAACTGAGTCCCTGTCCGGCGTGTACGTATCCCTTAAAAATCAATCACTTTTTCCATTTGCACTGCTGCCCGACGCAGGGTAGGTGCCCATTCCAGCAGGCTAGATAGCGGCTTGCGAATAGTCGGTGCATGCACCGCTAACGTGGCTCGTACCTGCCCGACCTGGTCGTAAACCGGCACGGCAATCGCCACCATTCCTTCGATTAACTCTTCGTTGTCCGTGCTCAGGGTGTTTTCGGCTATCTTGTCCAATTCATGTTCCAACTGCTCCCGGTCCGTGATGGTATGCCGGGTATGGGGGGTGAGCGCCAGCCCAGACAACAACGCCTTGCGCCGGTACAGCGGCATCATGGCCAGAAACAGCTTGCCGCTGGCGGTACAGTGCAGTGGCATACGTGATCCTGGATGCAGTTGGATACGCACCGGCCAATTGGTTTCCACCCGTTCGAAATAGACCAGTTCATGGCCGTCGAGCAGGGTCAAGTTGCAGGTTTCTCCCAACTCATCGGCCAACTGCTGCAGCACCGCCCGCCGGGGCGCACCCACACTGCGTTGGGACAGCACCCCCAGCGCCATCTTGCGCAGCCGGGGTCCGGGGCTGAGATGGCGTCCATCGGGCTCCTTCTGCAACAATCCTTCCTGCTCTAGTTGGCCGATGATGCGATGTACTGTCGGCTTGGGCACGTCCAGGCGCTGACACAGTTCCGCCGCCGTGGTGGCACGGTCTTCCTTGAGCACTTCCTCTATCAAGGCAAAGGCTCGGAGCAGAGTAGAGTTGGTTGCACTGACAGATGTGCTCATAAGCCCTCCTGTGTAGATAGTCAGGCATCTTATCATAGAGAAATCAGGTTGCTACGTCGTTTGCCTCCCTGGTTCAAGGCATTCCCCAGGCAGGGAAGTTGCGGCCTCGTACAAACTGTCGAGCCAGAGCCGGCATATCCGTTCATCTTCGTCTAAGGTCCGGCCGCTGACCGCCAGCCCGGCCAACGTCTGCCCGTCCACTCGTACCGGCCAGCCTCCCGGTAGGGAGGTAAAGCCCGCGTCCTGAAAGTCGGCCAAGGTCAGCCGCTCCCGCTCCAGCCGCTGGCGAAAAACCTGGGTCGGTTGCTCCATCCGGGCCGCAGTGTAGGCCTTGGCTATGGCAATAGGCACCAGCCGGGCCGGGGCGCCAGCCATGCGATACAGGTAAACCAGGCTGCCGCTGTCATCCACCGCCGCCATGCACACAGGCGGGCCGGGCTCGAGCTCAAGTTGCCCAGCCAGCCAACCTCCTACCCTCGCGGCTTCGTATACCGGATCCATCATGCTGACTCCTTGAATGCAAAAGGGGCCCTATGGAGCCCCTTGAATAACAGCGGTTATAGCAACAGCAGGGAAATGGAAGGGACATAAGTGATCAGCAGCAGCACCGCTATCATCACCAGCAGATAGGGCCAGACCCGTCGGGCGAGTCCACCAATCCCGACCTTAGCAATACCACTGGCTACAAACAGGTTTACACCCACCGGAGGGGTCACAAAGCCGATGGCCAGGTTCATTACCATCATCACCCCAAAGTGCACAGGATGCACACCAACGGCGGTCACCAGCGGCAGCAGTATGGGCGTCAGAATAACAATGGCCGCCAGTGCCTCCATAAAGATGCCGATCCACAGCAGAAAGAGGTTGATCATGATGAGGATCGCCCACTTGTTGCTGGTGATCGACAGAATCAGATCGGCAATGGTCCCGGGGATCTGCTCTATGGTCATGATATTGCCGAAAATGGTGGCCATGGCCATCAGCACTATGATGATGGAGGAAATGCCCACGGCCTCCTGACTGGAGCTCCACAGGCTGGCCAGGGTCAACTCCTTGTGAATAAAGAGCCCTACCAGCAGACCATAAAGAGCCGCCACCGCCGCCGCCTCGGTCGGGGTCATGATACCGCCATAAATACCGCCAAGGACGATGACCGGTACCATCAGCGCCCATTTGGCCTGCCAGGTACCGATCAGCACGGTTTTCAGGGAGCGCTCGCGCACCTCGCCATACCAGCCGTTTTTCTTCGAGACCAGATACACCACCACCATCAATGCCGCGCCCATGATAAGGCCGGGCACAATACCAGCGATAAACAGCTCACCAATGGAGACCTGGGCCGAGACGCCGTACACCACAAAGGGGTTGCTGGGCGGAATAATCACCCCAATGGCGCCGGCACAAGCCACCACTGTGGCGGCAAAGTACTTGTCGTAGCCCCGGGCCACCATGGCCGGTATGGTAATGGAGCCGATGGCAGCCACCGTGGCCGGGCCCGAACCACTGATGGCGGCAAAGAAAATGCAGGTCATGATGCTGGCCAGCGCCATGCCCCCGGGCAGGGCTCCCACCAGCTCGTCGCCCAGTGCCAGCAACCGGCGGGACAGGCCGCCGGCTCCCATAAAAACACCGGCGGCGATAAAAAAGGGAATGGCCATAATGGGAAAGGAGTCGATGGATGAAAAAGCGATTTGCGCCAGGTAATCCACCGGCAGAGTGCCGGCACCCAGCACGGTGACCAGGCCGGCCAAGCCGAGGGCAAAGGCGATAGGCACGCCCAGCAGCAGAAACAGTACAAAGTAGCCAAACAGCAGGCCGGTGGCACTCCATTCATCCGATAACAACACTGGCACAAACAGCACGGCCGCCAGCACCATGCCCATCAGCACCTCGGCCCAGGGCATGGTTCGTCCCTGGCGCCACAGGGACTGCAGGGTTCGTAACGCCATCAGGCCAAAGCCAATGGGCAGGATCAGGTAAGGCAGGTAATAGCCGATCTGCAGCGCCGGTGTAGTCTGGGGCATCAGCAGCTGCATTTTTACATAATCCGCTCCCATCACCGCAAACATCGACACCAGCACCAGGGTGCAGCAGTCGATGGCGATCCATACCAGTGCCCGGGCCCGCTCCGGCAGCCGATTATGCAGCACATCCACCCTTATGCCGCTGCGGGTCAGGATAGACAGCGACACGGCCAAGTAGGAAATCCAGATAAAGATGTAGCGTGCCAGCTCCTCGGTCCAGACTCCCCAGCCGGCTGCATTGCGCAGCGCCTGGCGCAGGGCTTCAGGGTCTATCCAGCCTTCCACCGCCTGGGCAAAGCCGGGTGTCGCCACCAGCTCAAGGAGGGCCGAGAGAGTATAACGAAAAAAGGTCTGGTAATTGATGATCAAAATCATCGCCAACAGACCGATAAACAGCAGGGGTTTTTCCAGGTCTTGAAGCAGCCGAGTCAGTTGCAGACGCGGCTTGTTGTGCTCCAGGGCACTGTCCAGCTTCAGGATTTCCATAGGTGACTCCGGAATCGGGAGGGAAAAGACCCGGGAGCCATCCCGGGTCAGGGAGAAACGGCTCAACTCTGGGTGTCTTGCACCAGCTTGACCAGCTCGGCGGGCAGGCGCTCGGCAAACTCCTCAAACACCGGCCGGGTTAGCTCCCGAAAACGGGCCATGTCCTCGGCTGTGGTTTCATGAATGGTCACGCCGGCAGCCACCATACTTTCCCGTGCCTTTTGCTGATCGGCCGGATAGGCCACGGTGCGCTGGTATTCCAGTGCCTCAGCAGAAGCTTCTTCCAGTATGGCTTTGGTCTCGTCCGGCAGACTGTCCCACCACTTTTTGTTGGCCATGGCTACCTGCATGCCGTAGTTGTGGGCCGAGGTGATCGCATATTTCAGGTTTTCGTGATGCTTGGCCCCCACCATAAGATCAAAGGTATTGCCCTGAGCATCAATGGTGCCCTGTTGCAGGGCGGTATAGACCTCGCCCCAGGCAATGGGTGAGGGGTTGGCGCCCAAGGCCTTGGCCACCGCCACGTCCACCGGCGAGTCTGTGGTCCGCATCTTGAGTCCGGCCAGCGAGTCCGGCCCGGTTAGCGGGCGGCTCTTGGACACGAAATTCCGGTAACCGTATTCCGCATACATCAGGGGCTGTAGGCCTATGTCGTTGGCCGCCTGCTCCAGGAAGACATGCAGGGGCTGCCCCTTGTCGAGAGCTAGGTACAACTGCTCCTGTTTATCGGGACTAGTGATATAAGGCAGATCAAACACCTGGAACACTGGTGTGAAGCTGGCCAGGTTAGGGGTGGAGCTGACCCCTACTTCCAGAGTACCGCGCTGGGCCCCTTCGATCATCACCCGATCGCTGCCCAGAATGGATCCCGGAAACAATTTTACCTGAATGCGACCATCGGATTTCTCCTTCACTAAGTCGGCGAACTTCTTGTAAGCCGCCGTGATATGGCTGCCAGGAGGAGCCGGATGAGCCAGCTTGAACTGAACCTTGGGTCCCTGGTACTCGGCAGCGGCCTGGCCACTGCTCAGTATGGCCAGCACGGCAAATGACACTACACCTGATGCGAACTTCATACACAACCTCTCCCTGTCTCTGCTTCGTCGATGATGATGTTAAAAAATGGTTACCCAAATGCCAACGAGTGAAACTATAAAAATCGATCAGTGTACATGTCAATAAAATTGACATAAAAATCGATACATAATGTATCATTTAATGAAAATATCTTATTTTTCAAAATATTGAACACTTAACCCCTGACCTTTCCAGGCCCCTTCCACTTCCTTCCCATGAGGAAACGCTTAAAAATCCCCTGCAACCCCGCCAAAAACATAACAAAAATCCAACAAAAAACTTGCCAAAAACACCAACTTCATTATTTTGATACAAAACGTATCATTTTTTTGGAGTGACTATGTCTCTGTATCAGAATCAGGTCTTCGGCGAGTTTGACTATATCGTGGTGGGCGCGGGCTCGGCCGGCTGTGTGCTGGCCAACCGGCTCAGCGAAGATCCAGCCATTCGCGTGTTGTTGCTGGAGGCCGGCGGCAAAGACTGGAATCCCTGGATCCACGTTCCCGTCGGCTACTTCAAGACAATGCACAACCCGGCGACCGACTGGTGCTATGTGACAGATCCGGACCAAGGCATCGACGGCCGTCAGTTGCAGTGGCCAAGGGGCAAAGTTCTGGGGGGATCCAGCTCGCTAAACGGCCTGCTTTATATTCGTGGGCAACACCAGGACTACGACGACTGGGCCGCCCTCGGTAATGATGGCTGGAGCTTTAAGGAGGTTCTGCCCTACTTCAGAAAATCCGAGTGCCAGTCCAGAGGAGAAGACGCCTATCACGGGGTCGATGGCCCTCTAAAGGTGTCCGACCTGCGGCTGCGGCGGGAAATTGCCGAACGCTTTATCGAGGCCGCCCAGCAGACAGGCATTCCCGCCAACCCGGACTGCAATGGCGAGCGCCAGGAAGGGGTAGGCTACTTTCAGCAAACCGCACACAAGGGACTGCGTTGTAGCAGTGCCAAGGCTTTTTTGCGCCCAGCGCTCCAGCGTCCCAACCTGACCCTGCTGACCCATGCTCATACCCGACGCATTCTGCTGGAAGGCCAGCAGGCCACCGGCATCGAGTTTGAACACAAGGGCAAGCGGCTGCTGGCCCGGGCCACCCGGGAGGTGGTACTCAGCGCCGGCGCCATTGGCTCACCTCAGATCCTGCAGTGCTCCGGCATTGGCGACCCTGGGCACCTCGCTTCAGTCGGAGTCGAGTGCCTGCATACCCTGCCCGGCGTGGGAGAAAACCTGCAGGATCACCTGCAGATCCGCCTGGTGTTCAAGACCCGCTGCAGAACCCTGAACGACGAGGTCAATCACCCCTTGAAGAAGATGGGCGTCGGCATGCAGTATGTGTTGTCCCGCACCGGCCCGCTGACCCTGGCCGCCAGCCAGGTCTATGTGTTCACCCGCTCCCGGGATGAACTGGACAGGCCCGATATTCAGTTCCACATGCAGCCCCTAAGCGCCGACAAGCCCGGTGACGGCGTCCACCCCTTCTCGGCCTTTACCGCGTCGGTATGCCAGCTACGCCCCCACAGCCGGGGACGGATCCGTATTCGCAGCGCCGATCCACACCAGTATCCATCCATTCAGCCCAATTACCTGTCTACCGAGGAGGACTGCCGGGTGGCGGTGGATGCCATCAAGGTAGCCCGGCGCATCGCCGAGGCCGACGCGCTCCGGCCGGTAATCACCGACGAATATGTGCCCGGGCGCCAGTACCAGACCGATGAAGAGCTTCTGGAGGCGGCCCGGCGCTTCAGTCAGACCATTTACCATCCCACCAGTACCTGCAAGATGGGCCAGGATGACATGGCTGTGGTCGACAGCCGGCTGAGAGTGCACGGCATTCGGGGGCTAAGGGTGGCCGATGCCTCCATCATGCCGCTGATTGTCTCCGGTAACACCAATGCGCCGTCCATCATGATCGGCGAAAAAGCCGCCGACATGATCAAGCATGACCAGGGCCACGCCTGACAACCGCTTCTCGACGCGGACAGCAAAGCCCGCCCGCCGGTGCGGGTTTTGCCCATTGTGCGCTAACGGCCAAGATGCAGGAACAACGGGCTTCCCCCCTGTGGCTTCCACCTGACCATCTGATGACTATTTCGTCAGCTCATCAATCAGATCGGCCCATACCTGCATCATGACTTTACGCTCGTCCAGGTACTGGGCCTGGTTGTAACTGGCCCTGACCTTGTTGCGCTCGGTATGGGCCAGTTGACGCTCAATGACATCCGAGCGGTAACCCATTTCATTCAGCAGGGTGGAAGCCGTGGCACGGAAGCCGTGGGCCGAAAAACCAATGCTCCCCTTACCACTGAACCCCATACGCTCAAGGGCCCTGTTCAGGGTTGTTGAAGTCATACAGGTATTCGGGTTCCTGAGGTTGGGAAATAGCAGCGCGCGGCCACCGGTGAAGGTATGCAGCTCCTGAAGCAACTCAATCGCCTGGCGGGAAAGCGGCACTATGTGGGGCTGACGCATCTTCATTTTTTCAGCAGGGATCCGCCACTCTGCCCGCTCCAGATCAAACTCGTGCCACTCGGCTTTACGCAGCTCCACGGTTCGCACAAAAGTCAGCAACATCAGCCGCAGGGCGATGACTGTGGCTCTGTAGCCACCATATTCATCCAGCGCCTTGATGAACTGAACAATCTGCTCGCGGGTCAGTGGCTTTCGGTGCTCTACCTTGGGCCGGTGAATGGCGCCTTTCAGGGCGGCGGCAGGATCGTGGTCAGCCCGCAGGGTGGCAACCGCATAGCGAAAGATGGCGGACGACCACTGCCGGATCAGCAGGGCCACCGTTTCCGCTCCCCGCGCCTCCACACGCCGAATGATTTCCAGCAGATGGGCCGCCGTTACATTGCGGATGGGTAGCTTCCCTATGTGAGGGAAAACATCAGCCGCCAAGAAACGCTCAACTTGACGCAGGTAGTATGGGGTCCAGCCAGGGGCTTTCTTGTCTATCCACTCTCGCGCCAGCGCCTCAAAAGTATTGGCATTTGCCGTCCGGTTAACCAGCCGCTCGGCTTGTCTGTGATGGGCCGGGTGGATTCCCTGTTTGACCAGTGCCCTCGCCTTGTCATGCTCGGTGCGCGCGCCAGCCAGACTCATGGTGGGGTACTCGCCAATGGCAAAGATATTCTCCTTGCCGGCAATACGGTAACGATACCGCCACAGCTTGGATCCCGTAGGGCGCACCTCTAGGTACAGGCCCTGTCCATCGGCCAGCTTTTGGGGTCTCTCGGAAGGCTTGGTGTTGCGAACTTTGGCATCGGTCAGTGGCATGGTGCGGGTATCCTGATTTCGATACCCGCAACGATACCCGCAATTTTCATGGATAGCAATAGACACCAAAATCCATAAATGGAGCTAATATACTGATAATAAGTGGTTTATAGATTTACTTCGAGACCACAATGGACTCCACCGGACTGTAATGTCGATTATCGATCATCAACAGCATATTTAACTTATCTATTTGATTTAAAAAGAATAAAAACAGTCACTCATCGCTTTACCGGCCGCAATTTCATTTGACACCCAGACCCGAGGCCGCAACGGCACGCACGAGAAAGCCGTATTCTCGCATCTATCCACCCGGTGTCCAACCTCACCCGGCTTCTGCTTTAAATAACTGATCCTAAGAGTGCTACATCGACTGGGTTCCGCACGCAGACACGCCGTGAGATGTGACACTCGCGGCTTCGATCTGCTGCGAGCATTCACTGGATGCTCGGTCAGGCCGAAATCGCTCGTCACGGCGAGCAAGCTCGCCCCCTGGGGGCTCCACCGCGCCGATGTCGCGGAAACCATCTGCTTAGCGGAACCCAGCCGATGCCGGTAGTGATCTACTATTCGGAACAGTTATTTAAATTTCACCCAAGCAAATTTCGAAAATTTAATTGATGCTGTTACTGGCCTTTCAGCGCCATTAGCTTCACCGTTTCTCGACAATGACTTTTCGCCAGCAGGTATGGGGTTATCTGTAAATCCGGGAGCGATCTGCCATCGACGGTAAAACCCTGCGGTGCAGCTACAGCACGCAGGAAAGCGGCCATGGCCGCAAGGAAACCCGGCTGAGCCTGGCGGTGGACGACTTGTCCATCCTGGGTGACCTGGTGTTTGAATGGCCGGAGCTGAAAACCTTAGGGATAGTGGCGGCCATGCGGGAAGTGGGCGGCCAAGCTGTCGGCCAAGGCGCTGCTGGACGCGAGCCGTTCCCACTGATCGATAGAATCCCAACTGCACTGGCAACTGGATGGTGCATGCGGGAAGACGAGTGCCCTTATGTTAGGAATAAGCGTCGTGAACAGGCTGGTGAGAATATGGCCACTATCCGGCATATCGCCTTCAATGCGTTGAAGGCAGACACCAGTTTCAAGGCCGGCATGAAACGCAAGCAAAAGCGGGCCAGCCGCAACAACGCCTACCTGTCGCACGTCTTGGCAGGACTGGGGGTTTCGTAATCTTGCCCTGATGTATATGCGCATGCGCAGTATTATAATGTTAGGCAGCAACCCAAAAACGGAGCGACAAATGGACAACAAACACCACGTGCCGCGAAGTTTCTTTGCGGAAACACGTAAGTATTGGTCGATCATGTCCGTTTACGAGCGCTTCGAGCAGGTTGTTGCAATCGTTCTGAGTCTCGTGGTCGCATCGGTCATCGTCCTGGCGCTCCTGCAGCTGGTCATCCGCATCGTTCCGCTATTGCTCAGCGGCACGCTAGATCCACTCGAACATGACGTCTTTCAGACGCTCTTTGGCATGATCATGACGCTGCTCATCGCCATGGAATTCAAACATTCGATTATTCTCGTTGCCTTTCGGCGCTCGAGCATCATCCAGGTCAAGACCGTTGTGCTCATCGCGCTCATTGCGTTGAGTCGCAAGTTCGTCATTCTCGATACCAGCACCACCGCCGCGAGCACCATTGCAGCGCTGGCTGGAGCAACCCTTGTGCTCGGTGTGGTCTACTGGCTGCTGCGCGAACGTGATGACCGCCTCGTCAAGGAGACGCGTTGAGCCTTGTGCTCTAACAACCGGCTGCAGCAGACGGTCCGTTGCACGGCCCGCCGCTTAACCGGAGCGTTGGGCGGCACAGCAGGCACGGGTGGCGAAAACTTGGGCACTTGAATTTTCTCCCTAGGCCCCAATCTAACTCCCAGAAGCCCCGGGAGGCCCCCGGAACCCCGTAACTTGATCAACCTTGGAATTTGTATGACGCAAACTACACCGCGCCATGAGGTATTGGAGACGACCGAGCAGGCCCCCCAATCGTCCCCGGCTGACAACGTTCAGCCGCCGGATGCACTCCGGCTCAAAGAGGTAATGGACCGCTTGAGTCCGTCGATCTTCGTCGGTCTGATCACCGTCGAGGGGAACGTGGTCCACGCGAATCGAGCAGCCCTCGACGCAATCGGCGCGACGTTGGATGAGGTGCTCTGCAAGCCTTTCGAGGCGACGCCATGGTGGAGGTTCTCCGACATCGCCACGCGTCGGTTGCGATTGGCAATCAAGGACGCAGCCGACGGGATCGCTTCCCGATTCGACGTCCTTGTTCAGGACCGGCATGGCCGCGTACTGACGATGGATTTTTCCCTCGAGCCCCTTTATGGGTCCGACGGCAGGGTCGAGTACCTGATTCCGTCGGCCCGCGATGTGAGCGAGGGCAAAGCGGCGGAGCAGCGTGTCCTGTACCTGGCCAGCCATGACGATCTTACCGGGCTTCCGAATCGCAACCTGTTCGGTGAGCGCCTGCGCCAGGCGGTTGATTATGCCAATGGCTCCGGCGAACGGCTCGCGGTCTTGCTCGTTGACCTGGATCGTTTCGGTCTCATCAACAACACCCTGGGCCATGGCAGTGGCGACGAAGTACTGAAAGCCGCCGCAAACCGGCTGGCTGGTTGCGCGCGCACTTCGGACACACTGGCCCGCCTCGGCAGTGATGAATTCGGCTTTATCCTCTGCGGCAACCACGCGGACATTTCCCGTATCGTTGGCGAAGCACAGCGCATCGCGGACGCCTTCGAGCAGCCGGTGATGATTGCCGGACGCGAGGTGTATTTGACGTGCAGCATCGGCGGCGTGGCTCGTGCCGATTCGAGCGTAAATGAGGACCAGTTGCTCAAGAACGCATTTAGCGCCCTAAACGCCGCGAGAAACCGGGGGGGGAATATCGCCCACTTTTACTCACTGGAAACCGTGTTGCAGGACGCCGAGTGGCTCGAGCTGGAGTCCGCACTGCGTGGTGCGATCAAGCGCGATGAGCTTTCGCTGCATTACCAGCCGCAAGTGGATCTCCGCACGGGAGCCATCGTCGGGGCCGAGGCCTTGATGCGCTGGCTGCGGCCTGACCGCGGCATGATTTCCCCCGCTCGATTCATACCGATCGCGGAGAAAACGGGCTTGATCCTCCCACTGGGCATCTGGGCATTGCGGAGCGCGCTCGGAGAAATAAAGCGTCTGCGCGACCAGGGCCTGCCGATAGAGCATGTGAGCGTCAACCTCTCTGCCCGGCAACTGCATCAGCAGGATCTCATTCCGCAAGTTGACGAGCTTCTGCGTCAAGCCGACGTCGAACCGGGCTCATTGACCCTGGAGTTGACCGAGAGCATTTTAATGGACGATGCTGAATACGCCGCGCGCACGCTTAAAGCCCTGAAAGCGCTTGGCTTGAAGCTGTCGCTGGATGACTTCGGGACCGGCTACTCGAGCCTGGCTTACCTGCACCGTTTTCCGTTCGACACCATCAAGATCGACCGCTCCTTCGTTCAGGAAATGCACACTCAGAACAACGGTGCCGCTATAGTGGATGCGACGATACAGTTGGCACATAGCCTTGGAATGACGGTGGTCGCCGAAGGAGTCGAATGCGAGCAGCAACTCGCCGCCCTTAGATCCAGCGGATGCGATTATGTGCAGGGTTACGTCTTCTCGCGACCACTTCCAACCACCGAACTGACGTCCATGCTCCGTGACCATCCCGTATTTACTATGTCGCCCAATAAATAAGGATAAGTGCTGCAAGAAGCCGATCGCCATGAACGGACTCGGCTTCTTGCAGCACCTCTCCATCATCAGTGACCCGCGCCAGCAATGGAAGGTGGAGCACAAGCTCTCGGACATCCTTTTCCTCACCATCGTGGCTGTCATTGGCGGCGCCGAAGGGTGGGAGGAAATCGAGGATTTCGGCATCGATCACCTCGACTGGCTGCGCCAGTATGGCGACTTCGAGAACGGGGTGCCGGTGCACGATACCATCGCCCGGGTGATGGGCATGCTCTCGGCCACGCAGTTGCAAAAGCGCTTTGCCGCCTGGATGAAAGAGTGCCACGTGGCCACCGCAGGCGAAGTGATTGCCATCGACGGCAAAACCCTGCGGCGCAGCTACGACAAGGGCCGCCGGCAAGGTGCCATCCACATGGTATCGGCGTTCTGCGCCGCCAATCAGGTGGTACTGGGCCAGGTAAAAACCGATGCCAAATCCAATGAGATCACCGCCATTCCCGAACTGCTGGAGTTGCTGAGTATTCGTGGCTGCCTGGTGACCATCGATGCCATGGGCGGCCAACCGGCCAAGGACATCAAGGTGCGCTACTACATCGGCCTTAGCCGCCGAACCGGGCCAGTTGCATTTCCCGCAGCCGGCTCAGGGTGCGGCGGAAGGGAAAGGCCAGGGCGCCGTCCCGGTAGAGCTCGTCCGGCGGCACTTCGGCCTCCAGCCAGAGCGGTATGCCCCTGTCGTAGCACTCGTCCACCAGGGCGATAAAGCGGCGCGCGCCGTCGTCCTGGCGGGACAGGGGCGGCAGTTGGCGCTCGCCGGCGGCGACCTGGGTCGCGCCGTCCTCGGTGCCGCGGGCGATGGCGCCTTGCCGCCGGCCGCCGCTCAGGCGGGGCACCCCGCCCAGCAGGATATGGTTAAAGCGGTCGCACAGCTCGATAAAGTCCGGCGCCGCCAGCGGCTGTTCGCACAGGTCGGCATAGCGGCACCAGAGCACGGACTCGCTCCGCCCCTGCACCGCTATCTGCCGGTGGCCCAGCGGCAAGGGCTCACTGCCGCCGCCCGCCGGCGCCAGCTCGGCGAACAGGGTCGCCAGGGCCTGGGGCTCATTCACCCAGTAGCGTTGCCGGGGCGCCCCCGGGTGCAGCCGGTGATCCTCGCCGCCGTCCACCGCCACCACCCGCATCCGCTCGGCCATGGCCGCCACCGCCGGCAGGAAGCGATCCCGGTTAAAGCCGTCGGCGTAGAGCCCCTCGGGCGGCTGGTTGGAGGTGGTCACCAGCACCAGGCCCTCGGCGAACAGTTGTTGCAGCAGGCGGCCGAGCAGCATGGCGTCGCCGATGTCGCTCACGAACAGCTCGTCCAGGCACAGTACCCTCACCTCGGCGGCCAGCTCCGCCGCCAGTTGCGCCAGCGGATCCTCGGTGCCGGTGAGCTGGAACAGCCGCCGGTGCACCCAGCGCATAAAGTGATGGAAGTGCAGGCGCTTGGCCGGCACCGACAGGCCGCGATGGAACAGGTCCATCAGCCAGGTCTTGCCCCGCCCCACCGGCCCCCACAGGTAAACGCCGCCCATATCCCGCTCGCCGGCATGCAGCCGGCGCTGGCACTGCTCCAGCCATTCGGCGGCCCGGCGCTGGGCGGCATCGTCCTTAAAGCCCGCGTCCAGGGCGGCGAGGTAGGCGGCGTAGGGGGAAAGGGTCATAACGGGCCGGGGTTTGCGAAACGGAAGGGCATTAAGCCACAGCGCCCGCCGCCGGACAAGGCTGGCCCCTAGCGCCGGGCCGCGTGGCGCATGATCTCCGCCGGTATCCGCTCGAGCGACACCACCCGCTCCACCGCCCCCAGGGCGATGGCCTCCTTGGGCATGCCGAACACCACGCAGGAGGCCTCGTCCTGGGCCAGGGTCTCGGCCCCGGCCCGGGCCATTTCCTTCAGTCCCCGGGCGCCATCGTCGCCCATGCCGGTCATGATGATGCCGGTGGCGTTTTTACCGGCAAACTTGGCCACCGAGCGAAACAGCACGTCCACCGAGGGCTTGTGCCGGTTCACCGGTGGCCCGTCCAGCACCTCCACCTGGTAGTAGGCGCCGCTGCGCCTGAGCTGCATGTGCCGGCCGCCGGGGGCGATCAGCGCCAGCCCCGGCAGCACCCTGTCCTGGTGGCGGGCTTCCCGCACCTCCAGCCGGCACAGCTGGTTCAGGCGGGCGGCGAACGAGGCGGTGAACTTCTCCGGCATGTGCTGCACTATCACCAGCCCCGGGCACACCCGGGGCAGCGCCGTCAGCACCCGCTCCAGGGCCTGGGTGCCGCCGGTGGAGGTGCCGATGGCCACAATGCGCTCCGTGGTCTGCACCATGGCCTGGCTGCCCGGCGGCTCCGCCATGGCATCCGCCCCCAGCCTGGGCGGCACCGGCAAGGGCGCGCGCGCCGTCAGCCGGCCGACCCTGGCCTGGGCCGCGGCGCGCACCGCCCCGACCAGGGCGGCGGACGAATCCTGCAGAAACTGCTTCAGCCCCACCCTGGGCTTGGTGATGATCTCCACGGCGCCGGCGGCCAGGGCCTGCAGCGTGGTTTCGGCCCCCTGCTCGGTCAGGGACGAGCAGATCACCACCGGGGTGGGCCGCTCGGCCATGATCTTCTTCAGGAAGGTGATGCCGTCCATGCGCGGCATCTCCACATCCAGCACTATCACGTCGGGCCAGTCCCGCGCCATCTTGTCCAGGGCGAAGAGCGGATCCGAGGCCGTGCCCAGCACCTGCATGTCCGGCTCCCGCTCCAGCAGCGCCACCAGCACCTGACGCATCACCGCCGAGTCGTCTACCAGCAATACCTTGATTTTTTTCATTTTATCCTTGTTCCTCCGCTCCCTTCAGGGGACTGTGGCTGACCCAGACCACCCCGCTCCACACCTCGAACACCACCTTGCGGTGGCCGCTCTGGCCCAGGTTCTGGGCCACCAGCCGCAGGCGGTGCTCGCGCACCAGCCGGAGGGCCGCCGCCACGTTCTGCCGGGCCACGTCGAGGCGGGCGGGCACCGGCGCGCCGAACATGTTGCCACCGCCGAACAGCTTGCACTGATACTCCTCCAGCCCGGTGCCGTGCTGCCGGGCCGCCGCCCGGAACAGGGCCATGGCGTCCTCGCCGTAACGGCCGTCGGGCCGGCTCCCGCCCCGGCCCGGCAGCAGGTAGTGGCACATGCCCCCAATCCGTCGGCGGGGGTGCCACAACACCATGGCGACGCAGGAGCCGAGCAGGGTGCGGATGCGGGTGGCCGGGCCGCCGAAATGGAACTGGCCGGGCTGCAGTAACACCTCCTCGACCTCGCCCGGTGTCATGGCTTGCGGTAGATGGACGGCTGCACCAGCCGGAGCGCCTCGGACACCCCGTTCAGGCTCTCCGAATGGCTGACGATAAAATAGCCGCCCGGCCTCAGCCGGGGCAGGATCCGCTCCACCACCTGGCGCTTGGTGTCGAGATCGAAGTAGATCATCACGTTGCGCAGGAAGATAACATCGAAATCGCCGATCTCGGGCAGGCGCTGGTTGAGGTTGATCTGCATAAAGCGGATCCGCTGCCGCAGCCGCCGCTCAACCAGGAAACTGCCCTCCTGCTCCCCCACCCCTTTCAGGCAGTATTTGTGCAGCAGGCGGGTGTCGATGTGTTCCGCCCGGCTCAGGGGATATTGGCCGCGTCCGGCCTGCGCCAGCACCCGGCTGCTGATGTCGGAGGCGACGAGCTCCCAGGGCCCGGCCCCCAGCGACTCGGCCAGGGTCATGGCCAGGCTGTAGGGCTCTTCCCCGGACGAGCAGGCCGCGCTCCACAGCCGGACCGGGCGGCCCCTGCCGAGCGCGGGCAGCACCTGTTGCCGCAGAAAGTCGAAGTGCCGGGGCTCCCGGAAGAAATAGGTTTCGTTGGTGGTCAGCAGATCCAGCGCCGTCTGCAGCTCGCCCCCGCCCCGCTCCGCCATGATCAGGCGGAAGTAGTCGCCGTAGCTGCCCAGGCCATGGTGGCGCAGCCGCTTGCCCAGCCGCCCCGCCACCAGCGCCTTCTTGCCCGGGGACAGGTTGATCCCGGCGCTGCGGTACAGCCAGCGCCGGAACAGCTGGAACTCCTCATCCTGCAACGACGGTATCTGCATGGGTCAAGCTCCCTCGGCCCGGGGATCCGGGCTCAAACATAACCGGGCTCCGCCTTGTCATCGAAGGCGCCCGCCCTTAGCCCGGCCGGCGCCGGCGTACCGGTGGCGGCGGCCAGGGTGAAGAAGCCCATCGCCTGCTGCAGCTGCTCCGCCTGGCTGCTCATCTCCTCCGCCGTCGCCGCCAGCTCCTCGCTGCTGGCCGCATTCTGCTGGGTCACCTGGCTCAACTGGCCCATGGCGGTGTTGATCTGCGCCGCCCCCGAGGCCTGTTCGCTCGAGGCCGCGCTGATCTCCTGCACCAGATCCGAGGTCTTGCCGATGGCCGGCACCATCTCCTCCAGCAGCCGCCCCGCCTTTTCCGCCAGGGCCACGCTGCCGTCGGACAGCTCACCGATTTCCCGGGCCGCCACCTGGCTGCGCTCCGCCAGCTTGCGCACCTCGCTCGCCACCACCGCGAAGCCCTTGCCGTGCTCCCCGGCCCGCGCCGCCTCTATGGCCGCGTTCAGCGCCAGCAGGTTGGTCTGGTAGGCGATGTCGTCGATGATGCCGATGCGCTGGGCTATCTGCTTCATCGCCGCCACCGTCTGCTGCACCGCCTCGCCGCCCTCGGCCGCCTCCCGCGCCGCCTTGCTGGCCATGCCGTCGGTCACCCGGGCGTTGTCGGTGTTCTGGTTGATGCTGGCACTCATCTGCTCGATGGAGGCGCCGGTCTCTTCCACCCCCGCCGCCTGTTCGCTGGCCGCCTGGCTCATGGACTGGGCGGTGGCGCTCACCTCCTCGGAGGCGCTGGCCAGGTTGTCGGCGGCGCCGCGCACCTCGCCGATGATCCGGGTCAGCCGGTCCTGCATCTGGCCCATGGCCGCCAGCAGCAGGCCCACCTCGTCCCGGGAGCGGATCCGGATGGGCTGGCTCAGATCCCCCTCCGCCAGCCGCTCGGCCGCCTGCACCGCCACCGCCAGGGAAGCGGCCAGGCGGCGGTACACGAACCAGAGCACCAGCCCCAGTACCAGCAAGGTACCGGCCATGCTGGCCAGCACCCAGGAAAAGGCCTTGTCCTTGTCGGCCAGGGCCGTCGCCACCAGGGTGGCGGTGCGGTTTTCCATCAGCACGAAGAAGTCGTCGATGGAACCCTGGATATTGGCCTTTTCCCGGTGGTAGGCCGCATCGTGCAGCATCCGCCGGGCCTGCTCTGGGCTCACCGCCCCGAGGGCGCCGCTGGCATAATCCTGCACCGCCTGCATGGCCACCGCCTCCGTCTCCACCAGGGCGGCGGACTTGGCGTTGGCGTCGGCCAGCAGGGCGAATTCCTGCTCGGTGAAGCCGGCCCGGCGCATCAGCTCGGCGAGCGGCACCGCCGGGGTGTCCGGCCGGGGCTTGGCGTCTCCCGCCGCCACGAAGTCCCAGTAAATCCGGTGGTAGGCCTCCGGCCTGGGTTGCTCGCCGTTGCGGATGGCCACCACCTGCCAGTACTGCTGCTCGAAGCGGCTGTCGCCGGTGACCACATAGGTCCGGGCCAGGCGGGTCAGATCGTCCGAACTTTGCCGCAGCTCATCGGCCAGCAGGTAGGACTGGTATTGCCGATCCTTGGCCTCGGCCACCTGTTCCACCGCCGCCTGATAGCGGTTGACCGCCGCCAGGGTCAGCAGCAGCATGCCGAGCGAAGTGATGGTCAGGCCCATGAACAGGGTTTTTATCCGTAATTGAAACATAAGATTTCCTTGATGCCGCCGGGGCTCTCCGCCGGGACGACGCGCTGCTTTCCGGTCACGGCGTTATGCCGTGCCGGGCAGCGCCCTCCGGAAGCGGGAAGAACCCCCGCCATTATTGTTATTGGTTTGGGTAATGGCAGTGCCGAGCCATGTTGGTGATTACTGGGCGAATTCTCCCTCCCTGGCCAGGGCCTTGCCGTCGCCGGCCTGGGACAGCTGCGCCATCTCCTCCACCGACAGCACCCGCTCAACGCTGAGCACTATCACGAAGCGGCCGTCCACCTTGGCCATGCCGCCGATAAAATCCGCCCGGATGCCGGCCCCGAAGCTCGGGGCCGGCTCGATGTCGGCCGCTGCTATGCTGAGCACCGCCGACACCGCGTCCACCAGCACGCCGATATCCTGCACCCCCTCCTCGCCATGGACTTCGAGGATGACGATGCAGCTGCGCTTGTTGACCGGGGTGGACGGCCGGCCGAAGCGCACCGCCAGATCCACCACCGGCACCACGGCCCCCCGCAGGTTGATGACGCCGCGCACGAAGGCCGGCATCATGGGCACCGTGGTCAGGGTGCCGTACTCGATGATCTCCTTGATGCCGAGGATGTCCATGGCGAACATCTCGCCTCCCAACACAAAGGTCAGGTACTGGGCCTCGACGCCAACCTTGGGCTCTGTCGCCACTAATGCATTCATTGCTTTTCCTCCTGCAGCAGGACCCGCCCCGGGCCCTGCCACTGTATTCCCTGATGCCGGGCGCCGGGGCGCCCGGCCCGTGCCTAGAAGCGGGTGAAGCCGGGTTCCAGTTCACCCTCGCCCAGCTCAGGCTCCGGCTGGGGCTGCCTGGCCGTTTTGCCCTTGCCGGTGGCCGCCCGGCTCTCCCGTTTTACGGCGGCCCCGGCGACCAGGGTGAAGAAGCTCATCGCCTGCTGCAGCTGCTCCGCCTGGCTGCTCATCTCCTCCGCCGTCGCCGCCAGCTCTTCGCTGCTGGAGGCGCTCTGCTGGGTCACCTGGCTCAGCTGGCTCATGGCGGTGTTGATCTGCGCCGCCCCCGTGGCCTGTTCGCTCGAGGCCGCGCTGATCTCCTGCACCAGATCCGAGGTCTTGTCGATGGCCGGCACCATCTCTTCCAGCAACCGCCCCGCCTTCTCCGCCAGGGCCACGCTGCTGTCGGACAGCTCACCGATTTCCTGGGCCGCCACCTGGCTGCGCTCCGCCAGCTTGCGCACCTCGGTCGCCACCACCGCGAAGCCCTTGCCGTGCTCCCCGGCCCGCGCCGCCTCTATGGCCGCGTTCAGCGCCAGCAGGTTGGTCTGGTAGGCGATGTCGTCGATGATGCCGATGCGCTGGGCTATCTGCTTCATCGCCGCCACCGTCTGCTGCACCGCCTCGCCGCCCTCGGCCGCTTCCCGCGCCGCCTTGCTGGCCATGCCGTCGGTGACCCGGGCGTTGTCGGTGTTCTGGTTGATGCTGGCGCTCATCTGCTCGATGGAGGCACTGGTCTCTTCCACCCCCGCCGCCTGCTCGCTGGCCCCCTGGCTCATGGACTGGGCGGTGGCACTCACCTCCTCGGAGGCGCTGGCCAGGTTGTCGGAGGCGGTGCGCACCTCGCCGATGATCAGGGACAGCTTCTCCACCATGGCCTTCAGGACGGCCAGCAGGCTGTCGCTGTCGCCCCGGCGCAGGGCGATGTCTACCGACAGATCCCCCTGGGCGACCCGGCCGGCGACGGCGGCGGCATAATCCGGCTCGCCGCCCAGCTGGCGCAGCAGGTTGCGGGTGATCAGCCAGCCGGCCAGCAGCGCGACCAGCAGCGCGGCGCCCGCGGACAGCAGCATCAGCAGCCGGGCCTGCTCGTAGGTCTGGTGGGCTTCGCGGCCGGAGGCCTCGAGCAGATCGCCCTGGTAGTCGATCAGGGCGACCACGCTGTCCTGGTAGGTACGGAGCACGGGGCGCAGTTCGTTCTGCAGGTAGCGCTGGGCCGCATCCGGGTTGTCCTGTGCGATCAGGGCCAGCAGGCGTTCCTGGCCGGCGATATAGTGCTGCCGCTGTTCGTTGATCTGGCGCAGCAGCGCCACTCCCCGCTCGGAATGGACTCGCTGCTGCAGCCACTCGAGCTCGGCGGCGATCTCCCGCCGGAGATCCAGGATCAACGCCTGTTGCTGCTGCCGATCCCGCGGGTCCTGGGTCAGCATCATGTTGCGCAAGGCGATGGCGATGCCGTTGGAATCGTCGATCACGTCATTGGCCCGCTTGGTCTTGGGCCAGAGATCATCGACGATCAGCTGCTGGGCCTGGTTGAGCTGCTGCATCCGGCTGATGCCGACCAGGGACACCAGCAACAGCATGGCGACGACCAGGCCGAACCCCAGGGCCAGCTTGGTGGCGACTCTCATTCCTTTAAACATGGTGCTCTCCTTAAGGTGGTTACTGACGGATTTATTCCGCGCCGGCGTTTAGGCGGACAGGGCCCGCCCCTCCCGGGAAATCATGGCTTGCACAAAGGTCGATACGTCCAGGATCAGGGCCACTGAGCCGTCGCCCAGTATGGTCGAGCCGCCGATGCCCCGCAGGGCGCTGAACAGCTTGCCCAGGGGCTTGATCACCGTCTGGTGCTCCCCCAGCAGTTCGTCCACCACCAGCCCCGCCTTCTGCCCGGCGCACTGCACCACCACCACGTTCTCGCGCCGGCCGTTCGCCGCCGCCAGGCCGAAGTGATCCCCGAGCTTGATCAGCGGCAACACCTCGCCGCGCAGGTTGAGGTAGCTGTGTTTCCGGGCCAGCCGGCGATCCGCCTCGGTCAGCTCGAGGCACTCCTGCACCGTGTCCAGCGGCACCACGTAGCGCTCGCCGCCCACCCCCACCAGGAAGCCGTCGATGATGGCCAGGGTCAGCGGCAGGCGGATACGGATACGGGTGCCCTGGCCGGGCCGGCTGTCCAGATCGATGCGCCCCCGCAACGCCAGTATGTTGCGGCGGACCACGTCCATGCCCACGCCCCGGCCCGACAGGTTGGTCACCGTGTCGGCGGTGGAAAAGCCGGGCTCGAAGATAAGCTGGTAGATGTCCTGCTCGCTCAGGCTGGTCCCCGGCGGGACCAGTTCCCGCTCCATGGCTTTCTGCAGGATGCGCTCCCGGTCGAGGCCGGCCCCGTCGTCGGCGATCTCGATGACGATGCTGCCGGCGTCGTGGAAGGCATTGAGCCGGAGGTTGCCGGTGGCCGGCTTGCCCGCCGCCTGCCGCGCCGCCGGCATTTCTATGCCATGGTCCATGGCGTTGCGCAGCAGGTGCATCAGGGGATCGCCTATCTTCTCGATCACCGTCTTGTCCAGCTCGGTGTCGGCGCCGCTGATGTGCAGGGTGATGTCCTTACCCAGCTCCTGGCTGACATCGTGCACCACCCGCTGGAAACGGTTGAAGGTATCGCCGATCGGCACCATGCGCAGGCGCAGGGCACCGTCGCGGATCTCCTCCATCAGTTCGGACACCAGCGAGGTCGCCTCCTGCAGGGCGGTGTTCTGGGCGCGCTGGGCCAGCAGCTTGACCCCGGCGCCGGCGATCACCAGCTCGCCCACCAGGTTGATCAGTTCGTCCAGCTTGTCGGCCTGGACTCGGATGTAGCGGCTTTCCTTTTTCTTCTGCTCCCGGACCTGGCTCTGCTTCTCCAGGGCGGCCTGCACCAGCACCGGCGCCACCGCCTGCTGCCCCACCAGCACTTCCCCCAGCCGGGGGGCCGGCGCCGCCTCGGTGGCGGCCTGCTCCGCCAGCCCCTGCTCCAGCTCCTGCCGGGTCAGGGCTCCGCTCGCCACCAGTATCTCCCCCAGCAGGGCGTCGTCCTCCGGCAGCGACCGGATCAGCGCGATATATTCGGACACCTTGCCGTGGTGCGGCAGTATCTGCAGCTCGCAGTCGTCGCGGACGAAGTCGAACACCTCGGCGATGGCCGCCTTGTCCGCCTCCGACTGGAAGTCGAGCTCGAACCCCAGGTAACAGGACTCCGGATCCATCTCCGCCGCCGCCGGCATGATGTCGGTCAGGGTGGTCAACGAGAGGATGCGCCCCATGGTGCCCAGGTAACGCAGGAAAGACAGGGGATCCATGCCGTTGCGCAGCACCTCGGGGCCGAAGCGCAGGGACAGGTGCCAGAGGTTCACCGCCGCCTCGCTCCCTTCCTCAGGGGGCTGGCGGGAAACCGGCCCGTCCGCCGCCACCGGCGCCGGAGCGCCGCCGCGAAAGGCCTGCAACCGTGCCAACAGGGCCTGGCCCCGTTCCAGGGTGTCGGCGTCCGCCGGTTCGCCCCGCGCCACCCCGTCCACCAGTTGCTCGATATGATCCCGCCCGGCCAGCAACAGCGTCACCAGCTCGGCGTTGCCGGCCAGCTTGCCCTCCCGCAGCCGGTCCAGCACATCCTCCACCACGTGGGTAAAGTCGACGATGGGGTCGAGACCGAACAGGCCGGCCGAGCCCTTGATGGTGTGGGCGGCGCGGAAGATGGCGTCCAGCACCTCGGCCCCGGCCTCCTGTTCCAGCCCCAGCAGGCCGCTCTCCATCTCTTGCAGCAGCTCCCTGGCCTCGTCGATAAAGGTGTGCAGCACCTGATCAAGGTTAATGCTCATCTGGTATTCCTTTTCCTTGCCATAAGGTCTCAGGCGGCCGGACCCGCCGGCAGCCACTGGGGATCGCCGAAGTGGGTGTTCAGCCGGCACAGCTCCAGCACCTCCAGTACCGCCTGGCTGTGCCAGAGCAGGGCCAGGGCGCCGCCCTGGCGGTCGAGCTCCCGTTTGGCCAGCAGCAGCAGTTGCAAGCCGGCACTGTCCAGTTCGCTGACTCCCGCCAGGTCCATCTCCACTCGTTGCGGGCCGGCCAAATAGGGCGCCAGCTGCGACTTGAGGGCGGCGGCGGTGTAGATGGTCAGCTCCCCCTCCAGCCGTAACAGCACTCCCTGTTCCCGGGTTTCGGCCATTAACTGCATCTGCTCTCCTCCTTAGGGCATGATCAGCTTGGACACCGCCGCCAGCATCTGCTGGGGCTGGAACGGCTTGACCACCCAGGCCTTGGCCCCCGCCGCCTGCCCCTCGGCCTTTTTCTCCGCCTGGGACTCGGTGGTGAGCATGATCACCGGGGTGAACTTGTAGCCGGGGTGGCGCTTGACTTCCTTCAGGAAGCTGATGCCGTCCATATTGGGCATGTTGACGTCGCTGATGATGAGGTGCACCTTGCCGCCGTTAAGCTTGGACAGGGCGTCCCGGCCGTCACAGGCTTCGATGGTGTCGTAACCGGCCCCCTTGAGGGCGATGCTGACCACCTGCCGCAAGGAGGCGGAGTCGTCGACGATCATGATGGTCTTGGCCATGAGTGTACTCCCCTAGAAGAAGGTAATATCCGACTGACCCTGGCGCCCGGCGGCCTGGCCCTGATGGTTGAGGTGCTGCTCCAGCGTGGCGTAGCTCCGGGTCATGCGCGCCAGCCAGGCATCCACGTCGATGGGCTCCCCCGCCTGCATCAGGGTCCGCCCGAATTCCTCCAGGTTGTCGCACACCTGGCGCAGTATCTGGCTGGTTCTGTCCTGGAACTGCAGCGACACCAGCATCTGCTCGATCTCGTTCCTTACCCCTTCCCCCTCGCTGCGGGTGCTGTCAACCGCCCGGGTCAGGCCCTCGGCGGTGCCGTCGAACTGGGTCAGCAGCCTGCGCAGGGCGGTCTCCGCCTGCTCCAGCTCCCTGTCGTCCGCGACGCCGGCCTGTTCGCTGTCGCTGAAGGTGTCGAGGATGGCCTGGTTGATGACGTTGACCTTGTCGGCCATGCTCTTGCTGGTGGCGCTGGAACGGATGGACAGGCTGCGCACCTCGTCGGCCACCACCGCGAAGCCCCGGCCGGCATCCCCCGCCCGGGCCGCTTCTATGGCGGCGTTCAGCGCCAGCAGGTTGGTCTGGCCGGCGATGGCGTCCACCTCGGTCGCCATTCGCTGCAGTTCCTCGGTGTAACCGGTCAGCACCCGCACCTCGTCGAGCATGGCCCTGTGCCGCTGCTGGGCGCCGCGCAGGGAAGCCACTATCTCCGCCAGGGCCTGCTCGCTGGAATGGGTTACCGCCTTCATGTCTTCTTCGCCCCGGGTGATGGAGTCGCCGGAGGTGCCCACCAACAGGGTGAGCCGCTGGACCAAGGAAGAAAACTGGCCGGTCAGTTCGGCGATGGCCTCTTCGGTCTGGCCGCGGGCGGTCTCGATATGGCGCCCCAGTATGGGCAGCACCGCCTGGGCCAGGGCCGGGCCATCGGCCGGCTCCTGGGGAGGAGGAGGCGCCACCGCCTCGGCCCGGGCGGCGGCCCGCCTGGCCAGGCTGAGCATGCAATAGTGGCCCAGGCCGGCCGATGCCAGACACAGGAGCACGGACACCAGCAGGGCGGGGGTGGAAAAGTCGGTGAGCCACAGCAACGGCACGCTGGCCGTCACCGCCACCAGGACGGGTGCCAGGCCGATCAGGCGCGGCTCCCCCTGCGCTATGTCTTCAGTGTTTTTCATCTATGCCTCCTGGACATGCTTTCCCCTCGCCCGCCGCCAATAAGGCGCGCAAGGGCCGGCCGGCGATAAAGCCGGTAAAAACAAAAACGGTGGCGTATTAATTAAGCCGGGGCATCCGCCATCAGCTACGGAAAACCCGTGCCAAGGCCATGGAATTGGCGATGGCAATAGCGTGCCGGATAAATATTAAAGAAATAGGTGTGGCAGTGAGGTACTCCCTAAAATCATCCTTGAAATATTTTTTATTTTTAAGTCAGGCCGTCAGAGACGGTGGCAACGACCAATCAAAGTGCGTATTAACAATTAGCACAAAAAAAAGATAAGTGTCAGTCTTCACATGAAAAATTAATATTTTTTTTGCAGGGCACCAGGCTTGATGCCGGACAGCACGGAATAACTATTTCATTCCGGCCCGGATCCGTAATTTTTGTCGATATCGGCAGGAAGGATGGAAAGACGGCCAAAAAAACATCGACTGCCACTTTCCCGCCGTCGAATGGATAAAAGTAGAAAATATTCCCGGAAATATCCAATAAGGGATAATCCATGGCGGTCTTGTTTGAAATTTACCTGAATAACCTCATTATTCCGGTGCCTTTGTTCCGGAACCATAATTACGCCGGTAATAAGCCAAATAACTGCGCCAAATACCGCTATACGGAGCGAATACCGCACGCAGAAGCGCCGGTCCTCTCGGGCTCGGCCGGCCGGCATGCAGCTAGTGGTGTTCGGGGCCGTGATTTGATGGCAATATAGGCCTCTTCCAGACTCGCATGGATGCCCGTTATGAGGAAGCTCGCTTTACCCCTGCTGGCGTGGTGCTGGCTTGCCCTTGCCGTGGCTTTCCCCGTCCTGGCCGACCGCCTGGTGGTGGCCACCGAAGGCGCCTACCCCCCCTTCAACTACCATGACGAGCAGGGCCGGCTCACGGGCTTCGACGTGGACATCGCCCTGGCCCTGTGCCAGGCCATGGCGGCCGAATGCGAACTGGTCGCCGAGGAGTGGGATCGGCTGCTCGACGGCCTGGAGCAGGGCCGGTTTGACCTGGTGGTGGCGAGCATGGCCAAAACGCCCGCCCGTGCGGAACGGGCCGATTTCTCCGACTATTACTACCGCACCCATTCGATGTTTGTCGGTCTGGCCAATACCTACGACGACGCCGCACCGGACACCCTGAACAACCAGCGCATCGCTACCGGCGTCGGCACCATCCAGGCCGATTTTTTGCAACGTCGTTATCGCAACAGCCATATCATGCTGGCTCCCAACCAGGAGGAAGCCCTGGCCAGGCTGGTAGAGGGCAAGGTGGATCTGGTGCTGTCCGACAGCATCAACCTGCTGAACTTCCTGCAAAGCCCGGCAGGCTCGCCCTTCGACTATGTGGGCGAACCCCTGGCCGACGGGATATTGCAGGCGGAAGCGCGCATCGCGGTGGCCAAGGGCAGGCAGGAACTGCTCGAGCGGATCAACCAGGCCATTACCACCATCCGCCTCAACGGCAGCTATGACCATATCAACCGCCGATATATTCCGTTCAGCGTATATTGAGGCACACAAGGAGGCAGCCGAGCGGTGATGTCGAGATCCCAAGGATTCCACCCCAGCCTGTCCACCACCCTTTCCCTGGTGGTCTGCGCCCTGTTGCTGTTTATGGCCGTGATCACCTGGCTGGTGGTGCCGCTGCTGTCCGGCATCAGTCACGGCTCGGGCCAAACCCGTGAGCAGCATATGCCGGAGATCCTCAACAACCAGCGGCATGCCCTGAAAATCGAGAAGATCAGCAGTTACCTCAACACCGTCTACTGGGCCCAGAACAGCAATATGGAACGCCGGGCCCGGCTGCAGGCCCAGGTGCTGATCCAGAGTTTTATGCTGGAAGATCAATCGTCCCTGTCTGCCGCCACCGCCGACGCCCTGGACAACATAAAGCAGCTTATCAATATCCGGAACCAGCAGCGGGAGCACATGGGGCAGGTCCACGGGCTGCTCCATCGGCTTGCCGTATCGGAAGCACCGGAGCAGAGCGCCTCCTCCGCCCGGCTGGCGCAGGCGCTGCACTCTTTCAATACCGAGCTGGCCTCGGGTTCGCTGACGGACATTCGCTGGCCGCGGCTGGAAGTTGCCCTGGATAAGCTGAGGCAGCAACTGCCGGACACCGAGGGTAGCGCCCAACATTGGCAATGGCTCGATAAGCTCTCCCTTCGGCTGCAGGAGGTGTCTGCGCTCAACGAACGGGCGGATGAACAGTTGGCCACGGGGCAGCAGCAACTGCAGCAGATAGCCAATTACCTGACCACGGATGCGGCCCTCAGGATCCAGCAGCTGGCCGGCGATATCAGCCGGGACGCCCAGGCCGTGACCCGCTATACCTATCTGCTGATCGGCGTCGTCACCCTGATCTCACTGATGCTGTTCGGCGCTTTGCAGCATTTTATCCTGAAGCCGTTGCAGGCCTCGGTGCAAGCCCTGCGCGCCATCGAACAGGATCAGGATGATCACGTCCGCCTGCCGCCCGTGCTGTTCAGTGAACTGGCCACCATTTGCCGGGCGGTGGAAGACTATTCCGCCATGACCCGAAAGCTGTGGCAGGCCAACGACGAACTGCACCAGTTGTCGCAGCAGGACGGCCTGACCGGCCTGGCCAACCGCCGCCACTTCGATCAGGCCCTGCGGGAAGCGCTCAACCGGGTCCGCCGGCACAACGGCACCCTGGCCCTGCTGATGCTGGACATCGACCATTTCAAGCAGCTCAACGACGGCTTCGGCCACCTGCACGGCGACGAGTGCCTGAAGGCCCTGGCCCGTATCCTGAAAGGCTACGGCCAGCGCAGCGGTGAACTGGCCGCCCGCTACGGCGGCGAGGAATTCGCGCTGATCCTCACCGATCTCAACCGGCAGCAACTGACCCGGCTGTGCGAACACATCCGGCAGGAGGTGGCCAGGCTGCTCCTGCCCCAGGCCGAGCCGGGTCCGCCCATGCGCTTTACCGTCAGCATCGGCGCCGCCCTGCTGCCCGCCGCCGAACTCGGGCAGGAAACCGAATTGCTGATGCTGGCCGACAAGGCCCTGTACCAGGCCAAACAGGACGGCCGCAACCGGGTGGTGATCGGCGAGCGGGAACTCCCCCGCTTCGAAGAGCCGAGATCCGCCCTGGGCTGACCCCGTGTTCTTTAAGTTCTAAATGTTTTTATTTCACCTTGCGGGTGTTGCCAAGGCGTTAACAAGGGATTTTGGGTACAGTCGCCGGCCTCGATTGCACGGTCGCAATCTGTAACCGGAGACGACTTCAGTGAAGAAACTCAACACCGCAACTCCTGCCTGGCAGGCCTGGCCGCAACTCGGCGGCATGCCGGCCGTGCTCTTCCTCGCCCTGGCCTGCTTCGTGCTGTTCTCTGGCTGGCACGGCAGCCTGCCGCTCGGCATGGTCGGCGCCCTGGCCCTGATGTATGTGCTGGCCGTGCTGCTCAACGAAGTCGGCGAACGCATCCACCCGGTGCGCGAATACCTGGGCGGCGGCACCATCATCACCATCTTCGGCTCCGCCGCCCTGTTCCAGTACCAGTTGCTGCCGGAGCAGGCCGGCCTGGTCATCAGCGACTTTATGCAGGAAGGCGGCTTTCTCAACTTCTTTATCGCCAGCCTGGTCACCGGCTCGGTGTTCGGCATGAGCCGGGCCCTGCTGAAAAACGCCGCCATGCGCTACCTGCCGGTGATACTGGGGGGCGTGATCACCGCCTTCGTCGCCGTCGGCCTGGTGGGCATGCTGCTCGGCGACGGTTTCAAGAGCGCGGTGTTGCTGATCGGCCTGCCGATCATGGGCGGCGGCATGGGCGCCGGCGCCGTGCCCCTGGTGGAGATCCTGTCCGCCCCCATGCAGATGAGCAGCACCGAACTGCTGTCGCGCATGGTGCCGGCGGTGGTCATCGCCAACACCCTGGCCATAGTGCTCGGCGGCCTGCTGCACCGCCTGGGCAACCGCTACCCCTCGCTCACCGGCAACGGCCGGCTGATGGTGCATGAAGCCAACGCCCCCCAGCCGGACAAGAACGCCGCCCCCGCCATGGAAACCCTCGGCATCGGCCTCTTTATCAGCCTGAGCATGTTCGTGCTCGGCTCCCTGCTGAGCCTGGTCATCCCCATGCACCCCTTCGCGCTGATGATACTGGCGGTGGCCCTGATCAAGGTCGCCGGCGTGCTGCCGCGCGCCTATGAGGAGGCCGCCGCCAGTTGGTATCAGTTCGTGGTCACCAACCTGACCGGCCCGTTGCTGGTGGGTATCGGCATCGCCTATACCGACATCAACGCCCTGCTGGACGCGCTCTCTTTCAGTTACCTGCTGCTGGTGACCGTGACCGTGGTCGGCAGCGCCCTCGGCGCCGCCCTGGTGGGCCGCCTGGTCGGCTTCTACCCGATAGAGGCGGCGATCACCGGCAGCCTGTGCATGGCCAACATGGGCGGCACCGGCGACGTGGCGGTGCTGTCCGCCGCCCGCCGCATGGAGCTGATGCCCTTCGCCCAGATCTCGTCCCGCCTGGGCGGCGCCTTTATGCTGATCCTGGCGACCCTGATCATTTCCCTCTGGGCCTGAGGACGTCGTGGCCATGGAAGCGTTACACTGTCGCCTTTAGCCGAGACAGAGGCATCTCCGCCATGAAGCTGCGCCACCAGTTCGTCGCCCTGGCCCTGCTGTTTTCCCTGCTGCTGGTGCTGGCCCTGGGCGTCCTGCTGGCGGCCCTGCTGCGCCAGCAGGTGGAGTCCAGCCTGGCCGACAAGGGCCAGGCCCTGGCCCTGGTGCTGGCCGAGGATCCCGAGGTGGCACGGGCCCTGCGCGGCGAGCCGGCCGGGCTGGCCGAACGGATGGAGCGGCTGCGGGAGCAGACCGGCGCCGCCTACATAGTGGTAACCGACCGCCAGGGCCGGCGGCTGAGCCACCCGGTGCCCGCCCAGATAGGCGAGCCCTTTCAGGGCGAGGATCTCTGGCCGACCCTCAGCCAGGGCCGCCGGCACTGCTCCCGCTGGCAGGGCAGCCTGGGCCCTTCCGTCCGTTGCTTCGCCCCCGTTAGCGAGGCCGGCGGCCCCCCGCTCGGCGCCGTGGCCGTGGGCTTTCTCCAGGGCCAGATCACCCGCCTCTACCGGGCCCAGATAGGACTGATGGCCGCCGCCATCGGCGCCATACTGCTGCTCGGCGGCCTGCTCGGCGGCCTGCTGTTGCGCCGGCTGCGCCGCACCCTGCTCGATCTGGAGCCGGAATACATCGCCCGCCGCTTCGCCCAGCAGGAGCTGGTGCTGGAAAGCATCGCCGAAGGCATAGTGGCCCTGGATAGGGAGGGACGGATCACCAGCCTCAACAGCGCCGCCTTCTACCAGTTGCGCCTGCCGCTGCTGCACCGGCAGCAGGCCCTGGGCCGCCCGCTGGCGGAGTTGCGGCCCGAACTGGCCCCGTCCCTGGAGCAGGCCGCCGCCGATGGCCTGGTGCGTTTCCAGGTGCAGGGGCAGGCCTACCAGGGCCAGTGGCTGCCCATACGGCGCCAGCACAAGACGGTCGGCCGGCTGCTGAGTTTCAGCCGGCCGGAGGCGGCCTCGGATCTCTCCCATCAACTGACCCATCTGCAGCAGTACGCCGAACTGCTGCGCATGCAGACCCACGAATACGCCAACAAGCTCAACAGCCTGTCCGGGCTGCTGCAACTGGGCCACCTGAGCGAGGCGGTGGAGATGATCCAGCGGGAAAAGGACGACTACCAGAACCTGCTACAGGAACTGCTGCGCACCATCGCCGACAAGCCGCTGGCCGGCCTTGTCCTCGGCAAGTTCAGCCGGGCCCGGGAGCTGGGGGTAGCATTCGAACTGGACCCGGACAGCTGCCTGGCCGAATACGGCGCCGGGCTGTCCGCCGCCCTCATCACCCTGGTGGGCAACCTGCTCGACAACGGCATGAGCGCCGCCTGGGCCAACCGCGACCAGCGCGCGCCCCGGGTGCTGCTGTCCCTGAGCGACTTCGGCAAGCACCTGATCATCGAGGTGGAAGACAGCGGCGCCGGGGTGGACGACGCCATCGCCGACCAGTTGTTCGACTACGGCGTTACCGGCCGGGGCGGCGATCACGGGGTAGGCCTCTACCTGGTGAAGGAAACCGTCGCCCGCCTGGGCGGCACCCTGGAATGGCGCCGGACGGCGGAAGGCTTTACCCTGTTCGGTATCTATATCGACAAGAGCGGACTCAGCGACACCCCATGGACCCCATCGTCACCCTGATCGTCGAGGACGACCCCAGAGTCGGCCGCATCCTGCAGGAGGTGGTCGGCGCCACCCCCGGCTTCCGGGTGCTGGGCCGGGCCGACACCCTGGCCGAAGCCCGGCTGATGCTGACGGCGGGCAGCCCCGAGCTGCTGCTGGTGGACCTGTCCCTGCCCGACGGCTCCGGCCTGGACTGGATCGAAGAGCAGCGCCGCGCCGGACTGGACGCCGGCATCATCATGATCACCGCCGCCGACGACGTGGCCACGGTGCAGCGGGCGCTCAACACCGGGGTATTCGACTACATCATCAAACCCCTGCGCCTGGCCCGCATCCAGCAGAGCCTGGCCGATCTGCGCGCCTTCCACGCCCGGCTGCGCCAGCCGGCCAGCCTGGATCAGGGCACCCTCGACCAGATGCTGGGCAGAAGCCGCCCGGGTGGCGAGGCCCAGCGCAACACCCCCAAGGGCATCGACGCCCTCACCCTGCGCCAGGTGCTGCAGTTGTTCGAACAGGCCCCGGAGCAGGGTTTCTCCGCCGACGCCGTGGCCCAGCGGCTGGCCATGAGCCGCACCACGGCCCGCCGCTACCTGGAATACCTGGAATCGGAAGAACGGCTGCAGATCAGCCTGCACTACGGCAGCCGGGGCCGGCCCGAGCGGATCTACCACAAGACCGGCCAGGGATGACCGGCAGGAAAAAGAAAAGGGCCCGAATAGGGCCCTTTTCACGGAAGAGAATAAAGGCCCTCAGGCCAGGGCCTTGACCAGCTCCAGCACGTCGAGCTCGATACCGTCCAGCTCCTCGTCCCAGTTGGGGCCGATGCGCACGCCGTCTTCGGACAGGTCTTCTACCCAGATCTCCAGAAACTCGGCCAGGGTGATCTCGAAGGGCTCGTAGTCGGCCCACTCGTCCACGCACTGCACCTTGGCTTCGGCCTCGGTAGACCACACCGGCATCACCTCGGTATCTTCAAACTCGGAGGAATCGCACACCACCCATTCATCACCGAAGCGCAGCCCCCACATCACCCGGTTGGCTTTCACTTCATCGATAAAACGCTGGTAGTTTTGCTGGTGGCTGTCGCTCATCTTGTTCACCTTTGGCTGATAATGGGGGAGAGCCCCCGAATGGGGCGATACTGAACCAAATCCCCCCTAGACTCAATCAAAACAATATTAATACAACGCAACGCAAGAACCAGGAGCCCATACTTAACCTTAGGAGGTGGCCCATGAAATTACCCGCCAAACATAGTGTCGCCAGCCTGGACGTAGACGCCCAGTACACCTTTACCCCGGTCTGCCCGGACGAGCTGCCGGTGGCCGGCGGTGACGAGATTGCCGACGAGCTGAATCGCCAGGCCACCTTCGCCGGCTACCGCCTCGGCACCAAGGACGCCCACTCGCCCCATGCCCTCTGGCTCGCCAACGAGCAGCATCCCCCCTTTACCCCGATAGCAGGTGCCGACCACATGGACATCCGCTGGCCCCGCCACGCGGTGCCCGGCACCAAGGGCTTCGAGCTGCTGGCCGGCCTGCCCCACCCCGCCGACTACGATTTCTTCGTGTGGAAGGGGGTGGAGCCGGACATGCACCCCTACGGCGCCTGCTACCACGACCTGGCCGAGCGCCAGAGCACCGGCCTTATCGAGTTCCTGCGCAGCAACCAGGTGAGCACAGTACTGGTGGGGGGCCTGGCCACCGACTACTGCGTGCACAGAACGGTATTGCAGCTGCTGGCCGCCGGTTTCACCGTGGTGGTCAACCGCTCCGCCATCCGTGGCGTGGCCGACGAAAGCAGCCGCCACACCATCGCCGAGATGATCCAGCTGGGCGCCCATTTCGTGCACGATGCCGGCCAGTTGGAGCAGGCCGATGGCTGAGCCCGTGATCCGCTCCCTGCTCGACACCGATCTGTACAAGTACACCATGATGCAGGCGGTACTGCACCAGCACCCGGCGGCGCCGGTGGAGTACCGCTTTCGCTGCCGCACCCGGGGCATCGACTTCAGCGGCTGCCTCGACGAGATAGACGCCGAGATCGATCACCTGTGCCGGCTCCGGCTCGGCGAGGACGAGCTCGACTATCTGGCCGGGCTCGACTACATCAAGCCCGACTTTATCCACTTCCTCCGCCTGTTCCGGCTGGATCGGCGCTTTATCGAGCTCGGCTGCGAGCAGGGCCGGCTCGAGCTGTGGATCAGGGGGCCCTGGCTGCACACCATACTGTTCGAGGTGCCGCTCTTGGCCATCATCTGCGAAGTCTACTGCCGCCGGCACTACCCAAACCCCGACTGGCACCAGGCCCGGGAGCGGCTGCGGCACAAGATAACCCTGGCGGCCGCGGCGCCCGCCAGCTTCCGTTTCTCCGACTTTGGCACCCGCCGCCGCTTCTCCCGCCGCTGGCAGGAAGAGGTGGTGACCGGCCTCGCCCGCCAATTGCCGGTGCAGTTTGCCGGCACCAGCAACCTGGATCTGGCCCGCCGCCTGGGGCTGAGGCCGGTGGGCACCATGGCCCATGAGTTCCTGCAGGCCTTCCAGGCCCTGGGGCCGCGGCTTATCGACAGCCAGAAGGCGGCGCTGGAAGCCTGGGTGCACGAATATCGCGGCCGGCTGGGCTATGCCCTGACCGACGTGGTGGGCATGGACGCCTTTCTGCGCGACTTCGATCTCTACTTCGCCAAGCTGTTCGACGGCCTGCGCCAGGACTCGGGCGATCCCATCGCCTGGACCGAAAAAGCCCTGGCCCACTACCGCCGTATGAAGATAGATCCGCGCGGCAAGACCCTGGTGTACAGCGACAGCCTGACCATGGCGCGGGCGCTGGAAATCCACCACCGCTTCC
This sequence comes from Zobellella iuensis, assembly GCF_016746085.1. Taxonomy (GTDB): domain Bacteria; phylum Pseudomonadota; class Gammaproteobacteria; order Enterobacterales; family Aeromonadaceae; genus Oceanimonas; species Oceanimonas iuensis. The sequence goes on from NZ_JAERTZ010000012.1 coordinate 85,383, forward strand.
AGGACGACTGCGCCATGGCCTTCGGCATCGGCACCCACCTGACCAACGACGTGACGGATCCGGTGCCGCTCAACATAGTGATCAAGATGACCGCCTGCAACGGCCAGCCGGTGGCCAAGCTGTCCGACAGCCCGGGCAAGGCCATGTGCGAGGACGCCGGCTACCTGGCCTACCTGGCCCAGGTGTTCCAGGTGCGGCTGGCCGGGGCGGATGTGGCCGGTTGATGTAAACTTATTGTTACAGCCGCACTGAACCCAAGGCCGGACCGCCGCTTCTAAATAATGAGCGGGCTCTCTAGATTAGAAGGCCAAACCGCTTAGAGGAGGGAGCAAGATGAAAGCGACCCAATATGTGGCCCGGGAGCCGGGGCCGGACGGCATCATCCGCTACAGTGCCGAAGAAAACGCCATCTGGCAGACCCTGATCGAACGCCAGCTGGCCTGCGTGGCCGGCCGCGCCTGCGACGAATACATGGACGGCCTGGTCCGGCTGGATCTGCCCCGGGATCGCATCCCCCAGCTCGACGACATCAACCGGATACTGGAGCCCGCCACCGGCTGGCAGGTGAGCCGGGTGCCGGCGCTGATCTCCTTCGACCGCTTCTTCGCGCTGCTGGCCAGCAAACGCTTTCCGGTGGCCACCTTTATCCGCAGCCGGCAGGAGCTGGACTACCTGCAGGAGCCGGACATCTTCCACGAGATCTTCGGCCACTGCGCCCTGCTGACCAATCCGGCCTTCGCCCGCTTTACCCATGCCTACGGCCAGCTGGGGCGGGAGGCCAGCCCCCAGGAAAGGGGCTTCCTGGCCCGGCTGTACTGGTTTACCGTGGAGTTCGGCCTGCTCAACACCCCGACCGGGCGGCGCATCTACGGCGGCGGCATCCTTTCCTCCCCCGGCGAGACCCGCTATGCCTTCGAGTCCCCGGTGCCGGAGTTCCGCCCCTTCGACATCCTGGATGTGCTGCGCACCCCCTATCGCATCGACATCATGCAGCCCATTTATTACGTGATCGACTCCATCGACGAGCTGTTCCATATCGCCGAGATGGACATCATGGCCAAGGTAAACGAAGCCAAGGCCCTGGGGCTGTTCGCCCCCACCTTTCCCCCCAAACAACAACAAGCCAGTTAAAGGAGTGAACATGACCGCACTTGCCCAACAACACTGCGAAGCCTGCCGTGCCGATGCCCCCAGGGTCAGCGACGACGAGCTGGCGGCCCTGATGAAGGACCTTCCCGACTGGACGCCGTTGGCGCGGGACGGGGTGCTGCAGCTGGAGCGGGAATACAAATTCAAGAACTTCAAGCTGGCCTGGGCCTTCGCCGACAAGGTGGCGGAGCTGGCCGAGAGCGAGTTCCACCACCCCACCATCACCCTGGAATGGGGCAAGGTCACCGTCACCTGGTGGACCCACGCCATCCACGGCCTGCACCGCAACGATTTTATCATGGCCGCCAGGACCGATACCCTGCTGGCAGGCTGAAAGCCGGAAGCTGGAAGCTGGAAGCTGGAAGCTGGAAGCTGGAAGCTGGAAGCTGGAAGCTGGAAGCTGGAAGCTGGAAGCTGGAAGCTGGAAGCTGGAAGCTGGAAGCTGGAAGCTGGAAGCTGGAAGCTGGAAGCTGGAAGCTGGAAGCTGGAAGCTGGAAGCTGGAAGCTGGAAGCTGGAAGCTGGAAGAGAATAAAGGAGTAGGAGTCGGGGTCAATTTTTAAAATTGACCCCGACTCCTTTTGATATTTACCGGGCGGTCAGGGTGCGGCCGTCCTTGGCATGGATCACCAGCTCGCCAGCCGGATTGAACTCGATACGCTGGCCGTTGCCGAGGATATCCAGCATGGCCTGCTCCCGCTCCATCTGCGCCGGCGTGCACATCATCATGGTGCTGGCCATGCCGGTGGTCTCGAGTTTGTCGCCCTGGAGCCGGTAGCCGCCATGGAAACCGTTGCAGAAGGCACGGCCATAAAGCCGGCCATCGTCGCCGAAGTTGAGGGTGCCGACGGCCTGGCCGATGCTGCCGGGCAGCTCGCCGGTCACGTCCATGCCGTTCAGATCCCGCACCTGCCACTCGGTGCCGGTCAGGGCCTGTTGCGGCTGGTTGCCCAGTTCGGCGCAACCGCTCAGGGCAACCAGGGACAGGGACGACACCAATGCCAGGGAAGTCAGTCGATTCATATATAGCCTCATAGGATAAGAAAAAGCCGTCCCGGCTCAGGGCAGGCGCATCCCGGCTGCGACCATGAATTGAGTAATAACTCTAACACTATACCCGCTTTTGGCGGAAAGGCCCACTCCCTGACCCAAACCCGGCGCCGTGGGTGGGAGGTCCACTGAAGTGGACCCTACAACAGGCCCGGCGTAGCCGGCGGCCGTAGGGTCGAATTTATTCGACCGAACCCCGGCGCCGTGGGTGGGAGGGTCCACTGAAGTGAACCCCACAACAGGCCCGGCGTAACTGGCGGCCGTAGGGTCGAATTTATTCGACCAAACCCCGGCGCCGTGGGTGGGAGGGTCCACTGAAGTGAACCCGACAACAGGCCCGGCGTAACTGGCGGCCGTAGGGTCGAATTTATCGACCAAACCCCGGCGCCGTGGGTGGGATGGTCCATTGAATGGACAGGAGCAGCACGCCAAGTGGACCTCCGCCTGCGCGGAGGTGACCATCATTAAAGGTAACCTTTGCTTCCCACTTCCGGCTTCCGGCTCAAGGCTTCCGGCTCCGGTCACACCCCCAGCTTGTCGCGCAGGCTGTAGTAGACGGCGCCCATGGCGGTAAAGGGCACCTGGAAGCGGCGGCCGCCGAAGAAGGGCAGGTGCGGCAGGCGGGCGAAGGCGTCGAAGCGTTCGGCCTGACCCTTGAGCACCTCCGACAGCAGCCGTCCCGCCAGGTGGGTGCAGGTCACGCCGTGGCCGCTGTAGCCCTGCATATAGTAGACATTCGGTTCCAGCCGTCCGAACTGGGGCAGGCGCGACAGGGTCAGCAGGAAATTGCCGCTCCAGCGGTAGTCTACCTTCACCCCCTTCAGCTGGGGGAAGGTCTTCAGCAGCTTGGGCATGACCAGGCGTTCGATATCGTCCGGATCCCGGGCGCCGTAGACCACGCCGCCGCCGTACAACAGCCGGTTGTCACCGGTGAGGCGGTAATAATCCAGCAGGTAATTGCAGTCCTCCACACAGTAGTGGCGGGGGATCAGGCTCGCCGCCTGCTCCTCGCTCAGGGGCTCTGTAGTCACTATCTGGGTGCCGCAGGGCATGGCCTTGGCCGCCAGCTTGGGCTCCAGGTTGCCGAGGTAGGCGTTGCCGGCCAGCACCAGGAAATTGGCGGTTACGCTGCCGCCCGCCGTTTTGGCCACCGCCGGATCCCCATACTGGATATGGGTCACCGCCGATTGCTCGAAGATACGCCCGCCCAGCTTGCGGATGGCTTCGGCTTCGCCCAGGGCCAGGTTGAGCGGGTGGATATGGCCGCCCCGCTGATCGAGCAGGGCGCCCACGTAGGCCTCGGTATCGATCTCCCGGCGTACCTGCTCTGCGTCCAGCAGCTCCAGCTGCCGGTGGCCGTAGCGCTCCCAGTTGGCCTTCTGGTTTTCCAGCTCATGCAGCTGGCGCGAATTGAGGGCGGCGAAGATGCCGCCGGGGCGGAAGTCGCAGTCGATGCCGTACTGCTCGATGCGGCTGCGGATGATGTCGCCGCCCTCGAACATCATGCTGCCCAGCATGCGGGCGGTGTCCTGGCCGTAACGGGCCTCGATCACGTCGATGTCCCGGCTGTAGGAGTTGACTATCTGGCCGCCGTTGCGGCCGCTGGCGCCGAAGCCGATGCGGCTGGCCTCCAGCAGCACCACGTCGAAGCCCGCCTCGACGAGGAAGAGGGCGGTAGAGAGGCCGGTGTAGCCGCCGCCCACCACGCAGACGTCGCAGCGGATGTCTTCGGTCAGTTGCGGCCAGGGCTCGTGCCGGTTGGCCGAGGCGGCGTAGTAGCTGTTTACATGTTCCATTTAAAACCTCTCCCTTAATCCAGTGCCAGCCAGGTGGTCTTGAGTTCGGTGAATTTTTCCAGGGCGTGCAGGGACTTGTCCCGGCCGTTGCCGCTCTGCTTGACGCCGCCGAAGGGCACCGTCATGTCGCCGTCGTTGTAGTTGTTGATAAACACCGAGCCGGCCCTGAGCTTGCGCGCCAGCCGGTGGGCCCGGCCCAGATCCGAGGTCCAGACCCCGGCCCCCAGGCCGTACTTGCTGTCGTTGGCCAGCCGCACCGCGTCTTCCTCGCTGTCGAAGCTGGTCACCGCCAGCACCGGACCGAAGATTTCCTCCTTGGCCACCGTCATGTGCGGGCTCACCTGCTCCAGCACCGTCGGCCCCATAAAGTTGCCCGCCTGCTCCCGGCCGTCCAGGCCGAGCACGGCCCCTTCTTCCAACCCCTCGGCGATATAGCGGCAGACGCTGCCATGGTGGTCGCTGTCGATCAGGGTGCCCATGGTGGACTCGGGATCCAGCGGATCCTTCGGCTCGAACTCGGCGGCGGCCTTTTTCAGCTCGGCCAGGAAGGCGTCCTTGATGCTCGCCTCCACCAGCAGCCGGGTACCGGCGATGCACACCTGGCCCTGGTTGTAGAAGATGCCGGCGGCGGAGGCCCGGGCCGCCTTGGCCAGATCCGGGCAGTCGGCGAACACCAGGTTGGCGCTCTTGCCGCCCGCCTCCAGCCACACCCGCTTCATGTTGGAGCGGCCGGCGTATTCCATCAGCAGCCGGCCCACCCCGGTGGAGCCGGTGAAGGTGAGGCAATCCACGTCCTGGTGCAGGGCCAGGGCCTTGCCCGCCTCGTGGCCGAGACCGGGCAGCACGTTGAGCACCCCGTCGGGCAGGCCCGCCTCCCTGGCCAGGGCGGCGAGGCGGATGGCGCTGAGCGGCGACTTTTCGGAGGGCTTGAGGATCACGGAATTGCCCGCCGCCAGCGCCGGCCCCAGCTTCCAGCAGGCCAGCAGCAGCGGGAAGTTCCAGGGCACTATGGCCGCCACCACCCCGATGGGCTCGCGGCTGATCAGCGCCAGCGCCTCGGGCCCGGTGGGGGCGATTTCGCCGTACACCTTGTCCACCGCCTCGGCATACCACCGGATGGCGCGGGTGGCGCCGGGGATGTCATCCCGCAGGCTGTGGCGGATCGGCTTGCCGGTGTCCAGGGTTTCGAGTAGTGCCAGCTCTTCCCGGTGTTGCTCCATCAATTCGGCCAGGCGCAGCAGCACCCGCTTGCGCTCGGCCGGCGCCGCCTCGGCCCAGACGCCGGATTCGAAGCTGGTGCGGGCCACCGCCACCGCCGTGTTGACGTCCCGCTCCTGGGCCCGGCTGGCCTCGACCAGGATCCGGTCGGTGGCCGGGTTGATCACGCCGAAGCGCTCGCCCCCTTCCGCCTCCCGGTATTCGCCGGCGATAAAGAGCCGGGATTCGATGCGCAGTTGTGCCGCCCTGGCCTGCCAATGGGCCTTGTCTTTGTAATCCATGATGTTCTCCGCGTTCCTTACAGATTGGGTGGGGTGTGCGCGCTGATGATGCGGCACTCCCGCTCCGAAACATTGGTAAAAGTATGGGGCAGGCCGGTGTCGATGACGTAGCTCTGCCCGGCCCTGAGCCGGTGGCATTCGCCGTCCACCGTCAGCTCTATCTCCCCTTCGAGCACGGTGCCGACCTCTTCTCCCTGGTGCTTGAGGTGGCCCCCGGTGCTGGCGCCGGGAGCGTAGGTTTCGATCAGCAAGCCCAGGGTCCGCTTGCGGTTGCCGTTGTGCACCAGCTTGAAGGACACCCCCCGGCTGCCGATCTCGAGCAGTTCCTCGGGCTCGATCACCACCTTGTTGCGCTTGGCGGGCACCGGCTCGGCGAAAAACTCCGACAGCGACATGCCGTACACCTTGAGCAGCTTCTGCAGGCTGCTCACCGCCGGGCTGACCTTGTCCTGCTCTATGGTACAGATGGCGCCATGGGTCAGGCCGGACAGCTCCGCTACCTTGCGCTGGCTCAGGCCCAGCCGCTGGCGGATAGCCGCCAGCCGGCTGCCCGGGGCCAGGTCGGTATTGCGCGCTTCGCTCATCCTTCCTCCTTGCATGCCCGGTAGTGACGGCAGGCAGCGGCAAAGCCGTCGAACAGGGCGCGGGACAGGGCGTTGTCCCGGCTCAGCCACTCCGGATGCCACTGCACCCCCAGGGCGAAGGGCTGATCAATCAGGCTGATGGCCTCGACCAGGCCGTCCGGCGCCCGGGCCTCGACCCGCGCCGCCGCGCCCAGCGCCTTCACCCCCTGCATATGCAGGGAATTCACCGGCTGGCGGCCGGGGCCGGCCAGCCGGGCCAGCAGCCCCCCCGCTTCGGGAAGGATGTCGTGGGCCGGGGCGTACTGCTGGGCCAGGGGCTGCTGCTTGTCTTCCCGGTGTTCGTCGAACAGGCCGGTGTCGTGCAGGCGCCGGTGCAGGGTGCCGCCGCTGGCCACCACCATCTCCTGGAAGCCGCGGCAGATGCCGAACAGGGGCAGTTGGCGTTGCCGGGCGGCGGTGATAAGCCGCAGGCTCAGGCGATCCCGCCCCGGATCGTTGAGCGGCTCTTCCCCGCTTTCGCCGTAGTGATGGGGCTCCATGTTGCTGTAGCTGCCGGTGAGCAGCAGGCCGTCGAGCATGGCCAGGGCCTGCTCCAGGCCCTGCTCGTCGTCGCCCAGCCCCTGGGCCAGGGGAAAGGGCAGCAGACCGGCGGCCTGCACGGCGTTGAGGTATTTCTCCTGCAGCGTCATCGCCGGATGCGGCCCCAGCATCTGCCGGCACATGATGATGCCGACCACAGGCTTGTTAAATATATGCACCATCCATTCCCCCTCGTTCATGCTCTATATTCTGAACATAAAACCCATAAAGGGCGATATATGTCAAATATATGATTAAAATCTAGCACACGTTAATTTAACGCTCAATAATATTTAACACTTGCAAAACAAAATAAACGAACTTATGTTTCTCATGGTAAGTATTTTTAACGGTCACATGGCGGTGCAATCATGCAAGCAGAAATGTTAGAACCCTTGGCCCCGGTAGCGGCCCCTGAACAGAGCCAGTTTGAACAAGAGGTGGCGGACTACCTGGCCCGCTATCCCGACACCCAGTATGTGGACGTGCTGCTCACCGATCTCAACGGTATCTTCCGTGGCAAGCGGCTGCCGGTGAGCGCCCTGGACAAGCTGGAAGCGGGCTGCTTCTTCCCGGGCTCGGTGTTCGCCATGGACTTTCGCGGCAACGTGGTGGAGGAAACCGGCATCGGCCAGGACATCGGCGAGCCGGACCTGCCCTGCTTCCCCATTGCCGATACCCTAGTGCCCTCGGCCTGCGATCCGGAGACCGTGGCCCAGCTGCTGCTGACCATGGTCACCGAGGACGAGCAGCCCTTCCCGCTCGAGCCGCGCAACGTGCTGGCCCGGGTGTGGGAAAAGGTCAAGGCCCGGGGCCTGCGGCCGGTGGTGGCGCTGGAGCTGGAGTTCTACCTGGTGGACCGGGATAGGGATGACAGCGGCCGGCTGCAGCCGCCCTGCTCGCCGCTCACCCAGAAGCGGGACACCTACAGCCAGGTATATTCGGTGGACAACCTCAACAACTTCTCCGAGATCCTGGCCGATATCGACAACCTGGCCATCCAGCAGGGGCTGCCCGCCGACGGTGCCGTGGCCGAGGCGGCGCCGGGCCAGTTCGAGATCAACCTCAACCATACCGACGACGTGCTCGCCGCCTGCGACCAGGCCCTGGCGCTGAAGCGGCTGATCAAGCTGGTGGCGGAGCAGCACGAGATGGACGCCACCTTTATGGCCAAACCCTACGAGGAGCATGCGGGCAGCGGCCTGCACGTGCACATCAGCGTGGTCGACGACCAGGGCGACAACCTGTTCGCCGACGCCGACGGCGAAGACTCGGCCCTGCTGCACCTGGCCCTGTCCGGCATGCTGGATCTGATGCCCGACAGCATGGCGCTGCTGGCCCCCAACATGAACTCTTTCCGTCGCTTCCAGCCCGGCATGTACGTGCCCACCCAGGCTTCCTGGGGCCACAACAACAGGACGGTGGCCCTGCGCATCCCCTGCGGCGACGACGACGCCCGCCGCATCGAGTACCGGGTGGCCGGGGCCGACGCCAATCCCTACCTGGTGGTGGCGGCCATTCTCGCCGGCCTGCTGCACGGCCTGGACAACACCCTGCCGCTGCCGGCGCCGGTGGTGGGCAACGGCCTGGAGCAGGAAGGGCTGCCCTTCCCCACCCGCCAGAGCGAGGCGCTGCAGGTGCTGGCCGAAAGCCAGCCGCTCAAGCGCTACCTGGGGGAGGAGTTCATCGAGGTGTACCGCATCTGCAAGAACGACGAGCTGCTGGAGTTCGAGCGGCGCATCTCCGATATCGAACTGGAGTGGATGCTTAAAAACGCCTGAGCGAACTATCACGTTTTTCCGGTGGCAACCGGCCCCAAAGGGCCCTTTGCCGCCGGAGCCGGTGCGGCCGGCCCCGGGCTTGCCGCGAACAACCATAGGGACATGACCGGCGCCATCGCCGGCCCCTCGACCAAGGACAAGACCGATGCAACGAGATGATACCCTGGTACTCGAACCCGCCGAAAAATGGCCGCCGCTGTGGCGTGGAATGGCGGTGGCCCTGGTGGCGGCGCTGGGCTTTGCCTGGCTCGGCTTCAACCACGAGGCCGGCAGCGACTACGGCGCGCTCAGCCTGCTGCCGGCCGCCCTGGTGATCACCATGGCGGTGCTCACCCGCAAGACGGTGGAATCCCTGCTGGCGGGCGCCCTGCTCGGCCTGCTGCTGCTGGATCCGGGCGATCTGGTCGGCCCGCTGGCGGACGTGACCCTGGCGGTGATGATGGACGAGACCATCGCCTGGCTGATCCTGGTGTGCGGCATGATGGGCGGGCTTATCAACCTGCTGGCCCGGGGCGGCGGCGTGCACAGCTTCGGCAGCTTTATGACCCGGCTGATCAAATCCCCCCGCGGCGCCATGTTCGGCACCGTCGGCCTGGGGCTGGTGGTCTTTATCGACGACTACCTCAACTCCCTCGCCGTGTCTTCCTCCATGAAGAAGATCACCGATACCTACAAAATCTCCCGGGAAAAGCTGGCCTACATAGTGGACTCCACCGCCGCGCCCATCTGCATACTGGTGCCAATCTCCACCTGGGCGGTGTTCTTCGCCTCCCTGCTGGAGGATTCCGGCGCCGCCGACGGCGGCCGGGGCATGTCCCTTTATATCCAGAGCATTCCCTATATGCTCTACGGCTGGGCCGCCCTGCTGGTGGTGGTGCTGGTGGCCGCCAACCGGTTGCCGGACCTGGGCGCCATGAAAAAGGCGGAAGCCCGCGCCCGGGCCGGCCAGCCGGTGCCGACCGGCTGGGAAGACCAGGAAGAAGCCCAACCGAGCCGGAATACTCCCGCCTGGCTCGGCCTGGGCAACTTCCTGCTACCCATGCTGGTGCTGGTGCTCGCCAGCGCCTGGTACGAGATCGATCTGCTGAAAGGGGTGCTGGTAGCCCTGGGCTTCACCATGCTGCTCTATTCGGTGCAGCGGCTGCTGTCGTTCCAGCAGCAGGTGGACGCCACCCTGGACGGCTTCAAGGTGATGCTGTATCCCATCGCCACCGTCTGCGCCGGCTTCGTCCTGAAGGAAGTCAACGACCAGCTGGGCATGACCCAATACATCATCGACTCCGTCACCCCCATCCTCACCCCGGCCCTGCTGCCCGCGGTGGTGTTCCTGGTGATGGCACTGGTGGTGTTCAGCACCGCCTCCAGTTGGGGGGTGTTCGTGATCTCCCTGCCCATAGTGGTGCCCCTGGCCCAGGCCATGAACGTGCCCATGCCGCTGGTGGTGGGCGCCCTGCTCTCGGCCTCGGCCTTCGGCAGCCACGCCTGCTTCTTCAGCGACTCCACCGTGCTGTCCGCCCAGGGCGCCGGCTGCGACACCATGGATCACGCCCTGACCCAGTTGCCCTACGCGCTGATCGGTGGCGCCATCACCCTGGCGGCGCTGCTCGCCGCCGGCTTCTGGCTGGTGTAACGGCGGCGGAAGCCGGAAGCCGGACGGCCAGCCGCCCCATCTTCTATGATTAAAAAACAACCACTCGGCGACCTGCCCCGGCCACCCGGGGCAGGCCATGATCTCATGGTAAATAAAAAGGATAATGCGATGAAATGGCAACGAGTGATGCGGCTGGCCCTGGCCGCGGTCGGCAGTCTATTCCTGGTTGGCACCGGCCAGGCGAACAGCGACTTCCTGGTCAGTACCGACTGGCTGGAACAAAACCTGAAAAATGAGGATCTGCGCGTGCTCGAAGTCAGCGTGGTGCCCGGCAAGTTCGAACGCGGCCATATCCCGGGCGCGGTCAATCTTCACTGGCACACCGAGCTGGTCGATCCGGTGAAGCGGGACATCGCCTCCCGGGACAACTTCCAGGCCCTGCTGCGCAAGGCCGGCATCTCCGAAGGCACCACCCTGGTGCTCTACGGCGACAGCAACAACTGGTTTGCCGCCTGGGGCGCCTGGATCTTCGATGTTTACCGGGTGCCCTCGGTCAAACTGCTCGACGGTGGCCGCGACAAGTGGGAAGCGGAAGGACGCCCGCTGGACGTGCGCCCGAGCCAGTATCCGCCCGGCAACATCAGCCTCGCCGAGCGCAATGATGCCCTGCGCGCCCACCTGGCCGACGTGCTGGCGGTGGCGGAAGGCCGTACCGATACCGCCCTGATCGATATCCGCTCCGCCGACGAGTACAACGGCAAGATCTTCGCCCCGGCCGGGGTGCAGGAGCTGGCGGTACGGGCCGGCCACATTCCCGGGGCGGTGAATGTGCCCTGGAGCAGCGCCGTGGCCGCGGACGGCACCTTCAAGCCGGTTGAAGAGCTGCGCGCGCTCTACCAGGGCGTCGGCGTGGACGGCAGCAAACCCGTCATCGTCTATTGCCGGATCGGCGAGCGCTCCAGCCACACCTGGTTCGCCCTGAGCAAGCTGCTCGGTTACGAGGTGCGCAACTACGACGGCTCCTGGACCGAATACGGCAACAGCGTGGGCGTGCCCATCGCCAACCCCGCGGGCACCGTCTGGGGCGGCACCTGACAAGCGACGGCGGCAAGGGTCCCTTGCCGCCGTCCTCTGGTATAAGAGCCATGCCCGCCCCTGCTCCGGCCCGACGCCCGGCCATTGCCCTGGCCCTGCTGGTGCTGCTCGCCCTGTTGCTGGCCGGCCGTGCTCTCGCCGACGGCTCCACCACCGGCAACAACCTGGCCTTTTCCCTGCTTGCCGGCGCCCTGTTCGGGCTGGTGTTGCAACGCTCCCGCTTCTGCTTTTTCTGCATCAGCCGCGATTTCGTCGAGCGCCGGGACGCCCGGGGCCTGCTCGGGCTGGTGGTGGCCCTGGCGGTGGGCAGCCTGGGCTACCAGGTGCTGTTCGGCGCCTTCCTGCTCGACCCCACCCTAGGCCGCCTGCCGCCGGGAGCCCATATAGGCCCGGTGAGCTGGGTGCTGGCCGCCGGCGCCTTCACCTTCGGCATCGGCATGGCCCTGTCCGGCTCCTGCCTCAGCGCCCACCTCTACCGGCTGGGCGAAGGCTCCCTCGCCGCCCCCTTCGCCCTGCTCGGGGCCCTGGGCGGCTTCGTCCTCGGTTTTCTCAGCTGGAATCCCCTCTACCTGAGGGTCATGCAGGAGGCGCCGGTGATCTGGCTGCCCGCCCGCCTCGGCTACGGCGGTGCCCTGCTACTCCAGCTGTTGCTGCTCGCCACCCTCGCCCTCGCCCTGGTGCGGGCCCACCGGCCGCCGGCCGAGTCCGGGCCGCCCCCCGCCGGGTCGCTGCACGGCCTGCTGTTCGGCCGGCGCTGGCCCACCTATGTGGGCGGCATACTGGTGGGCATGATAGGGGTGATGGCCTACTTCAGGGTCGCCCCCCTGGGGGTGACCGCCGAGCTCGGCAGCCTGGCGCGCACCGGCGCCGACGGCCTGGGGCTGCTGCCCGGCAGGCTGGAGGGGCTGGACGGCTTTTCCGGCTGCATAACTGTGGTCAAGGAGCACCTGCTTTCCGACAACGGCCTCTTCGTACTGGGGCTGGTGGGCGCCTCCCTGGCCTCGGCCCTGGTCGCCGGCGACTGGCGCCCGCGCCGGCCCGCCCCGGGCGAGGTGGTGCGCTGCCTGGCGGGCGGCCTGCTGATGGGATGGGGCGCCATGGTCGCCCTGGGCTGTACCGTGGGCACCCTGCTGTCGGGGGTGATGGCCGGGGCCCTCTCGGGCTGGGTGTTCCTGCTGTGCTGTCCGGCCGGCATCCTGGCCGGCCTGTGGCTGCGCCGCCGTCTGCCCGGCTGAGGGTTACCAGAGCCCGCCGGCCAGCAACCGGATCAGGGCGCCCAGCAGGGTGACGACCAGCACCCCACCCAGGTAGAGGCCGGCGAACCACAGCCAGCTGTTCTTGCCCTTCATCAATAGCCCTCCTCGAAATCCTCGACCTTGCCGGAGAAGATGCGGTAGCCCCACAGGGTATAGGCGCAGATCAGCGGCAGGAAGATAAAGATCCCCGGCAGCAGGAACAGCAGGCTGGAATCCGGCGCCCGGGCATCCCACAGGGTCATCTGGTGCGGGATAAGATAGGGGAAAAGCCCCACCACCAGGCCGATAAAGCCCAGGAGGAACAGCCCCACCGCCAGCCAGAAGGGCCGGGTCTCGTGGGGTTGGCCGTCCAGATCCCGGTACAGCAGCCAGCCGAACAGGGCGCTCAGCAGCGGCAGGGGCGAAAGCCAAAGGAAGTTGAGGCCGTCGAGCCAGCGTGTGCGCACCTCGGTATTGGCCAGCAGGGTCCACAGGCTCACCACCACCAGTATCGCCATGATCGCCAGTACCAGTTGGCGGCCGAGATGGGCGGCGCGGGCCATGATGTCGCCCCGGCTCTTCATCACCAGGTAGCAGCAGGCCAGCAGGGCATAGGCCACCATCAGTGCGAAGCCGGTGAAGATGCTGAAGGGCGACAGCCATTCCAGGGCGCCCAGCTCGCCGGGGCCGGCCTCCACCCCCTGCACCACGGCGCCGAGGATGGCGCCTTGGCAGAAGGTGGCGACGGTGGAGCCGAGGAAGAAGGACAGATCCCACCAGGGTTTGGAACGGTGCGACTTGAAGCGGTACTCGAAGGCCACGCCCCGGAAGATAAGCCCGATCAGCATGATGATGATGGGCGTGTACAGGGTCGCCAGTATGCCCGCGTAGGCGGCGGGAAAGGCGGCGAACAGCACCACGCCGCCGAACACCAGCCAGGTTTCGTTGCCGTCCCACACGTGGGAGATGGAGCGCATCATATGATCCCGCTCCGCCTCGCTCTTGAACCAGGGATAGAGGATGCCGAGGCCGAGATCGAAGCCGTCGAGCACCACGTACATCAGTACCGCAAAGCCCAGCAGCAGGTAGTAGAACAATGCCAGATCCATCTTATGCCTCCGCCTTGTCGTGTTTCAGTTGTTTCACCCAGGCCAGGGCGTAGCCGGGGGCATTGACGCCGATCAGGTGCTGTTCCAGGTGCGCCATGTCCGGCGGCCCCTTGCGCACCAGCTTGGCCATGAAATACAGATAAACGCAGAACAGCAGGCTGTAGGTCAGTACGAACAGGGTGAGCGAGAACAGCACCCGCTCCGCCGGCAGCGGCGACACCACCTCCATGGTGCGCACCAGCCCCTGCACCAGCCAGGGCTGGCGGCCGATTTCCACCACGTACCAGCCGGCCAGGGTGGCCAGCACCCCCGAGGGGATCATCAGGTTCATCAGCCGCAGGAAGGGCCTGTGTTCATAGAGCCGGCCCCCGCGGCGCAGCCAGAGGCCCCAGAGGGCGGCGCCTATCATCAGCACGCCCAGGCCCACCATCAGCCGGAACGAATAGAACACCAGGGGCACGTGGGGCCGCTGGTCGGCGGGCACCGACTTGAGCCCCTGCAGTTCCCCGTCCCACTCGTGGGTGAGGATGAGCGACGCCAGCTTGGGAATGCCGATTTCGAAGCGGTTGGTCTCGTTTTCCATGTCCGGCACCGCGAACAGCAGCAGCGGTGCGCCGGCCTCCCGCTCGGGCCAGATGCCCTCCATGGCCGCCAGCTTGATGGGCTGGTGCTCCTTGACGTTGAGGCCGTGGAAATCGCCTACCAGCGCCTGCACCGGCGCCAGGATCAGCGCCGCCCACAGCGCCATCGACAGCCCCTTGCGGGCGAAGGCCTGCTCGCGGCCCTGCCGCAGGTACCAGGCGCTGACGCCGCCGATCACGAAGGTGGCGGTCAGCATGGCCGCCAGCAGCATATGCACCAGCCGGTAGGGCATGGAGGGGTTGAACACCACCTCCAGCCAGCTGGCCACCTCGAAGCGGCCGTCCACAATCTCATAGCCGGCCGGGGTCTGCATCCAGGAGTTGGCCACTATGATCCAGAAGGCGGAAATCCAGGTGCCCACCGCCACCACGCAGGTGGCGAAGAAGTGCAGCCGCTCGCTCACCCGCTGCCAGCCGAACAGCATGACGCCGAGGAAGCCCGCCTCCAGGAAGAAGGCGGTGAGCACCTCGTAGGCCATCAGCGGGCCCAGCACCGGACCGGTGATGGCGGAGAACTCGGAGAAGTTGGTGCCGAACTCGTAGGACAGCACTATGCCGCTGACCACCCCCATGCCGAAGGTGATGGCGAAGGGCTTGATCCAGAACTTGGCCAGCTGGAAGTAGATGGGGTTGCGGGTCTTCAGCCAGAGCCCTTCCCAGATGGCGATGGCGGTGGCCAGGCCGATGGTGATGGCCGGGAAGATGATGTGGAAGCTGACCGTGAACGCGAACTGAATGCGCGACAGCAGGGCGGAATCGAGCTCCATGAGTCCTCCTTAACGACGGTAACGATTGACGGCGGCCGGCAGGGTCGCTAACAGCAGAACGATAAAAATAGCAGAGAATTCAATCAGTAAGGCGGTCATGTTCATTATTGTTGCTCACTCGCTGGGTTGATACTCCCATAAAGCAGAAACCGTGCCAGCACGCCCAACACCTTGAGTTGCCTTGTGCTGGATCAAAAAAGCGGCAAAAACTTGCCCGAACCGACAACAAGGTTTACAGTCTTCGCCCTGTCAGCTGTAAACCTTATTTACACCCGGGAGCCCGCCGATGTCGCCGGATGTCGCCTTCGAACTGATGATGATCCTCACCAGCGGCTGCGCCCTGCTGGTGTCCGCCTGGCTGTACTGGCGCGCCCGCCGCCGGCGCAGCATGAAGGCGCTGGCGGGCTTCGGCGTGATGATGGCGCTCTGGTGCGCCGGCCACGTGGCGGTGTTCCACGGCTGGGAGCGGCTCGGCGTCGCCCTGATCCTGGCCAACCCGCTGATGCCCACCTTCTTCCTCGACTTCGCCATCGGCTTCGTCAACCAGGGCGCGGGCCGCCGCCCCTGGCTCGATCGCCTGGCCCGCGGCCGGGGCCTGCTCTACCTGGCCGCCCTGGTGGTAATGCTGGCCAGCCTCTGGCTGGAGGGGGGCGGCGTCATCGCCTTCGGTGCCTTCGCCCACTACTTCGTGTTCCAGGGCATCGGCTGGTTCAACATCGCCTACACCATCGTCATCGGGGTGCTGGCCCACGCCCTGCTGCTGTGGGGCCTGCGCATCCACAGCGGCAACCGCCGCCGCTCCATCGCCGCCATGTTCGCCGCCGGCGCCTGGGGGCTGCTGCTGGCCACCAGCTTTATCTTCCCCTCCCTCGGCCTTTACTGGTACCCCTGGCCCATGCTGCTGCTGCCCAGCTACGTGGTGCTGCTGGTCTACGGCGTGGTGCGCTACCAGATGCTGGAAGTCAACGCCTGGGCCAACCGGGCCCTGCTGTGGACCCTGATGACGGCGCTGGTGATGGGGCTTATCGCCCTGCTCAGCGCCATGGCCGGCCAGTTCGGCATGCAGGCCCTGGCCAATGTGCCCAAGTGGCAGCTGTGGCTCTATTCCATGCTGCTGCTGATGCTGGCCCTGGCCCTGTACCAGCCGGTGAGCAAGCTGGTGGAGCGGCTGATCTACCCGGGCAGCCGGCTCGACGAGCAGCTGCTCGCCACCTGGCAGCGGCGCCTGGGCGAGGCCAGCAGCTGGCACGGACTCACCACGGCGGCGGCGGGGCTGATTTCGCGCCAGATGGGCCAGCCGGTGGTCATTCAGCTTGCACCGGAAGACGAGCCCGCGCCCTCCCTGCCCGCCGGCCCCTGCATACTGTGCCGGCACCAGCCCCAGGGCTGGCAAACCCGGCTGCAGGGCTTCGAGGATGTGACCCCGGGCCTGCGCCTGGCGGCGGAGGTGTTCGCTTCCCTGCTGGCCACCCGCTGCGGCCTGCTGGAGCGCTCCCTGCAGCTGGCGGAAGCCGAGCGCCGGCGGCTGTCGGAGCAGCACCTGGTGGAGCTGGGCGGACTGTCGGCGGCCATGGCCCACGAGCTGCGCAACCCGCTCAACATCATCTCCATGGCCACCGCCGGCCTGGAAGCCAACCGCAAGGAGATGATCCAGTCCCAGCTGAAGCGCGCCGACCGGCTGATCTCGGACATGCTGGCCTATTCCGGCCGCATCCAGGTGCAGTGCCAGGCCATTCCCCTCGCCTCCCTGCTCGACAGCCTCAGGCCCCAGTTCGACTGGCAGGGCACCGCCTTCGAGCACCGGCTGCCGGCCGACTACCGGCTGTGGGCCGACCCCTACCGGCTGCAGCAGGTGGTGGTGAACCTGGTGGACAACGCCCTGGCCTTCGTGCGCAACAGGCCCGGCGGGCTTATCCGCATCGAGGCGGGGGACAGGCCCGGGCAGGTGCGGGTGCACAACAACGGCCCCATGATCGATGCCGAACTGGGCGAGCGGCTGTTCCGCCCCTTCGTCGGCAAGCGCAGCGGCGGCAGCGGCCTGGGCCTGGCCATCGTCCACCGCATCATGGAGGCCCACGGCGGCCATATCCGCCACCGCCAGGATCTGGGCTGGCCGGTGACCTTCGAACTGTATTTTCCCGAGGAGAAGCGCTCATGATCCCGCGCATCCTGCTGGTCGACGACGAACCCGCCTTTCGCACCCTCTGCGCCCAGTGGCTGGAGACCGAGGGCTACCAGCTGGAAACCGGCGCCGATCTCAACGAGCTGCGCGGCAAGCTGCAGCGCTTCGATGCCGATCTCATCCTGCTCGACCTGTCCCTGCCGCCCCATTTCGATCCCCACCACACCCTGGCGGCCCTGCCCCAGTTCATCGACCGGCCGGTGATCATCCTCACCGGCCACGGCGAACGGGAGCTGGCGCTGGAGGCCCTGCGCCAGGGCGCCTGGGACTTTCTGGCCAAGCCCATAGACCCGGACATGCTGGCGGTGGTGGTACGCCGGGCCCTGACCAAGCACCAGCTGGTGCGCGAGCTGAACAGCCTGAAGCAAAGCCGCCAGCCGCCGCTGGCCGGCCTGATCGGCGCCTCCCCTTCCATGGAGAACATCCGCGCCCTGGTGCAACGCATCGCCCCCACCGACGTGCGGGTGCTGGTGACCGGCCCCTCGGGCACCGGCAAGGAGGTGATCTCCCGCGCCATCCACGAGCTCAGCCAGCGCGCCCGGGGGCCCTTTATTTCGGTGCACTGCGGCGCCATTCCCGCCGAACTGCTCGAAAGCGAGCTGTTCGGCCACACCAGAGGCGCCTTCACCGGCGCCGACAAGGCCCGGGACGGCCTGCTCAAGCTGGCCGACGGCGGCACCCTCTTCCTCGACGAGATCGGCGAGATGCCGCTGGCGATGCAGGTCAAGCTGTTGCGGGTACTGCAGGAGGGCAGCTACTACCCGGTGGGCGGGCGCAGCCTGGAAACCATAGACGTGCGGGTGATCTCCGCCACCAACGCGGACCTGCCGGAAAAGGTGAAAAGGGGCGAGTTCCGCGAGGATCTCTACTACCGCATCAAGGGGGTGACCATAGAGACCCGGCCCCTGGACGAGCGCCCGGAGGACATTCCGCTGCTGGTCAGCCACTTCCTCGAGCTGCAGGCCCGGGGCCAGCCGCCGCTGCACCCGGACACCGAAGCCTTCAACTGGTTTATCCACCGCCGCTGGCCGGGCAATGTGCGCGAGCTGAAAAGCGCGCTGGACAGCGTGGCCGCCATCGCCCGGGGCGGCGTCATCCGCCTGGAGGACATCGCCCTGCTCTATCCGGACGCCAAACCCGGCCCCGCCCCGGCCGCCGCCGGCGACAGCCTGGAGGCCCAGGTGCGGGCCCTGGAGATAGCGCTGATCACCGAGGCCCTGGCCCGCCACGACAACAACCGCACCCACGCCGCCCAGGCCCTGGGGCTGTCGCGCCAGGGCCTGCTGAAAAAGATAGAGCGGTACGGGTTGTAAGCTGGAAGCTGGAAGCTGGATACGGGAAGCGGGAAGCTTGTTGACAAAGTATACCCTCTGTTTTTCGCCGGATATTTCTCTTTATCGATGCAGTTTAACTGTCGTCATCTCCGCGAAGGCGGAGATCCATGGCATAGTGCACTGGACTCCCGCCTTCGCGGGAGTGACAACAGAGAAAGAAGAAACTTGGCCAACAGCCTGAATGCTTGATGTATTGCTGACTACTCCCCCATCAGCTCCTTCAGGGTCAGCTCCAGGGCGGTGGCGGCGATGCCGGTGGTGCGGCTGCTGTGGTTGTGCACCCGTTGCAGGGCGCCGCGGATGCGTTCGGACACATCCCGGAAGATGGCCTCGTCGGCGATCTCCTGCTCGGTTTCCATCAGGAAGGCGAAGGCCCGGGCCATGCCGCAGTTGCCGATAAAATCCGGGATAACGCTAAGCCGTTCGTCCGCCTGCTGGTAGACGGGGCCGTAGAAGATCTCCTGATCCTGAAAAGGCACGTTGGCGCCGCAGGCGATCAGCTCCACGCCGTTGTCCGCCAGGGCCGCCAGGTGCTCGGCGCTGACCAGGCGGGAGGCGGCGCAAGGCAGGAACACCTCGGCCTCGAGCTGCCAGAAGGCGGCCTGGGCCTGTTCGAAACTCACCACCCCGGGGCCCGCCAGCCGGTTGCCCTGGCGGCCAAGATAGAGCGCCTTCAGTTGCTCGACGCCGAGCCCTTCCGGTGCTATCACCCCGCCGGAAGCATCCATGATGCCGACGATACGGGCCCCTTCCTGGGCCAGGTAACAGGCCGCCGCCGCTCCCACGTTGCCGAAACCCTGCACCATGACCCGCTTGCCGGCAAGTTGCCCGCCCCAGATGCCGTAGTAATGGCGTACCGACTCGGCCAGGCCCCAGCCGGTGATAAGATCCGCCACCTTGTACTTGCGCGCAGGCGCCGGGCTGTAGCGGCCGTCTTCCACCACCTTGGCCACCCCCAGGCGCAGCTGGCCCAGCTTCTGGATCTGCTCGCTCACCGAGGGCTTGAAGTGGCCGTTGACCACCCCTTCCTGGGGATGCCAGATGCCGTGGCGCTCGGTCAGCGGCACCACGTCCTTCACCTCGCACACGTTGAGATCGCCGCCGGTGCCGTAATAGCTTTTCAGCAGCGGCGCCACCGCCTGGAACCAGCGCGTCAGCACCCCGTCCCGGCGCGGGTCGGCCGGATCGAAGTCGATGCCCGACTTGGCGCCGCCGATGGCCGGGCCCGACACCGCGAACTTCACTTCCATGGTCTTGGCCAGGGACTCCACCTCGTGGCGATCCAGCCCCTTGCGCATGCGGGTGCCGCCACCGGCCGCCCCGCCGCGCAGGGAGTTGATCACCACCCAGCCCTTGGCCTCGGTCTCGCTGTCGTGCCACTCGAACACGATTTCCGGGTTTTTCCGCTCGAATTGGGTAAGAAGTGCTTTCATCCGTTGATTACTCCGTGTCACAGGCAATAGGGCTCCCTGACCCGCAAAGGCCATTAATACGTATCAGGGAGGAAGTGAAGAGGGCGCCGCCGCAACGGCGCCCGCAAGGTCAGAACAGGTTGAAGTAGAAGATCACCAGCACGCCGATGGGGGTGACGTAGCGCACCACCGCATACCAGAGGGCGTGCCACTGGCCGCCCAGCTCGGCCGCCGAGTGTTCCGGCTTCATCACCCAGCCCACGAAGATGGCGGTCAGCAGGGCGCCGAGCGGCATCATGATGTTGGCGGTGAGGTAGTCGTAGATGTCGAACAGGGTCTTGCCCTCGAAGCGTTCGAACATGGCCAGGGGCGCGAAATCGGACCACAGGTTCAGCGACAGCACTGTGGTGATGCCCACCAGCCAGGCCGCCAGGCCGCCGCCCACCGCCGCCTTGACCCGGCCCACGCCCTTCTCTTCGAGGAAGCGCACCAGGGATTCCAGCATGGAGATGGAGGAGGTCCAGGCCGCGAACAGCAGCAGCACGAAGAACAGGGTGGCGAAGAAGCCGCCGCCCGGCATCTGGCCGAAGGCCACCGGCAGGGTCACGAAGATAAGCCCCGGGCCCTCGCCCGGCTGCAGGCCGTGGGCGAATACCACCGGGAAGATGGCCAGCCCCGCCAGCAGGGCCACGCACACATCCATGATGGCCACGGTGAAGGAGGTACGGGCGATGGACACGTCCTTCTTCAGGTAGGCGCCGTAGGCCATCATGGCGCCGCTGGCCAGGCTCAGGGTGAAGAAGGCATGGCCCAGGGCCACCAGTATGGACTCGGCGGTCAGGCTGGAGAAGTCGGGCCGGAACAGGAACACCAGCGCCTCGCCGAAGTGGCCGGTGGTCATGGCGTAGCCCACCAGGATCAGCAGCAGCACGAACAGCGCCGGCATCAGCCAGGACACCGCCCGCTCCAGGCCGTGCTTGACGCCGCCGGCGGACACCAGCACCGTCAGCCCCATGAACACCGTGTGCCACAGCAGCAGTTGGCCCGGCGAGGCCAGCAGGCCGCCGAACATGGCGCCGGAGCCGTCCGCCCCTATGCCGGCAAAGCCGCCCTTGGCCGCCTCCACGATATAGGGCATGGTCCAGCCGGCGATGACGCTGTAGAAGGAGAGGATCAGGAAGGCCGCCAGGGTGGCCATGATGCCGATGCCGGCCCAGCCCCGGCTGCGCCCTTCGGCCGCCGCCACCGCGCCCATGGTGCCGATGGGGCTCTTGCCGCCGCGCCGGCCCAGCATGACTTCCGACATCATGATGGGGATGCCGATCAGGGCGATGCAGATCAGATACACCAGCACGAAGGCACCGCCGCCGTTCTGGCCGGTGATATAGGGGAACTTCCAGATATTGCCGAGGCCCACCGCCGAGCCCACCGCCGCCATGATGAACACGAAACGGCTGGACCACAGGGCCGGGGTCACGCCGGCGCTCTCTTTACCCTGAACATTGGTTGCCACCACAGACACAGCTTCTCCTCCTTTAGCTGTTTAGGACAACGTCAGCCACCCCAGCTAAAGGTGTAAAGTATGACTGACAGTATGTCCTGCTATTTTGCCACCATCTTCCCGATTGAAAAAATGGCTGTGGTAAAAAATTAGAGATTAAATCATGGCTCCCTCCAAAAATGCGGGAGCCGGGGCCGGATCAGTCGGCCTTGAGCACGCCACGGCGGATTTGATCCTCCTCGATAGACTCGAACAAGGCCTGGAAATTGCCCTCGCCGAAGCCTTCGTTGCCCTTGCGCTGGATGATTTCGAAGAAGATGGGGCCGATCACTGTGTCGGTGAAGATCTGCAGCAGCAGCCCCTGGCCCTGGGTGGGCGCCCCGTCCATCAGGATATGATCCCTTTGCAGCCGGGCCAGATCCTCGCCATGGCCGGGCAGGCGGGCATCCAGCTTCTCGTAGTAGGTGTCGGGGGTGGTCATGAAGGTCATGCCGCCGTCACGTAAAGTTTCCACCGTGCGATAGATGTCGTCGGTGCCCAGAGCGATATGCTGGATGCCCTCGCCCTTGTACTGGTGCAGGAATTCCTCGATCTGGCTCTTCTCGTCGGATGACTCGTTGATCGGGATGCGGATCTTGCCGCAGGGGCTGGTCATGGCCCGGGACTTGAGCCCGGTGAGCTTGCCCTCGATATCGAAGTAGCGGATCTCGCGGAAGTTGAAGTGCTTCTCGTAGAAACCGGCCCAGAGGTTCATGTTGCCCATGGCCACATTGTGGGTGAGGTGGTCGATGTAGGTCAGGCCCACGCCCTCGGGGTGCTGGTCCACGCCCGGTATGGGGCGGAAGTCCACGTCGTAGATGCTCTGCTCGCCGTAGCGGTCCACCAGGTAGATAAGGGAGCCGCCGATGCCTTCGATGGCCGGGATCTGCAGCTCCATGGGACCGGCGCCGGACTCCACCACCTTGGCGCCGTTGGCGGCCAGCTGCCTGATGGCCTGGGCCGCGTCCTGGACCCGGAACGCCATGGCGTTGGCGCAGGGGCCGTGGAGGCGAGAGAACTGTTCGGCCCGGCTGTTGGGCTCGGCGTTGAGGATAAAGTTGATGTCACCCTGGCGGTAGAGGGTCACCTTCTTGCTGCGGTGGCGGGCGATGGCGACGAAGCCCAGCCGCTCGAACAGGCGGGCCAGTTGTTCCGGCTCGCTGGAGGCATACTCCACGAACTCGAAGCCATCGGTACCCAGGGGGTTATGCCACAGAGAGTTTTTTTCCGGTGATAGTGTTTCAGACATCATGATTGTTCTCCTTAATCGCCTTGGTTCCATTGGTTTATGCTTCAACGCAATGGAGACAGAATACGGCAAGGTCGGCACATTTTGTTTGCAACTTGTTACATTAAAGTTTAGCTTTTTGCGTGAATGTTGCATCAAAGAAGGGATAACCGTGAGAAAGGCGCATGAAATCGAACTGGACCGCCAGGACGCCCGCCTGCTGCAGGCGCTGCAGGAGAATGGCCGGCTGAGCAACGTGGAGCTGTCGGAACTCATTCACCTCTCCCCGTCCCAGTGCCAGCGCCGGCGGCAGAAGCTGGAAGAGCTGGGGGTGGTGCAAAAATACGTGGCCCAGGTGGACCCGGAGAAGGTGGGGCTGCACGTGACCGCGCTGATCAGCGTGACCCTGGGCAAGCACGGCGAGCGCATCGCCGACGAATTCCACCAGGCCATCCAGCACTTTCCCCAGGTGCTGGAATGCTGGAGCGTCACCGGCGACGCCGACTACATGCTGAAGGTGGTGGCCACCGATCTCAAGAGCCTGTCCGACTTTATGATGCACCAGCTGCTCAACCTGAAGACGGTGTCCAATATCCGCTCCAATATCCTGCTCGACAAGCTCAAGCACACCACAGTGCTGCCGCTGGGCTGACAGGCTCGAAATAAAGCCGGCCCGGCGGCCACAAGCCGCAGGGCCGATTTCAATCGACCGCTTCACCAGCCGGGGTTCCGGCTCAGCCCAGGCTGAGGGGGTGGTGGCAGGCCACCTGCTGGGTGGCGCTGAACTCCCGCGCCGCCGGGGCGGCCTGCCTGCACTGCTCGGTGGCGAAGCGGCAGCGCGGGTGGAAGGCGCAACCCGAAGGAGGAGAAATCGGGTTGGGCACCTCGCCGGTGACCGGGGTCCGCTCCTTGTGGATCACCTCCATGCTGGGAATGGCGTCCATCAGCATGCGGGTATAGGGATGGCGGGGCCGGTTGAATACCTCCTCCACCGTGCCCACCTCCACCAGCCGGCCCAGGTACATGATGCCGACCCGGTCGGAGAAATGGGACACCACCGACATGTCGTGGCTGATAAAGAGGTAGGTCAGGCCCAGCTCCTGCTGCAGATCCTTCATCAGGTTGAGCACCTGGGCCTGCACCGACACGTCCAGGGCCGAGGTGGGTTCGTCGCAGATCAAAAACTCGGGCTCGCCGGCCAGGGCCCGGGCGATGGAGATGCGCTGACGCTGGCCGCCGGAAAACTCGTGGGGGAACTTGTCCATGTCCGAAGCCGCCAGCCCCACCTGTTCCAGCAGCTGCCCCACCCGGCGCCGGCCTTGCTCCCGGCTGTCGATCATGCCGAACAGCACCAGCGGTTCGGCCACGATGCGCTCCACCTTCCAGCGCGGATTGAGGCTGGCGAAGGGATCCTGGAAGATCATCTGGCAGCGGCGGCGGATATACTGGCGCTGCTCGCGGCTGGCCGTATCAAGCCGGGTGCCCTGGTAGCTGATGTCGCCCTCGGTCGGCCGGTACAGGCCCGACAGCAGCCGGGCCACCGTCGACTTGCCGCAGCCGGACTCCCCCACCAGGCTGAAGGTTTCGCCCTTGCGGATCTGGAAGTCGATGCCGCGCACCGCGTGCACATAGGTTTTTTCCGCCCGGTTCAGCAGGCGATGGATAAAGGGCCTGGAAATATCGAACTTGATATGCAGGTTGCGTACCTCTACCAGCTCGGCCCCGGTGATCATCTCGCTCATCATGCCAGCTCCTCTTGCTTTACTTTCAAACAGGCGACCCGGGAGTCCCCCACCCTTTCCAGCACCGGCGACTGCTGCCGGCATTCGGCCCCGCTGTGCGGGCAGCGGGGATTGAAGGCGCAGCCCGGGGGTATGGCATTGAGCCGGGGCATGGCACCGGGGATCTGGGACAAGCGGGGCTCGCGCACGCCGATACGCGGGATCGACGCCATCAGCCCCACCGTGTAGGGATGGCTCGGCGCCTTGAGCACCGCCTCGACCGGGCCTATCTCCACCAGCCGGCCGGCGTACATCACCGCCACCCGATCGCAGATCTCGGCGATCACCCCCATATCGTGGGTCACCAGCATCACCGAGGCCTGGTGCTGCTTGCACAGCCGCCGGAGCAGCTGCAGCACCTGGGCCTGCACCGACACGTCCAGGGCCGTGGTCGGCTCGTCGGCGATGATAACCTTGGGCTCGACGCACAGCGCCAGGGCGATCACTATGCGCTGGCGCATGCCGCCGGAAAACTGGTGCGGATACTGATCGATACGCTGCTCCGCCGCCGGTATGCCCACTTCCTGCATCAGCTTCAGCGCCTTGTCCCGCGCCGCCTGGTAGGACAGGGGCAGGTGGGTCTGGATGGTCTCGATCAGCTGTTTGCCCACCGTCATCACCGGGTTCAGGCTGGTCAGGGGATCCTGGAAGATGGCCCCGATCTCCTTGCCGCGCAGCAGCCGGCGCTCCTCCTCGTCCAAGTCGTCGATACGCTGGCCATGGAGGCGGATCTGCCCCGAGGCGATCCGTCCCGGCGGCTCGAGCAGGCCGGTGATGGCCGAGCCGGTGAGGGACTTGCCGGCCCCCGATTCCCCCACTACCCCGAGGATTTCGCCCGCCCGCATCTCGAAGGACACCTGCTGTATCGCCTTGAGGTTGCCCTTGCGGTGGCTGAACTCGATGCACAGATCCTCGACCTGCAGCACCACCTCGCCACTGTTGTTGCTTCCATTCGCCATGTTGTGCTCCTTAACGCAGCTTGGGGTTGAGAGCATCGCGCAGCCAGTCGCCCACCAGGTTGACCGACAGTGCCAGCACTACCAGCACCAGGGAGGGGAATACCACCACCCACCACTGGCCGGAGAACAGGTACTTGTTGCCCTCGTTGATCAGGGTGCCGAGGGACGGCTGGTTGGGCGGCATGCCCACCCCGAGGAAGGACAGGGTGGCCTCGGTGAGCACCGCCAGCGCCAGGTGCAGGGTGGCCAGCACCAGCACCGGGCTCAGCACGTTCGGCAGTATGTGCAGGAACATGATGCGGCTGTTGCTGCTGCCCATGACCTTGGCGGCCTGCACGTATTCCTTGTGGCCCTCCAGCAGGGTGCAGCCGCGCACGGTACGGGCGTATTGCATCCAGCCGGTGAGGGTGATGGAGATGACGATGATGTACACCGCCATCTGGTCATGCATCTCCTGGGGCAGCAGGCCCCGGGCCGCGCCGCTCACCAGCAGGGCGAACATGATGGTGGGAAAGCTCAGCATGGCATCCGCCATGCGCATGATAAAGGCATCGACCAGGCCACCGAAGTAGCCGCTGATCACCCCCAGGGTCACACCCAGGGTCATGGCGCCAATCACGCTGATAAAGCCGACGATCAGGGACACCCGCAGGCCGTAGAGGATCAGCGAGTAGACGTCCCGCCCCTGGATGTCGGTGCCCAGCCAGAAGCGGGCCTCGCCACTTTCTACCCAGGCCGGGGGCAGCTCCGAGTCCATCAGATCGAAGGCAGCCATGTCGAAGGGGTTGTAGTGGGACAGCAAAGGCGCGCAGATGCCGGCGAACAGCAGCAGCGCCAGCACCGCCGTGGCCACCACCGTCAGCCGGGAAGTGCGGAAGTTGTAGCACAGATCGCTGTCCATAAAGGCCAGCCAGCCCTGGCGCAGGCCCGCCAGTCCGCCTGACCGGGATTTGCCCTGACCGGTCAGGGCCACCTTGGTATTGATAGCCATGGGTTACCTCGTCCTTAATGGTTGCTGGATTTCATGCGCGGATCTATCACCCGGTAGAGGATGTCGACCAGGGTATTGATGCAGATGAAGATCAGGGAGATGAACACCAAATAAGCGGAGATCACCGGTATATCCACATAGTTCACCGCCTGGATAAACAACAGCCCCATGCCCGGCCACTGGAACACCGTCTCGGTGACCACGGCGAAGGCGATCAGCCCCCCGATCTGCAACCCGATGATGGTGATCACCGGCAGCAGGGAGTTGCGCAGGGCATGGCCGTAGTTGATGCTGCGCTGGCGGATGCCGCGGGCCTTGGCGAACTTGATGTAGTCGGTGCGCAGCACCTCCTTCATCTCGCTGCGCACCAGGCGCATGATCATGGTGATCATGAACAGCGCCAGGGACAGGGCCGGCAGTATGATGGAGGCCCAGCCCGACTTGCTGAACAGCCCGGTGCTCCACCAGCCGAGATCCATCACCTCGCCCCGGCCGTGGGACGGCAGCCAGCCCAGCCAGACGGAGAAGATGATGATAAGGACGATGCCGGCGATAAAGCTGGGCAGCGACACCCCTACCAGGGAAATGGTCTGCACCAGGCTGGTGAGCCACTTGTTGCGCGACAGCGACACCCAAACCCCCGCCGGCAATCCCACCGCCAGGGAGATGATCACGGCGACGAACACCAGCTCCAGGGTGGCGGGCAGCCGCTCGGTGATCAGGTTGAGCACTTCCATCTTGTTGTAGTAGGAAATGCCGAAATCGCCCTGGGCGATGTTGCCCACGAAGCGGGCGTACTGGGTAATGACGGAGTCGTTAAGACCCAGCTTTGCCCGCAGCTCTTCCCGCTCCAGCGGGGTGGCGCTATCGGGCAGCATATTGTCGACCGGATCGCCGACGAACTGGAACATCACGAAGGCGATCAAGGCCACCGACAGCATCAGCCCGCAGGCCTGGATCAGGCGCTGGATAATAAAAGCCAACATAGTTCACTCCTTTGATGGGAAACGAGGGCCCACGGGCCCCCTTGTCCTAGTTCAGGCTGGCGTACCAGAGCCGTACCACGTTGTCCGGGTTCTGGGTGATCGACAGCTTGTCGGAAGTCGCCCAGGCCACCGGCTCGAAGTGCAGGGGCAGGAAAGGCAGCTCCTGCTGGGCCAGCGCCAGCACCTCGCCCATGAGGTCGGCCCGGACCTGCTGATCCAGCTCGGTGTTGGACTGCTCGATCAGCCGGTCTATGGTGTCGTTCTTGAAGCGGGGGATATTGAAGGCGCCGTAGATGCCGCCGTCCCGGGAGTGGAGCAGTTGCTGGTTGATGCTGTAGGCATCGTACAGGGGCAGGTTGGCCCACCCCAGCACCGCCACGTCGGTACGGCCGTTGTCGCGGATCTGGGAATAGACGCTGCGCGGATGCACGTTGAGGCTGCTGTCGATGCCGATGCGCGCCCAGTAGCGCTGCACCGCCTGGCACCATTGCTCCGCATTGAGGTAGTAGCCCTGCTCGCAGTCGAAGGCCAGCTTGAAGCCCTTCGGATAGCCGGCCTCGGCCAGCAGTGCCTTGGCCCGTTCGGGATCATAGCCGAGTTCGACCCCGCGTTCGGCGTCGAAGCCGGCGATGGCCGGGGCCACGAAGGTGTTGGCGACGTCGGTCATGCCGCGCATGATCTTCTGCACTATCGCCTCCCGGTCGATCGCCATGTGCATGGCCTCCCGCACCCGCCGGTCCTGGAGCGGGTTCTTGCCGTCCACATTGCCCGCGTTCAGCTCATCGGCCATGTTCAGGGACAGGAAGATCACCCGCAGCGAGGGCCGGACCATGACCTCCACGCGCTTTTCCTTCTCCAGCCGGGGCAGGTCCTGCAGGGGGACGTCGCTCACCAGATCGAACTCCCCGGCCAGGATGCCGGCCAGGCGGGTGGCGTCGGATGACACCGGCTTGTAGATGATACGATCGATATTGTGTTGCGCCTGAGCGCCGTTCCACCAGCCATCATGCTTCACCAACACCATTTCGGCGTCACGCCGGCGGCTTTCCAGCCGGAAGGGGCCGGTGCCGTTGGTGTTGTTGGTGGCATGGCCTTCGGTACCCTTGCTCATGCTGGTGGGCTCCAGCGCCCGGTGCTCTTCCATCCATTCCTTGTCCATCATCAGGATGCCGCTCAGCTCGTTGAGGGCGATGGGGGATTTGGAGTTCAGCCGGATATCGACGGTATGGTCGTCCACCTTCACCGCCTCCTTGATGGAAGAGGCGTTGCCGCGGATGCCGGAGTCCGGGTGGGTGACCCGAGCGATGGAGGCGACCACGTCGTCGGCATTGAAGTCGTTGCCGTTGTGGAAGCGGACCCCTTCGCGCAGATAAAAGCGCAGGGTGGTGTCGTCCCGTTGCTCCCAGCGGGTGGCCAGGGCCCCTTCCATCTCCAGCTGCTCGTTCCATTGCACCAGGCCTTCATAGATGTGGTTCTGGAACGCCAGGGCCGGGGTCGAGGCGAAGGCATAAGGGTCCAGGGTGGGGATATCCGACTGCTGGGCCCAGCGCACGACCTTTTCCGCCTGGGCCTGTTGTGCCATCAGGCTGCACGAAGCCGCCATCAGGCAGGCTGCTACCGTCTTGAGTTTCATCATCTACTACCTTCCCTGTGAGTGAAAAACACCGGCTTGGCCGGCCTGGCGGTCCGGGGGGCGCACTGGCCACACCGGACTTTGTCTATACATTAACTTTGCATCAATTAACAAATCAACATAGAATTGCTAACAATTTTGACACACTGTGATATCAATCAAAAAACACAAAGTTACCACTCGGTAAGATGAGTCCAGTCCCGGACAGCGAACCGCTGCCCTCACTCAAACACAAGAGGTCCGCCTTCGATAGGACCAACAGGGAGCAACCATGACGACCACCCTCATCCGGCAGGTACGCCTCAACGGCCAACAGCAAAGCCGGGACTTGCTGATCGAGCAGGGCCGCATCGGCCGTATCGACCTCCATATCACGCCGCCGCCCGGTGCCCAAGTGGTCGAAGGCGGCCACCGCCTGGCCCTGCCCGGCTTTATCGACGGCCACGCCCATATCGACAAATCCCTGTGGGGCATGGACTGGTATGTCAACGAAGTGCCCCGGGAGTTGCCCGCCATCATCGATAACGAGCGCCGCTTCCGGCGTGAACAGGCGTTCGACAGCCGGTGCCAGTCCGAGCGCATCGCCCGCCAGGCGATTCGCCTGGGCACCACCCATATCCGCACCCATATCGACGTGGACACGGAAATCGGCCTGCGCCATATGGAAGGGGTGCTGGCCACCCGGGACGCCCTGGCCGAACAGATTTACATAGAGACGGTCTGCTTCCCCCAGAGCGGCCTGCTGGGCCGGCCCGGCACCCGGGCATTGATGGAGGAAGCGGTCAAACTGGGCGCCGATTATGTGGGCGGCATAGATCCGTCCAGCGTCGAGCGCAACCCGGTGGCCCATCTCGATGCCGTGTTCGATCTCGCCGCCAAATACGGCAAGGGGGTGGATCTGCACCTGCACGAGCCGGGGGAGCTGGGCGCCTTCTCGGTGGAGCTGATGATAGAGCGCACCCGCGCCCTGGGCATGGCGGGCCGGGTTACCATCAGCCACGCCTTCTGCCTGGGCGAGGTGGATCCCGGCTACCAGGATCGGCTGATCGCCGGGCTGGTCGAGGCGGACATCGCCATCGCCACCACGGCCCCCGCCAACCGCCAGGTGCCGCCCTATGAAAAACTGCGCGCCGCCGGGGTCAGGGTCACCGCCGGCAACGACGGCATCCGCGACACCTGGAGCCCCTACGGCAACGGCGACATGCTGCAGCGGGCCATGCTGATGGGGCTGAAATACCGCTGGCGCCAGGACCGGGAGCTGGCTCAGGCGCTGCACGCCATCACCCGGGGCGGCGCCGAGGTGATGGGGCTGAAGGACTACGGCCTGGAAGTGGGCTGCCAGGCGGATCTGGTACTGCTGGCAGGACAGGCGGTCGCCGAGGTGATCGCCGAGCCGCCGCGGGAGCGCACCGTGTTCAAGGCCGGCCGGCTGGTCGCCGACCGGGGCGAATGCCTGTTCTGACACCCATTTCACCTATACCGACGGAGTTTAACCCCATGAAAACCATCAAAATGACCGCCCGCTACGTCATCGGCTTCAAGGACGGCGGCCACCATATCTACGAGCAGGGCGAGCTGGTCTACCGCGGCGACACCGTGCTGTTCGTCGGCCACGGCTACCAGGGCCGGGTCGACGAGACCCAGGACATGGGCAATGCCCTGCTCGGCCCCGGCTTTATCGACCTGGACGCGGTGGCCGACCTGGACTCCACCGTACTGGCCTTCGATCACCAGCCGGGCTGGCAGAAGGGTCGGCTGCCCGCCAGCGACTGGCAGCGACGCGAGACCTACAGCGACGCCGAGCTCGACTTCAACAAGCGTTACGCCTTCAGCCAGTTGCTGCTGAACGGCATCACCACCATAGCTCCCATCACTTCCATCCTGTACCGGGAGTGGGCCGAAACCGCCGACGAGTTCCGCCGCGCCGCCGACATCGCCGAGAGCCTGGGCGTGCGCGCCTACCTGGGGCCGGCCTATATGTCGGGCTACGGCGTGGTCAACCCGGACGGCAGCCTCGACATGCGTTTCGACGAACAACGGGGGTTGCAGGGACTGGAGCAGGCGGTGCGCTATGTGGAAGAGCTGCAGGGCCGCCACGGAGACACCATCAGGGGCATGCTGGCGCCGGACCGGATAGAGGGCTGCACCCCCGAACTCCTGCGCCAGACTGCCCTGGCCATGCGCGGGCTGGACTGCCCCACCCGGCTGCACAGTTGCCAGGGCGAATTCGAGCTGGAGATGGTGCACCGGCTGCACGGCGGCCGCTCTTCCATCGAGCTGATGGCCGAGCACGAGCTGCTCGACCGGCGCCTGCTGCTGCCCCACCTGCAGTTGCTGGGCGGCAAGGAGCCCACTCCGGAGAAGATAGACAGGGAGCTGGCCCTGCTCGGCCAGAGCGGCGCCAGCGCCGTGATCTGCCCCATCGTCTCCGGCCGCCACGCCAAGTACTTCAGCGGTGTGCGCCGCTTCCGCGAGGCCGGCATCAATATCAGCCTGGGCACCGACACCTATCCGCCCGACATGATCCAGAACATGCATATCGGCGCCATCCTGAGCCGGGTGCAGAGCGGCGATATCACCGAGGCCTCGGCGGCGGACTACTACAACATGGCCACCCTGGGCGGCGCCCGGGCCCTGGGGCGGGAGGATATCGGCCGGCTCTGCCCGGGAGCCAAGGCCGACATCATGGTGTTCGACTTCGACCGCATCCACAGCGGCCAGTGTTTCGACCCCGTCACCACCATGGTGATCAACGGCAACGGCCGGGATATCAAGGGGGTGATCGTCAACGGCGACAAAGTGGTGTGGGACGGCCAGCTGGTCAAGTCCGGGCTGGATGTGCAGGCACTGCATCACCAGGCCCAGCGCCAGTTCGAGAAGTTCATGACCAGCTACCCGGAGCGCTGCCACCGCCATCCGCCACTGGCGGAGATCTTCCCGCCCAGCTTTCCGCTGAGCCGGCCATAGACAATACGCCGTGAATCCTCCCTGGCGCGGAGGGCCGGCTTCGCTGCCACCCTTGGTCCTCCCCTTCATCCCGCAGTCGTCTGCCGGACCACCATCAAGCGGCGCCGGGGCTTGCAAAGAGGTGACAGGGATGGCAGGTGCCGAGCGACACAGGGGGCAAGCTTGCCTCGCCGTGACGAGCCGTTTCAGGCTGATCGAACATCCAGTGAATGTTCGCAGCAGACTGAAAGGGCGAGTGTCAGTTCTGGAAGCGTGTCGGTGGAGGTGGCCCTGTTGCCTCTTCTCTAGGTTGCAACAGACAAGCAGCCGATTGGTTTAATTTTAAACTGTTCGGTGCGCTAGTACACCAGGCTGCCGAGCTGGCTGCCGCTTTCCGCCATGGGGTTCTGGATGATCTGCACCACCACCCCGTCGGCCGGGCTGTGGTACTGCTTCACCTCCTGGCCGAAGGCGTCGTACTGCACGAACATCAGCTCGCCCTTCTTCACCTTGTCCAGCAGTTGCACTTTGGGCACCACGAAACCGCCGAACTCGGCGCGCACGTCTTCCCAGTGCTCGGTTTCCACCGGCAGCTCGGGCTGTACCACTTCGCCTTCGATCAATTGGATATGGCGCAGGAAGTTGAGGGTACCGTCCACCGCCCGCTCCACCAGTTCGGGCTCGTACACATCCCTTGCGCCGATCTCCAGGGTAAAGGCCGGCACCCCTATGCCGTTGTAGGCGCCGTCCACCGTGGTCTGGCTCTGGCTGCTGAAGGTCACGTCCACCCCGAACAGCCGGGTCATCTCCTTCACCGCCGGAATGCTGTAGTCGGTATAGGCGAACAACGGGAAGGTGGTGGGGTTGGCGGTATGCATGTCGATGGCATAGTCCGCATTGTGCTTGAGCAGATCGTTCCAGATGCTGTGGGAATATTGCTGGCCCGAGGTGCGGGTGTCTTCGGTGTTGGCCTGGCGGTTGAGGTTCTCATTGACCTTGACCGGCCCCGAGGGCACGAATTCGCGCACATTGGCGATAAGCCCGGGAATGTTGAACTGATGCACTATGGTGACGGTGCCCTTCAGCGCCTCTCCGGCGAGCCGCTCCTTGACCTTATGCACCGTGAGATAGGGGTTCATCTCGTTGGCGTGCACCCCGGCCACCAGCATCACTTTCTTGCCCGGTTCTTCCCCTTTCAGCACGCTCACCGGCAGGTAGTAGTGCTGGCCGGCGTTGTTCTGGCCCGCCACCCGGAAGTAGAACTCGTACTGTTTGCCCGGCTCGAGGGAGTCCACATCCAGCCGGGTGATCACCGGCTTGCCCTGGATAATATCGCCGTTGAACTGGGTGTCGGCCAGCACCGGCAAGGTCGTGGTCAGTACTCCCAGGGCGCCGCCCCAGATAAGAGGTTTTATGGTCATTATTTTTCCCTAAGTGAAATCATCCAAACAGGTTGCTATCAACAAGAAAACTTAATTGCTAGCAATTAATCCCGAAGAAAACGTTACACCAAGGTTAACGAGTAATAAAGCACTAAATGGGAACACGACGAAATCTTGCTTTTATATTATTCAAAAAAGCAGAATATTTATCTGACCTGTACCGGCCAGGGCACCGGCCCCGCCGCAGAGGGTGCGGGGTGGCCCGAGAGGGGAATAAGGGGGTGGTCAGCGGGGAGAGGCTTAGGCCTCGGCTTGCAGTTCGGCGAAGAGCGCCGCCAGATCCAGGCTCTGCTCTTCTTCTTCGGCCAGCTCCAGGCTGGCTTCCAGGTGTTCCAGATGGCGGCGCATGGACAGGGCGGCGGCCTCGGCCTCCCCCGCCGCTACCAGATCCAGCAGCTTGCCGTGCTCTTCACAGTGGCAGTGGTGGGCGTTTCTGTCTTTCTGGTACATGCTGACGATAAGCGAGGTCTTGGCGACCATCCGCTCCAGCACCTCCACCAGCAGGCGGTTGCCGCCGAGCCTGGCCAGCTCGATATGGAAACGGGCGGCACAGTCCACCGCCGCCGGCCGCCGGTCCTCCTCGACTGCCTGCCGTTCTTCTTCTATCAGGGCACGGAGCGGCGCCAGCTCGCCCCGCCGCTCTCCGCGGGCGGCCAGGGCCACCGCCTCTTCTTCCAGGATGCGGCGCATGGCGAACACCTCGGCCGCCTCCTGCTGGCTGGGACAGGCCACGGTGGCGCCCCGGTTGGCGGCGATGGCCACCAGCCCCTGATGGCTGAGTTCCAGCAGGGCGGCACGCACATGGTTGCGGTTGGCGGCGAGCGCCTCGGACAACCGGGTTTCCACCAGCCGGGTGCCCGGCGCCAGCCGCTGTTCCAGGATGGCGCGGGAAATGATACCGACGATACGCTGGATTTCCCTTCGCTTGATACTGGGCACTTTCCCTCCCGGAATGCATAAACTTTCATGTAAAGAAGATTAACAAAACCATCCGACCGGCTCCAGTCCCTTGTGATCCTTCAGCTCCAACGGCTGACGCCGGGGTAACCGCCTTCCAGCAGCTCCTTGATGAACACCGAGGGGATCTGCCGATCGGCCAGCAGGAACACCTGATCCCGGGCCCGGGTCAGCCCCACGTAGAACAGCCGGCGCTCTTCGGCGTGAGGAAACTCTTCTTCGTCCGGCAGCAGCAGATCCAGCAGGCCAGGCCCGTTCTTGTCGGGCGGGAAACCGTACTTGCCCCGGGTCAGCCCCAGCAGGATCACGCAGTCCGCCTCCTTGCCCTTGGCACCGTGCAGGGTCTGGGCCTCCAGCCGCAGGTCGGGAAAACGCCGGCGCCAGCCCGCCAGCTGGGACTCGTCCGGCAGGCTGAAGCGGAAGCGGGCCAGCAGGTAGACGGAGGCCTCCGGCCGCTGGGCCGCGATCTGCCCCAGCAGCCGGGTCACCGCGTCCATCTGGCTGTCGTGATCCACCGGCAGCACGTGCACGCAGGGCCCCTCGCTGCGCCTGTGGGTAGCCAGTGTCTTCGGCAACTGGCCGGGATTGCGGGTGACGAAGCGGCTGGCCACCTGCTCGATGCGGTTGTTGAAACGGAAAGTCTGAGCCAGGGTAGTGACCCGGCTGGCGCCGAAATGCTCGCCGAAGCGGGTGGTCAGCGACACGTCGGCGCCGCTGAAGCGGTAGATGGCCTGCCAGTCATCCCCCACGCAGAACAGGGACAGCCCGGGGGCCGCATCGCGCAGAGCCTGCAGCAACGCGGCCCGGGGCGCGGAAATATCCTGGAACTCGTCCACCAGGATATGGCGCCAGGGCACCTCGAACCGGCCCAGGCGCACATAATCGGCGGCCTTTTCGATCATGTCGTCGAAATCGATTTCATCCCGCTCGCGCAGCTGCGCCTGGTAGCGGTGCAGCAGCGGCCGCACCAGGGCCAGTTGCTCGGCCTGATCCGGGGTCAGCTCGAAGGGATCCGGCTCGCCATAGAGCTTGAGCGCCGCCACCAGCGGCGACCATTCCCGCGCCAGCCGGCCGAAGTCGGGGCGGGGAATGACCTGGAAGCGGTGGCGGCGCAGCCAGTCGAGCAGCCGCTCGCCGTAGGCTTCGTCCTCCTGTCCGAGTTGTTCCAGCCAGGCGGCGAAGGCGCCGTGACGGGACTTCTCGCTCTGGGCCAGCTCGCTCAGGGGCGGAGTGCGCCCCTCCACCCGGGACAGTATCATCAACCCCAGGGCGTGGAAGGTGCTGACCTTGACCGGAGTGGTCTCGGGCCGGCGCGCCAGCCGCTCGGCCATTTCCGCCGCCGCCTCGTTGCCGAAGGCCAGCAACAGCAGCTCGTCGGCCCGGGCCTGGCGGGATGCCAGCAGAAAGGCGGCCCGCGCCGCCATCACGCTGGTCTTGCCGCAACCGGCCCCGGCCAGTACCAGGTTGTGGTCTTCATCCACCACGCAGGCCAGGCGCTGGGCCGGGGTAAGCGGATGGGACTCCAGGCCGTCGAACAGGGCGCCGTGCTCGGCCAGGGCCTGCTCGCAATAGTCCTGGCAGCAGCGCTCCCGCCAGGCTTCGTCCGCCGCCTGCACCGTGGCCACCAGTTCGAACGCCGCCCGGGCCCTGTCGTCCAGGGTCTCGGGCGGCGGGAAGGCGGACCACTCCACCGGCTCCCCGGCCACCAGCGCCTTCAGCTGCCGCCAGCGGGAATGGCGCAGGTAGCCCTGCTCCAGCGCCGCCAGGCATTGCTCGGCCAGGGGTTGGACCCGCCCGGCATGATACCGATACCAGCCCAGGGTCACCGCTTCGGCCAGGGGCTCGGCCACCGCCTTCGGCAGCCAGCCCAGTTCGATGTCGCCCTGGTGGCAGCGCAGGTGCAACCGGTACAGGCGGCGGGCCTCCTCCAGCCGGGGCGGGGCGCTCAGCTCATGCCAGCCGAGCCCGTGGCGCTCGCGCTTGAGATGCAGCACCAGGCCGTCCGCCGTCAGCTCGGTGGCCAGGAAGGGATGGTTGAACCAGGGGGCCAGCCAGTGGGCCTTGAAGATCTGCATGCTCACCCCAGGTTGTTGATAAGCTCGGACAGTATCATATGGGTTTTCACCGTTTTGATATTGGGCATGTTTTCGATCTGGCCGCGCACCTCGTCCAGCCGGGCCATGGAAGCCGCCTCCACATACACCAGCATGTCGGTTTCGCCGCTGATGGCATAACACAGCTTCACCTCGGGAATGGTACGCAGCAGGGCGGCGTACTGCTCGCAGCGGTGCACATGATAATGCAGCTCGAAATAGGCGCGCACCGCGCCGCCGTCGCCACCGATACGGGCGTGGTAACCGCGGATGATGCCCCGCTCTTCCAGCTGGCGGATGCGCTCGGACACCGCCGAGCGGGACAGACTGACTTCCCGGGCGATGCTCGCCACCGCCATGCGGGCATTGCCGGCCAGCAGGGCTACTATCTGTTGATCGAATTTGTCCACCCGAAGCCTTTTCTCCCACCCGCCGGCGAAACGGCGGTACAAAGCGACGAACTGCCGCCGGCAAACGGCGTTTTGCAGCGTCGGAAACTGATGCGTGGGCGGTAATATATCAGAATTATCAGGCTCGGAATCGAAACAAAATGGCACGTTTGAACAAGGAACTGGGGCTGGCCTACGGCACCGGCATGATGGCCACCTCATTGCTCGGCACCGGCATCTTCGTGGTGCCGGCGGTGGCCGCCAGCATCGCCGGGGAGGACTCGTTATGGGCCTGGCTGGGGTTGATGCTGCTGGTGCTGCCGGTGGCCTTCAGCTTCGCCCGCCTGGGTCAGTGCTTTCCCCATGCCGGCGGTGCGCCGCACCTGATCGGCCGGGGCCTGGGCGCGCCCATGGAAAAACTGGCCGCCTTCCTGTTCCTGGCGGTGCTGCCGGTCGGCCTTCCCGCCGCCCTGACCCTGACCGCCGGCTTCTGGCACGCCCTGTTCGACCTTTCCGCCGGCGGCGATCTGCTGGTGCAGCTCGGCACCCTGGGACTTATCCTGTTGCTCGGCAGCCGAAAGACCCGGGCCTCCGGCCTGGTACAGGTGCTGATCGCCCTGGCCATAGTAGTGCTGTTGCTGGCCATCTGGTGGGCGGGCGGCCTGCTGGCGGCACCGCCCGCCCTGCCCCCCCTCGCCCAGGTGCAATGGGGCCTGCTGCCCGCTGCCCTGGGGGTGATGTTCTGGTGCTTCGTGGGGCTGGAAGCCTTTACCCATATGGGGGAAGAATTCAAAAATCCCCGGCGGGATTTTCCCCTGGCGCTGCTGTTCGGGGTGCTGCTGGCGGGGCTGGTGTACCTGGCCTGCGCCCTGGCGGTGATCCGCTTCGGGGTATTCGGCAACGAGCTGGCCAACACCACCTCCATTCCCACCCTGATGGCCGGGCTGTTCGGCGAGGGCGGGCGCCGGGCGGCGGCCCTGGTGGGCTACCTGGCCTGTTTCGCCAGCATCAATATCTATATCCAGGGCTTCGCCCGGCTGCTATGGAGCCTGGCGGACGAGGGCAAGCTGCCCGCGAGCCTCGCCCGCCTCAACCGTAACGGCGCGCCGTTGCGCGCCCTGGCCTGGGTGATCGGCGTGTGCGCCCTCTGCACCCTGGCCGCCTGGCTGTTCCGGCTGCCGTTGGATACCCTGATCCGCTACGCCAACGGCAATTTCATCCTGGTCTACCTGCTCGCCATGGTGGCGGCGGTAAAGCTGCTCACCGGCCCCTGGCGCGCCCTGGCGGCCCTGGCCAGCCTGCTCTGCCTGGGCGTGCTGCTCTCGCTCGGGTTGGAAGCAGGCTACGCCCTGGCCCTGGGCGCGGGCTTCCTGGGCTGGCGCGCCTGGCGCAACAAAAAGCCGCGCCAGCCGCTGCCCCCGGAAACCATGGCCTGAGCCCTGGTCGTGAGGTGTTCCCTCGCTCCGCGTAGGAATGCAAATCGGTACTTCGGGCAGCCCAGCGCCGATGGCGGACACCGAATACACTCCCATACAGGAGCCTCGTCGTCGACGAGGTCCCCCATCCACGGACGGTTCATGGCCGGGTGTAGAAGCGCAAAAACAAAGGGCAGCACCAATATATTGGTGCTGCCCTTTGTGTGTTTGCGTTAAAGAGTAGAAGGTGAAGTTAACTTCGCCCCTGCTCCCTGGCTCTCATGGCGCCCCACAGCACCGCCAGCCAGAAGGCATAGACCATGACTCCGCTGTTGTGCCCCAGGAATACCTGGGACAGGCCGAAATCCATAAAGGCCACCGGCAACAGGGCACCGGCGGTAGCCAGAGCACGCAGCTCCATATCCGGCGCCCTCATGCGCTTGGCAAACAGGCGCAGCGGAACCAGATAGAGCGCCAGCAGCAACAAGAAACCAACGACGCCCCTGCGGGCAAAGCTATCCAGATATTCGTTATGGGCATGTTGCTCCACCGCAAACGGGGTGACTTCGCCCCGCTCCGCCAAGGCCTGCATCCCTTCATGATATCCATGCCAACCCCAGCCGGTCAGCGGTTTTTCGGCAATCAGTTGCATAGCTCCCTGCCACATATCAAAACGGGCGCCAAGCGAAGTCAACTTTTCCCCTTGCTGGTACAAGTCAATATCGGTAAAGGCCTGCGCCACCCTTTCCTGAACCCCGGTTTGAGGCACAACATAGGCCAAAGTGCCCAGGGCCAGTAACGTAGCCAGCGCCAGCATGCTCAGCCGGCGGCCCAGGTCTTGACCATATGCCCGATAAAGAACCCAGAACACAACCGGCAATCCAATCCAGCCTCCCCGGCTGCCAGAGAGCAGGGAGCCCAGAGCGCCGGCTATAGCACCCAGCAGCAACAAGGCCATCCACCGGCGAGAATCCGGCTGCACCACCGCCCATCCCAATCCGGCCAGGCAGAAAATGCCCATCAGCATGCTGATGTTGCCAAACTGGATCACATAGGTGTAGCCGGTGGCACGCTCTATGTTTAGCACCAAGGATTGCCATAAGGCCCAGGACGCCGTCAGCAGCGAGCCGACTACCAGTCCGGCCCAGATGAAAGCCTGTCGGGGGGGATAAGCCCATACGAACAGCAGCACCGGCACCGCAAACATAAAGCGGCTGGGCCGGTCGAAGGCGCTACTTTCTGCCCCTTCCAGCCACAGATGCAGCATAAAAAACAGGCTATACAGCATCAGCACCAGCATGAGTGCCTTGTCTGCCTTTTGCAATCGCAGTTCCGGCCTTTTCCACAACAGGGTGAAGCTGCCCAGCAACAACAAGATAGGGCCATAGCTGTAACCACTGGGCACAATCAGAGCCAGGGCACCCATTAAAAAAACAGCCAGGCTGCTGTATCGCCTGGCCAGGGAAAGGTGTTGGACCTCTGCATATGGCATGATGGTATTAGTATGCATTCTTGTCGATAAACCCCTTGAAAACAGTTAGCAGTATGATCTTCAGGTCCAGCCATACCGACCAGTTGTCAATATACCACAGGTCATGATCCACCCGTTTTTCCATCTTATCCAGGGTGTCCGTTTCACCTCGTAGGCCGTTGACCTGAGCCCAACCGGTGATCCCCGGTTTGACCTTGTGCCGCCGCATGTAGGATTCCACGATGTCTTTATAATATTCGTTGTGGGCAAGGGCATGGGGACGAGGCCCGACAATCGACATACGCCCCTGCAGTACATTCAGAAACTGCGGCAACTCATCCAGCGAAGTCCGGCGCAAAAAGGCCCCCAACGGAGTAACACGCGCGTCGCCCTTGGTCGCCTGGGTCACCTTCCCCCCCCGCTCTTCATGCACCTGCATGGAGCGGAACTTGTATACCTTGACTCTTCTCCCGTTGACGCCGGTCCGGTACTGTTTGAACAGCACGGGGCCCGGTGACGTCAGCTTGATGGCGATGGCGATGGCCAGACAGATGGGCAAGATCAGCAGGCTGATGCCCCCCGCTATAAGCAGATCCTCCAGCCGCTTGATAACAGGCGCCATGCCACTCATGGGCGTCACACTCATATCGATGGCGTAATGGCCGGCCACTTCACTGATCCTGTGGTTGAGCAGCTGCATATCCTTGAATTCGGGTATAAAACGCAGTTCCACCGTATGATTTCGCAATGTGTAGAAGATGGTGCGAACCACTTCGCCCATCTCCATGGGCACGCAGATCCACACCTCTTTGGCCCCACTCTCCGCCACCCTGTTGGCCAAGGCGGTCAGTTGCGATTCATTCAGGCTCTGCTCGAAGCGGAGCACTCCGGCGAGGCAATATCCTTCCGCCGGCGAGGCACGCATCCCCTCGCCCACCTTCAGCACATTTCGTCCGGGCCCCACCAGGAATACCGAGCGCTGGGACCATCCCTTTATGCGAGCCCGGCGCAACCCCAGTTGTGCCAAGGCCCGAGCCCCGCCTGCAAAGACGAAAGACAGCAGCAGGGAGGTTCCAATCCAGAGACGGGAGTAGCGTTCCGCCGAATGCGAAAAATAAATGATGGAAGTGGCCAATATGGCAACGGCAAGCAACACCAACGCCAGCCGAATAAGCAGAGAGTGAATACTGGTAATGCGCCAGCGACTGTACCCGCCCAACAGCGAGTTCAGCAGGACAACCAGCAAGGCCATCACTGCCGTGGCCAAAAGGTAACGATCGTTCATCTGCCAATGGTCAAAACGCAACCAGTGCGCCAGCATGCTGCCGGCGGCCACGGACAGCAGATCTACCACGGGTACCACTAACTGAGCGGGGTAGCGCTCCGTCAAACCACTAATCGTTTTAGACATACACAGGCTCTCGGAATTATCTCTTCATCGACTGCAGCTGTTGAAGGACCATGACCAGCTCGTCCCGCCAGTCTGGCGGTGCCACACCGAAAGTTGTATTCAGTTTTTCACCATCCAGTACCGACCAGGAAGGCCGCCGAGCGGGCGTAGGATACTGGCTGGTAGCAATGGCTTCGAGTGATGGCGACGACTTGATCAATTCGAGCCTCTCCGCCTGCGCAAAGATCTCGGTGGCGAACTCATGCCAGCTGCAGGCCGGGGCACCGCTGAAATGGTAGGTTCCCCAGGCAAGTTCCCCCTGTTGTTGGTACTGCCCAACCAGCGTCCAGATGGCCCTGGCGATGGCGGCGGCGGCGGTTGGCCCGCCGAATTGATCCGCCACCACGCCCAGCTTGTCCCGTTCCTGCCCTAGCCGGATCATGGTTTTGACAAAATTGTTGCCGTGTGTGCCAAAGACCCAGCTGGTACGCAAGATGATGTGCCTGGCACAGTAGGCGGACAGCAACAATTCACCGGCCAGCTTGCTGGCACCATAGACCCCATTGGGGCCGGTCGTGTCGGACTCCTTGTAAGGGTGGCGGGCATTGCCCGAAAACACATAATCGGTGGAAATATGCAGCACCGGAATGTTTTGCCGGGCGGCGGCCTGCGCCAGGCTTTTCACCCCCAGGGCGTTGACTTGCCAGGCCCGCTCCGATTCGCTCTCCGCCTTGTCCACCGCGGTATAGGCCGCCGCATTGACGATAAAGGCAGGATTGACCTCTGTTATTACCGCCTCCAGTTGCCCTGCGTTTGAAATATCGAGCTCGGCGGAGCCCAGCCCCCTGACGTCCAACCCGGCGGGAACCGAGGACATCAGCTCGCTGCCGACCTGCCCGTAAGCGCCAATCACCAGTACTCGCATATTGCTCATGCCTCATCCAACAACTGCGTTAATGTCGGGTTTTGCTGATCCTTGGCGGACAGCAGGGGCTGTGCGATGGGCCAGTCGATGGCGACCGTGGGATCGTTCCAGAGCAGGCCGCCCTCGTCGTCGGGAAAATAGTAGTCGGTGCACTTGTACTGAAAGTCGGCGATATCGCTCAATACACAAAAGCCATGGGCATAGCCGGGCGGAACCCATAACTGGCGCTGGTTTTCCTCATTCAGCTCCACCCCCACGTACTGGCCGCAGGTGGGAGAAGCCGGGTCGATATCCACCGCTACGTCGTAAACCGCCCCACGGCTGACCCGCACCAGCTTGCCCTGCGGCCGGGTACGCTGAAAGTGCAATCCACGCAATACGCCCCGCTGGGAGCGGGAATGGTTGTCCTGCACAAAGGGCTGCGAGATGCCCACCTCGCGATAGCGCTCGCATTGGAAGGTTTCGACAAAAAAACCGCGATGATCGCCAAACACCTTCGGCTCGATAATCAGCACTCCAGGAAGCACCGTTTCAATCACTTTCATTTGACCTCCTCATGGGTGAGCAGGCGCAGCAGATACTGGCCATAACCGGTTTTGGCCAGGCTTTCAGCCTGCTCCTGCAGTCTGCTGCTGCTCAGCCATCCCTGGCGATAGGCAATTTCTTCCAGGCAGGCGACTTTCAGCCCCTGCCGGGCCTCGATGGTATGAATGAAATGGCTGGCTTCCATCAGGGAATCGTGGGTTCCGGTATCCAGCCAGGCGAAGCCCCGTCCCAGCCGGCTGACATGCAGATCGCCCCGCTGCAGATAGGCATTGTTCACGTCGGTAATTTCCAGCTCGCCACGTGCCGAGGGCCGGATGCGTTTGGCGATGTCGACCACGTCGTTATCATAGAAATACAAACCGGTAACCGCATAATTGGACTTGGGTCTTTCCGGCTTTTCCTCGATGGAAACCGCCTTGCCGGCCCGGTCAAACTCCACCACCCCAAAGCGTTCGGGATCAGAAACATGGTAACCGAAGACGGTGGCCCCCCGCTCACGCTGCGTGGCCTCGTGCAGCATGGCGCTGAAGCCATAGCCGTAAAAAATATTGTCACCCAGGATCAGGCACACCTTGCTGTCGCCGATAAATTCTTCCCCGATCAGGAAGGCCTGAGCCAGGCCGTCGGGAGATGGCTGTTCCGCATAGCTGAGCCGGATGCCGAAATCGGAGCCATCTCCCAGCAGCTTGCAGAAATTGGGCAGATCCTCCGGCGTCGATATGACCAGCACCTCCCGGATACCGGCCAGCATCAACACCGATAGCGGGTAATAGATCATGGGTTTGTCGTAAACGGGCAGCAGTTGCTTGGAAACGCCCCGGGTGATGGGATGCAACCGGGTTCCGGAGCCACCGGCGAGAATAATGCCCTTCACGATGTTTCCCCCAATCGTCCCAGGCGGTAGCTGCCGCTCAGCACCCGCTGCCACCATTCCCGGTTTTCCAGATACCATTGGACGGTTTTGCGAATACCGCTCTCGAAGGTTTCCTGCGGTGTCCAGCCCAGTTCCCGTTCGATTTTGGAGGCGTCGATAGCATAACGGAGATCATGGCCGGGCCTGTCGGCCACAAAGGTGATCAGATCCCGGTAGCGGGCCACGCCGGCCGGCTTGTCGGCCGCCAGCTCTTCCAGCAAATCGCAGAGGGTATGCACCACCTCGAGATTGGTCTTCTCGTTATGTCCACCTATGTTGTAGGTTTCTCCTACTTTACCCTTGAGCACCACCTCGACCAGGGCGCGCGCATGATCCTCCACATAGAGCCAATCCCGAATCTGGGAGCCATTGCCATATACCGGCAACGGCTTAGCGGCCAGCGCATTCAAAATCATGTGCGGGATCAGTTTTTCCGGAAAATGGTAGGGCCCGTAGTTGTTGGAACAGTTGGTGATCAGGGTCGGCAGACCATAGGTACGCTGCCAGGCCCGCACCAGATGATCGGAACTGGCCTTGGACGCCGAATAAGGAGAGCTGGGCGCATAAGGCGTGGTTTCGGTAAAGAGATCGTCGGTACCCTCGAGATCACCGAATACCTCGTCCGTGGAGATGTGGTGGAAACGAAAAGCGTTCCTTTCAGGC
Source organism: Zobellella iuensis (assembly GCF_016746085.1). Lineage (GTDB taxonomy): Bacteria > Pseudomonadota > Gammaproteobacteria > Enterobacterales > Aeromonadaceae > Oceanimonas > Oceanimonas iuensis. The sequence continues at coordinate 129,453 of NZ_JAERTZ010000012.1, forward strand.
TCCGGCAACCGGCTCCAGTAACGTCGGGCGGCTTCCAGCAGGGTATAGGTACCGACGATGTTGGTATTGATAAAGTCCGCAGGCCCGTCGATGGAACGGTCGACATGACTTTCCGCCGCCAGATGCATCACCGCCACGGGCTTGAAGTCGGCAAAAATTTCATCCATCAAGGCGGCATTACAGATATCGGCGTGATAAAAACGGTAGCGAGCCGATCCGGATACGGCAGACACCGATTCCAGATTGCCGGCATAGGTAAGCTTGTCGACATTGGCTACCTCACAGGTGCTGTTGGCAATCAGGTGACGAATGACGGCCGAGCCGATAAAACCGGCGCCACCGGTGACAAGAATTCTATGAGTCATAATAATCCGGTTCAGTTAGAGGGATACCACTGTAGCAGGAGTTCTTCATACTCTTTCAACACCTGATTCCAGGTAAAGCGCTCCTTGAAGCGAACAAGGCTGGCGTACTTCATCCGCTCTATGGCCGTGTCGTCCGCCAGGATTTGATCGAGCCATTCGGCACAGGCGGCTTCGTCCTTGAAGTAGGCCGCGTCCGGACCCGCCACCCAGCGATTGAAATGATTGTCGTGGGCAATCACGGCGCAGCCGGCACCCAGTGCCTCGACCAGGGAAGGGTTGGTACCGCCCACCCGATGGCCATGCAGATAAAAACGAGCGAAGAAGCGCAGGGCCTGGACTGTAGCTGTTTCGTAGATGGCACCGGGAAATATCACCTCGTCGCTGGCCGCCTTCATCACCTCGCGATGGAAGGCGTTGGTGTCCGGTGAAAAATTGCCCAGGACGACCAGTTTATGGTTCCGATGTTTCAGGCTGAAGGCTCTGACCATTTCCAGAAAGGAATTCTCGGGCTCCGGGCGGGCAATGATAACCGAGAACTGACGGGGTTCTACCCCATAAGGTGCCAGCAGGCTGGCCTCGGCGGCGGCCACTTCATCGCCCCCGTAAGGGATCATGGTGATCTTGTCCCTACGGACCCGGGTGGCCAGATGATCCTTGATTTTGGGGTGATCGGCCACGAGGTGGTTGCCGATCCAGCATCCCGCCCGCTCATTCAGCCAGAACCAGGTTTTAGCGACAGGGCCCCATTTATCCCGGCGCCATTCAATACCGTCCATATTGATGACATTGGTTTGCCCCTTAAGTCGCTGCATCAGGTTGAAGCAGGCGGTGTTGTAACCAAGCGTCAGAAACAGCCCATCTCGAGATAAAGCATCCCGTGTTGCTTTCCAGTCAAAAATGACGGTGCCTGCGGCACCACCACGGCAAACAGGGATATGGATACGGTGCACCCCTTGCCAGTCACTTTCATAGACATCTCCACTCCCTTCCTCCTGGCAATAAACAGTTACCTGCCAGCCTTTTCCGACAAGGTACAAAGAGAGCTTCTCGGCAAATGTTTCAAAGCCACCGTGTTGAGCTGGAACGCCACGAATTCCTAAGATATAAAGAGACTTCATTGCATGTAGATCCAGAGCTTTAAGCTCAGCCATTAAAAAGAGAAACTATATTATTTCGATAACTATCAACAGAGAAACATTCTTTGAACTTACTGTAAGCCATGCTGCTCATTTCTTCGTATTGATTTTGGCATAGCGTTGGTAGACTAGAAAGAGTGGACTTGAGAGAACTCGTTTCATTCGGAGAAAACAAGAAACCATTAACGGTATTATCAATGATTTCCAATAGTCCACCATGAGCAGCCGCGATTACCGGTTTCCTGAAAGAGAAGGCCTCAATCGCCACCCTCCCAAAAGGCTCCGGCTTTGTAGAAGGTACAATAACGTAATCAGCCCACTGGTAATGTACTTCTGTATCAGAACAGAATGGATACAGAGAAACAATTTTCTCCAATCCATTTTTTTCTATCAGGGACTTCAAATTATCCAGCAAGTATTCATACCCTTGAAATGGACTACCAACAACCCTGACACTGAAGCATTCTTTCAATTCACAGGATAACTGAGCCAATGACTCAATAAAAAAAGACTGCCCTTTCCATTCGTTGACTCGCCCAATTATTAGTAAATTAACATTTTGAGCGACTCTTCCAGTCTCAGTGGAATTACTTTTATGGCATCCTCCATCATCATACTCTTCAACACCGTTGTAAATTACTGCACCAGGCAAATTAAATGCAGACCTGGTTGCATTGGAGTTAAAGACTAGTTCAGCGCCGGACGCAGACAAAAGAGCACGGAACATTATCAATTGTAATCCTGTAGGTATTTCTCTTACATGGCAGATCATCCGCCTTGATGAGAAGCGATATAATGTGGCCGCGAGCAAGGCTGAAAACATGACCACTGTATTGATGTAAACAACAGGATAGTTACGAAAGAGTCGAGTGTAGAACCAAAAGCCACTTAAGCAATCGAACATAAATTTAAATGGCCGCATCAACTCACGCCGCCTTAGAACTCCTTTTTTGTAAAAAGAAATACTTACCCTATCAAGCTCTACCAATTTTCTGGCCAATTCCCCATCGCAAGGAAGAATTACGTCCACATTTTTTTTCGCCCCTGACAACGCTTCAACTGCAGCCAAAAAACTTCTATCAGAGCCATATAGCTCAGCCCCCTGATGAATACAAAGCATACGGTTGGACATTAGATTACCCACGATAAGATCTTGACATGGAGCCATAAGTTACAGAAGAACAAGAAAGAAAATAAAATAGAATGAAAATCATAAAATTGAATGAAAACAGATTAGACTCAAATGTATTAAGCATAATGAACGCAATAGCAAAAAAAACAGGGAGCATACCTAGAAGCTTGACATTTTCATCTCGAGAATATGATTCAAAAATCATATATATTGATAAAAAAAAACCGAACACGCCAAGGCTATAGAACGCATCCAAGAAGCCATTATGGGTCGAGCTAATAATACCACCAACAAAGCTAGCAATTTCTTCACCATCGGATTCAGATAAAGAATGAAAAACTGCAAGCCCATATCCATAAACTGGACTATCCATTATCCAGTTTATGGTATAATGCCAAATAAGATTCCTGCTGGAGAACGTTGTATCTTTACCAAAGAACTCCAAGTTAACATTAAAAACTGAAATAAAGACAGAGAAGAACCCTAGAAAAAAAACCGAGATTACGACAAAATGGGAAACCACAACTCTGAAATTATATGGAACAAAAACAAAAAGAACCCATATAATCGATATAGCCAGTAGCACTCCTAATGATGTGTAAGAGCGACTGAACAAAACCAGAGCGGATATGAATAACAATTTGAGGAATTTTATTAACACATGCTTGCTCGGCTTAAACGAAACCAGTAAAAAAGAGACCACACCAAATAAACCAAGCATGTTTTTATGAGGGAAAATCCCCTGCCATGATCCTTCATGTCGACCAACAGAGATCCCATAGTTAGGAAATAAAAAAACATAGATATAGCAGAACGCACACATCAAGAACATAATATCTCCCACTCTATATATCGCCTCCCTCTTACCTAATAAGATGATATGAAAGCTGGCTATAATAAAAAAAGAGATAATGGCAATAATATTTTTAAATGTATCCAACGGTGATATGGACCAAGCCAAAGAAAAGACAGAAAAAACAAACAAAAAGATTACCGATGCACGAAGCCGGAAAACTTTAAAGTTAAAAAATAAAACATAAGAAAAAAGCAACAAAAAAGAAAAAAGTGCCCATAGCATTGAAAAATAGTCAAGGACACCACTATATGGCACCGCATAGCTATACCCTTCAGGTCTTGCACCACCGTCTTTGATAAGGTCTATCGCACCTGTTGATATAAACAAGCCAAGGAAAACCAATAGACTGGCAAACAAATCTAAAAAAAAATATCGGATATCTCTTTTGCTAAACTGACGTATCAAACCAAGTCCCCTCGAACAAAAAAAGAGTTGCCCATAATTCATTGAAACTCAAAAAATCATTACGTCCTTGGCATCACCCACAATTAAAAACCACCACTTAAAACACAACCATATCCAATACATATGCGTAGTTAGCTATTAACCATACTTGCATTCAGGCCACATTTAAACTCAGCAACATCTTACATTGATAAAAGTGAACCTACTTGAGAGCTTGGTTAATAAGTGGAAAATACTACTGAATACCCAATCATCCCGGCCACGACCACCCCAGCAGGTAACATTCTAGCCATATAACCACACAAAGGTGATTTAAATACTTTTCGGTACATATAGTAATAAGACTGAACAAAATTAATATGAAACGCAACAACCAGGAACCAACACAGCAATTCAACATCTCGTTGCAAGACACCAATTACTATTGCACTGACCATGAAAACTGCAGACAAAGAGCCACTAAGAAAGAGTAAATCAGCCCTATTCATTGCCTGAAAGAAACTGCCACTAGTCGATAGAACTACCTGTACTGGGACTGCGATAGACAAAATTCTAATAACTGGAATAACCTCCAGCCATTGGTCACCCAAAGCAATTAATACTATCCAATCTGCCAGCAAGAACATGCTCAACCCTGCCAGGGCACCAAGCAAAGAAAGTTTAAAGGAAAAGTCATTGTGGAGCGCTGCAATTTTTTCATGATCACCGGCGTGCTTCCGTATTACAGGTTGAATTGCGGGTGTCATAGCAAAAGTAAGTAGCATAAGCGGGTATTTCATTAACTGGTAGGATTTATCGTAAATCCCCAGCATACCGGCTCCCATGTACTTCCCGATAAGAATATTATCCAAGTTACGAGAAAAGTAGTTGATAAAGTTAAAGCCAAACTGATAACCAGAGAAACCGAGCAACGGCTTGATAGCGGAGAATTTTTTTCCTGGCAGTGGACGACCAAATTCTGTTTTACCAGAGAAATACCAACTAATAAGGAAGAGTGTTGCTGCACTGACGGCTCCCTTGGTTGCCAGTGCATGCAATGGATCAATAAGTTTCGCTAGTGCTATGCTGACAGCGGTACTCACCAGTTCAGCAGACAGGCCGGCATTAGCGATTCGGAAAAATGCTTGCTCTCGCAATAGCAAGGCATTGGGCACAATACTTGCCGCAAAAAAAAACAGACTTAGAGCTATGTAGGGCACGACTTCATCAACCCGAAAGAGCTGATAAAACAATAAAAATACCGGCGCCAACGCAGCAAACACTGCCGCCAGCACCAATCCAACAGTGAGCGTAAAACCAAAAAGGCCATCACGATCACCCGGAGACAGGCTATCTAGATTAATGATAGCAGGCCCCAACCCTGCTTCTGCCATTAGCTGAAAGAAGAGAAAAAATACCATGACCGCAGCCACAGTACCAAAGGTTTCCGGTGTGAATAACCGAGCCAGCACCATCATTGAAAGCAGATTTACTGCATAGACGGCATAACGGCCAAGCATACTTTTCGCGATGGCTTTGTATAAACTCTTAGCTGTCAGCATCTAGCTTTATCTCATCTATATAAAAAACCATCAATTCAAAAGATCCATCAGCTCATACTTTTTGACAACAGCATCGAGCTGTACTTCATTTCTGCCACCGATAACATTCACTATGCTTAACGAGTTACCACAGTCATCATGATGTATCTGCATATGCCCCTCATGCCCAAGGCAAAAAACAGGTACTCCCGAGCAACGTGCCACAGCCCAAAACCAAATATCATCTGCCGTGGGTGCCAACTCCAATGCAGAATCAACATCAAAAAGCATATCATCATTTAAAATATGCGGGGGATATAAAACACCGCCTACTCCAGTTAATAACGTTCTATTTCTTGGAGTGGACTTACCAGCAGGAGACCACAACGCATAAGGCATTATCTCTCCATTTTTCAAGAGAATTTCCCACCCGCGATAACCTATAACAGTATCAGGGTTATCTTTTGCTGCAGCCATAAGACCAGACAACCGCCAAGGCTCATAAATAATATCGTCATCAACTGTTACGATATATGCATCCGGGTAAGCTTCTCTGACTGGCAATAATTTTTTGTAACTCCTGGTATTTCTATCTGTCCAAATTATTTCTAGCCCCCGCTTTACTTGCTTACCAATACTATCAGGTAACACCCTCCCCGAAAACTCGCTTTCAGAAAGGACCAGAACAACTTTCCATGGTTTATAGTCCTGCTGAAATATTGTTTCTACTGTAATCCAGACATCCTCTATCCTTGCTGGAAAGCTTGTCAAACTCACTATTATGTTAGAGTCGGAGTTCCCATAGAAATCATGCCCCTCCTTTCTTTTAAGCTCTCTTAGCTTGATTCTTTTTCTACACTCATGCAGAGACCTTGATAGGAGCCTGTAAATGAAAACTGAGAGCGGTATTTTCTTTATCAATGCTTTTATTTTTAGGAGCACTACAAACCTCAAACTAAAAAATACCCAGCCAAGAAACAAAAAACACTTAATGACTAAGCTAACAATCCATATGAAAGTTTTCTTGATCTACATCCAGATAAGCTTCGACCAATGACTCAACACCCCTCACATTTAAAATCGTCCGGATGTTGATTGACAACAATCATATTTCGAAGTTATTTGACTCTGCCAGCGACCACTTGACTTTTTTAGTCAAGAAATAGAAACAGTGTTCTTTATGTCTCTTTATCAAGGCTGTCACACACTTTGCTGGCAAACTCGCGTAAAAACGCTACTATTACGGCCAGAATGCCGCCAAAAATAACTCCCAGAGTCACTATCAGCCAGCTTTTGTTATTAGGAGGAGAGGCAGGTAAAGGTTGAGTGAGGGCAGCCACGGATGAACCCAAAAAATGAATAGTTTCAGCACTTTGAATGCTATCAGGCGACATTAATAATTGCTCTTTAAGAGCATAAATCAATTGATTGTGACGTTCCAGCAATGGACTAACAATTTGATTGTGATAGGCAGCAACCTGTTCTCTTTGCTCCCGGTCCGCAATGGTGATTAGTTTAACAATATTACTACCATCCTCACTAACATTACGTCTACTTTCCATCTCAACTCTACTATCAAAAGACTTACCCTCAGATGCAATAGGTATAAACGCCGACTCCAACTGAGTTTTGATGCTATTTAACGGTTCTAAAAATACTGTTGGCGTTTTATACCCCACAGCTATAAGGGTAGTGAACTCGACCTTACTGCCATCAACAGAATGTGGTTGTTTTAACCAAGCCATAAGCAAGGAGGCAAAAAAGACCACAACAAAAGTCATAAACATCCAGTTACGACGTTTAACCAGTATTTTTGCAAGGTCTACCAGAGATATTTCATTATTACAGTATAGATAAGGAGGATAAGGCAAAGGTTGTGAGTACTGGGTATCTTGCGGGTATTCTTGTTTTCTCATCTGATTTATTCTTCTGAAGTGGTTAGAAAAAATATTGCTTCGGACACGCTACCGCCCGTAGGGTTACATCGGGCCATTCCCCCACGGCCTGTGCAGAACGGCTGTCTGCTGTGTTGTGTACCAACCATTAGGAGCCGTATCTCACAGCACATCTGTTTGGATATCCGGCTCACCTTTTTGCGATAAATCCTGACGCATCCAGCGAAATAACGTCGCAGTCTACTAAAATTGAGGGTTTCAATAAACCGCCAACTTCGAAATTTGTTAAAAACACCATACAAATCATACACTAAACAACAACAGACAATCATTCTCATCTTTGTGGTGTAGTCTACTATCGGTTTCTAACTAGATGAATAAATGACCGTGGATGCATAGTATGCCGAGGCTCGGCTCGGGTTCATGCTTTTTGGCGGGGTTTGTGCCTAAAACTGGCGGAAGGGGTACCCATCATGTCCAGATGGGTACGGATTATGCTTTGGGTCAGCGGCACAGATAACGGGCGTGGAAGCGCAGGTGCTCTTCGATAAAGCTGGAAATGAAGTAATAGCTGTGGTCGTAGCCCGGTTGCAACCGCAGGATCAGTTCGGCACCGCTCTCTTCGGCGGCGGTTTGCAGCGCCTCGGGCCTGAGCTGTTCGGCGAGGAAGCTGTCGGCCTCGCCCTGGTCCACCAGCATGGGCAGCGGGCAGCCTTTTTCCCTGAGCAGCAGGCTGGCGTCGTATTGCGCCCAGGCGGCCTTGTCCTCGCCCAGATAGGCGGTGAAGGCCTTCCGCCCCCAGGGACAGTCGCTCGGGTTGGAGATGGGCGCGAAGGCGGATACCGACACGAACCGCTCCGGGTGGCGCAGGGCCAGCACCAGGGCGCCGTGGCCGCCCATGGAATGGCCACTGATGGCGCGGCGGCCGTCGAGCGGCAGCTCGGCCTCCACCAGTGCCGGCAGCTCGCTCAGCACATAGTCGTACATGCGGTAGTGCCGGCGCCAGGGCGCTTCAGTGGCGTTCACATAAAAACCGGCACCCAGGCCCAGATCGTAGGCGCCGTTGTCGTCGTCCGGCACCCCTTCGCCGCGCGGGCTGGTGTCGGGGATGATCAGCGCCAGCCCAAGCTCTGCGGCCACCCGCTGGGCGCCGGCCTTGGTGGAGAAATTCTCGTCGGTGCAGGTGAGGCCGGAAAGCCAGTACAGCGCCGGCACCGGCCCCAGCTGCGCCTGGGGCGGCAGGAACACGGAAAACTGCATGCTGCAGTTGAGGCTTTGGGAATCATGCTGGTAGCGGATTTGGCGGCCGCCGAAGCATTTTTGCTCTTGTAGCAGTTTCATAGCTCCCCCTTCGGGTAGCTGTAAGCTGTCAGCTTTCAGCTGTAAGACAAACACCGAAGGCTGAAGGCACAGCATGGTGCCTGCAGTATCACTAGCCGCCTGTTACATGGACTCCGGCCTTCGCCGGAGTGACACGGGTTTACAGGCGACGTCGGGCTGCTTACAGCTGATAGCTTAAGGCTTAAAGCTGTTTATTTGTTGTACAGGATCACCGAACGGATGGACTTGCCTTCGTGCATCAGGTCGAAGGCGTGGTTGATGTCGTCCAGGCCCATGGTGTGAGTGATGAAGGTGTCCAGTTCGAACTCGCCGTTCAGGTACTGCTCCACTATGCCGGGCAGCTGGGAGCGTCCCTTCACGCCGCCGAAGGCGCTGCCGCGCCAGACCCGGCCGGTCACCAGTTGGAAGGGCCGGGTGGAGATCTCGGCGCCCGCCGGGGCCACGCCGATGATCACCGACTCGCCCCAGCCCTTGTGGCAACACTCCAGGGCCGAGCGCATCACCTTGACGTTGCCGATGCACTCGAAGGAGAAGTCCACGCCGCCGTCGGTCATGTCCACTATCACGTCCTGGATCGGCCGGTCGAACTTGCTGGGGTTGACGCAGTCGGTGGCACCCAGCTTCCTGGCGATTTCAAACTTGTCCTCGTTGATGTCGATGGCGATGATGCGCCCGGCCTTGGCCTGCACCGCGCCGATGATCACCGCCAGGCCGATGCCGCCCAGGCCGAACACGGCGACGGTGTCACCCGGCTGCACCTTGGCGGTGTTCTTCACCGCGCCCATGCCGGTGGTCACGCCGCAGCCCAGCAGGCACACCTTTTCCAGCGGCGCCTCCTTGCTGATCTTGGCCAGGGAGATCTCCGGCACCACGGTATATTCGGAGAAGGTGGAGCAGCCCATGTAGTGGTAGATGGGCTGGCCGTCCTTGAAGAAACGGGTGGTGCCGTCGGGCATCAGGCCCTTGCCCTGGGTGGCGCGCACCGCCTGGCACAGGTTGGTCTTGCCGGACTTGCAATACTTGCACACGCCGCACTCGGCGGTATAAAGCGGGATCACGTGGTCGCCCACGGCCAGGCTGGTGACCCCCTCACCCACCGCTTCCACTATGCCGGCGCCCTCATGGCCGAGGATGGACGGGAACACCCCTTCCGAATCATCGCCGGACAGGGTATAGGCATCGGTGTGGCAGACGCCGGTAGCGACGATGCGCACCAGCACCTCGCCCTTCTGGGGCGGCATCAGATCCACTTCTTCGATGCTGAGCGGCTTGCCCGCCTCCCAGGCCACGGCGGCGCGAGTTTTGATCATTTCCATGCTTGGCTCCTTTTGACATATTGGTGGTTGCCCGCTGGCACGGGGACGGCTCCGGCGCCACAGCCGGTCGAATAAATTCGACCCTACAAAAGCAGTGCCTTGCCCCTGGGGCCCATTCCACGGCACTGCGCCGACATCATGGCTTCCCGCCTTCGCGGGAATGACGACGGGACGCGGGCATGACGACGGAGCGCGAGAACGCGCAAAAACTTTCCTGATTGTATTACATCGCGGAGCCGCGATAATGGCGCTCGGGACAAATGATTTTTACAGCTGAGTAATAATGACCACTTGGGACGGTATCAACGAATTTATCAGCGTGGTGGAAACCGAAAGTTTCACCGCCGCCGCCCGCCGGCTGGAAGTGTCGGTGGCCCATGTCAGCCGGCGCATCAGCCAGCTGGAAGACCGGCTGGGCGCCAAGCTGCTGTATCGCACCACCCGCAAGCTGCGGCTCACCGAGGTCGGCCAGCTCTACTACCGCCATACCCGCAAAGTGCTGGACGAGCTGGCCGAAGCCGAGCGCATGGTCAGCGCCATGGAAGGCAGGCCGGTGGGCAGGCTGCGCATCACGGCGCCCGTTTATTACGGCGAGCGTTTCCTGGCGCCGCTGGTCAACGACTTCCTGCTGCAGCACCCGGCACTGGAGCTGGATATGGTGCTCACCAACCAGACGGTGGATCTGGTGCAGGAAGGCTTCGATCTGGCCATCCGCCTCGGCACCCTGGACTCCTCCTCCCTGATGTGCCGCAAGCTGGCCCGGCGCACCCAGTATCTGTGCGCCTCCCCCGCTTATCTCGCCGGGCACGGCACCCCCGCCACCCTGGCCGATCTGAGCCGGCACAGATGCCTGGCGGGCACGGTGGAGCACTGGCGCTTCGTGGAAGACGGCAAGCCACGTCCGTTCAGGCTCGGCAGCGGCTGGCACTGCAATTCGGGGCTGGCGCTGAAGGACGCGGCACTCAAGGGCCTCGGTATAGTGCAACTGCCGGACTATTATGTGCAGGACGAGCTCGGCCAGGGTCGGCTTGTTAGCCTGCTGGACCAGTACCGGCTGCCGGACGACGGGGTCTGGGTGGTCTACCCCCATAACCGTCATCTCTCCCCCAAGGTACGGCTGCTGGTGGATTTTCTGGTGGAAAGGCTGGGGTAATGCCGGGCATGTGTCGTTTTTGGGCCTGCCGTAGGGTCCATTTTAATGGACCATTCCACCCCCGGAGCCGGGGTTTGGTCGAATAAATTCGACCCTACGGCCGGCCCCGGATCCACGGGGTTTGTTGTAGGGTCCGTTTCAACGGACCATCACGCCAATGGCGCCGTGGTCCGGCCGAACCACCGCCGGCACCATGGAGCCCGGGCGGCTTCGGGTGTACAATTGGCGTCTTTATGTTCAGCCCTTGCCCCAACCGCGAAGGAAAGTCCCATGCCTGCTTTTAAGCCCTTTGAAATCATGGCATTGCCCACGGAAATGGCCCATCACCAGCATCACTACAACCAGATAGTGATAGGCCTGAACGGCCAGACCGAGTTCGATATCGGCGGCAACGGCAGCCTGATGGGGCCGGGCCAGGGCTGCCTGGTGTCGTCGGAGCAGGACCACGCCTTCGGCGGCCTGGGCAGCAATACCATACTGGTGGTCAACCTGTCGCTCAACCCGCTTCCCGTGGTACCCGGCCAGCACGAACGCCTGTCGCACCTGTTCGAAAAGCCCCGTTATTTTCAATTGCACCCCCAGGCCCAGCAACTGGTGTCGGTGCTCAGCCACGAGATGCAAAGCAACCCGGACGATCACCTGCTCGGCCAGTCCTGCGCCCATACCCTGATGTGCGCCCTGCACCGGCACATGGCCTTTCCGCGCCTGCAGTCCCGAACCAAGCGCCTGAACCTGGAGGTGATCGACGGCTACATCGCCCAGCACCTGGGCCGCAAAATCACCGTGGCCCAGCTGGCCGGTTGCGCCTTCCTGGGCGAAAGCCAGTTCCACCTGCTGTTCAAGGAGCAGACCGGGCTGTCCCCCTACCAGTACGTGCTGGAGAAACGCCTGGCCGAGGCCAAAAAGATGCTGGCGTACAGCCAGCACAGCCTGGCCTATATCGCCCAGCACTGCGGTTTTTCCAGCCAGAGCCTCTTTACCCAGGTATTTTCGAGCCGCTTCGACCTCTCCCCTTCCCGTTACCGCAAACTGCACCGTTGATCACCCTTCTCGCAGCGGCGGAGTTTTCCTAAAAAATAACGCAGAAAAGCAAAAGACCCTGACGATAGTTCTCCCTACTATCCTTGTTAAGTAACAAAAGCTTAACCATGGTGGCCCAGCCCCGTGGCCAATCCCACACTGCGACGTAACAGAACAAACAGGAATCCATCCTGGAGGAACAGGGAATGATTGAATCCAACTATGCCATCACCGGCACCTTTATCGTTTACCTTATCGGCATGATGGCCATCGGCTATTACGCCTATAAGCGCACCGCCAACTCGGCCGACTACTTTCTCGGTGGTCGCTCCCTGGGTCCCTGGCCGTCCGCCATTTCCGCCGGCGCCTCCGACATGAGCGGCTGGCTGCTGCTGGGCCTGCCCGGCTATGCCTATGCCGCCGGCATCGAGTCCTTCTGGCTGGCCGGCGGCCTGCTGCTGGGTACCTGGGCCAACTGGCTGTTCTGCGCCAAGCGGTTGCGTACCTACACCCTGGAAGTGAATAACGCCATCACCATTCCCGAATACCTGGCCCGCCGCTTCGAAGACAAGTCCAAGCTGCTGCAGACCATTTCCGCCCTGTTCATCCTGCTGTTCTTCCTGTTCTACACCAGCTCCGGCCTGGTGGCCGGCGGCAAGCTGTTCGAAACCGTGTTCGGCCTGGACTACAGCGTGGCGGTCATCGTCGGCACCCTCTGCATCGTGTCCTATACCCTGTTCGGCGGCTTCCTGGCCGTATCCTGGACCGATCTGGTGCAGGGCCTGCTGATGGCCGCCGCCCTGCTGATCGTGCCCATCGCCGCCATGGAAGGGGGCTTCGGCCAGCTGAATACCGATCTGCACAACCTCAACCCCGAGCTGCTGACCCTGTGGAACGATGTGAAGGGCGAACCCCTGTCCGCCATCGCCATCATCTCCCTGGCGGCCTGGGGCCTGGGCTACTTCGGCCAGCCCCATATACTGGCGCGCTTCAATGCCACCCGCAGCAACAAGGACATCGCCACCGCCCGCCGCATCGCCGTCACCTGGAGCTTCCTGTCCATGGCCGGCGCCCTGATGGTCGGCATGGTCGGCCTGCTGTATGTGCAGAGCCACATGGGCGGCGAGCTGGCCGATGCGGAAACCATCTTTATGGTACTGGTCAACGCCATGTTCCATCCGGTGATCGCCGGCATCCTGCTGGCCGCCATCCTCGCCGCCATCATGAGTACCGCCGACTCCCAGCTGCTGGTGTCCTCCTCCGCCCTGGCGGAAGACTTCTACAAGCAGGTGTTCAACCCCAGCGCCAGCTCCGAGAGCATCGTCAACGTGGGCCGTTTCGCGGTGATCGCCCTGTCGGTGGTCGCCCTGATGCTGGCCTTCAACCCCGACAGCACAGTGCTGGGCCTGGTGTCCTACGCCTGGGCCGGCTTCGGCGCCGCCTTCGGCCCCGCCCTGCTGTTCAGCCTGTACTGGCGCGACATGAACCGCAACGGCGCCCTGGCCGGCGTGCTGGTGGGCGGCATTACCGTGGTGGTGTGGAAGCAGCTTAACGGCGGTATCTTCGATATCTATGAAATCGTCCCCGGCTTTATTCTCGCCTCCATCGCCATCGTCGCGGTGAGCAAGCTGACCGGCGCCCCCGCCGCCTCCGTGACCCAGACCTTCGACAACTACCAGAAGAGCCTGGACACCCTGGACTGAGTTACCGGCTCCACGGCGCCTGGAACCCCCGCCTCCGACTCCCGAGCTCAGGCTCGGGAATCGTCCGGCCGCGGTTCAGAAAGGATAGTGAGCGCTTATCATCAGGGCATATTCGTTGCCTGCCTGGCGATGGTGCCCCGGCTCCGTCATCATCAACAACGAGAAACGGCTATCCAGCGGCAACCCGCCGGGATGGTAGAACAGCTCATAGTTGATCTGCCGCCCCGAAGGGGCAAGGGACACCCGGGCATCACGAAACTGGTAGGCACCGTCCGCATAATGATCGGCCAGGCGAAGCCGGGCCTCGGCCCGCTCCACCCGCAACGGCTGATGGATGTTCAGCCCCAGCCGGTGAAACGGCCCGTCATACTGGCCGCTAAGGCTCCACTGACTGCTGACCACCTCCCCCATCTCCTGGATAAGACCCGCTCCCGCCACCTGGGACAGACCCCCATAGATAGCATGGCGCAGGCTGAACCGCTCCAGCCTCAGCTCCCCTTTTATCCCGGCAAAACGGCTATGATGCTGCTCTCCCAACGCCAGCGCCCCCCGGGAGGCGGTATCGAACAGCCCCTCTCCCCGGGTGCGGGTGGCCCCCAACTCCAGGGCCAGCCAATAGGGCGAGTCCCAGGCACGGTTAAGGCTCAGACCGGCTCCCAGGGTATCGCCGGCATCGATGGCCTGGGCAGCCAGTTGCCAGTGCCGTCCTAACGGGAGCTGCTGGCGTACCAGGGACAGCCTCTGCTGCGGTGCTGTGGTGCCGTTGACCCAGTAAGGCGCCGTCAACAGCAGCTCCTGCTGGCTCTGCCCGCCCAGCGGCCACAGCTCCAGCGCCTCCGGACGCTCGGCGTAGCCGACTGTGGTCTCGCCCAGGCCATGCTGCCATCCGAGCAGGGCCAAACCGGGCCTGCCGGGCACGGAGGATGGTCCGTAGCTCAGCGTCCGCCCGTCCAGACGCAGGGTCTCCGGCGGCCGGGCCGACAGTTGCCGGTAAGACAGGCCGGCATCATAGGAAGAGGGTGCCGGTTGCTGGTAGGAGGCCAATTGAGCGTCAAAGCCCGCCCCCTGGCTATCGACCACCATGGTGTTGAGCGAGCCGAGCCGTTCGCCGCCATCACCGAAGGCGCTGCCCAGGCTCAGGTTGGTCGTGGCGGTGGGGTAGGTAGTGCCCGAGTCCGTCAGCAGGGCGGTGCCGCCCAGGGGCTGCATGGCCCGCTCCAGATCCATCAGCCCCTGGCCATAGCTGGCGCTGTCGGCATAGGAGCCGGCCTTGTTGGCGGTGAGAAAGAGGCGCTCTACCGTTTGCTGGTTACTGAGCATGGGAAACTGCTGCTTGACCAGGGCCAGGCCGCCGGTGACCGCCGGTACCGCCTGGGAAGTGCCGGTGCCAATGCTGTAGGTATCGCCGCCCCTGGCATCGGCCGAGGTGATCTCCGTGCCCGGGGCAGAGATGCACCAGTCGGCCGCCTGGCCGCAACGGTTGGAGCTGCCGAGCAGCAAGCCGGTCTGTGGATCCACATTCGCCACCGCCACCCAGGCGGCGGCCAGCTCGGGCACCAGTTGCGGCATGGCCGCCACCATACTGGGCTGGCCGGCGCCACCGTTGCCGGCGGCCCAAATATAGACACGGTCGTTCGCCGCCCCCTGCTTCAGCTCCCCCAGCCAAGCGGGATAGCTCGCCTCCAGCAGGCTCCGGGTCCAGCCGCCTTCGGCGATGGTTTCGGTCACTCCCCAACTGTTGTTGAAGTAGTCGACGCCCTGGTTACGCCCGTAGGCGAAGGCGCGGGTTAGGGTGGCATCATCGCTGGCCAGGTTGCCATCGTCATGGCTCAATCGCACTATGTAGTAGTCGGCACCATAGGCATAACCTATGCCCCTGTAGTCATCCCGGTCCGAAGCCAATATGCCGGCCACATGGGTACCATGACCATCCTGATCATCCACATCGGCAAGCGCCGTGCTGTCCAGGGGAGCGTTGTACACCCCGACGATGTTCGCCTGCCGAAAGGCCTCGTGGCCGGCATTGATCCCCGTGTCCAGCACCGCTATCCGGCTGCCGGCCCCGGAAAGGCCCATGCCGTGGGGCACATGGCCCCTGGAGATATCATAGCCTCCGGTAAAACGGTGCTCATCGGTCAGCGGGTATTCGGCATTGGGATCATAGACGACCGTCGGCGTGGGCTCGGCCTGTTCGGGAGCCGGGGCGGGATCCTGTGGCTGCATGCCACCGGAGGCAGCGGTCTCGCCACCGCCACCGCCCCCCAAGGCGAGCGCCACCGCGCCCACCCCTCCCGTCGCCAGGGCCAGGCTCCCCCAGCCCAACCCCGCCCCCCCCTGGGCCTCGGCAGGAGAAGCAGCGGCTCCCCGGGCAAGCGTGAGGGTCTCGCCCGCCAGCAACCGGGAGTACTCCGCTGGCACCAGTCCAAGGGTTTCCATATAGGCGGACAGGGCCCTGGCGGGATCGGCGCCGACGATGCGATGAAATGCCGCCCTGAACTGCGCCTGGGACAATTCCGCCGCCGTGACCAGTTCGGCAACCTCGCCGGCACTCAGCACATTGCGGTAGCTCCCCGTCATGGCCTGCAGCCTGCCGTCGGGGATCGCCACTGCGGTTTGGGCACCGGGCGGCGTGAGCTGAGCATACAGAGGAGAAGCCGAACCCATCCAAACGGCGCCGAACAGGGCCAGCGCCTTGGCCGGAGAAAACACATCCATGTGATCATTCCTTACATTACAAGGCCATAGAACGGAAGTATGGTTTGGGACCGGCTAAAAATCATCAACTACGCTTTGTTTGTTTCCATCTGCAACCGGAGCCGTCCCATGAACCCGACCTCTCTTTACCTTGGCAGCAGCCCCGCGCGAAACAAGGTGCCGCTGTTGCTCCCCATGGCCAACCGCCATGGGCTTGTCACCGGCGCCACCGGCACCGGCAAGACCGTTACCCTGCAGCGGCTGGCGGAAAGCTTCTCCCGCGCCGGCACCCCGGTGTTCCTGGCCGACGTCAAGGGCGACTTGTCCGGCCTGGCCGCTCCCGCCGACCCCGGCGGCAAGATTGCCGAGCGGCTGGCCCGGCTGGGGGTGGAGGACTACCAGCCCCGGCCCTGCCCCACCCTGTTCTGGGACATGTTCGCCACCCGCGGCCATCCGGTGCGGGCCACCATCTCCGAGCTGGGCCCCCTGCTGCTGGCCCATATACTGGAGCTCAACGACACCCAGAGCGGCCTGCTCTACGCCTGTTTCCGCATCGCCGACGACGAGGGCCTGCTGCTGCTCGATCTCAAGGACTTGCGCGCCCTGCTCGGCTGGGTGGCGGACAACGCCAAGGCCCTGGGCGGGCGCTACGGCAACCTGCCCGCCAGCAGCCTGGGAGCCATCCAGCGCCGGCTGCTGGTATTGGAGCAGGACGGCACCGGCCACTTCTTCGGCGAGCCCTCACTCAACCTGCGGGATCTGATGCAAAGGGATTTTTCCGGCCAGGGGGTGGTCAGCATCCTCGACGCCACCCGGCTGATGCAGAGCCCCCGGCTCTATGCCAGCTTCCTGCTCTGGCTGCTCGGCGAGCTGTTCGAGACGCTGCCGGAGCTGGGCGATCCGCCCCAGCCGGTACTGGTGTTCTTCTTCGACGAGGCCCATCTGCTGTTCAACGCGGCTCCCAGGCCGCTGCTGGAAAAAATAGAGCAGCTGGTGCGCTTGATCCGCTCCAAGGGGGTGGGGGTCTATTTCATCACCCAGAGTCCGCTGGACATCCCCGACACCGTGCTGGGCCAGCTCGGCAACCGGATCCAGCACGCCCTGCGCGCCTTCACCCCGCGGGACGAGCAGGCGGTCAGGGCCGCCGCGCGCACCTTCAGGGCCAATCCGGCCTTCGATACCCAGGCCGCCATCACCACCCTGGGGGTGGGCGAGGCACTGGTGTCGGTGCTGGATGAAAGAGGCGCCCCCACCCCGGTGGAGATCACCCTGATATGCCCGCCCGAGTCCCGTATCGGGCCCCTGACGGCGGAAGAGCGCCAGGCCCGGCTCACGCAGTCGCCCCTGGCCGGGCGCTACGACCAGGTGCTGGATCGGGATTCAGCCTTCGAGATGCTGGAACGCCGCCTGGCGCAGCAGCCGGCGGAAAAACCCGAGCCCACGGGCAAGAGCCGCGCCGGCAATCGGGATTCGCTGCTGGAAAGCGTGGCCAAGAGCACCCTGCGCAGCATCGGCAGCCAGTTGGGCCGGCGCATCGCCCGGGGCCTGCTCGGCTCCTTGCTGGGCGGCCGTTAGCGGTTGCGGATCACCTGGGTACCGGCGATAAAGTCATGCAGGCCACGTTTTTTGCGATTGAAGGGAATCATCAGGAAACCCAGCATCAGCAGGGCACCGGACAGCAGGGAGGCGAGATAGCGCACCGAGGCCCGAACAAAGGACAGCCGTCGGCCCTGGGCATCGGTCACCTTCATGCCGAGCAGTTTCTTGCCGAGGGTGGCCTGCCAGGGTGAAGACTGCAACAGGGCGAAATAGAGCCACCAGAACACCAGGCCGTAGAGCGACTCGGCCCGCTGAAAATCGACCTCGCCCGGATCGGCCAGGGAGGGGTCGAGCAGCCAGGACAGCAGCAGCCCGATGGGCAGGGCCATCAGCAGCACATCGATCAGATAGGCGAACAGGCGCCGCCAGAAGCCGCCGTAACGGGCCTGGTTCAGTGAAAATATCGATCGATTCATGCCATATCCCCGCGGATGGACGGGCCTTGCGCCCGGGTGAACATCAACCGCCCATAATAGCAGACGGGTGCACCAAAAGTAGTCGCAGGGATGGGATTTGCCAGAACGGGGAACCCACGGCCCTGCCGGGCCGTGGGTAATGAAGGGCCGGCTCAGCCCATCTGGGATTGCAGGTAGTTGGGCAGGCCAATCCTGTCGATAAGGCCCAGTTGCTGCTCCAGCCAGTGGGTGTGGTCGTGCTCGGTGTCTTCCAGCAGTTGCAGCAGCATGTCGCGGCTCTGGTAGTCCCGCTCCTGCTCGCACAGGGCCATGACCTTGCGCAGATCCTCGATCACCTTGTATTCCAGGTTGAGATCGCTCTGGAGCATGGCGGGCACGTCCTTGCCGATATTGAGCGGCGCCCGGGTCACCATGTCGGGGGTGCCTTCCAGGAACAGGATGCGCTCGATCAGCTTGGCGGCGTGGCCCTTCTCGTCCTCGAATTCGTGGTCGATACGTTCGAACAGCTTCTTCAGGCCCCAGTCGTCGTACATGCGGGAATGGATAAAATACTGATCCATGGCGCTCAGCTCGCCGGCCAGCAGCTCGTTCAGCGCCGCGATAATCTTGCTGTTACCTTTCATCCGGGGTTCCCCTTACATTTGCGACTGTTGGTAGTTTTCGATGCCGACCTTGGCGATAAGGCCGAGCTGGGTATCGATCCAGTCCAGGTGGCCTTCTTCGTACTCCTCGATCTCGGTGAACAGTTCCCGGGACACATAGTCCTGCACCGACTCGCAGTAGGCGATGGCTTCCTTCAGCACCACTAGTTGCTCCTCCACCTGCCGCAGATCGCAGCGCAGCATCTCTTCGGTGCTCTCACCGATATACAGGCGGTTCAGGTGCTGCAGGTTGGGCAGGCCCTCGAGGAACAGGATGCGCTCGATCAGCTTGTCGGCCTGTTTCATGTCCTTGATGGATTTTTTGTACTCGCGCTCGTCCAGCTCGTGCAGGCCCCAGTTCTTGAACATGCGGGCATGCAGGAAATACTGATTGATGGAGGTGAGTTCTATGCTCAGTACCTGATTCAGGTACTCGATGACTTTCTGATCGCCTTTCATGCTCTTCTCCCCTTGGATTCCGTCGGCAATGATAGACGTGCCCGCTCCCCTTTTCAAATTTAAATAACACCTAAGTCACTGATTTTATTTGGGTAACGTAGTGGTAATAAGAACAGATGTTATTTTTAACGCGGTTCATCCGGCGCCAGTCCTGGCGCCGAACGGCCCAGGGCAGGACACCGGCTGCCCGGCTTCCGCCCTCACAGCCCCAGCAGGCGACGCAGCTGGGGGCAGTCGAAATCGGCCAGGGAGGCCAGCTTGAGATCGGCGATGCCGAAGCGTTGATCCCGGTACAGGGCCGGCTCGGGCACGCACAGCGCCGTCATCTGGGCGGCCTTGGCGGCGATGACGCCATTGACCGAATCCTCGATGGCCAGGCAGTGCTGGGGCAGCACAGCCAGGGCAGCGGCCGCTTCCAGGTAGACCTGGGGATGGGGCTTGCCCAGCGGCAGGTGTTCGGCGGAGACCCGCACCTGGAAGTGGCCGGCCAGCCCGAAGCGCTCGAGTACGGCGTCGATCAGCCGCAGCGGCGAGGAAGAGGCCAGCCCGACCTTGAGCGGGGAGCGAGCCAGCCGACCCAGGGTGTCGCGCACCCCGGCCATGGGTTCGTCCAGCTGCCGCACCTGGGCGATCACCTGCTCGATCATGGCCTCGGTCAGGGCATCGGCACAGGCCGGATCCAGCCCCTTGGTGCGCACCCAGCGCTGGCTGATCTCGTCGATGCGCAGGCCCACGGTCTGGGCGCCGTCTTCCTCGGTGACGGTAAAGCCGAAACGGGCCCCCGCTTCCTGCTTGGCCTGCAGCCACAGGGGCTCGGAGTCGACGATGACCCCGTCCATATCGAAAATAACCGCTTCAATCATGCTGTGCTCCTCGTTGCTGGTTTAATCACTGGTGTTCGGCGCCGTCACCGATCCCCGCAGGATCAGCCGCCCGCGGAAGCGCACCGGCGCCGGTGCCGGGCGGCCTTCGGCCAGCTCCAGCGCCAATTGCATGGCGTGCCGGGTCATGGCCTGGATCGGCAGCTCCACCGTGGTGAGCGGCGGCTGGCTGTAGGCCGACATGGGCTCGTTGTCGAAACCGGCCACCGACAGCTGCTGCGGCACCCGGATGCCGGCCTCGTGCAGCGCCCGCAGCGCCCCCACCGCCATGTCGTCGTTGAAGGCGAACAGGGCGCTGAACTTGGCCCCCCGCTCGAGCAGGCGCCGGCAGGCCAGGTAACCGCCTTCCAGGTGGCTGTCGCCGTGCTCGATCAGGCGCGGATCAACGGCGATGCCGTGGGCCCCAAGCGCGGCCCGGTAGCCCTCGAGCCGGGCCTGGCCGGTGGGGGCCCGGATGGGGGTGGTGATGCAGGCGATGCGGCGGTGACCCAGGCCTACCAGGTGGTCCATCATCAGCCGGGCGGCGCCGGCCTGCTCGAAGCAGACGCTGGGCCCCAGTGCCGGTGGCAGTTCCCGGTTGATCAGCACCAGCGGAATGGCGAGCCCGGCCTTGAGCTCGGCGAGCTGCGCCTCGGACATAAAGCGGCTGTACAGCACTATGGCGTCGCAACGCCGGTCGGCCAGCAGGTGCACCGCGTCCCGTTCACGCTCCGGGTCGTCGTGGCCGTCGGTCACGATCAGCTGCTTGCCGTGCTGCTCGGCGCTCAGGGCCGCCTGCTTGAGCAGGGTGCCGAAGTAGGCGCCCTCGAAGTCGGACACCACCAGCCCCAGGCTGTTGGCGCTGTTATGGGCCAGGGCCCGGGCCAGGCTGTTGGGCCGGTAGCCGAGCTGGTCGATGGCGTCGAACACCGCGCGGCGGGTGGACTCCTTCACCTGGGCGGTGCCGTTCAGCACCCTTGAGACCGTGGCCTTGGAAACCCCGGCCAGTTTGCATACATCGGTTATGGTGGCCATTGCTGTTATCGGAAAAGGGTAAGGGGAAACCGGCACCAGGGCGTCAGGTCTTAATGAGGCTGCCGTGGGATCTTATCACCTCCTGGTACCAGAAGAAGCTCTTCTTGCGCTGCCGGGCCAGGTGGTGGTCCCGGTCGATGTAGACGAAACCGTATTGCTTCTGGTAGCCGTTGAGCCAGCTCAGCAGATCGGTGAAGGACCAGGGGTAGTAGCCGCGCACGTCGGCGCCGGCGGCGATGGCCTCCGCCGCCGCCTTCAGGTGGCGGGCCAGGTAGTCGATGCGGGCGTCGTCCACCACTTCGCCGTCGATGATGGGATCCTTGGCGCCCAGGCCGTTTTCGGTGATGTAGACCGGCAGGTTACCGTAGCGTGCTTTCAGTTGCAGTATGCCCTCGGTCAGGCCCTTGGGGTAGATTTCCCAGTCCCAGTCGGTGTATTCGCCGCTTGGGTTGCGCACGAACTTGAACAGCCCCCGGAAGCCGAACTCCCGGCCCGACCCCTTTTCGCCGCTGGTATTGATGCGGGTGTTGTCCACGTCCGGGTTGGCGGCCACCAGTTCCCGCTTGTAGTAGTTGACCCCGATAAAGTCGCAGATATTGGCCTTGAGCAGCTCGGCGTCGCCCGGAGCGAACAGCGGTGCGCCGAGCGCCTCCTGGGCCCAGTGCAGCAGCGCGGCGGGATACTCGCCCCTGAGCACGGGATCGTAAAACCAATGGGTGAAGCAGCCGTCGGCCAGCTCCCGGGCGGCGATGTCTTCGGGCCTGTCGCTCGCCGGGGCATGGGGCTGCAGTACGTTGACGAAACCGATGACCGCATCGGCACGCACCCGCCCTTCGCATTTCAGCTCACGGAAACGCTGCACCGCCCGGGCGTGGGCCAGGAACACATGGTGACAGGCCTGCAGCGCCCGGGCCGGGTCGCGCACCCCGGGCGGGTGGGCGCCGGTGATATAGCCCATGCCGATAAAGACCACGGTCTCGTTGAAGGTGGCCCACAGCTCGGCCTTGGCACCGAACTCCCGGTAGCACAGCTCGGCGTAGTCGGCGAAGGCGTCCACCGTCTCTCGGGACTCCCAGCCGCCGAGATCCTGCAGTGCCTGGGGCAGATCCCAGTGGTAGAGGGTGATCATCGGCTTGATGCCGTGGCGGAGCAGCTCGTCGATCAAGGCATGGTAGAAGGCCACGCCCGCCGGGTTGACGGCGCCCCGCCCCTGCGGGAGCAGCCGGGTCCAGGCGATGGAGAAGCGATAGCTGGTCAGTCCCTGCTCCGCCATCAGCGCCACGTCTTCCTTGAAGCGGTGATAGTGATCCGCCGCCAGGTCGCCATTGGTGCCTTCATGGGTGGTGCCGGGCAGGTGGGCGTAGACATCCCAGATGGACGGCCCCTTGCCGTCGGCGTCGTGGGCGCCCTCCACCTGGTAGGCGGCGCTGGCCGCGCCCCACAGGAATTGCTTGGGAAATGCCGTCATGCTGGGTTCCTCGCTTGGAATGGTCCGGGCCGGCCGGCTCCGTTGTCGCAACCGGCCGATGTCGGGACCATACTAACAGCAAAATGAAACCGGTTACAGAAACCGGTTTCATTTTGCTGGGGAAGTTGGGCGCAGGATAACAAAACGGGCGCCAGAGCTGGAGCGCAGGCGGCCACCCGGGCGCCAAGAAGCATCGCGCTGATGCGTTTTAAACTTATCCGTGCGCTAGGGCGACAGCCGGATCTGGCCCAGGGTATTGGCGTCGGTGGCGAACCAGAGGCTGTCGCTGGCCGCGTGGTAATGCAGGTGGCGCACGGCGCCACTGGGGCTGGGCAACGCCAGATCATGCAGGAAACGCTCGCCTTGGGTATCGAAACTCAGCAACCGCATCGCCCTGCCCCCCTGATCCGCCAGCCAGAGCCTGCCCTCGCCGTCCAGTGCCGAGCCGTAGGGCCGGGCCCGTCCTTCGCCAGGGATTGGCCACTCGTCGAAGCTCCCCGACGACGGCCGATAACGGCCGACGATGCCGTTGGCGAAATCCAGGTACCAGACATCGCCGTTGCCGGCCACTTCCAGCCGCCGCGGCCTGGCCCGGGGCCGGGGCAGGGCCACCTCGGTCAGCGCCAGGGTATCGGGGTCGATCCAGGCCAGTTTGTTGGTGCCGAACAGGGCCACCCAGGGCCGCCCCTGGCCGTCCAGCTTGATATCGTAGGGCCGGGCGTTGGAGGTGGGCACCCGTATCAGCTCCAGGTCGCCGTTGCCCCTGTCCAGCCGGCCTACCCGGTTGCTTTCGGGTGCGGTAAACCAGAGCTTGCCCCCTCCGCCCAGCGCCAGGGTGTGGGGATCGCGCACGGCCGGGTTACGGATGGGAAAGGTGACTATCTCCCCGCTCGCGGGATCCAGCCGGCCGAGGCGGGCATTGCGGTTGCCGGCATACCAGACCATGCCCGCGTCATCCACCGCCACGCCATTGGGGTAGGTGCCCGATTCCAGCTCGACCCGCTCGAAGGTGTCGGTATCGGGCGCGAACACCGCCAGGTAATTGCCGAGCTGGCCGCTGAACCAGACCCGTCCATCCGGCGCCACGAAAGGATCCCGGGGGCGGGTTCCGGCCCAGGGTACCTGCCATTCCTGGATATGGGGTGACGATACGGGGACTTCCTGCGCCTCGACGGCCAGCACCAGCCACAATCCCAGCAATGGATACAGGATCTTCATGTGCACCTCTCTCCCACGGAAAACGCCTTCTTAGTGTAGCCCTGTCGGCAAGAGTTCCATAAGGAGCCCAAAAACTGGGAGGACGAGGATCCAGGCCACCGGCTTCAGCGGGCAGAAAAAACCGGGCCTGGAGCAGGCCCGGCTTGTCGATGACGACTAGGGGTGCTAGGGCGCCAGCCGGGCCTGGCCCAGGGTATTGGCATCGGTGCCGAACCAGAGGCTGTCGCTCTCGGCATGGTAGTACATGTGGCGTACCGCACCGCCCTCGCTGGGGATGGGTACCGCCGGCAGGAAGCGCTCCTCGGCGGTATCGAAGCCCAGCAGCCGCACCGGACGGGAACCCACGTCCACCAGCCAGAGCCGTCCGCGTTGGTCCATGCCGGAGCCGTAGGGCTGGGCCCGTCCCGCGGTGGGAATGGGCCATTCGTCGAACCCGCCCTGCGCGGGCCGGTAACGGCCGATCATGCCGCCGGCGAAGTCCAGGTACCAGACATCGCCGTTGGCGGCGATTTCCAGCCGGCGCACCCGGGCCTGCTCCCGGGGCAGGATCACTTCGGTCAGTGCCAGCGTCTGCGGCTCGATCCAGGCCAGCTTGTTGGTGCCGAACAGGGCCACCCAGGGCCGGCCCTGGCCGTCCAGCTTGATGCCGTAGGGGCGGGCATTGGGGGTCGGCACCCTCACCAGCGCAATGTCGCCGCTGGCCATGTCCAGCCGGCCCACCCTGTTGCTGCCCTGGGCGGTAAACCAGATCCCGCCCCGGCCATCCGGCTCCAGGGTGTGGGGATCGCGCACCTCAGGATCGGGCATGGGGAAGATGGTGATCTCCCCGCTCTGCGGATCCAGCCGGCCGATGCGGGCGTTGCGGTTGCCCGCATACCAGACCAGCCCCGCCTGGTCCACCACCAGGTTGTGGGGATGGGTGCCTTGCTCCAGCTCGATGCGCCGGAACTGTTCGGTGGCGGGGTCGAATACCGCCAGGTAGTTGCCCGCCTGGCCGCAGAACCAGACCCGCCCGGCCGGATCCACATAGGGATCCCGCGGCCGGGTGCCGGCCCAGGGCACCGGCCACTCACGGACGGCGGCGGGCTCGGGCGCCGCCGCCTCCGCCCGTGGCCCCAAGGCCAGCAGCAGGCCCAATAACAGGAAAAGAAGTTTCATCCGCCCGTCTCCGGTTGGGTTACACCCTTTTAGTGTAGCCTCGCGGTGTGGCACTCAATCGAGTAATGGCCCGGCGAGGCCGGTATCTGTTCCAGCCGGCACAGCTCCCGCCACAGCCGGCTGCGCTCCCGCAGCAGCGCCGCATCCACCTCCATCGGCAACGGCTGTCGCTGCTGCCATTGTGAAAACTGGCGCAGGGTGCGCTTCAGCAGCCCCCGGCAGCGGCGCCGACGCCCCTGCCGGGCATAGGTCTCGGCCAGGTTCTGCACGCTGATCGACAGGCAGACGATCAAGGACTCGCTATCGAGCTCGCCGGCCGTGGGCCCATGCCGCCCGGCCTCTGGCCAGTGCTCGGCCAGCAGCGTCAGCGCCTGCTGGTAACAGTTGCAGGCCAGTTCGAACTGATCGTAGGCAAAAGCCCGATTGGCCTGGATGATCCAGCTTTTCCACTGTTCCAGCACGTCCATCATCTTCCCCGTCATCTATGTCGATGCGAGAAATATGACTTGCCTTTTCATTAAATGCAAATAAAAATGATTTACATTTAAAAGGAGATATCCATGACGTTCCAACTTCCCGCCCTGCCCTATCCCTACGACGCCCTCGAGCCCCACCTGGATGCCATGACCATGGAAATCCACCACGGTCGCCACCACCAGACCTATGTCAATGGCCTGAATGCCGCCGTCGAGGGTACCCCCTATGCCGACTGGCCGCTGGAACGGCTGTTGGGCGAGATCACCGCCCTGCCGTCGGCCCTGCAGCCGGCGGTACGCAACCACGGGGGCGGCCACGCCAACCACTCCCTGTTCTGGCGGGTGATGTCCCCCGACGGCGGCGGCGAGCCGGCCGGCCGACTGGCCGAGGCCCTGCTCTGCGACTTCGGCGGCGTCGAGGCGTTCAAGCAACAGTTCATACAGGCGGCGGTAAGCCGTTTCGGCAGCGGCTGGGCCTGGCTGGTGGCGGACGCGGACGGCCGGCTGGCGGTGACCAGCAGCGCCAACCAGGACAGCCCGCTGATGGACGGGCTCACCCCCATACTGGGGCTGGATGTGTGGGAGCACGCCTATTACCTGAAGTACCAGAACAAGCGGCCCGACTATATCGCCGCCTTCTTCCGGGTGGTGAACTGGGCCGAGGTCGGCCGCCGCTACGAGACGCTGCCATGAACGCCCCCGCCGTCAGGCCCCGGAGCGCGCCGCTGGGCGGCGGATGGCGGCCGCGCACTTGGCTTGGTATCGCCCTGGTGCTGGCCGGCGCCGGGCTGGTGGTACTGCACTGGGTGGAAGTGATGCACCAGCAACCCCTGGTACGCCAGGCCTTCTTCGCCGGGCTGATCGCCGCCGGCGCCACCGCGGCGGGCACCCTGCCCGCGCTGTTTTCCCGCCGCCTGGCCGGTCGCCTGCTCGACGGCGTACTCGGCTTCGGCGCCGGCGTCATGCTGGCCGCCAGCATCTTCTCGCTGATAGTCCCGGCGCTGGACGTGCTGGAAAGCCAGGGCGCCGGCAACTGGCATGCCGCCGGTACCGTGGCCCTGGCGGTGCTGCTGGGCGGTGCCGTCATGCTGGTACTGGAGCGCTGCGTGCCCCACGAGCACTTTATCAAGGGCTCGGACGGGGTCGGCTCGGAACGGCTCAAACGCGGCTGGCTGTTCGTGCTGGCGATAGCGCTGCACAACATTCCCGAAGGGCTGGCCATCGGCGCCGCCTTCGCCGGGGGCGACGGGGTGGCGGCCAGCGCCCTGGCCACCGGTATCGCCATCCAGGATATCCCCGAAGGTTTCGTGGTGGCCATGGCGCTGCTGGCGCTCGGCTACCGGCGCCGATTCGCGCTGGCGGTGGGCATGCTGTCCGGGCTGGTGGAGCCGGTGATGGCCATGCTGGGCGCCTCTGTGCTGGTCGGCTCCCCCCTGCTGCTGCCCTGGGGGCTGGCACTGTCGGCGGGCGCCATGCTGTTCGTGATCAGCCACGAGCTGATCCCCGAGTCCCACCGTCAGGGCCACGAGCTGTGGGCCACCAACGGCCTGATGCTCGGTTTTGTGCTGATGATGCTGCTGGACACCGCCCTGGGGTGAGCCGGCGGCGGCTTGACCGGCCGCCGCCATGGCAGAGCTCAGGCAAACACCGCTGCCGGCGCCTCCTCCATCTCGCCGGTCTGAACCCGCCACTGGGCGGCGTAGAGGCCGTCCCTGGCCAGCAGTTCGGCGTGGCGGCCCTGCTCGGCGATACGGCCCTGGTCTATCACCACTATGTTGTCGGCATGGACTATGGTGGACAGCCGGTGGGCTATCATGATCACGGTGCGGCCATGGGCGATTTTGCGCAAGGAACGCTGGATGGCGGCCTCGGTCTCGTTGTCCACCGCGCTGGTGGCCTCGTCCAGGATCAGCACCGGCGGCTCCTTGAGCAGGGCCCGGGCCAGGGACAGCCGCTGGCGCTGGCCGCCGGACAGCCGCACGCCCCGCTCGCCCACCGGGGTATCCAGCCCTTGCGGCAACCGCTCGATAAATTCCCAGGCCTCCGCCACCCGGGCGGCGGCGATCACTTCTTCCTCGCTCGCCTCGGGCCGGCCGTAGGCGATGTTGTCGCGGATGCTGCCCTCGAACAGGAACACCTCCTGGCTGACCAGGCCGATATTGCGGCGCAGGGCCTGCATCTCCAGCCGCTCTATCGGTTGGCCGTCCAGGTAGATGGCACCCCGGTCCGGCTGGTAGAAGCGCAGCAGCAATTTGATCAGGGTAGACTTGCCGGAGCCGGTGGCCCCCACCAGCGCCAGGGTGGTGCCGGCGGGCACGGTCAGCTCGATGTCGTTCACCCCCACCCGGCTCGAGGGGTAATGAAAGCCCAGGCCCTCGAAACGCACTTCCCCCTTGACCGCCGCGGCCAGCGGCTCGCCGCCGTCCTGTACCCGCACCGGGGTGCCCAGCAGATCCAGGATGCGGCGGGTACTGGCCATGGCCCGCTCGAACAGGTCGATCACCTGGGCCAGGCCGGTGAGCGGCCACAACAGCCGCTGGGTGAGGAACACCAGCACCCCGTAGGCACCCACGTTGAGCGAGCCGTCCAGGGTCTTGAGGCCGCCGAGGATAAAGGTGGCCAGAAAGCCCACCAGTATCGCCATGCGGATGATGGGGATAAAGGCCGAACTGATGCGGATGGCCTTGCGGTTGGCCTCCACATAGGCCTCGCTGCTCTGGCGCAGCCGCTCGGCCTCGCGGGCCTCGGCGGTGAAGCTCTTGATGGTGGCGATGCCGCCCAGGTTGTTGGACAGCCGTCCGGCCAGATCGCCCACCCTCTCGCGCACCTCGGCGTACACCGGGCCCGCCTTGCGCTGGAAGTAGAAGGCGCCCCAGATGATGATGGGGATGGGGGTGAAGGCCAGCAGGGCGATTTGCGGCGACAGCACCAGGAACACGGCACCCACCGCCACCACGGTGACGAATACCTGGATCAGGCTGTTGGCGCCGCCGTCGAGGAAGCGCTCCAGCTGGTTGACGTCGTCGTTCATGATGGACACCAGCTGGCCCGAGCTTTTGGACTCGAAAAAGCCCATATCCAGCCGCTGCACGTGTTCGTAGGCGTCCTGGCGCAGATCCGACTGCAGCCGCTGGGCCAGGTTGCGCCACAGGATCTGGTAGAGGTACTCGAACAGCGACTCGCCGGCCCAGATCACGAAGGTGAGCACCCCCAGCATCAGGATCTGCTCCTTGGGGGTGACGAAGCCGAGCCGGGCCACGAAACTCTGCTCCTGGTTGACCACCACGTCGATGGCGATGCCGATCAGGATCTCGGGCGCGATATCGAACAGTTTGTTGAGGATGGAGCAGGAAGTGGCGGCGATGATGCGGCGGCGATAGCCCCGGGCATAGCGTAACAGGCGCCACAGCGCCTGGAAGCTGGACGAGCTGGACATGAACAGGCTCCGAACAGGAAACGAAGAAAGGCGCTAGCCTACCGGATCAGCCAGCCATATTAAAGCGAATCATTCTCATTGTATTGACTGCCTTCGGCCCGGACCCGGATCAATTGGCCCGCCTCCAGCCCGGCGGGATATTCTCCGGCGGCCAGGTACTTGTAGCCGGTATTGACCCCATATTCGGAAATGCCCAGGGCCTTTACCAATTCGAAGTGCCGTTCGTAGGCGAACAGATAGCCGGTTTCTCCCGAGGGGTGGCGCAGTATGCGTTCGATTTCGCCCGCATGGGGGCTGCCGAAAGCCTCGGCCAGCCGGTCGGCGTTGCCGCCCTGGGGACCTATGGGCTCGGCATCCGGGTCCGGTTCGAACAGCTCGGGCGCCGAGTTGTACTGGTCCACCACCCAGCCCCGTTGGCACAGGGCCAGCAGCAGGATGTCGTCGTCGTGATTGAGTGCCACCAGCACCGGTACATCCAGTTCGCTCGACAGCCGGCAGCCGAGCGCCAGCACCACCTCCGGCTCCTGGGCCTCGGCCTCTTCGTCCAGCACCACCACCGAGCCCTTGTGAGCCGGGGTGACGAAGGCGTTGCGCCCTTGCAGGGCGGCGGCCACCGCCTCGGCATCGGTGCAGGCCAGGGTATGGCTGACATAAAAGCTTTCCATCTTAACGGCTCCCGGCCCGGCGGCCCCTGTTATTCCCCACCCTTTCAACATAGCCCGAAAACCCGACTTCGTTGTCCGCACCCATAGAAAAGGGGCCCGCAGGCCCCTTCTGAACGGTATTGGCGCCCTACTTGACCCAGATGGGATTGGAGTAGGCGCGGTTGCCCTGTTTGTCTTCCACTATCCATTGCATCCAGGTGCGGTTGGGGGGCACAGGCACGCCGGTACGGAACCACTTGGCACCATTGATGTTCCAGCCGGCCACCTGCTTGCCGTCCAGCCAGACTTCGGCCTTGGCCAGGCCCACTTCGGAGCGGAACTCCACCTGGGTTTCGCTGTAGGGGGCGGCCACACCGCCGAAATTGGTGGTCACCGGGTAGATCTCGGGGCCGAAGCTCAGAAAGCTGTGGCCCTTGGCGGCGGCGGTGGCGAAGTCGGCGCTGAGCCGTCCCTTGGGAGTATAGGCGTAGAGCTTGGCACTCTTCTGGCGGCCGTCCTTCAGCAATGGGCTGGCGCTCAGGTAAACCCGTTCGCCCCTGTCCCAGCGCTGGCGCATCACCGCCAGGTAGGAGTCGAAGTTGCTGGCCGCTGGGTTCAGCTCGAACAGTCCCAGGCTGGCCTGGTCACTGGCGATGGTGTACATCTCCTTGTCGGACAGCAGGCTGCCGAGGGAGCCGGCGCTCAGCCAGGCACTGAACTCGCCGGCTTGCCCCGGCTGGCGCGAGCGACGCAGATCGTCGGTTTCGTACAGCTCGCCCAAATGGTTCTGGGGCTGGGCCGCGGTCCAGTGATTCTGCACCATGCGCGACACCTCGTTGTAGCTGGGGCCCGCCTGGGCCGGCTCGTTGCGCTGCAGGCGATAGCCGGCGAACAGGGTGTCCTTGACCGGGCCCTGCAGCTGGGTGCTGAGCTTGATGCCCGGATAGTCGCGGCTGACCTCGTAGCGGCTCAGCAGGGTATGACCGTTCCACTGACGCTTCAGCTCGATCACCAGCCGCTCCGGGCTGTGCTCGGTGATGGTAAGCGCTTCCAGGCTGAGTTCCCCGTCACCGGGCACGAAGTCGAGGGATTCGATACGATCCTTGCCGAAGACGCCGTTTTCCACCAGGGCCAGATCCACCAGGCCGCCCTGGCTGGCCGAAGAAATGGCGAAGGTGAAGTGGGGCGTACGCACCGTGATGTCTTCGGGGCCACGGGCGTTGCCGCCGGCGATTTGGGTGGGGCCGCGCACCAGTTCGATACCGGCGGGCGGCGTGCCCTGCTTGGCGGTGTTGGAAGAACAGGCGGTAAGCACCATGGCTGCCAGCAGCGACAGACCGGTTTTGTAAAAGCGCATCTTTAAGAAACCCTGATTAAGGAACAACGACGGGCAAGAATTCTGACAGCTCTTAGCCAGAACTCAAGCGCTTCCGCTAACGGCAACCGTGCCGACCGGAACCCGGTGGCCCCGGCCACGACGAAAGAAGTCGTTCAGGGCTCTTCCTGATCCAGCCAGGTCCTGGCCTCATCCAGGCTCTCGAAGTATTGCACCTGGCTGCTCAACATGAACCAGTCGACCACCATGGCCATCAGCTTTTCCTTGAGATCCACCCCCACTATCGCCAGCTTGCTGAAGTCGTCGCCGTGCTTGCGGGTAAACTGGATATCTTCCCATAACGCCTTGGCTTCCCAGCCGCTGAAGTCGATCATGTCCACCAGCGCCTTGATCCTGGGGCTATCCATGGTGGCCAGGGTCTGCTCCAGTTGCTGCTCCATCTCCCTGAAGTCGTCGTAGGCGATGTCTCCGTAGATCTTGATGGTCAGATACAGGGTGTGCTCGTCCTGCTTTTGCATCTCGACGGCCATGCCGTGTGCTTCCAACATGAGGTGTTCTCCTTCGGTGATTGCGGTCAGCCCTAAGTATGGACCCACGCTCCGGTTATGTTGCGCCGGAAAGCGGGGGAGTCCTTGATCTCCGTCAGTTTTTGCTCTTGCCAGCGGCGGCAATTAGCGGCAGCCTTGGCGTCTCGCCCCTATCGGAGTCTTTCCCCATGCGCACCCTGAAGCTTGTTTTTGTCCTGGCCGCCGTGCTGGCCCTCGGCTACGGCGTGGCCGCCCCCTGGATCACCGTCTACCAGATCCGCGAGGCGGCCGACAACCGCGACGGCCGGGCCCTGGCCGAGCACGTGGAATTCGACAGCGTGCGCCAGAGCCTGAAGGATCAGTTGAACGCGCGCATGCTGCGCGAGCTGGGCGACGACATCCGGCAGAATCCCCTGGCCGCCCTGGGCGCCGCCTTCGCCAACGTGGTGGTGGACGGCCTGGTGGATACCTATGTGACCCCGGCCGGCATAGAGCAGTTGATGCGGGGCGAAACGCCGGCACCGGGCATTCCCCGCAGCGAGCCGCCGCCCGCCGGCAACGGAAACGACACCGGCAAGCCCGGGCCCGAGCGCCGAAAACCCTTTTCCGACGCCGCCATGGGCTACCGCTCGCTCAACCATTTCGTGGTCACCATGACCGACGACAGCGGCAAGCAGGCCGAGTTCATCCTGAGCCGCCGCGGCCTGGGTTGGAAGCTGACCGCCATAGTGCTGCCCCTGGACTGAGTTAGTCCCGCCGCCAGTGTCGCTTGAGGCGCTGGCTCAGCTCCCCGGGCTCGTCGGCGAACAGCGCCCGCCCCCCCTGCAGGGCCTGCCGGCGCAGCCGGGCGCGCCGCTCGCCGATAACGGCCATCACAGCCCCTCCCGTCAGCTCCGGGGCATGGCGCAGTTGCAAGGCGGCCAGCACCCCCAGATCGTGCTCATCGCCCAGCCATTCCCCCAGCTCCTTGAGTTGCAGTGCCCTGGGCTGCAGCCAGTCCGGGGCCAGGGGCTGTAGCAGCCGCAGCTGGTAGCCATGGTATTTCACCCACTTGCGCCACTGGTGCCAGGGCTCGGCCGGCTCCTCTCCGCGCAGTTGCCAGGCCGGCTCCCGGGCCTGCTGGTAGACGGTACGAAAGCCCCCCCCCAGGGTACGAAAACGCGGCTCGAACGGCGGCCAGCGGGACAGCCGCGCCCGGCCATCCAGCAGGGCCGTCGCCGCCTGCCGGAGGATCTTGCCCGGCTTTTTCACCCTGGCCGCCGGCAGCCGGGGCAATAGCCGGCCGGTCAGCTCGGCCAGTTCCGGCTGTTGCCGCCCCAGCTGCTCCAGAAGCTGGCGCTGCACCAGTGCATCGCGCAGGGGCGCGAGGCTGCGGGCGATATCACGGAAATAGCGATCGCAGGGACGGAACCGGCGCCCCAGGGGCAGTTCGATCAGGCGCATCAGGGCGCGCAGCTTCTTGATGCTCTTGCGCGCCTCGTGCACCGCCTCGTCCGGCTCGAGTTCCCCCAGCAAGCCGGCGGCGGCCTGCTCCAGCAGGTCGCCGGCATTGGCGCGCAGGCTCTGATCCAGGGACTGTCGCAGATCCAGTTCAAACCCCATGGGTGTGGCTCCCTGTGCGGGCCTGGCCCGTTCGGAGGCTAAGTGTAGCTCAGCCCAGCCGCTTCGGAGTCCGGTACCACAGCAGCTCGCCGCAGCCCGCCTGCAACTCGCTCCAGCCGTGGATCTTCAGCCCCATATGCAGCACGGCGCAGGTGGGAAACTTGTCGTCCGGCCCGCCGCACAGCATCCGGCTCAGCTCGCCCAGGCCGGGCATATGGCCCACCAGCAGCAGGTGGCCGACCGACGCCGGCTGGCGTTGCAGCAGCCTCAGCAGGCTGGCGCCGGACGCCTCGTAGAGCCCGGCGTCCAATGCCATGCCGCTCGCGGGATAGCCGAGGGCGGCGGCGAAGGCCCGGGCCGTGTCCCGGGTCCGCCGCGCCGGACTGCACAGCAGCAGATCCACCGGCGGTAACCGGGTCGCGGCGAAAGGTGCCATCAGCGGCAGATCCTTGCGGCCCCGTTCACCCAGGGGACGGTCGAGGTCGGCCAGGGAGGCATCGTCCCAGCTCGACTTGGCATGACGCACCAGGGTCAGCAGTTTCATTTTGCCTCCATCTTGATCAGTCGCTTTTCCAGCGCCAGCACCAGGAAGACCGCCAGGCCGATCCCTATGGTCAGCAGCACATGGCCCGCCGACAGGGGCCGGGTGCCGAACCAGAACTGCATGATGGGCGTGTAGGTGAAGAAGAGTTGCAACGCCAGCACCACGCTCACCGCCAGCAGGGCCGGCCGCAGGCTGCGCCATCCCGTCCAGGCCGGGCTTTCGCTGTACAGGTGACGCACGCTGAACAGGTACCAGACCTCCATGGCCACCAGGGTGTTCACCGCCAGGGTGCGGGCGTAACCGACCTCGTGGCCGGCGGCCAGGGACCACTGGAACACCCCGAAGATGCCGATGGTGAACAGAATCGACACCAGCAGTATGCGCCATATCAGGAAGCGGGACAGTATGGGGGCGCAAGGGTCCCGGGGCGGACGGCGCATCACCCCGGGCTCGCTGGCTTCGAAGGCCAGGGCCATCGCCAGGCCAATGGAGCTGACCATGTTCACCCAGAGGATCTGCAGCGGCTCTATCGGCAAGGTCAGCGCCAGCAGCAGGGCCAGTATGATGGACAGGGACTCCCCCCCGTTGACCGGCAGCAGGAAGACGATGGCCTTTTTCAGGTTGTCGTACACGGTGCGCCCCTCGTGTACCGCCCGGGTGATGGTGGCGAAGTTGTCGTCGGTCAGCACCATCTCGCTGGCTTCCTTGGCCGCCTCGGTGCCGCCCTGGCCCATGGCCACCCCCACGTCGGCCCGCTTGAGCGCCGGGGCATCGTTGACGCCGTCGCCGGTCATGGCCACCACGGCGCCCCGCTCCTGCAGCGCCCGCACCAGCCGCAGCTTGTGCTCCGGCGTGGTACGGGCGAACACATTCACCTCCGCCACCCGCTCGCACAGCTCGGCGTCGCTCAGTTGCTCCAGCTCCCGTCCGGTCAGCGCCTCGTCATTGTTGTGCAGCCCCAACCGGGCGGCGATGGCCGCGGCGGTGATGCCGTGATCGCCGGTGATCATCTTGACCTGGATGCCCGCATGGTGGCATTCGGCCACCGCCGCTATCGCCTCGTCCCGGGGCGGATCCATCAGCCCCACCCACCCCAGCAATTGCAGGCCCTGCTCCAGTTGCTCGTGCCGCAGTTCGCCCTCGGCTTCGTCGGCCGCCAGCGCCCGGGCGGCGAACCCCAGCACCCGCTGGCCGCCGGCGGCGATCTCTTCCATTTCCCGCTGCCAGCGGCCCTGATCCAGGGGCTGGCCGCCGTGCTCTTCCCGGCATAGCGTCAGCAGCACGTCCGGCGCCCCCTTCACCACCAGGAAAGTGGTACCGTCCTCCCGGCGGTGGCGGCTGGCCATGTATTTGTAGCGGGAGTCGAAGGGGATCTCGCCACTGCGTGGATAACGCTGCTGCTGTTCGGCCGGCTCCAGCCCCCCCTTGAGTGCCAGGGTCAGCAGGGCGCCCTCCATGGGATCCCCCTCCACCTGCCAGCCCTGCCCACCCTGTAGCAGGCGACTGTCGTTACACAGCACGCAGGCCTGCAGCAGGGGAGCCAGGGCAGAGGAAGCAAGTTCGACACCGTCGAGCCGGTGCAGCTCGCCCTCGGGCGCATAGCCGCTGCCCTCCACCCGGTAGCGGGCGTCGGGCAGGGTCAGGCTGGCCACCATCATCTCGTTGCGGGTCAGGGTGCCGGTCTTGTCGGAGCAGATCACCGACACCGCCCCCAGGGTTTCTACCGCCGGCAAGCGACGGATGATGGCCCGGCGCCGGGCCATGCGGGTCACGCCGATGGCCAGGGCCACGGTGAGGATAGTGGGCAGGCCTTCGGGAATGGCGGCCACCGCCAGGCTGACCACCGCCATAAACAGCATCTGGGGATCCTGGCCCCGCAGCAGGCCGAGCACGAACACCAGCACCGCCAGGCTCAGTATCACCAGGGTCAGGGTCTTGGCGAAGCCGGCCATCTGTCGGATCAGGGGCGTGGTCAGCTCCTCCACCGTCGCCAGCAGCCGGTTGATCTTGCCGAGTTCGGTGCGCACCCCGGTGGCCACCACTACCCCCATGCCCTGGCCCTGGGTGATCAGGGTGCCGGAATAGAGCATGCCGCGCCTGTCCCCCAGGTCGGCGTCTTCCGCCACCGGCGCCTCATCCTTGGACACCGGCACCGACTCGCCGGTCAGGGCCGCCTCCTGGGCCTGCAACCGGCTGGCTTGCAGCAGGCGGACATCCGCCGGCACCTTGTCGCCGGCGGCCAGCCAGACCCGGTCGCCCGGCACCAGCTCGCTGGCGTCGATGCGCCGCCGCTCGCCATCGCGGATCACCGTGGCCTTGGCCGACAGCATGG
This sequence comes from Zobellella iuensis, assembly GCF_016746085.1. Lineage (GTDB taxonomy): Bacteria > Pseudomonadota > Gammaproteobacteria > Enterobacterales > Aeromonadaceae > Oceanimonas > Oceanimonas iuensis. The sequence continues at coordinate 165,740 of NZ_JAERTZ010000012.1, forward strand.
CGCGGATGGCCTGCAGCGCCTGCTCGGCCCGCCCCTCCTGGATATAGCCGATGACACCGTTGACCAGCACCACCGCCAGTATCACGCCGGTGTCGACCCAGTGCTGCATCAGCGCCGCCAGCACGGCGGCGCCCAGCAACACGTAGATCAGCAGGTTGTGGAACTGGCGCAGCAACCGGCGCCACCAGGGCGTGGGCGCCACCCCGGGCAGTTGATTGGGCCCGAAACGGTGCAGCCGGGTTTCGGCCTCGGCCCGGCTCAGACCCTGCTCGGGGCTGTCCAGCCCGGCCGCCACCGCCTCGCCCGGCTGGCTATGCCAGCGGGGGGAAGAAGGGGGGATGTTTTCCGTGGTTCCTCGGCTCATCACTTACCTCTTGCTGCAGTGCACAATTCATTGTAGCCACTCTAGCAGTATAGTAATGACAAGCCTTTGATATATCACAAGGAGGGTGGCGGCCGGGCCGGACAGGGCCCGGCCGCCTGGGTCAGGCGACCCGTTCCAGCCTGACCGGCACCGGCCGGCAGAGGGTGTTGCACACCGGCGAATGCTGGCGGGCATAGCCCATCAGGTCCTCCAGCTCCCGGTCGCTGCAGTCGGCGTCCACCTTCATGCGGATGGTGATCTGCTCGTAGCCGGCGGGGATGCCGTCGTCCAGGCCGAGCAGGCCGTGCAGATCGATATCCCCTTCCAGTTCGGTGGACAGGGCGCGAATACGGATGCCGCGGGCGGCCGCGTGCAGCACCAGGGTGGTGGTCACGCAGCCGGCCAGGGCATGCAGCAGGTATTCCACCGGGTTGGCGCCCTCGTTGGCCCCCAGCAACACCGGCGGCTCACCGTTGGTGAAGTGGAAGGGCTGGGTACGGGAATCGTCCTCCTGGCCGGCACCGTAAAAGCCCTGGATGCTGGAGCGGTTCTCACCGCCGCTGACCCAGCGGTTGCGGGCCCGGAACTGGAAGCGGGCCAGGCCCGGCTGCTGCTGGATGGCGGCGATGGTGGTCATCATCTGGTCCTTGTCGAGACCGTTGATCATCTGGCTGTGGGTGTTCATGGCATTTCTCCTCGGTTACACAGGTTGGGCGATGGCGTTCGCCTCGCTTTCACTGTCGCAAGCCCCGTGCCAGCCGTTGATGGTGAAAAATTCACTTTATAATCAATTGGTTGTTATTTACCCCTGGCACAACGGAAGTCCCGATATCTCGTGTTTCACGATAATTCGGGGCTGCCGGCACGAGATCGGGGGGACATCAGCGCAGGCCGATGGCCTTGAGGCGGGAACTCAGGGTATTGGGATGCAGGCCGAGCAGGGCGGCGGCGCCGTCGGGGCCGGCAATCCTGCCCTGGCAGTGGGCCAGGGCCCGCTCCAGGTTGGCCTTTTCCAGCGCCGCCAGCTCCGCCGCGGTGAGGATGACGGCTTCGTCCGGTTCCATGGGCAAAGGTGGTGGCGACGCCTCGGGCAGGGCCCGCTCCAGGGCCAGCCGGCGACCGTCCGGGCTGATGATCAGCGCCCGCTCCAGCACGTTTTCCAGCTCGCGTACATTGCCCGGCCAGGGGTAGGCGCGCAGGCGGCGCTCGTCCTGCTCGGTCAGTTCCGGCAGGGGCAGGCCATGGCGGCGGGCGAAGCGTGCCAGCAGGGCCCGGGCCAGCAGCAGGATATCGTCGCCCCGCTGCCGCAGGGGCGGCACCCGCAGCGGGAAGACGTTGAGCCGGTACCAGAGATCCTGGCGAAAGCTTCCCTCCGCCACCATGGCCGCCAGATCCCGGTGGGTGGCGGCGATCAGGCGCACGTCCACCTTTTCGGTGCGGCCGCCGCCCACCCGCTCGAACTCTCCCTCCTGCAGCACCCGCAGCAGCTTGGCCTGCAGATCCGGCGGCATCTCCCCCACCTCGTCGAGGAACAGGGTGCCGCCGTCGGCCAGCTTGAAACGGCCGTCCCGGCGCTGCAGGGCGCCGGTGAAGGCGCCCTTCTCATGGCCGAAGAATTCACTCTCCTGCAGCCCCAGGGCGATGGCGGCGCAGTTGACCCGGATAAAGGGCATGCCGGCCCGCCCGCTCTGGCGATGGAGGGCGCTGGCCACCAGCTCCTTACCGGTGCCGGTTTCGCCGCTGACGAGCACTGTGGTGTCGAGCCCCGCCACCCGCCGCAGCTCCTCCCGCATCCGGCGCATGGGCGGGCTTTCGCCCAGGATCTCCGTCTCGCCCTGCAACAGTGCGATGTCCTCCCGCAGCTGGCGGGCCTCTGCGGCCAGGGTGCGCAGCCGGGCCTCCCGCTCGGCCAGGGCCTGATCCCGCCACAGCCGGGCCAGCTCGGCCGAGGCCCGGGCGGTGAACAGCCGGAACACCGAGAGCAGGGCGGCGCTGGCCGCCAGGGGCTTGTCGTCCAGCACCGCCAGGTGGCCGAGCACCACCCCGTTGGCGTCCTGCAGGGGCTGGCCCAGGTAACTGACCGCGCCCAGGGCCGGCAGATCCGGGTCCCGGGGATAGAGTTCGATCACCCGCTCCGCCACCAGGGTCGGCTCGCAGCGGTTGATCACCGGCTCGCAGGGGGTGCCGCCGATGTCGTATTCGTAGTCCTCGATATAGTGGTCGTCGAACCAGAACGCCAGCGCCCGCAGCCGGCGGCGGGCCGGCCGCCACTCGGTGACCCAGGCGCCCTTGACCCCGAGCATCAGCGCCAGTTGCCGCACCAGCTGCTCGAAAAAGGCCTGGCCCGAGCTGCCGGCCAGGCCATGCACCAGGGCGTCGAGCAGCCGCTGGTCGAGGACGGGGCGATCGGTGGCGGGCATGGGGAGACCTCCGGTGACGGGCGCTCCCCCAAGTATAAGGCAGCCGGGGCTACAACTCGTCCAGCCGCCTGAGCAGCCGATCCAGGCCGTTGACCAGATCCCGGTATTCGGACGCCGACAGGCAGTCGATCAGGTTCGCTTCCCATTCCAGCACCCGGGGCACCATGCGCTGGTACAGCTCCTGCCCTTCCGGCGTCAGCCTGACCAGGGCGGCGCGCTGATCCTCCGGCATGGGGGTGCGCTGTATCAGCCCCTTGTCCTCCAGCCCCTGCAGGCCGCGGGATACCTTGACCTTGTCCATGCTGCTGATGGCCGACAGATCCCGGGCGATCACCTGCTCCCGGTAGCCGATGGCGGCCAGCAACCGCCACTCGGGCCGGCTGATGCCGAACTCCCTGGAATACAGCTCGGCCAGCCGGCTGCCGACCCGTTCGGCGGTCAGCACCAGCTTGTAGGGGACGAAATCGTCCAGTACGAAATGTGTTTTCTTCTGTACCACGCCACATCCTTCGGTCTAGGGCCGGAAAATGAAAACAGTGTAACTATTTTCTGCCGGAAACACGTAGCGAAAAGCGAACCGCCCCGAAAAAACCCCACTTAATTTACTATATTTTAACAATGGCACTTGAAATATCCATTGCAGCCATGGATATTAGTAACAAATGCAACCAAATCATTTCAGGGAGAGCAGGCAAATGCGTCACTGGTTCCAATTCCCCATCCGCGAGGGCGACACCTCGCGCCAGGCCCACTGCGACATGCCGGCGGGCACCTTCGAGCGGGAAATCGGCAAGGAGGGCTTCTTCGGCCCGGCCACCCATATGTACCATGAGCACGCCCCCACCGGCTGGAGCGCCTGGGAAGGCCCCCTGCGGCCCCGCGCCTTCGACACCAACCGGCTGACGCCGCCGGGCCAGAGCCCCTGGGATGCCGCCCCCCTGCTGCACAACGCCAACGTCAAGGTGCGGCTCTGGAAGAGCGAGCACTCCATGGATCACCTGGTGCGCAACGGCGACGGCGACGAGTGCCTGTTCGTGCACCAGGGTCGGGGCTGGCTCTACTGCGACTACGGCCGGCTGGCCTTTCACGATGGCGACTACCTGATCCTGCCCCGCTCCACCACCTGGCGGCTGGAGATCGAGGAGCCGGTGACCCTGCTGATGATAGAGGCCAGCAACGGCTCCTACCTGAACGCCGAACGCGGCCTGGTGGGCGCCCACGCCATCTTCGACCCGGCGGTGCTGGAATACCCGCGCATCGACGACGCCTTCAGGGCCCAGGCCGCCCGGCCCGGCGAATGGCAGGTCTTGCTCAAGGCCCGGGAGCAGATGAACCGCATCACCTTTCCCTTCAACCCGCTGGACGCCCGAGGCTGGAAGGGCGATCTCACCGTGTTCCGGCTCAACTGGCGCGACATCCGCCCGCTGATGAGCCACCGCTACCACCTGCCCCCCTCGGCCCACACCACCTTCGTCGCCGACGGCTTCGTGATCTGCACCTTCGTGCCCCGGCCCATAGAGTCGGATCCGGGCGCGCTCAAGGTGCCCTTCTACCACAACAACGACGACTACGACGAGGTCATCTTCTACCACAAGGGCAACTTCTTCAGCCGGGACAACATAGAGGCGGGCATGATCACCCTGCACCCCTGCGGCTTCACCCATGGCCCCCACCCCAAGGCCTTCGCCGCCGGCGCCAAGCACGCCCGCACCGAGACCGACGAGGTGGCGGTGATGATCGACACCCGGCTGCCGCTGGACGTGGCCGAACTGCCCGAGGGGGTGGAAAACCCGGATTATGTGAATTCCTGGCAGGTGAAGGGCTGCTAGCTGGAAGCTGGAAGCTGGAAGCTGGAAGCTGGAAGCTGGAAGCGGGAAGCTGGAAGCTGGAAGCGGGAAGCGGGAAGCGGGAAGCGGGAAGCGGGAAGCGGGAAGCGGGAAGCGGGAAGCGGGAAGCGGGAAGCGGGAAGCGGGAAGCGGGAAGCGGGAAGCTGGAAGCTGGAAGCTGGAAGCTGGAAGCTGGAAGACATCTTACACAAGCTACTGACAGACTTGCAGAGTGGTTTGAGCAGGCAACACAAATGCCCGAAAGGAGGCCAAAGGGAGCCGCTCCGCCGACCGTCACATGCCATGGATGGCATGTGCGAGCGTACAAGGAGGTATTTACAGCGTGTCGGCGGAGCGGGCCCTTTGGCCGACTTCTTCGAAGTATTCAGACAACTTTGCCAACAAATTGAAGTTAAGGAGATTATTGTGAAACTAGCCTCTCTCAAACAGGGCCGCGACGGCCAGTTGATCGTGGTGTCCCGGGATCTGAGCCGGGCGGTGCAGGCCGGGGCCATCGCCCCCAGCCTGCAGGCGGCGCTGGACAACTGGGCCGAGGCCGAACCCAGGCTGCAGGCCCTGTACCGGCAGTTGAACGAGGGCGCCTGCGCCGACAGCTTCCCCTTCGACCAGGCCGCCTGCGCCTCGCCCCTGCCCCGGGCCTACCAGTGGGCCGACGGCAGCGCCTACGTCAACCACGTGGAGCTGGTGCGCAAGGCCCGCGGCGCCGAGATGCCGGCCAGCTTCTGGACGGATCCGCTGATGTACCAGGGCGTGTCCGACGGTTTTATCGGCCCGCGCGAGGACATCCGCCTGGCGGACGAGGCCTGGGGCATCGACTTCGAGGGCGAGGTGGCGGTGATCACCGACGACGTGCCCATGGGCACCCCCGCCGAGCGGGCCGGCGACCATATCAGGCTGCTGATGCTGGTCAACGACGTTTCCCTGCGCAACCTGATCCCCCACGAGCTGGCCAAGGGCTTCGGCTTCTTCCAGTCCAAGCCCGCCTCCTCCTTCTCGCCGGTGGCGGTAACCCCGGACGAGCTGGGCGACCACTGGCGGGAGCACAAGGTCCACCGCCGGCTGCGGGTGCACCTCAACGACGAACTGTTCGGCGAGCCCGACGCCGGTACCGACATGACCTTCGACTTCGCCCAGCTGGTGGCCCACGTCAGCTTCAACCGGGCACTCTGCGCCGGCGCCATCATCGGCTCGGGCACCGTCTCCAATGTGGATCGCAGCACCGGCTCCTGCTGCCTGGCGGAGCGGCGCATGCTGGAGATCATCGACCAGGGCGAGGCCAAAACCCCCTTTATGAAGTTCGGCGACCGGGTACGCATCGAGATGCTGGACGAGGACGGCCATTCCATCTTCGGCGCCATCGATCAGCGGGTGGTAAAACATGAAGCTCTATGACTATCCCCGCTCCTCCGCCGCCTACCGGGTGCGGATAGCGCTGAATCTGAAAGGGGTAAACTTCGAAGCCATCCCCGTCAACCTGCTGGAAGGCCAGCAGCGCGGCGAGGACTACCGTGCCCTCAACCCCACCGGCCTGGTGCCCAGCCTGGATACCGGCGAGGGGCTTATCGGCCAGTCCCTGGCCATCATCGAATACCTGGACGAGCGCTTTCCCGAGCCGGCCCTGCTGCCGGCCGGGGCCTTGGCACGCGCCCGGGCCCGCGCCCTGGCCCTGCAGGTGGCCTGCGACATCCACCCGCTCAACAACCTGCGGGTACTGCAATACCTGGTGGGCGAATTCGGCATCGATGAACAGCAGAAGCTGGCCTGGTATCACCACTGGCTGAAACAGGGCCTGGCCGCCCTGGAGCGGCAACTGGCCGGCGAAAGCTCCGCGTTTTGCTGCGGCGAGCGTCCTGGCCTGGCGGATATCTGCCTGGTGCCCCAGCTCTACAACGCCCGCCGCTTCGGCCTGGATCTCGCGCCCTACCCGCGACTGGTGGCCATAGAGGCAGCCTGCCAGCGGCTGGAGGCTTTCGCCGCCGCCCATCCCGACCATCATCAGGAGGCCTAGATGAATACCGATCATCAGCCCCTCTGGCGCCCCGCCCCTGCCCGCATCGAGCAGAGCCGGCTCTGGCGCTTTATCGACGACTTGAACCGGGAGCAGGGTCTGGCCATCGACGACTTCGCCGCCCTGCACGCCTGGTCGGTGCGCAACGCCGAGGCCTTCTGGAGCCGGTTGTGGGACTTCGCCGGCGTGATCGGCCACAAGGGAGAAGTATTGCTGCAACGGGGCCAAAACCCCGAGCAGGATCTGTGGTTTCCCGAGGCCAGACTCAACTTCGCCGAAAACCTGCTGGCCCAGGCCCACGCCTTCGCCCGGGAAGACGCCATACTGTTCCAGGCCGAAGGCCAGGGACACCTGCGGCTAAGCTGGGCCGAGCTGGAAGCCCAGGTGGCGGCCCTGCGTGCCTGGCTCGAGGCCGAAGGCATAGGCCCCGGCGACGTGGTGGCCGGCTACCTGCCCAACCTGCCGGAGACGGCGATCGCCATGCTGGCCACCGCCGCCCTGGGTGCGGTCTGGACCTCCACCTCGCCGGACTTCGGGGTCGACAGCGTGATCGACCGCTTCGGTCAGACCCGGCCCAAGGTGCTGTTCAGCGCCGACGGCTACCGCTACAACGGCAAGCTGCACGACACCAGCGCCAAGGCCAGGGACATAGTGGCGGCGCTGGACAGCGTGCGCCACTGGGTGCAGATCCCCTATATCGGCCGGCACCAGCTGGGCCCGGACGACGGCGCCTTGCACTGGCCCGAGCTGCTTGAACGCCACCGGGGCCAGCCGCCGCGCTATACCCCCATGCCCTTCAACGCGCCGCTCTACGTGCTCTACTCCTCCGGCACCACCGGCCAGCCCAAGTGCATCGTCCACGGCGCCGGCGGCATGCTGCTCAATCACCTCAAGGAGCACCAGCTGCACTCGGACATCCGCGCCGGCGACCGGGTGCTCTACTTCACCACCTGCGGCTGGATGATGTGGAACTGGCTGGTGTCCGCCCTGGCCAGCGGCGCCACCCTGCTGCTGTATGAGGGCTCCCCCTTCGCCCCCGACGGCCACGTGCTGTGGGACTGGAGCGAGCGGGAGGGGGTCACCCTGTTCGGCACCTCCGCCAAGTACCTGGAGGCGCTGGAGAAGCAGCATATCCACCCGGCCGACAGCCACGATCTCGGCGCCCTGCGCACCCTCTGCTCCACCGGCTCCACCCTGGCGCCGGAGCAGTTCGACTACGTCTACCGCCATATCAAGGCGGATCTGCAGCTGGCTTCCATCTCCGGCGGCACCGATATCTGCGGTTGCTTCGTGCTCGGCAACCCCATCAGCCCGGTGTACCGGGGCGAATGCCAGGGCCCCGGCCTGGGGCTGGACGTGCGGGTGTTCGACGACCAGGGCCACCCCCTGGTCGGCCGGCGGGGCGAGCTGGTGTGCCGCAACAGCTTCCCCAACCGGCCGCTGGGGTTCTGGGACGACGAAGACGGCAGCCGCTACCACGCCGCCTACTGGGCCACCTGGCCCGGGGTCTGGCACCACGGGGATTTCGTCGAGCTGACCGAGCACGGCGGCATGCTGTTCTACGGCCGCTCCGACACCGTGCTCAACCCGGGCGGAGTGCGCATCGGCACCGCCGAGATCTACCGCCAGGTCAGCCAGTTCGAGCAGATCCAGGATTCGGTGGTGATCGGCCAGCACTGGCAGAACGACGTGCGGGTGGTGTTGTTCGTGAAGATGGCCCCGGGTGAAGCGCTGACCGAGGAGCTGGAACACGCCATCCGCGACCGGATCCGCCGCCAGTGCACCCCCCGCCATGTACCGGCCAAAATCCTGGCGGTGGCCGATATCCCCAGGACCAAGTCGGGCAAGACGGTGGAGCTGGCGGTGCGCAACCTGGTGCACGGGGAGCCGGTGAAAAACATCGGCGCCCTGGCCAACCCGGAGGCGCTGGCGCTGTTTCGCGACCTGCCCGAGCTGGCCCGCTGACCGAGCCGGGAGCCCGGCTCCCGGCCCTCTCCTTTCGCGCGGAAAATCCTGCTAGGCTGTGGCTTGATCCCTGCCCTCACGGAGTATGAACTTGGAGCCCGCCCCGCCCTGGCTGCCCGCCCTGACCGATGCGGTGGCCGCCATCCGCACCCCGGCCTTTCCCCGGGCCCTGGTGGCCTTTATCAAGGCCGCGCTGCCCTTCGACTGCGCCCTGGTGCTGGGCTACAGCCAGAGCCACAAACCCATCTATCTCTACGACTCCCTCACCGAGCAGCGCCAGGTGCTGTTTGAGCACTACCTGCACCAAGCCTACCGGGAAGACCCCTTCTACCAGGCGGTGCAGGCGGGCGTGGCGCCGGGGGTCTACCTGCTGTCCGAGCTGTTTCCCCGTTTCTTCACCAAAAGCGATTATTACCGGGGCTTCTACCAGAACACCGGCTGGCGCGACGAGGTGGGCATCATCAGCCGGGTCAACGACGAGGTGACTGTGGTGTTTTCCCTCGGCCGGCTGGGCCGGCGGCCCGCCCCGGATCAGGAGCAACTGGCCGCCCTGCACCGGCTCGAGCCCCTGATCCAGAACCTGTGCCTGCAGCACTGGGGCGCCCTCACCGGCGAACTGTCGGCGGCACCGCCGGGGCAGGACGACGTGAAAGGGCGGATCGAGCTCGCCTTCGCCAGCCTGGGCGACGGGCTGCTGACCAGACGCGAGCGGGAAATACTGCGCCTGGTGCTGCTCGGCCACCGCTCCCGGGAAATCGGCGAGCGGCTGGGCATCGGCGAAGGCACCGTCAAGAACCACCGCAAGCGCGCCTACGCCAAGCTCAACCTGGGCTCCCAGGCCGATCTCTTCCAGATGTTCCTGAACCATCTGATCACCCTGGACAGCCGGACGATGCCCGAAGAAGAGCACGACTAAATAACTGATCCTAATAGTGCTACATCGACCGGGCCCCGCACGCAGACACGCCATGAACCTATCCCTGGGGGCTCCGCCGCGCCATCCCTGGCGCGGAGGGTCTGCTTAGCGGAACCCAGTCGCTGCCGACAGTGATCTACTATTCGGAACAGCTATTTAGGAAACTGATTTGCAATAAGACGCCGGCCAAGCCTTTTCTGGCAAGGGCGGGGATTTTAGACGCCGTTGAGGGAATGCCGACTGGCGGTGCCTAATGGACCCTTTGTGGATTTGCTGCCATTATATTGGAAGTTATCGCGATGCGGAGCAGGATGATGGTTTATCCCGTTTTGGCGCTATGGGCCTGTCTGTGTGCCCTGCAGGATGCAAACCAGAAAAAAATTTCAAATTATCTGACGCTTTCTGTCTGCGCCATTGCGCTCGCCAGGCTTTTTGTCGATGGCTCGACCTTTATCGGTGCGTCCCCCATGCAAGCCGCCATCGCTGTTATTTGCGCCCTGCTTATTACCTTGCCGGGATATTTAACGGGCAGGCTGGGGGCTGGTGACGTAAAAATGCTGTTGGCCCTGTCCCTCGCCACCGATCCGATGCATCTGTTATGGACCCTCGCCTTGGCCAGCCTGGTCATGCTTGCCTGGGCCCTGAGCATCAATAAAATATGGCAATTAGTACCGGCCTTGATCAGAAAAAATGTCAACCATTTATCTCCGGAGTATATAAAGGACCCGCCCTACGCTCCTTTTATATTCATCGGATTTTTGTTTTCATCCTGGCTATTGATATAAGGACTAATCTTGAAGAACTGGTTATTCACTAGCAAGAACAAGCCTGCCATAATGGCCGACATGGATGTAGAACACACACATCCTGGTGTCATTTTTCATTTGGATGATGAGTGTCATATTTTAAATATGTATGGCACACTCAGCTCCTTGTTACCAGCACCTTGTCAACATTTCAGTGAACTGCTTGCCACACCCTTGATAGACCGACAACCTCGCCAATGGCAAGGCCAACATCTTTCTTTCAGTTTCAGGACCAAGAGCAAAGATCTGCTCCACACGCACGGAAGCCTGCACAAAATGGACACAGGCTGGAAATTGATACTCATTGATAATACGAAACTGGTGACGCTTAACAATGAGAAAGAGTTAAAGATTAAGTTATTCAACAACGCTATGTGCACTGCTCAAAAAATAACAAACAGCTCCCCAGGTAGTCTGCCAAAGATATTGTCAGATGGCTTGTTCGAGCTCACCGAACTATTACAGCTACCTGGTATAGCCGTTCTGACAAGAGATAATAATGGGCAATGGAAACCCTATCAACAAGCCTTCCATTCAAACTCTTATTTTTTGTACCAAGACAATAGAGCCTTGTCCGAGTTACTTGATAACAAAAACAATGGAAAACCGATAACCATACCTAAAGAAACAGTATACAATGGTACATCCAAAACCATCGCCATTCCATATCACGGGCAACATGGCGTAGATGCCTGGCTGTTAGTCTCCACATTAACACCCATAAGTAAAACTGAGTTTGTCAATGAAAAAGACTGGGCAAGCATAGCTAACACCTTGTTATCTTCGGTAATCATTAAAATAAGTGAAATCCACTACCATTATGAAAAAGCGCGCTATCACTGCATCTCACAGTCGCAGGGTGTTTTCTGGTGGGAGTATGACGCGAACAGAGACACATTCCAATTTTCAGAGCAAATGCAAAAAAAACTGGGAATAATTGAATATTGTACGCGCAACGACCTTTTTCAGCTTATTAACCCTGCAGATCGGGATGAATTCAGAGAGCGGTTGAGTGATGCATCTACAAGAGGAATATCATTTCAACAAAGCATTAGGCTGAAAATACAAGATTCCACGCAATGGTTTCAATTTAGTTTCACCCCTCATGCCTTTAGCCTCCCGGGCTGTATCATCGGCAGCTTGCTTGATATAAATAAAATTCAACATCATGAACAGGAAGCAACAGCAGCAAATGAACGCATACGTTCACTGATAGCCAACGCGCCGGCCATCATTTATTTTCAAAAATATCATGATGGTGCATTGGAAAACGTATTCTTCAGCAACAGCCTTAACACCTTATTAGGATGGGATCCTGAGCAATTTAACGGTGAGCTACTTTTAAAATGTATCCACCCGGATGACAAGGATATATTTTATAAAAAAAACAAGGTGTTACTGAAAAATGGAGTCGTCAGTTGCAACTATCGCCTCATAGATGCCGAGGGAAGCTACCACTGGTTTATGGATGAGGCCAAGTTGCTCTATGATCAATTGGGAAAACCTCAGGAAGTAGTTGGCCTGTATATAGATGTTACCGATGCGACTGTTACCGGTGAAAAACTGTACCAGAGTGAGGAGAGATATCGCATCTTGGTAGAGGACTCACCAGCCATCATTTGTAGATACAATACCGAACTCGAACTCACCTTTGCCAACAATCTATTTCTTTCGTACTTGAGTATCGACTCTCTTAATGAAGCAACCGTCAATCTTAAACAATTCCTGTCAGAAGAACAACTTTCTGCTTTCCGCCAACGCATAGCGTCTCTTTCTTCAGAGACGCCTATCATTAACACCGAGATATGCCTCCATTTGCCTAACAGAGAACCGATATGGGTGGTATGGGCAGAACGAGGGGTCTTTGATGAACACGGAAAGCTCAGTGAAGTACAAGCCGTTGGTCGTGACAATACTGAAGTATACAACGCCAGGCTGGAAATGTACCAAAGTGCAAAAATGGCGATTATAGGTGAAATGGCCACGACCTTGGCACATGAAATGAACCAGCCTCTCAACGTAATGAGGATATCTTTAACCAATCTACTGAGGAAAATAAATAATGATGGATGTAACAAAGATTATATCAAGTCGAAATTAAACAGAATAGAAGATCAAATCATAAGAAGTGCAAAAATAATAGAGCACCTTAGATTTTTCGGCCGTCGTTCGGCTCTGGAGATGACTCTTTTTGATCCTCAGCATGCAATAGATGGAGCCCTCTCCCTTACCCGGGATACTTTAATAAAAAACAACATAGAAATTCATGTTTCCAGTCAACCCTCTCCAATGATACTTGGGCATCAGGATCAACTTGAGCAAGTATTGATTAACTTATTGGTCAATGCAAGAGACGCTATCGCACAACGGCAAGAGTTGGATGATAATCTTTCTGGCCTGATCAACATAGTCGTGCATACAGCAGAAAATCAACTGCTTATTCAGGTAGAAGACAATGGTGGTGGCATACCCGAACATCACCTGAAACATATTTTTGAATCTTTTTTCACAACCAAACCTGCCGGCCAGGGCACGGGGCTTGGTTTACCGGTCAGCTTTGGTATTATCGAACAGATGAAGGGGTCATTAACAGCGGAAAACGCTGACAATGGGGCATTGTTCACCATAAGGATTCCATTCAATAAAGCGTAAAAACAAAACAAGCATTCTAAAATAGACCTTGGACCTCACCCAACTTAGGAGCTGAAGTACTTTATATATATCAATAAAGAGCTATACTGAAAAGCATAATACCAAATTAAGTAAATGGACGATTCCATGGATAAGATGCAGTTCAACACCATATTGATAGTTGATGATGAACCTCTGATCACGGAAGAGCTATCCGAATTTTTCACCGATCATGATTTCGAGTGTATCTCCTGTCACGATGCCGAAAACGCCACCCTGCTGTTTGAACAACACAAGGATATTTGCATTGTACTCAGTGACCTACACATGCCGGGGAAAAATGGACTGGAACTACTTAAAATTCTGCTGAACCTGGCTGCCGAAGAACAACGTCCGTTGAAGTCCGTATTATTCACCGGGCGTTCCGAGAAAGAAGATGTGATCAGCGCCTTAAGGGCAGGCATCTCCGACTATTATTCAAAGCCGCTGGACATGGGAGAAGTTTTAAAGGGTGTAGAAAAACTGAAAAACAGCATCCAACAGGAAACCAGCAGTTTGTTTATGGAAAAAATAAATACAAAACTGCATCAACTCTCTGACTTTATGGACAGCATTAAACAGGATGTATCGTTGTTACAGAATAATGCCATGCTCGCCGAGCCTGAAGTAGCCGGCTCTTCTGCTGCCAGTCAGGAACTACTGGATAAACTATCTCCCCGCCAACAAGCTGTCGCACTGTTGATAGGTAAAGGGATGACCAACTATCAGATAGCCATCGATTTAGAGATCAGTGAGAACACGGTTAAACTATATGTATCCCAGATACTCCGTCTCACCAAAATGCGTAATCGCACCCAGCTAGCACTTTCGCTCTCCAGGCAGTAGTCAATATTGCTATTTTCCAACGCTCCCTTCCACACCCTGCTCGAAAAACGCGGGGATGGAATGTTTGTAACTGTCCAGCCAGCGCTGACTGGCCAGCTCTCGTTCGGCAGGCGTAGCCGCCTGTGGCTGTGTGGATCCGGCATTTCCTTCTCGCTGCAGCTGTAACCAGCGTTCGGTTTGCGAGCGGGCACCATCACCGAATGCCCCGATACGATCCGAATGAGTATTCGCACCGACCCCCGCAGCCAGAACCGACAGAGCCACGCCCAAAACGTTGGATTTTATGCCCATATCTTCACCAGTTAAATGAATCAAGTTTTCAACAAAGGGAGTCCGTTCACTGCCCCGATTAAGAGGCATGCACTACCGGACGGTAATAGGTACTATCGGCTGAGATGCCGCCTGTATTCTCTGCACCCCTTGAACACGGCTAACGCCTTGTGCAGGTACAGTTTCCCCCGCCTGGGTTTCCTTGTCGGGGGCGATAACGGCGCGAACGACACGCTGCTCGGTCGGCGGTACCGGCTGGGCGATCACCTCCTCGGTCAGGGACTCGGCCCGTCTTGGCTGAGCCATCACGGGCGATGTCACGGCAGCAGGAACCGGAGCCGCCCGGCTGGCAACTGCGCTGGCAGCACCATCACCGTCCTCTTGCTTCATCATCTGCGCCCGACTCAGCGCCGCCTGATAGTGGCTGGTGCTCACTTGATAACGGGATGCCAGCTTTGCCGCCCCATCAAAGTTATCCTGATACAGCATCAGTATCAGCAAATTGCGCAACGCCCTTTGCTCGCCCTCGTTAAGCTCGATAGCGGTCAAGAATTCAAAACGGGCCTCATCCAGTTGCCGCTGATTCATATAAACCACCCCCATATCATTGCGCATGGCTTCGTTGGTGGGTTCAAAACCAATTGCCTGCTGCAGATGTTGCAAGGCCTTATCATTGTCCTTTTTCAGCACCGCCATCTGAGCCAGGCCATGGTGTCCTTCCGCCACCAGGCAACTCTCCAGCAGGCTCTGATAGAGGCCTTCGGCCTCTGGGCGCCCCAGCAAGCGCAACACCTGGGCCTTGCCCAAACGCGCCTCGGGCAGATAGGCCGGCAAACGCTCCAGGTTGGCCAAGGCGGCGTGCAAACGCTTTGCAGCCATCATTTCCTTCGACAAGCTGAAAACCAGCTCTTGTTCCTTGGTCAGTGGTTCGCAGGATTGAGGTTTGGCCTGTGCCTGTTTAATGAGGTAGGGTGACGCACCCTCATTCGATTTATAGGCCGATGTGGATACACAGCCACTCAACACACTGGCAGCCAACACCAATCCAGTTACTCGCTTCATCCCATTTCTCCAAACGCCCTGATAATGGCAATAAACCCCGGGCCCGCTAAAACAATCATCAATGCCGGAAATAAAAAACCCACCATGACAATAGACATCTTGGCAGACATCTTGGATATCTTTTCCTGCAACGCGGTGACGCGGCGCTCGCTCAGCAACTCTTTCATGGCCTGCAACGACGCCATGGCTCCACTGCCCTGGCGGGAAAGCTGCTCCAGCACCACGAAACAATCGCTCACTTCATCCACATCCACCAACTGCGCGGTACGGTGCAGCTCCCCCTGCAAATCAAGGCCGGCATCCACCCGTTGCAACAGCAAGCGCAATTCAGCGGACAACTCGGGCAGGATCTGTCGGCCTTCAACGGCCAGGATCCGTAACGCCTGTTCCACCACCATACCCACTTCAAACAGGATCCGCAGCAACGGCAATGCCGACTCAATTTCCACGACCAGCCGCTGCTTGCGTTTCTTTACCGCACTGGCCAACACCCTTTTGGGGACGATATATCCAATCCCAAAGACAAAGAGCATGGCAAGCCAGGATACGCCGGCCTCTCCCTCGAGCACCAGGCCAATCAGCTGCAACAATACCACTAAAACCACCGGTAATCCGAACTGAATAGCAACAAACAACGCCTTCCGGCTGTTTTTTCGCCACCCCAACTGATCCAGTAATTTCATGGTTTCAACATCGAGGCTCAGGCCTTTTTTTCCCAGCCGGCTGCGGCCGAATTCATGCAATAACCGCTCCTTATCAACGGCCGCCGACTTGCCCAGCCGATGATGAACAGAACGTCGTTGCTGCTGGGCTTGATAAAGTATCACCAATAACAAAACGGCCAAGGCTAATTGCAACAATGCGCTGATAATAAAAGCATTCATATCAAATACTCCTCAGCATCCGCCACAGGGCCAAAGAACCGAATACCTGGAAGGCAAAAGCGGTGAGCAATATCAGCTTGCCGGAAGGGTCCTGCCATAAGCCCATTAAAAAATCCGGGCTGGAGATAAATATATAAGCCGCCAGGGTCACGGGCAGCCCGCCCAGCACCAGGGCACTGACCCGGGTTTCCCCCGTCATGGCTTTCAGCTGCCGGCTGGCCTTGTCCCGTTCCTGGATCAAGGAAATCAAATTGCCTAATACCTCGGTGGCGTTGCCACCGTATTTCTGGTTGACCCGGATAGCCAACGCCAGCAGGCGAAACTCCGACTGAGCATAGAACTCGGCAAAGTCTTCCATCGCTTCCTCCAGGCTCCCCCCCCGCTCGATGAACCGCTGGCTCCGGCCCAGGGCGTGGCGCAAGGGATCCGGCGTTGCCGCCGCCGCCAGCGAGAGCGCTTCCCCCAGTGTCCGCCCCGACTTCAGGCTCCGAATCATATGATCCAGCATGGCCGGCAACTGGGCGACCATCTTGACGACCCGTCGCCGGAACCGCCAGGCCATATAACCCCGGCCAAGCAACAGCAGCCCCCCACCGCCTCCCAGGGCCATACCAGCGCCCCAGCCGACATACAATAACAAGATGCAGCCGATGAAGAGGAAGCCCAACACCATCAAAGATATCCCGGATAACTGCAAATCGGCTTTCAACAGGGATTTATCAAGCATCCCCAGTGATGTCTGCTCCCCCCTCCTCCCCGCCATCAACCGCTCGGCAACGGATTCCGCATTCGCCTTCAAACGCGCCTTGCGGAACATCACGAACGACAGGAGCAACAGCACCAGAGCCAACAAGCCCAGCAGCAGCGGTATCTCCATACCTTTCTCCTCCCTGATTCGCCCAGGTATTCTTCAGCCAGGTTCGGCTTAAAGGATATTCAGCAACTTTTCACCACCCGGATTGACGGCCTCCCGTACAAAGGTATGGGCGCCATCGCGCTGTAATTTAAACAGGGTATTGGTGACATATTGGTTATCACGCAATGCGACCACCTCCAGGATCTCGCTGATACAGCGTCGGCCATCGGCCAGACGGATCAACTGAATGACCACGTCGATGGCCGAGCAAACCGTCTGCCGCAAGGTGCGCTCCGCCACCTGGAGGCCAGACATGCCGACCAGACTCTCCAGGCGCAGCAAGGCATCCTGGGCATTGTTGGCGTGCAACGTCGTCATGGAACCGTCATGGCCCGTGTTCATGGCCATCAGAACGTCCAGCACCTCCACGCCGCGGATCTCCCCCAGAATGATACGATCCGGCCTCATGCGCAGGGCATTGCGTACCAAGTCCCGCGCCGCGACCTCGCCATAGCCATCGGCGTTGGGCGGCCTCGTCTCCAGACGCACCACATGGTCATGCTTAAGCTGCAACTCGGCGGTATCCTCAATGGTCACTATGCGCTCGGCCGGAGAAATCACCTGGCTGAGCATGTTCAGCATGGTGGTTTTGCCGGTTCCGGTCCCTCCGCTCACCAGGATATTGCAGCGCCGGCTGACCGCCAGCTCCAGGAACTCCAGCATAGCCTTGTCCAGCGAGCCGGATGCCAGCAGATCGGCACTTTTCAGCATGTCCTTGCGAAACTTGCGCACCGACAAGGCCGGCCCGTCGATGGCGACCGGCGGTATGACCGCATTGATCCGGCTGCCATCCGGCATGCGCGCATCCACCATGGGTGATGATTCATCCAAACGGCGGCCAACCGGGGCCAAAATACGTTGGATGACGCGCAACAGATGGGCATCGTCGATAAAGCGCAAGTCGCTGTGCTGCAATACCCCCTTGCGTTCGATAAAGATACGCTGCGGACCATTGACCAAAATTTCCGTCACCGACGGGTCCCGCAGCAGCGTTTCCAGCGGGCCAAAGCCCACCAGTTCATCCACCAGTTCCTCGGTCAGTTTATCCTGCTCGTAACGAGACAATGGGATCTGGCGCCCTTTGGCATATTCCCCCACCTTGCCGTTGACAAACTGGGCCAGCAGATGCCGGCTGCTGTCCAGCAGGTTGTCGGGCTGCTCTTCCATCGCATCGATAATGTAGCGGTGCAAGGCCCCCTTCAGCAGCGGGGCGTGAAGGGTTCTGTTGCCGTTGTGGCCGAACAAGGGATCATGCGTCATGACACCGCCCCCACCAAACGCTGCAGCCAATTCCGGCTTTCGCCGGTGCCGCTGGTTTTGACAATATGCCGGGCCAGTTGCCCGATTGCCTTGTTCAAGGGCTCACGTGCATCCATTTCAAGCAGGGTTTTTCCCGTATTCTTCACTTTCAGCCTGGCCGGCAGACTGGCGGGCAGGCTGGCCAGCAGGGGCAGCTGAAAGGTGGTGGCCAGGGTGTCGGCATCGGGCGCCACCTGCTTGATATAGCGATCGACAACCAAGCCCGCATGCTCCAGCCGTATACCGCTTTCACGCCAGCGATTGAGCACATGCAGGTTGCGCTTGCAGCAGGACACGCTCTGATCCACATACCAGTAGAGCTGCTGACAGTGATTCACCAGGGTGCGCAGCTGCTCACAGTCGGACTGGCCCACCAGGTTGATCACCACATGATCGAAGTGCTGGCTCAATGCGCCCTTGAGCAGATACAACTCGGTCGAGGGCACCTGGTTAAAGGTCGGATCCTCCTCCCCCAATGCCAATACGCTGAGCCCGCTGCCATGGTGGCAGAAGGCGCTGTCAATCAGGTTGCCATCCAGCCGTCGCAGGTTGCGCAGCGCATCCCCGAAGGTAAAGCTCGGCTTGACGCCCAGGACCTCCAGGCTTTCTCCGGTCGGCCGGCCGAGATCCAGCAGCAACACCCGCTTTCCCTTTTGCTGTAATTGCTGCGCCATATGGGCACTCACCAGGGCGGCATCCGGATCCGGCTGCACCCCGTACAACAGGGTCTGGCAATTCCCGCTTTTCTGCACCGGCAGCACCGGCACCCGTTGCGTAAGGCGGCGTACCAGCCCCAGCACTTCGCTGCTGCGCATGCCGTACACGATAAAATCACGGGCACCGGCGCGCATGGCATTGATCACCAGCTGGTTGTCCAGGCCATCACCCAGCCCCACCACGGTCAGCAACGGGCGGGCTTCGAGCAGGCCTTCGATCAGGCCGCACTGGCTGGTCATGCTATCCGAGTCCAGCCCCACAAAGATCAGGCTGGCCTCGGTGATATCGATAAGCCCGAGAATTTCATCCAGTCGTTCATTGACCGCCAGCACCTGATAAGGCAGTAAGGTAGACTGCAGCCACTCCACATCCTCCTGATTGGAGGAGTACACAAGAAAAGTCTGCTCCACGATTATTCCCCTTATCTGGAAAGCCCGCTGAAGGCATCGAAGTCGCCATTCTCCATAAACAGCAGCTCGAAGGCGTTCGGATTGTAACGACGCAGCCGCTCACCGGGCAGCTCGGGCAAGCGGGCTTCGGCCGCCAAGGGCCGCACCAAGTGCGGCGTGACTATCATCAGCAGTTCTTTTTCTTCCCGCTCGATCCGGGATGAACGGAAAAAGCCGCCCAGCACCGGAATATCCCCCAGCCCCGGCAGTTTATCGACATCGGCGTAATTGCGGGCGCTCATCAGCCCGCTGATCACAAAGCTTTCACCGCTGGCCAGGGCCACGCTGGTATCGGTGCGGCGCACGTTCAGCAAAGGCACCATGGTACCGGCAATGGACACCCCGGAATTAAAATTCAGCTCGCTCACCTCCGGGGCCACCTTGAGCAGGATACGGCGTTCATCGACCACGGTCGGCGTCAGGGTCAGCCTCACCCCGAATTCCTTGTATTCGATGGAGACCGAATCGCTGCCGCTGCTGGGCACGGGAACCGGGAACTCGCCCCCGGCCAGGAAACTGGCGCTCTGGCCGCTGAGCGACACCAGGCTGGGGTTGGCCAGGGTATAGGCGAAGTTGCTGTTTTCCAGGGCATTGATCACCCCCAGCACCTCCCGGCTGCCGCCGCCCCAGGCGATATTGAAGCCGCTGCCCGACAGCGGAACCGGAGTGGCGCTGCCGTCCGGCACCAGGCCGCCGAGCCCTATGCTGCCGGTGGTGTTACCCGGCGCCCCAAACAGGAAGCTGCCGCGCTTGCCGAACAGCGACACCCCCACATCCTTCAGCTTGCTCCGGTTGACCTCCACGAAGCGGATATCGGTTTGCACCTGGCTGGGCAGGGCCGCCCCGCCATCGGCCGGCCGCGCGTCGGGCGCCAGCGCCTGAGAGGCCAGGCCCTTTACGAACACCATGCTCTGGCGTGGCAGCGTGGAGCAGCGGGTCCAGATATTGAGGTTGGTCACGCCGCTGCCCACGCCACTGAGCAGCACGCCACTGCGATCGGTGAGCTTGACGTCGGCCACCGCCGGGTCCCCTACCGCCAGGCGGGAAATGGGCACCGGCAGGCGCAGCTCCTGTTGCATGCCCTGGTTGACTTCCACTATCTCGGGCACCGGCGGCAATGCCGCGCAGCTATTGGCGCTGGCGCCGGCAGACCACCCCAGGGACAGCACCGCCAGCACCGCCAGCGGCGACAACAACGAAGAGGAAAACGCTTTTGTCATGATGTATATGCCTGTTTAAGGAGTCTGCCGGGAAACATCCGGACCACGATAAATGGTTACGCTGGGGGCACGGCTGACCACGCCGGGTTGGGCCGAGGGTTGGGCCGGGGGCCGGGCCTGGCGCAGGGCCAGTTTCTCGAACTGAAACAGTTGCCGCTCCATTTCCTTGATTTCCGTGTCCTTGAGTCCGTCACGATAATAGCCGGCCAGGCGCTGTTCGTCGGCACTGCGCACCGCCAGCCGCAGGGTGCCCACCTGGGAGGCCAGCATAAAGCGGGTAAGCAGGGGGGCGGGCACCGCCAACACCGCCGTGCTGGCCTGGCGCTGGCTCCGCCGGCCGCTGTTGTGGTCGTCGCCCTGGGGGTAGAGCGCCGGCTCGCCGCTGGCGGTGACCGCCAGCGCCTCGCCGAAGCTCAGCACCCGCAACGCCGGCACCACCACCTGGGCGCTTTGGTCGGTATTTTTATCGGTCTCTTTCAGGTACAGCAGCACGTCGACATAATCGCCGGGGCTGATAAAGCCGCCGCCGCCCACCACCTCGTCCACGGCAATGGCCAGGGCGCGCTCCTGCTCGCCGATCAGCCGGGCAAGGGGGCCGCCGGCCTTGAACAACGACTGGTTGAGCATGATACCGGCCGGCAGTGCCTGCCATGCATGACGCCCTATCACCGCGTCGGGCCCGGAAAAGGTGTCGGGGGGGACTATCTTTAGTTGCTCCACCGCCAGGTGTTCGGCGGTAATGACCTCGAAGGGCTGCAGCGGCCTCGCCAGCACCACCACCGGGCTGCGCTGCTCTTCATCCACCCGCTGCACCAGTTGCTGCTGCAGGGGCATGGCCGGCTCCGCGGCCGGCAAGGGCGCAGCCGGGCCGGCCACCGGCGGCTCGCTGGCAGACATTTGACGACTCAGCTTGATCCCCTGATACCCGGCGACCAGGGCCCCCGCCAGCAGCACGCCGGCCAGCCCCAGGGTCAGTCGACTGTTCATCCCTGCACTCCTTGTTGTTTTATTGTTATCGGAATAACGGCGTTCCATCTGCCATTCATCGGGCCTGGCCGCCGGTGCTCGATGGTTTTAGTTGCGCCCGGCACCGCAAAACACCCGTAGACCAGTTTTAAAATTTAAGCCATGATTTTTTATAAATAAACCGGCGACTATGAAAGTCTAACCGAGAAAATGATTAAAAACAGCTGCTTCCCTTTTTTTTCTGCTTTTTTTCATCGGCCACCCCCGGCCCTTGCCGGTGAATGCCCGGCGGTTGACAGCATTAATACTTTGTCTATATTTACTCTTACCTAGAATGGGCTAACCTCTAATGGAGCAGTAAACCTAATAATAACGAGGGAACGAAAATGAACAACACCATCGTCAAAGGATATGTTTACCTTCAAATGAAAATAAGTCATTTTCTGCAGCGGGAAGATGGTGCTTCGGCGATTGAATATGGCATTATCGCCGGCTTGATTGCGGTAGGTATTATCGCCTCCGTAAGTGATATAGGAAAAGAATTGGCAGGTTTTTTCTCAAGCATAAAGACTAATCTTGACACAGCAACAACACCGACAACACCTTAAAACTTTAAATTATACAATAACAAAGCCCTCTATAAAAAGAGGGCTTTTTAGCGTTCAGGTGGGAAAACTAAACTTTATCTCAATCAGAATTAAAGATTGTAACTAATATTAAATCTAAACCGGGGATCCCGGTTTAGGCTATCGATAGCCCTGTCGCCAAAGGGTTTGGCCGCTTCCAGGGTCAGGTGGTAATGGCGCTGGTCGCTAAAACGCACCCCCAGGGCATAAGAGCCCAGCTCCGCATCCGGCCCGCTGCCGTTATAAGAAGCCCGGGCGGTATCCAGGGCCCCGTAGGGTTGCACCAGCCGCAGCCAGCGTTCCTGCGGATAGAAGCGGTAGCCCAGCTCATAGCCCAGGCCCCAGCCCTTGTCCCCCTCGGCCTGGTCGGAAGGATAGCCCCGACCAAAGCTGCGGCCGCCGAAGGCCACCTGCTCGCTGCTGGGCAAATCGTCGCCCGACCAGTAAAAGGCACCGGACAGCAGGCTCTGCCAGCGATCCGCGAACAGGTTGGTCTGCATGCCGCTGATGCGGAAACGCAGAAAATCCACGTCCTTATAGTCGCTCAGGCTGCCGTTCAGCTGCCGGATCTCGCTGTTGGCGCCCAGAATATCCAGGCCCTGATAGAGGCCGCCGCTCAGGATACGCAGCTGGTCTTGTTCGGCCTGTCTCCACTCCCCTTCCAGGGCGACAGCCCGGACCTGGCTGTTGATTTCGGCCTCATCGGACGGCAGCACCAACTCCGACTCCCGCACTTTAAACAGACGCTCGTCGTTCACCGCATAGAGACGGGCACCGGCGGTCAGCGATTCCTTGGCCGTCAGCTTGATGGGATGGGTGACCCCGACCGATACCCTGTCGTTTTTACGCTCCTGCCGGGCCAGCACGGGGGGGCCCTCGGGGTTGATATTCTCCAGATCCTGCTTTTCGCTGCGATAGGCGGAAGCAAAGGCAACGAGCTTGGTGCCCTGGTCGCCCACAAACTGGCTGTAGTCGATGCGGGCATAGCGCTCCCTGTCATCGCCGGGCGGCAGCATGGTGGTCACCTTGACCTGCTCCCCCGCCGCGGTGTGCGAATTCGCCCCGGCGGACAACAACAGTTTGGCATCGTCCTGGGAGTCCAGCTCCAGGCCGGAGGTCACAGTTACCGCCTGGCGGCTGGCCTCCGTAAGCAGGGTGACGGCACCATCGGTGGTGGTGGGCGGCGGCACCGTGGCCTTGACCTTGACGCCCGGCAACTGGGCCATCAGGGCGGTGTAGCGCTCAAAGGTTTCCTGGCGCAGGGGCCTTTCATTCACGATATGGGCCGCAAATTGCCTGATGCGTTTGGCCACGGCCCCTACCTCGCCACGGAGTTCGTGATCCGCCACATAACCTTCGACCAGTACGATGCGCACCTGGCCAAAACTCAGGTTTTGCGCCGGAATAAAGGCGTAAGACAACGCATAGCCATCGTCTTTATAGCGCTGGGTAATTCTTCCGGTAATGTCCACCAGTTGTTTCAGGGTGACCTGCTGCCCGATCAGGGCCGAAAAGGGAGCCGCTATCTCGTCGAAGGGATACACGGTTCCCCCCTCGATCAGCACATTATCCAGCTGGATCAAGGTGTCGGACGGCAGGCTCTGGGTCTGCCCCGCGGTCGGTAAGGAGGTCTGGGCTGTTGCGGGTTGATAGCTATCCGCCGGCAGGTTCTGGCTGGGTAACACGTTATCCACATTATTACTGTTAAGATAAACCGGCACCTCGGCCATGGCCTGAACAAGGGGCAACAATGCCGCCCCCGGGATCAGCCAGCGAGAAAAGGCTCTCATTAAATCAAACTCCTGGATATGAAGCCTCCTGACCGAGGCAATAATGGAACCATTATTAAGATCCCCCTCGCTTTTTGCAAGCAAGCCTTCGCATAGGGCGGGCAATTGTTCAAGCGGCTAGCGATACCGTCAAACCAATAAAAATGCGGCCCCGGATAATCCAAGAGCCGCCAGATAATCACTCAACAATACCGATTATCTTGAGATGATAATCATTACTTTTTCTTGCCGCCGAGCAGCCCCCCTACCAGGCCGCCGCCGTCTGCCAGGCCACCGGTCAGGCCGTCCACTGTGCCGGTATCCTTACCCAGCAGGCCACCGCCTTCGCTGCCGCCCGGCAAGCCACCGCTCAGGCCATCCACCATGCCGGTCGCCTTACCCAGCAGGCCGCCGCCTTCGCTGCCGCCCGGCAAGCCACCGCTCAGGCCATCCACCATGCCGGTCGCCTTACCCAGCAGGCCGCCGCCTTCGCTGCCGCCCGGCAGACCACCGCTCAGGCCATCCACGGTGCCGGTCACCTTACCCAGCAGGCCGCCGCCTTCGCTGCCGCCCGGCAGGCCACCATCCAGCAGGTCGTTTACGATAAGCACCGCTGGGGTAACAGCACCTTGTTCACCAATCAGGCCGTTGGTCAGCTCGCCCACCGGCTGCAAAGCACCGCCGGTCGCGGTAAGCCCTTCAACTGTGGTGGTAATGGGGATCAGCAGCCCCTCCTGGGGTCCAAGCAGGGTATCGGTTAGGCTGTTTACCGGTGCCAGCACCGTGCCCCCTACCAGGTTGGAGACAGCGCCCTGGGTATGGGTGATGCTGCCGGTGCCCATGCTGCCGGACGCCAGTTTGGTGGTCAGGCCGGTGACAATGCCGTTCCCTTTCTCCATCACACCACCAACACTGTAGGTGACAGGTGCCAGGGCTGGATTGCCCAGAATTTTATTTAACTTCCCCACTACCGGATCCAGGGTGCCGTTTTCGCTCAGCAGGCCATTGGTCAGCAGGCCAACCGGCTCAAGCACTCCGCCGGTGCCGGTCAGGCGGTCCAGCTGCCCGGTCACCGGAGACAGCAAGCCGTCTTGCGGATCCGCCAGAGAGGCGACCAGGTCGTTTACCGGCGCCAGGCCGCCTTGGGTACCCGCCAGCTGAGCCACGGCACCTTGCGAGTCCGTCACCGAGCCGGTACCCACGGCACCTTCGGTAAGCCCGTCATTGACCAGCCCCACCACCGGGGACAGGGTGCCTCCGGTACCGATAAGGCCGCCGAAGACGGCTCCTGCGGGCGCCAGTGAACCGGACGAGCCGGTCAAACCGTCAACCACGCCGGTTACCGGCGAAAGCCCCCCCGACTCCCCATTAAGCAGATTGTCGGACAGATCGGACACCGGGCTCAGTGCGCTGTCACCGGCAAGCTCGGTACTCAACTCTTGTACGCTGGCGATAGCGCCACCATTGGAGCCATTGCCGCCACCTGAACCGTTATCACCGCCGGAGCCGTTACCGTTACCGTTGCCACCGCCGGAGCCATTATCGCCGCCGGAGCCGTTATCGCCACCGTCGCCATCGCCGGAGCCGTTATCACCGCCGTCGCCATCGCCGGAGCCATTACCATCGTCGGAGCCGTTATCTCCGTTACCCGGATTACTAGGATTAGCGGTATTGCTGGCCAAATCGGTTTCCAGATTACCGGCACAGCCGGTCATGACTCCCAATGAAAGAATTAATGCCAGTGCGGTAATGTACCTGGTTGCTGAGCGTTCTTTGGTATTTTTCATCTCTCATTCCCGTATTTTGTTAGTCGTTGGATTGTCGCTACAAATACTGAGCACACGATTAAGATGCCACCCATTTCATTAAATACAGCGAATGTGAATACGGCAATTCTAACCTTGGTATTAATCTGTTCTATTCAAACCACAGAAAACAAAAAAAATACACCAACCAACTAATCACAATTAACTATAATTATCGAGCACAAAGGAAAATAACAGCATTACGGAATAGCCTGATGATGTTCATCTCCATATAATGGGATAGAGCAATAATATAAAAACGGAGCAAGGGAATGCGTCAAAAAAATGACATATCTAACAGAAAAAAAACACAAACCGGTGCTGCCAGCATCGAGTTTGCCTTTATTTTTGTGCTGATGTTCGTGCTGTTCTATGGCTTGATCAGCTATGCCATACCACTGATGCTGGCCGCCGCCTACCAGCAGCTCTCCGCCGAGGCCGTGCGCCAGGCGGTGGGTACGCCCAATATCTATCACTACCAGGCGGACAGCGAAGATCCCCGGATAGCCGCCATCAAAGTGAATGCCGAGCAAAAAGCCATGCAGGTGATCAACGACTCTTGGCTGCCCCCCGGTTGGGCCAACAGCTGCGGCGATTACTCCGGCGGCTTTTTGAAAGTATCTGGTGACGGTAGTGAATGGAGTGCCTGTGTGCGCCACGCCACACCTGCCAGCATCATGCCGGCCCTCTCCCTGCTCGGCTGGCAGATCCCCCAGTTGCCCGAAGAAATCAGGGGCGAAGCCAGGTTGCGGATACGCTGATCCCATTATTCAGGAGCTTTGATATGTTGACCTTCCCTTTGTCCCGGCAGCGCGGCGCCTTCAGTATACTGGCGGCCGGCACCCTGATGATGGCCCTGGGCTGCCTGATGCTAGTGCTGGATACCGGCCGCCTCTATATGGAGCAGCGCAAGCTGCAAAAACTGGCCGATACGGCGGCGCTGGAAGCCGTAGCCAGGATGAGCTCGGATCCTGATGGCTATACCTATTGTGGAGAAAAGCCTGGTAAGGCGGATAGCTATGCCAAGCTCAATGTTAGTCACAATGACAAAACCATTGACACAGATAAAGCCTCTATTAAATGTGTGGATATTAAAAATGAAAATGGAATAAGAGTTGTCGATGAAGAGGGAACCGAGGGCCTGGCAACTCAGGTCACGCTGTTTAACGAAGTGCCCACTAGTCTTATTTTTCGGGCAGGCAGTCTATTCAATAATAACATCTCGGCAACCACCACACTCAAAGCTCAAGCCATTGCCATGCAAGAAAGTGAAGCGACCGCTGTTTTTAGTGTAGGAGCAGAGCTGCTACGCCTCGACAATAGTAGGCTGCTTGGCATTCTGTTGAAGAGTGTTGGTTTAAACGTCGACCATCTATCCGTTTTAAACTCTGAGGGATTAGCAAGTGCCTCGGTGACTCCATCAGGGTTATTAAAGGAGTTGGGCGTCGAACTTTCCATCAATCAACTAAGAGCCCTATCTCCGACAGGCTTAGTTGAACTAGAAGAAACGAATGTATCACTCCTTAAAATGATAGAAGCACTCCAGCTTTCCGCCGATGTCGTCAAGCAAAATGAAGTCGTAGCGTTGAGTGTAAATATCCTCGAGCTATTGGGATCATCGGCACAACTGGAACAGATCACTCTGAACCTGTTTTGTCTTACTGAAAGCAATGATGAAAATGACTGCAGTAGTAACCCGGGAGTTATAGCTCTGGCTGCAGGTCAGGGAGCCATCGGTTCCGCCCTGGATGCGCAGATAAACCTGATAGACTTGATAACGACAAGTCTGGCTATTGGCACACAAAAACGAGGACTCTTGCTGGGCTATGATGGATCGGCCAATCTTTCCGAGTTTGAACCTGAATATGTAAAGGGAGTCAACTTACTTGGTTTGATTAAACTTCAGGCCGGCATTGTGGAGCCACCTTCCATCGGCATAGGTCCCGTTGGCACCAAGGCCCGCAATTCTCAGATCCGGTTATTTGCTGATGTGAACACCGGAGACGCTCTTGATACTTTGCTTGGAATAAGGGTCAAACTCCCTATTGCAATTGATCTTGTGAGCGCCACTGGCACCCTGAAGGCGATCAACTGCTCTGCTCCCACCCCTACTGCAACCATAGAGGTCGATAGTAAAATCGGCGGAATCTGCATAGGCAAGTTTGATAATTACAATCTGTGGTCCACCAGTGAAAGCTGTGAAGATAAAGGAATTATACAAGATGAAACCCTAATAAAGATAAAGCCACCTATATTATCGAAATTAACTGGCAGCATAAGTATTACTGACAGCATAACTCTGGACATTAGCCATGCTTCTTCGGAAAGATTAACTCTACAGGAAGGAGAAAGTGATTACACCCAGAGCAACAATCTCTATTTTGGCGCCACCATAAAAAACTTACTAAACGAGGTATTGAATCTATTCTCATCACCAGAGAATTACGATAGAAACATGTTGAAAGAAGAGTGTGGAATACTAGGGTTAGGATGCCTACTCACCGGAGTCCTTAGCGCATTACTCAATGCATTATCAGACATTATAACTCCCTTGATCTCGTCGCTGGTTTCGCCATTGCTTGATCTGGTAGGAAATGTGCTGAGTTCAATACTTGAAGGTCTCGGTATAGATCTCTCCACCACGGATGTAGTGCTGCATTCCATAAGCTGTGGAGCTCCTCCCATACTGATAAATTAAAAAAGGAATAAAGCATGAGACATTCCTTACAAAAAAAAGAGAAGGGAGCCGTGGCCATCGAGTTTGCGGCCCTGTTTCTAATTTTTTTTACCTTGGTCTACGCCATACTGGCCTATAGCCTGCCCCTGCTGCTGGGCATTGTTTTCCAGCAAATCTCGGCCGATGCCGGCCGAGCCATTCTAAAGGTGGATCCGGCACAGGAAGAGACAACCTATATAGCAAAAATCAATGAGCAGATAGGTATCACAGTGGATAACTTTTCCTTTCTTCCCGCCAGCTGGCGAGATGGAAACTGTGCAGCGCCGCAGGAGGGAAACTGGCAGCTCTTGCCTGCCGGCTCAGGACATCCCAGCTATGGCCACTGGAGCAAAAGCGATGTTGCAGGAGAAACACGCCTGCTTGTACACATCTGTCTGCAGCGAAAATATAACAAGGATGGGCCTGACTCGGACCGAGCCATTATTCCCATATTGGAATTCTTTTCGGTAAAGATCCCGACCCTACCTACCAATAAGCAAGGTGACACTGTCATCAGCGGCTCCACTATGGTGATGCTGTAGCACCCGCATACCTGACAACAAGGCCGGTTACCCGGCCTTGTTCATAAATGCCACTGCAAAAACCGTTACCATCTGTGCCCGGGCGGTGCGGAGACAACCCGGTAGCCCCGATCGTAAGGACGGAAGTAATTGCCGCCATGGTAGTAATAGGGCCCGTCGCTATAGCTGAAGCTGATAAAGCCGCCGGGCAGGGAGGACACTATGGTGCCCAGGGGCAGGCTCACCGAAATATGGGTGCCGGGGCCGGGCACCGCGTAGTAAGCCGGCGGCCGGTGGTAATGATGCCGCTCCACCACCACTACCCGTTGTTTCGGCGCATGGCGGTAATAGTGCTGACGCTGCTTCATATGCTTGTGGGGGTGGTGCTTATAGTGCTTGGCATGCCGCTCATAGCGGTGATCATCCCAGCGGGCCTGGGCCTCGGGTACCGCCGCCCCCAGAGCGAAGACCCCCAGCAGGGGCAGCAGCAAGGCACCGCGCCTTAATACAGAACCGTTCATACCCGATCCTCCTGTGGTCGCCGACACTCCGGAGTGGAGAGGATAATCTAAGCATGGATCGGAATGGACGATAGCAACAGCACCGGGAACAACGCTGCGTCAGGCTGTGACAAGAGGTGTAGTAAGAGTAACCGCTTACTCTGCCACCCCGGATATGGCGGCGGCTACTGTTGGAGAAAACGCCCCTGGGCCATTTCCCGCTCGCGCTGGCATTCGGCCAGATAGATGGCGGCGATCACGGCGGCGTACTGATGATGATCATCCACCGCCTTGGATACCATCAGTTCCAGGGTCTTTTCGTTCTTGGCCATGCGGAATTTACGCAGCCAGTACAGCTTGTCGGTCAGTTCCCGATCAAGAGGTTGTTGCTCGGTCATAGGTGGGAGTAAATCCAATCAGGCAAAATCGAAAAAGGAGCCAATATGGCTCCTTCTCAGTCAACGGCTTTTCGGAACGAAGCCGATTACATCATATACCTTTTCCAGGGTCTGTACAGCCTTCACCCGGGCCTTGTCGGCCCCCATGGTCAGTACCTTCCTGAGCTCGGTCTCGTCTTCCCGCAACTCGTGAAAGCGACGCTGGATGGGCTCCAGCATGGCCAGCACCGCCTCGGCGGTTTCGGTCTTGAGGTGGCCGTACATCTTGCCTTCGAAGTGCTGTTCCAGCTCGGGAATGGCGCGGCCGCTGGCACCGGACATCAGGGTCAGCAGGTTGGACACGCCGGGTTTCTGCTGCTGGTCGAAACGCACCACGGGCGGATCTTCCGAATCGGTGACCGCCCGCTTCAGCTTCTTGGCGATGCTCTTGGGATCTTCCAGCAGGCCGATGAAGTTGTTGCTGTTGTCGTCCGACTTGGACATCTTCTTGGTGGGCTCCTGCAGGCTCATGATGCGGGCGCCCTCTTCCGGGATAAAGGGCTCGGGCACGGTGAACACCTCGCCGTAGAGCTGGTTGAAGCGGTAGGCGATATCCCGGGTCAGCTCCAGGTGCTGCTTCTGATCATGGCCCACCGGCACCTGGTTGGCCTGGTACAGCAGGATATCGGCCGCCATCAGCACCGGGTAGGTGAACAGGCCGGCGTTGATGTTTTCGGCGTAGCGGCTGGACTTGTCCTTGAACTGGGTCATGCGCGACAGTTCGCCGAACTGGGTGTAGCAGTTGAGGATCCAGCCCAGCTCCGCGTGCTCCGGCACGTGGGACTGGATGAAGATGGTGCTCTGCTCCGGATCCAGGCCGATGGCCAGGTAGAGGGCGGCCGCATCCAGGCAGGCGGAACGCAGGGCCTGGGGCTCTTGGCGCACCGTGATGGCGTGCATGTCGACGATGCAGTACAGGCAGTCGTAGTCCTGCTGCATCTTCACCCACTGGCGCAGGGCGCCCATGTAGTTGCCTATGGTCAACTGGCCCGAAGGCTGGGCACCGCTGAGTACTATCGGTTTAGCCATGGTCATCTGTTCTCTGTCAATCTGTTAGCAATAGGTCGGCGAGGGCGGCAAAGTCGCTCAACACCCAGTCGGGGCCGCTGTCCGCGATATCCCGGCCGTAGTTGTAACCGTAGGTCAGGCCCACCACCGCCATGCCGGCCGCCTGGGCCGCCAGCACGTCGTTTTCGGAATCACCCACCATCAGGGTGCGGGCCGGGTCCATGTCCAGGGTGCGGCATACGTGCAGCAGGGGCGCGGGGCTCGGCTTCTTCTCCGGCAGGCTGTCGCCGCCCAGCACCAGCTCGAACTGCTCGCTCAGCCCCGAGGCCGCCAGTATGGCGGGGACGAAACGATAGGGCTTGTTGGTGACGATGGCCAGCCGCTTGCCCGCCCGGCGCAACGCCGCCAGGGTGTCGAGCACCCCGGGGTAGAACACCAAGCCCTGGTCGGCCACCTTGTCATAGGCCGCGTCGAAGGCGGCGCGCGCCGCCTGCTGCGCCCCGGCGTCGGGTTCGGCGCCGAGGGCGGCGGTCAGGGCCCGGCGTACCAGCATGTCGGCGCCGTTGCCCACCCAGTGGCGCACCGCCGGTTCGGCGGCGGGGGCATGGCCCAGCTGCGCCAGCATCTGGTTCACCGCCAACTGCAGCTGGGGCACGCTGTCGATCAGGGTGCCGTCCAGATCGAACTGGATCAGGTCGAAATCAGCCATGGGCTCTGGCCAGTTCGCTGCGCATCTGGTCGATCACCGTCTTGTAGTCGGGCTGGCCGAAGATGGCGGAGCCGGCCACGAACATGTCGGCACCGGCCTCGGCGATATCACGGATGTTGTCGACCTTGACGCCGCCATCGATCTCCAGGCGGATGTGGCGGCCGCTCTCGTCGATGCGACGACGGGCCTGGCGCAGCTTGTCGAGGGTGGCGGAGATAAAGGACTGGCCACCGAAACCGGGGTTGACCGACATCAGCAGGATCACGTCCACCTTGTCCATCACGTAGTCCAGGTGGCTGAGCGGCGTCGAGGGGTTGAATACCAGGCCGGCCTGACAGCCCTGCTCCTTGATCAGCCCCAGGGTGCGATCGATGTGCTCGGAGGCTTCCGGGTGGAAGGTGATGATGGAGGCCCCAGCCTTGGCGAACTCGGGCACCAGGCTGTCCACCGGCTTGACCATCAGATGCACGTCGATGGGAGCCTGAATGCCGTAGTCGCGCAGGGCCTTGCAGACCATGGGGCCTATGGTCAGGTTGGGCACATAGTGATTGTCCATCACATCAAAGTGCACCACGTCGGCTCCCGCCTCCAGTACCCGGGTCACGTCTTCGCCCAGGCGGGCAAAATCGGCGGACAGTATGGAGGGGGCAATCAGGTAGTCTTTCATCGGGGTTCCCTTAAGCGCAAAAAACGTCCCAATTCTACCCCAGCGTCCGGTGATTCTCTAGCGAGGCGTCTATGCTTGGCTGAAGTTGGCGAAAAAGGTGAGTTATGGGCTGGAAACACAGGCTGCAGGCGGTGGTGGCCGCCCTGTTCGGGGTACAGTCGGAAAAGAATCGGCAGCAGCAGTTCCAGGGCAGCCCCTGGCCCTATATCGGCGCCGGCGCCCTTGCCATACTGGGTTTTGTCCTGCTGCTGGTACTGGTGGTACGGCTGGTGCTGGCGTGAGGCGAACAGCATGTGCCGTCGCCACTATAAACGCAACGCCCTATCCCCCTCACGCCTCGCTTGCGCCGGGAGTAAAGAGCGCCAGCAATTCGTCGACCTTCTTGCGGTTGTGGCCATGGCGGCTGATGGTGCGCTTGACCGCCACCACATCCAGCTCCGCGTCCCGGTACAGCTCCCGGGTCAGGGGAATGTCGTGGTTGCTGATCAAGACAGGTACGCCTAAGGCCGCGGTCTCCCGGGCCAGCCGGGCCAGTATGGCCTGATCGTCCAGGGTAAAACCGTTGGCCGCATAGGTGGTGAAACTGGCGGTGGAAGACAAGGGCGCATAGGGCGGATCGCAATAGAACACCTGATCCTCCCGGGCCGTGGCAAACACTTCTTTGTAGCTCTGGCACACGAAGGTGGCCTTTTGCGCCTTTTCGGCAAAGAACCACAGCTCT
The DNA here is from genome assembly GCF_016746085.1 of Zobellella iuensis. Taxonomy (GTDB): domain Bacteria; phylum Pseudomonadota; class Gammaproteobacteria; order Enterobacterales; family Aeromonadaceae; genus Oceanimonas; species Oceanimonas iuensis. Next base: position 198,844 of record NZ_JAERTZ010000012.1, read on the forward strand.
CGCTCGGGAAAATAGGGTTTTTTATAGGCGCCGAAAGGCACGTTGAAGCCGCCCTTCTGGTTGTAGCGGCACAGGCCGTTGTAGCCATGGCGATTCAGGTATAAAAACAGCAGGGCACGCCGGTAGGCATCCTGCTCCCGATTAAAGTCGGTGCGAAAGCCGTAATAGGCGTTCCTGTCGTTATTGGCGGCGGTAAAGAGACCGGCAGCGTCGCGAATAAAGGCATCCGGGCGGGTCTTGAGCAACTGATAGAGGTTGATCAGATCGGCATTGATGTCGGCCAGCAGGTAGGCATCGAATTCGGAGTTAAGGAACACCGAGCCGGCGCCGACGAAGGGTTCAACCAATACCCGGCCTTCCGGCAGGCGGCGGTTGATGCTCTCTACCAGGCCGTATTTGCCGCCGGCCCATTTCAGGAATGCCCGAGTTTTAGTCATAGTCGTCGTCATTGCCGCACCGCTCAGAGGGCGCGCATTGTAACCGCAAGCCGATGCCATGACTATGGTTTGACTTCTTTTTGCACCTGCCCGAAGGGCTTGGGCCAGGGTTTGGCCGCCTGCAACTCGGCGGGCAGGCCGGCGATGGCCCGCCTCGCCTGCTCGGGTACCTCGAAATCACCGTATACCAGCACAAACCAGGGCTGGTCGTTGATGGTACGCGGATACACCCAGACCGGTGTCAGGGGATGCCGGGCCACCAGCCGTTCCAGCACCGCACGGTCGCGTCCGGCCATCAGTTGCAGGGTGTAGCGGGAAGCGGGCTTTTGCATCAACACCGACAGCGGGCTCAACCCGGAAACGGCAACGGGAGCCGGTGCCGCCGCTTGTGGCGCAGCCGGTGCCGCCGCTTGTGGCGCAGCCGGTGCCGCCGTCTGTGGCGCAGCCGGTGCCGCCGTCTGTGGCGCAGCCGTCGCCGATGGGCTATCGTCCCCCTGGCCTCGCTGCATCAGGCGGCTGACCACCTCATCGGCGATGACCACCCGCTCTTTGTCGCTGTCATCCGGGGTTTGTGCCACCTTGGTACTGATATCGGGAGTATCGGGCAGCGGTTCGGCCGGCCACTCGCGCACCAGGACCCGGCCCTCGCCATCAACGGCAGATACCCCCGGCTCCGGTGGTTCGGGGGCCAGGCTGATGGGGGTGCTGGGCACGGCTTCCTGCTCAAAGGGCGGGCTCAATGCGGGAGCCGCATCGTCACGCTCGCCCCCCAACAGGCTGACGATCACGATCAGCAGCAGCACCAATATCAGGGCGGTAAGCAGTATCTTGATCGTTTTTTGTTCCAACAGCTGCTGATAACCGTTTTTTCTCATCTGCGGCTCCATCATGCCAATCACATCACCGGGATAACGGATATCGTGTGATGCTTCAGGTATCTTTTTATACCCCAGAGCTTGCCATAAATCTTGTTTATCTTCTTCCGTCAGTGGCGGCACTTCCACTTCCAGGATCTTGCCGCCGGCAGAGCCGCCGAGCTGCTGCCGAGCCTGGCCGGCCCAGTTGACCGCCCCCAGCAAGACCATAAAGGGCCGCAGCGGTGCCGGCAGTTCCCGATACAACTGCACCAGCTCCAGCAGCAGGATCTCCGTCAGCCACTCGGCATTATCGACGATCAGCAGCCGCTTGCCGGGGCTGGCCGGCAGCAGCCGTTGTATCGAATCCTGCAGATGATCATCGGCATCGAAAATACCACCGGGAAACCAGCTGCCGAGCAGGGCCTCCCGGAAGCCGGCATTGGTCTCAAACTCCTCGGCATCGAGGACGAGCGGCAACAGCAATTCGGTTTCATCGGCCAGCCGCTGGGCCAGGTAGGATTTACCGGCGCCTTCGGGTCCGGTCAGCAGGATAAAATCGGTATCGAGACGGGAAAGGTGCAGCAGCCGCGCCAGCAGCTGCTGCTGAGAGGAGAAAGGAACCTGGATGGTCACGGCGTCCGTTCCGGCACCACCACCCGGGCCAGCTGCTGTTCGGTCACGTCATCCACCACCTGGGCCCGGCCGATGCCGAGCGGCAACACCAGGCGCAGCTTGCCGGCCAGTACCTTCTTGTCCCGCAGCATATGCGGCAGGTAATGAGCGATGCCCATCTCGGCAGGGCCCTGGATCGGCAGATGCGCCTTGATCAGCAGGGCTTCCACCCGGGCGACCTCGGCCGCGCTCATCTCACCACGCAGCTGGGCGGTCAGGCAGGCCTGCATGGTGCCGGCCGCCACGGCCTCACCGTGCAGCCAGTTGCCGTAGCCCATTTCCGCTTCAATGGCATGGCCGAAGGTATGGCCGAGGTTGAGCAAGGCCCGCACCCCGTGTTCCCGCTCATCCGTGGCCACCATCTCCGCCTTGATTTCACAGCAACGGCGAATGGCGTAGGCCAGGGCATCCGCCTCCAGCCGCTGCAGGCGCTGGATATTCTGCTCCAGCCAGGCGAAAAAGGCCGCATCCCAGATGATACCGTATTTGATCACCTCGGCCAGGCCGGCGGCAAACTCGCGCTCGGGCAGGGTTTGCAGGCACAGGGTATCGATCAGCACCAGTTCTGGCTGATAGAAAGCCCCGATCATGTTCTTGCCCAGGGGATGGTTGACCGCCGTTTTACCGCCGACGGAAGAATCGACCTGGGCCAGCAGGGTGGTGGGAACCTGGATAAAAGGCACGCCGCGCTGATAACAGGCGGCGGCAAAACCGGTCAGGTCGCCGACCACGCCGCCCCCCAGGGCGATCAGGGTGGTATCCCGGCCATGGTTGGCCGCCAGCAGCTTGCTCATCACCTCGTTGAAAGTGTCCAGCGTCTTGTACTGCTCACCATCGGGCAGGACCAGGCTGTCCACCTGCAGAGGAGCCAGCAACGATACCAGCGCCTCGAGATAAAGGGGGGCAACCACCTCATTGGTGACCACCAGTACTTTCTTGCCCTTGACGGCATCACGCAGCAGCGTAGCCTGGGTCAGGGCCCCTTCGGCGATGATGATGGGGTAGCTGCGCTCCCCCAGGTTGACGGTTAACCTTTCCATGGATCTCCTGCCCCTTACAGGCCGATCAATTCGGCAATCTGATTGGCGACCAGCTTGGCACTCTGTTCGTCGGTGCGCACCACATAGTCGGCAATTTCCAGATACAGTTCGTTGCGCTCGGTTGCCAGCCGTTCCAGTACTTCCTGGGGCGGCTCTTCGGTTTGCAGCAGCGGACGCCGCTTGTCTTTCTGCACCCGGGCCAGCTGCTTTTCCACCGGCGTTTCCAGGTAGACCACGATGCCCCTGGCCGACAACCGGTTGCGACTTTCTTTACTCTTGACCGAGCCGCCACCTGTGGCCAGTACAATGCCCTGCAGCTCGCTCAGGTCGTTAATCACCTTTTCTTCGCGTTGGCGGAAGCCTTCTTCGCCTTCTACATCAAACACCCAGCTGATATCGGCACCGGTTCGACGCTCAATCTCATGATCGGAGTCGTAGAAATCCATATGCAGTTGCTGTGCCAGGTATTTGCCGATGGTGCTCTTGCCCGCACCCATAGGCCCCACTAGGAAGATATTGCGTTTCTCAGCCATGTTACACGAAATTCTCACAAACAAATGCGCCCCACGAACACCGCAGGGTCGACGATGAACCTAACCTTAACTTTCTGAAATAGGACGCCGGATTATCGCAACTGCGTCGGTCGCTGGCAAGGGTAACGCCGCTCAAGGAGTCAAAGATACCCGCACAGCGATGATATCGACATCCCGTTGCCTTGCGCGCAAGCCCATCATTTTCCTGTCGTTCTTCAAGCCGCCCATGCCATGGGCCGGCATGTACTCAGATACTGTCGTGCACGATACGGGGGGTGACGAAGATAATCAACTCGCGCTTGCTGTTGTTGTCCCGGATGGTCTTGAACAGATTCCCGACGACCGGAATATCCCCCAGTACCGGCACCTTGGTTACGTTGCGGCTGATGTTCTGCTGGAAAATCCCCCCCAGTACCAGGGTTTCGCCATCGTTGACCAGCACCTGGGTGGTGATCGACTGGGTATTGATGGCTACCGCCTCCCCTCCGGTGGCCTGGGGAATGCGCTCGCCTATGGTGTCCTGGGTGACGGTCAAATCGAGCACCACCCTGTTGTCCGGGGTGATCTGTGGTGTGACCATAAGGCTGAGCACCGCGTTCCTGAACTGCACCTCGGTACCGCCGTCGCTGGAGCTGGAGAAGGGGATCTGGGTGCCCTGCTCGATCAGGGCCGGCCGTTGATTGGAGGTGGTGACCCTGGGGCTGGCGATGATCTCGGCCCGGTTTTCCCGCTCCAGCGCCGACAGTTCCAGATCGAGAATACGGCCGCCGCCCAGCTTGGCGATCTGGAAGGCGATACTGCCCGCCGCGCCGGCCACCGGCAGATTGACGTTGAGGGAGGTATCGTTGTCACCGGCGCGGACCCCCTCCAGGGTTCCGCTGACCCTTTGCCGGTTGCTGCCCCCGCTGCTGTCGTTGCTGTAGCCCCAGCGCACCCCGAAAGCCTCTTCGAAACCGTCATCGATGGTCACCATGCGGGCCTCGATCACCACCTGCTTGATGGGAACATCCAACAGCTCCAGCATACGGCGAATATGGTCGATGCTTTCCCGGGTATCCCGGATCACCAGGGTATTGGTCCTGTCGTCCACCGCGATGGCACCCCGTTCGGTGAGCAGGCGGGTGCTTTCGTTGGTCAGCAGGGCCACCACCTCTACCGCCTTGGCATAACTCACTTGCAGCAACTCGGTGACCAGCGGTGCCAGCACTTCCTTGGCCTGGCGATTCTCCAGCTGCTGTTGCTCCTGCCGCGCCAGCTCGGCCGCCGGCGCCACCAGCAGGATATTGCCATCCAGCCGCTTGTCGAGGCCACGAACCTGCAATATGGTGTCCAGCGCCTGCTCCCAGGGTACGCCGTCCAGGCGCAGGGTGATATTGCCCTGCACCGCGTCGCTGGTGACCAGATTGAAATTGTTGAAGTCGGCGATCAGCTGCAGCACGCTCCGCACCGGAATATCCTGGAAGTTCATGGAAATAGGCTTACCGCCGTATGGCTGTCGCGCATCGCTGGGAGCCGCTGCAGCCGGCCTGGCGACTTCCAGTACGAACAGCCGCTCGGACTGATCATAGCGATAGTCGAAGGCGCCGGAGGTCTCGACCGTCAGCAGGCTGTGGCCGGCCTCCCGGGTACTGCCGATGCGGCTGACGACGGTGGCGAAGTCATTGACGTCCAGCACCTGCAGCAAGGCATCGGCGATATGGGTATTGAGGAACTTGGCGAACAGCCGCTGGCCACTAACCTGCATGTCCACGGCAGCCGAAGCTCTGTCCAGATTAACCAGCACCAGGCCCTGGCCATCGCGGCCACGACGAAAATCGATGCCGGTGATGGCGTTGGTGGCGCCCGACGGCAAGGTAGCCCCGTCGCTGCCGGTACCGCTGACGCCCGCCCCCAGCAGCAGTTGCAGACGACGACCCTCGGCCTGCAGCCGGTAGGGCTGTATCCTGTCCATGCCCAACGCCACTTCCAGGTTGGCGCCGACGCGGCGTACGTCCACCGCGTTGATCCCCTGGCGCTCAATCGGGATCAGGTTTTCCTGCAATGCGGAATCGCCGCCCGGAATTTGCAGGACCAGACGATCCGGCTGGTGGCGCATGATCTCGGTAATCGCCGGCGGCGGGCCATCGAACTCCAGCTCGAGTACCAGTTGATCCCCCGTCAGCGGATTGACCCTGATGCTCTCCAGGCTGACGGCGGCCCGCCCCTGCCCAGTCAGTACCAGGCTGAACGCTAGCCAAGGCATCAGCTTCACTGCCATCCCCATTGCCATAACGCACTCCCGCCGCTGTTATTATTGTGTCCTGGATAACGTCAATCGGGTTTTCCGGGGTTCCCAACAGCCTTTTTCGTCGGGAATGTATTCTTTCAGGAGCAGGTCGCTGTCGGTAATGCCGATCACCTCGCCGTGATAGAGCCCCATGCGCTGTCCCATGCCGACCCGGTGCGCCACGCCGTCCTGGGTAAGAACCAATGCCCACAGGCCCCGGCCATCCCCCAAGGTGCCCCGCAGCGACAGGTTGTCGAGCGAGTATTGTTCCAGTGCCGATCGGGAGGCCCGGATCTCCGGCTGGGCACAGGCAACACTCACCGAGGCGGGCGAGGCGAGGCTTTCCGGCCGGGGCTCGGCAAAAGGGCTGCGTTCCGCGCCTGGCCGGTACGCTTCGGGCACATATTCGTTCATCTCGGGCAAAGGTTCGGGCGGCGTGGCCGGCCGGGCCTTCACCTCGGCGACATACGGCTGCAAGTCGCTGCCTTCGATACAGGCGGTCAAGGCCAGCAACATCCCCAGCCAGCAGAGCCCTCTCATGGCGCCACCGGCCTGCTGTACTTGTAGGTCTTGGCCAGCATGCTCATGTTCAGTTGGTCGTCGCCGGTACGGGACAGGCTGAAGCTGTCGATAATGACAATACGGGGCAGGGCGGCGACGTCGGCGACAAAGTGCCCCAACTGGTGATACTCGCCACTGACGATGATACGCATCGGCAACTCGGTGGAAAACTGGTTGGGCTTTTCCGCTTCCCAGTTGATACGTTCCAGCTGCAGGCCGTTGTTGGTGGCAATAAAACTGATATCGTCCAGCAGGCCGGCAATCTCCAGGTTGTTGGGCAATTTGCGCAACTGATTTTCCAGCAGGATCTGCAGCTCGGCCAGCTGTTCCTGGTATTCGCCCAGCCCCGCCGCCTGCCGGGCCATGTCCTCAAAAGCCATCCTCAGCCGCACTTCCTCGGCCTGGGTTCTGTCCAGCTGTGCCAGGCTGTCCTTGATAAAGAGGTAGCCGACGACAGCGGCCAGCAGGACACACACCAGGGCAATGGCGACGATTTTGGCGGACTTGGGCCACTGGCCGATATTATCGAAATCCAGCTCCTCGAGCTGTTGCCAGTTCATCGCATCGCTCCCGCTATGGTTTCATTGACCCTGAACAGCATGGAAAACTGACTGAGTGCGACAGGTTCGGCATCGCTGGCGAAAATGGAGCTGATCCTGGGCTCCATCAGCCAGCCGCTGCCTTCTATATGGCGGATCATGGCGGCCACCCGGGCGTAAGCTTCGGCCTTGCCCACCACATCGACCCTGTTATCGGCCACATTGACGGAGCTCAGGTACACACCGGGCGGCACCAGTTCGGGCAACTGATTGAACAGCCGCACCGAAAAATTGCGCCGCTGCTGGAAACTGTCGATCAGCAGCATCAGCTCCATCAACCGAGCCCGCTGCTCCTGGATATGGCGGATTTCGCCCAGCACCAGGTCGAGCCGGGCCGTTTCGGTCTGCAGCAGCTGATTACGCTCCTGCTGGCGGGCGATGTGCTGATGCACCCACAGGTTGATCACCAGCATCGCCGCCAACGTGGCCAGTGCAGCCCCTCCCAGCCAGGCCAGAAACTGCTTCTGCTGCCCGGCCCGGACCCCGTCCCGCCAGGGCAGCAGGTTTATATTGGACATGGGGTCCCTCCCCGCAATGCCAGTCCCAGCGCCGTCATGTAGGCGGCATCGGTGCCCTCCCTCGGCCCCTGTTCGAACAAGCGGCCAAAATCCGGTTGCAGCACGGGAATGCTCAACTCCTGTTCGAGTACCGGGGCCAGTTCCGGCAGCAGACTGCCACCGCCGCTGAGAAACAAGGCGGCGGGCGGCTTGTTACCCGAACTGCTGCAGAACAACTGCACGTTACGACGGACATGCTGGAGTACCGCCGTGATATACTGCTGCTCGGTATCCTGTCTCAGAGCCGGGGGAAGGGTGCCATCGATCTTCGCCTGCTCGACGCTGTCTTCCGCCATGTCGGTCAATTTGCACAATTCCCGGGTCAACTGGGCACCGCCGAAGTGCTGCAGCCGGCTGTGGATCACTTCTCCCTCTTCAATCACTGCAAAGGTCAGGCATTCGGCACCGATATCCACCAGCGACAGCATACCGGCATGGGTATTGTCTGCCGCCAGGCAGGCATTGACCGCCCGGGCCAGGGCATGCACGCCGATATCCACCACCCTGGTATGCCACCCCGCCTGCTGCAAGGCGCTCAACCGGGTGCTGATGCTTTCGGTGCGGGCGGCGCTGAGCAGGATATTTTCCCGCTCCGGATGGTGGGCATTGATGCCCAGGCTTTCATAATCCAGGCTGATTTCATCCAGCGGATAAGGAATGTGCTGCTCGGCCTCGAGCAGCACCTGATTTTCCAGCTCTTCCGCCGACAGGTTGCGGGGAACCAGTATCATCTTGGTAATGACACTGTTGCCGGTCACGGCGGTGGCGGCGTGGTCACAACGGCAATGGAGCTGACGCCGCAACTGCCGCAGCGCCATCACCACCTGGCCCACATCCAGTAGCTGGTGATCGATAATACTGCTCTTGGGGGTGGGAATACTGGCCACGGCGTCGAGCGAATAGTGGCCCGGCGTTCCTCTTAAGGCCACCGCCTTAATGCTGCTGGTTCCGAAATCTATTCCTACCAACCATGGGAAACGCCTGCCGCGGCTAAAGCTCAGCATAGGTATCCGTGCTCTTGTTTTTATTGGTTTGGGTAAGGATAGACGGACTCTGTCAGGGCGATGAAATTATTGCGGTACAAAAATAAAGCGCTCGAACAACACCGCCGACACAGGATATACTTGGACGCTGTTGGTTAAAAAATGATTTATCGGGTTATCACTCCATGCTCAAATGGCTCACTCGCCTGTTTTTATTCGGTGTTTTTCTGATTCTGTGCGGCCTGACCGCGATCTTTGTGCTGTATCAGCAGGTCAAAACGGAACTGCCGGATGTTTCCACTCTCAAGGACGTACGCCTGGAAACCCCCATGCGCGTCTTCAGCCAGGACGGCGAGCTTATTTCCCAATACGGTGAACAGCGGCGTACCCCCATTTCCGTCGCCGAGATGCCACCGCTGCTGATCGATGCCTTCCTGGCCACCGAGGATGCCCGTTTCTACGAGCACCCGGGCATAGACCCCATCGGCATCAGCCGGGCGGCGATAGTCTGGCTGAGCACAGGCGAAAAACGCCAGGGCGCCAGCACCATCACCCAGCAGGTCGCCCGTAACTTTTTCCTCAGCCGGGAAAAGACCGTGATCCGCAAGGTCAAGGAGATTTTCCTCGCCCTGCATATCGAAACCCTGCTGACCAAGGACGAAATCCTCGAGCTGTATCTCAACAAGATCCCGCTGGGGCATCGCTCCCATGGCGTTGCCGCCGCGGCCCAGGTGTATTACGGCAAAAACGTCAATGAACTGAGCCTGGCGGAAATGGCGATGATCGCCGGCCTGCCCCAGGCCCCTTCGGTACTCAACCCGATCAGCAACCCCCGCCGCGCCGCAGAGCGGCGGGCCATAGTGCTGGGCCGGATGCTGGAAACCGGCAAGATCAGCCGTTCAGAGTATGATGACGCCATGGCCAGCCCGGTGGCGGCCCGTTATCACGGTGCCGAAATCACCCTCAGCGCCCCCTATCTGGCGGAAATGGCCCACCAGTTTGCGCTTTCGATGTTCGGAGCGGAAGCCTACACCCAAGGGCTGAGCGTCTACACCACGGTACAGGCCGACGAACAGCGTGCCGCCAACGCCGCCCTGATCAACGGGCTACTGGCTTATGACCTGCGCCATGGTTATCGCGGCCCCGAAGCCACCTTGTGGCAAGGCAGCCCCTGGAGTGCCGACCAGATCCTGCAGCATCTCGACGAACAGCCCTCCTACTGGCCGCTGGAGCCTGCCGTGGTCACCGCCGTGGCCGAGCGCGGCGCCACCCTGCTCATCAAGGGCAAGGGCGAAGTCCGGCTCGACTGGGATAGCCTCAAATGGGCTCGTCGTTATATTTCCGACAGCCGCCAGGGCAATGCCCCGCGCCAGGCCGGGGACATCCTCAAGACCGGCGAGCAAATCTGGGTACGTCCCCAGGGCGAAGGTTGGCTGCTGGCTCAGTTGCCGGAAATCAACGGCGCCCTGGTGGCGCTCGAGCCCGCCAGCGGTGCCGTCACCGCCCTGGTCGGTGGCTTCAACTTCACCCTCAACAAGTTCAACCGCTCCGAGCAGGCGGCGCGACAGATGGGCTCCAACATCAAGCCCTTCGTCTACTCCGCCGCCCTGGACAACGGCTTCACCCTGGCCAGCATGGTCAACGACGCCCCCATCAACCACTGGGATGCCGGCAGCGGCAGCTCCTGGCGGCCGCGCAACTCTCCCAACGTCTACGACGGCCCCATCCGGGTGCGCGAGGCCCTGGCCCGGTCCAAGAACGTGGTCTCCATCCGCCTGCTGCGCGACACCGGTATCCCGGCAACCATGCAGCGGCTGAACGACTTCGGCTTCAATACCGCCAGCATTCCGGCCACCGAGAGCCTGGCGCTGGGTTCCCCTTCCGCCACCCCGCTGGAGATGGTGACCGGTTACGCCACCTTCGCCAACGGCGGCCACAAGATCACCCCCTTCGTGGTGGAACGCATCGAAGATGCCCAGGGCCAGGTACTGTACCAGGCACAACCGGTGACTCAGCAGGTGATCAGCGCGGAAAACGCCTTCCTGATCACCGAGGCCCTGAACTCCGCCATCTGGGGTGGTGTGAGCGACGGTCGCCGCTGGAACGGCACCGGCTGGCGCGCCGGCCGGGCACTGGAACGCAAGGACATCGCCGGCAAGACCGGCACCACCAACGACTCCCGTGACGCCTGGTTCTCCGGTTATGCCCCCGCCCGGGTGGCCACCGCCTGGGTCGGCTTCGACGACTTCGGCCGCCCCCTGGGACGAACCGCCCACAACCCCAACCTGGGTGCGGATCAGGTGACAGGGGGCGAGTTCGGCGGCAGTGCCGCCCTGCCTATCTGGATAGACTATATGAAGGTCGCACTCAAGGATTACCCGGAGCAGCCACGCCGGATGCCGGAAAACCTGGTGACCGTGACCATCGACAGCGGCAGCGGCCTGCGTACCGATGGCCAGGGGGTGGCGGAGTACTTCGTGCAGGGCACCGAGCCCAGGCGCTATGGCCGGGCCGGCAACAGCCAGCAGTTCGGCGGCACCAGCATTACCGACGAGCTGTTCTGAACCATCCACGGCGCGAACAGCAAAGGGGCTGGAGTTTTCCTCCGGCCCCTTTTTGATGCCCGCCTACAGCCGCTCCTTGACCAACTTGCCGATCACCTTGGCCATCTCATTGAAGCAGGGCCGGCGCACCGAATGGATACGATACAGCAGGGCTATGGTACGGCTGGGCTCGGGATCCGTCACCGGCAGGTAGCTGATGCCCAGGCTGCCGTTATGGAGGCCGATGGCGAGCCGGGGGATCAGGGTCAGGCCCGAGCCCGCCGCCACCATGTTGCGCAGGGTTTCCAGGCTGGTGGCCTGGAAGTGGGTATCCTCGCCGATGCCGGCGGCGAAGCAAAACCCCATGGCTTGATCCCGCAGGCAATGGCCGTCTTCCAGCATCAGCAGTTTTTCACCTTTCAGCTCTTCCAGGCTGATCCGCTCACGCCCGGCCCAGGCATGCTCCGCCGGCAACGCCAGCAGCAGCGACTCTTCATACAGCGGCAGGGCACCGAAGCTGTCCATATTGTCCAACTGAGCCAGGATCAGGCAATCCAGCTCGCCGTCGGCCAGCTGTTTCAGCAATACCTGGGTCTGGGCTTCGTATAAGTAGATATGCAGTTCGGGGAAGTGCTGCTTGAGCGCCGGAATGATATGGGGCAGCAGGTAGGGCCCCACCGTCGGGATAAGACCGATATGCAGCTCACCCGACATGGGTTCGGTAAAGGTACGGGCGATGTCCCTGAGTTCCTTGGTGGCCGCCAGCACCCGCCGGGCCTGGGCGGTAATGGCCTCTCCCGCCGGAGTAAAGAGTACCTTGCGGGAGGTACGCTCCATCAGCAACACCCCCAGTTCATCCTCCAGCTTGCGCAACTGGCCGCTCAGGGTGGGCTGGCTGACGAAGCATTTCTCCGCCGCCTTGCGAAAATGCCGTTCCTCCGCCAGGGCCACCAGATATTCGAGATCCCTTAAATTCACGCTTTCACCGTTCTTTCTTCGCTTTTGAGGCCAATAGTCACCGATTAGGTGACAAATAGGAAGGTCCGCTGCAGCGAGCCCAGAAAGAAAAAGGGGCTTGCGCCCCTTCCCTCACCGGCCCATGCTGTTACGCCAGATACTCCGCCAGTTCGTCGCTGCCGCCGATATGGCGACCGTCGATAAAGATCTGCGGCACAGTACTGCGGCCCGATACCGCTTTCAGGCTGATGCTGGTGGCGTCCTGACCCAGGATCACTTCTTCATAGCGCAGGCCCTGGTCGAGCAGCATCTGCTTGGCCCGGGCACAGAAGGGGCAGCCCGGCTTGCTGAACAGGGTAATGGCCGAGGGTTTGGCCGCCAGAGGATTGATATGGGCCAGCATGGTATCGGCATCGGACACTTCGAAGGGATCCCCCGGCTTGTTCGGCTCGATGAACATCTTGGCGATAATGCCGTCTTTCACCAGCATGGAGTAACGCCAGGAACGCTGGCCGAAGCCCAGCTCCTGCTTGTCCACCAGCATGCCCATACCCTCGGTGAATTCGCCGTTGCCGTCCGGGATCACCCGGATGTGTTCCGCTTCCTGCTCCTTGAGCCAGGCGTTCATCACGAAGGTGTCGTTGACACTGATGCAGACGATGTCGTCCACCCCATTCTCGAACAACACCGGCGCCAGCTCGTTGTAACGCGGCAGGTGGGTGGCGGAACAGGTCGGGGTGAAGGCGCCGGGCAGGGAAAACACCACCACAGTCCTGCCATTGAAGATATCGTCGCTGGTGACGTCCTGCCACTGCTCGCCCTGGCGGGTGCGAAAGGTCACCTGGGGGACTCTCTGTCCGGTCTTGTCGTGCAGCATACTGTCGTCCTCATCTGGAGTTGTGTCTCATTTGTAGACCAGTATGCCGCCAAAGATTTGATTATTGAAACAGTTTACGAACATCAAATTGATAGGTTAAATCTATTAAAAAGCGGAAAGAAGCCTGCACCGGCACCTTTCCGCTTTCGTTTACCCCTGGCCGTTCAGCAGACGCTTATAGATTTGGTCCTTCAGTTGCAGGCGCTGCATCTTCAGCTCTTCGAAATGCTGGTCCGACACCGGCATGTCCCGGGACTCCAGCCCCGCTATCTGGTGATCCAGCTTGTGATACTCGTTCGCCATCCGCGCGAAGTCGGCATCCAGCTGTTTCAGCTCGGCTATCTTGTCCACGTATTCAGGAAACTCTATGGTCAAGGCGTGGCTTCCCATGGGCTTGGCTCCTTTGTTGGCTGAGGATGCCTTAACTATAGTCGAGCACGGCCTCCGGTACCTTGGCCAGGGCCGCCTCCACCACCTCGACGCCGGCGCCGACTTTGTGGGCGTTCTCGCTCAGGTGGCGGCGCCAGGCCCGGGCGCCCGGCAGCCCCTGGAAAATGCCCAGGGTATGGCGGGTGATGTTGCCGAGATAGGTGCCCCGGCCCAGCTCCCGTTCGATGTAGGGCAAGAGATTGCGGATCACCTGATGGCGTCCGGGCACCTCGTGCCCGTCGTTGAACAGGGCCGCGTCCACCTGCGCCAGCAGATAGGGATTCTGGTACACCTCGCGGCCGAGCATGACGCCGTCCAGGTGCTGGAGGTGCCCCCTGGCCTCGTCCAAGCTCTTGATGCCGCCATTGATGGCGATGGTCAGGCCCGGGTAATCCCGCTTGAGCCGGTAGACCCGCTCGTAGTCGAGGGGGGGGATCTCCCGGTTTTCCCGCGGGCTCAGCCCCTTCAGCCAGGCCTTGCGCGCATGCACTATCAGGCTGTCGGTGCCCGCCTCGATCAGCCGTTCCACCAGGGTGCAGAGAAAGGCGTAGCTGTCCTGCTCGTCGATGCCGATACGGGTCTTTACCGTCACCGGTATGGCCACCTCGGCCTTCATCGCCGCCACGCACTCGGCCACCAGGGCCGGCTCCGCCATCAGGCAGGCACCGAACATGCCGTTCTGCACCCGATCCGAGGGGCAGCCCACGTTGAGGTTGAGCTCATCGTAGCCGCGCTGCTCGGCCAGCACGGCGCACTGGGCCAGGGCCGCCGGATCGCTGCCACCCAGCTGCAGCACCAGGGGCTGCTCCTCGGGGCTGAACGCCAGGTAGTCGCCCTTGCCGTGCAGTATGGCGCCGGTGGTGACCATCTCGGTATAGAGCTGGGCGTGGCGGCTCATCAGCCGGTGGAAATAGCGGCAGTGGCGGTCGGTCCAGTCCAGCATGGGGGCAACAGAAAACCTGCCAGAGCTGAAACCGCCAGCCGTAGCGGCTTCGCTCTGGTTTTTCCTTGAATTTGAATCTCTTACAATCTCGGTCATTTCACATTGTTCTCTAATGTTTTTCAGGCTACGGTATCCCACTGAGTATCCCACGCATATGGGATATCCAATGGAGGGAGCATGGCCAGTTTTACAGTGGAAAAGCGCAAAACGGCGGCGGGCGTCATACGTTACCGCTGCATAGTGCGCGTCAAAAAAGATAAGGCGATAGTGTATCAGGAGTCCCGTACCTTCGGGAAATTGACCGATGCCCGCACCTGGGGCAAGGCGATGGTGTCCCATATCGAGACCCAGGGGATCCCCGGGCAGGCGCCGGAGGTGCCGACCATTCGGGAGCTGATCGCCATGTATCAGCAAGACCCGGACATTGCCAAGAAGATCGGCCGCACCAAGGGCTATGTGCTCGACCTGCTGGCCGACAGCGATATATCGAAGCTGCAGGCCGACAAGCTGACCACCATGGCCATCATCAACCACTGCCGCGACCGCAACGCCGCCGGCGCCAAGCCGCAAACCGTCGCCCAGGACATCAGCTACCTGAAATCGGTCTACACGTCCGCCAAGCCGGTGTTTGGGATACCGGTCAACGACGAGGTGATCCGCGAGGTGATCCCCGTACTGCACAGCATGGGCCTGATTGGGCGCTCGGAACGGCGTAGCCGGCGGCCGACCAGCGACGAGATCGACAGGTTGCGCGAGGGCCTGGCCAAGCGTATGAACCACCGGGGCAGCAAGATCCCGCTGACCGATATCCTGGATTTTTCGGTATTAAGCTGCATGCGGATCAGCGAAGTGTGCGGCATACGTTGGGACGACATCGATGACGAAGCCCGTGCCGTCATGGTCCGCAACCGCAAGGATCCCAGGAAGAAAGCCGGCAACCATATGTGGGTGCCGCTGCTGGGCGAAGCCTGGAGCATAGTGCAGCGACAGCCCAGGGATGGCGATCTGATCTTCCCCTACAACTCCCGCAGCGTCACCGCCGCATTCCAGCGGGTACGCAACGACTTGGGTATAGAGGATCTGCGTTACCACGACTTGCGCCGAGAGGGAGCAAGCCGCTTGTTTGAAGCCGGATTCGGGATCGAAGAGGTGGCGCAAGTGACCGGTCACAGAAGCCTGAACCTGCTCTGGCAGGTGTACACGGAGCTATTCCCGGGGCGGCTTCATGCCAAGATGAAGGTGCAGGAATAAAAAAGGGCGCTTACCGCGTCCAGTGCTTTCAGTAGATCCTGTTGTGTGTCCGGTGCCAGAGCCTTCATCAGTTGAACAGCACAAAGTCCCCGATCTTGTGCCGGCGCCGGTATATCGAGGGCATCGCTACCACAAGCTCCGCTGCTGGCACACCAAGCAAACCGAAAGCTTGGCGCTGTGACCGGTCACACTGGGCAGATCAGGAAAGAACACCGAAACTGGGGTATGCTGGGGCAGGGTCAACAGTTGGGAATAGTGCTATGAGCCAGTCGGTAAGGTTTGGGGATGCATTTCTGTCCAATGTGAAAGCTCATGCTGCCACTGAAAACCGCACAGTGTCAGAGCAGATCCGACATTGGGTGGCCATTGGCAGGACTACCGAAGATAACCCCGACCTCCCCTTCAGCTTTATCAAGGATGCCATCGCAGCCAGCCAGGAGTTGAAAACTGGCAAGGTCAAACGGTACGTCAGGAGAACACCAAAATCCCCGAGAGCGGGATGAAATAGAAGATGAACGGGTCTGGGCATTCGTAGGATGTAACGCCGTTGCTGGCCCTTTCAACTCTTGGGAAGAGGCACAACAACAGTTCGATAAATTGGTAGAGGAATGGGGAATACACATCTACCTGGATTGGATGTGACTCCTCAAGAACTGAGCCCCTACCTAGTGGGAATCAACAGGGACTTGGTGTTTGTCAGATGCTGCGCTCTTCCAGTTCGTGGCGACTGGCCACGGCCAGGAAGTGGCTACGGTCCCGGTATTGTCCCTGTGAAGCCTTCACCCGAGAGTCAATCAGCTGAATCAGGCCGTCCGGCAGGCTGACGTTGATACGCTTGGGCTTGCCCATAAACTCGGTCAGATCCACGTCCAGCAGCAACCAGCCATCGCAGTGGTTATAGTCCTCCAGCTGTCGATAGTGGCGCGGGCCCAGATCCTTGATGCTATCGATGCCAGCCCCATTACTGACCATTTCCTCGATCACCATGGCAATCGCCTCGGTGGCCATGGACTTCACCTGTTCTTCACTGTCGGCAGCGCTGAAGCAGGCATAATCATCATTGCAGAGCGCAGGCACCACCAGGCCGAGCGCCTCCCCGTCATGCGACGGATATTCAACACCGACTGAAAACAACATAAGCACCTCCGCTAAATCCGTGTCAGGCCCAAGGAGCGGGGGGATTAGATCCCCGCCGCTTTCTTAATGGACTTGATGGTTCCGACCGGCAACGATTTCTTCGGGTGGGGGACTGGAAACGTTTTGCCCGTGATTGGCGAATACCAGATCTCGTGGCTCCCCTTCCCCTGCCGTTTGAGTTCGCAGCCGGCAGCCTTCAATTCCTTGATCAGGTCGCCTGACGTCATAGAACCTCCTAATCAAGTGCCATCAATATACACACGAATACACACGAAATCAAAAACAGGAGACAGCAAAGATGGGGCCCACCATCTCCCTTCCGGCTCTTTCATTAGCATCTGTTGTATCAGGCAATCTGTAGGCATACCAGTTGGCTGGTAGTAGCGCCTCTCCGCCTTTTGGCCACTGCAGGTATCGCTCTTACCGCCTGAACTGACCTCTCCCGGTCAGCCCAACACCAGATAAATGAGTGAGAAAAGACCAAGTTTCTCTCTTAACAGAAAAAATTCGCATGAGTTTTTCTCATGGTAGAGAGTCGGCGTATGGGTCCTTATTTATGCCAATAAATGACATGTAATGCCATGGTTTGTCATATCTAAAAATCAAGACTTAAACACACTATTTATTTGAAGGGTGACCGTATATGCACCCTATTTCATGGGGTTGATACTGTCCATCCACACAGTAAGCTGTAAAAAGTTCCGAGACATTCCGGGCTTTGAAAGATCGGAATTTTGCAGAACTCGGGAGGTTGCCGCCGCAAGCGATTAAAGGAAAATGCAGGCGATACAAGAACAAAGAAAGCATCCGAAAGGGGGGTGAAAATGCAGATGTTAAACACCAATGAGGCTGCAAAAATTCTGAACGTGCATGCCGTTACTTTGAGTAAGTGGGTGCGCAATAAAAAGCCCGGTCTGGTTTGCTACCGGGTTGGACGAGAACTCAAGTTCAAGCGTGAAGACGTTGAAGCGTTTCTTCATAGCTGCAAAACCGGCTGCAGGCCTGAAGAGGTGAAAGCGTGACCTTCCATACCAGTGTGAACGAACAAGTAGAACGCCAGGTAGCCGAGCTTAAACAGGAAATCACCGAGCTGAGGCGGGCGGCGGAACTGTTCAGAAACTATCCGGACAGTCCGGGACAAAGTTTGATAGCCGCTGTTGAACGCCTGGAAAGAAAGCAGCAGGCGCTGTTTTCAGAGCTTGGATTCAATGCCGGCGGCTTTTACCTGGTGTGATCCGATGGGTCGATGAGGCGGTGTGGAGACAGGCAGCAACGACCAACTACAGGAAACCAATAATGTCAGATTCAAGCATTCGCACCGGCTGGATATGTATTGCCACCGAAGGCGATACCGTGGACAACCGCCATATTTCAGCCCAATGGTTGAACGAAATGGCCAGCGCCTATAACCCGGATTTTTACACCGCCATAATATGGCCGGACCATAAGCGCACCGAGGATGCCATGGGCCATGTCATTGCCTTGAAAGCCGAAAAGGTGGCTGGGAAAACCAAGCTGTTCGCCGTGCTCAAGCCAAGCCGCCAGCTGCAGCTGCTCAACTCCATGGGACAGTATCAGTTCTGCAGCATCGAGCCCTGGCCCGACTTTGCCGGCACCGGCAAGCACTACCTGATAGGCCTGGGCGTGACCAACCAGCCGGCCAGCACCGGCACCACCCATATGCAGTTCAGCCATGGCCAGAGGATGATAGCGAAATCAGAGCCCTTGCGGTTCTCCCAGGCCAAGCAGGTCGGCCCTGATGAACTCCAGAAGCTGATCGATGAAGTGAAGCGCATTGCCAAGAGCCAGATGGAAATGGAGCGGAAGCTATATCACGCCGCCGACCAGGCGCGGGGCTTCTACCTGACATAAGGGCAACACCATAACGCAGGGCGGCCGGTACTGCCGGCTTCCACCAGCGGGATCACCTCAAGCCTACTTAGAGGGAAAAGGCAAAACGGAGCTGGGAGATAAATTTACCGGCACGGCCTTTCCTTGGCCGCGAACGAGACCAGGCGAATAAAGATAATTCGCAAGGTATTAAAGGGAATTAATTACGGCTGGGGTGTGGAAAAGCAGAACATGAAGAAGAACACAGCAAAAGGATAACACCATGAACGACGCTATTAATTTGGCTCTGGAAAATTTCAGAAAAACGAAACAATTACAGGTCGAACTGGACAAAGAAATTATTTCCCTGGGCGAATTAAGAAACAAGCTACTCCAAGAACGGGGAGAGAAGGAACAGCGGGTCAACACCCTGCTTTCTGCTGACGCAGATAGTCTGATATACGGTGACAGCAAAACACTGAAGGAAACCGGCCAGCTAAGAGCCGCCCTACTGATCCTAGATGACAGGGTGACCGCCATCGATAACAAAATCGGGTATCTCAAATCCCAACTGGCCGACGCCTACCTGGCCACCAAAAGCGCCCGCGACAGCTTCAATTCCCTCTATATGGAATGGCTTAAGAGCGAGGCGATGCGAACTATTCAGACCGGACTGGCCGAAGCCCTGAAACCGGCGGCGGGTTTTATCAAGGTGGGAAAAAAGATCCTTGGAAACAACGTGTTTGAAAGCATCGAGCGTAGTTTTTTCGAGTCAGGGATGGAGCGATTCATCATCGCTACCCTGTCGGAACTCTCCAGGAGTAGCGCTATCAGCGACGTGGTCTTGCTGCCTGGTGCCGAAGAAGTGGTGTTCCAAGGCTTTCAGCCGGCCTCTTTAAGCCACGAAGAAATCAACCTGCTGGGCAGTCCTGCAGGCCGCCACAAGCTCAAGATGATGAACCGCACCCAGTAAAAGCAAAAGCCGGGCAGAGGGCCCGGCTTTGACTGAGATCACCCACGCCAATGGAATCTCATTACTGCATATTCAAACCAGAGGCAAATAACGTGTCGTTTATAAACCACCTTGGCAAGAACACTGATGATTATGCAATCACCGATCCTGCGTGTAAAGCCCCTGCTGAAAAAACCGCCCTGTTGCACTTCCTGGTCGGGCTGCGTATCATCCCAGTTGCTGGCCTAGACACCCAGCAACAAAACAGCAGGCGGATTAGACACCCGCAGGCAGAAAGACACAAAGGACAATGCACCATCCCTCATTCCAAGTTAGCGGCCCCCATGGGCGGCTACGCTGCAACAGCTCTGGAGGAGGGGTTCGGGAGCCAAGCAGCTCGACTGCAAAGCCTCCAGCAAGGGTTCCTTTGTGCCCTTCGTCTTGCGGCTGCCCGAACCGCCTTTGTGCCAAAACACAAAGGACTCCCCAAGATGATCTATCAATTCCTGATCGCATCTCCCGGCCGTAAACTGGCCGAGCTTTCCCGTATCCGTATCGTTTCCGCCTTCGGTCGTACCGAAGCCGAGGCCCGCGCCCATCTGGCCGGCCCGCGCCTGATCTTTCTGAGCCGTACCCCGGCCCGTAAAGGGGGTGCCGCATGAGCCAGGTATTCTCCCCCACCCTGTTCCTGTTAATGGCTACCTATGGCAGCGTTACCGCCGTGCGCCTGGATGACGTGTCCGATCTCTATTTCGGCATGGCGCCACAAACGGCCAAGGCCAAAGCCACCGCCGGCCAGCTCCCCGTACCGGCCTTTCGCGCCTCCCAAAAATCCCCCTATCTGATCCACCTGGTCGACCTGGCCGAGTACATAGACGCTCAGCGACAGGCCGCCGCCGAGCGGATGCAGCGTCTTAGCGTTGGGGGTAAAACAGCATGACCAACCCCACCAAGCAGCGCATCGCCGAGAACGAAGAAAGCGTCCATAGCCTGGCCCTGGGCGTAACCGCCCTGGGCGATCTGCTCTCCAGCCTGGACCCGGCCGCCGGCATGTCGGAAAAGACCTTGCGGGGCCTGGGCTACCTGATCCACGAAGTGGGCAAGACCATGGCCCAGAAGCTGGACGAAAACAACCGGATCGACCTTGAGGAAGGCTTGAAGAAGCTAAGGGGGTCCCGTGAGCACTGAGCTGGCTCCTACCCTGGCCCGCCGCGCCCCTTGCATCGCTATCCCCGACTATATCGCCGGGGTCAAAGTGAACAAGGCACTGTTTGCCGGCCCCACCGGCCCGGAAGATCTGACGTTTATCGATCGCAAGCTGGCCCGGCTGGAGCAGGTCACCGCCGGCAAGCTGTTCGGCGAGTACCAACGCCGCCGGCAGCAGTACCAAGCGAAGTCGGCAAACCTGTGGCTGCGGATGGCGGCCGACACCGCCCAGGCGCAGCAAGACCGCTTCCCGGTGCCGATCCGGCGCATCAACGAAGAGGCACGGCGTGAAGCAGTGGCCCGCGAATGGGCCACCCAGGTTAACGCCATCGTCAGCCACCTGACCCAGGGCTTTACCGTTCCCCAGCCGGCCGCCGAACTCCTGGCGGCCGCCATGGCGCCGGCCCGCCAGTGGGGCTTTTCCCCGGTGCTGCCCGACCTGAGCGGCGAAGTGACCGACAAACACCTGGACCATGCCGCCAGTGCCGTGGCCCGGCTGCAGGATGAAGACTGGTGGTTGCGGCAGATCCGCCGCGCCTACCAGCGGCACCGGGAACTGGTGGCCATCATGGCCGGCGACGTGCGCCGGGGCGTCAGCCCCTATGTATCGCACCGGGCCTTTATGGATTACCGTTCCAACAAGGTCGCCCAGGCCCGCTGGCTGGCCGATATGCTGGTGGTCAACGAGGATAAGGGGCTGGAGCTGTCGCTGGCCGAGGCCCACGCCGCCAGCGTCTCCAACCCGGAGATTCGCCGGGTGGAACTGATGGTGAGAATGCGGGGCTTCGAGGATCTGGCCTGGGAGCAGGGCCACGCCGCCGAGTTCTACACCTGGACCACGCCCAGCCGGTTCCATGCCTGGAACACCGTAAAGGAAGACCGCGGCCGTTCGGTCCGCAATAAGCGTTACCGCGGTACCAGCCCGCGAGACGCCCAGGCCTACCTGTGCCGGCAGTGGGCTAAGGCCCGCGCTGCCATGGCCCGGGCAGGCATTACCGTGTACGGCTTCCGGGTAGTGGAGCCGCACCACGACGGCACACCGCACTGGCATATGCTGTTTTTCGTCGAGCCGGCACAACGCGACCAGTTGCGGGACATTCTCGGCCGCTACGCCTGCGAGCACGACCAGGACGAGATCAAGAACCACCGTTCGGCCCGGTTCGACGTGCTGGCCATCGATCCGGCGTATGGCAGCGCCACGGGCTACATTGCCAAGTACATCGCCAAGAATATCGATGGCCACCGGGTGGGGGACGACTACGAGGCCGAGGCCCAGGCCAACGAAACCGCCACCAACGTGGCCGCCTGGGCCAGCCTGTGGGGCATTCGTCAGTTCCAGCAGATCGGCGGCCCGTCCGTGACGGTTTGGCGGGAGCTGCGGAGGCTGCGGGAGGCGGTCAAGGATCCGCTGATTGAGCCGGCCAGGGTCGCCGCCGACGCCGGCAACTGGGCGGAGTTTATCGGCTCCATGGGAGGGGTCTCACTGCCCAGGCAGGACAGGCCGATCAAGCTGGCTCACCTGGTTACACCCTGTGCCAGCAAATACGGCGAGGATCTGCGGCGCCTGGTCGGCGTAACGTCGGCCGGGGGCTGCTCTATGCGGACCCGCCTGGATGGTTGGGCCGTGGTCAAGAAGTCACCGGCGCGGGGCTGTGGCGAGCGCAGCGAGTTGCCCTTAAGCGGCGGCAGCCGCGCCCCTTGGAGCTCTGACAATAACTGTACGGGGCGGATAGAACTCCCGTCCCTGGCCGTCGAACTGGCCGGCGCCGGGCTCGACGCCGTGGACCGGGGCAGGATGGAGGCCGGCGCCGTAGTCGTAGTGGATGGCCTCTATCACTGGATCCGTGACGGCCGGCTTTACCAGTCCCGCCACCGCCCCCAGTTTGGCCGGTCGCCGGCGAAGAACGGCAGGAAAGGATGGGCGGAAGACCGGGATCTGGAGCAGCTGCAGCAACACCGGCTGAACCACCAGGCTATGGCCGTGCTGGCTGGCGATCTGCCGCTCGATGAATACATAGAGGCCGCCCCGGATACCACCAAGGCCATGCAGGCCCTCGACAACCAGTTGGACAAGGAATACCGGGAAGCCCCGGTGTCATTCCGCCAAGATCAGTATCTGATCATGCTGTCCGGGTTCGTCGCCTCTTTCCAAGGCTGGGGGGAGCTATGAGCGTACGTAAATTGCCCACCGGCAAGTGGCTGGCTCAAGTGTTTCCAGAAGGAAGAGCCGGCCGGCGGGTGCGCCGCCAGTTCACCACTAAAAGCGAGGCCATGGCCTTCGAGCGGTTTCTGCTGGAACCAAACCAAGAACGGCCATGGATGGATGACGGGCAGAATGATGGCGACAATCGCCGTTTGCTGGATCTGGTGGAGACCTGGTTTAACCTGCACGGGCAAAGCCTGAGCGATGGCGAGCGGCGAAGGACCAAACTGCTCAACTTGTGCGAGGCCCTGGGGAATCCGGTGGCCACCGATTTCACCGCCCGGGATTTTGCCGCCTACCGCGAAGCCAGGCTTTCCGGGCAACAGCCTAACCTTCGTGCAACCCAGCAGGAAGGGAAAGGGGTCAGCCCGACCACCGTCAACCGTGAGCACTCCTACCTGAGGGCGGTATTCAATGAGCTGAAACGCCTGGGGGAATGGCAGGAAGACAACCCGCTGGACGGCGTGCGGGCCTTCAAGGTCGCTGAAAGTGAGCTGGCGTTCCTGTACGAGGTTGAGCTCAAGCGCCTGCTGTGTAGCTGTGCCGAGAGCAGCAACCCGGATCTGCTGCTGGTGGTCAAGCTGTGCCTGGCCACCGGTGCCCGTTGGTCAGAGGTCGAGAAGCTGCAGCAGTCCCAGATCTCCCCGCACCGGGTCACCTTCACCCGCACCAAGAGCAACAAGAACCGCACCATTCCGATCAGCCGGGAGCTGTTCGCCCAGCTCCCCAGGCGAAGGGGCCGGCTGTTCGGCGACTGCTACCGGGCGTTCGAGGTGGCCCTGGACAAGGCGGAGATCACCTTGCCCGAGGGCCAGTGCACCCACGTTCTGCGCCACACCTTTGCCAGCCACTTCATGATGAACGGCGGCAATATCCTGGTGCTGCAGAAGATACTGGGCCACTCCACCATCAACATGACCATGCGCTATGCCCACTTCGCCCCCGACCACCTCGAGGACGCCGTGAAGATGAACCCACTGGTGGCGGCCGGGCTGCAGTGATGGCGGAGAGGGCCACCAGGAGGCAGCCACGACGTAAACGAACACGCCACGGAAACCGCGCTCCTCCGCGCCCGCCTTCGCTCTTTACGTCATAAAAAATATGAAATTCTGCGGGTGTGCAATACACCCCGCCAAGCCGCGCCGTGACTGGGGTTCTGGCCGGGAAAGCGGAATTTCAACGAATGATCTTTTTTGAAGAAAAATGAAATTACGGCGGGGGCGCGCTGGATCCGGCAAGGATCGCAAAGCCGCGCCGGCTCTGCCTCTCCGGCCGTTTACGTGGCGAAAGTACGCCTGCCAGTGTTTTATCTGGCCAACAATAAACATGACAGAAACCGAGGCAGGGAAAGGGGTTGGCCCGTTTTTATGACGGGCTGGAAAATTTCACTTTTGAAATTATTAGGGGGCAATATGCGCTTTACCTGCCGCGCCTGTGGGGCAAAGGCTACCGTCACGAAAAACCACCGGATTTCCGCCGATTACGCCGAGCTTTATATCAGTTGCAGCGAGGTTCTGTGTGGGCACCGCTGGGTTGAATCCGTGGGGTACAAACACGAACTGGCACCCTCTCAGTTACCCATTAAGGATAGCAAGGTGTTCAGGCTGATCAGCAGCATGGCCCCGGCAGAACGGGAAGAGTTGGTGGAGCAACTGAAAAAAGAGTTACCACCTGTTATGGAGGTCAAACCGAACGGCCCCAGGATCATCAGGCGGTCAAGGTGACATGTCACACGTTCGAGCTATACTACTGCAAAATATAGAAAAGTGAGGGCCACAGTATGACGCTGGCAAGGCCGGGACACACAATGCCCCGGCAAAAGAAGTTAAAGCGTGTGTTCTTCCAGTTCGTGACGGCTGGCCACCGCCAGAAAATGACTACGATCTTGATACTATCCTTGTGATGTCTTTACCCTGGCATATTGAACTAAAATGCCAACATTGGGCTTTTTAGATACCTTTAATTAGTTTTCATCCAACCATGGATGATTCAAAATTATTTCGGTACCCAAAGCTATAGTTCTCTATATTATTAAACAGCACTTGAGAGTTCGTTGGTAGTTTAGATGAACCTCTAAATCCTTTAACAAACTCTTTCACTAATTCAGTAAAGTGATAAGATAAACTTGGATGTTGCAAAGCATCTAACAATTCAAGATCAAATTCTTTTTTTATATATATGCTTAAACCTTGAAGTTTACGTTGCCATTTGAATAGATAATCAGATTCACCTCCATCCTCCAGCTTTTCTTTTGGAGTAACGATTGACGTACCATGAGCAGCGACATTTCTTAAAGTGAAAATTGAGTTCAACCCTGACGATTTCTCTTTATCTAAAACTGAATCAATGTTTTTCCCAAAGACTTCTTTATACTGCCTCTTTAAATTATCCCATCCACCTTTAAACTCAACATCATCTCTATACTTAGCAGTAATTGAATATGCTCGACATATTGCAGTATAATCATCTTCAACCTTTCTAGATATTGATAGCTCGCCAATTCTACCTGCATCAATCTGCATAACCTCGCAAAGAAGTGCTCGTAACGACCCTTCAAGAACAGCAGCCAATTGATTAATATAGATTAAGTTAAGACCTATGAGCACAGGGCTTAACTTTATATCTGAATACTTTTCAGTAAAAATATAATCAGGATATCCTTCACCTGAAAATTTTGCTTTTTTCCTTATTTGAAGAGCAACTTCATCGCATGCTTTCAGCAAATAGGTACTTGTATTCATTTGGATATATTTGTAACTATTTCTTTCCATGCAACCATATTCCTATGACACGTATAAAATTAAAATACAACACCGTATAAAGTGTGTAATAGACTCCACCACCTAACCTAAAAAATTACACCATAAACACGAAACCCAACCTTGAACTGAAAGTACCGAGCATTGGAAGTCACTCTCAAACTCTTTGTTATCAATTCATCTTCATTCAATAACCTGCGAGTCAATCAGCATAGAAATCAATCTAACTATCGCATTTACACTAAAGCCACCCTGATCAAAAATAACCCTGACATTTTCATCAATTACTTCTCTATAGCTAATTTTCCCAGCTTCTTTAGGCTGAACAGTGAAATCAACATCTTCATATCTAAAGTAGCCCCCATTAAGGATTGATTGCCCGACCCCAACTTTATATAGTCTCGAAGAAACTTTAAAATCAGCCGTTTCCATTGATACATCATCATTAAGAACGAGGTTACACCAAATTTTAACAAGGTTACCCTTTCCATAAAGGTCATCAGAGATAATATTTAAAAATTCACTATAGTTGGATAATATAAAAGGATCGATTTTTATTCTTATTCCGATATCTTCACGACTTGAGTGCGTAGCAATTAAACCATGAGAATAAAGAGTTCGCTCTCCACCAAAGCCAGCCTGAATCCCTAACTCATTTAACCTATTGGAAATTACACGCAATGGTTCATCGCAAATAGAAACTGTTTTACCTGGCTCATTCGTCTTAGAAAACCTCTCCGGAAAAGTGAAGCTTATGTAATCCACTTTCTCTATTAACTTTGACTCTTCTGAAGATATGGTTTCATCAAAGCCTGACAATTCCACAAAGTCATATTCAGTATAGGACTCGGAATATTCGCATCCAAACTCACGGTTTAGCACCGTTATAATATTATTCATTCCATTTTCTGAATTAATATTAAACCCTTGCAGTAAGTTTAGCGGTGGCCTTAAACCACCCACATCCACACCTTTAATACCAATGGGAATAACCTTAACCCCCCTAGAATAAGCAAACCCCGATTCAAAATAGATCCAACTTGAAGAAAGTGAAGTCGGTGAAACAAATACAAACATCACCTTTGCCTTGTGTAAATTTTCTTCAATCTTATGAACCCAGTTATTACCAAAAGGGATACTTTGACCATCGCTAGATTGAAATATTTCAACCGTTTTTGCTGTGGTTGCTGATACCTTTTTGTGTAAGTATGAAATATAGTCCTTATCCGCAGATGAGTGACTAAAGAAAATTGTTGGTTTTTCCACTTCCCCTCCAATCTATAACGCTAGGCTAAACAGTGATCGTCAGCGATTCCACTGGAGACCACGACTTGATAATTAATGGTTTAATCAAACTTTTGGTTGTATATGCGTATCAGACTGCGACAATCTAAGTATCCCAGCCGAGAAAAGTAAATTATATAGTGTATGCGAACAGTGCTGTAAGAGGCCTTTAAACAAACGAAATCAGCATAATTTCCTGCAATGGGCACGCTACCGCCCGGGTCTTGCGGGCGACCTTGCCTCTCCTCGTCCCTATTGAGGTTGCTCTCTGCCAGTCGATTGGCATCGTATGAAGCTTTTGCATTATGACGTTACAGGCCGCCGAATGGAAGAAGAGCCCCGGTGTGCAGCATAGAGCCCCGGCCGCTACTGAGCCAGGCTGGAATTAATGCTCTGGGATCACCGAGGGCCCCTTCAGCTCGACGTGATATTGCCGGCTACCAAACCCTGGATTCAATGTGAGGGTCCAGGGCTCCGCCCTGGCGGGTATGGGCGGAGCCCATGAAGACCCCGCGAAACTGCAGGCCGGGACAAGTCCGCTACGCGATCACTGATGCATCAGGCGATACAAGGCTTTTTCGCGCCCTGCCAAACCGGGCTTTTGCCGAAAGATGCCAAGTAGAATGCTTTTGGCTGTGGGTAGGTATATCAAACACCCGGCTCAGCCTGCGGTAGGAAGCCCGGGAACGGGTGGAGAGTATAGCGGTGGCAGGTGCCAGAAAGTGCGTTTAGTCAGACCCTTGGTGATCCATAAGTATCCCAAGGAATTTATCACCACAATAAAAACAATAGCTTATTTAAAAATCCGCCCCATCGAGCATGGGGGCGACGGAGAAGCGGCCGCTGGCGAAGGAGGAGGTTCGGGTCGGGGAGTCTTGCGTCATGGGCACCGGTCGTCAGTACAAAAATCAAGCGGCGGAGTATACCCCAAAACCGCCCCCATGGGGAGGCCTCAGCCGTCCCGGTACAGGCCCCACATCTGCCGGCCCAGGCGGCGCAGCCGGGCCAGCTGTGCCTTGAGCGCCGGACTTTGGGCCCCTTGCCGGCGGCGGGCGAGCTGGGTCTGGATGGCGTCGTCGTGGGCGGCGGCCAGCCGTTCGAGCAGTTCCTCCAGCCCTTGCTGCGGTTGTCCCGGCGCCAGGCTCAGGGCCAGGGCCTGGTCGGCACCCAACAGCGTGCGGTTGTAGTCCAGCGCCTCCCGGATGGTCGCGATCTTGGCCGGGTCCCCGGGCGGGGCCGAGACCGGGGGCAGCAGCTCCACCTGGTTGACCAGGGCCAGCAGGGGCGGCGCCCGACGGCCACGCTGCTCGGGCCGGGCTAGGTAGGCGTCGAACGCCTGCTTCAGGGACAGATCCGCCTGCCGGGCCGACTGGTTGGCCTTCAGCAGCCAGAGCACCAGATCGCTGTCCGCCATCTGCCGCACCAGCCAGTCTTCGGCCGCCTCCGGGGTGGCGATGCCGGGGGTGTCGACCAGGTGCAGCAGAGGAATCCCCTCCAGTTGATAGCGGTACACCCGCTTGCGCTCGGTGCTGGGCAGGGCGCTCACCTCCGCCACCGTGCGTCCGAGCAGGGCGTTGATCAGGGACGACTTGCCCGCGTTGGGCTGGCCCACCAGCAGCACCCGCAGCGGGGCCGGGTCTGGTGCCAGATCCTGTTGGTCTTCCGCCAGGCGGGGATCCGGCGGCAGCTCCCGCTGCGCCAGCCGGAAGCGCCCGCCGTAGAGATCGATGGCCACCGCCGCCACCTCCGCCAGCAGGGCCTGCTTGAGCTGCAGTTGCAGCTGCTCGCTCATGCCCTCGAACAACTCGCCCAGTATCCGATCCCGGCCCGCCGCCACCCAGCCCTCGGGGGTCAGCAGCCGCAACCAGCGATAGGCGTCGTACCAGCGCTTGGCGGCGCGCAGCCGGTCCCGCTGCCGGTAAAGGCCATGCAGTCGGTCCAGCCGCAACTGCTCCACATAGGGCACATGTTCCAGCAGGAAACGGCGATAGCGCCGGCTCACCTCCTCGGTCAGCAGCAGCAGCTCGGGCAGGGTGAAGGCCAGCTCGGCTTCCCGGCCCCCGGGGTGGTAATCGGCCGCCACCTGACGGAACAGGGCCAGGCTGTGTTCCCGCAGCCGAGCCCACTCCGGCTCCCGGGCCAGCCGCTCCCGCCCCGTCGCCAGGGCCCGCTGCCAGATCTCCCGCTCGAAGGCCGACCACTGGCCGTCCGGCTCCGGCTGCCAATCCGGGATGGCCGGGGCCTGCCGTCGGCGCAGCCAGGGCAACGGCAGGCAGGCCAGCAGCAGCAACAGCAAGAACCAGCCCCAGGCACCGCGCTCGAACAGGTAGAGCGCGCCCAGCAGGCTGAGCAACAGCACCGGCAGGGCACCGCCGAGCAGCAGTACCAGAGGGAAGGCGGGCAGCCGTCGGCGCAGCAGCCGGAGGTTATCGGCGATGGGTTTCATGTTCTGCGGTGCTCCTGATGTCGTGCAGCGCCTGCTCGAAGCTGGCCCTGATGTCGCCGGCCACGACCTCTTCCCCCCGGCTCAGGTGATAGAGGTATTTGCAGGCGGCCCGGCCCAGGGCGTAGGTGGTGGCGAAACTCATGGCGGCGGCGGTGGCCGCACCCAGGGTCTGGCCGTAAAGGGGAATAAACTTGACCAGTTGGCGCGCGCCCAGGCGGGACAGGTAATGGAGCGCGAAGCCGCCGCCCAGGGCGGCGGCGAACTCGGCGAAGCGCCGCCTGTCCCACTCCAGGCCGTAATGGGCGGCCAGGCTGTGCAGCAGCTTGCCCTGGATGCCGGGCACCGCCACCAGGCCCACCGCCGGCAGGGCATCGCAGGCACCGGCGGCCCCCGCGTACCAGAGCAGCTCCCGGCGCAGCAGGGCGAAGTTGTGCTGCTCCCGATCCCGGTGCCGGCTGTGGTCGAGCAGTTGCCGCGCTATGGGCAGCAAGTCGGCCAGTTGCGCCAGCAAGGCGTCCAGGCCCTGCGCCTCGCCCGCCGGCGGCAAATCCAGCTCGGCCCGGGCCAGAGGCTGCCCCCAGGCCTGCTCCAGCTGTTGCTGATGCCGGGCCAGCGCCTGCCCGCGCTGGCGGGGATCGCCCACCAGCCCCAGGCCGGTGTGCACCGCCAGCACTTGCGCTATCCCCCCCTGGCGGCGGATGTCCACCAGCGCCTTGAGCAGGCCGCCCTGCTCAGGATCGTCGGCGCGCACCAGCACCAGCAGGGCATGGCTGCGGTCCTGGCAGGCACGGATATCCTCCGCCGGATCGTAACCCGCCTCGCCCAGGCCACGGGTGTCGAGGAAACGCAGCACCGGCCGGGCGGCGGGGAAGTCGTAGCCGGCGGCGGTGCGGGTGCAGGGGCGAAAGCCGTTGCCGACCTCGACCTTGCTATCGCCGGTCAGGGCCCGGATCAGGGAAGACTTGCCCGCCCCCGTCTTGCCCAGCAGCCAGAGAGTGGGCAACTGCGCCTGGCGGGCCCGGAAGGCCGGGCTCAACGCCGGATTGGGCTCCGGCGACAGGGCGGCGTAGAGACGTTTGAACAGATCCCCGGTCATATGGCTCCTCGCTGACTTTGCGCTCGGTCGCAGCCAAGGCGGCTGTGCCTGTGCTAATATGCCCGCAAAGAACTTCAGGATATCCGTTTTATATGACCGTGCAACGCCAGTTGGAGCAAGCCGAACGTTTATGCGAGCAACGCGGGGTCCGCTTTACCCCCACCCGCCGCCATGTGTTTACCCTGATGGCCGAACACAAGGGCGCAGTCAGCGCCTATGAACTGCTGGATCGGCTCAAGGAGCTGGAGCCCAGCGCCAAGCCCCCCACCGTTTACCGGGCCCTGGATTTTCTACTGTCCCAGGGCTTCGTGCACAAGGTGGAATCGCTCAACGCCTTCCTGTTCTGCGATCACTTCGCCGAGCACCATCCCATGCAGTTGCTGATCTGCAATCATTGCGGCCTGGTGATCGAGCTGCACGACGAAGCCATCAACCAGGCGTTCAAGCAACAGGCCGAGTTGCACGGCTTCGCCATCACCAGCCAGTCCATCGAGGCCCATGGCCGCTGCCGCTCATGCCGGGCAGAAACGCCCAACTGCTGATATAGTTAGGTGCATCCTGGCCCGTTCAAGGATGGATCATGGGAACATTGTTCAAATGGTTGTTGGTCCTGCTGATCGCCGTCCTGTTGTTGAGCGAGGTGAAGCTGAATACCTCGCTGTACAGGTACGAGGACAACCAGATTGAAATCACCTTTCCCAGCTGGCGGGCCGAAGACCCCTGGTATTACCTGAAATGGAACCCGGCAGAGGGAGAAGTCATCCACCGCCGCGGCCCGGAAAGCTGATCGGGATCAGCATGGGGGGATACCACTATGGTAGTATCCCCCCATTCTTTATTTCCGGGTACCCACCATGGCCGAGCTGCTGACCACCCTGTTCCTGCCCTTGATGCTGGCCTTGATGACGCTGGTGATGGGCATGACCCTGGAACCCCGCCACTTCACCCGCCTGTTGCGCATGCCGACCCCGCTGCTGCTGGGCCTGGGGATGCAATGGCTGCTGCTGCCGCTGCTGGCCTGGCTGCTGATCTGGGCCCTGGCGCTACCGCCGCTTATCGCCGCCGCCGTCATCCTGGTGGCCGCCGCCCCCGGCGGCGCCACCTCCAACCTGTTCAGCTTCCTGGCCGAGGGCGACACCGCCCTGTCGGTCAGCCTCACCGCCTTCGTCGGCCTGCTGGCGCCTTTCTGGATGCCGCTGGCGGTGGCCACCCAACTGCACTGGCTGGGCCAGGACGGCAGTGAGCTGGCCCTGCCCCTGGGCAGCACCATGGCCCAGCTGGCGCTGATCTGCATAGTGCCGGTGCTGGTCGGCATGGGTATCCGACAGCGCCGCCGGGCCTGGGTGGAGCGCCACCAACCGAGGCTGAAGCAGGGGGTGAGCTTTTTATTTATGCTGGTGCTGCTGGCGCTGGTGGCGCGCAACCTCAAGCAACTGCCCTCCCTGTTCAGCACCGCGGCCCTGGCCATGCTGCTGTTGTGCACTCTGGCCCTGGCCTGCGGCTACCTGGCCGCCCGCCTGGCCAAATGCCCGGAGGCGAGCTGCCGCAGCCTGGCGTTCGAGGTGGGCATCCAGAACGGCGCCACCGCCATACTGGTGGCCTACACCCAGCTCGGCTCGGACGCCCTGGCGATGCTGGCCCTGCTCTACGGCATACTGATGAACATCCCCGCCCTGGCGCTGCTGGCCTGGTTCCGCCGCCGGGGACGGATGGCGGTGCTGAGCGCACGATAAACGACAAGGCCGGTCCCTTGCGGGACCGGCCTTGTCTCAGCTTGATGACAACGTCGTCTGTGCCACAGGCATGGGCTGGCCGTCCATTATCAACCGATATATTCCAGCCTGGGCCGGGCGGTCATGCGGGTGACCAGCTCGTAGGCGATGGTGCCCACATGGCGGGCCACCTCTTCCGCCGCCAGGCCCTCGCCCCACAGCAGTACCTCGTCGCCCACCTTGTCGGTGGCGTCCGGCCCCAGATCGATGGTGGCCATGTCCATGGACACCCGGCCCGCCAGGGGCACCCGCCGGCCGTTCACCAGCACCGGGGTGCCGGGAGGCGCCATGCGCGGGTAGCCGTCGCCGTAGCCCACCGCGATGACCCCGATGCGGGTATCCCTGGGGCTGACCCAGGAGCCGGCATAGCCCACCGGCTCGCCGGCCTTGTGCTCGCGCACCGCGATCAGGCTGGTGGTGAAGTCCATCGCCGGACGCAGGCCGACGTCGCTGCCCTGCCGGTCGCCGAAGGGGGTAATGCCGTACAGCATGATGCCCGGGCGGATATAGTCGGCATGGGCCTCGGGAAAGGCGATGACGCCGGCGGAGTTGCACAGGGCGGTGGCCTTCACCCGGCCCTTGGTCACCTGCCGGAAGCAGGCGATCTGGGCCAGGGTCACGGCGCGCTGCTCCGGCTCGTCGGCCCGGGCGAAGTGGGTCATGGCATTGACCGGCTGCACCACGGCGGCCACCTGCGCCAGGCGGGCAAACACCTCGTCGGCCTGCTCGGGGGCGAAGCCCACCCGGTGCATGCCCGAGTCTATCTTCACCCAGACGGTGACCGGCGAGGCCAGGGGGGTGCGCTCCAGCGCCTCGAGCTGGGCGAACTGGTGAATGCAGATGTGAAAGTCGTGCCGGGCCGCGTATGCCAGCTGGGCAACGTTGAAAAAGCCCTCCAGCAGCAGTATCGGCTGGCGGATACCGCCGGCCCGCAGCTTTTGCGCTTCCTCGAAGCGGGCCACCGCGAACAGCTCGGCCTCGTCCTTGAGGGCGGCGGCCACCGTCAGGTCGCCATGGCCGTAGGCATTGGCCTTGACCACGGCGATGGCCCTGGCACCCGGGGCCAGCTGTTTGGCTACCCGCAGATTGTGCCTGACCGCCTCCAGATTGATGCGGGCCACGGCCCCTCTTGCATCCATCTTTGCTCCTTAATAATCATCATCGAAATCCGGTCCGGCGTAGTTGTCGAAGCGGGAAAACTGCCCCTGGAACGTCAGCCGCACCTTGCCTATGGGTCCGTTACGCTGCTTGCCGATGATGATTTCCGCGATGCCCTTGTCCGGGCTGTCGTCGTGGTAGACCTCGTCCCGGTAGATAAACATGATAAGGTCGGCGTCCTGCTCGATGGAGCCCGACTCCCGCAGATCCGAGTTCACCGGCCGCTTGTCGGCGCGCTGCTCCAGGCTGCGGTTGAGCTGGGACAGGGCCACCACCGGCACCTGCAGCTCCTTGGCCAGGGCCTTGAGCGAGCGGGAAATCTCGGCGATTTCGAGGGTCCGGTTGTCGGACAGGCTGGGCACCGTCATCAGTTGCAGGTAATCCACCATGATCATGCTGATGCCGCCGTGTTCGCGCGCCACCCGGCGGGCGCGGGAGCGAACTTCGGTCGGCGTCAGGCCGGAGGAGTCGTCGATATAGAGCTGCCCTTTTTCCAGCAGCATGCCCATGGTCGAGGACAATCTGGCCCAGTCTTCATCATCCAGCTGCCCGGTGCGTATGCGGGTCTGATCGATACGCCCCAGGGAGGCAAGCATCCGCATAATAATCTGCTCTGAAGGCATCTCCAAGGAGAAAATGAGCACTGGTTTATCATTTGTTAGTGCAGCGTGCTCGCAAAGATTCATTGCAAAAGTCGTTTTGCCCATGGAAGGTCGGGCCGCCACTATAATCAGGTCCGAAGACTGCAGTCCGGCAGTTTTTTTATCCAGATCCGTGTATCCGCTGGACACCCCGGTGATGCCCTGATGAGGATTTTTATAGAGATCTTCGATGCGATCTATGGTCTTCTCGAGCAGCACCCGCAGCGGCTGGGGGCCGTCGTTGGCATTAGTGCGGCTCTCGGCAATCTTGAATACCTTGGTTTCTGCCAGGTCCAGCAGATCGGCGGAGCTGCGCCCCTGGGGATCGAAGCCGGCCTCGGCAATCTCGTTGGCCACGGCGATCATTTCCCGCACCACGGCCCGCTCGCGCACTATATCCGCATAGGCGCCGATATTGGCGGCGCTGGGGGTGTTCTTGGCGATCTCCACCAGGTAGGAGAAGCCGCCCACCGTCTCCAGCGCTTCGTGCCGCTCCAGCTCTTCCTGTACCGTAATGAGATCGATGGGCTGGCCGACCCGGCTCAGCCGCTGCATGGCCTGGAAGATCAACCGGTGCGGCCGGCTGTAGAAGTCCGGCTCCGACACCTTTTCCGCCACCCGATCCCAGGCGTTGTTGTCCAGCAGCAGGCCGCCCAGCACGGATTGCTCCGCTTCAAAGGAATGGGGCGGCATCTTGAGCTGGGCCACGGCCTTGTCGGTCTTGGCGACGGTCTTTTCGGTCATCGGTATTCTCTCGGTTTGCCAAAAGGCCATTATCGGGATTTTCGGTGGGCTCCGAAAGCCCCTTGACGCCGAGCCGCGGCCGCCCCGCCGAAGCCGGTCCCGAGCGAAACCGGAATCGGGCAGGACAGGGAGCGGCGGCAAGCGTCCGGAGGCCGGAGCGCCCCCCGTGCCGCAAGGGATATCACGGCGTGCCGCCCTGCAAAGCCGAGCTGCTGCCATAATCACCAGTTGACATAACATGTCCCTGCTTTAGGATGTGGCTTGTCTGTAACCCAAGGAAACCCTGTATGCGTAAACTTCTGACCCTGTTTACCCTGATCTTCGCGGTCGGCCTCACCGCCACCGCCTTCGACGCCGAAGCCCGCAAGCTCGGCGGCGGTAGCCGCTCGGCCGGTAAATCGTTCCAAACCGCCCCCAGCCAGCCGGCCCAGCAAAACGTCAACCGCAACGCCACCAACCAGAGCCAGCAGCAACAGCCCAAGAAATCCGGCCTGATGGGCGGTCTGCTCGGCGGCCTGCTGGCCGGCGGCCTGTTCGCCTGGCTGCTGGGTTCCGGTGCCTTCGAAGGCTTCCAGTTCATGGATTTCCTGCTGATCGCGGGCCTGGCCTTCGCCGCCATCATGATTTTCCGCATGCTGCGCCAGAGCAAGGCACCGGCGCCCCGCCCGGCCTACAACGGCCCGCAACAGTTTGAAGCACCGCAACCGGCACCTGTGGCCAGTGCCGGCTCCGCTTCCGGCTTTGCCGCCAGCGAGGTGCCCTTCAACCTGCCCCCGGGCTTCGAGATGCAGGCTTTCCTGCAGGGTGCCCGCGAGCACTACCGCACCCTGCAACAGGCCTGGAACCAGAACGATCTGGATAAAATCCGCGAATATGTCTCCCCCGAGCTGTTCGCCGAACTGAGCCAGGAGCGCGCCAGGCTGAACGGCGATCAGTACACCGAAGTGATGTTTGTCGATGCCGAGCTGGTACGGGCGGATCACAGCGCCGGCCTGGCCCAGGTCAGTATCAAGTTCAGCGGCCGCTACCGGGACAGCCAGGAAGGCGTGGAACAGGATATCCGCGAAATCTGGCACCTGGAGCGCGACCTTACCCAGGCCAACGCCCCCTGGCTGGTGGTCGGTCTGGAAGACCAGGACTGAGTGACCAGATAACACCCCCGAAGGGCCGCCAAAAGCGGCCCTTTTCGATCCATGTTGTCGGCGTCGAATAAATCGCCATTTATCTTTATGTGAAAATAAATTACTGTGTAGCCAGACTGTAAACATCATGTTGTGGCTATTCCGTGTCTGCATCCTGCTCTTCGCTCACCACCGGCCAGGCGGCCGTTCAGAACCTGCTGCTGGCCGGCGGCTATGCCGGCCTCGGCTTCCTCTGCCTCAGCCACCCCTTTGCCGGCACCCACATCAGCCTGATCTGGGCGCCGGCGGGGCTGGCCTTCGCCGCGCTGTTGCACTGGGGGCCACGGCTGTGCCCCGGGCTCTGGCTGGGCGCCTTCGCCGTCAACTTCCTGGCCGATCTGTCCGCCCCCATGGCCGTTGGCATCGCCTGCGGCAACACCTTCTTCCCCTGGCTGGGGAGCCGGCTGCTGCACCGCTGCGGGATGCACTGCCGCCTGGACCGGCGCCAGGATCTGCTGGCCTTCCTGGCGATCGCCGTGGTGGCGACCAGCTCGCTGACCGCCCTGAACGGGGCCGGCCATCTCTGGCTGGCCGGCAAGCTCCCCGCCGAGCGCTGGCTCAATGGCTGGCTGTACTGGTGGCTGGGCGATGCCATCGGCACCCTGATCGTCGCCGTGCCCCTGCTCACCTTCTCCTGGCGCCGCGACCTGCCGGCCCTGAAAGGCTGGCGCCTGCTGGAAACCGGCGTCCTGCTGTCCCTGCTGCTGGCCCTGGCCTTCCTGCTGTTCTTTTCCGAGCGCCGGATAGCCCTGCCCCTGACCGCCTCCCCCCTGCTGTTCCTCCCTTTCCTGCTGCTCAGCTGGATCGCCATTCGCGCTGGCCTGGGCCCCGCCTCCCTGGCGGCCCTCCTGGTCTCGGTCATCGCCGCCATCGGCACCCTGGATGGCCTGGGTGGCTTCAGCCTGGGCAGCCCCCACCAGAACCTGCTGATGCTGTGGAGCTACATGGCAACCCTGTCGGTGATCACCATGGTGATCACCGTGCTGCTCAACGAGCTGACCACCAGCCGACAGCACCTGGAGCTGGCGGTCAGCGGCGCCGATCAGGGTACCTGGGAGTGGGATCTGCTGCAGGATCGCCTGCAGCTGCGCCTGCCCTGGCAGGAACGGCGCCGGATCCTCAGCCTGGGCCAGTTGTACCAGCTGGTCCATCCGGATGACCGGCGCCGGCTGACGAGCGCCCTGGAGCAGCACCTGGACGCCGGCCAGCCCACCTTCTACTGCGAGTTCCGCCTGCGCCGTCCGCTCCGGCAATGGCGCTGGATCATGGCCAAGGGCAGCCTGTTCAACCGGGACAACCGGCAGCGGCCGACCCGCATGGCCGGCATGCTGGCCGACATCACCCCCCGCAAGCAGGACGAAGAACGCCTGCGGCTCTCTGCCAGCGTCTTCGCCCATGCCCGGGAGGCCATCATGATCACCGATGCCGATTTCCGCATCCTGGACACCAACGACGCTTTCACCCACCTGACCGGCTATCCCAGGCAGGAAGTGCTGGGCCGCCACCCCGACAGCCTGCAACCGGCGGCGGAGAGTCTTTATACGGCTCTCTGGCCGCAGCTGAAGAGGAACGGCTACTGGCGAGGAGAAATCGACAACAGGCGCAGGGACGGCAGTCGCTATACCGAGCAGGTCACCGTCTCCGTCGTGCTGTCGGCCGCCGGTACCGCCAGCCATTATGTCGCCATCTCTTCCGACGTGACCCAGTTGCGAGAGCAGCAGCAGGCCCTGGAGCACCTGGCCCACTACGACAGCCTGACCGGCCTGCCCAATCGCACCCGGTTGCGCCTGCTCATGGACCAGGCCATGGCCGACGTGCACCGGCGCCATCGATGGCTGGCCATCTGTTACCTGGATCTGGACGGCTTCAAACCGATCAACGACAGGTTCGGCCATGCCGCCGGCGATCGCCTGCTGGTAATGGTGGCCGAACGGCTCAGGCAGCAGTTGTCCGGCCGGGACAGCCTGGCACGGCTCGGCGGCGACGAATTCATCCTGCTGCTCGAGCTGGACGAGTGCCGGGGCTGGCAGCCAGCCATCGAACGGGTGCTGCAACTGCTCTGCGACCCCTTCCCGCTGGCGGAGCAGCGGGCCCAGCTGTCCGCCAGCATCGGCGTCGTGCTGTATCCGGAAGACGGCGAAGATGCCGACGGCCTGATCCGCCAGGCCGATCAGGCCATGTACCGGGCCAAGCAGGCCGGCCGCAACCGCTACTGTCGCTTCGACGGCGAACTCGAGCGCCAGGACCGGCTGCGCCGGCAGCGGCAGCAAGAGGTGGCGCAATCCCTGGCCGAAGGCCGCTTCCTGCTGCACTACCAGCCCAAAATCGAGCTGCACAGCGGCCATGTGATCGGGGCCGAAGCCTTGCTGCGCTGGCAGCAGCCGGACGGCCGGCTGCTTACCCCGCCGCAATTCCTGCCCCAGATTGAGAATACCCCGCTCGACATCCGGCTGGGCAACTGGGTACTGGCGGAAGCCGTCGGCCAGCTCCGCCGCTGGCAACGGCAGGGCACCGACTTCCGCCTCAGCGTCAATATCTCCCCCTGCCAGTTGCAGGATCCCGATTTCGTGCCTTACCTGGAGCGGCTGCTGGAGGGCGACAGCGGAACGGTGGCGGCCCGGCTGGAGCTGGAAATTCTCGAAACCGCGGCGATCAGCAACCTGGAGCAGATCACCGCCATCATCCACCGCTGCCATCGGCTGGGGCTGCGCATCGCCCTGGACGACTTCGGTACCGGCTATTCCTCCCTCACCTACCTGAAGCAGTTGCCGGCCGATGTGCTGAAGATAGACAAGAGCTTCGTCATCGACATGCTGGACAACCCCGAGGACAGGGCCATAGTGCAGGCCATCATCGGCCTGGCGCGGGCCTTCGAACGCGAGGTGGTGGCGGAAGGCGTGGAGTCGGTGGCGCACGGCGACATGCTGCTCGCCCTGGGCTGCGCCCGGGGCCAGGGCTTCGGCATCGCCCGTCCCATGGCCGCCGGGGCGTTCGAGCACTGGCTGCAACAATACCGCCCCCGGCCCTACCGCCGGCAGCCGGCCCCGTCGCCAGGCCCATAATGCAAAAGGCGCCCGCAGGCGCCTTGTCTATTCAGGATAAGCGTTCGACTCAGCCAACCAGGGCCAGCAGCACACCGGCGGCCACCGCCGAGCCGATAACCCCGGCCACGTTGGGGCCCATGGCATGCATCAGCAGGAAGTTCTGGTTGTTGGCCTCCAGACCCACCTTGTTGACCACCCGGGCCGCCATCGGCACCGCCGACACCCCGGCCGCCCCGATCAGGGGGTTGACCTTGCCGCCGGTCAGCTTGCACATCAGCTTGGCCATCAGCACGCCACCGGCGGTGCCGATGGCGAAGGCCACGGCCCCCAGGCCGAGTATGCCCAGGGTATCCAGGGTCAGGAACTGCTCCGCCGACAGCTTGGAGCCCACCGCCAACCCCAGGAAGATGGTGACGATGTTGATAAGCTCGTTCTGGGCGGTCTTGGACAACCGGTCCACCACCCCGGACTCCTTCATCAGGTTGCCCAGGCAGAACATACCGATCAGCGGCGCCGCCGACGGCAGGAACAGTATGGTCAGGGCCAGCACCATCAGCGGAAACAAGACCTTCTCCCGTTTGCTCACGTGGCGCAGCTGCTCCATCTTGATCGCACGCTCGGCCTTGGTGGTCAGCAGCTTCATGATCGGCGGCTGTATGATGGGTACCAGCGCCATATAGGAATAAGCCGCCACGGCGATGGCACCGAGCAGATCCGGGGCCAGCTTGGAGGCCAGGAAGATGGCGGTGGGCCCATCAGCCCCCCCGATGATGGCGATGGCCGAGGCATCCGCCAGGGTGAAATTGAACCCGGGCAGGAAGTTCAGGGCAATGGCACCGAACAGGGTGGCGAAGATACCGAACTGGGCCGCCGCCCCCAGCAACAGGGTCTTGGGGTTGGCGATCAATGCACCGAAGTCGGTCATGGCGCCCACGCCCATGAAGATCAGCAGAGGGAAGATGCCGCTGCCGATACCCACCTCGTACACGTAGTACAGCAGGCCCCCCGGCTCGGCCATGCCCGCGTTGGGGATGTTGGCCAGCACGCCGCCGAAGCCGATGGGCAGCAACAGCAGGGGCTCGAAGCCCCTGGCGATGGCGAGATACACCAGGCCCAGACAGACCGTTATCATCACCAGCTGTTTCCAGTGGAAATTGGCCAGGCCGGTTTCCTGCCACAGGGTTAGTAAAGACTCCATCACCGCTCCTTAGGCCAGGCTGACCAGGGGGTCGCCCACGGATACCGCGTCCCCTTCCTTGACCAGCACATCCACGATCTGGCCGGCCCGGGCGGCACGCACCTCGGTTTCCATCTTCATGGCTTCCATGATCATCAGCAGTTCGCCTTCGGCCACCTGGGCACCCTTCTTGGCCACCACCTTGAAGATGTTGCCGGCCAGGGGGGCGG
Organism: Zobellella iuensis; assembly: GCF_016746085.1. Lineage (GTDB taxonomy): Bacteria > Pseudomonadota > Gammaproteobacteria > Enterobacterales > Aeromonadaceae > Oceanimonas > Oceanimonas iuensis. The sequence continues at coordinate 239,209 of NZ_JAERTZ010000012.1, forward strand.
GCACCGGCTCGCCACTACCCGCCGCCGCTGCGGGGGCCGCTGCCGCAACGGGCGCCGCAGCACCGTTTGCACGCACGGCGCTGATGCTGCCTGCCGGGCCCACTTCCACCTCGAATACCTGGCCGTCCACCTTGACCGCGTAGACTTCGGGCGCGCCAGTGGCGGCCTTGGCGGCTGCAGGGGCAGCGATCGGCTCCGGCTCGGTGCCGGGGGCCGGCTCGAAAGCGGCGGGGTTGTCGCGGTTACGGATGAATTTGAGACCGATCTGCGGGAACAGGGCGTAGGTGAGCACGTCGTCCACCACCTCGGTGGCGACCCGCAGTTGCTCGGTCTTGACCAGTTCGGTGAACTCGCCGGTCAGCTTGTCCAGCTCGTCGCTCAGCAGATCCGCGGGGCGGCAGGTAATGGGCTCGGCGCCATCCAGCACCCGTTTCTGCAGCTCGGCATTGACCGGCGCCGGGGCCGCACCGTACTCGCCCTTGAGCACACCGGCGGTTTCCTTGGTGATGCTCTTGTAGCGCTCGCCGGTGAGCACGTTGATCACCGCCTGGGTGCCCACGATCTGGGAGGTAGGGGTCACCAGGGGGATGAAGCCCAGGTCTTCCCGCACCCGCGGGATCTCTTTCAGCACTTCGTCCATCTTGTCGGCCGCGCCCTGCTCTTTCAGCTGGCTCTCCATGTTGGTGAGCATGCCGCCGGGTACCTGGGCCAGCAGGATGCGGGAATCCACCCCCTTGAGGCTGCCTTCGAACTGGGCGTATTTCTTGCGTACATCGCGGAAATAGGCGGCAATCTCTTCCAGCTTGGTCAGATCCAGGCCGGTATCCCGTTCGGTGCCTTCCACCATGGCCACCAGGGTCTCGGTGGGGGAATGGCCGTAGGTCATGCTCATGGAGGAGATAGCCGTATCCAGCATATCGATGCCGGCATCGATGGCCTTCATGTGGGTCGGCAGACTCAGGCCGGTGGTGGCATGGCAGTGCAGTGCCAACGGCAGTTTGACCGCGGCCTTGATGCTCTTGATCAGTTTCTCGGCTTCATAAGGCTTGAGCAGGCCGGACATGTCCTTGATACAGATGGAGTGACAGCCCATGTCTTCCAGCTTCTTCGCCATATCGACCCACATCTCCAGGGTATGTACCGGCGAGGTGGTGTAGGAGATGGTGCCCTGGGCATGGCCTTCTACCGCCACGGTCGCCTTGATGGCGGTTTCCAGGTTGCGCACGTCGTTCATGGCATCGAAGATACGGAACACGTCCATACCGTTGCTACGCGCCCGCTCGACGAACTTGTACACCAGATCGTCGGCATAGTGGCGGTAGCCCAGCAGGTTCTGGCCGCGCAGCAGCATTTGCTGCCTGGTTTTCGGCATGGCCTTTTTCAGGGCACGCAGGCGTTCCCAGGGATCCTCACCCAGGTAACGGATACAGGCATCAAAAGTGGCGCCGCCCCAGGTCTCCAGGGACCAGTAGCCGATGTCGTCCAGCTTTTCGGCGATGGGCAGCATGTCTTCCAGGCGCAACCGGGTGGCCAGGATGGATTGGTGGGCATCACGCAGTACCACATCGGTGATGGCAAGTGGTTTAGTCATATGACGAAGCTCCGTTAAGTTCCGTTTCGAGTTAGTCCATCTCTGAGCCAGGCTCAGCCTTTCTTATTGTTTTTGTATTGGGTAATGGCGGCGCTGATCGCTGCCATTTTCTGCGGGCTCAGGCCCGGGGCCGTCGGTGTGGCCGTGACACCGGCCGGCGAGGGTGCCGGCTCGGCGGCCACCAGCGACAATACCTTGATGGCCAAAATGGTAAGCGAGAGGAAGGCGAACACAAACGCCATCCCCAGGCCCATCAGGCTGGCGGCATCAAGCAGTTGAGAAGAGACGTGTTCCATCAGCATACTCCTTGCTGTCTACTATCCGGCCAAGAGCATACCCAGCTTGAGGATGCCTTGGCAATGTTACATTTTAAAAAATGTTGTAAATATTACAAAAAAAATACGAGTCAAGTCGCAACTTACACATTTAAAGCCAAAAAATAAGAATAAATATTCATAATTTTCGGTAAAAAGGTGATTTGTATACAGAAAAGCAACGAGATATCAACAATGCAGGTACAAGAAGGGATAAATGTTCGGACACAAAAAAACCGGCACTGGGCCGGTTCTTCGATAGTGGCGCATCCGGGAGGATTCGAACCTCCGACCGCTCGGTTCGTAGCCGAGTACTCTATCCAGCTGAGCTACGGATGCAATTTTTAAAACCTGGTATTTAGATGGCGCATCCGGGAGGATTCGAACCTCCGACCGCTCGGTTCGTAGCCGAGTACTCTATCCAGCTGAGCTACGGATGCTTATCTAAAAACTGACTGACTTGCTAATATGGCGCATCCGGGAGGATTCGAACCTCCGACCGCTCGGTTCGTAGCCGAGTACTCTATCCAGCTGAGCTACGGATGCGTAAATGGCGGTGAAGGAGGGATTCGAACCCTCGATGCGGGTATAAGCCGCATACTCCCTTAGCAGGGGAGCGCCTTCAGCCTCTCGGCCACCTCACCGTGTTTGCGGGGCGTATATTAACGCCGGGCCAAAATAAGTCAAACACTTTTTCCAACCCAGTTTTTTGTTCGAACATTCTTTAAACACAATGAGTTAAAAGAAGGCAATGCGAACAAAAAACGCCCCAAATCGATTAGTACTGGCTGTCCTGACCGGTCCCTTTCTCGGCCTGTATACGCATGTAAATCTCTTCGCGGTGTACAGAGACTTCTTTCGGCGCATTAACGCCGATACGCACCTGATTGCCTTTTACACCCAGCACGGTCACGGTGACTTCATCACCAATCATCAGGGTTTCCCCTACTCTACGAGTCAAAATCAGCATCTGCCAGCTCCTGTCTATTCTGTGTAATAGTTAAAAATGTTATTTATTATCCGATAAAGGTGCTAAAAAACCTAGCCTTTCCCCTCCTTACAGATGGGGTAGCTTTATCCCTAAATCAAGAGGCCTGTCATCGACAGGCCTCTTTAAGTTTCAACAGCGCTATCTCATTGCTGCCTAAAAATTATAGCCGCTCTGTCAACCAGGGCGTGACCGAAGCCAGGGCCGCCGGCAGCTGTGCCGGCTCGGTACCACCGGCCTGGGCCATGTCCGGCCGGCCACCGCCCTTGCCGCCCACCTGCTGGGCCACCAGGTTGACCAGCTCGCCGGCCTTGACCCTGTCGGTCAGATCCTTGGTGACCCCGGCAATCAGGCTGACTTTGCCGTCGGCCACGGTGGCCAGCACCACCACGCCGGACTGCAGCTTGACCTTGAGGTCGTCCAGGGAGCCGCGCAGGGACTTGGCATCGATCCCCTCAAGGTTGGCCACCAGCACCTTGGTGCCGTTTACCTCGATGACCTGCTCCAGCAGGGAAGCCCCCGCATGGGCAGTCAGCTTGGCTTTGAGCTGTTCTATTTCCTTCTCGAGCTGGCGGCTGCGATCCAGCATCTGCCGAACCTTCGCCGACACCGAGAACAGATCACCCTTGACCAGGCTGGCGGCTTGAGCAATTTCATGATCCAGCTGGTGCAGATAGGCCAGGGCCGCATCACCGGTGACCGCCTCGATGCGACGAATACCGGCGGCGATGCCGCTTTCCGACAGGATCTTGAACAGGCCGATGTCGCCGGTGCGCCGCACATGGGTACCGCCACACAGCTCGGTGGACACCTCCCCCATGGTCACCACCCGCACCTCGTCATCGTATTTCTCGCCGAACAGGGCCATGGCGCCCGCGCCCTTGGCCGCGTCCAGATCCATCAGCTCGGTAGACACCGCATGGTTGGCCCGGATCTCCTTGTTGACCATGTCCTCGACCTCCCGGATCTCCTGGGGCGTCATCGCTTCCAGGTGGGAGAAATCGAAGCGCAGCCGGTCCGGCCCCACCAGGGAGCCTTTCTGGATGACGTGCTCGCCCAGCAGCTTGCGCAGGCAGGCATGCATCAGGTGGGTGACCGAGTGGTTCAGGGCGGTGGCCTGGCGACGATAGCTGTCGACGGCGGCGGTGACTTCTTCATCCACTTCCAGGGTGCCCAGTTCCAGGTAGCCCAGGTGCAGTATGCCGTTACCGGCTTTCTGGGTGTCCTTGACCACGAACAGGCCGTCGTCCATCTTGATCACGCCACTGTCCCCCACCTGGCCGCCGGACTCGGCGTAGAAGGGGGTCTTGTCCAGCACCACGGCGGCTTCCTCGCCGGCGATCAGGGCCGGCACCGGTTCGCCGTCCTTGAACAGGGCTGTCACCCGGGCCGGTTCGGCCAGGTGCTGGTAACCGGTGAAGTCGGTCTGGCCGTCCACCCTGATCACCCTGGAATAGTCCACCCCGAAGTTGGAGGCTTCCTTGGCCCGTTCCCGTTGCTGCTGCATCAGGGTCTCGAAACCGGCTTCATCGATACTAAGGTCGCGATCCCGCAGCACGTCGGCGGTCAGATCCGCCGGGAAACCGTAGGTGTCGTACAGCTTGAACACCACCTCACCGGGCAACACCTTGCCATCGCCCAGCTCGGCAATGGCGTCTTCCAGCAGCTGCAGACCCCGATCCAGGGTGCGGGCGAACTGGGCCTCTTCCAGTCGCAGCACCTTTTCGATAATGGCGCGCTGGCTGTTGAGTTCGGGGTAGGCGTCGGACATCTGCTCGCACAGGGCCCCGACCAGGGTGTAGAAGAAGGCCTGCTCGGCGCCCAGCTTACGGCCATGGCGCACGGCACGGCGGATGATACGGCGCAGCACATAGCCCCGCCCTTCGTTGGACGGCATGACGCCGTCGGCGATCAGGAAGGAGCAGGAACGGATATGGTCGGCGATCACCCGCAGGGACTTGTTGTCGAGATCCTCGGTGCCCACCGCCTTGGCGGCCGCCCTGATCAGCGCCTGGAACAGGTCGATCTCGTAGTTGGAATGCACGCCCTGCAAGATGGTGGCGATACGCTCCAGGCCCATGCCGGTATCCACCGACGGTTTGGGCAAGGGTTCCATGGTGCCGTCCGCATGCCGGTTGAACTGCATGAACACCAGGTTCCAGATCTCGATATAACGATCGCCGTCTTCTTCCGGGCTGCCGGGAGGGCCGCCCCAGATCTCGGGGCCGTGATCATAGAAAATCTCGGTGCAGGGACCGCAGGGGCCGGTATCGCCCATGGTCCAGAAGTTATCGGACGCGTACTGGGCTCCCTTGTTGTCACCGATGCGAACGATGCGTTCGACGGGCACGCCCATGTCCTTGGACCAGATATCGAACGCCTCGTCGTCGGTGGCGTAGACGGTCACCCACAGCTTGTCCGTCGGCAGCTTGACCACTGTGGTCAGGAACTCCCAGGCAAAACGAATGGCGTCCTGCTTGAAATAGTCACCAAAACTGAAGTTGCCCAGCATTTCGAAGAAGGTATGGTGACGCGCGGTATAACCCACATTTTCCAGGTCGTTGTGCTTGCCGCCGGCTCGCACGCAACGCTGGGAGCTGACCGCCCTGTTGTAAGCCCGTTGTTCGAGCCCCAGGAACAGGTCTTTGAACTGGTTCATACCGGCATTGGTGAACAGCAGGGTGGGATCGTTGTGGGGCACCAACGAGCTGGACGCCACCACCTGGTGGCCCTGCTGGCGGAAATACTCGAGAAACGCGGTGCGTAACTCCGATGTGGTCATCTGCATGGAAAATCCTGTTCTATTGCTGGGGTTCATAGGCGTTAACCCGGATAATTTAAAAGGTATCCGGGCCAATGTAAAACGCGCCTTGTCACCGAGGGGAAGAAACTGCTACTCCGGATCGGCCTCCAGGGCATGACGGATATGCTCGGGAGCAAAACCCCGCCCCTGCAGGTAACGTATACGCCGGGCTCTTTCCTTGATGTCCAGCCGCCTGCTGGGGGTAAACCTGGCCCGGTAGCAGCACTCTGCCAGTGCAAACCAGTCGGGCGCTTCCGCCGCCAGCGCCTGCTCTATATCGGCTTGGGCGATACCCTTGCGCTGCAGCTCAGCACGAATTCGCATGGGTCCATGCTTTTTAAGGATATGCTGGCGCACCTGCACGGTAGCAAAGCGGCCATCCGCCAGCCAGTGTTGCTGTTCCAGGCGATCCAGCGCCTGTTCGATCAGCCCGGCCTCAAACTGGCGCTGCCGCAGCTTTTGCGCCAGCTCCCGTCGACTGTGCTCCCGGCGGGACAACAGTCGCAGGGCACAGTCCCATAGCTGTTGCGGGGTAAGGTTGGATTCCATGGTACTCTGCTAAAACAAAGGCCGGGAATATCCCGGCCTGTCGGTTAAAACTCGTCGCTGCTGCCGTCCGGGCCGTCCAGCTCGGCGACGGTTTCATAATCCTTGTCGCCCTTGTCTTCCTTGGCGGCCGGAGTCAAAAGCAACTGACGGAGTTGCTGTTCGATTTCGCCGGAGATCGACTTGTTCTCCAGCAGGAATTTGATGGAATTCGCCTTGCCCTGGCCTATCTTGTCGCCCTTGTAGCTGTACCAGGCACCGGATTTTTCAATCAGCTTGTGCTTGACACCCAACTCGATCAGCTCCCCTTCCTTGGAAATGCCGGCTCCGTACATAATCTGGAACTCGGCCTGCTTGAAGGGAGGCGCCACCTTGTTCTTCACCACCTTGACCCGGGTTTCGTTGCCGACCACCTCGTCACCTTCCTTGATCGCGCCGATGCGACGGATATCGAGGCGCACCGAGGCATAGAACTTGAGCGCGTTGCCCCCGGTGGTGGTTTCCGGGCTGCCGAACATGACGCCGATTTTCATCCGGATCTGGTTGATGAAGATACACAGGCAGTTGGCACTCTTGATATTGCCGGTCAACTTGCGCAAGGCCTGGGACATCAACCTGGCCTGCAGGCCGACGTGGGAGTCGCCCATTTCGCCTTCGATTTCGGCGCGGGGAGTCAGGGCCGCCACCGAGTCGACGATGATGACATCAACGGCACCGGAGCGGACCAGCATGTCGCAGATCTCCAGCGCCTGCTCACCGGTATCCGGCTGGGATACCAGCAGATCGTCGACGTTCACCCCCAGCTTGCCGGCATAAACCGGATCCAGCGCGTGCTCGGCGTCCACGAAGGCACAGACCTTGCCCTGGCGCTGGGCCTCGGCGATCACCTGCAGGGTGAGGGTGGTCTTACCGGAGGACTCGGGACCATAGATCTCGACGATACGGCCGGTGGGCAGGCCGCCGATGCCGAGGGCGATGTCCAGCGACAGGGAGCCGGTGGAAATGGCTTCGACATTCAAAGCCTTGTTGTCGCCCAACCGCATGATGGAACCTTTGCCAAACTGCTTTTCAATCTGGCCCAGGGCGGCGGCCAAGGCTTTTTCTTTGTTCTGATCCATGTGGTGCTCCGCTGAAGTAAGCTAACTGCGTCTTGAGATATAGGGTTGAGTATACTGGTTATTCGTACAGTATCAAGTCCGGGTTGCCGCCAACAGCGCCAGGCAATCCGCCAAAGCGGCGGCGACGGTCTGCTGCCGTACGGCGATGCGATCACCCTCGAGCTGCAGCCGGCGACAGCTCAGGCGGTCGGCAGGCGCCAGATAACAAGCCAGCCAGACGGTGCCCACCGGCTTTTCCGGGGTGCCGCCATCCGGACCGGCCACACCGCTGACCGCGACCCCGAGCGCGACCCCGGCGGCGGCGCAGGCGCCTTTGGCCATGGCTTCCACCACGGCCTCGCTGACGGCGCCATGCTGCGCGATCAGTGCCGGATCCACGCCCAGCATTTCGCTCTTGGCCGCATTGGAGTAAGTGACGAAACCCCGGTCGAACCAGGCCGAACTGCCGGCCACATCGGTAATGGCATAGGCGATGCCACCACCGGTACAGGACTCGGCCGTCGTCATCATCAGTCCCCGACTCAACAGGGTTTCACCCAATTGTTGGGCCAGTATTCCGCTCCGCAAAGCCGCCTCCCCGGTCATGTGCTTCGGCCAATATGCTGTTATTATGCCGACCCGGGCCGGCAGCGCCAATGCCCATCGCCCGACCAGGGCACCAAAAAACGTCTCATAAAAATATAAGGTATTGATTTAGCTTATGAATCAAGACAAGACCCCACACACCCCCATGATGCAGCAATATCTCGCCCTCAAGGCCCAGCATCCGGACATACTGCTGTTCTACCGCATGGGGGATTTTTATGAGCTGTTTTATGACGATGCCAAGAAAGCCTCCCGGCTGCTGGACATCTCCCTGACCAAACGCGGCCAGTCGGCCGGCACCCCCATTCCCATGGCGGGCGTGCCCTACCACGCAGCGGAGAACTATCTGGCCCGGCTGGTGCAAATGGGCGAATCGGTGGCCATCTGTGAACAAATCGGGGATCCGGCCACCAGCAAGGGGCCGGTGGAACGGCAGGTGGTACGCATCGTCACCCCCGGGACCCTGTCCGACGAGGCCCTGCTGAACGAACGCCAGGACAACTGCGTGGCGGCGGTATATCACGACGGCCAGCAATTCGGTTTCGGTATCGTCGACGTCAGTACCGGCCGCTTCGTGATCAACCAGTTCAAGGAAGAAGAGGCGCTGGTGGCCGAACTGCAGCGCACCCAGCCCGCCGAGCTGCTTTATCCGGAAGGTTTCGGCTGGTTTCATCTTATCGAACAGCGCAAGGGGCTAAGGCGCCGGCCGGAATGGGAGTTCGACCTGGGCACCGCCCGCCACCTGCTGTGCCAGCAGTTCGGCACCCGGGATCTGATCGGCTTCGGGGTGGAACAGTCCGCCACCGCGCTCTGTGCCGCCGGCTGCCTGCTGCAGTACGTGAAAGATACCCAGCGCACCGCCCTGCCCCATATCAACGGCATCCGCCTCGAGCGCAGTCAGGACATGGTGATCATGGACGCCGCCACCCGCCGCAACCTGGAGCTGACCCTGAACCTGTCGGGCTCGGTGGAAAATACCCTGGCGGAAGTGCTGGACAATACCGCGACGCCCATGGGCAGCCGCCTGCTGAAACGCTGGATCCACCAGCCCAGCCGCCATATCAGCGAACTGCACCAACGCCAGGACCTCATCGCCATCCTGATGGCGCAGGGGCGCCATGAAATGCTGCGCCCGCCGCTGCGACAGGTGGGCGATCTGGAGCGAGTGCTGGCTCGCCTGGCCCTGCGTTCGGCTCGCCCCCGGGACCTGAGCCGGCTGCGTGCCGCCCTGCAGGCCTTGCCCGACATCCAGGCGGTGCTGAGCGAGGTCTCTCCCTCCTGCCTGGATCCCCTGGCCGAACACATAGGTCAATTTCCGGAACTGGCCGAACTGCTGGAGCAGGCCGTGGTCGACAACCCGCCGGTGGTGATCCGCGACGGCGGTGTGATCCGCGACGGTTTCAGCCCCGAGCTGGACGAACTGCGGGAGCTGGCCGCCGGCGCCCACCGCTACCTGGAAGAGCTGGAAGCCCGGGAAAAGGCCGCCACCGGCATCCATACCCTCAAGGTGGCCTACAACAGGGTGCACGGTTTCTATATCGAAGTCAGCCGCGCCAGCGCCCACCTGGTGCCGGTGTACTATGTGCGCCGGCAGACCCTGAAGAACAATGAACGCTACATCATCCCCGAACTCAAGGAGTACGAGGACAAGGTGCTCAATGCCCAGAGCAAGGGGCTGGCACTGGAAAAGAAACTCTATGAAGCCCTGCTCGACCGGCTGCTGGAGCAGTTGGGGCCGCTGCAACAGAGCGCATCGGCGTTGGCCCGGGCCGATGTATTCGCCAACCTGGCCGAACGGGCCGACAGCCTGAATTACTGCCGCCCCACCCTGACCGATGACGAGATCATCGACATAGAGGAAGGACGCCATCCGGTGGTGGAACAGGTGATGAACGAGCCCTTTATCGCCAACCCGCTCAGCCTCTCGGAACACCGCAAGATGCTGGTGATAACAGGCCCTAACATGGGCGGAAAATCCACCTATATGCGGCAAACGGCACTGATCGTGCTGATGGCCTGCATGGGCTCCTTCGTGCCGGCACAACGGGCCCGCATCGGGCGGGTGGACCGCATCTTCACCCGCATCGGCGCCTCCGACGACCTGGCTTCGGGGCGTTCCACCTTTATGGTGGAGATGACCGAGACGGCCAATATCCTCAACAATGCCAGCCGCCACAGCCTGGTACTGATGGACGAGATCGGCCGCGGCACCAGCACCTATGACGGCCTGGCCCTGGCCTGGGCCTGCGCCGACGCGCTGGCCAACCGGCTGCATGCCTATACCCTGTTCGCCACCCATTACTTCGAACTGACCGAGCTGGCCGGACTCTGGCCCGGTGTCGCCAATGTGCATCTGGATGCGGTGGAGCACCAGGACAGCATCGCCTTTATGCATGCGGTACAGGAAGGCGCCGCCAGCCGCTCCTACGGCCTGCAGGTGGCCGCCCTGGCCGGGGTGCCCAAGCCGGTGCTGGTGCTGGCCAAGCAGAAGCTGGCCGAGCTGGAGCAAAGCCATCAATCACCGGCAGGCAAGGCCGAGCCTTCCGGACAAGCCCAGCCCTCTCTGCCCCTGTTCGATGCCGAGCCGGATCCGGCCCTGACACTGCTCGACGAATTGCAGCCGGACGAGCTGAGCCCGCGCCAGGCCCTGGAGCGGCTATACCAGCTGAAGCAGGCGCGGCGCAAGGCGTCAAACGCATAAAGAAACAGCGGCAGAAACAAGGTTTCTGCCGCCGTTTCTTTGAGGTGATGCCTTGGTGGTTTATCAGTCGCTATGGAACAGGGTGTCGATGGACAAGCCCTGCTGGGTGAGGATTTCCTTCAGCCGGCGCAGGGCTTCCACCTGAATTTGCCGTACCCGTTCCCGGGTCAGGCCGATTTCCCGGCCCACGTCTTCCAGGGTCGAGGCTTCGTAGCCGAGCAGGCCGAAGCGTCGGGCCAGCACTTCCCGTTGCTTGGGATTGAGCTCTTCCAGCCAATGCACCAGGCTCAGGCGCATGTCGTCTTCCTGGGTTTCGGTCTCCGGATCCGTGTCGCGCTCGTCGGTGATCACATCCAGCAGCGCCTTGTCGCCGTCACCGCCGATAGGCGTATCGACCGAACTGATTTTCTCGTTCAGCTTGAGCATGCGGGACACGTCTTCCACCGGCTTGTCGAGGGCATCGGCGATTTCCTCGGCGGTGGGCTCATGATCCAACCGGTGCGCCAGTTCCCGGGCGGTGCGCAGGTAGACATTGAGTTCTTTGACCACATGGATAGGCAGGCGGATGGTGCGGGTCTGGTTCATGATGGCCCGCTCTATGGTCTGGCGGATCCACCAGGTGGCGTAGGTGGAAAAACGGAACCCCCGTTCGGGGTCGAATTTCTCCACCGCCCGGATAAGGCCGAGGTTGCCCTCTTCAATCAGATCCAACAGGGCCAGGCCCCGGTTGTTGTAACGGCGGGAAATCTTGACCACCAGCCGCAGGTTGGACTCGATCATCCGCTTGCGGGCGGCCAAATCGCCGCGCAGGGCGCGCCGGGCATAGTGGACTTCTTCCTCTGCGGTGAGCAGCGGAGAAAATCCGATTTCCCCCAGATACAGCTGGGTCACATCTAGAGTACGTTGGCTGGGGACGTTGAGGATTTCTTCTTCCTGAATACTCTCCTGGTCATCGCTGGCCGCGATCGCCTCCAGTTCAACATCGGCATCAAAATCCACGTCTTCGTCGTGGACCACTTCTTTGCTATGGCTCATGGCAGTTCTCCCTAAATCCGGGTACTACCCAACTCCCGGAGTCTATCGCTTCGGCAGATATCGCATCGGATCGACCGATGTCCCCTGATACCGGATTTCGAAATGCAACCGAACATCAGAGGTGTCACTGCTACCCATATCCGCTATGTGCTGACCTGCACTCACCGCTTCCTGCTCCTTGACCCGGAGCACTTCGTTGTGAGCATAGGCGGACAAATAATCATCATTGTGTTTGATGATGATCAGATTGCCGTAACCACGTAGCGCATTCCCTGCGTAAACTACCTTACCCGCAGCGGCCGCCTTGATGGCCTGGCCCCTGCTGCCCCGGATATCAATGCCTTTGTTGCCGGTTTCTGCCAGCGAGAACCCGGAAATAACGGGTCCCTGAGCCGGCCATTGCCAGGCGACAGCGGTATTGACAGCGGTGTTTTTTTGTACTTTGGGTTCAGCGTATGCTTTTCCTTGCGCGGGTGCAAGAGGCTTCGCTGCTTTTGACGGAGTGCTCGTACCAGCCGTTTTTGCGCCGGCACCGGCCGTGGTGACGGAAGTCGGGCGAGTCTCCTGGGTTCGAGGCAACACGGGCGTGGGTGACGTGGGTAGCGTGGTTTGCACCGTCACGGGCGGGTCCTGGGTGGGGCGCAGGGTCAGCTGCTGCCCCACGTAAATACGATAAGGCGGCTTGAGGTTATTCAGGGTGGCCAGATCCGCCACCGAATGGCCGGTTTGACGAGCGATGGCGTTAAGGGTATCCCCCCGACGCACACGATAAAACGCGCGAACACCACCGGGCACATCCAGCCGCAATACCTGTCCGGGAAAGATATGATAAGGCGGCTGAATCCCATTGTGGCGGGCCAGGGTCGGCACATCGGTGCCCGCCTGCCAGGCGATGGAGTAGAGGGTATCGCCCCGCACCACCCTATGGGTACGACCGTCGGCCTGTACCTGGGCACGGACTCCAACCCCCGTCACGGGGGCCGGGCGGGAGGCGGAGCAGGCGGTCAACAGGGCCAGCAACGCCAGGTTGACACACAACAGCCGAATAGAGCCGCTCCGCCTCCGCATCAGTTTCTCAGCAACAAATAGGCCACCACGGCCGCCGCTATGCATATCCAGCCGAGGATATCGATGTACTGGATAAGCTTGCGCTCCATGCGAACCCCGCCCCATACCATCAATCCCGAAACCAGGAAAAAGCGCAAGCCCCGTCCCACCAGGGAGATCAGCAGGAAAGGCAGAAACGCCATCTGTAGCAGGCCGGCCGTCACGGTAAAGACCTTATAGGGAATGGGCGTAAAACTGGCGATAAAAATAACCCAGACTCCCCACTCGCTGAACCACTGCTGAGCGACCTGCATCTTGTCCTGGTAGCCCATGGTGTTGATAAAAGGCTCTACCAGGGGTTCCCACAGGGCATAGCCCAGCAGGTAACCGAAGGCCGCCCCCAGCACCGAAAACACCGTGGCCATGGCGGCATAACGCCAGGCCCGTTCCGGTTTGGCCAGGGCCATGGGCGCCAGCATCACGTCTACCGGTACCGGCCAGAAAATAGACTCGACGAAACTGGTCATGGACAAGTACAGCGGCGCATGCCGGTGTACCGCCCACATCATCACTTGTCGATACAACCGCGAGAATATCTTCACTCAACATCACCCTTCACTAAAGGAACGAAGCGTACCGACCCCAGCTCGGTACGCGAGAAACTGTCGCCCCGGCGCTCGTAGCGCCACAGTGACTGCTGATGTTCGCCAACCGGAATCACCATGCAGCCGCCATCGGCCAGTTGCGACAGCAAGGCCTGTGGCGTTTCTTCGGCCGCCGCCGTGACCAGAATGGCATCGAAAGGGGCCTTGCTGGCCCAGCCCTGCCAACCATCACCATGCTTGGTGGACACATTGTGCAAATCGAGCCGCTGCAACCGGCGTCGGGCCTGGTATTGCAAGGCCTTGATCCGCTCTATGGTAAACACCTGCTCGACCAGTTGCGCCAGCACCGCGGTCTGGAAGCCGGAGCCGGTACCGATTTCCAGTACCCGCCGGGGCTGCTGGGCCAGCAGCACTTCGGTCATCCGTGCCACTATATAGGGTTGGGAGATGGTCTGGCCAAAACCGATGGGCAGGGCACTGTTTTCCCAGGCTTTATGCGCCATGGCCTCGTCGACAAACTGGGCCCGGGGCAGACAGGCCACGGCCCGCAATACCCGTTCATCCTTGATACCCTGCTGCTGCAGCAAACGATAGAGTTGTTGTCCCGCTAACGTTAGCACCCGTTACTCCACTTCTTTGATCCAACTGGCCAACGCCGCCATCTGGCTGTAAGCCGTCATGTCGATGGTCAGCGGGGTAATGGAGACGAAGCCCCGCTCCACCGCATCGAAATCGGTGCCTTCGCCCGCATCCTGCTTGGCGCCGGGAGGTCCTATCCAGTAAATGGGCCGGCCTCGGGGATCGAATTCCTTCAGCACCGCCTCGGATCTGTGCCGATTTCCCAAACGAGTCACTTTGATACCCTGAATCTCTGCCAGGGGCAAGTCGGGTATGTTGACGTTGAGGATCTGGTTGGCCGACAAGGGGGCCCGCAGCACCCCCTGCACCAACAGGGCAGCGTAGTGGGCGGCGGTGTCGAAGTGGCGGTCACCGCACAAGGACACCGCCACCGCCGGCAGCCCCAGGTGGCGACCTTCGGTGGCCGCCGCCACTGTGCCGGAATAGAGCACGTCGTCGCCCAGGTTGGCGCCGTGGTTGATGCCGGCCACCACCATGTCCGGGTCCGGATCCAGCAGGCTGTTCACCGCCCAGTGCACACAGTCGGTCGGGGTGCCCTTGACCGAATAGAAGCCGGTATCGTCGAGTTTGTCGGCCCGCAGCGGCACCTCCAGGGTCAGCGAGTGGCTGGCCCCACTGCGATTGCGATCCGGTGCCACCGTCACCACTTCGGCAAATTCCGCCAGTACCCGGCTCAGGGTCCGGATCCCCAGGGCATTGACCCCGTCATCGTTACTCACCAGTATCTTCATGGCTTCCGCTGTCCTTGATCAATTCACGCACCAGGCTGGTGGCATAACTGCCCGCCGGCAGCCAGAACGACAGCCGCAGGGCGTCGCCCTGCCGCTGCCATTGCAGCTGTTCCGGCTTGAGCAGCAGCGCCCGCCGCTCCTGCTTGAGGCCGTTGGCCTCGAGCCCGGCGCACAGCGCTTCCTGCCCCGTCAACGCGGCCTGTTCCAACTCGGCCGCCCCCCCCTGGCTCGGCAGCCGGCCACGCCCCCACAGGGGCGCACTCAGGCGGATATCACCCTCGGCAAAACGCACCTGCATCGCCTCATCCAGGGGGTTGCCTTCGCCCAGGGTAAAGAAAGACTGGCTGCCGGCCAGCATCACGCAGTCGCCGTCCAGCAACTGCTCGCCCAGCCCTTGCGCCAGACGATGACTGGCCGCCAGGTTGAACAGGTAGCTGCGCGCCGAGGACAGGAACAGCGAACGCTTGTTGCGATCCTTGATGCGCCGGCCGGCGAACATGGCCCTGGCCTGTTCCAGGTTACCGAAATCCCGGCCGAAGCGCTGGTCGCCATAGTAGTTGGGCACCCCCCGAGCGGCGATGGCGGCCAGGCGGGCGTCCAGCTCGCCTTCGCCTTCCAGCCCGCTGATCCTGAGTTCAAACCAGTTGCCCTTGAGGGCACCGGTTTTCAGCTTTTTATGGTGCCGGGCGATGGCCAGGATCTGGACATCGTCGTTCTCCAGCGGCGAAAAATCGGGCATCTCCTTGCCCGGCAGATGGACCCCGAACCATTGCTCGGTCACCGCATGGCGATCCTTCAGCCCGGCCCAGGTCACATCCCGTTGCGCGACCCCGGCCAACCGGGCCAGCTCGCGCGCCACCCACTGGGTATTCTGACCCCGTTTGCGTACATGCAGCAGGATATGCTCGCCCTCGCCGCCGGGTTCAAAGCCCAGATCCTCGCGTACAATAAAATCTTCGGGCACCGCCTTCAGGCGGCCATGGAACTGCGGTTGTCCGTGCAGATAATGCCAGTTGTTGCTCATCGTTTTACCAGTAACACCACGGCTTCGGCCGCGATGCCCTCTTTACGGCCGACGAAACCGAGCTGTTCGGTGGTCGTGGCCTTGACGTTAATCAGGGTAGTGTCAGCCTGCAGGTCGGCAGCAATATTGGCGACCATGGCATCGATAAAAGGCGCCAGCTTGGGCGCCTGGGCCAGTACGGTAATATCGGCGTTGCCGAGCACAAAGCCGGCCTGCCTGACCCGGTTGAACACGTCGCGCAGCAGGATGCGGCTGTCGATGCCGGCGAAGGCGGCATCGGTATCCGGAAAGTGCCGGCCGATATCACCGGCACCAATAGCCCCGAGCAGGGCATCGCTCAGGGCGTGCAGGATAACGTCACCGTCGGAATGGGCCAGCAGACCCTGCTGGTAGGGCACCGCTACCCCGGCCAGGATACAAGGGCCTTCGCCACCGAATTTATGCACGTCGAAACCGTGCCCGATTCGCATCATTGTTCGCTCTCTATCATCTGCTGCAGAAAAAAGCCCGCCAGTCCCAGGTCTTCCGGCCGGGTGATCTTGATATTGTCGGCCCGTCCCTCGACCAGGCGGGGACGGAAGCCGGCCCATTCCATGGCCGAGGCTTCGTCGGTAATGTCGCAACCGGCGGCCAGGGCGGCGGCCAACGCCTCCCGCAACGGACGGGTGGCAAAACACTGGGGGGTAAGCGCATGCCAGAGTTCATCCCTGGACACACTGCCGCTGATGGCCCCATGGCCATCCCCCCGTTTCATGCTGTCCCGCACCCGGCACGCCAGTATGGCGCCTTCATGCTGCCGCCCCGCCGCCAACACCGCCTCCAGATCAGCCGGGTGCAGACAAGGCCGGGCCGCGTCATGTACCAGCACCCAGTCGGTCTCGACCCGGGCCAGGGCGTTGAGCACCGAGTCGGCCCTTTCCTTGCCACCGTTCACCCGCAACACCCGGGGATCCCGGGCGATGGCCAGGGCCGGAAACCAATGGTCATGCTCCGCCGTGGCAACAATGACTCGCCCTATGGCGGGATGTTCCAGCAGGCGGTTCAGGGTATGTTCCAGCACGGTACTGCCGAGCAGCGGCAGATACTGTTTGGGCAGGCCCGCGGCCATGCGCTTGCCGACCCCGGCCGCCGGTACGACCGCGGTAAAGGATGACGGCGGCTTCATGGTTGTGGCGTATCTTGTGCCGGCAACAGCCGGTAGAAGGTTTCTCCCGGCTTGATCATGCCCAGATCATTGCGCGCCAGTTCTTCCACCGCGGCCAGGCCGTTGTTGAGATCTTCGATCTCCCGGTAGAGCAGGCCATTGCGCGCCACCAGCTGCTCGTTATCTTCCAGTTGACGGGCCACGTTGGCCCTGGCTTCGTTATATTCGGCCAGGCCGTTCTTTCCCCACCAAAGGTGGTGCTGCAAGGCGCCCAGCAGGGCGAGCAGTATCAGCGTCAGGGTGCGCATCCATCCTCCTAAGTTGCGCGCTAGTTTCCCATATTCATGCGCCGAACAAAAGAAACCCCGCTGATGCGGGGTTTCGATATCACGACAGGATGAACGTCAGGGCTCAGGCCTGGCCTTTCACCTCGGCCAGACCGCGGTAGGGGGCCTTGGCACCCAGCTCTTCCTCGATACGGATCAGCTGGTTGTACTTGGCGATACGGTCGGAGCGGCTCATGGAGCCGGTCTTGATCTGACCGGCACAGGTGCCTACCGCCAGGTCGGCGATGGTGGCGTCTTCGGTCTCGCCGGAGCGGTGGGAGATGACGGCGGTGTAGCCGGCGTCCTTGGCCATCTTGATGGCGTTCAGGGTCTCGGTCAGGGAACCGATCTGGTTGAACTTGATCAGGATGGAGTTGGCGATGCCCTTGTCGATGCCTTCTTTCAGGATCTTGGTGTTGGTCACGAACAGATCGTCACCCACCAGCTGGATCTTGTCGCCCAGCACCTTGGTCTGGTAGGCGAAGCCATCCCAGTCGGACTCGTCCAGGCCGTCTTCGATGGAGACGATCGGGTACTGCTTGGTCAGCTCTTCCAGGTAATGGGTGAATTCCTGGGAAGAGAACACCTTGCCTTCGCCCTTCAGGTTGTAGTTGCCCTTTTCCTTGTCGAAGAACTCGGAAGCGGCACAGTCCATGGCCAGGGTCACGTCCTGGCCCAGCACGTAACCGGCTTGCTCCACGGCTTCCTTGATGGCGGCCAGGGCGGCGGCGTTGGACTCCAGATCGGGAGCGAAACCACCCTCGTCACCCACGGCGGTGGACAGGCCCTTGGCCTTCAGCACCTTGGCCAGGTTGTGGAACACCTCGGCGCCGATGCGCAGGGCTTCCTTGATGTTCTTGGCGCCGACCGGCTGGATCATGAACTCCTGGATGTCGACGTTGTTGTCGGCATGCTCACCGCCGTTGATGATGTTCATCATCGGCAGCGGCATGGAGAACTGGCCGGCGGTGCCGTTCAGCTCGGCAATCCAGGCGTACAGGGGCAGGCCCTTGGCGGCGGCGGCGGCCTTGGCGGTGGCCAGGGACACGGCCAGGATGGCGTTGGCGCCCAGGCTGGCCTTGTTCTCGGTGCCGTCCAGGTCGATCATGATCTGGTCGATCTCGGCCTGCTGGGTGGCGTCCTTGCCGGCGAGGGCGGCGGCGATCTTGTCGTTGATGTTGGCCACGGCAACCTGTACCCCTTTGCCCAGGAAGCGGGACTTGTCGCCGTCACGCAGTTCCAGCGCTTCGCGGGAGCCGGTGGAGGCACCGGACGGCGCCGCGGCGCGGCCCATGAAACCACCTTCCAGGTAGACGTCGGCTTCAACTGTGGGGTTACCGCGGGAGTCGATGATTTCGCGACCGATCACTTTAACAATCTTTGCCATTCTCTCTTTCCTCTTGAGTTAAAAAGTAAAACGAAACAAAGCACTATAAAAATACGGCCAAGCCAGGTGGCTCAGCCGTAGGATCAGGTTATTCCAGTTCACCCTGCTGGTGTTGGCCCGCCGCCTTCACAAAACCGGCGAACAGGCCGTGGCCGTCGCGGGGCGTGGAGGTGAACTCGGGGTGGAACTGGGCCGCCACGAACCAGGGGTGATCCGGGTTCTCGATGATCTCCACCAGTTTCTTGTCGGCGGAACGGCCGGTCACTTTCAGGCCCGCCGCTTCAATCTTGGGCAGCAGCCGGTTGTTGACTTCATAACGGTGGCGGTGACGCTCGTAGATGGTATCGGAGCCATACAGGGCATGCACCTTGGAACCCGGTTCCAGGTGGCACAGCTGGGCCCCCAGGCGCATGGTGCCGCCCAGATCCGACTGTTCGTCACGTACTTCCACCTTGCCTTCTTCATCCACCCATTCGGTGATCAGCCCCACTACCGGGTAGGGGCTTTGCTTGTCGAACTCGGTGGAGTGGGCGCCTTCCAGGCCGGCCACGTTGCGGGCGTATTCGATCAGTGCCACCTGCATCCCCAAACAGATGCCGAGGTAGGGCACGCGGTGCTCCCGGGCATAGCGGGCCGCCATGATCTTGCCCTCGACCCCACGCTCGCCGAAGCCGCCGGGCACCAGGATGGCGTCCAACCCCTCGAGCAACCCCAGGCCCTTGCTTTCCAGATCCTGGGAGTCGATGTACTTGATGTTGACGGTGAGCCGGTTCTTCAGGCCGCCGTGCTTGAGTGCCTCGTTGACCGACTTGTAGGCATCGGGCAGCTCGACGTACTTGCCCACCATACCAATGGTTACTTCCCCCACCGGATTGGCTTCTTCGTAAATCACCTGTTCCCATTCGGACAGATCCGAGGGCGGACAATCCAGGGCAAAGCGGCGGACCACCAGCTCATCCAGCCCCTGGGAACGCAGCAACGCCGGGATCTTGTAGATGGAGTCCACGTCTTTCAGGGAAATCACGGCCTTTTCGGACACATTGCAGAACAGGGCAATCTTGGCGCGCTCGTTGGGCGGAATGGCCCGGTCGCTGCGGCAGATCAGGATATCGGGCTGGATGCCGATAGACAGCAGCTCCTTGACCGAATGCTGGGTCGGCTTGGTCTTCACCTCGCCGGCGGCCGCCATATAGGGCACCAGGGTCAGGTGCATGAAGAGGGTATTTTCCCGGCCCACTTCCACCGCCAGCTGACGCAGCGCCTCGAGGAACGGCAACGATTCGATATCGCCCACGGTGCCGCCGACTTCCACAATGGCCACCTGATGCCCTTCGGCGCCGGCAATCACCCTGTCCTTGATGGCGTTGGTGATATGGGGGATCACCTGTATGGTCGCGCCCAGGTAGTCGCCGCGCCGTTCCTTACGCAGCACGTCCGCATAGATACGACCGGTGGTGAAATTGTTGCGGCGGGTCATCTTGGTACGGATGAAACGCTCGTAATGGCCGAGGTCCAGGTCGGTTTCGGCACCGTCGTCAGTCACGAAAACTTCACCGTGCTGGGTCGGGCTCATGGTTCCCGGATCCACGTTGATATAGGGATCCAGCTTCATAATGGTCACATTAAGACCGCGAGCCTCGAGGATGGCCGCCAGGGAGCCGGCCGCAATGCCTTTACCCAAGGAGGACACTACCCCACCAGTAACAAAAATATATTTAGTCGTCATGCTGAACCTGAAGAAAGCTAGGGAACGAATGAAATGTGGAATTCAAGACGGGGTCATAGTATACGCAAGATGCCCGATAACGACAATGAAACAATGTCCGGGCTAAGGCGCTTAAAGCCGTCCTGTTCCGCATTCGAACCTGCTGCCGGCGGAAGACTGAACGGCACTATAACGTTTTATGTAGTTTTATTACAACAAAATGTAACACCCAAAGCTTGATGCAGATCAGATAAAACGACATTCACCCGAGAGCCTGTTTGCGATCTGCTGTACTCGGCCAAACGCGGTATCGCTTTCTGATACCACTATCAGGCCAAGGCGGAGCTTGAAAGAGGCGACAAGGATTGCCTCTTTGCCGAGTCGTTACAGACAAGCTGCGCAACGACTTTGAACAGGCTCTAAGAACCTGTTTACGATCCTGGCGCCAGTTGCCTTTCCAGCTCGGGCAGCACATCGAACAAGTCCGCCACCAGGCCGTAATCCGCCACCTGGAAGATGGGCGCCTCCGCATCCTTGTTGATGGCCACTATCACCCTGGAGTCCTTCATCCCCGCCAGGTGCTGGATGGCGCCGGACAGGCCCACGGCGATATAGAGTTCGGGCGCCACTATCTTGCCGGTCTGGCCCACCTGCATGTCGTTGGCGGCAAAGCCCGCGTCCACCGCCGCCCGGCTGGCGCCGACGGCGGCGCCCAGCCGGTCCGCCAGCCGTTCCAGCAAGGCGAAGTTGTCCTTCGAGCCCAGGCCCCGGCCGCCGGAGATCACCACCCGCGCCGAGGTGAGCTCGGGCCGCTCGCTCGGGCTCAGTTCCTCGCCCAGGAACCGGCTGCCAGCCGGGCCGGCGACGGGCGCCAGCACCTCTATCGGTGCCGCCTGCTCGCCCGGCATGACCGCCTCGAAGGCGATGGCGCGCACCGTCAGCACCTTGATGGCATCGAGGGACTGCACGGTGGCGATGGCGTTGCCCGCATAGATGGGTCGGACGAAGGTATCCGGCGCCTCGATGGCGATCACCTCGGACACCATGCCCAGGTCGAGCAGGGCCGCCACCCTCGGCATCAGGTTCTTGCCGAAGGTGGTGGCCGGCGCCAGCAGGTGGCAGTAGCCGCCCGCCAGGGCCGCCACCTGGGCCGCACCCGCCTCCGCCAACTGGTGCTCATGGCCGGCGTGCTCCGCCAGCAACACCTTGCGTACTCCGAGACGGGCGGCGGCCTCGGCCACCGCCCGGCAGCCCTTGCCCATCACCAGCAGCTCGATGTCCGTCCCCAGCCGGGTGGCGGCCCCCAGTACATGCAGGGTAGCCGGCTTCAGGGACTCGTTGTCGTGTTCCGCTATCACCAGAGTCGTCATCAGATCACCTTCGCCTCGTGCTTGAGCTTGTCCACCAGCTCGGCCACATCGGCCACCTTGATGCCGGCCTTGCGCACCGGCGGCGGCGTCACCCTGAGCACCCGGGAATGGGCCCTGGGCGTGATCCCGAGGTCGTCCGGGGTCAGGGTCTCCAGGGGTTTCTGTTTGGCCTTCATGATATTGGGCAGGGAGGCATAGCGCGGCTCGTTGAGCCGGAGATCCGTGGTCACCACCGCCGGCAGGGCCAGCGCCAGGGTCTGCAGGCCGCCGTCCACCTCCCGGGTGACCAGGAGCTCGTCGCCTTCGAGCTCGATGCGCGAGGCGAAGGTGCCCTGGGGCCAGCCCTTGAGCGCCGCCAGCATCTGCCCCACCTGGTTGTTGTCGGTATCGATGGACTGCTTGCCGAGCAGCACCAGCCCGGGCTGCTCCCGCTCGCACAAGGCGGCCAGCAGCCTGGCCACGGTGAGCGGCTCGGCGACCTCGGCGCTCTGCACCAGCACCGCCCGGTCCGCCCCCAGCGCCAGCGCCGCCCGCAGTTGCTCCTGGGCCGCGGCGGGGCCGACGGAGACGGCGACGATTTCCGACACCCAGCCCTTTTCCTTCATGCGCACCGCCTCTTCCACCGCGATGTCGCAGAAGGGGTTGGCCGCCATCTTGACGTTGGCCAGATCCACCTCGCTCTGATCCGCCTTGACCCTGACCTTGACGTGGTAGTCAATCACCCGCTTTATCGTGACCAGTACCTTCATGCCCGCCCCCGGCTCTGTGGGATTCGAGTTAATACTAATCCATCCCCGCCGATCCTGCCGCCCGGGAGTTTGTTAAATACCGCAACCAATACAATACTTTAGCCATGTGCCCAGGTTCGGAGCCGGAATATGGAAAGGGAGTCGATGGAATTTGACGTGGTCATAGTGGGCGCCGGCCCGGCCGGCCTGAGCGCCGCCTGCCGGCTGATGCAGGAGGCGGCGTCCCGGAATTTGTCCTTGAACGTTTGCCTGGTGGAAAAGGGCGCCGAGGTGGGCGCCCATATCCTCTCCGGCGCCCTGCTGGAGACCCGGGCCCTGGACGAGCTGTTTCCCGACTGGCGGGCGCGGGGCGCCCCGGTACATACCCCGGTTACCGAGGATCGCTTCTATATGCTGAGCAGCGAGCGGGGCGGCCTGGAGCTGCCTCCCGCCCTGGTGCCCTCCCCCCTGCACAACGAGGGCAACTACATAATAAGCCTCGGCAACCTGTGCCGCTGGCTGGCCACCCAGGCCGAGCAACTGGGGGTGGCCGTCTTTCCCGGCTTCGCCGCCCAGGCGCCCCTCTACGACGACCAGGGCCGGGTGACCGGAGTGCTCACCGGCGATATGGGACTGGCGGCGGACGGTAGCCCCAAGGCCAATCACGTGCCGGGCCTGGAACTGCGCGCCCGCTATACCTTGTTCGCCGAGGGCTGCCGCGGCCATATCGGCAAGGAGCTGATCGCCCGCTTCGGCCTGGACCAGGGCCGGGATCCCCAGCACTACGCCATCGGCATCAAGGAGCTGTGGCAGCTCGCCCCCGAACGCCACCGGCCGGGCCTGGTGCTGCACGGTGCCGGCTGGCCGCTCGAGGAAGACAGCGGCGGCGGCTTCTTCCTCTACCACGGCGACGACGGCCAGGCGGCGGTGGGGCTTATCGTGGATCTCAACTACCGCAACCCCCATCTCAGTCCTTTCGACGAATTCCAGCGGCTCAAGCACCACCCGCTGCTGGCCCGTCACCTGTACGACGGCAAGCGGCTGGCCTACGGCGCCCGGGCCATCACCAAGGGCGGCCTGAACTCCTTGCCGCGCATGACGATGCCCGGCGCCCTGCTGCTAGGCTGCGATGCCGGCACCCTCAACGGCGCCAAGATCAAGGGCATCCATACCGCCATGAAATCCGGCATGCTGGCCGCCGAGACGGTGGTGCAGGCCCTGGCGGCGGGGGACCAGGGCGGCAATAGCCTCACCGCCTTCGACAACGCCTTGCGCTCGTCCTGGCTGCACCAGGAACTGCACCAAAGCCGCAACTTCGTGCCCGCCCTGCACAGGCTGGGACCCTGGCTGGGCGGCGCCTTCAACACCCTCAACCACAACGGGCTGGGGGGCCGGCTGCCCTTCACCCTGCACGACAGAACGCCGGATCACGCCACCCTGGCCCCGGCGGCGAAGAGCCGCAAGCCGGACTACCCGAAACCGGACGGCCAACTCTCCTTCGACAGGCTGTCGTCGGTCTACCTGGCCAACACCGGCCACGACGAGGACCAGCCCTGCCACCTGCAGCTGCTGGATCCGGAGATCCCGCTGCGGGACAACCTGCCCCGCTACCAGGAGCCGGCCCAGCGCTATTGCCCGGCGGGGGTCTACGAGGTGGTGGAGCAGGAAGGTGAGTCCCGTTTCCAGATCAATGCCGCCAACTGTGTGCACTGCAAAACCTGCGACATCAAGGATCCGGCCCAGAATATCCGCTGGGTGCCACCGGAAGGGGGAAGTGGTCCCAACTACCCCAATATGTAGCCATAAAAAAACCCTGAAGGCAGTGATTCCATGACCGAAGGGAACCAGTGCGTTCAGGGATATGGCAGTGATTATTATCGTTTTATTGTTCGCTCTGTTAACGCAGGCAGGCACGTCCGTTGCTGTGCGTTGCAAAAAACCTTACCCCCGTGCGGGCATTCAGACAAGCTAGACTTTAGTCCTACAGCCGCAGGCCGCCGTCCATTTCCAGCATGCGGCCATGGAAGTAGTCGTTCTCGATGATGTACTGCAGGCTGTGCACCAGCTCTTCCACCTGCGCCAGGCGCCCCAGGGGAATATCGCGGGTGATGCGCTCCATCGCCTCGGGCTTCATCTGGGCGGTCATGGCGGTGGCGATCACCCCGGGGGCGATGCCCGCCACCCGGATGCCGTAGCGGCTGAGTTCGCCGGCCCAGCACACCACCAGGGCCGCCACCCCGGCCTTGGTGGCCGAGTAGTTGCTCTGGCCCCGGTTGCCGGCCCGGGCCACCGAGGAGATATTGACGATAAGGCCGCCCCGGCCCCGCTCGGCCATGATGGCCGCCGCCTCCCGGCCGCACAGGAAGGTGCCGGTGAGGTTGACGTCCACCACCTGCTGCCACTGCTGCAGGCTCATCCTGCCGGCAGGCTTGCCCTCCACAAGCTTGATCAGCAAGGCGTCGCGCATCAGGCCGGCGTTGTTGACCAGCACATCCAGCCCGCCCAGCTCCCGTACTATGTGGCCGAAGCTGTCCGCCACCTGTCGCTCGTCGGCGATATCACACAGGTGCACCGCCACCCGGGCCCCGGTGGCGGCCACCATTTCGCCGCTTTTGGCCAGATCCGGTTCGTTGTTGTCGAGCAGCGCCAGACTGGCGCCCTGGCGTGCCAGCTGCCGGGCCATGGCCTGCCCCAGGCCCCGGCCGGCGCCGGTGATCAC
Source organism: Zobellella iuensis (assembly GCF_016746085.1). Taxonomy (GTDB): domain Bacteria; phylum Pseudomonadota; class Gammaproteobacteria; order Enterobacterales; family Aeromonadaceae; genus Oceanimonas; species Oceanimonas iuensis. Next base: position 264,315 of record NZ_JAERTZ010000012.1, read on the forward strand.
CACCACCTTGCCCCTGATATCCATGGCTATTCGCCCCCTTGCCGGAACATCCGAAACAGGCTGGAGAAGTCGAGTTCGCCATGACCCGCCACCTGATGCAGGTTGAACAGGGCCTTGGCGGCGGCCCCCATGGGCACCGGCGAACCGCTGTCCCGGCTGAGCTCCATGGCGATATTCAGATCCTTACACATCAGGTTGACCTGGAAGCCGCCCCGGTAGCCGCGGGCGGCGGGCACATTTTCCATCACCCCCGGCACCGGGTTGTAGAGCTGCAGCGCCCAGTTGCTGCCCGAACTCTGCTTGATGATCTCCGACAGCACCTTGGGATCCAGGCCGTTGTTGATGCCCATGTTGAGCGCCTCGCAGGTACCCGCCATCAGCACCGCCAGCAGCATGTTATTGCAGGCCTTGGCCATCTGGCCGGCGCCATGGGGACCGGCGTGGAACACGTTCTTGCCTATCTGGCGCAGCACCGGCTCGGCCCGGACAAACTGATCCCCGCTGCCGCCGACGATAAAGGTGAGGGTGCCGGCCTGGGCCCCGGCCACACCGCCGGACACGGGGGCATCGATAAAGTCCAGGCCATGGGCCGTGGCCCGCTGGGCCGTGGCCTTGGCGGTGGCCGCATCTATGGTGGAGCAATCGATCACCAGGGTGCCCGGCGCCATCCGCTCGAACAGGGGCTCCGGGCCCGTCATATAGAGCCCTTCCACCTGGCGGCCACTCTGCAGCATGGAGATCACCACCTGGGCGTGCTTGACCACCTCGGTGGCGCTGGTTTCCGGGATGCAGCCGGTGCCGGCGGCCCGGCTGACCGCCTCGGGCTGCAGATCGAACACCTGAACCCTGTGCCCGGCCTTGACCAGGTTGGCGGCCATGGGGCCGCCCATATTGCCTAAACCGATAAATGCGATGGTTGCCATGGTGCTTGCCTCCGTTACAGATCCTGCAATGGGCTCCGGGGCCAGGGCGGGGTGAACAGGGCGGCCAGCAGCGCCTCGTCCACCTGCTCCAGGGTCCCGAAGCTCCAGTCGGGGTGGTTGTCCTTGTCGATAAGCCGGGCCCGCACTCCTTCGGCGAACTCCCGATACCGGCACAGCTGCACCGACAGCGCCAGCTCCCGGCGGAATACCTCGGCCAGGGAGCAATGCCGGCAGCGGCGCAGTTGTTCGTCTATCACCCGGATGGCCAGCGGACTGCCCGCCGCCAGGCCCTGCCGGGCCCGCTCGAACCAGGGAGAGTCGAAATCCGCGTCGAGGATGGCCGCCACCCTGTCCGTCAGGCGCTCCCGGTCCATCAGCCGGCGGATGCCGTCCTGGTGTTCCCGCAGGGGCGAGGGCTGCTCGGCGAACACCTCAAGCGACGCCGCTTCCAATTGCCGCAGCACCCGGCCGACGGCCACGGCGGGATCCCGCCAGTCGGCCACTTCCTGCAGACGGGGCAGCCACTCGGCCCGCTGGCTCGCGGCGATGGCCCTGCTGGCCAGCCCCAGCCAGAGGCTGTCGTTGGCGTTCAACTGGCAGCCGGTGAGGGCGATGAACTCCCCCAGCCCCGGCGGCAGGCGGTTGAGGAACCAGCTGCCGCCCACGTCCGGATAGAGGGCGATGGTCACCTCCGGCATCGCCAGCCGGCTGCTTTCGGTGACGATGCGCTGCCGGCTGGCGCTGAACAGCCCCAGGCCGCCGCCCATGACGATGCCGCCGCCCCAGCAGATCACCGGCTTGGGGTAGTCATGCAGCAAGTAATCCAGCCGGTATTCCCGCTCGAAAAAACGCGCCGCCGGCTCAGGGATAGGCCCCATGCCCAGCTCATCGAGGGGGCCAGCCTCCCGGGCCGAGGTGATGGCCCGGTACAGCCCCACCACGTCGCCGCCGGCGCAGAAGGCCCGGTCACCGGCGCCTTCGAGCAGCACCGCCACCAGCCCCTCATCCTGCCGCCAGGCGGCCAGCTGGGGCAGCATCCCTTCTATCATCTCCAGGCTCAGGGCGTTGAGGCTGCGCGCGTTGTCGAGCACCAGCCGGCCGATACGCCGGCCGCCGCCCGTGGCATGCTCTTCGACTATCAGGCTCATGGGCTCTCCTTAGCGGTTGCGCCATTGGGGCGGGCGTTTTTCCAGGAAGGCGTTGACCCCTTCCCGCTGATCCTCGGTGTCGAACAAATCCACAAACTCCTCCCGCTCCCGGATATAGCCCTGCGCCAGGGGCCGGCTGCGGGCCGACTGGATCAGCCGCTTGCAGGCGGCCAGCGACGAGGGGCTCTGCTGCTCCGCCTGGCGGGCCAGCTCCAGGGCCCGGTTGAGGGCCTGCCCTGGCGGCACCACCTCCTCCACCAGGCCGATGGCCAGGGCCCGCTCGGCATCCAGCCGCTCGCCGCAGAGGATAAGGCGCTTGGCCCAGCCCTCGCCCACCAGCCAGGTCAGGTTCTGGGTGCCGCCGGCGCAGGGCAGCAACCCCACCTTGGCCTCGGGCAGGGCCATCACCGCCTGCCGGCCGGCCACGCGCAGATCGCAGGCCAGGGCCGCCTCCAGGCCGCCGCCCATGGCGTAGCCGTCGATGGCGGCGATGGACAGGCCGCGAAACCGGCTCAGGGCCTCGAAGGCCTCGCCGAAGCGCCGCGCCATCTCCCGCGCCACCGCCCGGTCGCCGTCGGCGAACAGCTTGAGATCGGCCCCGGCGGAAAAGAACCTGTCCCCCGCCCCGGTCAGCACCAGGCTCCAGATCTCCCGGTCGGCGTTCAGTTGCGCCACCCGCTCGGCCAGGGCCGAGAGGCTTGCCGCCGTCCAGGTATTGGCGGGCGGGTTGTCCATGGTCAGGATGGCGGTATGGCCTTGTTGTTCAAAACGAATAGCGGTGGTCATGGGGGCACCTCTCTATGACTATGGCCAGTGGTGATAGAGCGCCGGGAACAGCTATGACACAGACGCCGCCCATGCCCAAAAGGAGAACAAAGGGGACCGAGGAGCCGACCGTGACATGCCAGGGATGGCATGTCCGAGCCCACATGGACGTGCTTGTAGCGTGTCGGCGTAGCGGCCCCCTTTGGTCTCCTCCGCCCATCTCACGGACGGCATCACCGAACTGGCACACAGGTACTGACATCAACTCAAGCTCCCTATGCGAACCCATCACAGCTCCCCGCTGCCTTCCGCCAGTACCCGACGGGCGATCAGCAGCCGCATGATCTCGTTGGTGCCCTCCAGGATGCGGTGCACCCGGGTATCCCTCAGGTAACGCTCGAGCGGGTATTCGCGGATATAGCCGTAGCCGCCGTACAGCTGCAGCGCCTGATCGCACACCTTGAAGCCGGCATCGGTGGCAAAGCGCTTGGCCATGGCGCAGTAGGTGGTGGCGTCCGGATGGCCCGCATCGAGTCGGCTCGCCGCCAGCCGCACCAGCTGGCGCGCCGCCACCAGCTCGGTGGCCATGTCGGCGATGCTGAACTGCAGCGCCTGGAACTCGGCCAGCTTGCGGCCGAACTGGCTGCGCTCCTGCAGGTACTGGCGCGCCTTGTTGAGCGCCTGCTGGGCGGTGCCCACCGAGCAGCTGGCGATATTGATACGGCCTCCGTCCAGCCCCTTCATCGCCAGCTTGAAGCCCTCGCCCTCCGCCCCCAGCCGCTGGCCGGCGGGCACCCGCACCCGCTCGAAGGTGACGGTGCGGGTGGGCTGGCTGTTCCAGCCCATCTTGTCCTCGGGCCGGCCGTAGACGATGCCGGGGCTGTCGGCGTCCAGGGCGAAGGCGGAGATGCCGCCCGCGCCCTCGCCGCCGGTGCGGGCCATCACCACCAGCACCTGGGTGCTGCCGGCGCCGGAGATGAACATCTTGCTGCCGTTCAGTTCATACTGGTCGCCGTCGCGGCGGGCGCTGGTCCTGAGGGAGGCGGCGTCGGAGCCGGCGTTGGGCTCGGTCAGGCAGTAGGAACCGAGCAGCCGTCCACTGACCAGCCCCTCGCCCCAGCGCGCCCAGGTCTCTTCACTGCCGGCGCTCGCCACCATCCAGGTCACCATGTTGTGGATGGTGAGGAAAGCGGTGGTGGAGGTGCAGCCCATGGCCAGGCGCTCGAAGATGATGCTGGCGTCGAGCCGGCTCAGCCCCAGGCCGCCGGCGGACTCGGGGGTATAGAGGGCGCAGAGCCCCAGCCCGCCCGCCTTGTGCAAGGTCTCGACCGGGAAGTGGTGGTCCCGGTCCCAATCGGCGGCATGAGGCTCCAGCTCGTTGCGGGCAAAGTCATCGGCCAGGGCCGCAAAGGCCCGCTGTTCGTCGCTCAGTTCAAAGTCCATGCAAGCTCCCTCCGGTCGCGGCTAAAGGCTGGAAGCTGGAAGCTGCCAGAGATTAACGGTTTTCCCTCACTCTCTGCTTCCATCCAGCCCCCCCACTGCCCTGATAGCTGATAGCTGATAGCTGATAGCCTTTATTTCAGATGAATCGACATATTGGGTCCGGCCACCGCCTCGTCCTCGAACCAGCGGGCGGTGATGGTCTTGGTTTCGGTGTAAAAACGCACCGCCTGCTTGCCGTAGGCGTGCAGGTCGCCGTAGAAGGAGCGGCGCCAGCCGGTGAAGGAGAAAAAGGGCAGCGGCACCGGTATGGGCACGTTGATGCCCACCTGGCCCACCTTGATCTCGTGCTGGTACTTGCGCGCCGCCGCACCCGAGGCGGTGAAGATGGAGGTGCCATTGCCGTAGGGGTTGGCGTTAACCAGATTGATGGCCTGGTCCAGGCTATCCGCCTCCATCAGCAACAGCACCGGGCCGAAGATCTCCTCCCGGTAGAGCGCCATCTCAGGAGTCACGCCACGGAACAGGGTGGGCCCCACCCAGTTGCCGTGGGGGTAGCCGTCCACCGTGCAGTGGCTGCCGTCGAGCAGGCACTCGGCCCCCTCGGCCTGGCCCCCGGCGATCAGCCGCAGCACCCGCTCCCGGGCCGCTTTGCTGATCAGCGGGCCGTAGCCGGCGTCGGGATCGTCCCAGGCGCCGGGCCGCACCCGGGCCATGGCGTCTTTCAGCTCCGGGATCCATTCCCTGGCCTCGCCCACCAGCACCGCCACCGAGATCGCCATGCAGCGCTGGCCGGCGGCGCCC
>NZ_JAERTZ010000013.1 GCF_016746085.1 Zobellella iuensis
TTGTGGTCCCACCTGACCCCATGCCGAACTCAGAAGTGAAACGCACCCGCGCCGATGATAGTGTGGCAGCTGCCATGTGAAAGTAGGTCACTGCCAGGCACCCAATTAAAAACCCCGATACCTGTGTATCGGGGTTTTTGCTTTTTCCGTTTCATGATTCTCTTAGCTTTTTCGTCACCTGCTTCGGCATCAGATCAGGCCCTGCTTTGTGCCAGGCAGCTTGATTCTGCCCTTGCTCTGCCTTATCCCTCGATCTTTATCCTGTCCCATCCGGGACTTGACCGCCGTTCCCTCCGTAAATATCCATTTCATTAATGTACACAATGTTGGTGTGCTATGTTTTATTGATGTCGCGACATAGGCTGCGATACCGGTGTTCGTTAGCTGTTTTTGTGAATGCTATGGTGGTTACATATACTTAATTTTTGTGTACAAAGTTATCACACAGGTATAACACTTATGTTTTTTTTACGGTATTATCTCTTCAGCTCCTCACTTAGCCCAGGCTTTGCAGTGGAGTATGGAGGGTAGTGCCAACCGTCTTTACAGGATGTTGGCCAATAAAAAAACAGCAGTCTGTTCATGTCTGCACATTGGCAACGATTAACAAAGGGATCTGTTATGACCCAGGATGTAAAAACAGAACAAAGCAAGAACCACGACCTGCTTTATTCGCTGCACGATAAACCGGGCTTCTGGCCTTCTTCTTTCGCCGCCTTGCAGCATGTGCTGGCCAGTCTGGTAGGCGTCATTACCCCGACCCTTATTGTGGGCGGCGTGCTCGGCTTGGGTGAGCATGTTCCCTACCTCATCAGTATGGCGCTGATGGTGTCCGGTGTGGGTACCTTTATCCAGTGCCGGCGTATCGGCCCCGTCGGTGCCGGCATGTTGTGCCTGCAGGGTACCAGCTTCGCTTTTCTCACCGCCGTGCTGTCGGCTGGTATGATCGTCAAGAGTCGCGGCGGATCACCGGAAGATATTCTGGCGACCATTTTCGGGGTCAGTTTCTGCGCCGCCTTTATCGAAATTTTCCTGAGCCGCTTTGTCCACAAGCTGCAGAAGGTGATCACTCCTGTGGTGACAGGTACCATCATCATTCTGATCGGTATTCCCCTGATCAAGGTGGCCATGACCGATATCGGTGGCGGCTTCGGCGCCCAAAACTTCGGTGCCCTGGATAACCTGATGCTGGCCGGCATAGTACTGGTGACGGTGATATTGCTGAACCGCTCCAAGAATCCCATGGTCCGCCTGGCCGCCGTGGTGATTGGCCTTGTTCTGGGTATGGTTGCCGCCTTCTTTATGGGACGTCTGGATTTCTCCCACCTGAGCAGCCTGCCGGTCATTTCGGTACCGGTTCCCTTCAAGTTCGGCTTCCAGTTCGATCTGGCCGCCTTTATTCCCCTGGCGATCCTGTTCTGTGTCAGTGCTATGGAAACCACCGGTGACCTGACCGCCAACTCCACTATTTCCCGGGAGCCGGTCAAGGGACCCGTCTACATCAACCGTATCCGTGGCGGTGTGCTGGGCGATGGTGTCAACTCCATGATTGCCGCCGTCTTCAACAGCATGCCGTCAACCACCTTCAGCCAGAACAACGGCGTTATTGCCCTGACCGGGGTGGCCAGCCGCTTCGTGGGTATCTACATCGCCGCCATCCTCTTTATCATGGGTCTCTTCCCCATCATCGGCGGTGTGCTGCAGCAGATGCCCAAACCGGTGCTGGGCGGGGCCACCCTGATCATGTTCGGCACCGTGGCCGTGGCCGGGATCCGGGTACTCTCCCAGGCCAACCTGGACCGTCGCAACATGATGATCATCGCCATCTCGGTCGGTATGGGGATCGGTGTGTCTACTGTGCCGGATGTGCTGCAGGAGCTGCCGAAGACGGTCTCTAATATCCTGAGTTCGCCGGTTGCCATGGGCGCCATCACCGCCATCCTGTTGAGTCTGATATTGCCTGAACAGAAAGGAGCCGAAGAAGACTCGATTGCAGAAGCGGAACAGGCGGATGCGGCCAAAAAAAAGTTAGGTGAGGTCAGCTAAGTCTCACTGTCGTATTGTCGCCTGAACGGGCGCAATCCCCTGGCGTACCTTCCCGGATTGTACGTCAGGGGTTTCTACATCCGGGGGATGCCAACTTTCATTTGCTAACGGAGTCGAAAGTCTGATGCAAAACCCCAAAACACTCTGGATAAAACAACCCCTCGCCACCCTCGATCCTGCCTGTGCCGGCGGCCTGGTGGTGGAAGGAAGCAACATTGTCGAACTGCTGGCCCCGGGCCAGCTACCCTCGAGGCCGGTGGATGAGGTTTTTGATGCGGGCCGGCATGTGCTGCTGCCCGGTTTGATCAATGCCCACCATCACTTCTACCAGACCCTGACCCGAGCCCATCCGGTGGCGCTCAACAAGGAGCTGTTCTCCTGGTTGACCTCCTTGTACCCGGTCTGGGCCCGGTTGCAGCCGGAGATGGTGGAAGTCTCCACCCAGATAGCCCTGGCCGAGCTGCTGCTGTCGGGCTGCACCACCGCCAGCGATCATCATTATCTTTTCCCCCAAGGGTTGGAAGAGGCCATCGATCTGCAGCTGGAGCAAGCCCGGCGGCTGGGCGTTCGGGTGCAGCTGACCCGGGGCTCGATGAGCCTGGGCAAGGATCAGGGCGGCCTGCCGCCCCAGTCGACGGTGCAGTCGGCAGAGACCATTCTGGCCGACAGCGAGCGCCTGATCCGGCGTTATCACGATCCGGCCGACGGCGCCATGAGCCGGGTGGCCCTGGCGCCCTGTTCGCCGTTTTCGGTCAGCACCGAGCTGATGAAAGCCTCCGCCGTGCTGGCGGAGCAGCATGATGTACAGCTGCATACCCACCTGGCGGAAACCCACGACGAGACCGAATTCTGCCTGAAGATGTTCGGGATGCGGCCGGTGGACTACCTGGAGTCGGTGGGCTGGCTCAGCGGCCGGGTGTGGCTGGCTCACGGTATTCACTTCAATGAGGAGGAGATCCTCCGCCTGGGTCGGGCGGGCGTGGGCATCGCCCATTGCCCTTCCTCCAATATGCTGCTGGCTTCGGGTATCTGTCCTACTCTGGAGTTGGAGGCGGCCGGTTGTCCCGTCGGCATTGGCGTTGACGGCTCCGCTTCCAACGACGGCTCCAATATGATCATGGAAGTACGCCAGGCGCTGTTGCTGCAGCGGCTGCGTTATGGTGCCAAGCGCATCACCCATCAGAAGGTGCTGGACTGGGCGACCCGCGGTTCGGCGGCCTGCCTGGGACGGCATGACATCGGTGAGATCGCCGTCGGCAAGCAGGCGGATCTGGCCCTGTTCACCCTGGATGACATCCAGTTCGCCGGTGCCGGCGATCCCCTGGCGGCCCTGGTGCTTTGCGGTGCTCGGCGGGCGGACAGGGTCATGGTGGCGGGCCGCTGGCGGGTGAGCGATGGCGTCGTATGTGGCCTCGATATCGAGGCGCTCAAGGCGCGACAACGGGAACTCTCGGCGCAGCTGCGTTGAACACGAGGGGCGCCACCGGTGCCCCTTTCTTGTGATCCGACCTGAAATTCTCTTCCTTATCTGGTATAAACGGCCCCATTTAATGGAGGGCGATATCACCATGCAATGGGATCTCAAAGGCTGGGCAGCGCTGCATGCCCTGGCGTTGTTGTTGTTTTTTTCCTGGTTTCTCGGCTACTGGCAGGGGCTGGATGAAGGGCTGTTCTGGTTGTTCAACGGCTGGTTGGTGACGGTGCCCGGCTGGGCGGAGTTCGTGGCTTTCGTCAACCAGCGCTGGATTGACGGCGCCGTGGCCCTGTTGATGGCCCTGTTCGTGTTCCACCATGCCTGGAGGGTATCCGGACGGGAGCGGGCCAGGATCTGCTGTCTGCTGCTGATCATGGCCGGCTGTTTTTCCATCCAGGCGGCGGTGGGCAAGGCCCTGCCTATAGAGCGGCCCAGCCCGACCCTGGTGTACGAGCAGGCGGAGCGGGTCAGCCAACTGGTGCCCCATATCAAGGCCAAGGACGCCTCCGGTGACTCCTTCCCCAGCGATCACGGTATCGGCTTCGCCACCTTCCTGCTGTTCGCCGTCTACCAGTTCCCGCGCCGCTACCTTTATGTGGTGGTGCCCCTGGTGCTGGCCCTGGCCATGCCCAGGGTCATGTCGGGCGCCCACTGGCTGACCGACTTCCTCTGCGGCTCGGTGCCCCTGGCCCTGATCACCGGCGCCTGGCTGTTTCATACCCCCCTGGCCAACAGGGTGATCAATCTGGCCACCGGCCTGGTCGAGGGGCTGCTGCGGCGCCTGCGCCTGATTGGCTAGAACTCAGCTGGTCAGAGTGACCCGCTCGCTGCAGGGCAGGATATCGTAGTCGATCATCACCTCCTGGCCCTGCAGGTGGCGGCGCAGCATGTCCAGGGCCACGAATGCCAGCAGGCGACGGCGGGACAGGGGATCGCGGAAGTGCAGCTTCAGGGTCTGCGCCTGGCAGTCCCGCTCGCTAAGCAGGGCCACCGGCACCCCGCCGGGACCTTCTGCGCCCACGGCCAGCGCCAAGGGGCGGGCGCTGCGCTGCAGCCAGAGACCCAGATCCTCGGCGCTGTCCGGCAGGCCGCTCAGGTAATGGCCCTCGAACTCGGTAGTGATGGTGCTGATGGTATCCGTCAGTCGGCCGCCGCTGGCCTCCTCGAACAGGGTCAGCGGCTGCTGGTGCAGCAGGGGACCCAGGCTGGCGGTGAAGTTCAATTCATCCCGGGCTACCAGATGAGCGCCCACTTCCTCCAGTAGCTGGGCCTCTGCCGCAGCGATGGCGGCCGAGTCATCCCGCTCGATAATCAGCTTGAGCTCTATGGTCGGCAGGCTGGCCCGGTAGCCCAGGGTGATGCCGGACGGCCAGGGCTTGTGGTCGAGCCGGTCGCTCAAGCCCGACTCCGACAGCCCGAACAGGAAGAAGCGGCGCACCTGGCTGCTGCCTTTCTGGCCAAAACGGTGGCGCAGCCGCGGCAGTATTTCATCCTCTACCATTTTCTTCAGCTCGGAAGGAACGCCCGGGGTAAAGATAAAGGTGGCCCTGTTGAGCTTGACGGCGAAGCCGCAGGCGGTGCCGACCGGATTGTCCACCAGCTCGGCCCCCTGGGGCAGCATGGCCTGCTTGATATTGCTCTGGGGCATGGTTCTGTTGCGGCTGGCGTACTTCTGCGCCATCACCGCCAGCCAGTGTTCGTTCAGCTCCAGGGGGACGCCGGCGGCGGCGGCCATGGCCTCGGCGCTGATGTCGTCCGAGGTCGGCCCCAGACCGCCGTTGACGATCACCAGGTCCGCATGATGGCTGCGCTGTTCAAACAACTCGACCAGATCCGCCTTGTCGTCGCCGAGGGTGAAACGGCGGCGTACCTGCCAGCCCTGCTCCAGCAGGCGCTGGGACAGCCAGGCCGCATTGGTATCCACAATCAGTCCGGTCAGCACTTCATCACCGGTACTTACCAGCTCAATCACAGGTTCCATATCGTTCTTCCTCGAGATGTATTACCGGGATTCTAACGTAACTTCCGCCCCCGGCCCACGCCGGGGATGACAAGCACCGCCGCTTTGTTGTAGATTTCTAGATGTCTAGACTTTCTTACTGATACTGCTCATGGAGTAAGCACATGCCCATCAGAATTCCGGATCGCCTGCCTGCGGCCGATGTCCTGTCTCAGGAAAATATCTTTGTGATGACGGAAACCCGGGCGGTCAACCAGGATATCCGCCCGATGCGGGTGCTGCTGCTCAACCTGATGCCGAAGAAAATTGAAACCGAAAACCAGCTGCTGCGGATGCTGTCCAACTCGCCGCTGCAGATAGGGGTGGACCTGCTGCGTATCGACGACAGGCCCTCCAAGAATACTCCGCAGTCTCATCTGGAGCATTTTTACTACGATTTCGAGCAGGTGAAGGACGAGTTTTACGACGGCCTCATCATTACCGGGGCCCCCCTGGGCCTGACCGATTTTTGCGATGTGGTCTATTGGGACAAGATAGAGCAGGTGGTCGAGTGGGCCAAGAGCCACGTCACCTCCACCCTGTTCCTGTGCTGGGCGGCCCAGGCCGGGCTGAAAATCCTGTACGGGCTGGATAAACAGACCCGTCTGGAAAAGTTGTCCGGCGTCTATGAGCACCAGAACCTGGCCCAGTTCGAGCCCCTGGTGAGGGGATTCGATGACGTCTTTCTGGCGCCCCATTCCCGTTATGCCGATTTCCCTCTGGAGCTGGTTCGGCAACACACGGATTTGAAGATCCTGGCCGGCTCGGAGCAGGTCGGGGTCTATCTGGCGGTCAGCCCGGATCGACGGCAAGTATTCGTGACCGGCCACCCGGAATACGACGCGGATACCCTGCACCAGGAATACATGCGGGATCTGGCCGCCGGGATGGAGCCGCGGATGCCGGAAAACTATTATCCCGGCAATAACCCGGATCAGGCCCCTCGGGCAAGCTGGCGTAGCCACGGCCACCTGCTGTTCTCGAACTGGCTGAACTATCACGTCTATCAGCTGACCCCCTACGACCTGCGTACCCTCAGCGCGGCCGGCGATACCCTGACCAGGGACTGGGAAGAATAAGGGGCTGTGGCCCCTTGCTTTCTACTCTATGGGGAAACCCGCCTTCTCCGCTTCGTTGGCCCTTTTGATCAGCGAGGTGATGGTCATGCCCTGCACCAGTATGGAGAAAATCACGCTGGCGTAGGTCATCATCAGGATCAGATCCCGCAACTCCACCTGGCCGCTGCTGCCCAGCTTGACCCCGGCGGGAATGGACAAGGCCATGGCCAGCGACAGGCCGCCGCGCAGCCCACCCCAGGTGAGGATGCGTACCGAATACTTGTTATAGGATCTGAAACAACGGAACACCATGTAGGGGGCCGATACGCTGATAAAGCGTCCGGCAATGACCAGCGGGATGCTGAGCAGCATCAGCAGCCAGGCTTGCCAGTGGAAGCCGACCAGCAGCATGGCCAGGCCGATCAGCAGGAATACCAGGGCGTTGAGGAATTCATCCAGCAGGTGCCAGAAGTGATCGAGGAAGTGTTTGCTCTGCTCGGAAAAACCGGTGTGGCGGGTCCAGTTACCGATCATGATGCCGGCCACCACCATGGCCAGGGCACCGGATACCCCCAGCACATTGGCCATGGCAAAACCGGCGGTGGGAATACAGAGGGTCATCAGCAGCTCCATGGAGCCGTCGTCGGTGGCGCTGATCATCACATGGGACATCAGCCCCAGCAGGGCGCCGAAGATGATGCCGCCGATGGCCTCGTGGGCAAACAGGGTCATGACCGAACCGAAGGTGGTCTCATTGCCGCTGAAGGCCACCGCGAAGATGGTCAGGAAGACCACCAGGCCGATACCATCGTTGAACAGGGTTTCACCTTCCACCTGAATGGCGATCTGCTCCGGGGCGCCCAGCTTCTTGACGATGGCCAGTACCGCGATGGGATCGGTGGGAGAAATCAGGGCGCCAAACAGCAGGCAGTACACGAAAGGCAGGGGGATGGCGACCACATAGGACAGCAGCCACAGGCCGGAGCCGATGATCACGGTGGACAACGCCGTTCCTAGGGTGGCCAGGATGGTGATTTCCCACTTCTGTTTTTTCAGCGCGGGCAAGTTGATCCCCAGGCCGCCGGCAAACAGCAGAAAACCCAATATGCCCTGCAGCAGGAACTCGCCGAAATCCACGGTTTTGATCACTTCCACCGCGTGTTGCTGCAATTCCGGCCAGGTGGTCTTGCCCAGGATCAGCATCAAGATGGAGATGGCCAGGGCCCCGGAGGTAATGGCGATGGTGGTCTGGATTTTCATGATGTATTGGTTGACGAAGGCAATGGTGATCGCCATGGCCGCCAAAAAACACAGAGTGTAATAGACGCTCATAAAGGCACTTCCGACAGTTATTGTATTTTTGCAAGCTGGAGTAGGTTGGCCGGTCTTCGCCGGTTGGGCATAGTTTGCCTAACCGCGGCCATTTTCCCTAGTGAAAACTGTGGTTGAATAACCTCTTTTCAGGAAGTTTTGACGGGTCCTTACCGATCGGCCTTGTAGATGGCTGGATTTCTAATGAGCCGTTTTGTGGTAGCATGGATGCCGCTTGCAGGAATCAGTCGTAACAGGAGTCAATAGTGTCTATATCCCCGGTCTTTTCCCAGCTTGAACAGGCACTCGCCGAACGTATTCTGATCATCGACGGCGGCATGGGCACCATGATCCAATCCTACCGACTGGATGAAGACGCCTACCGGGGGGAGCGCTTCGCCGACTGGCCGTCGGATCTCAAGGGCAACAACGATTTGCTGGTGCTGACCCAGCCCGAAATCATTGCCAGGATCCACAGCGATTATTTCGCTGCCGGTGCCGACATCATCGAGACCAATACTTTCAACGCCACCACCATCGCCATGGCCGACTACCAGATGGAGTCCCTGGCGGCGGAAATCAACCTGGAAGCGGCCCGGCTGGCACGCCGGGTGGCCGATGAGTGGACGGCCAGGGAACCCCACAAACCGCGCTTCGTGGCCGGGGTGCTGGGCCCGACCAACAGAACCGCCTCCATCTCGCCGGACGTGAACGACGCCGGCAAGCGCAACGTTACCTTCGATCAGTTGGTCGAAGCCTATACCGAGGCCGCCCAGGCGTTGATCGAGGGGGGCGCCGACCTGCTGATGATCGAAACCATTTTCGATACCCTCAATGCCAAGGCGGCGGTGTTTGCCCTCGAAACCCTGTTCGACAAGCTGGATCTGCGCCTGCCGGTGATGATCTCCGGTACCATTACCGATGCGTCCGGCCGGACCCTGTCGGGCCAGACCACGGAAGCCTTCTATCATTCCCTGCGCCATGCCAAACCCATTTCTTTCGGCCTCAACTGTGCCCTGGGCCCGGATGAGCTGCGCCAGTACGTGGCCGAGTTGTCCCGGATCAGCGAAACCCATGTGTCGGCCCACCCCAATGCCGGTTTGCCCAACGCCTTCGGGGAGTACGATCTGGACGCCAGGGAGATGGCCGACCATATCCGCGAGTGGGCCGAGAGCGGCTTTCTCAACCTGGTCGGTGGCTGTTGCGGCTCCACTCCGGAGCATATCCGCGCCATGGCCGAGGCGGTGGCCGGCATCAAGCCGCGGGTGCTGCCCGAACTGCCGGTGGCCTGCCGGCTGGCCGGCCTGGAGCCGGTGCTGATCACCCCCGAGAGCATGTTCGTCAACGTCGGCGAGCGCACCAACGTCACCGGCTCCGCCATGTTCAAGCGGCTGATCAAGGAAGAGCAGTACGACAAGGCGCTGGAAGTGGCGCTGCAGCAGGTGGAAAACGGCGCTCAGGTGATTGATATCAACATGGACGAGGGCATGCTCGACGCCGAGGCCTGCATGACCCGCTTCCTCAACCTGATCGCCGGCGAACCGGACATCGCCCGGGTGCCGATCATGATCGACTCCTCCAAGTGGGAAGTGATCGAGGCCGGCCTCAAGTGCATTCAGGGCAAGGGTATCGTCAACTCCATCTCCATGAAGGAAGGGGAAGAGAAGTTTATCGAGCAGGCCCGGCTGGTGCGCCGCTACGGCGCCGCCGTGATCGTGATGGCCTTCGACGAGGTGGGCCAGGCCGATACCCGGGCGCGCAAGTTCGAGATCTGCCAGCGTGCCTACCGGGTGCTGGTGGACCAGGTCGGTTTCCCGCCGGAAGACATCATCTTCGACCCCAACATCTTCGCGGTGGCGACCGGTATCGATGAGCACAACAACTACGCGGTGGACTTTATCGAGGCGGTGAAGGACATCAAGGACCACCTGCCCCACGCGATGATCTCCGGCGGTGTGTCCAACGTGTCGTTTTCGTTCCGGGGGAACGACGCGGTGCGCGAGGCCATTCACGCGGTGTTCCTCTATCACGCCATCAAGAACGGCATGGACATGGGCATCGTCAACGCCGGCCAACTGGCGATCTACGAGGACATCGAGCCCGAGCTGAAGGAAAAGGTCGAGGCGGTGGTGCTCAACCTGAACGATAATGCCACCGAAGCCCTGCTGGAGATCGCCGAGCGCTACCGCGGCAGCGGCGGCCAGCAGACGGACGCTCGGGATCTGGAATGGCGCAGCTGGCCGGTGAACAAACGGCTGGAACACGCCCTGGTGAAGGGGCTGACCGATTTTATCGAAGACGATACCGAGGAAGCGAGAGCCCAGGCGGCCAGGCCGCTGGAGGTGATCGAAGGCCCGCTGATGGACGGCATGAACGTGGTCGGTGACCTGTTTGGCGAAGGCAAGATGTTCCTGCCCCAGGTGGTCAAGTCGGCGCGGGTGATGAAACGGGCGGTGGCCTACCTCAACCCCTTCATCGAAGCGGGCAAGGAAGCGGGTCAGACCAACGGCAAGGTGGTGATGGCCACGGTCAAGGGCGATGTACACGATATCGGCAAGAATATCGTCGGGGTGGTACTGCAGTGCAACAACTTCGAGGTGGTGGACCTGGGCGTCATGGTCTCTTGCGAGACGATACTGAAAACCGCCCGGGAAACCAATGCCGATATGATAGGCTTGTCCGGGCTGATCACCCCGTCGCTGGATGAAATGGTGCACGTGGCCAAGGAAATGCAGCGCCAGGGCTTCAAGATCCCGCTGCTGATCGGCGGGGCCACCACCTCCAAGGCCCATACCGCGGTCAAGATAGAGCAGAATTACGACGAGCCGGTGGTCTATGTGGCCAACGCCTCCCGCGCCGTGGGGGTGGTACAGACCCTGTTGAGCGCGGAAAACAAGCCGGCCTTCGTGGCGCGGCTGAACAAGGAGTACGAGGTGGTGCGGGATCAGCATGCCCGCAAGCGTCCCCGTACCCGGCCGGTGCCCCTGGCCGAGGCCCGGGCCAACCGGATGCTCATCGACTGGCAGGCCTATACCCCGCCGGTGCCGGCCAAGCCGGGCATTCACGAATTCCACGATGTGCCGATTTCGGTGTTGCGCGAATATATCGACTGGACGCCGTTTTTCCTTACCTGGTCACTGGCGGGCAAGTACCCCCGTATCCTGGAGGACGAGATCGTGGGTGAAGAGGCCAAGCGGCTGTTTGCCGACGCCAATGCCCTGCTCGACCAGTTGGCGGCCGACGGCGAGCTGCGCTGCTCCGGCGTCATGGGATTGTTCCCGGCCAACAGCGTGGACGACGACGTGGAAGTCTATAGCGACGAGTCCCGCAGCCGGGTGCTGCATACCCTGCGCTTCCTGCGCCAGCAGACCGAGAAGAAGGACGGCTTCCCCAACTATTGCCTGGCCGATTTCGTGGCGCCCAAGGGCGCGAGGCCCGACTATATCGGTGCCTTCGCGGTGACCGGCGGCATCGGCGAGGATGATATCATCCGTCGTTACAAGGAGGCCCATGACGACTACAACGCCATCATGGCCAGCGCCGTGGCCGACCGGCTGGCGGAGGCTTTCGCCGAATACATGCATCTGCTGGTGCGGCGGGAATACTGGGGCTATGCCCCGGACGAGGCGCTCAGCAACGACGAGCTGATCCGCGAAAAGTATCGAGGTATCCGTCCGGCTCCTGGCTACCCGGCCTGCCCGGAACACACCGAGAAGGGGACCCTGTGGCAGCTGCTGGACGTGGAATCGCGCATCGGCATGAAGCTGACCGAGTCCTTCGCCATGTGGCCGGGGGCGGCGGTGTCCGGCTGGTACTTCTCCTACCCCGATACCCGTTACTTCGCGGTGGCCCAGATCCAGGAAGATCAACTGCTGGATTATGCCGCCCGCAAGGGCATGAGCCGGAAGGATGCGGAAAAGTGGCTGGCGCCCAACCTGAGCGAGTAAGGATTGGGAAGGCGCCGGGGTGGCGCCTTGCTGCTAAATATTGTACCGAGCCGACTCCCCGAGGGGGATGCCGGCGTGTATGCTTGTAATAATGAGGCCGCCGCAAGTACGGTGAAGGTGCTTTCGGATGGGCGGTCGCGGGAAAG
Source organism: Zobellella iuensis (assembly GCF_016746085.1). Lineage (GTDB taxonomy): Bacteria > Pseudomonadota > Gammaproteobacteria > Enterobacterales > Aeromonadaceae > Oceanimonas > Oceanimonas iuensis. The sequence continues at coordinate 11,982 of NZ_JAERTZ010000013.1, forward strand.
GCTGGACAGAATTCGGGCGATAACGTAGCTTCTGCCGGCTTTGTTTAATCTCTGGGAGGAGCCTTCCATGTTTGCTGTAAAAAACGCCGGAAAAACGGGATTTTTATTCCTGGCTGTTTTGCTGATGTACTCCCTGTTCAACCAGGTGCAGGCCAATCCGCGTTACGCCTCTATCGTGCTGGACGCGGACAGCGGCGAGGTGCTGCATGCCTCCAATGCCGACGCTTCCCGTTATCCCGCCTCGCTCACCAAGATGATGACGCTCTATATGCTGTTCGAGGCGATGGACAAGGGCCTGATGACTCTGGACACCGCCATGCCGGTGTCGGCCCATGCCGCCGCCATGCCGCAAACCAACATTTCATTGAAGGCGGGAGATCGGCTTAAAGTGCGGGATGCCATTCCGGCGTTGATCGTCCGCTCCGCCAACGACGTGGCGGCGGTGGTGGCCGAAGCCCTGGGCGGCACCGAGAGCGGCTTTGGCCGCATGATGACGGAAAAGGCGAAGGCGATGAAGATGACCTCCACCACCTTCCGTAATGCCTCCGGCCTGCCCGATGCCGCCCAGACCAGTACCGCCCGGGATCTGGCGATACTGTCGGTGCGGTTGATGAAGGATTATCCCCAGTATTACCATTATTTCGCTACCCAGTCCTTCACCTATAAGGGGCGGACCTACAACAGCCACAACCGCATGGTGCGCAACTATCCGGGGGTCGACGGCATGAAGACCGGCTTTATCCGCGCCTCCGGCTTCAATGTGGCCACCTCCGCCGTCAAGGGCGAGCGGCGGCTGATCGGCGTGGTCATGGGCGGGCAGACCGCCCAGTCCAGAGATGCCCATATGGCGTCCCTGCTGGATCGCGGTTTCGAGCGGGCGACCCAACTCGCCAAGGTATCGCCCGCGGCGGCCAAGCCGGCCGCCAATCTGGTGGTCAGTACCGACACGGTGCGCCAGGTGGTGCGACAGGAGCAGCCGGTGACCCGGGCGCCGGCGGTGCTGCAACGCACCTCCCAGACCTTCCCGGTCGAGCAGACCATGATCACCGATGAGCTCGGTTGGGCGGTACAGATTGGCTCTTTCCGGGTGCCGGAGCAGGCGAGGGACAGGGCTTCCGATGCGGCCCAGCGGCTGGATGACATCGATCTGGCCCAGATAGCGGTGAGCGAGGTGGAAATCAGTAATCGCAAACTGTTCCGCGCCCGGCTGGTGGGACTGCAGGAAAATCAGGCCAAAAGCGCCTGCCAGCGCCTGTCCCGCCAGGGCATGGACTGCCTGGTGGTCAAGCTGACCGGCAGCTGAACAGAGGGCCTGCCGCCCGGAAGCGGGCGGCAGGGATGGCCGGGGCAAAGTCAGGGTGCTGCCCCTTGAGCGGCAAACAAAGAAAAAGGGGGTGACATCATGTCACCCCCTTTTTGGGTCGTCTTAGCGGTTCTGTCCCTAAACCAAATTGCTCCCTGCAATCCCTGACTTCACCTTGATCCTTAAGGTCATCCTCTTCCCGATCCGTCGGTGTGTCCATCTGGTCATCCTGACCGCGTGTCATCCTGACGCGCATGACCGTCTCCATCCGGGGAGGTGTCCGTTACCGCATCCTGCTGGGTTCCCTTTGCCTTTCCTGGCAGCCCGTCATCCTGACCGGCTTCCTTGCTCCTTGCGGGAGAGATAATAGCCCAAGTACCGTCCGGCTCAAGCCGGATAAATCGGCCGCCGCTGGAGGTTATTCGGGGTATTATTTCAATTCTTTGATTTTAATGAATAAAATTGATGTCATTGGTAAAGTCCGCGCACGGAAAACGTTTTCTCTGTCGCTAGCTTGAGAGATCTCTTACAAGATAGTGGGCTTATCTCCCTGATTCCTTCTGGCCGGCTTCGTGCTGCAACAGCCAAGCCTTGCGTTCCAGGCCTCCACCGTAGCCGACCAGCTTGCCGCCGGCGCCGATCACCCGGTGGCAGGGAATGATGATGGAGATGGGGTTGCGGCCGTTGGCCAGGCCCACGGCCCGCACCGCCCTGGGGTTGCCGATGCTCTCGGCGATGTCTTTGTAGCTGCGGTGTTCGCCATGGGGAATGGTCTGCAGGGCCTGCCAGACCCCGTGCTGGAAGGGGGTGCCTTGCGGCGCCAGGGGCAGCTCGAAGCGGCGCAGGCGGCCGTCGAAATAGGCGCTCAGCTGGTCGCAGGCGGCCTGCAGCAGGGAGCTGGCCGGCGGGCTCAGGGGCATGACATCGTCCCGGAAGTCGACCTCGAGGATGGCGTCGTCGCTGGCGGCGATATAAAGGGTGCCCAGGGGGCTTGGCAGGGTGCAGTGCATAAGGACTCCGGCTGGCGTGGGGATACCCTGATTGTATCCCCATTGCGCTCCGGGTGGCAGTTATCGGGCCAGGCGGCGGGCGATGGTGTCGCCCAGGGGGCCGTGGTGACGCTACCCCGGCGGCTGCCGCTGCCGGATCAGAGTTCGGCCAGCGGCCAGGCGTCGAAGGCGGGCTCTTCGTAGGGATGGGCGGTGCGCAAGGCGGCGATGGCGTCCCGGATCAGCCGGTCTTCGCACACCAGCTCGACCCTGACCTCGGCCACCCGCTCCAGCTCGCCGGGCTGGCCGAGAAAGGGGTTGGCCCCGGCCAGGGGACGGAACTGGCCCTGCCCCCGGGTTTCGAAGCAGCACTCCGTGTAGTCGCCGATCCGGCCGGCGCCGGTGGCGAACACCGCCGCCTTGACCGGCTCCAGATGGGATTCGGGCACGAAGAACACCAGCTTGTACATGGCTAGCTCCCGGTCGCCGCTCAGGCCTTTTTCAGGAATTTGGCCACCAGCACGATGTGCACACCGTTGACCTTGCCTTCGATATGCTCCGGATTATTGGTCAGGCTGATGTTCTTGACCAGGGTGCCGCGCTTGGCGGTGAAGCCCGCGCCCTTGACCTCCAGATCCTTGATCAGGGTGACCGCATCGCCGGCCTGCAGCCGGCTGCCGTTGCTGTCGAGGGTCGGCTCGCCGTCGTCTTCCTCCGCGGCCAGGCCGGCCTCGGCCCACTGCTGCACTTCCGGCTCCAGGTAGAGCATGTCCAGCAGGTCCCGGGCCCAGCCCTCGCTGGACAGCTTTTTCAGGGTGCGCCAGGCCAGCACCTGCACCGCCGGCACCGGGCTCCACATGCTGTCGTTGAGGCAACGCCAGTGGTGGTGATCCTGGGGATGATCCAGCTCGCCCTGGCAGCGGGCGCACAGCAGGACGCAGTGATCGGCGCTGTCGGCGGTCTTGGGGGCTACGGTATTCTGGCTCAGCGCATCGGTGGCGCCGCACAGCTCGCAGCGGCCGCCGCTGCGTTCCTGCAGTTGTTGTTCTATGGTCATGATTTGGACTCTTGTCGCTACGTAAAAGTGGCGCAGATCCTAGCATAAAACCGGGCTCCGGTTGTGGTTATCCATGGAATGGCAGACAATGCAGCTTCGTATGAGTTTATTTTTCGGGCAGGCCCGGACGAGATGACAGACCCCCTGATCCTGGAAGCCGATCCGGTACCCCGTGTCCGTTTGCACGGGGACTGGACCCTGGCCCGCTACCGGCAGCTGAGCCGGCTGCAGTTAACCGCGGAGACGACACCGGTGCAGCTCGACGCCGCCGGCCTCACCGCCCTGGACACCGCCGGCGCCGCCCTGCTGGTGCGGCTGCTGGGGGCGGAGCGACTCGGCCGACTGCTCCCTGCTGCTACCGGACTGTCGGACGAGCGGCGGGCCCTGCTGCGGGCGGTGGCCGAGGCCATGGCGGGGCGGGAGCCGCCACCGATACCGGTGCGTCGCTGGGTCGACGACCTGGCCCGGCTGGGTAGCCTGGTGGCCGGCGGCTGGCGGCAGTGGCTGCAGCTGCTCGGCTTTATGGGGCTGACCCTGATCACCCTGATGGTGCTGCTGCCCAGGCCGGGCCGCTGGCGGTGGACCGCCCTGGCGGCCCAGATGCACCAGTGCGGCCTCAACGCCGTGCCCATCGTTGCCCTGCTGACTTTCCTGGTGGGGGCCGTGGTGGCCTTTCTCGGCGCCACCGTGCTGGCCAACTTCGGCGCCACCATCTACACGGTCGATCTGGTGGCCTATTCCTTCCTGCGCGAGTTCGGGGTGCTGCTCACCGCCATACTGCTGGCGGGGCGTACCGCCAGCGCCTTCACCGCTCAGCTCGGCGCCATGAAAGTCAACGAGGAACTGGACGCCCTGCGCGCCCAGGGGTTGGACCCGATGGAACTGCTGGTGTTGCCGCGGCTGCTGGCGTTGCTGCTCACCCTGCCGCTGCTGACCTTTATCGCCATGCTGTCGGGCATGGCGGGCGGCGCCGCGGTGGCGTTGCTGGCGCTCGACATCTCCCTGGCCCAGTACCTGGCCATAGTGCAGGAAGTGCCGGTGCGGCACCTGCTGGTGGGGTTGGGCAAGGCGCCCCTGTTCGCCCTGCTGATCGCGCTGATCGGCTGCCTGGAGGGCTTCAAGGTCGGCGGCAGCGCCCAGTCGGTGGGCGAACACACCACCTCCAGCGTGGTGCAGTCCATCTTCGTGGTGATACTGCTGGACGCCATCGCCGCCCTTTTCCTGATGGAGATGGGCTGGTGAGCCGGGAGGCGGTGATCCGCATCCGCGGCCTGGACAACCGCTTCGGCAGCCAGGTGGTGCACCAGGGGCTGGATCTGGACGTCTACCGGGGCGAGATCCTGGGGGTGGTGGGCGGCTCGGGTACCGGCAAGTCGGTGCTGCTGCGCTCCATCGTCGGCCTGCGCCGGCCCAGCGGGGGCGAGGTGCGGCTGTTGGGGCAGGATCTGCTGGCCCTGCCGGAGCGGGAGCGGGCACGGCTGGAGCGGCGCCTGGGGGTGCTGTTCCAGAACGGCGCCCTGTTCTCCTCCCTGACGGTGACGGAAAATATCGCCCTGCCGCTGATCGAGCACGCCGGCCTGCCCCGGCCGGAGGCGCAGTATCTGGCCGAGGTCAAGCTGGCCCTGGCCGGCCTGCCGGCCGGAACGGGGGCGCGTTACCCGGCCCAGCTGTCCGGCGGCATGGTCAAGCGGGCGGCCCTGGCCCGGGCGCTGGCGCTGGATCCGGATATCCTGTTTCTGGACGAGCCCACCGCCGGCCTGGACCCGATCGCGGCGGCCGCCTTCGATCGCCTGCTGCTGACCCTGAGGGACGCCCTCGGGCTGACGGTGTTCCTGGTCACCCACGATCTCGACACCCTCTACACCAGCTGCGATCGGGTGGCGGTGCTGGCCCGCAGGAAGGTGCTGGTGGCGGATCGGCTGGACGCGGTGGCAGCCACCGAGGACGACTGGATCCGCGATTATTTTCACGGTCCGCGCGGTCGTGCCGCCCGGGCCGCGCAACGGAAGGAGTGACCATGGAAACCCGTGCACATCATGTATTGATCGGGGCTTTTACCCTGGCGCTGGCCGCGGCCGCGCTGCTGTTCGCGCTCTGGCTGGCCAAGTCCGGCAGCGAGCGTGATGCCCGCCGCTACGACATCCTGTTCCGGGAGCCGGTATCCGGCCTGTCGGTGGGCAGCGCCGTGCAGTACAGCGGCATCCGGGTGGGGGAGGTGGAAAGCCTGACCCTGGATCCGCAAGATCCCCGCCAGGTCTGGGCCCGGGTACGCATCGCCGCTGACGCCCCGGTCAAGACCGACACCCGTGCCCGCCTGGCCCTGGCCAATATCACCGGTGCCGCCAACATAGAGCTGAGCCAGGGCTCGCCGGAAAGCCCGCTGCTGGCCCGGGGCGACGAGATCCCGGTGATCGTCGCCGAGCCCTCGCCCCTGGCCCGGCTGCGGCTCAACAGCGAAGAACTGCTGCTGGCCATCACCACCCTGGTGGACAACGCCAACCGTATGCTGTCGCAAGACAACGCCCGCCATCTTGGCCAGGTACTGGCCAACCTGGACGCCACTACCAGCACCCTGGCGGCCCAGCAGGACAGCCTGGCCGCCGGCCTGCAGAGCCTGGCCGGGGCCGGCGACCAGCTGCAACGGCTGCTGGCCCGGCTCGATGCCCAGGCCGGCCGCCACGGCGAGCCGATGCTGGCCAATGCCGCCACCGCCATGGCCAACCTGGAGCGGCTGAGTCGCGGCCTGGACGCCCTGCTGGCCGATAACAGACCGGCCCTGGACGGCGGCCTGCAGGGCCTGGCCGAGCTGGGACCGGCTGTCCAGGAGCTGCGCTCTACCCTGATCATCCTGGGCGACATCGCCCGTCGGCTGGAGCAGGATCCCGCCGGCTATTTGCTTGGCCGCGACGACATCAAGGAGTTTAAGCCATGATCCGGGCCCTGCTTTTGCTGTCCTTGTCCGGCCTGCTGGGGGCCTGCAGCGTGCTGCCCGAGCCTACTCCCTTGACCCTGTACCGGCTGCCCCCCTCCGGGCAGGTCGCCACCGAGGCCGGGCCGCGGCTGACGGCGCTGCGGCTGGCCCGCCCCGCCGCCACCGATGCCCTGGGCGGCAATCGCCTGCTGGTGCTGGCGGCGGACCACAGTTACCAGGCCTATCCCCGGGCCCGCTGGGCCGCGCCGGTGCCGCTGTTGTGGCGGGACTGGCTGCTGGATGCCTTCTGGCGCGACGGCCGGGTGAGCCGGCTCAGCAGCGACGGCGACGGCCTGCAGGTCGGGCTGGAGCTGGGCGGGGTGCTGCGCGCCCTGAACGTGGAGATGCGGGAGGGCGGCCCGGTGGCGGTGATCCGCTACGACGCCCGGCTGGTGGATACCGGCAGCCGGCAGATCCTCGCCAGCCGGCGGTTCGAGGCCGAGGAGCCGATGGCCGGCCCCGCCGAGGCGGAGGCGGTGGCGGCCCTGGGCCGGGCGGCGAACCGGCTGGCGAGGGCGCTGATCGACTGGAGCCTGGCCGTAGCGCCTTGATTGCTCCTTATTCGGGCGGCAGCGCCGCCAGGGCCTGCCGGGCCCGGGCCTGGAAGGGGCCGTCCAGCGCGGCGGCCCGGGCCAGGGCCTCGGCGGCGTCCCGCGGTCGGCCCAGGGCGGCCTGGAGTAATCCCAGGTTGAGCCAGGCCGCGGCCAGTTGCGGATCCTGCCGGGTCGCCTGGCGGAAGGCCGCGATGGCGGCATCGTTGTTCCCGCCGCCATGCTGGGCGTTGCCCTGGGCGAACCAGCCCGGGGCATAGCCGGGCCAGCGGGCCGTCAGCGCCTGCCAGGCCGGCAGGGCGGCCTCGGGCCCGGCCACCGGTTCGAAGGCGGCGATGCTCTCCGCCGCCTGGGCCGGCCCCAGGGTCGCCGGCAGGGTGCCGGGCGGCAGGGCCACCATGGCCCAGCGGCCGCTGCGGGCCCAGGTGGCGTCGAACCGGCCCATGGCGATGGGCTGCCGGGCCTGTTCGCCGCTGTGGTGGATCAGCAGTTGCCGCTCCCGGTCGTAGCCGGTGACCACGGCGTAATGCCACAGGGGCCAGGCGGGCAGGGACAGGTTCTGCAGCACCACCACCGGGTGGCCGGCGGCCAGCTCGCCGAGCAGGCCGTCGAAGCCGTCCGGCAGGGGGTAGCCGATCCGGCCATGGCGCCGCACCGTGGCCAGCATTTCCGGTTGCACGCTGCCCTGGCGTCCGGGCAGGAACAGCTGGGGGATCAGCTCGTCGACCCCGACCGGCACGCCGCTGGCGTTCAGCACCATGGCGAGGGAGGCGGGGCCGCACTGGTAGTCGCGCTGGCCGTGGAAGGGCACGCCGCCGACGTGGGCGCTGGCCGGCAGGGCCCGGGCCGCCTCGGGGGACAGCGGCGGGGTGCCGGCGCAACCGCTCAGCAGCAACAGCAGCACGCCCGCCAGGCGGGCGTGCCAACGGCTCTGAGGCGCTGTCATCAGCGGGTGAAGGGGAAGACCTTGGTCAGCCCCAGCAGATCGGTGACCAGCAGTATGATGAAGACGGTGAGCAGGGCCCCGACCGCGGCGTTGGCACCGGCCGGCAGGTGGTCCAGTTGATCCGCCATCTGCCGGACTTCCTGATCGGACAGGGCGGCGACCCGGGCTGCCACTTCGGCCGGTTCGACGCCCAGCCCGACCAACTGGTCGCGCACCTCGGTGCGGGCCAGCAGCTCGCGGATGCGCTCGCGATCGGCGTTCACCTGCTCGGTGGCCAGCAACTGCTGGGTGGAGACCAGGGCGACCGGCTGGGCCTGGAGCGTCAGCGGCATGCTGCCCATGAGCAGAGACAGGATCAGTACGGGGTTAATGATTCGGCAGATAGGTTGCAACATTCTTGTTCTCCCTGAGGTTGGCGGTGTGAGACGGGTGGGGCGCAAGTGCCGCAATCTCGGTGCTGTGTTCCATGCCATCTCTTAATCGGTAGTATAGTCTTGCGGGTGCTCCGGATTCTGATGAATACGATGCGGAAAGCAAGGGGAGCGGAGTGATCCGAGCAGTGTTTCTCCCGTCGGCCAGAGGCCTGCAGACAGGGTTGCACGGCGGTTTGGCTGCCTGCCATCATGGTTGGGGGACGGATGTTGTTGCGACAACAATGGACATGGCCGCCCTGGCGTGGTGCTGTATCCGAGGTGGTGTGACATGGGGACGGGCGGTGGCGGTAGAGCGAAGGGGTTGGAATAATCAGCGGGAAAGCGCAGCGTTACGCTTGGAGGCGTTGGTCGTCGGAGAGCTGGCGCCGGTCTCCTTGACGGTGGCCCCCGGCGAAATCCTCTGCCTGTCCGGGCCGTCGGGCTCGGGCAAGAGCCGGCTGCTCAGGGCCATCGCCGACCTGGATGCCCACGGCGGCGAGGTCTGGCTGGGGAGGCAGCGCCGGTCCGGGGTAAAGGGCCATTGCTGGCGCGGCTGGGTGATGCTGGTACCCGCCGACAGCCAGTGGTGGGGCGAGCGGGTGGGTGATCACCTGGCACAGGAGCTGGGCGGGCAGTGTGCGGCCCTGGGATTCGAGGCGCCGGTAGCGGACTGGCAGGTCAGCCGGCTGTCGTCCGGCGAGAAGCAGCGGCTGGCCCTGCTGCGGGCCTGGTCCCGGCAGCCCCGGGCGCTGCTGCTCGACGAGCCCACCGCCAACCTGGATCCAGCATTGACCGAGCGGACGGAGGCCTGGATCCGCCATTGGGCCCGGCAGGCCGGCTTGCCGGTGATCTGGATCAGCCACGATCCGGCCCAGATCGCCCGGGTGGCGGATCGCCACTACCGGATCCGGAACAAGCTGCTGGAGAGTGCCGATGGGGGTGATTGAACTGGGCTGGTGGCAACTGGCCCTGGCCGCACTGATGATAGTGGCCCTGGCCGCCTGCACCTTCGCCGCCCGGCTGGAAGTGGGGCGCAGCCTGCTGGTGGCGGCCCTGCGCACCGTGCTGCAACTGGCCCTGATCGGCCTGGTGCTGGAGGCGCTGTTCGCCACTTCGGCGCTGCACTGGGTGGCGCTGATGGCCACCGCCATGCTGCTGATCGCCGGGCGGGAGGTGATGGCGCGGCAGAAACGGCGGCTGACCGGCGTCTGGAGCTTCGGCATCGGCACCCTGGCCATGCTGCTGTCATCGTTCACGGTGACGGTGCTGTCCCTGACCCTGATCATCGGGCCTGCGCCCTGGTATACCCCCCAGTATGCCATTCCCCTGCTGGGCATGATGCTCGGCAACACCATGACCGGGGTGGCGCTCAGCCTGGACCGGCTGACCGAGGGGGTCTGGCGTCAGCGGGCGTTGATCGAGGGCCGGCTGATGCTGGGCCAGCGCTGGCAGGAGGCGGTGGGGGATCTGCGGCGGGACGCCATGCGCGGCGGCCTGATCCCCACCATCAACGGCATGGCGGCGGCCGGCGTGGTCAGCCTGCCGGGCATGATGACCGGCCAGATACTGGCGGGCAGCCCGCCAGCGGTGGCGGTGAAATACCAGATACTGGTGATGTTCGCCATCACCGCCGCCACCGGCTTCGGCACCCTGCTGGCGGTGACCCTGGCCAGCCGCCGGTTGTTCGACGAGCGGGAGCGGCTGCGCCTGGACCGGCTGGCCGCGCCGAAAAAGTGAAGGATGCCATGACGCGTGTGATCTTGTTGGTTTGTCTGCTCTGGTGGGGGCCTGTCCGGGGCATGCCGCCGGTGGAACGGCTGGAGGTCGAGGTACTGGCGGTGTTGCCCCATGATCCCGGCGCCTTTACCCAGGGGCTGCTGCATCACCAGGGGTACCTGTACGAAAGTACCGGCCTCTATGGGAATTCCAGCCTGCGGGAGGTGGATCCGGCCAGCGGGGAGGTGCTGCGCCAGTTACCGCTGGATCCGGCTTTCTTCGGGGAAGGGCTGGCCCTGGTCGAGGATAGGCTGATCCAGTTGACCTGGCGTGAGGGATTGGCACTGATCTGGCGACTGGATGACTTCAGGCTGGTGGGGGCGCACCAATACGGCGGTGAAGGCTGGGGGCTGTGTTTCGATGGGGAGGCGTTATGGATGAGTGACGGCTCGGCCACCCTGTACCAGCGGGATGCGCATGATTTTTCGCTGCTGGCAGCCGTCGAGGTGAGCCTGCACGGCCAGCCGATGATGCAACTCAACGAGCTGGCCTGCGTCGGCGACCATGTCTATGCCAACGTCTGGCGGCGGGACCAGATAGTACGGATCGATAAAAGCACGGGGCGGGTTGACGCCGAGATCGACGCCTCCGCCCTGAACCCGCTCAGCGAGCGGCCCGGCGGCAGGGAGGCGGTACTGAACGGTATCGCCCATGATCCGGAGCGGGACGAGTTTTATCTTACCGGCAAACTCTGGCCGACCATGTTCCGGGTGCGATTCGTTCCGCGCCCGGAGTGCGCATCGTTGCACTGTCTGGTTCCCGTCACCATGGCGGCCGGCGACTGAGCCGCCCTTTCTTCAGCGCCCTTTCAGCATGGTCCGTAAAAAGCGGGCCGTGTGGGAACTTTCATGTTCGGCCACCTGTTCCGGGGTGCCGGTCACCAGGATGCGGCCGCCGCCGCTGCCGCCCTCGGGACCCAGATCCACTATCCAGTCGGCGGTCTTGATCACGTCCAGGTTGTGCTCGATGATCACCACCGTATTGCCGTGATCCCGCAGCCGGTGCAGCACCTGCAGCAGCAGCTGGATATCGTGGAAGTGCAGGCCGGTGGTGGGCTCGTCCAGGATATAGAGGGTCTGGCCGGTGTCGCGCTTGGACAGCTCCCGGGCCAGCTTGACCCGCTGGGCCTCGCCGCCGGACAGGGTGGTGGCCGACTGGCCCAGGCGGATGTAGGACAGGCCCACGTCCATCAGGGTTTGCAGCTTGCGGGCGATGGCCGGCACCGGGGCGAAGAAGTCGCAGGCCTCCTCCACCGTCATCTCCAGCACCTCGTGGATGCTCTTGCCCTTGTAGCGGATCTCCAGGGTCTCCCGGTTGTAGCGCTTGCCCTTGCACACATCGCAGGGCACGTAGACGTCGGGCAGGAAGTGCATCTCCACCTTGATCACGCCGTCGCCCTGGCAGGCCTCGCAGCGGCCGCCCTTGACGTTGAACGAGAAGCGGCCCGGCTTGTAGCCGCGGGAACGGGCCTCCTGGGTGCCGGAGAACAGCTCGCGGATGGGGGTGAAGATGCCGGTATAGGTGGCCGGGTTGGAGCGGGGGGTGCGGCCGATGGGGCTCTGGTCGATGTCCACCACCTTGTCCAGCTTGTCCAGGCCGTGGATCACCCGGTAGGGGGCCGGCTGGCTGACGGTGGCCTTGTTCAGCTCCCGGTGGGCGAGCGGGAACAGGGTGTCGTTGATCAGGGTCGACTTGCCCGAGCCGGACACCCCGGTGACGCAGGTCATCAGTCCCAGCGGCAGTTTGAGGTCGACGTCTTTCAGGTTGTTGCCGCGGGCGCCGTTCAGTTCCAGCCAGTGCTCGCCCGGCGGGGTGCGCCGCTCGGGCACGGCGATTTGCTCCCGTCCCGAGAGGTAGGCGCCGGTGAGCGAGTCCGGGTTGGCCATCACCTCGGCCGGGGTGCCCTGGGCCACGATTTGGCCGCCGTGCACCCCGGCACCGGGGCCGATGTCCAGCACATAATCGGCGGCACGGATGGCGTCCTCGTCGTGCTCCACCACGATGACGGTGTTGCCCAGATCGCGCAGGTGGGTGAGGGTGGACAGCAAGCGCTCGTTGTCCCGCTGGTGCAGGCCGATGCTGGGCTCGTCGAGTACGTACATCACTCCCACCAGGCCGGCGCCGATCTGGCTGGCCAGGCGGATGCGCTGGGCCTCGCCGCCGGACAGGGTCTCGGCGCTGCGCGACAGGCTGAGGTAGTTGAGCCCCACGTTGACCAGGAAGCCCAGCCGTTCCACGATTTCCTTGAAGATCTTGTCGGCGATCTGGGCCTTCTGGCCGCTCAGTTCCATGCGGGTGAAGAAGGCGTGGGCCTCGCCGATGGCCATGTCGGTGACCTGGGGCAGGTTGTGATCGGCCACGAACACGTGGCGCGCGCCCTCCTTCAGCCGGGTGCCCTGGCAGCTGGGGCAGGCACGGTTGGTCTGGTACTTGGCCAGCTCCTCACGCACCGAGTTGGACTCGGTTTCCCGGTAGCGCCGCTCCATGTTGTGCAGTATGCCTTCGAAGGGGTGCTTGCGCACCAGCACGTCGCCCCTGTCGTTCATGTACTTGAATTCGATGCTGGTGCGGCCCGAGCCGTACAGCACCGCCTTCTGGAGGTCCTTGGGCAATTGTTCGAAGGGCAGCTCCAGGTCGAAGCCGTAGTGCTCGGCCAGGGACTTGAGCATCTGGTAATAGTAGTAGCTGCGCTTGTCCCAGCCGCGGATGGCGCCGCCGGCCAGGCTCAGCTCCGGGTTGCTGATCACCTTGTCCGGGTCGAAGATCTGCTGCACCCCCAGGCCGTCGCAGCTTTCGCAGGCGCCCGCCGGGTTGTTGAAGGAGAAGATGCGCGGCTCCAGCTCGGCGATGGAATAGCCGCACTCGGGGCAGGCGAAGTTGGCGGAGAACACCAGCGGCGCTTCGTCCGGCCCGTCCATGGCCACCACAGAGGCGATGCCGCCGGACAGCTCCAGCGCCGTTTCGAAGGACTCCGCCAGCCGCAGCTGCAGATCGTCGCGCACCTTGAAACGGTCCACCACCACTTCGATGGTATGTTTTTTCTGTAATTCCAGGGCGGGCGGATCCGACAGATCGCACACCTCGCCGTCGATACGGGCACGGATGAAGCCCTGGGCCGCCAGGTTGTCGAGCAGCTTGCTGTGCTCGCCCTTGCGGTTGCGCACCACTGGTGCCAGCAGCATCAGCCGCTTGCCCTCGGGCTGTTCCAGCACCTTGTCCACCATCTGGCTGATGGTCTGGGCGGCGAGCGGCAGGGCATGGGTGGGGCAGCGCGGCTCGCCCACCCGGGCGAACAGCAGCCGCAGGTAGTCGTAGATCTCGGTGATGGTGCCCACGGTGGAGCGGGGGTTGTGGGAGGTGGACTTCTGCTCGATGGAAATGGCCGGCGACAGCCCCTCGATATGGTCCACGTCCGGCTTCTCCATCAGCGAGAGGAACTGGCGGGCGTAGGCGGAGAGGGATTCCACATAGCGGCGCTGGCCCTCGGCGTAGAGGGTATCGAAGGCGAGGGAGGACTTGCCCGAGCCGGACAGGCCGGTGATCACGATGAGCTTGTCCCGGGGCAGTTCCAGGCTGATGTTCTTCAGGTTGTGGGTGCGGGCCCCGCGAACTTCGATTTTATCCATCTGCAGCATGACCTTGGTGTAAATTCGACCGGCTAGTATGGCACTGGATGAATAGACAGCCAAGGGGACAATAAGGATTAATCTTGACAGCGCCTCCGTGCTAAACTAGCCGCCTTTTGATGGTCTTGATGGCGGAAGGATATTCATGAGCGACGAGCAAGGCTTCAGCCCCGGCGAGCGGCGGGCCTCGTTGACCCTGGCGAGCATTTTCGGCATGCGGATGCTGGGTTTGTTTATGATCATGCCGGTATTTGCGCTCTATGGTCAGGATTTGATCGGCTTTTCGCCGTTATGGGTGGGTATCGTCATCGGTGCCTACGGCCTGACCCAGGCCGTGCTGCAGATCCCCGCCGGCTGGCTGTCGGACCGTATCGGCCGCAAGCCGGTGATCTACGCCGGCCTGGGGCTGTTCGCGCTCGGCTCTGTGGTGGCGGCCCTGTCCGAGTCGGTCTACGGCGTGGCCGCCGGCCGGGTATTGCAGGGCAGCGGCGCCATCGCCGGCGCCATACTGGCGCTGGCCGCCGATGTTACCCGGGAAGAGCACCGTACCAAGGCGATGGCCATCATCGGCGTCTGCATCGGCATTTCCTTCGCCGTGGCTATGGTGGCCGGTCCCCTGCTGGCGGCGCTGTTCGGTCTGTCCGGGGTGTTCTGGACCACGGCGCTGCTGGCGCTGGCGGGCATGGGCATGGTGCGTTTCCTGCTGCCCGAGCCCGTTCATCGCGGCCAGATCCGGGATGTGACCGCGGCGCCCGAGCTGTTCGGCCGGCTGCTGAAAGACCGGCAACTGCTGAGGCTGGACTTCGGCATACTGCTGCTGCATATGACGCTCACCGCGGTGTTCGTGGCCTTTCCGCTCACCCTGCTCGATGCCGGGCTGGCGGCGGAGCGCCATTGGTGGCTGTATTTGCCGACCCTGCTGCTGTCGTTCGTGCTGATCATCCCCTTCCTGATCCTGGGGGCCCGGCGCAATATGAACAAACAGCTGTTCCAGGCTTCCATTTTGGTGATGATGGTGGCGCTGGTGCTGATGGCGGTGGGCCAGGGACAACTGTGGCTGCTGGCCCTGGCCATGTTGCTCTATTTTACCGCCTTCAACTTTATGGAAGCCTCGTTGCCGGCTTTTTTGTCGATGCTGGCACCGGCGGGGGCCAAGGGCACCGCCATGGGCATCTATTCCACCAGCCAGTTCTTCGGTGCCTTTCTGGGCGGTGTGCTGGGCGGCTTGCTGTTCCAGCAACTGGGTGGGCCCGGGGTGTTTCTATTGGTTGCGATCAGCATGGCATTCTGGTTCTGGCTGGCGGCGGGCATGGCCAATGTCAGCCAGGTGCGGTCTCATATCCTGTCCATCGGTGTTAATATAGAAAGCAAGGATGCCCGCGAACTGCTGTTGCAGCGGCTGATGGCCCTGCCCGGCGTGCATGAAGCCCTGATTATCCCCGAGGAAGGGGCCGCCTACCTGAAGGTGGACGGGAAAATTTTTGAACTGGATCAGGCCCGGCGCCTGATCAACTTGTGAGTACGGAGCGAGTTATGGCCAATAGAGGCATCAATAAAGTCATACTGATCGGCCACCTGGGCCAGGATCCCGAAGTGCGTTATATGCCCAACGGCAATGCGGTGGCCAATATTACCCTGGCCACCAGCGAGACCTGGCGCGACAAGCAGACCGGCGAACAGAAGGAACGTACCGAGTGGCACCGGGTGGTGTTCTTCGGCAAGTTGGCGGAGATCGCCGGCGAATACCTGCGCAAGGGTTCCCAAGTATATGTGGAAGGCCGGCTGCAGACCCGCAAATGGCAGGATCAGGGCGGCCAGGACCGCTACACCACCGAAGTGGTGGTGGACATGGGCGGCGTGATGCAGATGCTGGGCGGCCGGCCTCAGGGAGCTCCCCAGGGCGGCGGCCAGGGCGGTTGGAACCAGGGGCAGCCCGCCGGTGGTCAGGGCGGTCAGGGCAATTGGGGCCAGCAGGGTGGTCAGCCCCAGGGCCAGCCCCAATACGGCCAGCAGAGCCCGCAGCCGGCCAGCAAGCCGCAGAGCCAGCCGCCGGTATACAACGAACCGCCGATGGACTTCGATGACGATATTCCGTTCTAGCGTTCAGCTGAGACATGAAGTGTAAATTTTTTATTTAATGCCCTGTTTTTACAGGGCTTTTTATTTTCTGCCGGCGTCACTTTGGATCTTCGTGAGTCTTGTCTTTCGGGGTGGGCTACGATAATGGAAAACTCCTGTTGTATCTCCGCCCCAGTGTCTGCGATAACAACGGCATAATAAGGAAAAAACCGGGTCATCCGGACTTTATCAGGGATCAGGAATGAGATTTACCAATCAGTTTATTGCCACTATCACTCTGTGCGTGCTGGCGGCCGTGCTGATGGTGCTGGTGGGAGCCGGGATCAGCTTTTACCAGATGGGGACCGCCTATCAGCAGCGGCAGGTGGACGCGGTGGTCCGGCTGGTCGATGAAGGCTGGCGCGCCGGCGCCGAGCAGCAGGAGAGCATCGATCGCTGGCTGCCCGCGCTGCTCAACGTCAACGACATCATCGACTTTTCGGTGCTGGACGGCCAGCGCACCCTTTATCGCTATCAGTCGGACAACAGGCTGTCGGCCAGCGAACTGTCGCTGGAGTATCGGCGCAACCTGGCGGCGCATCCGGAACTCAGCGTACAGCTGGTGCTGCGCCCGCCCTTCTATGAGATCGATCATTCCCTGGCGGCGGTGTCGGGACTGACCGCCGCCATCCTGCTGGTGTTCGTCGGTCTGCTGTTCAGCCTGCGCTGGTTCCGCCGCCAGTTGCGCGGCGCCGAACTGCTCGATCTGCGCGGCCAGTTGATCCTGGACGGTAAACTCGGCCTGCTGCAGCACAATCCCCAGGAAGAGTGGCCGCACCATGCCAGCCAGGCGCTGGACAAGTTGATCCGCGATCTGAAAGATGCGGGCAAGGAACGCAGCCGGTTCGATACCTTTATCCGCGCCAATGTGTTTGTGGACAAGAAAATCCGCATCGGCAACCGGGTGTTCTTCGATAACCGGCTGGACGCGGCACTCAACGATCCGGCCAGCCATTCCGGCGCGCTGCTGCTGGTGGAGTTGCAGGATCTGGAATATATCAACTACAACCTGGGTTACGAGCGGGGCGACGAGCTGCTGTCGTCCGCTTCGGTCTACCTGGGACATTTGATCCGCCGCTATCCCGGTGCCCTGCAGGCCCGTTATACCGGCAACACCTTTGCCCTGCTGTTCCCCAACCTGGTGGAAAGCGAGGCGCTGGAGGCGGCGCGGCAGGTGATGAAGCTGTTGCAGCGGCTGCACTGGCCCGATGATATCCGCGAACCGGCGCTCTTTATCGGCGGGGTCTGTTTCCGTTTCGGCGAACCGCTGACCCAGGTGGAGGAGGAGGCCGAGCTGGCCCTGCGCAGCGCCGCGCTGCAGGGCGGGGATGGCTATTTCATGTATTACAAGGGCGTCACCGAGGAGAACAGTGGCAAGGGCACGGTGCGCTGGCGCACCCTGCTCGGTCGCCAGCTGGAGCAGGATCTGATCCGGCTCGATCGGCAGGGTATCTACACCGGCGAACATCAGGAGCCGGTGATCGACGAGCTGCTGGCCCGGATCCGGGACGAACAGGGGCGAGAACTGTCGGCCGGGCACTTCATTCCCATGGCGGAAAAATGCGGCCTGCTGCAGGAGCTGGACAGGACCATTCTGCTGCGCTGCCTGACCCTGTTGCAGGAAAGCGATCGCCGTTGCACCCTGGCGGTGAACATCTCGGCGGCCAGCCTGCTCAACCGGGGCTTTCACCGCTGGCTGATCTTCGAATTGATCCAGCTGCCCAAACCCCAGCTCGGCGAATTGGTGATCGAGTTGTCAGAGGCTCAGGTGAGTCGTCATTTTCAGGCGCTGATCAAGCCGCTGCGGGCGCTGAAGGCGCTGGGCTGCCGGCTGGCGGTGGACCATGCGGGCCAGGACGTGGTCAGCACCCAGTATATCAAGGACTATGAGCTGGACTACCTCAAGTTGCATCCCAGTCTGGTGCGTGACATCGATCACAAGCCGGTCAACCAGATGGCGGTCAGAAGCCTGGTCGGCAACTGTGCCGGAGGCCGGACCCGGGTGATTGCGGTCGGGGTGGAAACCGCCGCCGAATGGGAATGCCTGAACCAACTGGGCGTCTATGCCGGCCAGGGCTATTACTTCGCCCGGCCCGAACGGTTCGAACTGCTATAGGCCGCCGCGCGCACCCTGCAGGCCGCCGGTGTGCAGGAAGATGAGGCGGCTGCCGGCCGGATACATGCCGGCTTCGATATCCCGGAACAGCCCCAGCATGGCCTTGCCGCTGTACACCGGCTCCAGGGGGACCGCCAGCGCCGAGGCGAGGCGGGTGATGCGTTCCCGATCGTCGCCGGGGCATTTGGCATAACCGCCGCCGTGATGGTCCAGTTGCAGTCGCCAGCCGTCGTCCCGTGCCGCCGGGGGATACAGTTGTTGCACCGTTGCGGCCAGCCAGCCGTGGCCCTTGAGCACCGCATAGCCGGTGAGGCGTACGCCGGGCGGACGGGCCGAGAGCAGGCCCGCCAGGGTGCCGCCGCTGGCCAGCGGCAGTATCAGTTCATCTGCCGCCGGCAATTCCCGCCACAGCTCCGCCACTCCCGGCAGCGCCAGTGGCTCGCTGCCGCCCTCGGGGATCAGCCTGTAACCGGGATGGCGGTCGGCCAGGGCGGCCAGCCAGTCCGGATCCTGGCGGCGGCGGTATTCCGCTCGTTCGACGAATTCCAGGGTCATGCCCCAGCGTCGGGCATCGCTCAGGGTCGGGTTGGCGACGCTGTGCGGTTCGCCACGCACCAGGCCGACGGTGGGCAGCCCGAGTTGTTTGCCGGCCGCCGCCAGGGCATGCAGGTGGTTGGAGTAGGCGCCGCCGAAGCTGAGCAGGCCCGGGGCCTGCTCCGTCAGCGCCTGGCGCAGTATATACTTGAGTTTGCGCCATTTATTGCCCGATATGTGCGGGTGCAGCAGATCGTCCCGCTTGATGCTCAGGCTGATGCGATGGCGTTCCAGCAGCGGATGGTCGAGCGGTTGTAACGGCGAGCGGCTCGCCTGCCGGTACAGTCGCTGCCAGACATGGAGTAAAGACACAAGAGAAAATAAAAAAGGGCGATGGAGGCAAGTGTAAGGAACTTATCACTTTATTAAAACTCCTATCCGCCGGTGGTCGGCTTTAGCTGTGGTTGCGCCTTGCTACGAACTGGCTGCATTGGTAAAGTTAGCCGAATTTTCCGGTTTCTCAATCCAGGATCCCCTTCAGCATATGTTTAAAAAGCTCAGAGGCATGTTCTCCAACGATCTGTCGATCGATCTGGGAACGGCCAACACCCTTATTTACGTCAAAGATCAGGGCATAGTCCTGAACGAGCCCTCGGTCGTGGCCATTCGCCAGGAAAGATCCGGCTCGGCACAGAGTGTTGCCGCCGTCGGTCATGCCGCCAAACAGATGCTGGGACGGACGCCCGGCAACATCGCCGCCATTCGCCCGATGAAGGACGGGGTCATTGCCGATTTTTATGTCACCGAGAAGATGCTGCAACACTTCATCAAGCAGGTGCACGACAACAACTTTTTCCGTCCCAGCCCCCGGGTTCTGGTCTGTGTGCCCTGCGGTTCCACCCAGGTGGAACGACGTGCCATCAAGGAGTCCGCCCTGGGTGCCGGTGCCCGCGAGGTCTACCTGATCGACGAGCCGATGGCGGCCGCCATCGGTGCCGGCCTGCCGGTGTCCGAAGCGACCGGGTCCATGGTGGTGGACATCGGCGGCGGTACCACCGAAGTGGCCATCATCTCCCTCAACGGCGTGGTCTACTCCCAGTCGGTGCGTATCGGCGGGGATCGGTTCGACGAGTCCATCATCAATTACGTGCGCCGAAATTATGGCTCCCTGATCGGCGAGGCGACGGCCGAGCGCATCAAACACGAAGTCGGTTCGGCCTATCCGGGGGACGAGGTGCTGGAAATCGAGGTGCGCGGCCGCAACCTGGCCGAAGGCGTGCCGCGCAGCTTTACCCTCAATTCCAATGAAATTCTGGAAGCCCTGCAGGAGCCGCTGAGCGGCATCGTCAGCGCCGTCATGGTGGCGCTGGAGCAGTCGCCGCCCGAGCTGGCATCCGACATCTCCGAACGGGGCATGGTGCTCACCGGTGGTGGCGCCCTGTTGCGGGATCTGGATCGGTTACTGATGGAAGAAACCGGCATTCCCGTCGTCGTGGCCGACGATCCCATGACCTGTGTGGCCCGTGGCGGCGGCAAGGCATTGGAAATGATCGACATGCACGGCGGGGATCTGTTCCATTACGATTGATGACAAGGCCGGGAACACCGGCCTGCCTACTCCCTTATGAAACCGATTTTCGGCCGTGGTCCGTCCTTACCTATCCGCCTGGCACTGGCGGTGGTGGCCGCTTTGGCGCTGATTGTCGCCGACAGCCGCTATCACAGTTTTACCGAGGTCAAACTGTATCTCAATTCCCTGGTCAGCCCGCTGCAGTATATGGCGAACAGCCCCCGCATCCTGCTCGACTCCGCCTCCACCCAGTTGATGTCCCGCAAGGCCTTGCTGACCCAGTCCCAGCGGATGGAGCAGGAACTGTTTTTGTTGCGGGATGATCTGCTGCGGTTGCGCCACCTGGAGCAGGAAAACCAGCGGCTGCGGGATCTGCTCGGCTCTCCGGTACGCTACGATACCCGCCGTATGGTGGCGGAGATCATGGCGGTGGACACGGATCCCTTCTCCCATCAGGTGGTGATCGACAAGGGCAGCCTGCAAGGGGTGTTCGAGGGGCAGCCGGTGCTCAACGAGCAAGGGGTGGTCGGACAGATTATTTCGGTCGGCAAGACCACCAGCCGGGTGTTGCTGATCACCGACATCAGTCACGGCATACCGGTGCGGGTGGCGCGCAACGACATCAGGGCCATCGCCAGCGGCAGCGGCCAGCTCGACAGCCTGCTGCTGCACAATATCACCCGCAACACCGATATCCGGGAAGGGGATGTGCTGCTCAGTTCCGGGCTGGCCGGGCGTTTTCCGGAAGGCTATCCGGTGGGGCGGGTCAGCCGGGTGGGCTATGAAGAAGGCCAGCCTTTTGCGGATATCCGGGTGCAGCCCTTCGCCGCCCTGGATCGTGTCCGTTACCTGCTGTTGCTGTGGCCCGAACCCAGGGTGATCGATGTGGATGACCCGGCGTCACCGACGGAGGTGTCCCGCTCATGACCGCCTTTTCCCTGAAAGGACGGCTGGTGATCGGCACCAGCCTGCTGCTGGCGCTGATGCTGTCCATACTGCCGTTGCCGGAGCTGATCGCCCCCTTCCGCCCCGACTGGCTGCTGGTGACCCTGATCTACTGGGGCATCGCCCTGCCGCATCGGGCCAACGTCGGTACCGCCTTTTTCACCGGCCTGCTGCTGGATCTGCTGCTCGGCTCGGTGCTGGGGGTGCACGCCCTGGCGCTGGTGATCCCGGTCTACCTGGCCGCCTCCCAGTTCCAGCGCATGCGCAACTATTCGGTGTGGCAGCAGGCCTTCGTGGTCGGCGCCCTGGCCATGCTCAACAAGCTGCTGATCTTCTGGGCCGCCTACATGAACCGGGAGATCCAGCTCGATTACCATTACTTCTGGTCCATCGTCAGCAGCATGGTGTTCTGGCCCTGGATCTTCCTGCTGCTGCGCAAATGCCGGCGGCAGTTCGCCCTGTCGTGAGCCTGCCCATGTCTGCCGTACTTTATCTCGCCTCCGCCTCGCCCCGCCGCCGCGAACTGCTGGCCCTGCTGGAACTGCCGTTCGAGCTGGTGCTGCCCGACGTCGAAGAGCGGCGTCTGCCCCATGAGGCCGCCGCCGACTACGTCCGACGGCTGGCACGGGACAAGGCCCTGGCCGGCGCCGCGCTGGCGCCCCGGCCGCTGCCGGTGCTGGCCGGCGACACCATAGTGGTGGTGGACGGCGAGGTGCTGGAGAAACCTGCACACGAAGCCGACGGGCTGGCGATGCTGCGCCGGTTGTCGGGCCGCCGCCACCAGGTGATGACCGCCATGGCGCTGGCCCATGGTGGTGGCTGCGACGGGGTGCTGGTGACCACCGAAGTCAGCTTCCGCCCCCTCACCGAGGCGGAGATGGCGCGTTACTGGGCCAGTGGCGAACCGGCGGACAAGGCCGGCGGCTACGGCATCCAGGGTCTGGGCGGACGCTTCGTGGCGCGTATCGACGGCAGCTACAGTGCCGTGGTGGGGTTGCCACTGGTGGAAACCGAGGCATTGTTGCGTCAAGCCGGGGTTTTATCGGGCTGATCCCCCCTGTTACCGACCATTCTGTGATAGTTTAGAAGCAATTTATTCTCCTGATGGGCGGAGTGACCATGTCTGCAGAACTGATAATCAATATGACCCCCGCGGAAACCCGGGTGGCGCTGGTGGAAAACGGTATCCTGCAGGAAGTGCACGTGGAACGCCAGGCCCGGCGCGGTATCGTCGGCAATATCTACAAGGGCAAGGTCAGCCGGGTGTTGCCCGGCATGCAGGCGGCCTTCGTCGATATCGGCGGCGAGCGGGCCGCCTTCCTGCACGCCTCCGACATAGTGCCCCACACCGAGTGTGTGGACACCAAGGAGCAGGCCCATTTCCAGGCGGGCAACATCGCCGAACTGGTGCGTCAAGGGCAGGACATCATGGTGCAGGTGGTAAAGGATCCGCTCGGCACCAAAGGTGCCCGCCTGACCACCGACATCACCCTGCCGTCCCGCTACCTGGTGTTCATGCCCGGCAGCGCCTATGTGGGGGTGTCCCAGCGCATCGATTCGGAGCAGGAACGGGAGCGGCTCAAAGCACTGGCGGCCGGCTACGTGGACGAACTGGGCGGCTTTATCATCCGCACCGCCGCCGAGGGCATCGGCGAGTCGGAGCTGGCCCAGGACGCGGCCTTCCTCAAACGGCTGTGGCGCAAGATCCTGGAGCGGCGCGGCAAGTACCCCTCCTGCTCCATGCTGTATGAAGACCTGGGGCTGGCGTTTCGCATCGTGCGCGACTTCGTCGGTGCCGAGCTGGACCGGATCCGGGTCGACTCCCGCAGTACCTGCGAGTCGCTCAAGGCCTTTGTCGACGAGTTCGTGCCCGAACTGTCCGGCAAGATAGAGTACTACCAGGGCGAGTCACCCATCTTCGATCTCTACGATGTGGAAAACGAAATCCAGCGCGGCCTGGACCGCAAGGTGGAACTCAAGTCCGGCGGCTACCTGATCATCGACCAGACCGAGGCCATGACCACGGTGGACATCAACACCGGCGCCTTCGTCGGCCACCGCAACCTGGAAGAAACCATCTTCAACACCAATATCGAGGCCACCCAGGCCATCGCCCGCCAGCTGCGGCTACGCAACCTGGGCGGCATCATCATCATCGATTTCATCGACATGTACGACGAGGACCACAAGCGCCGGGTGCTGCACAGCCTGGAGCTGGCCCTAAGCAAGGACAGGGCCAAGACCAACGTCAACGGCTTCTCCCAGCTCGGGCTGGTGGAGATGACCCGCAAGCGCACCCGGGAAAGCCTGGAGCACGTGCTGTGCGGCGAATGCCCCGAGTGCCTCGGCCGGGGCCGGGTGAAGACGGTGGAAACGGTCAGCTACGAGATACTGCGCGAGATAACGAGGGTCAACAAGGCCTATGATGCCGACAAGTTCGTGGTCTACGCCTCCAGCGCCGTGGCCAGCGCCCTGCAGGAGGACGAATCCCATATGCTGGCGGAACTGGAGGTGTTTATCGGCAAGCAGGTGAAGGTGAGCAGCGAGCCCCTTTACAACCAGGAACAGTTCGACGTGGTGATGATGTAGTGATCAGGCGGGGACTAAGCTGGGCCTGGCTGGGCCTGGCGGCGTGCGCGGTGGGACTGGCCTTGCTGGTGACCCTGCTGCGTTTTGGCTCCCCCTGGCTGGCGGCCTGGCAGCAGCAGTGGCTGGACCGGCTGCTGAGCGAACAGCAGCTGACCCTGGAAGTGGGGCAACTGGGCCTGTCCTGGCAGGGTTATGGCCCGCTGCTGGTGGTCGAGGAGGTCAGCCTGCACCGGGCCGAGGGGCCGGCCATCACCCTGCGCCGCGCCCTGGTGGACCTGCATCTGTGGCAGAGCCTGCGGCAGTGGCGCCCGGTGCTGAACGAACTGACCCTGGAAGGCCTGCGCCTGCCCCTGGAGCTGGCCGCCGGTGAGGCCGCCGACCGTCACACCGATCTGGCCTTCCTGCGCCGCCTGGCGCTGGAAGGGGTGGCACGCTTTTCCCTGCAGGATGCCCTGCTGGTGGTGACCGCACCGGAGCAGGATTTGCTCGAACTGCATGTCCCCGCCCTGCACTGGCACAACAGCCCCGGTCGGCACCAGGGCCAGGGGCGGCTCGGCTTCGGGCCCGACGGAAGCCAGCAATTCACCCTGAAAGGGCATTTTGCCGGGCCGGCCGACCGGCTGGACGGCAGTCTTTACCTGCAGGCGGACCGGGTGGATGCGGCCTCCACCATTGCCCGCATCCGGCCCGACGACGAGCACATCGGCGCCGACCTGTCCTTCGAACTCTGGCTGGAGTGGCGCCAGGGCCTGCTTGATGCCGGTGTGCTGCAACTGGGCGAAAACCGGCTGCGCTGGGGGGATGACCACCAGATCGCCGTGGACGGGGGCCGGATACAGTGGCAACCGACCGAGGGCGGCTGGCAGCTGGCCAGCGAGGGCATCGACATCAGCGTGGACGGTGAAGCCTGGCCCAGCTGGCGGATACAGCTGGACCGGCAGGACGACAGGGTGCACGGCTACCTGGATCGGCTGACCTTCGCCGACCTGGCGCTGCTGGCCCAATGGGGCGAAAGCTTCTGGCCCGGTGCCGCTCGCCAACTGGCAGGAGCAGCACCCGAAGGCGAGCTGTCCGGGCTGTACTTTTCCGCCCGGCCGGATGGCACCGACTGGCTGGTCCGTGGCGAGCTGAACGAGGTCGGTACCCGTCCCTTTCAGTGGATACCCGGCACCCGGGGGCTGCAGGGAGACTTCCTGCTGACCCCGACCCGGGGCCGGCTGGGCCTGCGCCAGCAGGACGCCGCCGATTGGGTATTTGAGTCGGCGTTTCGGGCGCCCTGGCCCATGCAGCGGCTGGATACCGAGCTGAATTGGCGGCGGCAGCCGCAGGGCTGGCTGCTGTGGAGCGATAGGGTGCGGCTGGAGACCCGGGATCTGGCGTTGCAGGGCTGGTTCAGCCTGCAGCTGCCGCAACAGGGCTCACCCCTGCTCAGCGCCTCGGCGGAAGTGGATCTGGCCCGGGCCGAGCAGGCTTTCACCTATTTTCCCGAGCCCTTGATGGGCTCGCCCCTGGTGGATTACCTGCAGGGCGCCATCCGGGCGGGCAGGGCGGAACAGGCCGAGGTGCTCTGGTACGGCCGGCTGGACGGTTTTCCCTACGCCGACGGCAGCGGTCTGTTCCAGGCCCGGGTGCCCCTGCGCGAGGCCGAATTCCGTTTCGATCCCGGCTGGCAACCGCTCACCGATCTCAGCCTGGACCTGCTGTTCGAAAACGACGGTCTCTATATGACCGGCTCCTCGGGCAGGCTGGGGGAGGTGGATGCGGCCGACATCGATGCCCGTATCGTCCCCCTGAACAAGGCGGCCAGCCTGCAGCTCAGCGCCGGCATCAGCGGGGAAGGCAAGGCGGTGACCCGCTACCTGCAACAGTCGCCCCTGGCCGGTTCCGTGGGCAAAACCCTGCAGCAGGTGCAGGTGGCGGGCCAGCTCGAGGGGCGGCTGGCGCTCGATATTCCGCTCAGCGGGGGGGAGGTCGGGGTGGAAGGCCAGGTTGACTTCGTGCGCAACCGGGTCCAGATCTCGTCGTTGGGGTTGCCGTTGAGCGAGGTGTCCGGCCGGCTGTTGTTTGACGAGCGGCAAACCCATTTTGAGGCGCTGCGGGCGCAATGGGCCGGACAGCCGCTGGAGCTGGATTACCGGGGCCAGGTGACGGCGCAGGGGTATGAGGTCCGCCTGGATATGCGCGGGCGAACCCCGGCCCCGGTGTTGGCCCGGCAATACCCGCCGTTGCAGGCGCTGGAGGGGGAAACCGCCTGGCAGGGCCGGTTGTGGCTGACCCTGGCCGAGCAGGGCGAATTCAGCTATCGCGTCGAAGCCGATACCGAGTTGCGGGGCATGGCCAGCCGGTTGCCGCTGCCCCTGCACAAGACGGCCGAACAGCCGCGGCCGGCCCGCCTCATGGTGAACGGCAACGACCGGCAGGCGGAGGTGGCGTTGAGCCTGGGCCCGGATATTCAGGGGCAGGCGGAACTGCGCTTTGAGGCTGGGGGGGCCCGGGTTTCCCGCTTGTGGCTGTCGGCCGGCGAGGCCGGGCCGGCCGCGGCGAGGGCCCCCCTCGATATCGCGTTGCGGCTGCCCGCGCTGCCGCTGGACGACTGGCTGGCATTGCTTGGCGCCGACTGGCAGCAGGGGGAGGCGGCGGCGATGCCCCAGCTGCGCTGGCCGGCACCCTACCGGGTGGTGATCCAAGCCACCGAAGCCCGGCTCTGGCGCCAGCCTTTCAACCAGCTCCGGCTGCAACTCGAACCCGCTGGGGAAGGGCGCCGGCGACTGGCCTTCCAGTCCGAGCAGGCCGAAGGCGAGCTGGCGTGGGGGGGGGCTGTCCCGGCCCGGGCGGAACTGCGTCGGCTGTGGCTGAGCCCGGCGCCAGGCGAAGATCGGCTGGCGCAGCATGCCAACCACATCAGCCCGCAGCAGGTGCCGGCGCTCGAGGTCGACTGCCGGGACTGCCGTTGGCGGGAGCTGGCCCTGGGCCGGCTGAGTTTCCGGCTCGAGCCCCAGCCCGAGCAGAATGGGGTGCGGCTGGTCGATTTGCGGCTTGATGGCCCCCTGTTGCAGGGGACGGCCGAGGGCCAGTGGCTGCAGCACCAGAGCGGCAACCTGAGCCGGCTGGAATGGCAGCTCCGTACCCCCTCCCTGCAGCGATTGTGGCAGGGCCTGGGCCAGGAGTCGCCCTTCAGCGAGACCCGGGCCAGCCTCCAGGGCCAACTGCGCTGGCTGGATCTGCCCTGGCGCCCGGACCGGCCCAGCATGAATGGCAGTCTCGGCGCCGAATCCGGTGCCGGGGTGCTCACCGAATTGAATGACAGGGGCGCCGGCCTGCTGTCGGTATTGAGCATGGAGTCGGTGTTGCGCCGGCTGCGCCTGGATTTTCGCGACGTGTTCGAGCAAGGCTTCTACTTCGATCGCATCGGTGCCAGCGGTGAACTGCGGGACGGCGTCTTGCACAATGATGACTTCGTGCTGAACGGGGCCGCGGGGGATCTGCGCGGGCGGGGGCGGCTGGATCTGGTGGCGGAGCAACTGGATTACCAGTTCGATTTCACCCCCAATCTGACCGGCAATCTGCCGGTGCTGGCGGCGTTTGCGGTTACCCCGGTCACCGGCCTTTACGTGTTGGCACTGTCCAAGGTGCTGGGCCCTGTGGTAGATGTATTCACACGCATTCGTTATCGGGTCAGTGGCCCCCTGGCACAGCCCCAGGTTACCGAGCTGGATCGGGAGCAGGAGCGGGTGAGACTGTCCCGCAACCATAAGGAGTAAGCCATGGAACTGGTGGCGATACAGATGAATGCCGGGCCCGACTGGCCGGCCAACAGAGCCCGGCTGGAAAAACTGCTGCAGCAATTGCCCCCGAGCCGGCCCCTGCTGGTGCAGTTGCCGGAAAATGCGGCGGTGTTCGGCGGCCGGGACGCGGCCCGGCAATGGGCCGAGCCACTGGGCGCGGGCCCGGTGCAGGAGCTCTTTTCCCGCTGGGCCCGTGAACTGGGGATCTGGCTGGTAGTGGGATCCATGCCGACCCGTATCGAGGGGAGCGACAAGCTGCATTCCACCTGCCTGGTCTATGATGATCGGGGCGAACGGGCGGCTCATTACCACAAGGTGCACCTGTTCGACGTGGAGGTGGCCGACGGCCACGGGCGCTATCAGGAGTCGGCGACCTATGCCCCCGGCGACGCGCTGTGCGTTATCGACAGCCCGTTCGGCCGCCTGGGCCTGTCGATCTGTTATGATTTACGTTTTCCCGAGTTATATCGGGCCTTGCGGGAACGGGGGGCCGAGATCCTAATGGTGCCCGCCGCCTTTACCCGGGTCACCGGCCAGGCCCACTGGCTGCCCTTGTTGCAGGCCCGGGCCATCGAGAACCAGTGTTACGTACTGGCTGCGGCACAATATGGTGATCATGGTGGCGGTCGGCAAACCTGGGGCCACTCCCTGATCCTCGACCCCTGGGGAGAACTCCAGGCCTGTTTGCCCAAGGGCGAGGGCTTGATTATTGCCCCGCTGGAGGCCGAGCGCCTGGCCCGCATCCGGAGCCAGATGCCGGTGGCCCAACATGCCCGCCTGACCGCGGTTTGGAGAGACAAAGCATGAGTATTGAACAGATTAACCGCAGCCTGCTGGCCCCGAATGAACTGGATATGGCCCTGCTGGATGCCCAGCTGGCCCGGCTGTGCCGGCACCAGATCGACTTTGCCGACCTCTATTTCCAGAACAGTGTGCACGAGTCCTGGGTGCTGGAGGACGGCATCGTCAAGGATGGCAGCTACAACATAGAGCAGGGCGTGGGGGTGCGGGCCGTCAGCGGCGAGAAGACCGGTTTTGCCTATTCCGATGAACTGACGGCCTCGGCGCTGGATCAGGCGGTAAGCGCCGCGCGCGGTATTGCCGAGCGGGGTGGCGACGGCCGTTTCCAGATTGGCCGCGAGCAGCCGGTGCAGGCCCGTTACCTGGGGCTGAACCCCCTCGACAGCCTGGGGCGGGAGCAGAAAATTGCCCTGTTGCAGCAGATGGATGCCTTCGCCCGTAGCCTGGATCCGGCGGTGACTCAGGTGATCGCTTCCATTTCCGGGGTCTACGAGGAAATCCTGGTGCTGGCGACCGACGGTACTCTGGCGACCGATTTGCGGCCCCTGGTGCGGCTGAACTGCTCGGTGTTGGCGGAACGCAACGGCCGACGCGAGCGGGGAGGCAGTGGCGGCGGCGGCCGGGTCGGTTACGACTATTTCCTGGAGGAGGTGGACGGTCAGCCGAGGGCCCTGGGCTATGTGAAGGAGGCGGTGCGCCAGGCGCTGGTCAACCTGGAGGCGGTCGACGCCCCCGCCGGCACCATGCCGGTGGTGCTGGGCGCCGGCTGGCCCGGGGTGCTGCTGCACGAGGCGGTGGGCCACGGCCTGGAAGGGGATTTCAACCGCAAGGGGTCTTCCGCCTATGCCGGCCGCATCGGCGAGCAGGTGGCTTCCAGCCTGTGCACCATAGTGGATGACGGTACCCTGGCCAACCGGCGCGGCTCGCTCTCCATCGATGACGAGGGCACCGCCAGCGGCTACAACGTGCTGATCGAGAACGGCATTCTCAAGGGCTATATGCAGGACAAGCTCAATGCCCGGCTGATGCAGATGGCGCCGACCGGTAACGGCCGGCGCGAATCCTATGCCCACCTGCCGATGCCGCGTATGACCAATACCTACATGCTGCCCGGCGACACGCCGCCGGAGGAGATCATCCGCAGCGTGAAGAAGGGCATCTATGCGCCCAATTTCGGTGGCGGCCAGGTGGACATCACCTCCGGGCGCTTCGTGTTTTCGGCCTCCGAAGCCTATCTGATCGAAGACGGCAAGCTGACCGCCCCGCTCAAGGGCGCGACCCTGATCGGCAACGGCCCCGAGGCCATGAGCCAGGTGTCCATGGTGGGCAATGATCTGGCCCTGGATACCGGGGTCGGGGTCTGCGGCAAGGATGGCCAGAGCGTGCCGGTGGGGGTGGGGCAGCCGACCCTCAAGCTGGACCGGATGACCGTCGGGGGCACCCAGTAGCAAGGTTGGTCAATTATTAACCTTCAGTGAAAAGCTTTTTTCTGTGCGATTGGGGCAGGGACCAGGGTCTAATCATTGTTGCCGCAGTTGCGGCAATCTCTGGAGGCGATAAAGATGAAAACCTTGCTATCGATAGCCTTTGCCTCTGTCCTTGGGTTGATGTTGATGCCGGCGCAAGCCGGAACAGTGCTGGATATGCAGCAGCCCGTAGTGCAGGAAATGGCAACAAGGGGCGACGGTGTAGATAACCGTGAATGTGCAGTACAGAAACGAATGGGCAAAAAACCGGCGGATATGTGTTTCTAAGTGCCGGCTTGGCCCCATAGATCACAACGGGAGCCGAGGCTCCCGTTGTGCTGTTCAGGGTTCCAGATGCTGCTTCAGGTACTGGAACAGCTCCCGGTAGGCTGTGGGCGGCAAGTTGGCGGCCAGCTCCTTGCGGCCCTGGCGGGCCAGCTGCCGTAGCTTCTGCCGATCCAGCTCCCGGTATTCCGCTAGCAGGGCGTCCACGCCCTTGTCCCCTTCCCTGATTAGCCGGTCCCGCCACAGCTCCAGCTTGTGGAAATGGGCATTGGCCACCGCGCTCTTGTGGTCGAAGGCGGCCAGCGCCTCCTGGATGGCGGACACGTCCCGGCTGCGCATCAGCTTGCCGATGAATTGCAGGTGCCGGCGCAAGGCTTCCCGCTTGTTGCCGAGTTTGTGCGCCAGGGCGATGGCATCCTGCAGTTCTTCATCCAGGGGCACCTTGGCCAACTCGCTGGGTTTGAGCCTGACCAGGGACTCACCCAGCTGTTGCAGGGCATGGCTCTCCCGTTTCATCTCGCTCTTGCTGACCCATTCGATCTCATCATCGTGCTCGGGGTGCTCATCATGGTGGCGCATAGCTTTTCCGTTTCAACAAAGATTTACATATATAGTACCAGCTTCTCCCAAGGGGCGCAGGGGTCTGTTATGCTAACTCCAAACAGAGCCAGCGATGCCATTATGACCCCAGCAGAAATTCAGATCGAACAGCGCCAGCTTGAGCTGGCGGTAGAACAAGCCCTGGACAGCGCCAAGCGGCTGGGTGCCGAGGCGGCGGAAGTGTCCATCAGCAAGCAAACCGGCCTGTCGGTGAACACCCGCAACGGCGAACTGGAAAACATCGAGTTCAATAAGGATGGCGCCCTCGGTATTGCCGTCTACCGGGAGGGACGCAAGGGCTCGGCCTCGACCTCGGATCTGCGCCCCGATGCCATCGCCCGCACCGTGGCGGCGGCGCTGGATATCTCCCGTTATACTACGGTCGATCCTTTCGCCGGTATCGCCGAGGCCGCCGAACTGGCCTGGGATGCGCCCGAGCTGGGATTGTGTTTTCCCCAGCCATTGGAACCGGCGGACGGCATCGAGCTGGCGCTGCGTTGCGAGCAGCATACCCAGGGCCGGGATCCGCGCATCAAGCAGTCGGACGGCGCCAGCTTTTCCAGCAACCTGGGTATCAAGGTCTATGGCAACAGCCACGGCTTTATCAAGGGCTATGCGGGCACCCGCTTCGGGTTGAGCTGTGTGCTGATCGGCGAGCAGGACGGTGACATGCAGCGGGAGTACGGCTATACCTCGGCACGCAGTTTCGCGGATCTCTGGACACCCGAGCGGGTGGCCGACGAGGCCGTCAGCCGTACCCTGGGCCGCCTCGGTGGCCGCAAGATAGGCACCACCCGGGCGCCGGTGCTGTTTCATCCGGATGTGGCCGCGGGCCTGTTCGGCCACCTGGTGATGGCGATCAGCGGTGGCAACCTGTACCGGCAGTCCTCCTTCCTGCTCGATGCCCTGGGCAGCCGGGTCTTCCCGGACTGGCTCAGCATCCATGAACAGCCGCACCTGGACAAGGGCCTGGCCAGTGCGCCTTTCGACAACGAGGGGGTGCGTACCCACGAGCGCCATATCATCGAGGGGGGCGATCTCAAGAGCTACCTGCTGACCAGCTACTCGGCGCGCAAACTGGGGTTGCCGCTGACCGGCCATGCCGGCGGCATTCACAACTGGCAAATCTCCAGCAGCGGCCACGATCTGGCAGCCTTGCTGAAGATGATGGGCACCGGCCTGCTGGTGACCGAGATGATGGGCCAGGGGGTGAACATCGTCACCGGCGACTATTCCCGCGGTGCCGCCGGTTTTTGGGTGGAAAACGGCGAAATCGCCTACCCGGTGGAAGAGATCACCATCGCCGGCAACCTGAAGCAGATGTTCGCCGGCATCCAGGCCATCGGCACCGACGTGGAAACCCGCTCCAGCCTGCAGACCGGCTCGGTGCTGATCGACAACATGAAGATAGCAGGGCAATAAAGAAAGCCGGAAGCGTGAAGCTGGAAGCTATAAGAAAGGGCCGCCTATGCGGCCTTTTCTCGTCTATGGCCGAGGCGGCAGCCTTAAGGCTTCCAGCTTCCAGCTTCCGGCTTCAGTTCAGCAGGATCAGCGTCGCCAGGCCGAGGAAGGACAGCAGGCCGACGATGTCGGTGATGGTGGTCAGTGCCATGGAGCCGGCCAGGGCCGGGTCTATGTTGAGCTTGCGCATGCCCAGGGGGATCATGGCGCCGGCCATGCCGGCCACCGACAGGTTGATAAACATGGCCGCGGCGATCACCAGGCCGATCTCCCAGCTGCCTTTCCACAGGCTGACCACCACCGCGATCATCAGCGCCCACAGCATGCCGTTGATCAGACCCACCAGGGCTTCCTTGGTCAGCAGCCAGCGGGCGTTGCTGTCGCCGATATGGCCCACCGCCATGCCACGGATCACCAGCGCCAGGGTCTGGTTGCCGGCGATGCCGCCCATGGACGGCACTATGGTCATCAGTATGGCCAGGGTGGCCAGCTGGTCCAGGGTGGCTTCGAACATATTGGACACGCTGGCGGCGGCCAGGGCGGCGCCCAGGTTGACGGTCAGCCAGATAGAGCGGCGGCGGGCGCTGGTCAGCACCGGCGCGAAGGTGTCCTCGTCGTCGGCCATCTTGGCCATGCCCATCATGGAGTGCTCGCCCTCCTCCCGGATGATGTCGACCACGTCATCTATGGTGATCCGGCCCAGCAGGCGGCCTTCCTCGTCCACCACCGGCGCCGACAGCCAGTCGTGGCGTTCGAACAGGTTGGCCACCTCGGTGTCGGACATGGTCAGTGGAATGGCTTCCACATTGGTATCCATGGCTTCCGCCACCGTGGCGGTGGGCGCCTGCACCACCAGGCTGGCCAGCGAGATATCCCCCAGCAGGCGGTTATGCTGATCCACCACGTAGAGGGTATCGGTGCCTTCGGGCAGCTCGCTGTGGCGACGCAGGTAGCGCAGCACCACGTCGATGGTGACGTCCGGGCGCAGGGTGATGAACTCGGTGTTCATCAGCGAGCCGGCGGTGTCTTCCGCATAGGACAGGGCCTGCTCGGCCCGCTGCCGGTCCTGCTCGTCCATCCGGGTCAGTACCTGGTTGAACAGCTGCTCGGGCAGATCCCGCAGCACATAGGCCAGGTCGTCCGACTCCATGTCTTCCAGGGCGATGGCCAGCTTGTCCGGGTCCATCAGCCGGATGATGCCGTCCCGCACCTCTTCCGACAGCTCCTCCAGGATTTCGCCGTAGTCGTCGGGATCGATCAGCTGCCACAGCACCTTGCGGCTGGGCGAGGGGGAGGATTCGAGCAGCCAGGCCACGTCGCCCGGGCGCATCTGCTGCAGCATGCGCCGCACGTGCACGAACATGCCGCTGTTCAGGGCCTGGGTGATGCTGTCCAGCTGATCCGGCGTCCTGGGTTGGTCTAATGGCTCGGTCATCCGGGCTCCGGGTCGAGGAACGGGGGAGAGTGTCTTATTCCGATTCGTTGAAACGGTCGGCCACCAGCCGGGCCACGGCCGCCATGGCCGCTTCCGCGTCCGGGCCTTCGGCCACCACGCGAATGGCATGGCCTTGCGCGGTTTCCAGCATCAACAGGCCCATCACGCTGTTGGCCGGGGCCTGCTTTTCCTGGTTGCACACGGTGACGGTAGCATCGAATTGTTGCGTCAGTTGGACCAGTTGGATGGCGGCCCGGGCGTGCAGGCCCAGTTTATTGACGATTTCCAGGTCCCGTTCAATTTTCGGCATTGCGTTTTTCCAGTGTTCGGTGGCGAAGTTGCACGCTTTTCCCCATCTGCCGGAACACCCGGGCCAGTTGCTCGGCGAGAAACACGGAGCGGTGCTGGCCGCCGGTGCAGCCGATGGCCACGGTGACGTAGCTGCGGTTGTTGCGTTCCAGATGCGGCATCCAGGTGATCAGCAGGTTTTCTATCTGCCAGAGGTATTTCATCACCTCCGGCTGGCCGGCCAGGTAGTCGGCCACCGGCTCGTCGCGGCCGGTGAAGGGACGCAGCTCGGCAATCCAGTGGGGATTGGGCAGGAAGCGGGCGTCGAACACGAAGTCGGCATCCTTGGACACCCCGTACTTGTAGCCGAAGGACTCGAACACCCAGTTCAGTTCCCGCTCCTTCTTGCCGAGGATGCGCTCGCGGATGATCTCGCTCAGATCGTGGATGCTGAGGCTGGAGGTGTCGATGCGCAGGTCGGCATCCGAGGACAGGGGCGCCAGCAGGTGGGTTTCTTCCCGAATGGCTTCATCCAGGGTCAGGCTGTGGCGGGACAGGGGATGCAGCCGGCGGGTGTCGCCGAAGCGGCGGATCAGCGCGGCGTTGTCGGCATCGATAAAGATGCTGGACAGGCTGACACCTTCCATGGCCCTGACTTCGGCCAGGCAGGCTTCCAGCTTGTCGGGGCTGTCGGGCAGGTTGCGCACGTCTATGCTGACCGCCACCTCGCCGGGCCTGTGGCGGCGCATCTGTACCAGGTCGGGCAGCAGCTCGACCGGCAGGTTGTCGACACAGTAATAGCCCAGGTCCTCGAGTACCCGCAGGGCGACCGTTTTTCCCGATCCGGAGCGACCACTGACGATGACCAGCTGCATCTTGCTTTCCTCAGGCTGAAATCATGATGTGATAGAGTTCGTCATCGCTGCCGGCCTGACGCAACTGCTTGCATACCTGCTTGTTGCTGAGCTTTTCGGCAATCAATGACAGCGTCTTGAGATGCTGTTTGCACTCCTGTTCCGGCACCAGCAGGGCAAAGACCAGGCCGACCGGCTGGTGGTCGATGGCATCGAATTCCACCGGTTCGGCGAAGGTGAGTAAGACGGCGGTCGCCTTGTTGTCATTGCTGATACGGCCATGGGGGATGGCGATACCGTTGCCGATGCCGGTGCTGCCCATTTTTTCCCGGGCCAGCAGGCAGTCGAACAGTTGTTGGCTGCTGATGTTGAGGTGTTGCGCGGCCAGCTCACTGATGATTTCCAGGGCTCGTTTCTTGCTCGTGCAGGGAACTGCACTGCGGGTGCAGTCCCTGCTCAGTATGTCGGCGACTTCCATGGTTATTTTTGCTTGAGTTTCTCTTTGTGTTTGATGATCTGGCGATCCAGCTTGTCGATCAAGCCGTCGATGGCCGCGTACATGTCTTCATGCTGCGAATTGGCGAACACTTCGCCCCCGCTGACGTTCAGCTTGGCTTCGGCGATTTGTTGCAGTTTTTCCACGTTAAGGATGACGTGCGCATTGGTGATATGATCGAAGTGACGCTCCAGCTTGGAAAATTTGCTGTTCACATAGTCACGCAATGAATCGGTGATTTCTACATGGTGTCCAGTCAGGTTTATTTGCATAACGTCTTCCTTCTTGGTCTGCCTTAAACCAGGCGTTTACGCTGATTGGAAGGGGGAATGGCCAGCGACTCCCTGTACTTGGCGATGGTACGCCTGGCCACCTGTATCCCCTGTTCGGCCAGCAGTTGGGCGATTTTGCTGTCGCTCAGCGGCTTGGCCGGGTTTTCCGCACCGACCAGTTTCTTGATCAGGGCGCGAATTGCCGTCGAAGAGCATTCACCGCCGTCATCGGTCCCCACATGGCTGGAGAAGAAATACTTCAGCTCGAACACCCCCCGGGGCGTGTGCAGAAACTTCTGGGTGGTGACCCGCGAGATGGTGGACTCGTGCATTTCCACCGCCTCGGCCACGTGATTCAGCACCATGGGCTTCATGGCCTCTTCGCCATACTCAAAGAATGCCTGTTGTTGCTCGACAATACAATTGGCAACCTTGAGCAGGGTATCATTTCGGCTTTCCAGACTCTTGAGAAACCACTTGGCGTCCTGCAAATGGTTGCGGATAAACTGGCCGTCTTCGCTGTTCCTGGGCTGACGGGCCATGGCGGCGTAGGTCTGATTCAGCTTGACCTTGGGCATGGCTTCCGGGTTCAGCTCCGCCACCCAGGTGCCCTGGCGTTTGGTCACCACCACATCGGGGATCACATACTCGGAACTGCTCTGGAGTACGCTGTTGCCGGGTCTGGGCTCCAGCTGCTGGATCAGGGCCAGCACCTCCCTGAGCTCCTCTTCCTTCAGCTTGGCCTTGCGCTGCAGGGTGCGGTAGTCTCGATTGCCGAGCAGGTCCATATGCTGGGCGATGACGGCACGGGCCTCGTTCAGCCAGGGGGTCTCGGCGGGGAACTGTTCCAGCTGAATGCGCAGGCATTCCTGTACGCTGCGGGCGGCGACCCCGATGGGATCGAAGTGTTGAATCCGTTTCAGTACCGCTTCCACCTCGTCCGCTTCTATCTCCAGCTCGTCACCGGCCACCGCCTCGAGGATGTCGTCGATATCTATGGTCAGATAGCCGGCATCGTCGATGGCATCGATGATGGCCAGGGCGATGGCCTGATCGGTATCGCTGAAGGGGGTGAGGCGCATCTGCCATAACAGATAGTCCTGCAGGGTTTCGGTGGTTTCCCCTTGGTAGACGGTGTCTTCGGCGCCATCCGGCAGGCCGCCGCCGGCGCCGGATGAGGCGGTATAGACATCATCCCAGTTGGTGTCCATGGGTAATTCGTCGGACAGCTGGTTCTGCTCCATGGCGGTGTCGGCCGCCATCTGCTCTTCGTGGCGGGGCTCGGCCACGTCGATGGTTTCCGGCTCTTCCTGCTCCAGTAACGGATTGCTTTCCAGGGCTTGCTGGATCTCCTGCTGCAGTTCCAGGCTGGACAGCTGCAACAGGCGTATGGCCTGCTGCAGCTGGGGCGTCATGGTCAGCTGCTGACCCAGGCGTAACTGAAGAGTTGGCTTCATCTGTTCAAAAAGTCCTTCTATATCAACCGCATAATATACTGTTGCGGGCCTGCTCAGAGGCTGAATTGTTCACCAAGATAGACTTTCTTGACCTGCTCGTTATTGAGTATTTCCGCCGGGGTGCCGGCGGCGATACGGAGGCCATGGCTGACGATATAGGCCCGTTCGCACACATCCAGGGTTTCCCGCACATTGTGATCGGTGATCAGCACGCCCAACCCCCGGTCCCGCAGGTGCAGTATGATTTTCTTGATGTCGATCACCGATATCGGGTCGACCCCGGCAAAAGGCTCGTCCAGCAGGATAAAGCGGGGATCGGCGGCGAGGGCGCGGGCGATCTCCACCCGCCGCCGTTCGCCGCCGGACAGGCTCATGCCTAAGCTGTCGCGGATATGAGTAATATTAAACTCTTCCAGCAACTGTTCCATTTTCTCGTCGCGCCCGGCGGCATCCAGCTCCTTGCGGGTTTCCAGCACCGCCATCAGGTTATCGGCCACGCTCAGGCGACGGAAAATGGAGGCTTCCTGGGGCAGGTAGCCGATGCCGGCCCTGGCGCGGATGTGCATGGGCTGATGACTGATGTCCTGGTCGTCGATGGTGATGCTGCCCGCGTCCCGTTGCACCAGGCCGACGATCATATAGAAGGAGGTGGTCTTGCCGGCGCCGTTGGGGCCGAGCAGGCCGACGATCTGGCCGGTGTTGACGGTCAGGCTGACGTCGGCCACGACCTGGCGGCCCTTGTAGCTTTTCTGCAGCCCGCGCGCTTTCAGTGTTGCCATGGCTCAGTCCTGGCCCTGCGGGTTATCGAGGTTCTGCAGTTGTTCGGGCAGGAAGATGGTGGTGACCCTGTCCTGGCCACCCTGGCTTTCCGCTTCCATCTGCTCCCGGTCGATGTGGTAGCGGATGCGATAGCCGGTGACGATATTATCGTTCTGCTGCAGCTTGGCGTCCTGCAGCAGGGTGATGGTGCGGGCGCGCATGTCGTAGTGGATCTCCCGTGCCTCGGCATGCACCGGCTGGCCGTTGTCCAGGATCTGCTGGTAAGTCGCCGGGGTACCGTGGGCGGTCATCGACTGCAGCCCCTGTTCGGTGCGGATCACCACCACCCGGTCGGCACGCACGTCTATGGTACCTTGCTTGACCACCACCCGGTCGCTGAAGGTCACCTTGTTCTCCGCCAATTCGACCAACTGGCGGCCGGCGTCGATGGTGACCGGCTGGCGAAAGTCCGACTCCCTGGCTTCGGCCAGGCCCAGGCCCAGGGCCAGCAGTCCGCTTATGCTAAGGATTGAAGTAAGTTGCCCGGGTTTCATGCAGTAGTTCCACCGTTTGTTGTTCAAGCTTGCCCAGCAGGCCCTGGCCCTGGGCCTGGTAGTGCGGACTGCTCAGCTGCACATCCCGGTTGGAGCGCAGCTGGTTGTTGATAAAATCCAGTTCCAGATATTCGGTGGTCAGGGTTTCCACCAGGGCGTCCGGTTGCAGCCCCCGGCCGATCACGCTGCCGACCATCACCGCGTTGTCGCCGGTGTTGATGACGCCCTCGTCTCCCTGCAGCCGCCACTGGGGCTGGCCGTCGGGCGAATAAAGCAAGATAACAGGTTTTTCCATCAGGGTCATGGAGAGTGGATCGTAGTACTCCGCATAATCCGCATCCAGCCCCCGGTAGGGCAGGCCCAGCGGGTTGTATTGCAGGCTGGTCAGTTGCCTGGCGATAAAATCCGGTTGGTAATCCTGCTCACTGGCCGGGCCGCCGGGGGCGGGCCTGAACCATTGCCAACTGACCAGGGCGCAGAGGAAGAGGGCAGCAAACAGCCAGCTCTGGCGACTCATACGCTCATGCCCTTGGCATCGGCCAGCGCGCCCCGCGCTTCCAGGAGCAGGTCGCACAGTTCGCGTACGGCGCCATGGCCGCCGCGGAGTCGGGTGACGTAGTCGGCACCGTGCAGCACCAGGGGGTGGGCGTCACAGACGGCGACGCCCAGGCCGCAATCGCGCATCACCGGCAGATCGACCACGTCGTCGCCGATATAGGCGACCTGTTCGGGAGCGAGCTTGAGGGTATCCAACAAGGCCCGGTAGCTGTGCATTTTGTCGCCCTGGCCCTGGTAGACGTGGCGTACCCCGAGGGAGGCCATGCGCTCGCTGACGATGCGCGAGTCCCGCCCGGTGATGACGGCGACCTGGATACCGGCATTCAACAATGCCTTGATACCGAAGCCGTCCTTGGTACAGAAGCTCTTGTATTCCTCGCCCTGGTTGCCGAGGTAGATCATGCCGTCCGACAGTACCCCGTCCACGTCGCAGATCAGCAGGCGGATATCGGCCAGCCGCCGCCACAGTTTGATCGACACTGGGCCGTACAGGCTCTGCTGTGCCATCAGATCACCCCCGCCCGTAACAGGTCATGCATGTTGAAGGCACCGACCGGCTGGTTGTGCTCATTCACCACCAGCAGGCCGCTGATTTTCTTTTCTTCCATCAGTTTGACCGCCTCCGCCGCCAGCATCTGGGTCCTGGCGGTGGTGCAGTGCCGGGTCATGACCTGGTCGATGGTGGTGTGGTGGACGTCGATTTTATGGTCCAGGGTCCGCCGCAGGTCCCCATCAGTATAGATGCCGACCAGTTGCTGCTGTTCATCGACCACGGCGGTAAAGCCGAGCCCGGTGCGGCCGATTTCCAGCAGCGCCTCGATGATCAGGGTGTTGAGGCCGACCTTGGGCACCCGGTCGTCCTTGTGCATCAGGTCGCCGACCCGCAGCAACAGGCGTTTGCCGAGGGCGCCGCCGGGATGGCTAAGGGCGAAGTCGTCGGCGGTAAAGCCCCGGGCTTCCAGCAAGGCCACCGCCAGGGCGTCGCCCATGACCAGGGTGGCGGTAGTGCTGGCGGTCGGCGCCAGGCCGAGCGGGCAGGCTTCCTGCTCGACCCGGGTACACAGGTGCACATCGGCTTCCCGGGCCATGGTGGAGTCGGGATTGCCGGTCAGGCAAATCAGCTTGAGGCCGCGGCGTTTGAGCACCGGCAGCAGGGACAGGATCTCATCGCTTTCACCGGAATTGGACAGGGCCAGCACCACGTCATCATGGCCGATCATGCCGAGATCTCCGTGGCTGGCCTCGCCGGGATGGACGAAAAAAGCCGGAGTGCCGGTGCTGGCCAGGGTGGCGGCAATCTTGTTGGCGATGTGTCCCGACTTGCCCATGCCGGTGACGATGACCTTGCCCCGGCACTGGAACATCAGTCGGCAGGCCGCATCGAAGTCCTGATCAAGATATTGATAAAGGCCGTCGATGGCCGCCTTTTCAATATCCAGCACACGCTGGGCGGTTTTACGGTAATCAAATTCGACTGACATAACTCTCTCCACACCTTAGGCGGCGCCATTATAGAAAAGCTCGGGCCGATAAGCGACTGGTGCGGCGAGGATTCCTGGGCAAGGCCCGGGCCCCGGCTGCATTCGGGACAGGGCGTGGCGCAGGGGGACAGGAAAAAGCATCAGCTTGGTTGCCCATCTATCGGGGAACCCATACAATTCTTTCTTTTTTGCGGGGGATCAGTTTGAACAAGAGCCTTGTCGAAATCCGGGACCTTTGTTTCAGTCATGGGGAGCGGGCCCTGTATGAACGGATCGACCTGCAGATACCCCAAGGCAAAATCACCGCCATCATGGGACCGAGCGGCATCGGAAAAACCACCTTGCTGCGTCTTATCGGTGGGCAGATCAAGCCCGACAGCGGCGATGTGCTGTTCGATGGCGAGTCCGTGCCGTCCCTGAGCCGCAATCGGCTGTACCGGGTGCGTCGGCGCATGGGCATGTTGTTCCAGAGCGGGGCCCTGTTTACCGGCCTGTCGGTGTTCGACAACGTGGCCTTCCCGCTGCGCGAGCACAGCGGACTGCCCGAAGCCATCATCCGTACCCTGGTGATGATGAAGCTGGAAGCGGTAGGCTTGCGCGGGGCGGCGAGGATGTTCCCGGCCGAACTGTCCGGCGGCATGGCCCGGCGCGCGGCCCTGGCTCGGGCCATTGCCCTGGATCCGGATCTCATCATGTACGACGAGCCCTTCGCCGGCCAGGATCCGATCAGCATGGGGGTGCTGGTGAAGCTGATCGCCGAACTGAACAAGGCCCAGGGGCTGACGTCCATCATAGTGACCCACGATGTGGACGAAGTGATGAGCATCGCCGACTATGCCTATATCATCGCCAACAAGCAGGTGGTCGCGGCGGGCACGCCGGCCGAGCTGCAGCAGCATCAGGACCCCCGGGTGATCCAGTTTTTGCAAGGCCAGGCGGACGGACCCGTTCCCTTTCATTATCCGGCCCCGACATTCAGAGAGTCGTTAGCTTATGTTGATTGAACTGATCGGGCGACTGGGGCGCCGTGGGGTGAGCGGGGTGACCAGGGTGGGTCGCGCCGGCTTCATGCTGTTACATGCCCTGGTGGGACGCCCCCAGCCGAGCAAGCATTTTCCGCTGCTGGTGCAGCAGCTGCAGGTGGTGGGCGTGCAGTCGGTGGCCATTATCCTGGTATCCGGCCTCTTTATCGGCATGGTACTGGCCCTGCAGGGCTACAACGTGCTGGTGGACTTCGGTGCCGAAGGCAGCCTGGGTCCGCTGGTGTCGCTGTCGTTGCTGCGCGAGCTGGGCCCGGTGGTGACCGCCCTGCTGTTCGCCGGCCGGGCCGGCTCGGCGCTGACCGCCGAACTGGGCCTGATGAAGGCCACCGAACAGCTTTCCAGCCTGGAGATGATGGGCATAGATCCCCTGCGCCGGGTGGTGGCACCGCGCTTCTGGGCCGGCTTCATCAGCATGCCGCTGCTGGCCTTCATGTTCAGCATCGTCGGTATCTGGGGGGCCAAGCTGGTGGGGGTCGACTGGCTGGGAGTGGACGAGGGCGGCTTCTGGTCGGCCATGCAGGCCGCAGTGGACTGGCAGGAGGACATCATGCAGGGCTTTATCAAGAGTCTGGTGTTCGCCCTGGTGGTAACCTGGATTGCCCTGTTCAACGGTTTCGATGCCAGGCCGACGGCGGCGGGCATCAGCCAGGCCACCACCAAGACAGTGGTGCATTCATCTTTGGCGGTGCTGGGGCTTGATTTCGTCCTGACCGCCGTTATGTTCGGGTAGACAATAATGAAATACAGCAAACTGGAATTCAGTGTCGGCTGCTTTATGCTGGCCGGGATAGGCGCTCTGCTGCTGCTGGCATTCAAGGTAGCGGGGGTGAGTCTCAACAATCAGGGGGAAACTTATACCCTCTAT
This sequence comes from Zobellella iuensis, assembly GCF_016746085.1. Taxonomy (GTDB): domain Bacteria; phylum Pseudomonadota; class Gammaproteobacteria; order Enterobacterales; family Aeromonadaceae; genus Oceanimonas; species Oceanimonas iuensis. Next base: position 53,946 of record NZ_JAERTZ010000013.1, read on the forward strand.
GCCAAGTTCGATAATATCGGCGGCCTCAAGGCCCGCTCCCCGGTCAAGGTGGGCGGCGTGGTGGTGGGCCGGGTCAGCCAGATCGGCCTGGATCCCCGGGATCAGGTGCCGGTGGTGACCCTGGTTCTGAGCCGGGAGGCTGGCGAGTTCGCCGAGAGCAGCACCGCGTCCATCCTGACCTCCGGCCTGCTGGGGGAGCAATACCTGGGCTTGAATCCCGGTTTTGTGGACGAAGACATGGGCATCGGCATGCTGCAGGACGGCGATACCATCGCCCATACCCAGTCGGCACTGGTATTGGAAGAGCTGATCGGCAAGTTTATCTATTCCATCGGCAACAATTAATCCATGGGGCAACCCTGAGGAGTGATGATGAAGAAAATACTGATTACCTGGCTGCTGGCCCTGGGAACCCTGTGGGCGCCCCTGACCGCCTCGGCCACCTTTTCCGACCCCTACACCCTGATGGGCGAAGTCGCCCAGAACACCTTCGATCGCCTCAACCGGGAGCAGGTACGGATCAAGTCCGATCCCGAGTACCTGCGCATCATAGTGCGGGAAGAAATGCTGCCGGCGGTGGACGTGCGTTTTTCCGCCTTCCGGGTGATCGGCAACCAGCTCAACAACACCACCCCGGAACAGCGGGAACGCTTTGTCGATGCGTTCAGCGATTACCTGGTGGTGACCTATGCGGATGCCCTGGCGGCCTATAACGATCAGACCCTGGATATCGGCAGCGGCCGGGTCGCGGAAGGTGAGCGGCTGGTGACGGTGCCGGTGACCGTAAAGGAAGCGAACAAGCCGGACATCAGTGTTGAATTCAAACTGCGCCAGAATACCCGTACCGGGGAATGGCGGGTGTTCGATATGGTGGCCGAAGGCATCAGCCTGCTGTCCGCCAAGCAGACCGAACTGAGCGGCCTTATCCGCCAGAACGGCATCGATGCGGTGACCCGGCAGTTGCAGGAGCACACCAAGAAGCCGGTCACGCCGCTGGAACGGCCTGAATGAAGCTGGAGCGCCCCTTGACCAGGGACGAGCTGCCGGCCTATTGGGCCGAGCGGGGGACCCTGTTCGCCGCGGAGCAAGCCGACCTGAGCGCGGTGGAGCAGCTGGACTCGGTGGGCCTGGCATTTCTGGTGCAATGGAGCCAGGCCCTGGCCAGCGCGGGGAAGGGCCTGACCCTGCTTTCCCCGCCGGCCAGTTTTTACCCCCTTGCCGATTTATACGGTGTCGGTTCCTTGTTCGAACTGACAGACAACCCTTCCGGGAGCAAAAATGGATCTGAATAACGAAGTCGAGCGCTTGTTGCGGCAGGCCCTGCCCCTGGACGAGCTTTATGTCAAAAGCGAAGGTAGCCACTTCGAGGTGATTGCCGTATCCGCGGATTTTGCCGACATGAGCCGGCTCAAGCGACAGCAGGCGATCAATGGTCCCCTGATGGACTTGATTGCCCAAAACGCCATCCATGCCTTGACCATCAAAACCTTTACTCCCGAGCAATGGGCCCGGGAGCGAAAATTCATCATGCCGTCCTGATTAGGAGCCGAAATGGACAAATTCAAGATTCAGGGACCTTGCCGCCTGGCGGGCGAGGTCACCATTTCTGGCGCCAAAAATGCCGCCCTGCCGATCCTGTTCGGTACCCTGCTGTGTGACGAGGCGGTGCACCTGAGCAATGTGCCCAGGCTCAAGGACGTGGATACCACCCTGCAGTTGCTGGCTTCGATGGGGGTGAATGTGAGCGTGAACGGTGATGTCACCGTGCTGGCCGGCGCGGTCAACAGCCATATCGCGCCCTATGAACTGGTGCGTACCATGCGCGCTTCCATTCTTGCGCTGGGGCCCCTGGTGGCCCGCTTTGGCGAGGCGGATGTGTCCCTGCCCGGCGGCTGTGCCATCGGCGCCCGGCCGGTCAACCTGCATATCCATGGCCTGGAGCAGATGGGGGCCATCATCAGGGTGGAAGACGGTTATATCAAGGCGCGGGTCGACGGCCGTCTGAAAGGCGCCCATATCCTGATGGATATGGTCAGTGTGACCGGTACCGAGAACCTGATGATGGCGGCGGTATTGGCCGAGGGCCGCACCATTATCGAAAATGCCGCGCGTGAGCCGGAAGTGGTGGATCTGGCCCACTTCCTCAACACCCTGGGCGCAAAAATCCAGGGCATCGGCCAGGATACCCTGATCATCGACGGGGTCGAGGCACTGCATGGCGGCGATTACCGGGTGCAGCCGGATCGGATCGAAACCGGCACCTTCCTGGTGGGCGCCGCCATTACCGGCGGCGACATCACCTGCCGCAACACGGATCCGCGCCTGCTGGAGGCGGTGCTGGTCAAGCTGAAGGATGCAGGTGCCATGGTGGAAACCGGCGAAGACTGGATCCGGCTGGACATGACCAACCGGGTGCTCAAGCCGGTCGACATCAAGACCGCGCCCTATCCGGCCTTTCCCACCGACATGCAGGCCCAGTTCACCGTGCTCAATGCCGTGGCCAAGGGGGTGGGGCGGGTGACCGAAACCATCTTCGAAAACCGTTTCATGCATGTGCCCGAACTCAACCGTATGGGAGCCCATATCGAGCTGAATGGCAATCTGGCGATCTGTGACGACACCGAGCAGCTGACCGGCGCCACCGTCATGGCGACCGATCTGCGCGCTTCCGCCAGCCTGGTGCTGGCCGGTTTCGTGGCCCAGGGCACCACCATAGTGGATCGCATCTATCATATCGATCGGGGCTACGAGGATATCGAAGCCAAGCTGTCCGGTTTGGGCGGCAGGATAGAGCGGGTCAAAGGCAACTAAAGCCGGAAGCCGGAAGCTAGAAGCGTTCAGCAGCCCGAGTTGGCTGTTGAAAAAGTAAAAAGGGAAGACGATGCTTGTCTTCCCTTTTTTGTATGTTCAGTCTGCAATAATGAGCTTCCAGCTTCCAGCTTCCAGCTTCCAGCTTCCAGCTTCCGGCTTGCGTCAGCGCAATCGCTGAAAACGGCTGTCTTCTTCTATCAGTACCTTCAGGGTCAGGGGCTGCCCGGCCCGCAACAGGGTGGCGCTGATCTCGGTTCCCGGTTTGGTTTCGGCTATCAGGTCCATGGCGTGGCGGGCATTGATGACGGCCCTGCCATCGATTTCCAGCAGCACGTCTCCGCCCTGCATCCCCGCCTTGTCTGCCGGCCCGCCCGGATTGACCGCTTCCACATAGATACCGGAACGCTCCCCCAGGTTGAGCAATTGGGCCATGACCGGAGGGATATCGGCACCACCGATGCCAAGGTAACCGCGGATCACCCGACCGTGGCTGATCAGCTCCTGCATGATACGCTGGGCCAGCGCATAGGGGATGGCGAAGTTGATGCCGTAGCTTTCCTGATGGGCCAGGCTCTGGAAGGAGGCGGTGTTGATCCCTACGATTTCCCCGTACACATTGACCAGGGCGCCGCCGGAGTTGCCGGCATTGATGGCGGCGTCGGTCTGCAGCAGATCCTGCCGGCCGTTGCTGTCCGGCCCCATGCTGGACAGGCCGGTGCGGCCGGTGGCGCTGATGATGCCCTGGGTAATGGTCTGGCCGACGTTGTAGGGATTACCGATGGCCAGCACTATGTCCCCGACCTTGGGATTGAGATTGCTATCCTGGGGGATCACCGGCAGTTGTCCGGCTTCGATCTTCAACACCGCCAGATCCGTGGGCACATCGAACCCGGTGACCTCGCCGGCGATGATGCGGCCGTCCTGCAACGCCACAATCACCTGATCCGCATCGGCGATGACATGATAGTTGGTGAGGATATGGCCTTGCTCCGACATGATGACCCCGGAGCCCAGTCCGGTGGCGCTGAGCTCGGGCGTGTCACCACCGCGCTGGAAGCTGCGGGTGTAGATGTTGACCACGGCGGGCCCGGCACGGCCGGCGGCATAGGAAAAACTGGACACCCCCACCTGCTGGTTGCGCCACCAATGCTCGAACGGCTGGGTTCTCAGTTGGGGAAACAGCAGCAGCAGCAGCAGCGCCATCAACACCCCGGTGAGGGTGGACTGGAGCAGGAATTTGAACAAGGAGGCTGACCGCATGAGCTGACCTGATGGCCGAAGAATGATCCCAGCATAACATAAAGTGCCGGGGTTGGGAGTCCGCACCCGGGCAGACTCCCTGTAGCATCAAACGGTTATCTCAGCACCAGGTAGATGGAGGAGTTACCGCGCTGGATATTGAGCGCTATCACTTCGGGCTTGCCCTGGATGATCTGGCGCAGGTCGTTGAGGTTTCTTACCCGCTGGCGGTTAATGCCGATGATGATGTCGTCTTTTTCCAGCCCGGAAACGGCGGCAGGAGAACGGGCCGTCACCTCGGTAATCTTGACGCCCTGCACCGGATCACCGCTGCCGGTATTGGCCAGGGCCGCCCCTTCCAGGGACTCGTGCAGGGTGTTGGCCTGGATATTGGCCTCATCGGCCCGGGTCAGGGTCACGTCCACACGCTGCTCCTTGCCGTCCCGGAACAGGCCCAGGGTCACGGTCTTGTCCGCACCCATGGTGGCGACCTTGGCGCGCAATTCGCTGAAGGAGCGGATCGGCTTGCCGTCCAGGCTGATGATGATGTCACCGGCCTGCAGCCCGGCCTTGGCGGCGGCGGAGTTTTCCATCACCTGGCTGACGAAGGCGCCGTGCTGGCTGCGATAGCCGAAGGTGCGGGCCAGCTCGGAGGTCAGCTCGCCGCCCATCACCCCCAGTACGCCACGGCGTACTTCGCCGTATTCGAGGATCTGATCGGCCAGGTTCTTGACCATGTTGGCGGGAATGGCGAAGCCGATGCCGATATTACCGCCGCCCGGGCCCAGTATGGCGGTGTTGATGCCGACCAGCTTACCCTCCAGATCGAGCAGGGCGCCGCCCGAGTTGCCGGAGTTGATGGCGGCATCGGTCTGGATAAAATTTTCCAGGTTCTCCACGTTGAGGCCGGAGCGGCCCAGGGCACTGATGATGCCGGAGGTGACGGTCTGGCCCAGGCCGAAGGGGTTGCCGATGGCGATGGCAAAATCACCGACCTTGAGCCTGTCGGAGTCGGCAAACTCGATCTCCACCAGATCCTTGGCATCAACCTTCAACAGGGCGATGTCGGACTGTTTGTCGGCGCCGATAAGCTCCGCCTCGTATTCCTGGCCGTCGATCAGGGTGATCAGTATTTTGTCGGCATCTTCGATCACATGGTTGTTGGTGATGACATGTCCCTTGGCGGCATCGATGATGACACCGGAGCCCAGGGCCTGGAAGGGCCTTTCCTGCACCTGCTCGCCGGGCGCATTGGGGCCGAAGAAAAAGCGGAAGGGCTCGGGCAATACCTGCCGGCTTACCTTGCTGCCGGAGACCGAGATATTGACCACGGCCGGGCTGACCTTTTCTACGACCGGAGCCAGGCTGGTCAGGGTGGAGCCGGCCCCGAAAGGCAGGGCGGCCTGTGCCGCAGGCAGCAGCGCCAGCCCCAGGCTCAGGGCCAGGGTGGAAACCAGGGGGAGTCGACGTTTCATGCACATGCTCCTAACTCGATACGGGTGATTCAGGGAAATTGTTCAATCTGACCGGATCTGGGCTGCAAGAGTTCCGGTGCGGTCGCAATTACTTCATCTCCCCATTAATTGTGCTTTTTGCATGGAAGATCAAGCCCCTGCTGTTGGCCAGGGGTTGCTCAGGGAGGGACAGGACATTTACACTGGGGGCCCCTATCGTTTTTATATACCCTAATGACCCCGAGCGAAAAATACCAGGCGGATCTTAGTCGCCCCGATTTTGTCCGCGATCCGGCCCAGGCCATGGCCGTGTCTCACCTGCAGCGACTGTTTGATGAGTTGCGGGAGCCCCAGGAGCAGCCCAGGCTCAGCCTGTGGCAGAAACTGACCGGCAAACCGGTGCAGGCTCGCACCATCCAGGGACTCTATTTCTGGGGAGGGGTCGGCCGGGGTAAAACCTATCTGGTGGATACCTTCTATGATTGCCTGCCGTTCGACAACAAGCTCCGGGTACACTTTCACCGTTTTATGGGGCGGGTGCACGACGACCTGAACAGGCTGAAAGGGCAGTCCGATCCGCTCAGGCTGGTGGCGGAGCGCCTGGCCCGGGAAGCGCGGGTGATCTGCTTCGACGAATTCTTCGTGTCCGATATCACCGACGCCATGATCCTGGGGACCCTGTTCCAGTACCTGTTCGGCCATGGGGTCATACTGGTGGCCACCTCCAATATTCCGCCGGACGAGCTCTACCGCAATGGCCTGCAGCGGGCCCGTTTCCTGCCGGCCATCGCCCTGATTAAAGAGCACTGCGAAGTGGTCAACGTCGACTCTGGTGTGGATTACCGGCTGCGCACCCTGGAACAGGCGGAAATCTACCACTCGCCCCTGGACGCCCAGGCCAAGACCAACCTGGAGCAGTATTTCGCCCGCCTGACCAACGAGCCGGGCAGTTGGGGAGGGAGCATCGAGGTCAACCATCGCCGCCTCAAGACCATAGCGGAAGGGGATGGGGTGCTCTATATCGATTTCCGGGAGCTGTGTTGTACCGCCCGCTCCCAGTTCGACTATATCGAGCTGGCACGCTGCTACCATTCGGTGCTGCTGGCCAACGTCATGGCCATGGGGCTGGACAGCGACGATGCCGCCCGCCGCTTTATCGCCATGGTCGATGAGTTCTACGAACGCCATGTCAAGCTGATCATCTCGGCGGCGGTGCCTATGGAGCAACTCTACGGCCAGGGCCGGCTCAATTTCGAGTTCAAACGTTGCCTTTCCCGACTGACCGAAATGCAGTCCCACGAATATCTTGCCAGAGAGCACCTTCCTTAGTCACAATATGCGCCCCCGGGATCTGGGCATGATCGCGGGGAAGGGGCGGGCAAGCCGGCTAATTTCAGTGGGCATTGAAATTAGCAGGTGATTTTTAAGGCAACTTTACCTATAATCGCCCGGCCCACGTTACACAGCTGTCGATAAGACAGCATCACAGTAAGCAGACTGGTGCTCGAAGGGGTGCAGGTCTGGTCGTGTTTTGCGCATGGTGCGCAAGTGTAGGATTCATTTTCAGTAATTTGGGTTTATCCATGAAAACTTTTGTTGCTAAGCCAGAAACCGTTAAGCGTGACTGGTATGTTGTTGATGCAGAAGGCAAAACTCTGGGTCGTCTGGCCACCGAGATCGCTCGTCGTCTGCGCGGTAAGCATAAGCCGGAATTTACTCCGCACGTTGACTGTGGTGATTACATCATCGTTATCAATGCCGAGAAAATTCAGGTAACCGGTAATAAAGCCGAAGACAAGATTTACTACTCTCACTCCGGTTTCCCGGGTGGCATCAAGTCCATCAGCTTCGAGAAGCTGATCGACCGCAAGCCCGAGATGGTAATTGAGTCTGCCGTTCGCGGCATGCTGCCCCGTGGCCCGCTGGGTCGTGCTATGTTCCGCAAGATGAAAGTCTTTGCCGGCAGCCAGCACAACCACGCTGCGCAACAACCTCAAGTACTGGACATCTAAGACGGGATTAGGCAAATGGCAGAAACTCAATACTACGGTACCGGTCGTCGCAAAAGCGCTACTGCGCGCGTATTCGTAAAGCCGGGTAGCGGTAACATCGTTATCAACAAGCGTTCACTGGATCAGTACTTTGGCCGCGAAACCGCCCGCATGGTGGTACGTCAGCCGCTGGAGCTGGTTGAACTGACCGGAAAGCTGGATCTGTACATCACCGTTGCCGGTGGTGGCATCTCCGGTCAGGCCGGCGCTATCCGTCATGGCATTACCCGTGCCCTGATGCAATACGACGAAACCCTGCGTGGCTCGCTGCGCAAGGCTGGCTTCGTGACGCGTGACGCTCGTCGCGTTGAACGTAAGAAAGTCGGTCTGCACAAAGCGCGTAAGCGCCCCCAGTTCTCCAAGCGTTAATTGGGATTGCAGTTTTATATATCAAAGCCCGGGTTTACCCGGGCTTTTCTGTATCGGAATCCATGGGTCGAATTCACTAATAATTTGTTGTTTTATAACAAATTATCTTGCTAAATAACGACTTTTCGGCCCTTTACCCGTCCTTGTAAAAGACCGCGCTTTTCTTTAGAATTTCGGGGTTTTTTTGTGGCAATTGAAACCATGATATCCGCCGCAGTTGTCACAAGCAGTCTCAATGCATGGAATGAACAATAAACGCGCGGAGACCAAATGGGAGAGTTTTTGGATGAGCAATGCGCCAGTTGATACCGGTCGCCGCAGATTTCTGACCTGGTCAACCACAGCCGTGGGTGGGGTCGGAGCTGCTTTTGTCGCTGTTCCCTTCATTAAATCCTGGAACCCCAGTGCCAAGGCAAAAGCGGCAGGGGCCCCGGTAGAAGTCGATATCAGCAAGATGGAGCCCGGGCAGTTGATCCGGGTCGAGTGGCGTGGCAATCCGGTGTGGATGGTCCGCCGTACCCAGGAAATCCTGGATGCCTTACCCCAGCATGACAACCAGCTGCGTGACCCCGACTCCAAGGAGCCGCAACAACCCGAGTACGCCCAGAATGCTTATCGCTCGATCAAACCGGAAGTGTTTGTGGCGGTGGGACTCTGTACTCACCTGGGTTGTTCGCCCACTTACCTGCCCAATACCTTCGGTGAGCAGGTACAGGGCGTGAGCGCCGGTTTCTTCTGCCCCTGCCACGGCTCCAAGTTCGACATGGCCGGACGCGTGTTCCAGGGTGTGCCTGCCCCGCTGAACCTGGTCATTCCCCCTTATTACTATGTCAATGACACCACCATTCTGGTCGGTGAAGACAAGGAAGGAGCCTAAATCATGCTGGGTAAACTCGTAAGCTGGATTGACGAGCGCATTCCGATGACGGCGACCTACAACAAGCATGTAGGTCAGTATCCTGCGCCGAAAAATTTCAACTTCTGGTACTTCTTCGGTTCTCTTGCCATGCTGGTGCTGGTCAACCAGATCCTGACCGGCATCTTCCTGACCATGCATTATAATCCGTCTGGTGACGGCGCTTTCGCGTCCATCGAATACATCATGCGGGATGTGGAGTACGGCTGGTTGCTGCGTTACATGCACTCCACCGGCGCCTCCGCCTTTTTCGTAGTAGTCTATCTGCACATGTTCCGCGGCCTGATTTACGGCTCTTACCAGAAGCCCCGTGAACTGCTGTGGATTTTCGGCATGCTGATTTTCCTGGTACTGATGGCGGAAGCCTTTATGGGCTACCTGCTGCCCTGGGGCCAGATGTCCTTCTGGGGTGCCCAGGTCATCATCTCCCTGTTCGGCGCCATCCCGGTCATCGGTGACGATCTGACCCTGTGGATCCGCGGTGACTACGTGATCTCCGGTGCCACCCTGAACCGCTTCTTCGCGCTGCATGTCATCGCGTTGCCGCTGGTGCTGGTGCTGCTGGTGTTCCTGCACATAGTGGCGCTGCACGAAGTGGGTTCCAACAATCCCGACGGCATCGACATCAAGAAGAACAAGGACGAGAACGGCTGGCCGAAAGACGCCATTCCCTTCCACCCTTACTACACCGTCAAGGATGTGGTGGGTGTGGCCGGCTTCCTGTTCCTGTTTGCCTTCGTGATCTTCTTTATGCCGGAAGGTGGCGGCTACTTCCTGGAAGCGCCGAACTTCGAGGCGGCCAACGGCCTGAAGACGCCCGAGCACATAGCGCCGGTCTGGTATTTCACCCCCTTCTACGCCATCCTGCGGGCCGTACCCGATAAGCTGATGGGCGTTATCCTGATGGGGCTGTCCATCGCCGTGCTGTTCGTGCTGCCCTGGCTGGATCGCTGCAAGGTACGCTCCTTCCGTTACCGCAGCAAGCTGCACCTGCTCAACATAGTGCAGTTCGTTATCTGCTTCATCATTCTGGGGATCCTGGGCGCGCTGCCGTCGACTCCGGCACTGACCCTGCTTGCCCAGGTGTGTTCGTTCGGCTATTTCGCCTTCTTCGTCCTGTTGTTCTTCTACAGCAAAAACGAAAAAACCAAGCCGCTGCCAGAGAGGGTTACGTTCAAATGAAGAAGTTAATCATAGCCGCATTGACCTTGCTGCCGTCGCTGGTGATGGCAGCCGGCCCCAGCGTAGCGCTGGACAAGGCCAACTACGACCTGCGTGACCAGGCTTCGCTGCAAAATGGCGCCAAGCTGTTCATGAACTACTGTGCCGGCTGCCACAACACCCAGTACCAGCGTTACAACCGGGTGGCGGAAGATCTGGGGATCCCGGAAGATATCATGCAGGCCAATCTGAACTTCACCGGTGCCCCCATCGGTGAACTGATGCGCAGCGCCATCCCCGAGAAGGACGCGGCCAACTGGTTCGGTGCGCCGCCCCCCGATCTGACCCTGGTGGCCCGGGTGCGTGGTGCCGACTGGCTCTACACTTACCTGCGTTCTTTCTATAAGGATGACAGCCGTCCCTTCGGCGTGAACAACCTGGTGTTCCCCTCCGTGGGCATGCCCCATGTACTGGAACCCCTGCAGGGCAGTGCCCGGCTGGAAACCGTGACCCGCATGGTCGATGGCCATGAGGTGGATACCCCGGTAGGCATCAAGGCCGACGGCAACGGCGAGATGGCCGCGGACGAATACGACCATGCGGTGCTCGACATCGTCAACTTCCTGGTCTATTCCGGTGAGCCGATCAAGCTGGAGCGTCAGCGCCTGGGGTACTGGGTACTGGGTTTCCTGGCCATCTTCTTCGTCTTTGCATATCTGCTGAAGAAAGAATACTGGCGTGACGTACACTGATTAGACATCGTCTAAGCTAAACAGGGGAGCGGCAATGGGGCAAATATGCTTCCATTGCCGTTCCCATTTATGATTTGCGGAGGATTCAATGGCAGTTGCGGCCAATAAGCGTTCCATCATGACGCTGTTTTCGGGTGCTGACGATATTTACAGCCACCAGGCGCGTATCGTCCTGGCGGAAAAAGGGGTCAGCGTGGAGATCAGTCCGGTAGAGCCTGACAGCCTGCCCGAGGACATGCTGGAGCTGAACCCCTATGGTACTGTGCCGACCCTGGTCGACCGGGAACTGGTACTTTATGAATCTCGTATCATCATGGAGTACCTGGATGAGCGTTTTCCCCATCCGCCCCTGATGCCGGTGTATCCGGTGGCCCGAGGGACCAGCCGGCTGATGATGCACCGTATCGAGCAGGACTGGTACTCCCTGGTCAAGCGTATTCAGCGCGGCGACAAGGCCGAGGATGCGCGCAAGGAATTGCGGGAGGCACTGTTGTCCGTGGCCCCGGTCTTTGCCGAATACCCCTACTTCATGAGTGAAGAGTTCAGCCTGGTGGATTGCTACATGGCTCCCCTGCTGTGGCGGTTGCCTTCCCTGGGGATAGAGTTGTCCGGTCGCGGTGCCAAGGAAGTGAAAGCCTACATGATCCGGCTGTTCGAGCGGGAATCCTTCCAGGCCTCCCTGACCGAAGCCGAGCGTGATATCGGCGGCAAGGTATAAGTATGGATGAGATGACGCCCAGCCGGCCCTATTTGCTGCGCGCTTTCTACGACTGGCTGCTGGACAACGAGCTGACGCCGCACCTGCTGGTGAATGCACAAGTGCCCCACACCATGGTGCCCCGGCAGTATGTCAAGGACGGCCAGATAGTGCTGAACATTGCCCCGCGGGCGGTGGTCGGCCTGCAGATGGATAACGAGGCGGTCAGCTTCAGCGCCCGTTTCGGCGGTGCGCCGTTTCAGGTCTATATCCCGATGGCGGCCATTGTCGCCGTTCAGGCCCGGGAAAACGGGGCCGGCACTTTCTTCCCGCCGGAGCCCGCCTACGAGGCCTGGCTGGCCGCCGCCAGTGAGGAAGGCGAGGTTGCCGGGCCCCCGCCGGAGAGGGAGGAGTCCCAGCCTTCGACCGGCAAGAAGGGCAAGCCCAACTTGCGGATCATCAAATAAAAAAACGCAGCCTCGAGCTGCGTTTTTTTATGCCCGGTCGTTATGGAGGCTAAGGCGCCGCCTGTACAAATTCGAAGGCGGTGACGACCTTGGCCACCCCGCTGATAGTGCGGGTCAGTTGCACGGCGATATCCGCTTCTTTCTGGGTGACCAGGCCGATCAGGAAGACCTCGGCGTTTTCGGTGACCACCTTGATCTTGGTTCCGTCGATATTCTTCTCGGCCAGCAGGGTGCTTTTCACCTTGGAGGTCAGCCAGGTGTCCTGGCTGCGCGCCGAAAGCGATAGGGGCTGCCCCAGGCGGATCTCGTTGAACACCTCGGCCACCCCGGGTACGCTTCTGACGATTTCTTCCGCCTGTTGGCGATAGGCTTCGGTGGGCGTCTGGCCAATCAGCAGGGTCTTGGCGTTGGTGGTGATGACCGCCAGGCGGCTGTCGTCCCACAATGGCTTGGTCTCACCCAGCCGGTGCAGGGCGCGCATGTCGATGGCCTGGTCACTGACCTGGGTCGACACGGTACGGCGATCGGTCACGCTCCCGACGCCGGTACCGGCGCCGGCCATCATGACACCGGCACAGCCCTGCAGCAGGGTGAAGGCGGCCAGAAGAAGCAAGTGTCGTTGTTTCATCATTAATCTTCCTGTTGGGGAAAGAGGGTTCTGTCTATCAAATCACAGAGGCAGTGCAGGGTCAGCAGATTGACTTCATGAATTCGCGGTGCCCGCAAAGCCGGAACCCGGATTTCCACGTCGTTGGGGCCGAGCAGACCGGACAGCTCACCTCCGTCGCCGCCACTCAGCGCCACTATGGTCATGTCCCGGCTCAGGGCCGCTTCGGCCGCCTTGATCAGGTTGCGGCTGTGGCCGCTGGTGGAGATCACCACCAGTACGTCTCCGGCCTGACCCAGGGCGCGGATCTGTCGGGCATAGGCTTCATCGAAGTGCTGATCCACCGAGATGGCGCTGATGCTGCTGGTATCCAGGGTGAGGCAGAGGGCGGGCAGGGCGGGCCGTTCGGTTTCGTAGCGGTTGATCAACTCGCTGACGAACAGTTGCGCCAGGGCATTGGAGCCGCCGTTGCCGCATACCAGCAGCTTGTTGCCGTTAAGCAGGCACATCACCATCATTTGCGCCGCCGCCAGGATATCGTCCGGCAGGGCTTCGGCGGCGGCGATTTTGGTTTGAATGCTTTCGGTAAAGCTGGCCTTGATTTCTTCCTGCATGGGGGTCCTTAAAAAGCGTTGGCGATCCAGTTGATGTCGGTCCCTTCACAGGCGACCAGGTCAAAACGACAGGACTGACGGGATTCGTTCAATCCTTTTGATTGCAAGTAGCTGAGCGCGGCGCGACGCAGGCGTTGCTGTTTGGCCGGGCTCACCGAGGCGGCGGCGCCGCCGAAGTGGGTAGTTTTGCGGTAACGAACTTCGACAAATACCAGGGTGTCATCGCTGCGCATGATCAGATCGATTTCCCCGAGCTTGCACTGGTAGTTGCGTTCTACCAGGCTCAAGCCCCGGCCGAGCAGGAACTGTTCTGCCCGGCGTTCGTGCTGCTGGCCCTGCTCGCGTTTACTGCCCGCCGGGAAGCCATTCGCCATTACGGTACTCCATCCATTGCAGCCGTCGCTGCAGCACTCCCTGGGGCGATGCGGTCAGTTCACCCGTGAGGGCCGGGACCGGTGGGGCTCCTTCCCTCAGCTGGGACAACTGCGGGATCAGGGTCAGCGCATCATAGCCGAAGGCGAACAGCCGCTGCCAGGTGATACCGGCATTCGGCCACAGCGCGTCCACTTCTTGCCTGAGTTGTGGGGCGCCGTCGAAAATCCAGGGCATGTCGGCCAGTTGCAGTCCGTTGAGCTCGCTCATCGGCGCGTCGTCATCCGGTATATAGCTGCGTGAGGTCACATAGGTGGGCAGACGGGCGGCCCGGCTGTCCCGCACAAAGTCGAAATAAGGCAGTATGACCCGGGTTTCGGTGGCGTTGGTGACCATAAAGACGGAATCAATGGGCCCCGGTGCGCCGGTCCAGCCGCCGTCGCCGAGCGGCTGGATAACACCGGCGGCGGCCGGGGGGGGGCTGCCGGCGCTGGCCAGGGCGCGGCGAACGTCAGACTCAATAGAGGACTGCCCGGCAAAGTAGGCCAGAATAGCCGGCCGACCGCTCTGTTGCTGCCAGCGCTGGCCGAACTCGGTCGCCACCCGGCGCCCGAGTTCGTTGTTGGGGGCAAATACCAGCGGCTGGCGGTGGCCCTGATCCCACATGTGGCGGGCGGCTTCGGCGGCTTCCGCCTCCGGTGACAGGGCGAAGTAGTACAGGTGGGGCAGGCCCGGCTGATAGGCGGGCACATTGAGTGCCAATACCGGCATGGCCGGATCCAGCTCGGTCAGGGCATCTACCTCCTCCTTGAGCAGGGGGCCCAGGATGAAATCGGCCCCGGCTTGCTGCACTTGCTGGTAGAGGCTATTCATGGCACGGCCGTTGGTGTCGAAGAAGCTGAGCCGGGATGTCTGGCCCTGGTGGGCACTCAGGATACCATTACGGATGGCGTCGGCCTGCTCCGCCAAGCGTCCGGACAGGGGGAGCAGCACGGCGATATGGGCGGGCTGGTAGGCCGAGGTGACGACGGGCTCCGCCGGCGTGCCGACCACATAGGCCTGGCCGGGATGGTCCGGATAGGCGGTGCGCCAGGATTGCAGCTGCCATTGGCGTTGCCCGGGCTGGAGGTTGTCGCTGTTGAGGATGGCCATCAGCCGGAACCAGCCGTTGGCCAAATCAGTGTTACCGGGGCCCTGGGCCTGCCGCAGGCTCTGAGGGGAGAGGGACTGCAGAAGATGGTGGATATGCCCCCTGTTGGTCTCCCGCTCATCGCCGCTGAGCAGCTCCTGGCGTTCGATCAACACCTTGGCCGCTTCCAGCGGCTGCTGTTGCAGCTCCAGGGCGTTGGCCTGGAGCTGCAGGTAATAAATCTCGCCGCCGCGGGAAAGCCGGGTTCTGTCGACGGTGGCCAACTGTTGCAACGCCCCTGCCGGGTTGTTCTGGGTCAGCGCCAGGGCCGCCTCCAGCACTCCCAGGATGGATTGCTGCTGGGGCGAGGCCTGGCGGCGCAATACTTCCAGCTGCTGGCCGGCGGTGGCGGCATCCCCCTGCTGAAGGGCTGAACGAATGGCCAGCACCCGCCAATTGAAGGCGTCGGGCTCGGGGGCTCGCTCGGCCAGGGCCTGGTACTGGTCGGCCGGCCGGTCGATGAGGCTGAAGATGTCCGGCGCCGGCGGTGGGGCTTCCTGGGGAGCCCGGAGGCCGGTACCACAAGCCATCAGAATGGATGAAAGCACCAGGGTGCACAGCAGCCGTGTTACACTGTCGCGTTGATATTGTGTCGCCAATCCCATCTATCCCAAACTGTGTCATTCTGGCCCTAAGTGTAATAGGGCCATGACGGTGAAACAATTGCTTGCACAGGAGTCCCTATGAGCCACGCGGCCGCACTTTATATTGTGCCCACCCCTATCGGCAACCTGAATGATATCAGCCAGCGCGCTCTGGAAACATTACAACAGGTTGATTTTATTGCCTGTGAAGACACCCGTCACACCGCCAAGCTGCTGTCCCATTACCAGATTAGTACGCCTACCTGGGCGCTGCATGATCATAATGAACAATACAAGTCGGAGCAGCTGGTCACCCGGTTGCTGGCGGGCCAGGCTATCGCCCTGGTCTCGGATGCGGGCACCCCCTTGATCAGCGACCCCGGTTATCACCTGGTCAACAGCTGTCGTGATGCCGGTATCCAGGTGATTGCCTTGCCCGGCCCCTGTGCCGCGATCACGGCGCTGTCGGCGGCGGGCCTGCCGACCGACCGCTTTGCGTTCGAAGGATTTCTGCCGGCCAAGGACAAGGCCCGCCTCGACAAGCTGGAAAGCCTGAAGGACGAGGCCCGCACCCTGGTGTTTTACGAGTCCCCCCGTCGCCTGCTCGACAGTGTCCGTGCCTTGGTCGAGGTGATGGGGGAAGAGCGGCGGCTGGTGGTGGCCCGGGAGTTGACCAAGACCTTCGAGAGTATCCACAGCTTGCCGGCCGCCGAGATGCTCGAATGGCTGATGGGAGACGACAACCGCAGCCGGGGCGAGATCGTGCTGATGGTGGCCGGCCATCGCCCCGATGCGGATGAGCTGCCGGCCGAGGCGCTGCGTACCTTGGGCTTGCTGCGGGCCGAGCTGCCGCTGAAGAAGGCGGCGGCGCTGACCGCCGAGATCCATGGGGTCAAGAAGAACGCGCTCTACAAGTACGGGCTGGAACATACGGCATAAGGCGGCTGGTGTCCTCCCTGGCATTGGTGTACACTGCGCCGCGGAGTTGGCCGGGTAATCGCTGCTTCGTCGTTGTGCTTTCGGGCAAACGGGCGGAGGGGAGGAAAGTCCGGGCTCCACAGGGCAGGGTGCCAGGTAACGCCTGGGGGGCGTGAGCCTACGACCAGTGCAACAGAGAGCAGACCGCCGATGGCCCGCAAGGGATCAGGTAAGGGTGAAAGGGTGCGGTAAGAGCGCACCGCGCGACTGGCAACAGTTCGTGGCACGGTAAACTCCACCCGGAGCAAGACCAAATAGGCCTCCTACAGGCGCGGCCCGCGCTGGAGGCGGGTAGGTTGCTTGAGCCAGCGAGCGATTGCTGGCCTAGAGGAATGATTACCAGCCGAGCTTGCTCGGTACAGAACCCGGCTTACAGGCCGACTCCACTATTTTTTGAAAAACGCAGCTTCGGCTGCGTTTTTTGTTATCGGTATCAGCTGAGCCCTTCGTCGATGGCCAGCAGCAAAGTTTATTTGCACCACTTTTTTCGCAAATTTTTTTATAAAGCAGTTGGCTAGTTCCTCAGTTGCCCATCCTGGCGCTCCTTTGTCGTTATCTTCCGTTTCCTCGCTTGAAAAGCGTGAGTCCGCTCCTTACACTTGAGCCGGGTGGGGAAAAGTGGATTTTTGTGGAACAAAGTAGAGAATAAGGACTCAGCATGCTGCGTGGTGCTCACGCCATCAGCCTGGATACCAAAGGCCGGTTGGCAATACCGACACGATTCCGGGACTCGCTGCGCGATGAGTGTGATGGGATCCTGATCTGTACCATAGATATCAGCAACCCCTGCCTGCTGCTGTATCCCCTGGCCGAGTGGGAACAGATAGAAAAAAAATTGCGGGCCCTGTCGAGCACCAACCTGCAGGAGCGGCGCCTGCAGCGGCTGTTGCTGGGGCACGCGGCCGAATGCGAGCTGGATGGCCAGGGACGTTTCCTGGTGCCGGGCCCGCTCAGGCAACACGCAGGACTCGATAAAAAAATCATGCTGGTGGGTCAGCTCAACAAGTTCGAGATATGGAGCGAAGCCCGCTGGCAACAACAAATTAGCGATGATCTGCAGGCCCTTCCGGGGGAAGGCTGGGAATCATCGGAACGACTGCGGGACTTTGCGTTATAACATGAGTCAACAACAGGCACACATCACCGTCTTGCTGGACGAGGCCGTGGCCGGCTTGAATATCAATCCGGACGGCATCTATGTCGATGGTACTTTCGGCCGGGGGGGGCATTCCCGCCACATACTGGCACAGCTTGGGCCCAATGGCCGCCTGCTGGCCATCGACCGGGATCCCCAGGCCATTGCCGAAGCCCGGAGCATAACGGATCCCCGCTTTATGATACTGCATGGGCCTTTTTCCCGCCTGGCCCAGATGGTGGAAGCGGAAGGACTGACGGGACGCATCGATGGCGTCCTGCTCGATCTGGGGGTGTCCTCCCCCCAGCTCGACCAGGCCGAGCGTGGTTTCAGTTTCCAGAAAGACGGCCCGCTCGACATGCGCATGGATCCGACCAGCGGTCAGAGTGCCGCCGATTGGCTGGCCCACGCGGATGAAGCGGACATCGTCTGGGTGCTGAAGACCTTCGGTGAAGAAAAATTTGCCCGCAAGATCGCCCGAGCCATCGTTCACGACCGGCAGCAGACCCCCTTTACCCGCACCCGCCAACTGGCGGAGATGATCGCCCGGGTCAGTCCCAGCCGGGAGAAAAACAAGCACGCGGCCACCCGCAGCTTCCAGGCCATCCGCATCTACATCAACAGCGAGCTGGAAGAAATCGAACAGGCGCTGGACGGTGCCTTGCAGGTGCTGGCACCCGGTGGCCGCTTGTCGGTGATCAGTTTTCACTCCCTGGAGGATCGCCTGGTCAAGCACTTTATCCGCAAGCAGGAGAAAGGCCCCGAGGTACCGCCCGGGCTGCCGCTCACCGAAGCCCAGTTGGCCGGTGGCCGGTTGCTGAAGAGCATCGGCAAGGCGCAGAAGCCTTCGGCGGCGGAAGTGGCGGCCAATCCGCGGGCGCGCAGCTCGGTGCTGCGGGTGGCGGAGCGTCTGGAGACGTCGGCGTGATCGACGGGCGCATCAACCTGGCCAGAGAAATCGGCCAGGATCTGTTACGGCACAAATGGCAGCTGCTGCTGGCGCTGTTGACCCTGGGATCGGCGTTGACGGTGATAGTGGTGACCCACGGTACCCGTCAGTTGACCAGCGAATATAACGAGTTGATGGCGGAGCAGGACCGGCTGGATATCGAATGGCGGCACCTGCTGCTGGAGCAAAATACCCTGATGGAGCACAGCCGGGTCGAGGCCTTGGCCCGGGACAAGCTGAAGATGCACCGGCCGGCTCCGGCCCAGGAAAAACTGGTGACGCAACGATGAAAAGGCGCAAGGCAATCAAGAAAGAACCCATGCTGGTCGGCTGGCGCTTCCTGACCGTCTGCGGCGTGATCCTGTTCGCCTTCGTGGCGCTCTTTGCCCGGGCCGCCTGGATCCAGGTGGTGTCGCCGGATCGGCTGCGGATGGAGGGGGATCTGCGCTCCCTGCGCACCGCGGTCAGCAGTACGACCCGGGGCATGATCATGGATCGCAACGGCGAAGAGCTGGCCG
Source organism: Zobellella iuensis (assembly GCF_016746085.1). Lineage (GTDB taxonomy): Bacteria > Pseudomonadota > Gammaproteobacteria > Enterobacterales > Aeromonadaceae > Oceanimonas > Oceanimonas iuensis. The sequence continues at coordinate 72,809 of NZ_JAERTZ010000013.1, forward strand.
TGTCGGTGCCGGTGCAGGCGGTATGGGCCGATCCCAAGCAGATCCACGAAGAACAGAGCCTGCAGAAGGAGCTGGCCTGGCAGGCCCTGGCCGAGGTGCTGGGGGTGCCGAGAGAAACCCTGCTGGGCCGGGTACAGGATCCCAAGCGCCGTTTCGTTTATCTGCAGCGCCAGGTGACCCCGGCGGTGGCCGAATACATCCGCAAGCTCCGTCTGCCAGGGGTCCATCTGCGGCCGGAGGAGCGTCGTTTCTACCCCACCGGTGAGATCAACGCCCACCTGGTGGGCATGACCAATATCGATGGCAGCGGTATCGAAGGCATAGAGCGCGGCTTTAACGAATGGCTGACCGCCCAGCCCGGTGAACGCAAGGTACGCAAGGACAGGACCGGCCGGGTGGTCGAAGATCTGGGCGTGGTGTCGGAAGGACGCGAGGCCAATCATATCCAGCTGACCATCGATCAGCGCGTCCAGGCCCTGGCCTATCGTTCGCTCAAGCGGGCCTCGGAATTTCACCGGGCCACCTCCGCTTCGCTGGTGATGCTGGATGTGAAAACCGGGGAAGTGCTGGCCATGGTCAACACCCCCTCTTTCAACCCCAACAACCGGAGCCAGTACCAGAGCTTCCGCGCCCGTAACCGGGCGGTGACCGATACCTATGAGCCGGGATCCACCCTCAAGCCGCTGATCGTGGTCAGCGCCCTGGAGAACGGTATCATCCGGGCGGACTCCATCATCGACACCAACCCGGGCTGGGTGCGGCTGGGGGGCAAGCGGGTGTCCGATACCCGCAACCTGGGCGCCATCAGCGTGGAAACCGTGCTCCAGCGTTCCTCCAACATGGGCATGGTACGGATGGCGTTGCAGGAAACCCCCGAGCAGTTGCTCGACACCCTCTATCGCTTCGGCCTGGGGATAGATTCCGGCATGGGACTGGTGGGCGAGAGTACCGGTATGGTACCCCAGCGCCGGCGCTGGTCGGATATCGAAAAGGCGACCCTGTCGTTCGGTTATGGTGTTACGGTGACGCCGCTGCAGCTGGCCCAGTCCTATGCGGTGCTGGCCAATGGCGGGGTGCGTTACCCCCTGACCATCGTCAAGCGCAGCCAGCCGCCGGTGGGCGAGCAGGTGATACCGCGCCGGCATGCAGACGACGTGCTGCACATGCTGGAAAGCGTCATCGGCCCGGGCGGTACCGCCCGCCAGGCGGCCATTCCCGGCTACCGGGTGGCCGGCAAGACCGGCACCTCGCGCAAGGCCATCGCCGGCGGCTATGGCAGCGACTACGTCGGCGTTTTCGCCGGCATGGCGCCGGTCAGCAATCCCCGCCTGGCGATGGTGGTGGTGATCAACGAACCCCAGGGCGATCAATACTACGGCGGCCAGGTGGCGGCACCGGTGTTTGCCGAGGTGATGAGCGGCGCCCTGCAGCTATTGAATATCCGCCCCGATGCGGCGACCCAGGAACAGTTCCAGCTGGCAGGACAGGAGGCGAAACGTGGCCCTCACACTTAGAGATCTGGCGGTGCCCCTGGGGCTGTCCGCTCCGGCCATCGCCATCGACGCCATCAGTCTCGACAGCCGCGCCGCCCGCCCGGGGTGTCTGTTTATCGCGGTCCAGGGACTCAGTGTGGACGGCCGTCGCTTTATCGACCAGGCCCTGGAGCTGGGGGCGGCGGCGGTGATGTTCGAAGTGGACAGCCCGGAACAGGCCGGGCTGGATCACCGGGATCATCGGTTGCTCGGTGTCTATCGATTACCCCGCCAGCTGTCGCTGCTGGCCGGGGTCTTTTATGGCGACCCCTCCGCCGATCTGCAGTTGGTGGGAGTGACCGGCACCAACGGCAAGAGCACCGTCAGCCAGGTCATCGCCAACTGGAGCTGCCTGCTCGGCACCCAGGCCGGGGTCATGGGCACCCTGGGCAACGGCCTCTACGGCCGACTGCAACAGGCGCTCAATACCACCGGCTCGGCACTGGACGTTCAGGCCCAGCTGGCTAGCCAGCTGGCGGCGGGCGCCAAGCGGGTGGCGATGGAAGTGTCCTCCCATGGCCTGCATCAGCACCGGGTGGCTGCGCTGGATTTTGACGTGGCGGTGTTTACCAACCTGAGCCGGGATCATCTGGATTATCACGGCACCATGGCGGAATACGGCGAGACCAAGCGCCAGCTGTTCGAGCTCTGCCACAAGGCCCGGGTGATCAACGCCGACGACGTGGTGGGACGGCGCTGGCTGCGTTTGTATCCGGACGCCATCGCCTACAGCCTGCACGGCCGGTTGGCGGATTTTAGCGGCCGTCAACTGGTGGCGGAAACGGTGCATTTTTATGGTGGCGGGTTGAAAGTGACCATTAACTCCGACTGGGGGAATGGTGTATTATCCGCCCCCCTGATGGGGCGTTTCAACGTGGCCAACCTGCTGGCGGGCATGGCGAGCCTGCTGGCCATGGGCGAGTCGTTTGAATCGCTACTGGCCACGGCTCCCCGGTTGTCCGGGGTCGCGGGGCGGATGGAGCCCTTTACCGCGCCCGGCAAACCGCTGGTGGTGGTGGACTATGCCCATACTCCGGATGCGCTGGAACAGGTACTGCAAGCGCTGCGCCAGCATTGCCGGGGCCGGCTCTGGTGTCTGGTGGGGTGCGGTGGCGACCGGGACAAGGGCAAGCGGCCGTTGATGGCCGCGGCGGCGGAAGCCGGCGCAGATGTGCTGCTGCTGACCGACGACAATCCTCGTACCGAATCGGCCGAGGCCATTGTCGAGGAGATGCGCCAGGGCTTGCTCGAGCCGGAGGCGGCCCTGGTGATCCACTCGCGGGCGGAGGCTATCCGCCACGCCATCGAGCAGGCGGAGGCGGACGATATTATTTTGGTTGCGGGCAAAGGCCATGAGGATTATCAGATAGTGGGTACTCACAAAGTGCATTACAGCGATCGGGAAACCGTGGCCGCCCTGCTGGGGGTGGTCGCGTGATCCCGCTCAGCCTTGGCCAACTGGCCCTGGCGTCCGGGGGCGAGCTGCGCGGCGCCGATGGCACCATACTGGCGGTCACCACCGACAGCCGCCAGCCCATGGCCGCCGGCTCTCTGTTCGTGGCCCTGGCCGGCGAGCGCTTCGACGGCCATGACTTCGCCGCCCAGGCGGCGGCCCAGGGGGCGGCGGCGCTGCTGGTGGAACGCTGGCTGGAGCTGGACCTGCCCCAGATCAAGGTGGCCGATAGCCGGCTGGCGCTGGGCGTGCTGGGCGGCCAGGTGAGGGAGCAGAGCCGGGCCCGGGTGCTGGCCATCACCGGCAGCTGTGGCAAGACCACGGTCAAGGAGATGGCGGCGGCGATACTGCGGCAGAAAGGCCGGGTGCTGGCCACCCGGGGCAACCTCAACAACGAGATAGGGGTACCCCTGACCCTGTGCGAGCTGACCCCGGACACCGAATACGCGGTGGTGGAGCTGGGCGCCAACCATATCGGCGAGATCGCCTGGACCAGTTCGCTGACTAAGCCCCATGTGGCCCTGATCAACAACGTGGAAGCTTCCCACCTGGAAGGCTTCGGCTCCCTCGAGGGTATCGCCCGGGCCAAGGGCGAGATCTACGACGGCCTGGAGCCGGGCGGCGTGGCCATCGCCAACGGCGACAGCCCCTTCTGCGCCCTGTGGAAGGAAAAGCACCCCCTGGTGTATTTCGGCGAGCACCGGGAATACGAGGCCCGCCAGGTCGGCCTGGACAAGGCGGGCTGCGCCCACTTCCGGCTGTTGACCCCCAAGGGGGAAGTGGCGGTACAGCTGCCGGTACCCGGCAAGCACAACGTGGCCAATGCCCTGGCGGCGGCGGCGGCCACCGAAGCCCTGGGCGCCAGCCTGGAGGAGATCGCCACCGGCCTGGGCCAGTTCGGCTCCGCCAAGGGCCGGCTGCAGCTGTGGACGCGACCCGGCTTGACGGTACTGGATGATACCTATAATGCCAGCGTCGCCTCCGTGCTGGCGGGGTTGGATACCCTGGCCAGCCTGCCCGGCTACCGCATCTTCGTGTTCGGTGACATGGCGGAGCTGGGCGACTACAGCAAGGAGATGCATACCCAGGTGGGTGAGCATGCCCGCCGGCTCGGCATCGACCTGGTGTTGACCGTGGGCCGGGACAGCAAGCATACGGCAACGGCCGCCCAGGGCCGGCATTTTGAACAGAAACAGCAGTTGTGGCCTGAACTGGCTCAAACGCTGGCACAGCATAATAAGGTGGTGGTTTTGGTTAAAGGTGCGCGCAGTGCCCGGATGGAAGACATAGTCCGGGCCATTCAGGAGGGTGCAGCATGCTAGTCTGGCTGGCGGAATGGCTGACCCCCCATTTCAGCTTTTTCAACGTCTTCTCCTATCTGACCTTCAGGGCGGTGATTTCCATCCTGACCGGACTTTTCGTGTCCCTGTGGATAGGACCACGGCTGATCCGCCGGCTGCAGATGCTGCAGATAGGCCAGGTGGTGCGCAACGACGGCCCCGAGTCCCATTTCAGCAAGGCCGGCACCCCCACCATGGGCGGCCTGATGATCCTGATCGCCATCTTCGTGTCGGTGCTGCTGTGGGCGCGGCTGTCCAACCCCTATGTGTGGGTGGTGCTGTTCGTGTTGGGTGCCTTCGGCGCCATCGGCTTCGTCGATGATTACCGCAAGGTGGTGCGCAAGAATACCGATGGCCTGATCGCCCGCTGGAAATATTTCTGGCAGTCGGCGGCGGCCCTGGCGGCGGCCATCTTTGCTTACTGGATTGCCAAGGATCCGGCCCAGACCCAGCTGGTGGTGCCCTTTTTCAAGGATGTCATGCCCCAGCTCGGGCTGCTGTTCATCGTGCTCAGCTACTTCGTGATCGTCGGCTCCAGCAACGCGGTCAACCTGACCGACGGCCTGGACGGCCTGGCCATCATGCCCACCGTCATGGTGGCGGCCGGTTTCGCCCTGGTAGCCTGGGCCACCGGCAACGTCAACTTTGCCGCCTACCTGCACATCCCCTATGTGGCCCACGCCGGCGAACTGACCGTGGTCTGTACCGCCATGGTGGGGGCGGGGCTCGGTTTCCTCTGGTTCAACACCTTTCCGGCCCAGGTGTTTATGGGCGATGTGGGCTCCCTGGCCCTGGGGGCGGCCCTGGGGGCCATCGCCGTGCTGGTGCGCCAGGAATTCCTGCTGGTGGTCATGGGCGGCATCTTCGTGATCGAGACCCTGTCGGTGATCCTGCAGGTGGGCTCCTACAAGCTGCGCGGCCAGCGGATTTTCCGCATGGCGCCCATTCACCACCATTACGAGCTGAAAGGCTGGCCCGAGCCCAGGGTGATAGTCCGCTTCTGGATCATCACCCTGATGCTGGTGCTGATCGGCCTGGCCACCCTCAAGGTGAGATAAGTCATGTTACCAGAGCGCATCGTGATCATCGGCTTGGGGCAGACGGGACTTTCCTGTGTGCGCTATTGCCTGGACCGGGGGCGTCGCCCCCTGGTGATGGACACCCGCGCCCGGCCGCCGGGGGCGGAACAACTGCCGCCCGGTCTCGACCGTCGTTTCGGCGCCCTCGACGCCGCCAGCCTGCTGGCGGCGGACTTGATCATCATCAGCCCCGGGGTGCCCCTGGCGACGCCCGAGGTGCAGCAGGCCCGGGCCGCCGGGGTGGAGATAGTGGGCGACGTGGCGCTGTTCCTGCGGGAATGCCGGGCCCCCGTCGTCGCCATCACCGGTTCCAACGGCAAGAGCACTGTCACCACCCTGGTGGGCGAAATGGCGGCCGAGGCCGGCCTGGCGGTGGGCGTGGGCGGCAATATCGGTACCCCGGCGCTGGATCTGCTGATGCAGCCGCTGGAGCTGGCGGTACTGGAGCTGTCCAGCTTCCAGCTGGAAACCACCCCCGGGCTCAGGGCACTGGCCGCCACCGTGCTCAATATCAGCGAGGATCACCTGGATCGTTACGACTCCCTGGCCCACTACCGGGACACCAAGCTCGGCATTTACCAAGGCGCCGGCCTGTGCGTGTACAACCGGGAGGACGACCAGACCCGGGCGGCAAGCCCCGCCGAGGCGGTCAGCTTCGGCCTGGACGCGCAAGAATACGGTCGGGTCGAGCACCGAGGCGAGCTCTGGCTGAGCCGCCATGGCGAACCTGTGCTGCCGGTGTCGGCCCTGCGTATCCTCGGGGCCCACAACCAGCTCAATGCCCTGGCGGCCATGGCCCTGGCGGACGAGGCGGGTATTTCCCAGGACGTCCAGGTCGAGGTGCTGCGCCGTTTCGGCGGCCTGCCCCATCGCTGCCAGTTTGTGGCCGAGAAAAACGGGGTGCGCTGGCTCAACGATTCCAAGGCCACCAATGTGGGCGCCACCCTGGCGGCCATCGCCGGGGTGGCCGAGGCGGTGCCCGGCCGGCTGTGGCTGATCGCCGGCGGCCAGGGCAAGGGCCAGGATTTCGCTCCGCTCAAGCCCCTGCTCGAACAACGCCTCGCCGGCATGGCCTGTTTCGGCCAGGACAGGGCCGCGCTGCTGCGGCTTGCCGCCAACACCCATGAGGTAGAGGATCTGGCCGGGGCGGTGGCCTGGTGTGCCGCACAGGCCACCCCCGGCGACTGGGTGCTGTTCGCCCCCGCCTGCGCCAGCCTGGACATGTATCCCAATTACCTGGCCCGGGGCGATCACTTCATGGCCCTGGTGGAGGCCCTATGAAGCTGCTGCCTTCCTTCGGGTCCGACTGGCTGCTGCGTCCCTCCCAGGGACTCGTCTACGATCGCCAACTGGTGGTGCTGGCGCTGTCGCTGATGGCCATCGGCCTGGTGATGGTGTCGTCCGCCTCCATCGCCGAGGGCATCAACGTCGGCAACGATCCCTTCTATTTCGTCAAACGCCACGGCGCCTTCCTGCTGATCTGCCTGCTGCTCGCCAGCCTGATGCTGCAGGTGCCCATGGCGCGCTGGCAGCAGTTCAACGCCAGCTTCCTGATCCTGGCGCTGCTGCTGCTGGTGGCGGTACTGCTGCTGGGACGCAACATCAACGGCAGTACCCGCTGGCTGGCGCTGGGCCCCATCAACGTGCAGCCGGCGGAAATCGCCAAGCTGGCCCTGTTCACCTTCCTGGCCGGCTACCTGGTGCGCAAGCAGGAAGAGGTGCGCGGCCAGTGGCGCGGCTTCCTCAAGCCCCTGGCGGTGATGGGCGTGATGTCGGTGCTGCTGCTGATGCAGCCGGATCTGGGCTCGGTGGTGGTGCTGTTCGTGACCACCATCGGCATGCTGTTCCTGGCCGGCGCCCGCATGAGCCAGTTTATCAGCCTGATCGTGCTGGGCCTGGGCCTGGTGGGTTTCCTGATCGTGACCTCGCCCTACCGGATGCGGCGGGTGACCTCCTTCCTCAATCCCTGGGAAGATCCTTTCGGCAGCGGCTACCAGTTGACCCAGTCGTTGATGGCGTTCGGCCGTGGCGGCTGGTTCGGCGAGGGGCTCGGCAACTCCATCCAGAAGCTCGAGTACCTGCCCGAGGCTCACACCGACTTCGTGTTCGCCATCCTCGGCGAGGAACTGGGCTTTACCGGGGTGCTGCTGGTGCTGCTGCTGCAGGCCTGGCTGGCGTTCAAGGCGTTGCACATCGGACAGAAGGTGTTGATGGGCGGCCGCCAGTACGAAGGCTACCTGGCCATGGGCATCGGCATCTGGTTCAGCTTCCAGACGGTGGTCAACGTGGGCGCAGCCTCGGGCCTGCTGCCCACCAAGGGGCTGACCCTGCCCCTGGTCAGTTACGGCGGCTCCAGCCTGCTGGTGATCAGCACCGCCGTGGCCATACTGGTGCGCATCGATTTCGAATGGCGGCGGGATCATATGCAGGCCAGACAACGGGAGGCGGCATGAGCGCTGACAAGACCCTGCTGGTGATGGCGGGCGGCACCGGCGGCCATGTGTTTCCGGGGCTGGCGGTGGCGGATGTGCTCCGGGCCGAGGGCTGGACCATCCACTGGCTCGGCACCGCCGAGCGGATGGAGGCCCAATTGGTACCCAGGCACGGCTATCCGCTGCACACCATCGACATCGCCGGGGTGCGCGGCAACGGCCTCAAGCGGCTGCTGCTGGCACCCTTCCAGATCCTGAAGGCGGTCTGGCAGGCGCGGCGGGTGCTGCGCCAGGTCCGGCCGGCGGTGGTGCTGGGCATGGGTGGTTTCGCCGCCGGCCCCGGCGGTGTGGCCGCCCGGCTGGCGGGCATTCCCCTGGTGCTGCACGAGCAGAACGCGGCCGCCGGCCTGACCAACCGCCTGCTGGCGAAGCTTTCCCGGCGGGTGCTGATGGCCTTTCCCGGCGCCTTCGCCGAGGGCGACCACGCCCTGGTGGTGGGCAACCCGGTGCGGCCGGAGGTGGTGGCCCTGCCGGCGCCGGCCGAGCGCATCGACACCTCGCCCCAGCCGCTGCGGCTGCTGGTGGTGGGGGGCAGCCTGGGCGCCAAGGTGTTGAACGACACCCTGCCCGAGGCGGTGGCCCTGGCCGGCAACATCCGGGTGCGGCACCAGACCGGCCGCGGCAATGCCGAGGCGGTGCGCGCCGCCTACGAGGCGAAGGGGGTGGCGGCCGAGGTGAGCGACTTTATCGATGACATGGCGGCCGCCTACGGCGCCGCCGATCTGGTGGTGTGCCGGGCCGGGGCCCTGACGGTGTCGGAAATCGCCGCCGCCGGGCTGGGGGCCATTTTCGTGCCCCTGCCCCATGCGGTGGACGATCACCAGACCAAGAATGCCCGCTCCCTGGCGGACCAGGGGGCGGCCCTGTTGCTGCCCCAGTCCGAGCTCAGCGCCGAGGGGCTGGCGGCGGAATTACTGCAACTGGCCGGTAACCGGGAACAACTGCTGGCCATGGCCAGCCGGGCCCGGGCCCTGGCGATGACCGATGCGGCGGAGCGGGTGGCGGACTGCCTGCGCGCGCTGGCGAAATAACACTGAGAGAATGGCATGACCAAGGTTGAACTGGCGAAACTGAGAAGCATCATCCCCGAAATGAGACGGGTGCGGCGTATCCACTTTATCGGCATCGGCGGTGCCGGTATGGGCGGTATTGCCGAGGTGCTGGCCAACGAGGGCTACGCCATTTCCGGCTCCGATATCGCCTACAACACCGTGACCGACCGGCTGGCGGCCATGGGCGCCACCATCTACCTGGGCCATGCCGCCGAGCAGGTGGAAGAGGCCAGCGTGGTGGTGGTGTCCACCGCCATCAAGGCCGACAACCCCGAGCTGCTGGCGGCGCGGGAGCTGCGCATCCCGGTGGTGCGCCGCGCCGAGATGTTGGCCGAGCTGATGCGTTTCCGCCACGGGGTGGCGGTGGCCGGTACCCACGGCAAGACCACCACCACCAGCCTGGTGGCCAGCATCTACGGCGAGGCGGGCATGGATCCCACCTTCGTCATCGGCGGCCTGCTCAACAGCGCCGGCTGCAACGCCCGGCTGGGCAGCAGCCGCTACCTGATCGCCGAGGCGGACGAGAGCGACGCCTCCTTCCTGCACCTGCAGCCCATGGTGTCCATCGTCACCAATATCGAAGCGGATCATATGGACACCTATGGCGGCGACTTCAGCAAACTGGAAGGCACCTTCATCGAGTTCCTGCACAACCTGCCCTTCTACGGTCTGGCGGTGCTGTGCGTGGACGACCCCGTGGTGCGTGAGCTGCTGCCGCGCTTGGGCCGTCAGTTCGTCACCTACGGCTTTGCCGAAGACGCCGACTACCGGGTGGAGGACTTCAGCCAGCAACAGGATCACAGCAGCTTCAAGGTGTGCCGTCCCGACGGCAGTTGCCTGGAGGTGCAGCTCAACCTGCCGGGCCGGCACAACGCCCAGAATGCCGCCGCGGCCGTCGCCGTGGCCTGCGAGGACGGCATCGGCGATGACGCCATTCTGGCGGCCCTGAAGAAGTTCGAAGGGGTGGGGCGGCGCTTCCAGCAGTACGGCGAGTTCGACAGCGGCCGCGGGCGGGTCAAGCTGGTGGACGACTACGGTCACCACCCGAGCGAAGTGCGGGCCACCCAGAACGCGGTGCGCGCCGGCTGGCCCGAGCGGCGGCTGGTGACCATCTACCAGCCCCACCGCTACAGCCGCACCCGGGATCTGTACGAGGATTTTGTCGAGGTGCTGTCGAAAAGCGATGTACTGATCCTGTTGGAGGTGTACAGTGCCGGCGAAGCGCCCATTCCCGGTGCCGACAGCCGGGCCCTGTGCCGTTCCATTCGCAGTCGTGGTCATATGGAGCCTATTTATGTGGCTACTCCGGACGAGGTACCCGCCGTGCTGGCGGAGCTGTTGCAGGAGGGCGACCTGGTGCTGACCCAGGGGGCCGGTAATGTGGGCGGGCTGGCGCGCAAGCTGGGGCAGCTGCAACTGTCGATTGAAACGATGAAACAACAGGGGGAACAGGTATGAGTCAGTTCGGCAAAGTGGCGGTGTTGTATGGTGGGCGCTCCGCCGAGCGGGAAGTCTCCCTGCGCTCCGGCGCCGCCGTGCTGGCCGGCCTGGAGCGGGCCGGGGTGGATGCCCACGGCATCGATACCCGCGACTATCCGCTGGCCCGGCTGAAGGACGAGGGCTTCGAGCGCGCCTTTATCGTGGTGCACGGCCGGGGCGGTGAAGACGGTACCCTGCAGGGGGCCCTGGAACATCTGGGCATGCCCTACACCGGCTCCCGGGTGCTGGGTTCCGCCTTGGCGATGGACAAGATCCGCACCAAGCAGGTATGGCAGGCCATGGGGTTGCCCACCGCCGACTTCCGGGTGGTGCACAAGCAGGACTTCAACCCGGGCGATGCGGCGGTGCTGCTGGCCCAGTTCCAGGGGCCGGTGTTCGTCAAGCCGTCCCACGAGGGCTCCAGCATCGGCATGACCAAGGCCACCGATGCCGCCACCCTGGCCGATGCCATCCAGGAGGCCTTCAAGTTCGACGACGAGGTGCTGCTCGAGAGCTTTATCGAGGGCGACGAATACACCGTCAGTATCCTGGGCGAGCGCGCCCTGCCGGCGATCCGCTTGCGTACGCCCCACGATTTCTACGATTATTCCGCCAAGTATCAGTCCGGCGATACCCAGTACCTCTGTCCCTGCGGCCTCGACGAGGAAGGCGAACAGGAGTTGGGGGCACTCAGCCTGGCGGCATTCAAGGCGGTGGCGGCCAGCGGCTGGGGCCGGGTCGACCTGATGCGGGACAAACAGGGGCAATGGTGGCTGCTGGAGGTCAATACGGTGCCGGGCATGACCGAAACCAGCCTGGTGCCCAAGGCGGCGAAGGTGGCCGGCCTGTCCTTCGACCAGTTGGTGGTCAGGGTGCTGGAGATGGCGTACTGATATGGCCTCCGTCGCGACCCGTACCCGGCTGGAGTTTATCGGCGGCCTGGCCTTCTTCCTGACGGTGCTGTCGGCGCTGCTGTGGGGCCTGTGGCTGCTGGTGATGTGGATGACCGCGGCCAACCAGATGCCGGTGAACAGCCTGCTGATCCAGGGGGAGCACCGCTATCTAAGTCGGGAGCAGGTGCGCGAATCGGTACTGGAGTTGCCGGAAGTGGGCAATTTTTTTGCCCTGGAAGTAGACCGGGTGCAACAACAGCTGCTGTCGTTGCCCTGGGTCTACCAGGCATCGGTGCGCAAGCAATGGCCCGATACCCTGCGGGTCTATATCGTGGAGCAGCCGGTGGCGGCCCTGTGGAACCAGGATGCCATGGTCAACACCCATGGCGAAGTATTCAAGGCCGAGCAGGGGGCGCTGGAGTTGGTGTCCCTGTCCGGGCCGGATGAAGAAGCGGGCCGGGTGCTGGAGGAGTATCGGGTCCTGCAGCGATTTTTGCAGCCCCGGGGCTATGAGCTGGTCCGGGTGCACCTGACGCCCCGTCGCTCCTGGGAGCTGACCCTGTCCAATGGGGTGCGGCTGCTGCTGGGACGGGACGATATCGAAGCCAGATTACAACGATTTATTGATGTCTATCCAGGCATCGTCGGGCGGGAGCGAGTGGCCTATCTCGACCTGCGCTACGATACCGGGTTGGCAGTGGGATGGAAGCAGGACGAAGAGACTGATAATGACCAAGAGCGCGGAACGAAATCTGATCGTCGGGCTTGATATCGGCACGGCCAAGGTAACAGCCCTGGTGGGGGAAGTGCTGCCGGACGGCGATCTGAACATCATCGGCCTCGGCAGCCACTCTTCCAAGGGAATGGACAAAGGCGGCGTGAACGATCTCGAGTCGGTGGTCAAGTCGCTGAAACGGGCGGTGGACGAGGCGGAAATGATGGCGGACTGCCAGATCACCTCCGTCTATCTGGGGTTGTCGGGCAAACATATCGAATGTCGGAACGAGACCGGTATGGTGCCGATTTCCGATGAAGAGGTGACCCAGGAAGACGTGGATAACGTCATCCATACCGCCAAGTCGGTACGGTTGTCCGATGAGCACCGGGTGTTGCATGTGCTGCCCCAGGAGTTTTCCATCGATTTCCAGGAGGGGATCAAGAATCCCATCGGCCTGTCGGGGGTGCGTATGCACGCCAAGGTGCACCTGATCACCTGCCACAACGACATGGCGCGCAACATCGAAAAATGCGTGGAGCGGTTGGGCCTGCGAGTAGACCAGCTTATTTTCAGCGCGCTGGCATCCAGTTATGCGGTGCTGACCGACGATGAGAAAGAGCTGGGTGTATGCGTAGTCGATATCGGCGGTGGCACCATGGACATGGCGGTGTTTACCGGCGGCGCCCTGCGTCATACCAAGGTAATCCCCTATGCGGGCAGCACCGTCACCAGCGACATCGCCTATGCCTTCGGCACGCCGCCGCTGGATGCGGAAGCGATCAAGGTGCGGCATGGCTGCGCCTTCAGCCGGCTGGTGAGCAAGGAAGACACCATAGAGGTGCCCAGCGTGGGCGGCCGCCCGGCTCGCAGTCTGCAGCGACAGACCCTGGCCGAGGTGATAGAGCCCCGCTACAGCGAACTGCTCGGCATGATCAACCAGGAGCTGAGCAAGGTGCAGAGCGAACTGAAGAAGGCCGGCGTCAAGCACCAACTGGCCGCCGGCCTGGTGCTCACCGGCGGGGCGGCCCAGATCGAGGGGTTGGTGGAGTGCGCCGAGCAGATCTTCCAGTGCCAGGTGCGGATCGGCCAGCCCGCCGGGGTCAAGGGATTGTCGGATTACGTTGAGACACCGGTGTATTCCACCGCCGTGGGGCTGTTGCACTACGGCCGGGAGCATCAGTCCATGCCTCAACAGGACTACAACAATAAGGCCAGCGTGACCGGGCTGTTGAAACGGGTCGGCAACTGGCTGCGTGGCGAATTTTAATCTTGGCAGGAATCAACCAAGAGCAAAGCGGAGAGAGTCTTATGTTTGAACTGATGAATGATCACGAGCAGGAAGCCGTCATTAAGGTGGTGGGCGTGGGCGGCGGCGGCGGCAACGCGGTCGAGCACATGGTGCGCGAGAACCTGGAAGGGGTGGAGTTCCTGGCCATCAACACCGATGCCCAGGCCCTGCGCAATTCCAGCGCCGACACTACCCTGCAGGTCGGCGGTGCCATTACGAAAGGCCTGGGCGCCGGTGCCAATCCGGAAGTGGGCCGTGACGCGGCGCTGGAAGACAAGGATGCCATTCGCGACCTGCTGGATGGGGCCGACATGGTGTTTATCGCCGCCGGCATGGGGGGCGGAACCGGTACCGGCGCCGCGCCCGTGGTGGCGGAAGTGGCCAAGGAACTGGGCATCCTCACGGTGGCGGTGGTGACCAAGCCCTTCGCCTTCGAAGGCAAGAAGCGGATGAACTACGCCCAGCAGGGCATCAACGAGCTGGCCAAGCACGTCGACTCGCTGATCACCATTCCCAACGACAAGCTGCTGAAGGTGCTGGGCCGCGGCATCTCCCTGCTGGACGCCTTCAAGGCCGCCAACAATGTGCTGCTGGGGGCGGTACAGGGTATCGCCGAGCTGATCACCCGTCCCGGGCTTATCAACGTCGACTTCGCCGACGTGCGCACCGTGATGCGGGAAATGGGCACCGCCATGATGGGGACCGGCAGCGCCAGCGGTGAAGACCGCGCCGAGGAGGCCGCCGAAAAAGCCATCTCCAGCCCGCTGCTGGAAGACGTGGATCTGGCCGGCGCCCGCGGCATACTGGTGAACATCACCGCCGGCCTCGACATGACCATCGAAGAGTTCGAAACCGTGGGTAACGCGGTCAAGGCCTTCGCTTCCGAGAACGCCACCGTGGTGGTGGGCACCGTCCTGGATCCGGAAATCACCGACGAACTGCGGGTCACAGTGGTGGCTACCGGTATCGGTGCCGAGCGCAAGCCCGATATCACCCTGGTGAAGTCCGGCAGCAGCCGGGACGACAACGGCATGCGTCGGGTGGATAGCCCGCGCGAGGATCAGGCCGGCAAGCTGGTGGTCAATGCCGACAGCACCCAGGCCAAGTCCGAGCTGGATTACCTGGACATTCCGGCGTTCTTGCGCAAGCAGGCCGACTGAGAAAGGCTCTCAATTGGCGTAGGCGGATTATTGTGCTAGCATGTCTGACCAATTGAGTTTGGTTCGGACCGGGCTTTTTTACTGGCGGATAACCTTATGATTAGACAACGAACCCTTAAGAATACCGTGCGGGCCACCGGAATCGGCCTGCATTCCGGGCACAAGGTACAGATGACCTTTGTACCGGCGCCGGCCAACACAGGCATAGTGTTTCGTCGTACCGATCTGGCTCCGCAAGTCGAGATCCGGGCCGATGCCGCTCTGGTCAAGGACACCATGCTCTGCACCGCGCTGGTCAACGAGCAGGGCGTGCGGGTGTCGACCATAGAGCACCTGTCGGCGGCGCTGGCGGGGCTGGGCATCGACAACCTCTATATCGAGGTGGATGCGCCCGAGGTACCGGTGATGGACGGCAGCTCCCACCCCTTCATCTATCTGCTCCAGTCCGGCGGCATCCGCGAACTGAACGCGCTCAAGCGTTTTATTCGCATCAAACAGCCGGTGCGGGTGGAAGACGGCGACAAGTGGGCCGAGTTCCGGCCTTATCGCGGCGGCTTCAAGATGGATCTGACCATCGACTTCAAGCACCCGGTGTTCGAAGGCCAGAGCCAGCATCTGGTGCTGGATTTCTCCGGTGCGGCCTTCGTCAAGGAGCTGAGCCGGGCACGGACCTTCGGCTTTATGCGTGACATCGAGTACCTGCATTCCCAGAACCTGGCCCTGGGCGGCAGCCTGGAAAACGCCGTGGTGCTGGATGACTACAAGGTGCTGAACGAAGACGGCCTGCGCTACCCCAACGAGTTCGTCAAGCACAAGATGCTGGACGCCATCGGCGACCTCTACATGTGCAATCACAGTATCCTGGGGGAGTTCCGTGCCTACAAGACCGGCCATGCCCTGAACAACAGCCTGCTGCGTGCCATGCTGGCCAGGGCGGATGCCTGGGAAATCGTGACCTTTGACGAGCAGGGTGCCGAATCGCCGATTCGTTACTACGACAGCGCGTTCAACCCCGCTTGAGCCGACTCTGAACACGCCGGCATTCTCTCCGCGCCGGCGTGTTTTGTTTTTCTCCTCTGTAGTGTACATGATGACCAATCCCGCTATCGTATCTGCTCCCAAGGCGGTGTCCCGCCCCCTGTTTTACCGGTTTTTCGTGATCCTGGCCCTGCTCCAGCTGCCGCTGGCCCTGTACCTGTACAGCCAGTGGCAGGGCAGCCAGCAGCACAACCTGCAGCTCGCCCGCCAGCTGGAACAGCAGCAGCGCAGCCAACAGCAGCAGCTGCAACGGATCGGCCAGCGCCTGGGCCAGCTGCAGGCGGATCTGGGACAACTGTCCGCCGTCGGCCAGCGCCTGGTGACCGATTATGACCTGAGCGACGAAATCAGCCTGCAGCGGCTGGATCCCAACCTGCTCAAGCGCCCCTTCAACGGTTTTGCCGAGCTGCATCAGGGGCTGGCCCAGTTGTCGGAGCAGTCCCGGGAATACGGCATGACCCTGGCTGCCCTTGAATCTCTGCTGCTTAATCTCCATATAAACGAGATTACCCAGATCCAGGGGCATCCGGTGCCCGATGGTACCACCCGCCTGAGCTCCGGCTTCGGCCCGCGCCGGGATCCCTTCACCGGTCGGGCACGCTGGCACAAGGGGGTGGATTTTTCCGGTAAATTGGGGCAACCGATCGCCGCCACCGCCGCCGGTGTGGTCAGCACAGTGGATCATCACCCCGCTTTCGGCGGCCTGGTTGAGATCAATCATGGTCAGGGCTGGGTAACCCGTTATGCTCATGTGGATACCAAGCTGGTCGAGGTCGGTGACTATGTGGAAAAGGGCCAGCATATCGCCCTGATGGGACGGACCGGCCGGGCGACCGGGGTTCATTTGCATTACGAAGTACTGAAAGGGAACAAGCAGCTGGATCCGGCGCGCTTCCTGCCCAACTAGTTTTTCGGCTCCGCCCGGGCGGAGCTTTATCTTCCAACATCATTATTGGCCAAGCATGATTACCAAACTCTTCACCAAGATAATAGGTAGCCGCAACGACAGAACCCTCAAGCGGCTGCGTAAAATTGTCAATGAAATCAATGCTATGGAGCCCAGGCTCGAAGCGTTGAGCGATGCCGAACTGCAGGCCAAGACCGCCGAGTTCCGCACCAGAATGGAGCAGGGTGAGTCCCTTGAGCAGATTTTGCCGGAAGCCTTCGCCACGGTGCGCGAAGCGTCCCGGCGCGTGTTCGAGATGCGCCATTTCGATGTGCAGATGATCGGCGGCATGGTACTGCACAACAACCAGATCGCCGAGATGAAGACCGGGGAAGGCAAGACCCTGACCGGTACCCTGCCGGTGTATCTGAACGCCCTGACCGGTCGCGGCGTGCACGTGGTGACGGTGAACGATTACCTGGCCCGGCGCGATGCGGAAGCCAACCGGCCGCTGTTCGAGTTCCTCGGCCTGACCGTGGGCTGCAACCTGCCGGGCATGGGCCATGCCGAAAAACGCGACGCCTACGCCTGCGACATCACCTACGGCACCAACAACGAATTCGGCTTCGACTATTTGCGCGACAACATGGCCTTCACCCCCCAGCAGCGGGTACAGCGTCCGCTGTACTATGCCCTGGTGGACGAGGTGGACTCGGTGCTGATCGACGAGGCCCGTACCCCGCTCATCATTTCCGGTCCGGCGGAGGACAGCTCCGAGCTCTATACCCGCATCAATACCCTGATCCCCAAGCTGGTCAAGCAGGACAAGGAAGACACCGAGGAATATACCGGCGACGGCCACTACACGGTGGACGAGAAGAACAAGCAGGCGCTGCTGACCGAAAACGGCCAGATCTTCGTGGAAGAGGAACTCAAGCGCATGGGGCTGCTGGCGGAAGAGGACTCCCTGTTCTCCGCCGGTAACATCACCCTGCTGGCGCACGTCAACGCCGGCCTGCGGGCCCATACCCTGTTCGAGCTCAATGTCGACTACATAGTGCAGGACAACGAGGTGGTGATCGTCGACGAGCACACCGGCCGCACCATGCCGGGCCGGCGCTGGTCCGAGGGGTTGCATCAGGCGGTGGAAGCCAAGGAAGGGGTCAAGATCCAGAACGAGAACCAGACCCTGGCCTCCATCACCTTCCAGAACTATTTCCGTTTGTACGAGAAACTGGCGGGCATGACCGGTACCGCCGATACCGAAGCCTTCGAATTCCAGCATATCTACGGCCTGGAGACGGTGGTGATCCCCACCAACAAGCCGATGGTCCGCAAGGACATGGGGGATCTGGTCTACCTGACCGCCGCAGAAAAATATCAGGCCATCGTCACCGACATCAAGGATTGCGTGGAGCGGGGCCAGCCGGTGCTGGTGGGCACGGTGTCCATCGAAAACTCCGAACTGCTGTCCCGCATCCTCAAGCAGGAAGGCATCAGGCACCAGGTGCTCAATGCCAAGTTCCACGCCAAGGAAGCGGAAATCATTGCCCAGGCGGGGCGCAGCAGTGCCGTGACCATCGCCACCAACATGGCCGGCCGGGGTACCGACATCGTGCTCGGCGGCAACTGGCAGGCGGAGATCGAGGCGTTGGAGCAGCCGACGGCGGAGCACGTCGCCGCCATCAGGGCCGACTGGCAGCAACGTCATGAGGCGGTGATCAATGCCGGCGGCCTGCATATTATCGGTACCGAGCGGCACGAATCCCGCCGTATCGACAACCAGCTGCGCGGCCGTGCCGGTCGTCAGGGCGATCCGGGGTCCAGCCGTTTTTACCTGTCGATGGAAGATGCGCTGATGCGGATCTTCGCCTCCGATCGGGTCACCAGCATGATGAAGAAGCTGGGCATGGAAGAGGGCGAGGCCATCGAGCATCCCTGGGTGACCCGGGCCATCGAAAACGCCCAGCGCAAGGTGGAAACTCGCAACTTCGATATCCGCAAGAATTTGCTGGAATTCGACGATGTGGCCAACGATCAGCGCAAGGTGGTGTACGAGCAGCGCAACGAGCTGCTGGATTCCGGCGATATCAAGGACACCATAGAAGTGATCCGGGACGATGTGCTGAGCGGTATCATCGACGAGTACATCCCGCCCCAGTCGCTGGAGGAAATGTGGGATGTCCCCGCGCTGGAGCAGCGGCTGCGGGGGGATTTTGCGCTGGATCTGCCCATCGGCGACTGGCTGAAGCAGGACGAGAAACTGCACGACGAACAGCTGCGCGAGCGCATCCTGGCGGCGGCGACCCAGGCCTATGCCGACAAGGAGGCGGTGGTGGGGGCGCCGGTGCTGCGCCAGTTCGAGACCTCGGTGATGCTGCAGACCCTGGACACCCTGTGGAAGGAGCACCTGGCGGCCATGGATCACCTGCGCCAGGGCATTCACCTGCGCGGCTATGCGCAGAAGAACCCCAAGCAGGAATACAAGCGCGAGTCCTACGAGCTGTTCACCCAGCTGTTGGATAACCTCAAGCGGGAAGTGATCAGCATCCTCAGCCGGGTACGGGTGCAGACCCAGGAAGAGGTGGAGGCGGCGGAGGCCAAGCGGCGCGAGGCGGCCGAGCGCCTGCCCCAGAGCTACAGCCATGCGGAGGCGGACAACCCGCTGGCCGAGGCCAGGCCGGCCAGCCCGCAGGCGGGCGCCGAGGCGGCGCCTTTCGTGCGCGAAGGGGAAAAGGTGGGGCGTAATGACCCCTGTCCCTGCGGCTCCGGCAAGAAGTACAAGCAATGTCACGGCAAGCTGAGCTGAGCCGGGCGCGACGCCCCTGACCCTCGAAACCGCCCTGCAGCCCAGGGCGGTTTTTTTATGGCGTGTTGCCAGGCCGTCATAAGGCAGCGCAATCATCGGCTACCAATGAATCCAATTGTCACCGGCTGAATAAAAACAGGCATGAATCTATGGGCTATCGCTTCACATTTACGGGCTTACCGGTATGATTGCGATCACTTTTGTGTACGATTTATTTATTTTTTGTGACGATTTGATGTTGCCGCTATTGGAGTCCCTATGAATAAAAGCTTGACCCTCAAAGCCATCATTCGCCTGGTTTTCCTGGTGGTGCTGGCCCTGGCCCTGTCGCTGGGGGCGGCCCTCTATCTGCTGCTGCAGTCCCAGCAGGGAGTGAGCCGGGCCCAGGAGGAGCGCTACCAGTATTTCAATTCCGCCAACATGCTGCGGCTGTACTCTTCCGAACTGTCGACCCATATTCGTAACTATGTGGTGACCGGCAACCAGGACAAGCTGACCGCCTACCATGGCGTGCTGGCGATCACCGAAGGCAAGGCGCCGCGGGTGGATGGCCGTATCCTGTCCAATGAACAGCTGCTGGCGGAGATGGTGCTGAGTCCGGCCGAAATGAACCTGCTGGAGCAGGGGCGGCGGGCCACCCTCGCGATGGTCGAACTGGAGGGGCAGGCCATCACCCTGGCCAGGGCCGGAGAGCTGCAGCAGGCCCAGGCCCGGGTACTGGGACCCGACTACGATCGGGAGCGGGGGATCCTGACCAAGGCGGTGAATGACTTTATTTCCCTGCTGCTCGCGCGCCAGTCCGAGCAGTTGCAGGCCCAGGAGCGCCGCAATGGCCAGATGGTCAGCCTGATGGTGGCGATGGTGCTGTTGCTGGTGGGCCTCAGCCTGGTGCTGGGATGGACCTTGCGGCGTACCGTGCTGCAGCCCCTGGGAGCTGAGCCGGGTGAGATGGAGCGGGTGGCCGCCAGCATTGCCGACGGTGATCTGAGCCTTGCCTTTGCACCCGGAACCCGGGGAGTGTACGGCAAGCTGCACCATATGACCGACAAGCTGCGCGAGCTGATCGGCCAGATCAACCAGTCCAGCACCGGCCTGGCTTCGGCGGCGGAGGAGACCTCGGCGGTCTCGCTGCAGACCAGCAGCAACCTGAGCCGACAGCAGCAGGATACCGAGCAGGTGGCGACCGCCATCAACGAGATGTCGGCCACGGTGCAGGAGGTGTCCCACAATACCAACCAGGCGGCCGAGTCGGCCCGGGCGGCTCATGAGGCGGCCGAGCAGGGCAAGCAGGTGGTGCAGCAGACGGTCGGCTTTATCAGCCGCCTGGCGGAAGAGGTCGCGACCACCGGTCAGGTGGTGCAATCCCTGGCAGACAGCAGCAACCAGATAAGCTCCGTGGTACAGGTGATCCAGGAAATTGCCGATCGCACCAACCTGCTGGCCTTGAACGCCGCCATCGAGGCGGCCCGCGCCGGCGAGCAGGGGCGGGGCTTCGCGGTGGTGGCCACCGAGGTGCGCAACCTGGCGGAGCAGACCCAGCAGTCTTCCCAGGAAATCGTGACCACCATTACCAAACTGCAGGCCGATGCGGATCTGGCCATGGCGGCGATGGCCAGCGGCCAGGCCCAGGCCGAGCAGACGGTCACCCGTGCGCGTGAGGCGGAACAGGCACTGGAGTTGATCAGTGCGGCGGTGCAGACCATCCACGACATGAATACCCAGATTGCCAGCGCGGTGGACGAGCAGGCGGCGGTGACCGAAGACATCAGCCGCAATATCTCCAATATCCATGCCATGGGCGGAGAAACGGCGGCCGGTGCGGAGCAGACCGCCAGCGCCAGCCGGGAACTGGCCCAACTGGCCGAACAACTGCAATTGGCGGTGCAGGGTTTCCGTCTGGAGCGGAGCGAACCGGGTTTGTCGACGCGCCGTTAAGCCATCCGGGCGGAGGCCTGGCTCCGCCCATTCCCCGCCGTTGCCTGAACCGGGTAGCCGCCCTTGTTCCCTCCGGGTCCCCTCAGTATACTGCCGTCTCTCAAAACGCGAGGTTCTTTCATGTTAAAGCTGCTGCGGCTGTTATTGCTTGCCCTGGCCATGATAGTGGTCTTTGTACTGGGCACCCTGGTGTGCCTGCTGCGCCCCCGTCATCCCAACAATGTCTATCTGCTGGGGCGGTTGTTCCACAAGGCCTGCCCGCTGGTGGGGCTCAAGGTCAGGGTCCGGGGCTACGAACACGTCAAGCGCCTGCACTCGGCTGTCTATATCGCTAACCACCAGAGCAACTGGGACATTATCGCCCTGCCCGGCGCCGTGATGCCGCGCACCGTGGCCATCGGCAAGAACAGCCTGTTCTGGATCCCCCTGTTCGGCCAGCTGTTCTGGCTCAGCGGCAACCTGCTGATCAATCGCGAGAACAAGGCCAAGGCGGCGAGCACCATCGGCACAGTGGTGGACAAGATACGCCGGCGCAACATGTCGATCTGGATGTTTCCCGAAGGGACCCGCAGCAAGGGCCAGGGCCTGTTGCCCTTCAAGACCGGTGCCTTTCATATCGCCCTGCAGGCCCGGGTGCCCGTCGTGCCCATCGCCTGCTCCAGCTATTTCGGGCAGGTGGATTTGAACCGCTGGGACAATGGCGAGCTGATTGTCGAGATCATGCCGCCGATCGATATTCAGCAGTATGAACCGGCCCATTTGCGCGAACTGCTCAAGCACAGCCGCCAGCTGATTGCCGAGCGTATTGCCGAGCTGGACACCGAAGTCCGCCGGCCCTAAGCTTTTGCCTCATCCCCGTACCCGGCCCAGGAGCCCCATATGAGTGAACAGCAAGACTGGCGGGAAGAAACCCGCGAGATTATCGCCTCCCTGCTGGAAGACGGCAGCAACCCGGAGGCGGAATACACCATAGAGCATCACTTCTCCGGCCAGGATTTTGCCCGCCTGGAAAAGGCGGCGGTAGACTGCTTCAAGGCGGAATTCGAGGTAACCGACGCCGAAGAGCTGACCCTGGAACGCGGCCAACTGCTGCTGTGTTTCGACGCCATCAAAGACGGCCCCCTGACCGAAGAGGCCATCATGGCCCAGATTGAGCAACTGCTGCCGATTGCCGAGAAATACGGGATCGAGTACGACGGCTGGGGCACCTACTTCGAAGAATAGGTTCAACCCAGGGGCAGCATCAGGGTGATTTCACAGTCGCGATGCCCGGTGTTGCCCAGCCGTTCACAAGGGGTGAATCCCAGCCCCCGGTAGCGTGCCAGCGCTTCCCCCAGGCAGGCGGTGGTTTCCTGGTAGCAGTGGCGATAGCCGAGTTGTCGGGCCTGTTCCAGCACCAGAAGTGCCAGCCGCTTGCCCGGTTCCCGTACCAGCAGGCGGGCGTGATGACGCAGCGAGGCTATCATGTCCATGGATGACTCCTTAACTGTTGTTTATCGCAACCATATTTTTGTGGCACCGGAACGGGTGCTTGGCTGCGCCATTGGCTAACCTTAACTTCAGGCAGGATGGAAAAAGGAAAGCGCCATGGACAAGGCCGGTACCCTCCCTCTGTTATTACTGCTGGCAGCCCTGCTCGCGCTGAGCGGCTGCAGCGAACTCCAGGCCCGGCTGGGCCGGCACCTGTTGCCCGAGCCGCCCGAACTGGTGGTGGAGGCGCTGCCGCCCGGCTATGATCCCGCCGCGCCCCGGCCGCCCTACGACGGTCCCCATGCCTCCCTGGTTCCCCTGGATCTGTCCGGTTTCGACTTTCCCATAGCACCGGGGCAGGTGGGTCCGGTGGATACCTCGCTCGGCCTGCAATACCCCTTCGCCTGCAACACCGAGGACTCGGATCTCGGCCAGCCGCTGGTGGACAACCGGGAAGGTATCGGCACTCCGGTGTTCGAGGAGCGGGAGGGGGTCAAGGACAAGCGAAGCCTGCTCGGCCACAGCAAGGACTGCCTGCTGCCGACCCGGCTGGATTACTTCTACAAGGTGGAGGGGCGCGACGACTTCAGGCCCTGGCCGGAGGACGACGAGCCGGAGGATCTGGCCTGGCTGGAATGGCAGGGGCAGCGGATTCCCTTCGTGCTCCGGGTGGAGCGGGGCACCATCAACCGTTTCATCTACGTGATCGCCATGCTGGCGGATCCCCGGGCGCCGGTCACCGACAGCCACAGCCCCTACTGGAACAACAAGCTGATATACCATTTCAAGGGCGGGGTGGGCATCGGCAAGCGCCAGGGGCGCATGAGCCTGGGCAGCATTGGTTCCCGCCGCATCGAGCAGCTGGCCCAGGGCTATGCCCTGGCGGGATCCAGCGGCAACGTCACCAGCAACCACTACAACATGTGGCTGGCGGCCAACACCGCCGAACTGGTCAAGGCCCAGTTCGCGGCCCGCTACGGCCAGCCGGATTATACGGTGGGCATCGGCGGCTCGGGCGGAGCGGTGCAGCAGTACCTGATCGCCCAGAACAAGCCGGGCCTGCTCGATGCCCTGATCCCCCAGTACAGCTACCCGGACATGATCACCCAGAGCATCTGGGCGCTGGACTGCGAACTGCTGGAGTACTACTTCGACGTGACTGCCCGGGACAACCCGCGCTGGCAG
The DNA here is from genome assembly GCF_016746085.1 of Zobellella iuensis. Lineage (GTDB taxonomy): Bacteria > Pseudomonadota > Gammaproteobacteria > Enterobacterales > Aeromonadaceae > Oceanimonas > Oceanimonas iuensis. The sequence continues at coordinate 96,618 of NZ_JAERTZ010000013.1, forward strand.
GCCCAGGAAAACCGGGGGCTGGTGATGGGGGTGGCGGCCAGCAGCGAGGTAGAGCACGAGTTCAAGAAATACTATCGCTGGGCGCGGATGGCCGGTTTCGGACTGCGGCTGCCCAGCCTGCCGCCGGGAGCGACCGAGTGCTCCAAGAGCTGGCGAGGGCTGGCGCCCCTGACCAACAATCCCCACTATTCCCACCGGGCCCACCATTATGCGCCGGCGGTCACCAGGAAAGAGCGATTCAGCCATTGGCATGATCTGGCCTATGTCTATGGGGTGGGGGAAGACGGTTATGCCTACCGTACCCACGACAATGTCGGGGTGCAGTATGGCCTGGATGCCCTGATCCGTGGACAGATCAGCATGGCGGAGTTTCTCCACCTCAATGCCAACATCGGCAGCTGGAAGGCGCCGAAGGACATGGTGCAGGAAAGGCTCTGGGTGCTGACCGGTGACGACAGCCTGGCGGGGGTCTCCATCTGGAGCGACCATAACATGCAGAAAACCCCGGGCAGCCCGGTGCCGCTGCGGGTATTCGAGCGCAACCAGGTGGAGCTGGTCAAGACGGCGCCCCGCAGCCGTGGGCACCTGGCCGCCATGGCGGCCGCCTACCGCTCCGGCCATGTGTTCCTCGGGGATATCGACATACCGGTGATCGATCTGCGCCACTATCTGGATCATGAGCTGGACATGCACCACTCCTATGCCACCCTGTCGTCCTGGCTGCGGATCCGGGCGGCCCGGGGCCGGGTGGATAACCTGGTGATCTGGCAGAGCGGCAAGCCCTATGATCCCAGCGATCGGGCCTTCGAACTGCTCGATCAGTGGCTCAGCTCCGGCCAGCGGCCGGCGGCGGCCCGGGACGCCTGCTGGACCGACCGGGGCGAGTTGATCGCCGAGGGCGAGGGGGTGTGGAACGGTGCCTGGCGGAATGATGCGGACACCGGCGCCTGCCTGGCCCATTATCCTCCCTATCGTTCGCCACGCAACGTGGCGGGCGCTCCCCTTACCGGAGATCTGTTCAAATGCGCCCTGGTGCCGGTGAACGAGGCGATAGAGCGCGGTTTTTATGGGCCCATCGAGGTGGCACCTCACAGGAGCATGCTGGAAACCATTTTCCCCGAGGGGGTGTGCGATTATCGCCGCGGTGATATGTCGCGCCCCCCGGACGCTGAGCTGGGGCTGGCTCCCGTGTTATAGTGGCGCAAACGGGAGCCATGGAGCACTCAGGTGGACAATCAGCTCGAACCGCACGCCCTGCTGTGGGATGAATACAAATACCGTCACGATCATATCTGGAAGAAGTTGTTCCAGATCACCATCGCCGTGGTGCTGCTGGGCGCCGTGCCCTACCTCAAGCCCGACATCACCCAGGTGTTGAAGGGCTGGATACTGATAGCGCCGTTGCTGGGCACGGTATTATCCCTGATCACCCTGTTTCTGATGCACTTCGAACTGACCCTGTTCGCCAAGATCGCCACCGCCCACCGCCAGTACCAGGAGGCGCTGGGGCTGATCCGCCACGGCCGGCACCACTACTTCCGCTATCTGGTGATGACCTACGTCGGTTTCCTGTTCCTGGTCAGCGTGGCCAATGTGGCCGTGGTGCGGCTGCTGTGGCTGGGGCTGGTGGCCTGAATCAGAAGCAGTGCCGGGCGCGGAAGTGATGTTCCCCCGCTGCCATCTCGTTGCGAATGGCGGCGAGCACCGGCGGTGAAATCTGGCCGCCGTCCGCCTCGAAGGTGCCGCACAGCCTGAGAGTACGGCGGATGTCCACCCGGTGGCCCAGGTATTCGAACACCACCCGGGTGCAGCTGGGGATGCGCTCGCCGCTGGCCGAGGCCCCTAGGCGCAGGCCGCTCAGCCGGCCCACCCGGCTCTTGAAGGTGGGGATGAGGATGGTCTGGGTGATCTGGTTGGCGGTGAGGGACTCGTAGTCCAGCAGGAAGATGCGGTCCGCCAGCAGGTGGGCCATGCCCAGGTACTTGCTGTGGTAGACCCGCTCGCCCGGGCTCTGCTGCAACCGCTCGGTGCGCTGGTAGTAGACGCGGCCGTCCCGTTTCTCCAGGCACACCAGGTTGCGCAGTATCTTGCCCGGAAAGGCCATCGAATAGTGGTATTCGAAGTAATAGCCCAGGTACTTGTCGAGCCCCTGGGAGTTGGCCTGCAGCAGTGCCAGATGGCGGTATTCCGGATGTTCCTCCACCTCATCCCGCGGCCGGGGCCGTACCTGGATCAGCAGCTCGAACTGGCTGTGGGGCATCAGGATTTCGTGTTCCTCCACCCCGAAGAAGTCGCACAACCGGCGCAGGCTGTGGGCCGAGGGCTTGTAGCGCCCGCTCAGGTAGCGGTTGAACTGGGGCCGGTTGACCTTGAGCTTGCGGCACACCTCGGCCACCGACTTGTAGTAGCTGCACAGCAGGCGCAGGTTCTTGGCGAAATCGTGATGCATAGGGACTCCGGGAAAACTGCGCCCAGTGTACCCAAAGTCGGTTTCCTGCAACAGAGTGCGCCTGTATCTGATTGATGCAGCCAGTGCGCCAGACAGCGCCACTTTGCTACAGGGCGCCAACTTCCCCGCCGGCCCCCCTTGTTGCTGTAATAACCGCACTGAATCCAGATGCGGACAGCAGGCAGCCGGGTTCCGAACCGGTAATGGCAGGATACAGCTAAGCCGACCGTGACATGCCAGGGATGGCATGTCCGAGCCTACAGGGATGTACTTGTGGCGTGTCGGCGTGCTGTGCCTGCCAGTACCGTTTACCGGACAGACAGACGACTTTGTGGGGATACTTCCAAATGCAAACACGTAACGAATACGATCTTCTGGGCGAACAACAGGTGCCGGCCGAGGCCTGGTACGGTATCCAGACCCAGCGCGCCAAGCAGAACTTCAACATCACCGGCGTGCCCATCAGCCACTTCCCCGAACTGATCCGGGCCCTGGCCATGGTCAAGGCCGCCGCCGCCCGCGCCAACCACCAGCTCGGCCTGCTGCCCGGCCACAAGGCCGAGGCCATCGAGACCGCCTGCGCCGACATCATCCGCGGCGAGCTGCACGACCAGTTTATCGTGGATCTGATCCAGGGCGGGGCCGGCACCTCCACCAACATGAATGCCAACGAGGTGATCGCCAACCTGGCCCTGAGCAAGCTGGGGCACGAGCGCGGCCGGTACAAGGAGCTGCACCCCAACAACGACGTCAACCGCTCCCAGTCCACCAACGACGCCTATCCCACCGCCGCCCGCCTGGCCATAGTGTTCGCCGCCCAGCCGCTGAAAGAAGCCATTGCCGGCCTGCAGCACAGCCTGGCCGACAAGGGCCGGGAATTCGCCCACATCCTCAAGATGGGCCGCACCCAGTTGCAGGACGCCGTGCCCATGACCCTGGGCCAGGAGTTCGAGGCCTTCGCCGTCAACCTGGGCGAGGAAGAGGCGCGCATCGACGATGCCTGCCGCCTGCTGTGCGAGGTCAACCTGGGCGGCACCGCCATCGGCACCGGCATCAACGCCCATCCGCGCTACGCCCGGCTGGCGGTGAACGAGCTGGCCGACATCACCGAGCTGCCGGTGAGCCTGGCCGGCAACCTGGTGGAAGCCACCTCCGACATGGGCGCCTTCGTCACCTTCTCCAGCGTGCTCAAGCGGCTGGCGGTCAAGCTGTCCAAGCTCAGCAACGACCTGCGCCTGCTGTCCAGCGGCCCGCGCACCGGCCTGGGCGAGATCAATCTACCAGCCATGCAGCCCGGCTCCTCCATCATGCCCGGCAAGGTCAACCCGGTGATCCCCGAGGCCATGAACCAGACCGCCTTCCAAGTCATCGGCGCCGATCTGGCGGTGACCCTGGCGGCCGAGGCCGGCCAGCTGCAGCTCAACGCCATGGAGCCGCTGATCATCTACAACCTGCTCAACAGCTGCCGCATGCTGGGCGAGGCCATCCGCATGCTGGACGAGCGCTGCGTGCGCGGCATTCAGGCCAACGAAGCCCAGTGTGCCAGCCATGTGGCGAACAGCATCGGCATCATCACCGCCCTGGTACCCCATATCGGCTACGACAATGCCAGCCGTATCGCCGGCCAGGCGCTGCTGAGTGGGGTCGGGGTGGCCGAGCTGGTGCAGAAGGAAGGGCTCTTGAGCGAGGAGCAACTGGCCGCCATCCTGAGCCCGGCGGCGATGGTCGCGCCGGTGGAGGCCTGAGATGGGACGGGTACTGATACTGCATACCGGCGGCACCATTGGCTGCCGGGCCACCCCTGACGGACACAAGCCGGATCCGGAGTTTGCCCGGCTGCTGCGCCGGCGGCTGGCGGACAGCGGCGAGCCGGAGCTGCCCGAATTCGACGTGATCGAGCTGCATACGCTTATCGACAGCGCCAACCTGACCCCGGCCCACTGGTCCCAGATCGCCGGCCTGCTGGTGATCCACTGGCAGGACTACGACGGTTTCCTGGTGCTGCACGGCACCGACACCATGGCCTACAGCGCGGCGGCGCTGTCCTTTATGCTGCCGGGGCAGGACAAGCCGGTGATCTTCACCGGCTCCCAGATCCCCCTGTCGGAGCGGCGCAGCGACGGCCTGGACAATGTCATCAACAGCCTGCACCTGTGCCAGCGGGCGGTGCTGGCCGAGGTGTGCATCTATTTCAACGGCCGGCTGCTGCGGGGCAACCGCACCACCAAACTCAAGGCCACCGAGCTGGACGCCTTCGCTTCGCCCAATCATCCTCCCCTGGGGGTGGCCGGCATCCGCCTGGAGCCGGAGTCGGGCCTGCTGCTGCCGCCGACGCCGCTGTGCTTCCGCATCCCCGAGTTCGACCCCGAGGCGGTGACGGTACTCAGCCTTTACCCGGGCATCAGCGCCCGGGCCGCCCGGGCCCTGCTCGACGACGAGCGGGTGCGCGGCGCCGTCATGCTGAGCTTCGGGGTGGGCAATCCGCCCGACGCCAACACCGAACTGATGCAGGTGCTGGCGGCGGCGGTGGAACGGGGCCAGGTCATCGTCAACCGCACCCACTGCCTCTATGGCAAGGTGGATCAGGGCACCTATGCCACCGGCAACAGCCTAAACCGTATCGGCGTGACCCCGGGCGGCGACCTGACCCTGGAGGCGGCCTTCGCCAAGCTGCACTATCTGCTGGCGATGGAAACCGACCCTGGGCGGGTGCGCGAGCTGATGCGCCAGCCCCTGCGCGGCGAGATGAGCGGCTGAGCGACAGCAGCCTGCGCAGGGCGTGACCTGCGGCTGGGCGCCCGGGTATCCGGCGGATACAATCAGGATAAGGGACCGGCACCCGGAGTGCCGGCGGGGCGAACAGACAGAGCCGAGGTAATGACCATGACCATCAAGACGAAACTGACAGGCGGCGCCCTGGCCGCCGTTGTACTGCTGGGCCTGTCGGCCTGCGCCAGCATGTCCGAACGGGAACGCAACACCGCCATCGGCGCCGGCGTCGGCGGCGTGGCCGGCTCGGTGCTGACCGGCGGCAGTACCACCGGCACCATTGGCGGCGCCGTGGTGGGCGGGGTGATCGGTAACCAGATCGAGACCAAGGACAAGAAGTAATACCCACACCGGCACGGCGGGGCCCCGAGCCCCGCCGCCACCTTCCTCCACGCCCTGCGGGCGGATTACAGCGCAAGAATCGGGGTGCCGGGCGGCGCCGGCGGGGCTACAGTAAGGCCATTATCCCGGACCTAGGATCCCGCCCATGAGCCGCCGCCATGCCGAAAACACCGCACACATCATCCAGGATCCCCGCTGGGCCCAGGTAGAGGCCCGGGATCCGGCCGCCGATGGCCGGTTCTGCTACGGGGTGATCACCACCGGCGTCTACTGCCGCCCCTCCTGCCCGTCGCGCCGGGCCCGGCCCGAGCACGTCCGTTTCTACGACTCGGCCGCGGCGGCCGAGGCGGCGGGATTCCGGCCCTGCCGGCGCTGCCGCCCCGAGCAGGCGGACCCGGGCGGCCGGCAGGCGTTGGTCACGGCCCTGTGCCGCCATATCGAGCAGGCGGATCATATCCCCACCCTGGCCGAACTGGCGGCCTGGACCGGGCTCAGCCCCGGGCATCTGCAGCGCTTGTTCAAGGCCGGCACCGGACTCAGCCCCAGGGCCTATGCCCAGGCCCTGAGGGCGGAGCGGGTGCGGCGGGCGCTGGCGCGGGAGCAGAGCGTGACCGGGGCCATCTTCGAGGCCGGCTACGGCGCCGGCAGCCGTTTCTACGAGGAAGCCGACCGGCTGCTGGGCATGACCCCGGGGCGTTACCGCGCCGGCGGGGCCGGTACCGAGATCCGCTTCGCCGTCGGCCAGTGCAGCCTGGGGGCCATACTGGTGGCCATGAGCGACAAGGGCATCTGCGCCATCCTGCTGGGGGAGGATGCCGAGACGCTGTTGCGGGAGTTGCAGGAGCGTTTTCCCGCCGCCCGGCTGAGCGGTGGCGAGGCGGGGTTCGAGCAATGGGTGGCCCGGGTGGTGGGCCTGGTGGAATGTCCCCGCCAGGGGCTGGAGTTGCCGCTCGATATCCGCGGCACCGTCTTTCAGCAAAGGGTCTGGCAGGCCCTGCGGCAGATACCGGCGGGGGAGACCATCAGCTACGCCGAGCTGGCCCGGCGCATCGGCCAGCCGCGGGCGGTGCGGGCCGTAGCCGGGGCCTGCGCCGCCAACGCCCTGGCGGTGGCCATTCCCTGTCACCGGGTGGTGCGCACCGACGGCGGTCTGTCCGGCTACCGCTGGGGCATCGCCCGCAAGCGGCAGCTGCTGGCGCGTGAGGCGGAAGAGGAGAGCGGAGACTGAGCCTTCAGTAAGCCCTTTCCCCCAGGTAGTTGCCGGGTGGATAGTAGTTGCACACCAGTATCAGGTGGTTGTCGCAGCTGGATGTGGCGCAGCCCAGTTCCCGGGTGGCAGGCCAGACCATCTGGGTGTAGTGGCCGACCACCGGCGCCAGCGCCCGGGTCAGCGGCTGGCCCCGGTAGTCGCGTTTTTCCTCCTCCCAGGCCCTGACCCCGTCCAGCTCGTCGTAAAAGCCCTGGGTACCCATAAACAGGTTTTCGCCAAAGCCCGAGCCCCGGCTGTGCTCCAGGGTACAGCGCCGGGCCAGTATCCCGGCCCAGCGCTCGGCCTGTTCGGTGGCGCGCGCCGACCAGCCCAGCGAAGCGGCCCCTACTTCCTCCCGAGCCCTGTTGTGGGCTTCCAGCAGGGCCCGGCGCTGGGCCTGGGTGAGGACGCCGGGACCGGGCAGTCCGGTAGCCGGCGGGGGGGCGGGCGCCATGGTCGGGGCAGGTTGGCGGATATCCGAGGTCGCCGGGCCGCCACAGGCGGTCAGCAGCAGGGCCAGCAGGCTGAGATGGACGAGGCGCATAAGGCGGCTCCACGGCAGGGATCCAGACCCTAAGTGTATCGGGCGCAAATAAAAAGCGCCCATCGGCGGGCGCTTTGTGGTTCAGGAGGAGGCGATCAGAGGCTTGCGATCTGCTCGCGCTGGGCCTGCAGCTTGGCCAGGCTGGCCTGGTAGTCGGCCAGCTTCTCCTGTTCCTTGGCCACCACCTCGGCGGGGGCCTTGGCGACGAAGCCCTGGTTATTCAGCTTGCCTTCCAGCCGCTTGATCTCACCGCCGACCTTGTCCAGCTCCTTCTGCAGGCGCGAAAGCTCGGCGTCCTTGTCGATAAGGCCCGCCATCGGCAGCAGCAGCTCGGTGTCGCCGATCAGCTGTTTGGAGCTGAGCGGGGCCTCCTGCTCGGCGGCCAGCAGGGTAATGGACTCGAGCTTGGCCATGGCCTTGAGGAAGGCCTCGTTGTCACCGGCGCGGCGGGCATCGTCGCCGGCCGGGCGCAGCAACACCGGGAGCGCCTGACTGGGCGGAATGTTCATCTCGGCGCGCAGGTTGCGGATGGACACGATAAAGCGCTTTACCCATTCCAGATCCGCCATCGCCTGCTCGTCTTCCAGCGCCGCATCCACCTGCGGGTAGGCGGCCAGCATGATGCTGTCGCCGGCGCGACCGGCGAGCGGGGCCACCCGTTGCCAGATCTCCTCGGTGATGAAGGGCATGACGGGATGGGCCAGGCGCAGCAGGGTTTCCAGCACCTCGATCAGGGTCTTGCGGGTAGCGCGCTGTTCGGCTTCGCTGCCGTGCCACAGCACCGGCTTGGTCAGCTCCAGGTACCAGTCGCAGAACTGGTTCCAGATAAACTCGTAGAGGGCGTGGGCGGCCCGGTCGAAACGGTAGCCGTCGAGCGCGCTGCGCACGTCCCTGATGGTGGCCTGCAGCTGGGCCTGGATCCAGCGATCCGCCAGCGAGTACTGCAGTTCGCCGCCATGCTGGCCGCAGTCCTGCTCTTCGGTGTTCATCAGCACGTAGCGGGAGGCGTTCCACAGCTTGTTGCAGAAGTTGCGGTAGCCGTCCAGGCGCTTCATGTCCCAGTTGATGTCCCGGCCGGTGGAGGCCATGGCGCACAGGGTAAAGCGCAGGGCATCGGTGCCGTGGGGCTCGATGCCGTCCGGGAATTCCCCGCGGGTGTTCTTCTCTATCTTGGCGGCCAGCTGGGGCTGCATCATGTTGCCGGTGCGCTTGGCCACCAGCGACTCCAGATCGATGCCGTCGATCATGTCGAGCGGATCCAGCACGTTGCCCTTGGACTTGGACATCTTGTCGCCGTTCTCGTCGCGGATCAGGCCGGTGACGTAGACGGTCTTGAAGGGTACCTGGGGCTTGCCGTTCTCGTCCTTGAGGAAGTGCATGGTCATCATGATCATGCGCGCCACCCAGAAGAAGATGATGTCGAAGCCGGTGACCAGCACGCTGGAGGGGTGGAAGGTCTTGAGCTCCGGGGTCTGCTCCGGCCAGCCCAGGGTGGAGAAGGTCCACAGCGCCGAGCTGAACCAGGTGTCGAGCACGTCCTCGTCCTGGCGCAGGTTCACGTCGGCACCCAGGTTGTGGTTGGCGCGTACTTCCGCCTCGTCGCGACCCACATAGACCTGGCCGTGCTCGTCGTACCAGGCGGGGATGCGGTGGCCCCACCACAGCTGGCGGGAGATGCACCAGTCCTGGATGTCACGCATCCAGGAGAAATACATGTTCTCGTATTGCTTGGGCACGAACTGGATGTCGCCGTCTTCCACCGCCTGGGTGGCCACGGCGGCCAGGGGGCCGGCGCGCACGTACCACTGATCGGTGAGCATGGGCTCGATCACCACGCCGCCCCGGTCGCCGTAGGGTACGGTCAGCTCGTGATCCTTGACCCCGTCGAGCAGGCCCAGTTGCTCCAGCTCGGTCACCACGGCGGTGCGGGCGGCATAGCGGTCCAGGCCGCGGAAGGCGGCGGGCAGCTCGGCGCCGTAGGCGTCGGACGGCTCGCCCTTGGTGGTGAACACCTCGGCCTGGTCGCGGATCTCGGCGTTGAGGGTGAGCACGTTGATCATCGGCAGGCCATGGCGCTTGCCGACTTCGTAGTCGTTGAAGTCGTGGGCCGGGGTGATCTTGACGCAGCCGGTGCCCTTTTCCATGTCGGCGTGCTCGTCGCCGACGATGGGGATGCGGCGATGGACGATGGGCAGGATGATGTCCTTGCCGATCAGGTCCTTATAACGCGGATCCTCCGGGTTCACCGCCACCGCGGTGTCGCCCAGCATGGTCTCGGGACGGGTGGTGGCCACCACCAGGTAATCCTTGCCATCGGCGGTTTTGACGCCGTCGGCCAGGGGGTAGCGGAAGTGCCACATATGGCCCTTCAGCTCGCGGTTTTCCACTTCCAGATCGGAGATGGCGGTATGCAGCTTGGGATCCCAGTTCACCAGCCGTTTGCCCCGGTAGATGAGGTCGTCCTCGTACAGGCGCACGAACACTTCCTTCACCGCGTTGGACAGGCCCTCGTCCATGGTGAAGCGCTCCCGCTCCCAGTCCACTGAGGCGCCCAGGCGGCGCAGCTGGCGGGTGATGGTGCCGCCGGATTCCTGCTTCCACTCCCAGATCTTGTCGATAAAGGCGTCGCGGCCGTAATCGTGGCGGCTCTTGCCCTCTTCGGCGGCGATCTTGCGCTCCACCACCATCTGGGTGGCGATGCCGGCGTGGTCGGTGCCCACCTGCCACAGGGTGTTCTTGCCCTGCATGCGCTGGTAACGGATCAGGGTGTCCATGATGGAGTCCTGGAAGGCGTGGCCCATGTGCAGGCTGCCGGTCACGTTGGGCGGCGGTATCATGATGCTGTAGGCATCTTTGCTGGTGTCGCCGTGGGCCTTGAAGTAGCCCTTGCTTTCCCATTGCTGGTACAGGGCCTGCTCGATGGCGTTGGGGTTAAACGTCTTGTCCATGGTGTTATGCGTCTTCAGTTTGGGATGGTACCGGCTCGGTGCCGAGTTCGACACCGGCCTGACGATAGGCTTTAAAGCGTGCGCGGGCCAACTGCTTGCCGGCCTCGTCGGGCGGCACGAAGTCATACAGCCGGTTGAAGCGTCGGGCGAAGGCCGGGGCTTCCGGTGCCAGGTTGATCAGCACCGGCCTGCCGCCGTGGGGGGCCTGCCAGCTGATCACCACCGGCGCCCCCTGGCGGGGCCCTTCGCCCTGCAGATTATGGGCCACGAAACTGTCCGGTGACTGCTGCCACAGCCGTTCGTCCAGGGCTTCGGCCTGGGCCCGATCGGCGGTGTGGATGAACACCCCCTGTCCCTGGCGGTAGCAGTCGGTGGCGAGCTTGCATGCCCACCACAGTTGTACTTCGGGGCCGGCGTCGTCCGGCAACAGGTAAAAACAGCCCTGGCTCATGCTCACTCTTCGGTATTGTTAATGCCGGCCCGGTTCAGCAGGAACTGGGTCAACAGCGGTACCGGGCGGCCGGTGGCGCCTTTTTCCTTGCCGCTCTTCCAGGCGGTGCCGGCCACATCCAGGTGCGCCCAGTTGTACTTCTTGGTGAAGCGGCTGAGGAAGCAGGCGGCGGTGATGGTGCCTGCCGGACGGCCACCGATATTGGCCATGTCGGCGAAGGGACTTTCCAGCTGTTCCTGGTATTCATCACTCATGGGCAGGCGCCAGGCCCGGTCGCCGGCCTGCTCGGAGGCGTTGAGCAGCTCGTGGGCCAGGGGGTTGTGGTTGGCCAGCAGCCCCGAGGTGTGGTGACCCAGGGCGATGATGCAGGCGCCGGTAAGGGTGGCCACATCCACCACCGCTTCCGGTTCGAAGCGCTCGATAAAGGTCAGCGCGTCGCACAACACCAGCCGGCCTTCGGCGTCGGTGTTGAGCACTTCCACCGTCTGCCCGGACATGGTGGTGAGGATATCGCCGGGGCGGTAAGCATTACCGTCGGGCATGTTCTCGCAACCGGCCAGCACCGCCACCACGTTGATAGGCAGCTGCAGCTCGGCCAGGGCGTGCATGGTGCCCAGCACGGAAGCCGCCCCTCCCATGTCGTATTTCATCTCGTCCATGCCGTCGGCCGGTTTGAGCGAGATACCGCCGGCGTCGAAGGTCAGGCCCTTGCCCACCAGGGCGATGGGACGGGCGCCGGCATCCGGATTGCCCTTGTATTCGATCACGGCCATCATGGCTTCGTTATGGGAGCCGCGGGCTACCGCCAGGTAGGCATTCATGCCCAGTTCGGCCATTTCCTGCTCACCGATCACCCGGGTGCTGATATTGTCGTAGGCGTCGGCCAGCTGGCGCGCCTGGGAGGCCAGGTAGGCCGGGTTGCAGACATTGGGCGGCATATTGGCCACGTCCCGGCAGATGCGTACGCCTTTGGCTACGGCCAGACCATGGTGGATGGCGCGCTCACCTATGGTCAGCTCCCGTCGCGTCGGCACATTGAACACCAGCTTGCGCAGCGGGCGGCGCGGCTCGGCCTTGTTGGTCTTGAACTGGTCGAAGGTATAGAGGCTGGACTGGGTGGTTTCCACCGCCTGGCGGACTTTCCAGTAGGTGTCGCGGCCCTTGACGTGCAGTTCGGTAAGGAAACACACTGCCTCCATGGAGCCGGTTTCATTGAGGGTGCTGATGGTTTTTCTGATGATCTGTTTATACTGGCGTTCGTCGAGCTCACGCTCCTTGCCGCAGCCCACCAGCAGTACCCGCTCGCCCAGCACGCCGGGTACCTGGTGCAGCAGCAGCATCTGACCGGCCTTGCCTTCCAGATCGCCACGGCGCAGCAGGGAACTCAGGTAACCGTCGCTGATTTTGTCCAGCTGTTCGGCCACCGGCGACAAACGGCGAGGTTCAAAGACGCCGACCACGATGCAGGCGCTGCGCTGTTTTTCGGGACTACCACTTTTAACACTGAACTCCATGGATTCTCCTACAGCTTGAAGACAATGGGCGCCAGATGAACGATAATGATGACCATCGCCAAAAGGCACCGATCTTCGCGTACTTAATATGCGAAAATCGTAATTTTACGCTTATTCTTAAGCGTTTCCATTAAAAAAGACAAGTTTACACTGGGATTAACGGTGATTGCATTCCGCTATTTGTTTCGGGAAACCCTGAAGACTCAGCTGGCCGTGTTGTTCGTCTTGCTGCTTATCTTTATCAGCCAGAATTTTATCGAGGTACTGGGCGAGGCGGCCAGTGGCAAGATCCCCGGAACCCTGGTGGGCAAGTTGCTGCTGCTCAACATGCCGGAAATGACCACCCTGATGCTGCCGGTCAGCCTCTTTATTGGCATTCTGTTCGCCCATGGCCGGCTTTATGCCGAAAGTGAAATGACGGTGATGCGCGCCGTGGGCATGGGGCCCGGCAAGATCATGCGTGCTACCCTGATCCTGGCCCTGTTCTGGACGGCGCTGGCGCTGGCTAATTCACTCTGGCTCAACCCCTGGTCCAAGGCGCAGATTTATCAGCTGCGGGATCAGATCCAGTCCGATCCGGGGTTTGCGGTTCTGCGCGAAGCCCGCTTTATGAGCCTGGACGGTGGTCGTATCGTGGCTTACGTCGAAGAGCTGAAGCCGGATAGTGCCGGCGATCGCCTGAATCGGTTGTTTGTAGTGCAACGAGGCCAGGCCCTGCAAGCGCCGAGCATAGTGGTGGCCGACGGCGGCCGCATCCATGAGCGAGACGGCGGCCAATGGCTGACCCTGGAGGAGGGGCGGCGTTACAGCGGTACGCCCGGCAATCGCCAGTTCGATGTGGCCGAGTTCGGCGAATACAGTGCCTATATCCGGCCCGTCGAGGTAGAAGCGTCGGAACACAAGGCGGCGGCCAGTGATAGTGTCGCCCTTTGGCAATCGGAAGAATTGCAGGATATCACCGAGCTGCAGTGGCGCCTGGTCATGCCGCTGTCGGCCCTGGTGCTGACCCTGATGGTGGTGCCGCTGGCGGTGGTGAATCCGCGCCAGGGGCGTTATGCCAAGCTGTTGCCGGCGATATTGCTGTATCTGGCCTACTTCCTGCTGCAAAGTGCCGCCCGCTCGGCGGTGGAGGCGGGCAGCCTGCCGGTGTATCCCGGACTGTATACGGTGCCGCTGTTGTTCCTGCTGCTGGTGGCGCTGCCGCTCAATCTGCTGGAAACGGCCTGGTGGAGCCAGACCCGGGAAAAATTCAAAGGGAGCAAAGCCGCCTGATGTTCAGTATTCTCGATCGTTACATCGGCCGTACCGTGCTGATGTCCATATTGTTGTGCGAACTGACCCTGGTGGGGCTTTCGGCCATTATCCGTTATGTGGAGCAATTGCGTAGCGTGGGCGAGGGCAGCTATACCCTGTTGGCGGCGTTTTACTATGTGCTGCTGTCCATGCCCAAGGAAATCGTGCTGTTCTTCCCCATTGCCGCCCTGCTCGGCGGCCTGATCGGCCTGGGCCAACTGGCCAGCAGCAGCGAGCTGGTGGTGATGCAGGCCTCCGGCAGCTCCCGCTTCAACATTGTCATCAGCGCCCTGAAAACCGCCCTGCCGTTGATGTTGCTGATCATGCTGATGGGCGAATACGTGGCGCCGGTGACCAAGTTGACGGCGGATGATTTGCGTACCCAGGCCCGTTCCAACGGCCAGGTGGTGCTGTCGGTACACGGGGTCTGGGCCAAGGACAGCCAAGCCTACATCAATATCGGCCAGGCCCGGCGCGACGGTACCCTGAGCAACGTCACCCTCTATTATTTTGATGACGACCTGAAGCTCAACCGCATCACTCAGGCGGTCAGCGCCGCTTACGAAGGCGGTGAATGGCAACTGAGCAATGTGACCGATACGATTTTCAATCACGGGGTGTCCATCGTGACCGAGCAGCAGGGCACTCGGGCCTGGCATTCCAGCCTGACCCCGGAAAAGCTGGGCGTGGTGTCCATCGACCCTGATGAGCTGTCGATGCGCGGCCTGTGGGAGTACCAGGCCTACCTGGAGGACAACCGCCAGGACGGCAGTCGTTATGCCCTGGAGTTCTGGCGCAAGGCGCTGCAGCCGGTGATGGTGATCGCCATGATGCTGCTGGCGTCGTCTTTCGTGTTCGGTGCCCTGCGCAGCGTGACCATGGGCGCCCGCTTGCTGATGGGCATATTGTTCGGCTTCGGCTTTTATGTGGCCAACGAGGTGTTCGGTCCCATCAGCCTGGTTTACGAGGTGCCGCCGGTGCTCGGCGCTTTGGGGCCCAGCTTGTTGTTTATCGGGGTGGCGCTGTTTTTGCTGAATCGCCGGGCTTAAAAGCGGGGATTAGGGATTAGGAATTTTATCCTTTCCAGTCCCCGGCCCCCGGCAATCAATCACGGCTCAACAGCTGCCGGTTCTGCTCCTTGGTCAGTACCACCACCTCGCAGTCGGCGATTTTGTCCTGCAGGGCAAGCCTGCTGCCTGGGTTGAGCCAGACCCAGAAGTTGCCCAGCCCGAGCAGGGCGCTGGCCGCCCGGATCAGGGCCTGGGTCAGGGTGAGCAGGCTGCCATCGGTGTTCTGCACCCGCAGCCGCCAGGCGCGCATGCCGATGGTCTGGCCGCTGCTATGCCAAAACCAGCAATAAAAACCCAGTACCACGCTCAGCAGGTAGAGGCTGTAAAGCCGGCTGGCGCCGAGCAGGGCGGCGGTATCCTCGTGTTGCCCGAGGCTGAGCCAGCCCATGACAAGAGCCAGCTGGGTCAGGCCGAAGCCGATAAAGCCGGCCACCATCAACAGCGCCGCCACCACCAGTAAGTCGTAGAGCCAGGCTCCCAGGCGGCGCATCACGCCGGCCCTGGGCAGCCCTTTATAAGTAGAAATCACCAGACATCATCCGCCGCACAAAAAGAGCCAGTATTCTAGCAAAACCGGGGCTGGGGGTAACCTTTGCATTACGCACAATTAATGCGCAATCACCCCGGCCGGTTCAGAATATGCTTGCGGGCCATAGGTGGATACGTATAATGCAAACCGCTTACCTAGGTGAGCCTACCAAGTGGCAGTGTGATGAAATTGGTAGACATGAGTGATTCAAAATCACTTGCCTTCGGGCGTGCCGGTTCGAGTCCGGCCACTGCTACCATAAAACCCAGCCGATGCTGGGTTTTTTTGTTTTTGCTAAGCTGACATACAGCTTCACTGCTCAGAGTTCACGTCCATGTTAAAGCCCGGCCAGCTGGTTACCGTTTCTGTTCATAGCCTTACCGACAAAGGGGATGGTATCGCCACCCTGGAGGGACGCCCGCTCTATATTGAAGGCATCCTGCCCGGTGAGCGGGCCGAGGTGCGCCTGACCCTGGTCAAGCCCAACTATTGCCACGGCCAGGCGGTGCAACTGCTGCAGGCCGCCGCCGCCCGCTGCCAGGATTTCTGCCCCTACACCGCTTGTGGCGGCTGTCAGCTGCGGGTCATGAGCAACAGTGCCCAGCTCGAGCTGAAGCGGCAATTGCTGCTGGAGGCGCTGCAGGCCCAGGGGCTGGACTGCCCCGTGGCCCAGACGCTCGGCATGGACGAGCCCTACCACTATCGTAACAAGGCCCAGTACGCGGTACAGCCCGGTCCCTATATCGGTTTTTACGCCAAGCACAGCCATCAGTTGGTGGAGGTCGATGAATGCCGGGTGCAGGCGCCGGAGACCACCGAAGTGGTGCGCCTGATCCGGAGCTGGATGCGCCAGTGTGCCGTACCCGCCTATAACGAAGCGCTGCACGTCGGCTGCGTGCGCCATATCATGGTGCGCAACGGGGTCAACAGCGGCGAGGTGATGGTGGTGCTGGTGGTGGCGGAAATGCCCGCGGAGGCGGCGCTGGAGCAACTGGTGGCGCAGCTCGGGCCGGTCCCCGGCCTGGCCAGCCTGATCCTCAATCTCAATACCGCAACCGGCAACCGGGTGCTGGGCCCGGACAATCGCCTGCTGTGGGGAAAAGACAGCATCGACGACAGCCTGGATGGCCTGGCCTTTTCCATTTCGCCCCTGTCGTTCTATCAGGTCAACCCGCGCCAGACCGAGGTACTGTATCGGGAAGCGCTGCGGCAGGCGAGCCTGCAGGGGCATGAGGTGGTGTTCGATCTCTACTGCGGCATCGGCACCATCGCCTTGTTTATGTCCCGCAAAGCGCATCGGGTGATCGGCATCGAGCTGGTGCCCGAAGCCATTGCCGATGCCCGTGCCAATGCGGCCCTGAATGCCATCAGCAACGTCGAATTCCACCAGGGGGCGGCGGAGTTGCGGGTTCCCGAGCTTTATGCCGAGGGAGTGCGGGCCGACGTGGTGGTGGTGGATCCGCCACGCAAAGGCTGTGATCCGGCCCTGCTGGAAACCTTGGCCCGGATGCGCCCGGAGCGGCTGGTGTATGTGTCCTGCAATCCCAAGACCCTGGCCCGGGATCTGGCCTGGCTGACCGACCATGGTTTTGTTCTGGAGCAGGCGACACCGGTGGACATGTTCCCCCATACCATGCATGTGGAAACCGTGGCCCTGCTGACCCGGCGGGCCGACGAGAAATAAAACCTTGCAAATTAATAAATGATAATTATTATCAATAACTCGACAGAGGAGGCGGATATGGTCGTGTTATTGGTATTGGGTTGGTTATTGCTGGTGTGGTGGGTGCCTGCCACGGCACTCACCCTGTGGTTGAGTGCCGGTTTCGCCCTCTTCGCCCTGGTGCTGGCCATGCCTTCGGTCAGCCGGTACTGGTACTGGTTACCGGTGGGCGGCCTGGCCGGGCTGGGGTTGACACTGGGGTTGCTGTTGGGCGCCTGAAGCGGGCAGGCGCGGCTCCTTCCCGGTCCGGTTCAAGGCTGTCGCTTGTTTTCCCGCAGCAGGGCCTCGACCCGGTCCAGCTGTTCCCGCAACTGGCCCAGCTCCTGATGCAGCGCCCGGCTCTCCTGCTCCGGTCCTTCCCCGTTTTCTGCCTTGAACTTGGCACTCTCGCTCTGCATGACCTCCAGCACTATGCCGATCATCATGTTGAGGAAGATAAAGGCGGTGAGGAAGATAAAGGTGATGTAGTAAATCCAGCTGTAGGGATACACCTCCATGGTGTCGTACATCACATCGGTCCAGTCTTCGAAGGTGGCGATGCGGAACAGGGTCAGCATCGCCAGGCTGATATTGCCCCACAGGAAGGTGTCGATATCTTCGAAGATAAAGCTGCCGATGGCCGCATAGATATAGAAGATGATGAACATCAGCAACGCCACATAGCCCATGCGCGGAATCGACACCACCAGGGCATTGAGCAGCACCCGCAGCTCGGGGATCATGGACACCAGCCGCAGGGCGCGGAACACCCGCAGCAAACGGGCAATCAGCACCGTTTCGGTGCTGTCGATGGGAATGATGCTGGCCAGCACTATCACCAGATCGAAGAGGTTCCAGCCGGATTTGAAAAAGTCCTTGAACCTGGGCTCGGCGGCCATGCGAATGGCGATCTCCACCAGGAAGAACAGGGTGACGGCGGCATCCAGCACCGCCAGGATATGCTCGAAGCGATTGACGTTGTCATAGGTCTTGGCCCCCACCACCAGGGCGGACAGCACGATAACGCTGATGACGAAGCCTTCGAACAGCTTGTTGCTGCGTAAACGCAAAAACCGGGCCTGCAACTGGGCGAATCCGTTACTCATCTGCTATTACTTCTCGAAACTAAAAGGGTGATCTTGACGGGGCCATGCATTCGGGCATGGCAGGCTGAGGCTGCATGGTAATACAGCCGCCGGTCTGATGTCACCTGGTGCTTGGCTCATTCCGCCGGCGGTGCAGGTTAAAGGGAGCGGCGGCCTCCGGGCCGCCGCCGCGCTCAGGATGAGAGCGAATCAAAAATATTGAGGAAGGTGGGCGTTTTACGGATGTCGAGCCGCATCCCCAGTCGCTGCGCGATATCCCGAGCCGAGATCAGGCCCCGGATCTGGTGCGATTCCCGGTCGATGACCAGGCAGTGCCGCTCACCATTGGACTGCAGGGCATGGATCACATCGGCGATGGCACCTTGCTGCAGCTGCTGATAATCCAGCGCCCTGAGTTTATCCCTCGGACACATCAGGTCGGTGACCAGTATCTCGTTGCGGCTGTCGCCGTTGGCGACGCGCTGTACGAAGGCCTGGTCGCTCAATTGATCGAGATGAATAAGGCCAAGCAGCTCTTCCCGCGAGTCCACCACCAGCTTCAGTTTGGTATGGTCGTGGTGCATCATTTCCAGCACATCGGCCGCCCGGGTATCGGCGTCTATCATGGTGGGCGGGTTCTGCTTGAAATCGTTCAGCAGGCCGAGGGCCGGCGAGTTCAGCTCCAGATCGGGAATATCCCCGGGCTGAACCAGGTGATCACGGTGCTCGACGGCATACAGATGCAGTGTTTTCATGTCGTTCCTCCTCGACCCTTTCGGGGAAAGGGCCACAGACAATCAAAGATGAAGGGGGTCAGGCCAGCTGATCCCGGTGTCTGGTATGGGAAACGGAAAGTGGGGGGGCGCGTACCTGGCGCTCGGTCAGGAAATGGAGCTGAGCCGCAGGCGCCGTGACCAGCTGCCGCTGCGCGAGCCAAGGCCAGGTTTTTCTGCCGTGCTGGTGAGATAGGCCTTGCTCAGGGTCATCATTCCCTTCCTGCTCCGGTTGGAACAGGGGGGGACCTTCCGGCGGGTTCACCACCTGGGCATGCTGATCCGCTGCCGCCAGCAGCGAGGGCTCGGCCACGACCGGGGCCGGCGGCGAGCAAAGCAGGCTGAGATACAACAGCAGGGTGAAGGCGCTGAGCCAAGGCAAACCGGCTCTCCATTAACGAAGCATTAACAACATGCGGGCATCATCCGACGAATCGGTAACAAAGGCAAGGGGGAAGACCGAAAACAGAAAAACACCAATCGGTGTCGGTGTGCTGGTCAGATAAAAAGGGTGAAGTTAGCGGCTGTTACTGACAATCGTGGTGCGAAAGGGGGGACTTGAACCCCCACGTCCGAAGGACACTAACACCTGAAGCTAGCGCGTCTACCAATTCCGCCACCCTCGCATACCTGATTGTCCGGCTGTTTTAGATGAGCCACCATCCTGATTTTGAGTATATGACCAAACTGCATGGAGTCTGGTGCGAAAGGGGGGACTTGAACCCCCACGTCCGAAGGACACTAACACCTGAAGCTAGCGCGTCTACCAATTCCGCCACCCTCGCATACTCAAATTGTCCGGCTGTTTTAGATGAGGCCGTCATCTGCTTAGCATTACCACAAAGTAACTTGGTGCGAAGGGGGGGACTTGAACCCCCACGTCCATAGGACACTAACACCTGAAGCTAGCGCGTCTACCAATTCCGCCACCCTCGCACTGCGCTAAGGACTGCGAATTCTATAGATTTTTTATCGGTCGTCAATACGCTTTTTCGGTGGAAAGTTAAAAAAAACCGGCATCCGTCGCCGGTCACTCAAAAAAAATACAATTTGTGCAAAAACTCAACGAGTGGCCCTGTAGATCTTGAACTTGCCGGTCGCGGCCAGGGTGTCGCAATGGCCGAAACTCCGCTCGATCAATTCCGGGTAGGGCAGGAAAGCGTTGGCCACCAGGATCAGAGATCCCCCCGGCAGCAGGTAATCGGCCGCCTGGGTCAGCAGGGATTCGGTGGTGTGATAGAAGGTCTTCAGGCCGGCGTGGAAGGGCGGGTTGGTCACGATGTGATCGAATTTGCCGGTCACCTGGGCCAGCCCGTCGGAGGCATAGACCTTGGCGTGCAGCCGGTTTTCTGCCAGCGTCAACCGGCTGGCTTCCAGCGCCAGGGCATTGATGTCGATAAGTTCCAGCTCCAGCCCCGGGTGGCGTTTGAGCAGGCTGGCTCCGATCACGCCCGCGCCGCAGCCGAAGTCGAGTACCCGGCCTTCGAGCTCGGTCAGGGTGCCGAGCAGCAGTTTTGAACCGGAATCCAGGTGGGCGGCGCTGAATACTCCCGGCAAGGCGCAGACCTGCAGTTGCTCTTCCGTCAACGGATAACGGCTGATCCAGTCCGCGGGCGTGAAGGCCGGCACGGGGGAGGCCAAGTCGGCCTGGTACAGGCTGGCGCGACGGGCGCTGTCCAGCTTGTTCACCTGCTTGCAATAAGGTGCCAGTAACTTGGGGGCGGCTTTGACCCCGCCCTTGTTGTCGCCGGCAATAAAAATAGGGGCGCCGGGGGCCAGCAGGGGCAGGCAGGCCGCCAGCAGGTAGTCGGCCTCGGCCTTGGCCTTGGGCATCAGCAGCAGCAGGCCGGCGGCGGTCTCTGTCCGGGGCTGGGCGCCAAACTCGACGTCGGCGCCATTTTTGTGCTTGAGCCATTGAAAATAACGGAAGTCGGTGGTGAACACCCGGGGGGCGGGACCGGCCCCGGCCAGCATCCCGGGCAGGTCGTCCTCCAGCAGGCCGCAGACCAGCAGTGGCTGGCGGCTCAGGGTGTCCAGATTACGGGCCAGCATTTCGCTGACCGGGGTCAAGGCCTCAAACATCTCGGGCTCCGCAATAAATAAGACAATCGGGCATTATACATGGCGCCGCCCCCCTTGACATTTGCCGGTCATTAGCAAAAGATGCAGTTCAAGGTTTTTTCAGGTGCAACTCATGGTTTTTATCGTTAAACGCAAACCGGTCAAACCGCTTAAACGAAAAGCGGCAGCCCCTGTTGCGTGACCGACGCCTGATCCTCTTCAAGACGAGCAGTTCTCAAACCCCGGTTACGCAGCAGCGACCGGGGTTTTTTAATCCAAATATTTCAATCCTCTAGCCAGGAGAAGGAGTTTCCATGTTTCGCGGTTCTTTAGTTGCCCTGCTTACCCCCTTTGACGGTGACCGTCTCGACGAGGCGGCCCTGCGCCGTCTGGTCGACTGGCACATCGAGGAGGGTACTCACGGCATTGTGCCGGTGGGCACCACCGGGGAAAGTCCTACCCTGAGCCATGACGAGCACTGCCGGGTGATTGAGATAGTGGCGGAGCAGGCGGCGGGCCGGGTTCCGGTGATTGCCGGTGCGGGCTCCAACAATCCGGTAGAGGCGATTGAATACAGCAATTGTGCCCAGCAGGCGGGTGCCGACGCCACCCTGCACGTGGCCGGCTATTACAACAGACCCAATCAGGATGGTTTGTACGCCCACTTCAAGATGCTGCACGATGCCACCGAACTGCCGATCATCGTGTATAACATTCCGCCGCGGGCGGTGGTGGACATCAGCCCCCAGACCATGGCGCGCATTGCCGAGTTGCCGCGCATCGCCGGGGTGAAGGATGCCACCGGCGATCTGGCGCGTCCCTGGGCCGAGCGCCAGTTGATCAAAAAGTCGTTTGCCTGGCTCTCCGGCGAAGACGGCACCGCCGTATCCTATAACGTGGCCGGCGGCCAAGGCTGTATTTCGGTTACCGCCAACGTGGCGCCCCGGCTCTGCGCCCAGCTGCAGGAACTGACCCTGGCCGGCAAGTGGGAAGAAGCCCGGGCCCTGCAGGATCGGCTGCTGCCGCTGCACCAGGCGATGTTTGCCGAGCCCAACCCGGCCTGTCCCAAATACGGACTGTCACTGCTGGGATTGGCCAGCGAGGACTGCCGCATCCCGGTGGTACCGCTGCAGGACAGCACCAAGGCGCGCATCCGCCGGGTGATGGAAGAACTGGAATTGATTTAACCCCCATGGCCGCGCAAGCGGCCATCTTATTTTGGTAGGCACATGAATCCGGAACAATTTGACGGTTTACTCTTCGATCTCGACGGTACCCTGGTCGATACCATGCCCCTGCACCTGGCGTCCTGGGAGCTGGCGGCACGGGAATTCGGTTTCGGCTACGATGCCGACTGGCTGTATGATTTGGGTGGTGTTCCCAGTCGCAAGATCGTCGATATCATCAATAGCGAGCAGGGGCTCAGCCTGGATGGCGAGCGGGTGGTGCAACTCAAGAACGGCCATTACCAGCGTTTGCTGCCGCAAGCCCGCCCTTTCCCTGCCATGCTGGCGTTGCTGGAGCGATATGCCGACCGGCCACTGGCCATCGGCACCGGTTCGTCCCGGATCAATGCGGAGCAAGTGCTGCGCAATACCGGGTTGCAGGCGTATTTTCCCGTGGTGATTACCGCCGATGACGTGAGCTCGCACAAGCCGAATCCGGACACCTATCTGCTGGCGGCACAAGGCCTGGGGCTCAGGCCCGAACGTTGTCTGGTGTTCGAGGACACCCCCATCGGGCGGCAGGCGGCCCTGGCGGCGGGGATGGGCTGTGTGATGGTGGTGGCGGGCCAGCCCGTGTGGAGCTGACCCGTTCGGCAATCGCGGGGGCGATCAGCGCTGCTCGCCCTGGTCGTCATCCTGGGAGTGGTCGTGCTGTTCGTCCCGGTGATTGTGATGCTCATCACGATGACCGTGGTGATCGTGGTGGCTCTCGTAACGCGGACGGCGAGGCTTGTTGATGATGACCCCGGTGCGCGGCGGCCGGCGGGTGGCGGGAGAAATGGTGGAAATCTTGGCTTTATAGATTAGCTGTTGCTGGCCGCGGGGGTCAGACAACAAAATGCTGTATTGGTCAAAGGCACTGATCATCCCTTCCAGCTTGATGCCATTGGTGAGGAAGATGGCGCAATGAGTTTGATTCTTGCGCAGCCAGTTCAGTGCCGCATCCTGTCCGTTACCCAATGAGAAGGCTTGCTGCAGCGATTGGGGGTTAGATGATTGGGCAGTCATGTAGGCAGTCCTGTTTGTTATTTTGCAACCTTGATTGTGCTTAATGAATGCCTGACTTGTCAAAGTAAAGCTCAAATTAATCCGTCCACCTGAGGAGCATGCTTGGCACAGCCGATATCCACGGCCGGCACTATTATCCTGGCCTGCCTTATCGTCAGCATGGGACAACTGAGTGTTGGCTTGTTGTTTCCGGTGCTGCCGGCGATCAGCCTGGCCCTGGCGGAAGACCCGGATCGGGTCCAGTTACTGATTTCCGTCTATCTGCTGGCGTTCGGCCCGGTGCAACTGCTGTATGGCCCCCTGAGCGATGCCCGGGGCCGGCGCCCGGTGCTGCTGGCCGGCCTGACGCTGGCGCTGCTGGGCGTCGTTTTGTGTCTGCTGCCGGGGGTGTCCTTCGAATGGCTGTTGCTGGGGCGCTTGCTGCAGGGGCTGGGTGCCGGCTGCGGTGCCGTGGTCTCTCGGGCCATGCTGCGCGACAGCTTCGAAGGCCCGGCCTTGCGCAATGCTCTTTCCTATATCGCCATGGCCGCCGCCTTGACTCCCATCATTGCCCCGGCGCTGGGGGGGGTTATCGGCCATCACCTGGGCTGGTACAGCGTCTTTGTCGCCATGCTGCTCTATCTGGTCCTGCTGTGGCTGCTGCTGCTGGCCGGGTTCCGGGAAACCCATAACGGCCAGCGGCGACCCATGAGTCTGGCGGGAATCGTCGCCAACTATCGCCGGCTGTTGGGACAGCGCCATTTCCTCGGCCATGGCGGCATGCTGTGGGGGCAGTTTTCGCTGATGATGGTCTCGGTGTCGGTGATGCCCTACGTGATGCAGCAGCAAATCGGCATGAGTGCGGCGGAGTATGGCAGCTGGGCGCTGATTCCGGCCCTGGGTCTGCTGCTGGGCGGCATCATCAACAACCGGATCCAGCATCGGGTGCCGGCCGAGCAGATCCTGCGGTTGAGCCCTTTTATTCAACTGGTGGCCGGGTTATGGGTGCTGCTGGCGCCGTTGCAGCCGGGCTGGCTGATCGCCGGCATCTTTATCCAGGCCCTGGGCAACGGCATGGCTTTTCCCAATGCCATGAGTCGGCTACTGGAGCCCTACCGGGATCTGGCCGGCGCCGCCGCCGCCTTGTCCGGTGCCCTGCAAATGCTCAGTGCCGGCCTGCTGAGCGCCGGCCTGGTGTATTACGGGGTAGCTACCGCCTTCAGCCTGGGTCTGTGCATACTGCTGGGTGCCATGATGCTCAAGCTGTTGTCCAGGTGTGCCGTCGGGCGCTTTTAGGCATCCGCGTCCGCCAGCACCCTCTGCTCCCGGGGCAGGCGGGTCAGCGCCAGCAGCGCCAGCAGTGCCAGTGCCACTATGGTGAGCGCGCAGGCTTCACCCGCAGGGAGAGGCAATTGCGAGGCCAGATAGGCGGCGGCAGCGGCGCCCGCCATCTGCAGGCAGCCGAGCAGGGCCGCGGCGCGGCCGGCCCGGTCTGCGAAGGGCGCCATGGCGGAAGCGGCAGCGGCACCCAATACCAGCGAAAAGCCGACCGAACACAGCGCCACCGGCAGCATAAAGGCCCAGAGCCCGGGCGCGGACTGCATCCATAGCATCATGCCAGTGCCGCCAGCGAGCAGGCAGAAGGCGCCGCCGCTGACCACCCGATGCCGGCCCAGGTGCCGGCTCAACCGGGGAGCGGAAAAACTGGCAGCCATCACTACCAGCGCGTTGGCGCTGAAGGCCAGGGCAAACTGCGCCTCATTCAACCCCACTTGCTCCATCAGGATCATCGGGGCAAAGGTCACGTAGGTGAGGATGCCGCCCATGGCGGCGATGCAGGTCATCACGTAGACGCGGAAGGCGCCATGTTGCCACACCGCCAGGTACGCCCGGGGAGAAAGCAGGGGCTGGTGGCGGGTCTGGGCCGGGCGGGTTTCCGGCAGACGGATCATGACCAGCACCAGGGCCAGGGCGGCAAACAGGGCCAGGAACAAGAAATTCGCCTGCCAGCCGAAGCGCAGGGTCAACCAGGCTCCCAATACCGGTGCCAGCGCCGGGGCCAGGCAGAGGGCGCCGTTGAGGTAAGAGTAGGCGCGGGCACTGTCGGCTGCATTGAGCCTGTCGCGCACCACCGCAAAGGCTACCACCGAGGTGCCGCAGGCGCCCAACCCCTGGATCAGCCGGCCCAACAACAGCAGCGGCAGGTTGTGGGCCAGCGAGGCTACCAGGGCTCCGACAAAAAACAGGCCGATGGCACAAAGGGCGACCGGGCGGCGGCCCCTGTTATCCACCAGGGGGCCGAACAGCAGTTGCCCCAGCCCCACCGCCAGCATAAATACCGACAGGCTGAGCTGGATATCGGCGGCGCTGACCGAGAGCGAGCGGGCCATCTGCGGCATTGCCGGCAGGTAGATATCGATACCCATGGGGCCGAACAGGATCAGGGGAAGCAGCAGCAGAACCAGGCTGACAACGGGGCTTTTAGCCATTTGAATTGTCCTTTTGCAGAAAAAAGGAGCAATTATAACCGAGTGGTCAACAAAGTGCAGGGATGGCAGGCAATAAAAAAGCCGCACCCTAAGGCACGGCTTCGGAATTCTTGGTGAGGTAGTCTCTTACAGAGGAACTACGTTCTCAGCCTGAGGACCTTTCTGGCCTTGAGCTACAGTGAACTGTACGGCTTGGCCTTCAGCCAGAGTTTTGAAACCCTGGGTTTGGATGGCGCTGAAGTGAACGAACACGTCAGGACCTTGTTCTTGCTCGATGAAACCGAATCCTTTGGACTCATTGAAGAACTTTACTTTACCTTTAACGATATTAGACATACCTAAATCCTGTAACAAACTTACATAAATAACTAGCTGTGAAAAATACCGGTTTAACTTATGAAATACAGGACGAGGTACTACTAGGAACTTCGTAACAAGAACATAAATATAGCCGTATTCTTCGAGCTGCGGTCACTCTAACCCGTTACCCGGTGGGGGTCAACAGGTATTTTTGTGGGCCGCGGTGGTTTCATCGAACTGTCACAAGGGGACCGCTGCCGCGGTTTTGCCGTGGATCAAGGGTGTTCATCGGGCCGGTGGACGTAATAGTATAAGCGCGCTTTTTGAAACCCGAGAAAGGATGGAATATGTCCGCGTTATATTGTGTTGCCCGCTTCAAAGCCAAACCCGGCAAGGCCCTTGAGCTGCAGCAGGCGTTGAAAAGCCTGGTTGCCGATACCCATAGAGAAGAGGGCTGCCTGCTGTATCAACTGACCGAAGAAGTAGCTTATCCGGGGGCCAACGGCGAGCCTTGGGATTGCGTCTTCGTCGAGCAGTGGGCTAGCCGGGAGGTCTTCGACGCCCATTGTGCCCAGCCTTATATCAAGGATTACTTCGAGCAGGTGGCCCCGACCCTGGTGGCCGAGGCGGACGTCAGGCTGTACCGGCCGGTCTGATTCAGCGCTGGCGGATGAGATCACCCCTGAACATTACTTCCAGCCGCAGCGTGATACCGAACTGCGGGTCATAATCCTGTTCGCGGGGAAAATGCAGTTCAGGGATCAGGTCCACAAAGAGTATTTCCCGGTGCAGGTTGCGCCGGTAGTGCGTGAGCAGGTAATAGTCGTGCAGCCGTGGGTCCGAGGCGCTTCGCCCTATGACCACGGCTGCGTAGCGCATCACGCTGCGTTTGCCCAGGATTTGGTTGAGCTCGATCGCCTCGGAATACTCCAGGGTATCGACCTCTTCCTGCCATTGCACATTGGTGATAAAGCGCAGGTGATGGTTCGCATCCAGCGGCCGGCCTATATCCCATTTGCTGCGCACCGAATAGCCTTCTTCATTGAACCAGGACGCGCGATTGTAGGATTCCAGCTGCCAGGGGCCATCCAGTTGCCACAGCCGTTCGCCGGTAAAACGCACATAGGGGTCAAGCGGCCATCGGAACTTGATTCCGGCACCGGCCCGAAAGTCCCATTGCTCGGTTTTATCCCGGCTGCTGAGCCGGTTCAGGCCGATCACCGAACTGCCGGTACCACGCTGGTCGGTCCTTAGCCGATGGGAGCCTTGCTCGGCCAGGGTGCCCTGCGACTCTTCGGGATCGCTTTCGATGATCAACCTTAATCTGTCTTTGGTGGTGGGCAGGTCGAGTCGGAAACGCACTGCGGTTTCGGTCGTGAAATGGTCGCTTTCATTCCATTCCAGCTCCTGGCTCAGGCGCAGGTAAGAGCCGTTTTCCGCATGAAGACTGTCGTCGGTGCCGAAAAAACCGTCGATATTACGGGAGCTGTTGCTCACCCAGTCGGACACGGCATCGTGCATGGGGGTGATCTTCTCCACGGCCCAAGGTGGTAAATCCGTATCATCATCTACCTCGGCTCCCGGCGCGGGGAGGGCGGTGGCCAGCAATACCGCCAAGCATATTTTTTTCATGGCATCATTCCCTTGCCTGTTCCGTTAAGGCTATGTTACCGGCGGCAGAATGCCATTTCCAAGCCCCAATAATAATATCTGTCCGGCGGCTTTTCAGCCGTCGGCAGGCGGCTGCAGTTGGGCGGGCCGCCGCTGGGTGCTATAGAGTCGGCGAGTGATTGCCGAAGGGGAAGGCGTCGGACACAAAAAAACCAGCGCTATGGCTGGTTGGGATGGTGCCGGCAGAAGGAGTCGAACCCTCGACCTACTGATTACAAGTCAGTTGCTCTACCAACTGAGCTATGCCGGCATTTGATATATGGTGCCCAGAGGCGGAATCAACCGCGGCCGGCTAGGTACCGACACGGGCGAATGTAGCACGCTACAACAGCCCCTCAAAATGGTGCCCAGAGGCGGAATCGAACCACCGACACGGGGATTTTCAATCCCCTGCTCTACCGACTGAGCTATCTGGGCGTTTGGGTCTTCTACAAGAGCACCGAAAAATGGTGCCCAGAGGCGGAATCGAACCACCGACACGGGGATTTTCAATCCCCTGCTCTACCGACTGAGCTATCTGGGCGTTTGGGCTTTTTTTACAAGAGCACCGAAAAATGGTGCCCAGAGGCGGAATCGAACCACCGACACGGGGATTTTCAATCCCCTGCTCTACCGACTGAGCTATCTGGGCAACGGGGCGCCATTAAATAAGATTGACCAAGGCAAGTCAACCGCTTTTTGGAAGGCTCAAGCGTGTTCGCTCAAGCCTTGAGCAAAGCGGCGATTTACTCCGCGGAAGGGGGGGTGTAGCCCTCGATCTGGACGTCGGCGCCTTCAAACAGGTAGGCGATCATCTCCTGTTCGAGCAACTGGCGATGCTCGGTGTTCATCATGTTCAACTTCTTCTCGTTGAGCAGCATGGTCTGCTTTTTCTGCCAGTCGGCCCAGGCTTCCTTGGAAATATTGTCATAGATACGCTTGCCGAGTTCGCCCGGATAAAGTTGAAAATCCAGGCCTTCGGCTTCTTTCTGTAAACGCTGGCAAAAAATAGTGCGGCTCATCAGTTCCTCTCTTGCAGTTGCGGGTAGGCCAGTAGTTTCTTGGTGGCGGCAGCCAGGCCTACCGATGCCGGTTGCTGCAAGTTATACCAAAGACGGTCATCCCCTGCCATGACCTCGGTGGGTAATCGGGGCAATTCCACCAGCCAGGGCTGAATATCCAGGTGAAAATGGCTGAAGGTATGACGAAAGCCGGGCAGGGCGCGCGGCTCCGAGGCATCCGGGTAGCGTTTGAGCCAGGATTTGAGTTCCTGCTCATCACCGAACTCGGGAAAGCAGTAAAGCCCTCCCCACAAGCCCTGGGGCGGGCGCTGCACCAGTAGAACCCGTTCCTGGTGCCTGAGCAATAAAAAGCTGGCCTGCTTTTCCGGCTGTACGCTTTTCTTCGGTTTTGAATGCGGGAAGGCGGTAGGGGTGCCCAGTAGCCTGGCCCGACAGTCTTGCCGCAGTGGGCACAGTTCGCACTGGGGGCGGGAGCGGGTGCAGATGGTGGCGCCGATATCCATCATCGCCTGATTATATTGTTCCACCCCGGTGCGGGGCGTAAGTTGCTCCACCTGCTGCCAAAGGGCGTTTTCCACCTCTTTTTTACCGGGCCAGCCCTGCTGGGCCAGCCAGCGAGCCAGTACCCGCTTGACGTTGCCGTCGAGGATGCCGTGATGCTGGCCGAGCGACAACGACAACACGGCTCCGGCGGTGGAGCGGCCTATGCCCGGCAGGCCGATCACCTCCTCGAAGCGTGCGGGAAAACGGCCCTGGTAATGGTCGCGGATCACCTGGGCCGCCTTGTGCAGATTGCGGGCCCGGGCGTAGTAGCCCAGCCCGGTCCAGTGATGCAGCACCTCGTCCTGCCCGGCATCGGCCAGGGTGACGACCTCGGGAAAGCGGGCCATAAAACGCTGGTAATAGGGGATAACGGTGGCCACCTGGGTTTGCTGCAGCATGATCTCCGATACCCATACCCGATAGGGGGTCTTGTCCTGCTGCCAGGGCAGGGTTTTGCGGCCATATTGCTGGTACCAGCTCAGCACGCGCTCGGCAAAAGAAGCTATGTTCACGATGTTCAGGGCTGAAAGAGAATGGGGAGATCACAACACAGCCGCCCGGACAGTGCAAACCCGGGCATGGGATGGTCTGCCCCGCGAAGGCCGTTAGGGGAGCGAAGGACTCCCTTCCTCGAGCACGACAGTGCCGGACAGGCGCCGTAGTTTCGCGCGGGAGGGCGGCCGTGTCCGGACAACAGCGGCCTGACAGCCATGACGCTGATAGTCATCACCCACAATCTTTTACTGTTCATTGTTTGTTATTCGAATGTTTTCTGATACAAAAGAAGGGTTTTGTTGGCGCCCGCCAAGCCAGTTACCAGAGAGACCTCTATGCAGCCCTTTTTTGCCCAGCGCTTTGCCAAGGTAGAGCCTTCCTTTATCCGTGAAATCCTGAAAGTCGCCGTTAACCCGGAGGTGATTTCCTTCGCCGGCGGCCTGCCCAACCCCGAATTCTTCCCCAGTGAAGAGCTGGAAGTGGCCACGGCCAAGGTGCTGCAAAACAAGGGCAACGGTGCGCTGCAATATGCCGCGACCGAAGGCTTCGGCCCGCTGCGTGACTATATTGCCGAGCGTTACTTCAAGCAGCATGGCATGCGGGTGTCGCCGGAAAACATCCTGATCACCAACGGCTCCCAGCAGGCGCTGGATTTGATCGGCAAGGTACTGGTGGACGAGGGCTCGGATCTGATTATCGAAGAGCCGGGTTACCTGGGCGCCATTCAGGCGCTGTCGGTGTATCAGCCCAACTTCCGCGGCGTTTCCCTGAAAGACGATGGCCCGGATCTGGCCGAGCTGGATGCCTTGCTGGCCGAGCCGAACCACGCCCGGCTGATGTACGGCGTGACCAACTTCCAGAATCCGTCGGGCCTGAGCTACAGCCTGGAAAACCGCAAGGCGGTGGCCGAGCGGCTGATCAAGCACAAGGTACTGATGGTGGAAGACAACCCCTACGGCGAACTGCGTTTTGAAGGCGAGCACCTGCCCCCCATCGCCAAGCTGGCACCGGAAAACGTGGTGCTGCTGGGGTCTTTCTCCAAGGTGGTGGTGCCGTCGTTCCGCCTGGGCTGGATGGTGGTACCGGACTGGCTGCGCCAGAAAATCACCATCGCCAAGCAGGCTTCCGACTTGCACACCAACGGTTTCGTGCAACAGGTATTGTACAGCTACCTGCAGGACAACAGCCTGGATGCCCATATCGACCGTATCCGCACCGTGTACGGCCAGCAAAAGAACGCCATGGAGCAGGCACTGCTGCGCCATTGCCCCGGCATCGATTTTACCCGCCCCGAAGGCGGCATGTTCCTGTGGCTGAAGCTGCCGCAGCATATCAACGCCATGGAGCTGTTCAACCTGGCCATCAAGGAAAACGTGGCCTTCGTGCCGGGCCGTCCCTTCTATGTTCGCCCCGACATCCTCAATACCGCCCGTTTCAGTTACTCCGGTGCCGATGCCGCCACCATCGAAGAAGGCATCGGCCGGCTGGGCCGGGTCATCCAGCGGGTGCTGTAAGCCGCCAGCGTTAATCCTTTCCCGTATCGGCCGCCGGTTAAACCGGCGGCTTTGTTTTTGGCTTGTCACTTATCGCTCAAGACGGCGGTTCCCCCTTGCACCTTTGGGCTAACTTTGGATAATTCGCCTTCCCAAGCCTGCCGGAGAAAACAAATGACAGATCAACACCCGTCCGCCCAAACCGAGGACGAACTGCGCAAACGCAAAATCCGCAGCTTTGTACGCCGTGAAGGTCGTCTGACCAAGGGCCAGGAAAAAGCCCTGGCCGAACAATGGCCGGTCATGGGTATCGAATACGAGGCCCGACTGCTCGATCTGGACGCGGCCTTCGGTCGCAGCGCTCCCCGGGTGCTGGAAATCGGCTTCGGCATGGGCGCTTCGCTGGTGGAAATGGCCAAGGCCGCGCCGGAGCAGGACTTTATCGGCATCGAAGTGCACACTCCGGGTGTGGGCGCCTGCCTGATGGCCGCCGCCGAGGCGGGCATCGGCAACCTGCGGGTAATGTGCCACGACGCAGTAGAGGTGTTCGAGCAGATGCTGCCCGAGCAGAGCCTGGACCGGGTTCAGCTGTTTTTCCCCGATCCCTGGCATAAAAAGCGTCATCACAAGCGCCGCATCGTACAGCCCGCTTTCGTGGAAATGGTGCGCAGCAAGCTTAAAATCGGTGGTGAATTCCATATGGCCACCGACTGGGAAAACTACGCGGAACATATGCTGGAAGTGATGAAGGCGGCGCCCGGCTATGCCAACGCGGCCCCGGCGGGCGACTACATGCCGCGGCCCGACTACCGCCCGCTGACCAAATTTGAACAGCGGGGGCATCGCCTGGGCCACGGGGTATGGGATTTGATCTTCACCCGCACCGCCTGAGCGGAGACTAGCTTCCCGCGGATAGGGCCAGGTATTTCTGGTGCAGGGCGGCCACGGCCGCTTTTACGCCGGCCAAATCGGCACTGCTGTTGTCCAGCACGTCGTCGGCGGCGGCCAGGCGTTGTTCCCGGCTGGCCTGGGCGGCCATGATGGCGTTAATTTGCTGCTCGCTGCTATGGTCGCGCTTTACGGTACGGGCCAGTTGCAGCTCGGGGGATACGTCCACCACCAGTACCCGGTTGGCCAGGGAAGTTAGCCCGTTTTCCACCAGCAGCGGCACCACCAGCAGGCAATAGGACGAGCGGGTGGCGGCGCAGGCGGCGACCATGCGCTGCCGGATCAGGGGATGCAGCAGGGCGTTCAGCCAGTCTTTCTGCTCCGGGCGGGCGAAGACCCGCTCGCGCAGGGCGCGTCGGTCGAGGCTGCCGTCTTCGTTGATCACTTCCTGGCCAAAATGTTCCGCTATGACTGCCAGTGCCGGTTCGCCCGGCGCCACCACCTCGCGGGCGATGATATCCGCGTCTATCACCTCCACGCCCAGTTCGGCAAAAAGCTCGGCCACCGTGCTTTTTCCGCTGCCGATGCCGCCGGTCAGTCCTACCACGTAGCTCACAGTGCCCACCTCCAGTACATGCCAACCGCTTGCTGGCCCCATATCAAATATAACCAACCGCCCAGGGCCAGGGCCGGGCCGAAGGGCAGCACCCGATCTTCGCCCAGGCGACGCAGGGCCATCAGTCCCAGGCCCAGGGCGGCGCCGGTAAAGGATGCCAGCAGCAGTACCGGCAGCAGGCTTTGCCAGCCAAACCAGGCGCCGATGGCCGCCAGCAGCTTGAAGTCGCCGTAACCCATGCCTTCCTTGCCGGTGGCCAGTTTGAACAGCCAATACAGGCTCCACAGAATGCCGTAGCCGAAGGCGGCGCCCAGCACGGCGCTGCTGAGGGGAACGAAGAGGGCGTTGATATTGAGCAGCAGGCCCAGCCACAGCAGCGGCAGGGTGAGGTTGTCGGGCAGCAGCAGGTGATCCATGTCGATCAGCGTCATGCACAGCAGGGTCCAGCTGAACAGCAGTGCCGCCAGCAGTTGCGGGCTGGCGCCGAAGCGCCACAGGGCCAGCCCGGCCAGGGCTGCCGCCGCCAGCTCCACCAGCGGGTAGCGTTTGGCGATGGGGTTGCTGCAGTAGCGGCAACGGCCTTTCAGCCATAGCCAGCTGAGCAGCGGAATATTGTCGAGTACGCCCAGTTGGTGATGGCAATGGGGGCAGCGGGAACGGGGGGTGCACAGGTTGAACGACGCCTCTGTGGGCAGGGGCCGGCCGTTCAGTTCGGCGCATTCCCGCTGCCAGTCGCGCTGCAGCATCAGCGGCAGGCGGTGGATGACCACGTTGAGAAAGCTGCCCACCAGCAGGCCCAGCAGCAGGGTGAGGGAATACAGTAACACGGGGTTGTCGAGCAATAGCGCCATTGTTGTTCCTACGGGGATTGAACTTGATCGTGGATGTTCAGGCCTGCACCATCCCGCCCAGCTGCCAGCGTCAGCGGATAACACTACCCAAATTGAAGATGGGAAGATACATGGCAATGACCAGGCCGCCAACCAGAATACCCAACACCACCATGATGATGGGCTCTATCAGGCTGGTGAGGCCGTCTACCGCGTCGTCTACTTCCCGCTCGTAGATGCTGGCCACCTTGTTCATCATGTCGTCGATGGCGCCGGATTCTTCACCTATCATCACCATTTGCACCACCATATCGGGGAACAGCTGGGTAGTGCGCATGGCCAGGTTCATCTGCATGCCGGCGGTGACTTCGTTGCGCATCTGCATGATGGCCTTGCGGTACACCACGTTGCCGGCGGCGCCGGCCGAGGAGACCAGCCCCTCCACCAGCGGAATGCCGGCGGAGAAGGTGGTGGCCAGGGTGCGGGCAAAGCGGGCCAGGGCGGCCTTGTGCAGTATGGTGCCCACCACCGGGATACGCAGGGTAGCGCGGTCGGTGGCATCCCTCACCTGCTGGGACCGGCGCCAGGCGCGGGCATAGAGAAGCAGCGTTGCCGCCGTCCCGGCCAGAATATACAGCCAGGAAGCCTGCACCCAGCGCGACAGCGTGATCACCATCTGGGTAAAGGCGGGCAGGGGGGCGCCGAAGCCGGCAAAAATGTCCTCGAACTGCGGTATGACGAACAGCAGCAGTATGGCGGTCACGGCCATGGCCACCAGAATCACCATGGCCGGATAGAACATGGCTTTTTTGATCTTGGACTTGAGCACTTCGGCTTTTTCCCGGTAAATGGCCACCTGGTCGAATATATGCTCCAGCGCCCCGGTCTGTTCGCCCGAGTGCACCAGATTGCAATAAAGATCATCGAACTGGCGGGGGAATTTTCTCAGGGCGTCCGAGAGCGGGGTGCCGCCTTCCACGTCCGAGGCTATCAGGCCGGTGAGTTCGCGAATGCTGCTTTTCTGGTAGGAGCGGGAAATGAGTTGCAGGGTTTGCACCAGGGGTACCCCGGCTCCCAGCATGGTGGCAATCTGGCGGGTGATCACGGCGATGTCCATCGGCCTGATGGTGTCTTTGCCGTGGGCGAACAGACTCCGGCTTTTGCGTCGCACACGGGTGGCGCTCACCCCCTGGCGTTGCAGTTCCCGTTTTACCGCCTGTACGCTCATCGCCTGGATCAAGCCGGAGACTTTCTGCCCACGACGATTCACGCCTTCCCATTGATAGGGATGTACCTTGCCGCTTTTGGTCGTTGGCATAGCGCGTCCTTGTTACGAGTAAGGCCTGAAGAGGCCGGCGGCGCAAGCGTCCTGCAATGCGGCATCAGCCGCTGATGCGGTTGACTTCGGCCAGGCTGATCATGCCTGCCCTGGCTTTTTCCAGCGCGGCCCGGCGCAGGCTGACCATGCCGTCTTGTTCCGCCGCCCTGGCGAGGGCCAGGGCGTTGGCGCCTTCCATGATCAGGTTGGCCAGCCTGTCGTTCATCGGCAGCACTTCGTAAATACCGATGCGGCCTTTGTATCCGCCGGTGCAGCGGTTGCAGCCGGCGGCTTTGTACAGTTCAACGCCTCTGGCCAGTTGGGCAGGGCTAAAGCCCAGCGCCAGCAACTGATCTTCCGGCACCTGCTCCCGGGTCTTGCAGTGCGGGCACAACTTGCGCGCCAGTCGTTGGGCCATGATCAAGGAAACGGAAGAGGCGATGTTATAGGCCGGCAGCCCCATGTTGCCGAGCCGGGTCAGGGTTTCGGTGGCGGAGTTGGTGTGCAGGGTCGAAAGCACCAGGTGGCCGGTCTGGGCGGCTTTTACCGCGATTTCGGCGGTTTCCAGATCGCGAATTTCCCCCACCATGATGATGTCCGGATCCTGGCGCAGAAAGGCCCGCAGGGCATGGGCGAAGGTCAGTCCGGCCTTGGGGTTGATCTGTACCTGGTTGATGCCGGGCAGGTTGATTTCTATCGGGTCTTCGGCAGTGGAGATATTGGCGGTTACGGTGTTGAGGATACTCAGGCCGGTATAAAGTGATACCGTCTTGCCCGAGCCGGTGGGGCCGGTCACCAGTATCATGCCCTGGGGCTTGCGCAGGGCGGCCAGATACAGTTGCTTCTGGTGCTCCTCGTAGCCGAGCTGATCGATGTCGAGCCTGGCGCCGGAGCTGCCCAGGATACGAATAACGACTTTCTCCCCCCACTGGGTGGGCAGGCTGTTGACCCGCATGTCCACCGATTTGCTGCGGCTCAGCTTGAGCTTGATGCGGCCGTCCTGCGGCAGCCGGCGCTCGGCAATATCCAGCCTGGCCATGACCTTGATCCGGGCGGCAAAACGGGTGGCCAGGTTAACCGGTGGCGAGGCAATTTCGTGCAGCAGGCCGTCTATCCGGAAACGAATACGATAGAAGCGCTCATAGGGTTCAAAGTGCAGGTCGGAGGCTTCCTTGCGCACCGCATCCAGCAGGATCTTGTTGATGTAGCGCACTATGGGGGCGTCATCGTCGGTATTGTCCATATCCGCATCGTGCTCGGCCGGGCCATCGTCCAGCTCCAGCCCGGAAATATCCGTATCCTCAATGTGCTCCAGATCGAGCCCGCCGTTGCGGCCGCCCTGGTGCAGCCGGGTCAGCAGTTGCTGCAGCTTGTCTTCCTCCACCAGCAGGGCGTCGGTCACCAGATTGAAGCGGAAGCTGAAGTCTTCCAGCGCCGCTACATCGGTGGGATCGGACATGGCCAGGTACAGCACCTTGCCCTGCAGGCAGATGGGAACCGCATGATGGCGCTCAATCAGGTCCATGCTGAGATACTGCGGCGGCAGCTGATCCGGCTCAACGTCGTTCAGGTCGACCAGCGGCAGGTCGAATTCCTGCTCGCAAAAGCGCGCCAGGGTGCTGCTGGGCAGCAGATGCTGCTCCACCAGCACGGTGCTGAGCGGCTTGCCTTCCTGGCGGGCCTGGCTCTGGGCCCGGTCCAGTTCGTCGGGCGACAGAAGGGAGGCGGCGGCCAGGCTTCTGGCCAGACCGCTTCTGATGCTGTTGATGGGTAGGGTCATGGGCTAGCAAAGGCCTTTGCCGAGGCAGGAGCCTTCTATTGTCCAGAGTACTTGCCGGTTTGTTTGGACATTACCCTTCAAGGTGAAGGTAATATTTTCAGCGTTTCCATCTTCTCCTGAGCTCCCAAATATACCTGGAGCTCCAGCGGCGGTGATGACTATCCCATTACTCGAATTTTCAGCTGGTTCAGCTATCACACTGGCTACAACTTTATCATTGTACGAGCCGGTTACGGCCCCTGCACCTGCGGTTGCACAGGTGGTCATAAGGCTGTTATCTATAGGGGAGCCGGAGCCTTGAATACAGACTTCAACGGCGGTTTTGGCCGGTCCTACCGCCGCTATCACCTCACTAAACTTGGCTCTTTTGGTATAGTTCTGATACGCCGGCAGGGCCACCGTCGCCAGTATTGCCACTATCGCCACGACAATCATCAGTTCGATCAGGGTAAAACCGCCCTGGCGGGCAAGGGTGGGGGTTTTCATATCATCATCCTTGATTTGAAAGTCCGTCTTGGTCTTGGTGGGTGAGCTGGCTCAACTAAAGATCTATAGCCAAGGCGGCAGGGTTTTGCATCTCTGTGAGGGCAAATAGGGGCGATATCAAAGAAAGGGTTTCGTTTGGGTTTTGTCCCTGCCTTCTTCCCATGCTCCGCATGAGAAGGGGGCATTTAGGGGAAGAGGCGGCATTGTGGCCGTGGGTTACGGCGTGCAATCCATGGATTGAACGCCGGCACAGGAATGAGGGGCGGTGCGACCAAGGAGAGGATGTTCACACCCAGGGCATGATAACAGTTGGCGTCCCGTTTCAGCCTTCGACCCGCATGGAAAGGTCCATGGCGCGGATATGCTTGGTCAGCGCCCCTACCGAGACATAGTCCACGCCGGTGGCGGCGTAATCGGCAATGGTCTCCAGGGTGACGTTACCGGAGACTTCCAGCTTGGCACGGCCGGCGGCGGTGGCCACGGCGGCGCGCATGTCGGCCACGCTGAAGTTGTCCAGCATGATGATGTCGGCGCCGGCCGCCAGCGCCTGGCCCAGTTCGTCCAGGGATTCCACCTCCACTTCCACCGGCTTTTCCGGCTGCAGCCGGCGGGCTTCGGCAATGGCCTTGTCAATGCCGCCGCAGGCAAAAATATGGTTTTCCTTGATAAGGTAGGCATCATAAAGGCCCATGCGGTGATTATGGCCGCCGCCGCAGGTGACCGCGTATTTCAGTGCATGGCGCAGGCCGGGCACCGTCTTGCGGGTATCCAGCAGGCGGCATTGGGTGCCGGCCAACAGGTCCACATAGCGGCGGGTGGTGGTGGCCACGGCCGACAGGGTCTGGATAAAATTCAGGGCGGTGCGTTCACCCGTCATCAGGGCCCGGGCCGGGCCGGTCAGGGTCAGCAGGCGCTGGTTGGCCTTGACCGCATCGCCGTCCTCTACCTGCCAGTGCAGTTTCACTTCGGCCCCCAGCTGCAGAAAGGTCTCGGTGGCAAAGGCGCGGCCGCAGAAAATGCCGTCTTCCCGGGTGATCAGGTGGGCCGTTACCTGCTGGTCTGCCGGCAGCAGTTGGGCGGTAATGTCCTGTCTGGGATCCAGGGTGCCGCCCAGATCTTCGGTTAAGGCGGCGGTAACGTTGAAACGGATTTCTTGAGCCAGCATGGTGTTTTGCATCTGAGCCTTACCTTGGTTCACGTAGTTGTTCTGTAGCGCCCCGCTCAGGGCGCCAGGTATTTGATGGTTAATTGCGAGCCCCGCTGGGTCAGCTCGAACTGGCGCAGGGCATTCATGCCGAGCAGCACTTCGCTGTTGTGGCTGGGCATGATAATGGCATCCAGATCGTACAGGGTGAGGGGCCCCAGCGACAACGTTTTAATGTGGGTACGATAGCCGGTTACCTGGCCGGCGGCGGTGTTCAACAGCAGTGTCCGCCCCACCGGCAGGGCCAGCTGTTCGGCGACCGGCCGAGGCACGGCCACCTGGGTTGCGCCGGTGTCCAGTAAAAACACCACGGGTTCACCGTTGATGTCACCGTTTATCAGGTAATGACCCTGGCGGTTTTGCTCCAGCACTATGGTACGGCTGTCGAGCAGTTGCAGCTGTTGGTTGGGGTGGTAGTCCCGCTCCAGTTTCTGCTGGAAAAACCAGGTCAACAACGCCAGTGCCAGAACCCACACCAGCAGCCACATAACACGTCCGGTTTTTCGCGGGGCGTCGTCGTTGTTCGCCATTGTTCACTCCTCGCACACCTGCTTGCTGCAGCGGGACGTTAAACTGTTAGTATATCCCCGGTGATGCTTGGTTTGGGGTTGATATGTCTTTTCTGTTAACGGCGCCGGGCTGGCTGCACCCGGCCCGTCATTGTGTGTCTCCGCATAGGGACGAACGGCCCGGCAACGAAATTTCGTTGCTGGTGGTGCATTGCATCAGCCTGCCGCCGGGGCGGTTTGGCGGTCCTTATATAGATGACCTCTTTATGGGGCGTTTGGATCCCGCCGGGGATCCTTATTTTGCCGACATCCACCGGCTGCGGGTATCGGCCCATTGCCTGATCCGCCGCGACGGCGAACTGGTGCAGTATGTACCCTTCGAGCTCAGGGCCTGGCACGCGGGGCTGTCCTGCTTTGCGGGGCGTGACAAGTGCAATGACTTTTCCGTGGGTATCGAACTTGAAGGTACCGATACCGGCATCTATACCCATGCCCAGTACCAGGTGCTGGCCGAGGTGAGCCGGCTGCTGATGCAGGCCTACCCGGCCATTACCCCCGAGCGCATCACCGGCCACAGTGATATTGCCCCGGGACGCAAGACGGATCCGGGCCCGGGGTTCGACTGGGCAAGGTTCAGGGCGATGCTGACCACCGGCTGAGCCGCTCCCGGATCCCTGTCTCGGGCTTGCTGTGACCGGCTTCCCCCGGCTTGGCTCCGCCGTGGTGCCAGCCGGGAGAAGCAGGCTGAAATAACGCACTGCAACATTCTCCTTCATTTGGAAATTTCTCTCCCGCTGCATCCTCTTCTTTGGTCTTACCAATTTTATCTGCTTGATTTTTTCCCTTTTTAGCCAGGGTTATGGCTTTCCGCCCGAATGACGTGGGTTTTTTATTTTTTTGTATGTAATCCGTACAAAATGGATAGACATTCAACTGGCTCTCTGATACCTTTTTTTAACAGTGTTAATTGGTCTTACCAATTCTAAGCCGGACCGCATGTCATATCAGCGCATCAAACAGCCAAAACTTGCCGACACCATCGCCGCCAAACTGGAGCAGATGATAGTGGAGGGCAGCCTGCAACCCGGACAGCGATTGCCGCCGGAGCGGGAGCTGGCCGAACAGTTTGCGGTATCGCGTCCCTCGGTGCGGGAGGCCATACAACAGCTGGAAGCGCGCGGTCTGGTATCCCGGCGTCAGGGCGGCGGCACTTATGTGCAGAACGCCCTGAGCAAGGGCCTGGCCGATCCCCTGTTCCAATTGCTGGCAGAGCATCCGGAGTCGCAATACGACCTGCTGGAGTTCCGTCACACCATGGAGGGCATCTCCGCCTACTATGCGGCGCTGCGCGGCACCGAGGCGGATTTCGACGCTATCCGCGAGGCCCAGCAGGCCATAGTGAAGGCGCAGGAAAAAGGGGACTTACCGGCCGAAGCCAAGGCCGCCGCCGAGTTTTACCTGGCGGTGGCGGCGGCGGCGCACAATGTGGTGTTGCTGCATTTGCTGCGGGCCATACAGCCGATGCTGGAGTCCAGCATCTTGCGCAATATCAAGATTCTCAACCGGCGCGCCGGCATGGTGGAAAAGATCCGCGTACATCGCGCCAATCTGATCCAGACCATCCTTGCCCGCGAGCCGGAACAGGCAAGGGATGCTTGTCATGAGCACCTGGCCTTTATTGAAGAAACCCTGCTCGACATGCAGCGTGAGGAAAGCCGCATCCAGCGCTCCCTGCGCCGTACCCGTCAGCAGGAATAATAACGCCGGCAACGACGAAACCCATGGGCAGGTGCCCCAAACGAGATAGGAAACAGCCATGTCTGATATCCTGAAAAACGATGTGGATTCAATAGAGACTCAAGAGTGGCTCGACGCCCTCGAGTCTTTGATCCGTCAAGAAGGACCTGAGCGCGCGCAGTATATTTACGAGCGGCTCACCACCAAGGCCATTAAATCCGGTGTGGCCGTGGCCAGAAATGCCCACTCAGATTACGTCAACAGCATCAAGACCGACGAAGAACCTGAATATCCGGGTAACTGGGATCTGGAACGGCGGATCCGCGCCATCATCCGCTGGAACTCGGTCATGATAGTGCTGCGCGGCTCCAAGAAAGACCTGGACCTGGGTGGCCACATGTCTTCCTTCTCGTCCAGCGCCACCATGTACGAAGTGGCGTTCAACCATTTCTTCCGTGCCCGCAACGAGAAGGACGGCGGCGATCTGGTATTCTTCCAGGGGCACATCTCCCCCGGCATCTACGCCCGCGCCTTCGCCGAGGGCCGCCTGACCGAAGCCCAGCTCGACATGTTCCGCCAGGAAGTGGACGGCAAGGGCATTCCGTCCTATCCGCATCCCAAGCTGATGCCGGACTTCTGGCAGTTCCCCACCGTGTCCATGGGTCTGGGTCCGATCAACGCCATCTATCAGGCACGCTTCCTCAAGTACCTGACCGACCGTGGCCTGAAGGACTGCTCCGAGCAGCGCGTGTACGCCTACCTGGGCGACGGCGAGATGGACGAGCCGGAATCCAAGGGTGCCATTACCATCGCCGCGCGCGAGAAGCTGGACAACCTGTGCTTTATCGTCAACTGTAACCTGCAGCGCCTGGACGGCCCCGTGGTCGGCAACGGCAAGATCATCAACGAGCTGGACGGCATCTTTACCGGCGCCGGCTGGAACGTGGTCAAGGTGATCTGGGGCCGTCGCTGGGACGAACTGATCGCCAAGGACAAGTCCGGCAAGCTGGTCCAGCTGATGAACGAAACCCTGGACGGCGACTACCAGAACTTCAAGTCCAAGGACGGCGCCTATGTGCGCGAGCACTTCTTCGGCAAGTATCCGGAGACCCTGGAGCTGGTGAAGGACATGACCGACGAAGAGATCTTCGCCCTCAACCGGGGTGGTCACGATCCCGCCAAGATGTTCGCCGCCTACAAGAACGCCGCCGACACCAAGGGCAAGCCGACCGTCATCCTGGCCAAGACCATCAAGGGTTACGGCATGGGCGACGCCGCCGAAGGCAAGAACATCGCCCACCAGGTCAAGAAGATGGACATGTCTTCGCTCAAGCACTTCCGCGACCGCTTCAACATCGAAGTGACCGACGAAGAGCTGCCCAAGCTGCCCTACATCAAGATCGAGGAAGGCAGCCGCGAGCATGAATACCTGCACACCCGTCGCCAGGCGCTGAAAGGCTATGTGCCCACCCGCCTGCCGCAAACCACCGTCAAGCTGGACATTCCCGCTCTGAGCGAGTTCGCGCCGCTGCTGGAAGAGCAGAAACGGGAAATCTCCACCACCATGGCGTTCGTGCGTTCGCTCAACATCATGCTGAAGGACAAGTCCATCGGCGAGCGTATCGTGCCCATCCTGGCCGACGAAGCCCGTACCTTCGGTATGGAAGGCCTGTTCCGCCAGATCGGCATCTACAACCCGCACGGCCAGCAGTACGTACCGCAGGACCGCGAGCAGGTGGCCTACTACAAGGAAGACAAGCAAGGCCAGGTACTGCAGGAAGGCATCAACGAGCTGGGCGCCATGTCCTCCTGGCTGGCGGCCGCCACCTCCTACAGCACCAACGACTGCCCCATGATCCCCTTCTACATCTACTACTCGATGTTCGGGTTCCAGCGGGTCGGCGACCTGTGCTGGGCGGCCGGTGATCAGCAGGCGCGCGGCTTCCTGCTGGGCGCGACCTCAGGTCGTACCACCCTCAACGGCGAGGGCCTGCAGCACGAGGACGGTCACAGCCATATCCTGGCGGGTACCATCCCCAACTGCATCACCTATGATCCGACCTACGCCTATGAAGTGGCGGTGATCGTACAGGACGGCCTGCGCCGCATGTACGGCGACAACCCGGAAAACGTGTACTACTACCTGACCACCCTGAACGAGAACTACCACCAGCCGGCCATGCCCGAGGGCGCCGAGGAAGGTATCCGCAAGGGTATCTATAAGCTCGAAACCGTGGAAGGCGGCAAGGGCAAGGTCCAGCTGATGGGCTCCGGCACCATACTGGTGGGCGTGCGCGAAGCGGCCCGGATCCTGGCCGAGGAATACGGCATCGGCTCCGACGTGTACAGCGTGCCTTCGTTCAACGAACTGACCCGCGACGGTCAGGACGCCGAGCGCTGGAACATGCTGCATCCCACCGCCGAGCCGCGGGTGCCCTATATCGCCCAGGTGATGGGCAAGGCGCCGGCCATCGCCGCCACCGACTACATGAAGAACTATGCCGAGCAGGTCCGGGCCTTTATGCCGTCCGCCGGCTACAAGGTGCTGGGCACCGATGGTTTCGGCCGTTCCGACAGCCGCGAAAACCTGCGTCGCCACTTCGAGGTGAACAAGCACTACGTGGTGGTGGCTGCCCTCAACGAACTGGCCAAGCTGGGCGAGCTCGACAAGCAGGTAGTGGCCGATGCCATCGCCAAATACGGCATCGACGCCGACAAGATCAACCCGCTGTACGCATAAGGGGTAACACATGTCTAAAGATATTCTGGTGCCGGATATCGGCGCGGATGAGGTTGAAGTCACCGAGATCCTGGTGGCCGTGGGCGACAAGGTCAGCGAAGAGCAGTCGCTGCTGACCGTGGAAGGCGACAAGGCGTCGATGGAAGTTCCTGCCCCTGCCGCCGGCGTGGTGAAGGAAATCAAGATAGCGGTGGGCGACAAGGTTGCCACCGGTTCCCTGATCATGGTGTTCGCGTCCGAGGGTGGCGAAGCCGCCGCCCCGGCCGTAGCCGAAGCACCGGCCGCCAAGGCCGAGGCTGCACCGGTCGCCACCGCTTCCGCCCTGAAGGAAGTACAGGTGCCTGACATCGGCGGTGACGAGGTGGAAGTCACCGATATCGCCGTCAAGGTCGGCGACAGCGTGGGCGAAGAGCAGACCCTGCTCACCGTGGAAGGCGACAAGGCCTCGATGGAAGTGCCCGCGCCCTTCGCCGGCAAGGTGGCCGAGATCAAGATCGCCGTGGGCGAGAAGGTCAGCACCGGCAGCCTGATTATGGTGTTCGAAGTGGCTGGCGCTGCCGCCCCGGCCCCGGTTGCCCAGCAGCAGGCCGCGCCGGCCCCGGCTGCAACCGGCTCCGTCGCCCGTGACGTGAACGTGCCCGATATCGGCGGTGACGAAGTGGAAGTCACCGAGGTGATGGTGGCGGTGGGCGACAAGGTAGCCGCCGACCAGTCCATCCTCACCGTGG
Source organism: Zobellella iuensis (assembly GCF_016746085.1). Classification (GTDB taxonomy): domain Bacteria; phylum Pseudomonadota; class Gammaproteobacteria; order Enterobacterales; family Aeromonadaceae; genus Oceanimonas; species Oceanimonas iuensis. Next base: position 140,438 of record NZ_JAERTZ010000013.1, read on the forward strand.
AAGGCGACAAGGCCTCGATGGAAGTGCCCGCGCCCTTCGCCGGCGTGGTCAAGGAGATCAAGGTCGCCGCCGGTGACAAGGTCTCTACCGGCTCCCTGGTGATGGTGTTCGAGGCCGAGGGGACCGCCCCGGCTGCCGCGCCTGCCGCCGCTCCCAAGGCAGAAGCCGCTCCGGCCGCCGCTGCGCCGAAAGCCGCTGCGCCTGCCGCTCCGGCTGCCAAGGGCGACTTCGTCGAGAACAACGCCTATGTGCACGCCACCCCCGTGGTGCGCCGCCTGGCCCGCGAGTTCGGTGTGGACTTGTCCAAGGTGCCGGCAAGCGGCCCGAAACAGCGCATCCTGAAGGAAGACGTACAGAACTACGTCAAGGCCATCATCAAGCGGGTGGAAAACCAGCCTGCGGGCGTGGCCGTCGCCGGCAACGGCCTGGAAGTGCTGGCCTGGCCCAAGGTCGATTTCGCCAAGTTCGGTGAAATCGAGGAAGTGGCGCTGACCCGCATCCAGAAGATTTCCGGCCCCAACCTGCACCGCAACTGGGTCAAGATCCCCCACGTCACCCAGTTCGATGAGACGGACATCACCGATCTGGAAGCCTTCCGCAAGGAAGAGAATGCCATCGCCGACAAGCAGAAGCTGGGTTACAAGATCTCCCCGCTTATCTTCATCATGAAGGCCGCCGCCAAGGCGCTGGAAGCCTTCCCCAAGTTCTGCTCTTCCCTGTCGGAAGACGGCCAGACCCTGGTGATGAAGAAGTACGTGCACATCGGCGTGGCGGTGGATACCCCCAACGGCCTGGTGGTGCCGGTGGTGCGCGATGTCAACAAGAAAGGCATTCGCGAGCTGGCGCTGGAACTGGGCGAAATCTCCAAGAAGGCCCGGGCCGGCAAGCTGACCGCGGCCGACATGCAGGGCGGCTGCTTCACCATCTCCTCCCTGGGCGGTATCGGTGGCACCCAGTTCACGCCCATCGTGAACGCGCCGGAAGTGGCCATCCTGGGCGTGTCCAAGTCCGACTTCAAGCCGGTATGGAACGGCAAGGAATTCGTGCCCAGGCTGATGCAGCCGCTGGCGCTGTCCTACGACCACAGGGTGATCGACGGCGCCGACGGTGCCCGCTTCATCACCATGCTGAGTGGGGTGCTGAGCGACCTTCGTCGTTTGGCCCTTTAATGTGACAAGGCAGGCATTCGCCTGCCTTTTTACTTTCTTTTTACAGGCAGAACAGTAAACTTTGGCCCGTTTATTTAGTAGTGGTCATATTGAGTCTGGTCCGTCCAGTGGCCATTGCTTAAACGGGGCTAAAAATCATAATAGAGGTCACCATGAGTCAAGAAGTCAAAGCTCAGGTTGTGGTACTGGGCGCGGGTCCTGCCGGTTATTCCGCCGCTTTCCGTGCAGCCGATCTGGGTTTGGAAACTGTACTAGTCGAGCGTTATTCCACTCTGGGCGGCGTTTGTCTGAACGTCGGCTGTATTCCTTCCAAAGCATTGCTGCACATCGCCAAGGTCATTGAAGAGTCCAAGATGATGGCCAGCCACGGCGTGACCTTTGGCGAGCCCCAAATCGATCTGGACAAGATCCGCGGTCATAAAGAAAAAGTGATCGGTCAACTGACCCAGGGCCTGGGCGGCATGGCCAAGATGCGTAAAGTCAAGGTCGTCAACGGTTTTGCCAAGTTCACCGGCGCCAACACCCTGGTGGTGGAAGGCGAGGGCGGCAACACCACCGTGACCTTCGACAACGCCATCATCGCGGCCGGCTCCCGCCCGATCAAGCTGCCCTTTATCCCCCACGAAGATCCGCGCATCTGGGACAGCACCGACGCGCTGGAGCTGAAGGAAATCCCCGAGAAGCTGCTGGTCATGGGCGGCGGCATCATCGGCCTGGAAATGGGCACCGTTTACCATGCCCTGGGCTCCAAGATCGACGTGGTCGAAATGTTCGACCAGCTGATCCCGGCCGCCGACAAGGACTTGATCAAGATCTTCACCAAGCAGGTGAAAGACAAGTTCAACCTGATGCTGGAAACCAAGGTCACCAAGGTGGAAGCCAAGGATGACGGTATCCACGTGACCGTGGAAGACAAGAAGGGCGAGAGCAAGACCCTGACCTACGACGCCGTGCTGGTGGCCATCGGCCGTACCCCCAACGGCAAGTCCCTGGATGCCGAGAAAGCCGGTGTCAAGGTGGACGAGCGCGGCTTTATCAATGTCGACAAGCAGCTGCGTACCAATGTGCCGCACATCTACGCCATCGGCGATATCGTGGGTCAGCCGATGCTGGCGCACAAGGGCGTGCACGAAGGCCATGTGGCCGCCGAAGTCATCGCCGGCATGAAGCACTACTTCGACCCGAAAGTGATTCCTTCCATCGCCTACACCGAGCCGGAAGTGGCCTGGGTGGGTGTGACCGAGAAGGAAGCCAAGGAAAAAGGCCTGAACTATGAAGTGGCCAGCTTCCCCTGGGCTGCTTCCGGCCGTGCCATCGCCTCCGATTCGTCCTACGGCATGACCAAGATGATCTTCGACAAGGACACCCATCGTGTCCTGGGTGGCGCTACCGTGGGTACCAACGCCGGCGAGCTGCTGGGCGAGATCTGTCTGGCTATCGAAATGGGTGCCGACGCCGAAGACATCGCCCTGACCATCCACGCTCACCCGACTCTGCATGAGTCCGTGGGCATGGCCGCCGAGATGTTCGAAGGCTCCATCACCGACCTGCCGAACCCCAAGGCCAAGAAGAAAAAATAAGCTTTTTCTTCTTACTGGTCATCTCAGCGCCCGGCTCCCGCCGGGCGTTTTTGATCACGCCGCTGTTCTGTTTGCTCTCTTCCCCGAACACGGGGATACCAGACTGGCACTGGCACTGGCACTGGCACTGGCACTGGCATTTGGTGAGGTGGCATTATGGCTTCCAGCTTCCCACCCCATTTGTGCCAAGGATCACCTTTTCCGACGAAAGACTTCACATCTTTGTCAATTAGCCGATATGGTTAGCAGTCACAACAACAATAACGATTTCCGACCAAGTAAAGGAATACGAGATGCTCTCTAAATTAGGTCACTTGAGCGTCAGGGTGAAACTGACCCTGGGCTTTGCATTGGTGCTGCTGGCGACCCTCACCACCGCCGTCATCAGCTTTTATACCCTGTCATCGGTGCTCGACCGGAGCCAGAAACTGGAGCAGGCCGCCGCCATCGACCTGCTGTTCAGCAAGGCCCGCCAGCATGAGAAAAACTACCTGCTGCAGGACGATCCCGAAGAGCTGAACCGGGCCAAGGATATAGTGCAGCAGGCCAGGACGCTGGCGGAAGAGCTGCAACAGTCGCTGGCCGAGCCCGAAAACCAGGCCCTGATCGAGCAGATCCTGGCCGGTACCCGTACTTTCGAAGAAGAGCTGACCCAGATGGCCAGCCTCAACGAAGACGCCCAGCGCCAGATCTTCGACCTGAACGGCCTCGGCTTCTCCGCCCAGCAGCGGGCCGAATACCTCAGCGCCAGCGACTCCAGTGCCATGAGCTGGCTGGTGCGGCTGGTGGGCATCCGCCTGACCCAGAAAGACTTTGCCCTGAGCCGGGACGAGATCGATGCCATGCAGCTCTCCTCCCGCCTGCGCGGCCTGCTGGTGACCCTGGAGAACCGGATCAACATGAGGCCCGATGATGATGTGAAGGAGCTGCTGGAACTGCTCAAGCAGTTCCAGCAGCAGCAGGAGCGTTTTATCGAGGCCATCAACGGCCTGGTGGCGGTGGAGGAGCGTATCGATGGCCTGGCCCAGACCATCGCCGAGGGCGCCACCACCTTGCTGGCCAATCAGCAGGCGAGCATGAGTCGGGAGAGTGACTGGTCGCGCATCATCATCTTGTCGGTCACCGCTGCCGCGCTGATCATGGGGGTGTTGTTTGCCTGGCTGATCACCCTGGGCATCATCAATCCGCTCAAGCTGCTGGTGTCCCAGGCCAACCGCATCGCCGAGGGGGATCTGAGCCAGGATATCCGCCATAACCGTAAGGATGAGCTGGGCCGGCTGATGGACCGGATGCAGACCATGACCCTCAACCTGCGTCAACTGGTGAGTGAACTCAACAACAGTGCCGGCCATATCGCTACCTCCGCCGAAGAGCTGTCGGCGGTGTCGGAGCAGACCCGCACCGGGGTGAACCAGCAGCGGATGGAACTGGAGCAGGTGTCCACCGCCATGAACCAGATGGCCGCCACAGTGCAGGAAGTGGCGCGGCATGCGGAAACCGCCTTCGGCTCGGCCCGCACCGCCGACTCCGACGCCAGCGCCGGGGATCAGAAGGTGACCCTGACCATAGCCCATATCAACGAGCTGGCCGAAGAGGTGCGTCGTTCCCTGGCCACCATCAACCAGCTGGAAAGCGAGAGCCTGAATATCGGCAGCATCCTCGATGTGATCAAGGGGGTGGCCGAGCAGACCAACCTATTGGCCTTGAATGCGGCCATCGAGGCGGCCCGGGCCGGTGAGCACGGCCGCGGCTTTGCGGTGGTGGCCGATGAGGTGCGCGCCCTGGCGCAACGCACCCAGCAGGCCACTTCCCAGATAGAAACCCTGATCCAGGGGCTGCAAGCCAAGGCCCAGGAATCGGTGACCATGATGGGCAAGAGTGCGTCCATGGCGGAGGAAACGGTGGCCATCGCCAACGAGGCCGGCGACTCCATTCATGCCATTACCCGCTCGGTCTCGGATATCCAGCAGATGAACAGCCAGATCGCCACCGCGTCGGAGCAGCAGAGTTCGGTGGCCGAGGAGATCAACCGTTCGGTGTTCAGCATCCGGGAAGTGTCCGAGCATTCGGCGGCGGCCACCGAGCAGACGGCTTCCAGCAGCTCCGAACTGGCCCGCCTGGGTACCGAGCTGCAGCGACTGATCGGCCGCTTCCGGCTGCCGGCCTGATGCTGCGTGAAGCGTGAAGCGTGAGGCGGGTAATGCCTCACCCCTCGGCGCCTTAACAGCGACCCTTCATCGCCTGCCCGGGCGGACAGAAGCCGCCGCCCCGGTGACGCTCGCCGTCACTGATGCGGATGCTGGCATCCCGGGTGCGCAGCTCGGCATCCCGCACTCCCAGGGTGGTGGTGCAGGCGCTCAGCCCGAGCAGCAGGGTCACGGCGATAAACAGATTTTTCATGATAGGCTTCCTTCGATTCGGATCGCCATTTTACTGCTCCTGCTGCCTGGGCGCAGTGGCCCGCCCTCCTGCGACTGACGCCGTTCGTCGCAGCCCCGGTGTGGGGTATGGGGGCCATTGCAGAAGGTCGGGCCATCTCTCTCCCCATTCCTGCTTTCCCGCTCTACAATGCGCTTACTCTTTTCCCGTTTTTGCCGAACCGCCATGAGCCGCTATTTCCTGCTATTGACGTTGTTACTGGGAGCCATGCCGGCCCAGGCCGAACGCCCCAAGGTGGCCCTGGTGCTCAGCGGCGGCGGCGCCAAGGGCGCCGCCCATCTGGGGGTGATCAAGGTGCTGGAAACCCACCGCATTCCGGTGGATATCGTCACCGGCACCAGCATGGGCGCCTATGTGGCGGGCATGTACGCCCTGGGGCTGGATGCGGACGAGCTGGAGCGGCAAATGCTGAGCCTGGACTGGAACCAGGGCTACCAGGACAAGGTGGGGCGGGACGAGCTGTCGCTGCGGCGTAAGCGGCAGAACGACGAATATCTGCTGCGTACCGATATCGGTATAGACCCGCAATGGCGGCTGAGCCTGCCCGGCGGTTTTTTCCAGGGCCAGGCCATGGGCGCCCTGCTGCGCCGGAGCACCCTCAACCTGCCCGGGTTGAAGAGCTTCGACGACTTGCCCATTCCCTTCCGGGCCGTGGCCACCGACATGGAAACCGTCACGCCGGTGGTACTGGCGGATGGCCATCTGGCCACCGCCATGCAGGCCTCGATGTCGGTGCCCGGGGTGCTGCAACCGGTGGAGGTCGACAGCCGGCTGCTGGCCGATGGCGGCGTGGTCAACAATATGCCGGTGGACGTGGCCCGGGAACTGGGGGCGGATATCGTCATCGCGGTGGATATCGGGGACGCCATGTTGCCCCGGGACCGGCTCGACAGTGCCCTGGCGATGATTGGCCAGCTTACCAACTACCTTACCCGCTCCAGCACCGAGCGGCAGCTGGCGCTGATGACCGAGCAGGACATCCTGATCTCCCCCAATATCGGCGGCATCGGGGTAGGGGACTTCAACCTGATGCCGGATGCCATCCGCCGGGGTGAGGCGGCGGCCGAGGCCATGCTGCCCCGGCTGCAGGCGCTGGCGCTGACGGAGGAAGAATACCTGGCCTATCAGTCTCACAAGCTGGACCGGCGCGCCCAGCTGCAGCGCACCGACGCCGTCTACCTGGATAGGATCGCGGTGGAAAACAACTCCGGCCTGAGCGAGGCGGTGATCCGTGACGTGCTGGGCGTGGTGCCGGGCCAGTTTCACCAGACCCGGGAGCTGGAGCAGGGCGTGCGCCGCCTCTATGCCCTGGATGCCTTCGAGCGGGTCAGCTATCGCATCGAGGAGCGGGACGGCGAGCAGGTGCTGACGGTGCAAACCAGCGAGAAAGGCTGGGGGCCCGGGTTCGTCGATTTCAAGTTCGCCCTGGAGGATGATTTCTCCAGTAATTCCAATTACGAGATCGGCGCCCAGTTCCGCCGCACCAATATCAACATGCTGGGCGGCGAGTGGCTGGCGGAGGCGACCTTCGGCAGCAACAAGCAGCTGGCGTCCGAGTTCTATACCCCGCTCGACACCGATTACGACTTCTTCTGGAAGGTGCGCGGCGAGTATGAAAAACGCCGCCGTACCTTCTTCTTCGACGCCGCGGACCCCCAGTTCGAATTGTTCCGGCCGCTGACCACCCTGGACTTCGACTATGCCACCTGGAGCCTGCTGACCGAGTTCGGCTATAACCTGCGTCCCTGGAGCGAACTGGCCCTGGGCTTCCAGGGCCTGGTCGGCGATATAGAGGCGCGCAATATCGACGAGCGGCTGGATATAGGTTCAATGGGTCCTTATGTGCGTTTCAGTCACGATACCCTGGACAACGTCTTCTTCCCCACCAGTGGCCAGGCTTGGGAGCTGCGGCTGGGGTATTTTCGCAACAGCCTGGATATCAACGGCGGCAAGGAGAGTGTCACCGGCCTGGATTATGAACTGGAATGGTTGCGGCCTTACCGGCTCGACCGCCACACCCTGATCGGCAAGCTGGTCTTCGGCGGCTCCAGTGCCGAGCAGGAGGTGCCCACCTTTGCCCGCAGCCTGGGGGGGCTGTTCAACCTGTCCGGTTACCAGAGCGATCAGCTCAGTGGTCGCTACAGCGGCTTCGGCGGCCTGCTCTATCACTATCGGTGGTTCGACAACGATTTTGGCGCCTTCCGCTCGCCGGTGTACCTGGGTGGCTCCCTGGAACGGGGCGGGGTATGGAATACCGGCTCGGAGGTGGGCTGGGACAGCTCCCTGACCGCCGGTAGTATTTTTATCGGTGTGGACACCAATTGGGGGCCGTTATATCTGGCTTATGGCCATGGCGAAGGGGATAAAAACAGTTTTTATCTCTATTTCGGCAATCTGTTCAGCTTCTGATGTTAATGGTTTGTTGGGTGACTGGCGCCGGCAGGGAGCACAAAAGTTTTTTAAAAACATGGGGTTAATTCGTCATTCGACCAAAGGGTGGGGAGGCCGGATTTTAATTCCCGGTTAAAACTTATATACTGCTGCGGCGTCCGCGAGGATGCCTAGCCCCCAACAAGGATATTCCCGCCCACGGTGGCGAATGATAATAAGAGGATACAGTCGTGCTTGAAGCCTATCGTAAACACGTCGAAGAACGTGCCGCTGAGGGAGTGGTTGCCAAGCCACTCGATGCAGAGCAAGTTGCCGCCCTGGTTGAATTACTCAAGAACCCACCCGCCGGCGAAGAATCCTTCCTTTATGAACTCCTTTCCACCCGCGTCCCCCCCGGGGTCGACGAAGCCGCCTATGTCAAGGCCGGTTTCCTCGCCGCCGTGGCCAAGGGTGAAGTGAGTTCTCCCGTGGTGTCCCCCGACCAGGCCACCGAGCTGCTGGGCACCATGCAGGGCGGCTACAATATCCAGCCGCTGATCGAATTGCTCGACGTCGCCGCCCTGGCGCCCATCGCCGCCAAGGCCCTGTCCCACACCCTGCTGATGTTCGACTCTTTCCACGACGTGGCCGACAAGGCCAAGGCCGGCAACGGCCATGCCAAGCAGGTGCTGCAGTCCTGGGCCGACGCCGAGTGGTTCCTGGGCCGTCCCGCCCTGGCCGACAAGATCACCATGACGGTGTTCAAGGTGCCCGGTGAAACCAACACCGACGATCTGTCCCCGGCCCAGGATGCCTGGTCCCGCCCGGATATCCCGCTGCACGCCCTGGCCATGCTGAAAAACGCC
>NZ_JAERTZ010000014.1 GCF_016746085.1 Zobellella iuensis
GTCAAGCGTTAAAACCGAAGTTTCTTTGCCGCTTGCGACCCGGCGGGTTGCGCCGTGTCAGTGGATGCGCATTATAGGCAGCCGCGTTTTTTGCGCAAGGGCTTTTTTGATAAAAAAAATCGTTCGCTCAAAAAACAGACCGAACCGGCTTTTTTACCTTGTTTTGATCCTGATCCTGTTTTCCGGTGGCCGCCACCCTATAATTGGCATATTAAATACATGTATAGGTAAACCCCATGCAAATCCTGGATGCACAGAAAGAAAACAAGATATGGCCGCTGTTCCGCCTGGGCTTCAGGGCCTTTTTCCTGGGAGGGGCCCTCTTCGCCTGTCTGGCCATGGTACTGTGGCTTCTCACCCTGTCCGGTACTAAGGTGCTGCCGGGCATCGCCAATCCCATCTGGTGGCATGCCCATGAAATGATCTTCGGTTTTGGTCTGGCCATAGTGGCCGGCTTCGTGCTGACCGCCATCCAGAACTGGACCGGTATCCCGGGGGTTCGCGGTTGGCCGCTCGCGCTGGTCGCCGGGCTCTGGCTACTGCCCCGGCTGCTAATGCCATTAAGGGGAGAGACCAATATCCTGGTAATGGTGCTCGATCTCTTCTGGCTGCCGTTGGTGGCGGGCATGCTGGCCAGGCCCATCATTCAGATCAAGCAATGGCGCAACCTGTTCTTTGTTCCCCTGCTCAGCTTTTTGACCCTGCTCAACGCCCTGAGCTATTACGCCGCCCTCAGCCACGACTGGTTGCTGGCAGAACGCGTGTTCATTACCGCCGTACTGGCCCTTTCGGCGTTGATTGCGGTAATGGGAGGACGCGTGATCCCCTTCTTTACGTCGCGTGCCACCGCCACCGACAAACCCCGCCCCCTGCCCTGGCTGGAGCAACTGAGCCTGGGGTCGCTCTGGCTGGCGACGCTGGGCTGGCTGCTGCTGCCCAGAACTGGGCTGTTCGATGGCCTGCTGGCGCTGGTGTTGCTCACCGCCGCCTTCAGTAACCTGGCTCGTCTGGCCCGCTGGAACAGCAAACTGACCTTGAACATTCCCCTGCTGTGGATATTGCATCTGGGCTATCTCTTTATACCCCTGGGCATGCTGGCCCTGGCGGCCGCCCTGTTGCAACTCGGCATCACCGTCTCCCTGGCCAGCCACTGGCTGACCGCGGGCGCCCTAGGTGCGGTGATCCTGGGCATGATCGCCCGGGTCTCGCTGGGCCATTCCGGCCGGACGCTGGAGATAGGCAAGCCCATGGTGATGGCCTTTGCCTTGATTATTCTCTCTGCCCTGTTGCGCAGCCTGCTGCCGATGTTGGCACCGGGCTTGACCATGATGGCCTATCACGGCAGCGCCCTGGCCTGGACCCTGGCTTTCGGTGTCTTCAGTTGGCTGTACTCGCCGGTGCTGACCCAGCCGAGGGCCGATGGCCGGCCCGGCTGAACCGGTGAAGCGTGAGGCGTAATGAAAGAGGGGGAAGCATGGCCTCCCCCCTCTAGTTAGCCCGGTTACTGGTTGAGCACCAGGCCGCCGCCGTTGGCATCCAGTTCCAACGGCTTGCCGGGCACCACCCGTCCCGACAGGATGGCCTGGGCCAGCGGGTCTTCCACCTTGTGCTGTATCGCCCGCTTGAGCGGCCGGGCCCCGAACAGGGGATCGAAACCGGCATGGGCCAGCTTTTCCAGCAGCCGTTCGGTGATGGTCACATCAAAGCCCATGGCTTCGAGCCGATCCACCAGCCCCTGCATCTGGATACGGGCGATGGACTTGATATGATCTTCCGCCAGCGGGTGGAACACCACTATTTCGTCGATCCTGTTGATAAATTCCGGACGGAACTGGTGCCCCAGTACCTCCAGCAGCATGGCCTTCATCTGGTCATAGTCCTTGCTGGTGCTGTGTTCCTGAATCAGATCAGAACCGATATTGGAGGTCATGATCACCACCGTATTGCGAAAGTCCACGGTGCGCCCCTGGCCATCGGTGAGGCGGCCGTCATCCAACACCTGCAGCAGGATGTTGAACACGTCCGGATGCGCTTTTTCCACTTCGTCCAGCAGGATCACCGAGTAGGGTTTGCGCCGTACCGCCTCGGTCAGATAACCGCCCTCTTCGTAGCCCACATAACCGGGAGGCGCGCCGACCAGACGAGACACCGAGTGTTTTTCCATAAATTCCGACATATCGATGCGCACCATGGCGTCGCGGCTGTCGAACAGGAAATCGGCCAGCGCCTTGCACAGTTCGGTCTTGCCCACCCCGGTCGGGCCCATAAACAGGAAGGAGCCCACCGGCCGGTTGGGATCGGACAAGCCGGCGCGGCTGCGGCGAATGGCATTGGCCACCGCATCCACCGCCTCGTTCTGGCCGATCACCTGGTCATGCAGGCTATCTTCCATGCGCAGCAGTTTTTCCTTTTCGCCTTCCAGCATCTTGGCCACCGGAATACCGGTCCAGCGCGACAGCACGTCGGCAATCTCTTCATCGGTGACCCGGTTTTTCAGCAAGTGCTGCTCCTGCATCTCGGCCTGGGCCGCCAGGTCCAGCTGTTTTTCCAGCTCGGGGATACGCCCGTACTGCAGCTCGGACATCCGCGTCAGATCGCCGGCGCGCCGGGCGACATCCAGCTCCAGCCGCACCTGCTCCAGTTCGGCCTTGATATGCTGAGTACCGGCCAGGGCCGCCTTTTCCGATTTCCAGACTTCGTCCAGCTCGGCGTATTCCTGCTCCTTCTCCGCCAGTTCGTCACGGATCAGTTGCAGCCGCTTGCGGCTGCCCTCGTCGTCCTCCTTCAGCAGCGCCTGCTCTTCCAGCTTGAGCTGGATGATACGCCGATCCAGCCGATCCAGCGGCTCGGGCTTGGAGTCGATCTGCAGCCGGATGCTGGAGGCCGCCTCGTCGATCAGGTCGATGGCCTTGTCGGGCAACTGGCGATCGGCGATATAACGATGGGACAGGGTCGCCGCCGCGACGATGGCCGGATCGGTGATCTGCACATGGTGGTGCAGCTCGTAGCGCTCCTTCAGGCCGCGCAGTATGGCGATGGTGTCCTCCACCGTCGGCTGGTTGACCAGCACCTTCTGGAACCTACGTTCGAGCGCCGCGTCCTTTTCCACGTACTGGCGGTATTCGTCCAGGGTGGTTGCGCCCACGCAGTGCAGCTCGCCCCGGGCCAGGGCCGGCTTGAGCATGTTGCCCGCATCCATGGCGCCCTCGCCCTTGCCGGCGCCGACCATGGTGTGCAGCTCGTCGACAAAGAGGATGATCTGTCCCTCCTCCTTGGCCAGCTCGTTGAGCAGCGCCTTGAGCCGCTCTTCGAACTCGCCCCGATACTTGGCGCCGGCCACCAGGGCACCCATGTCGAGCGACAGCACCCGCTTGTTCTTGAGGCCTTCCGGCACCTCGCCGTTGATGATGCGCTGGGCCAGGCCTTCGACGATGGCGGTCTTGCCCACCCCCGGCTCGCCAATCAGCACCGGGTTGTTCTTGGTGCGCCGCTGCAGCACCTGGATGGTGCGGCGGATTTCATCGTCCCGGCCAATCACCGGATCCAGCTTGCCCTGCTCGGCCCGCTCGGTGAGATCGATGGTGTATTTCTCCAGCGCCTGGCGGTTTTCCTCGGCGTTGGGATCGTCCACTTTCTGGCCGCCACGCACCTGATCGATGGCCTGGGTCAGCCTGTCCTTGGAGAGCCCCACCCGCTTGAGCAGTTCACCCAATTCCCCCTTGTCGTCCAGCGCCGCCAGCAGGAAGAGTTCCGAGGAGATGTAGGCGTCCTTGCGCTGCTGGGCCAGCTTGTCGCACTGGTTGAGCAACCGGCCCAATACCGGCGATACCTGCACGTCCATGTCGCCGCCGCTCACCCTGGGCAGCCGGCCCAGGGCCTTGTCGAGCTCGACCCGCAGGCTGTTGCTGTCCACCCCGGCGGTGGTCAGCAGCGGGCGCAGGGTGCCCCCTTCCTGGTTGAGCATGGCCACCAGCAGATGGGCCGGCTCTATGTAGGCGTGATCCCGCCCCAGCGCCATCGACTGGGCGTCTTGCAGGGCGAGTTGGAATTTACTGGTAAGACGATCAAGACGCATCAGTGCTCTCCTCGAAACACCCGCCGGATGGCGGGGACACAAGCTCAATTACTGATACTAAAGATGGGGTTTTATGGCCGGATTTCAACCGACCTGAGTATAAGTTTTTACTAATCCAGCCAGATCAGGCTGGCCATACGTCCGGTTTCCTTGTCACGCCGATAGGAGAAAAACCGCTCCGGTTCGGAGTAGGTGCAATGCTCGCCGCCGTAGATATGATGCACTCCGGCCGCCGCCAGCCGCAGCCGGGCCAGATGATAGATATCCGCCAGCCATTTCTCGCCGTGAGGTACGAAGGCATCCGCCGCCAGTGGGGAATGCCGCATAAAGGCTTCCCTGACCTCCGCCCCCACCTCGAAGGCCCTCGGGCCGATGGCCGGGCCCATCCAGGCCAGCACGGACTCCGGGTCCACCCGCATCTCTTCCAGCGTCGCCTCCAGCACACCGGCGGCCAGGCCGCGCCAACCGGCGTGGGCCGCCCCCACTACTGTGCCGGCTTCATCGCAAAACAGCACCGGCAGGCAATCGGCGGTCATCACCGCGCACACCTGCCCCGGGGTGCGGCTCACCACCGCATCGGCCGTGAAGTTGTCGTCTTTCGCCGGCAGGCTCAGCACCCGGGTGCCATGCACCTGTTCCAGCCATACCGGCTCGGCCGGCAGGTTAAGGTAGGCTCCCAGCCGCTCCCGATTGATCCGCACATAGTGCTCACCGTCACCGACATGAGACCCCAGGTTCAGGCTATGAAAAGGCGCATGGCTCACCCCGCCGGTACGGCAGCTTTGCACCGCGCACACTCTGGCCGGCGCCGGCCAATCGGGCAGAATCATATCCATACCAGATCATCCGGATTCGCCTTGGTGTCGGCCCGCAGCACCTCCACCAGCGCAATCATGTCATCGGGCACCGGGGCGTGCCATTCCATCACTTCGCCGGTGATGGGATGCTCCAGACGCAGCATCACCGCATGCAGCGCCTGGCGCTTGAACCCCCGCAGGAATTCCAGCAACTCGGGGCTGGCACTGCGCGGCGGCTTGAGCCGGCCACCGTAGACGGGATCCCCCACCAACGGATGCTTGAGGTAGGCCATGTGAACCCGGATCTGATGGGTACGGCCGGTTTCGAGCCGCAACCGCAGCCGGGTATGAGCCCGGAATTTTTCCATCACCCGGTAGTGGGTCACCGCCGGTTTGCCAGCGGGAGTGACCGCCATCTGGATACGCTGGGTCGGATGGCGACCGATATTGGCATCGACGGTGCCGCCGGCGGTCATATGGCCGATGGCCACCGCTTCGTATTCCCGGGTGATTTCCCGCGCCTGCAATGCAGCCACCAGATGAGTCTGGGCCGGAACCGTCTTGGCCACCACCATCAGCCCGGTGGTGTCCTTGTCGAGCCGGTGTACTATGCCGGCACGGGGCACCTCGACAATGCTCGGACAGTGATACAGCAGGGCATTGAGCAAGGTACCGTCGGGCGTACCGGCGCCGGGATGCACCACCAGACCGGCGGGCTTGTTGATGACCATGATGTCATCGTCTTCATAGACGATGTCCAGTTCCATGGCCTCTGGCTCGAACCGCACTTCGTCTTCCAGCTCGGCGTTGACCAGCACCTGCTGGCCCGGCAGCACCTTTTCCCGCGGTTTGCTCACGACGTCACCATCCAGCCGTACCTGCTCCTGCTGGATCCAGGTTTTTATGCGTGAACGGGAATAATCGGGGAACATTTCCGCCAACGTCTGATCCAACCGTTGACCGTATTGATGATCGGCGACCACGCCGTTCAGTTCGATTTGCTGGCTCATAGAGACCACTGGTTACCAAAAGATGTTTAATTGGGTATTCTAGCGGTTCTTGACGCTGAGCTTAATCAGTTTCCGCTTACTTAGTTTCCAACTTGCAAAAATGGACTCATTCAATGGCTAAACAACGAAGCGTATGGCTCGCCCTGACCCTGACCTTGGCGCTGGCCGCCACTGGCTGCTCCAGCACCAAGAAAGATGCGGTGCCGGACGAGCCGCCCGAGGTACTCTATCAGGAAGCCCAGGAACGCTTGCAGGCGGGCAATTTCATCCGTGCCGCCGAACTGCTGGAAGCCATGGATGCCCGTTATCCGTTTGGTGCCTATTCCAACCAGGTCCAGCTCGATCTTATCTACGCCTACTACAAACAGGACGATACCGCCCGGGCGCTGGCCAATATCGATCGCTTTATCCGCCTCAACCCCAATCACCCCAGCGTGGACTACGCCCAGTACATGCGCGGCCTGACCAATATGGCCACCGACCACAACTTCTTCCAGGAACTGCTCAATATCGACCGGGCCGACCGGGATCCGGCCTATGCCCGCCAGGCTTTCGCCGACTTCCGCCAACTGCTGCGCCAGCATCCGGACAGCGCCTATGCCGCCGACGCCCGGGCAAGGATGATCAGCCTGAAAAACCGCCTGGCCAGATACGACCTGGCCGTGGCCCAATTCTACATGAAGCGCGGCGCCTGGCTGGCCGCCGCCAACAGGGCCAAGTTCGTGGTGCAGTCCTACCCGGACACCGACACCATGCAACCGGCGCTGGAAATCATGGCCGAGTCCTATGGCACCCTGGGCCTGACCGAGATGGCCAACAACGCCAAGGCGGTGCTCAGGGCCAACTTCCCCAACAGCTGAGCCTCACCGGCGACTCCCAAAGCAACAAGCCCCGCATATGCGGGGCTTGTTGCTTGCAGGGGGTCGAAAAACTCACAACTGCTGGTTGCTGAAGTAGGCGCTCAGGAAATCATCGAAGCTCAGGGTATCGGATCGCTCTATCTTGCGCTGACGGGCCAGGGAACGAACGCCCTCTTCATCGAAGTAGCTGTCGTCCCAGAATCGGGGGCGGCTGTTGAGCAAGTGATCATGGTAACGACCGGACAGGGCCAGCCCGAAAGGCAATATGTCCTGGCCGCTCTGCAGCAGCTCGCCCAACACCCGGGCCGACAGGGTCAGGGAAGGATCGCGGATGGCCGCCAGTTGCTGGCGGTGCGCCTCCCGGTAACAGCCCCGGCCGCAACAGGAGTCCAGCAACTGGGCCACCTCGGCCAGTTCGCCGAAATAGCGCTCGCCCAGGGCCTGCAGGCCCTGGGGCTCGCCGCCGAACAGTTCCAGCTCCAGACCGGGCTTGCGCCCTTCCAGCACCACCTTGGTGAAGTTGCGCCTGTTGAGGGCGATCTCTTCCTCGCCCAGGGGCGCGGAAGGGGTCAGCAGGCACCACAGCAGGAAGGTATCCAGGAAGCGGATCTGGGACTGGTCGATGCCCACCGGCGAAAACGGATTGACGTCGATGGAGCGGACCTCGATATACTCGACACCACGTGAGTCCAGCGCCTGGGACGGCTTTTCGCCGCTCTCGGTGGTGCGCTTGGGACGGATGGGTGCGTACAGCTCGTTCTCGATCTGCAACACATTGTCGTTGAGCTGGCGGTACTCGCCCTCCACCTTCACCCCAATCCTGGCGAACTCCGCCGCATGGGTGCCGATGGCCCGGCGCAGGGACGCCACATACTGATCCAGGCTGTTGAGTGAGATATTGAGCCCGGCCTGGGCGCTGTTGGTATAGCCCAGATCCGACAACCGCAGCGAGGTGGCGTAAGGCAGGTAGAGGGTACCCTTGCCGAGGCGCTCGAACGGCAGGTGATGCTCCTTGCCCTTGAGGAAGGAGCCGCACAGGGCCGGCGAGGCCCCGAACAGATAGGGGATCAGCCAGCCGAAGCGATAGACGTTGCGGATAAGCCCCAGATAAGCCTCGGACACGAAGTCCTGCAGGCAGCCGCCGTTGCCTTCCAGTTGGTGCCATTCGCTCCAGAAGCTGTCGGGCATGGAGAAATTGAAGTGCACCCCGGCGATCACCTGCATCCGGCTGCCGTAGCGGTGGTGCAGCCCCTGGCGGTACAGGGTCTTCATCCGGCCGATATTGGAGCTGCCATACTGGGCCAGGGGAATGTGATCGTCGCCGTTCAGCAGGCAGGGCATGCTCAGCGGCCACAGTTGCTCGTTGTCCAGGTGACGTACCGTGTAACGGTGGATGTCGGTCAGTTGCGCCAGCAGAATGTCCACCGAGTCCGATACCGGGGTGATGAACTCCATCAGCGATTCGGAAAAGTCGGTGGTGATATTGGCGTGGGTCAGGGCCGAACCCAGGCTGGCCGGATGGGGCGTCTGGGCCAGGTGACCGTCTGCGGTAATGCGCAGGCACTCACGCTCGATGCCACGGCGGATGCCCTTGATGGCAGGCAAGCGTTCGGGCGCCTGCAAAGCATGGACGCGCTCGGCCAGAGAAGGGGTTATTTTCGTCATTGTTCGTCACTCTGTAACACGGAGTTCGCTCAGTCACTCCGCGGGAGGCACCCGGCCTCATCAGTCAATGGTCAAATCGTGCACCGGAAGATTGAGTTGTGCCAGCGATTTTTCAAGTTTTGCCTTGTCACCCACCACCACAATCACCATGTCCTTGAGGCTCAGCCACTGGCCGGCCACCTCGGTCAGCTCCCCGGCATCGATGCCAGAGACGATGGACTGCTGCTCACTCAGATAGTCCGGCGACAGCTCCATCATCGCCAGCTGCAGCAGAAAACCGGCTTTTTTCCCCAGGGTTTCGTAAGACAGGGCATCCTGCTGGGAATAACTGCTGCGCAGATAGGACAGCTCTTCGCTACTGGGGCCGTCGGCCTTGAATTGCCTGAATTCCGCCAGGATATTCTCGATGGCCGGCACCGTCACATCGCCGCGAACATCGGTGGCCACCACAAACACGCCCGCATCCCGGTTGCCGGTAAAGTAGGAATGAGCACCATAGGTAAAGCCCTTGTCTTCCCGCAGGTTCTGGTTGATCCGGCTGTTGAAATTGCCACCCAGGTTGAAGTTCATCAGGTTGGCGTGGAAAAAGGGGCCGGTGGCATCCAGCGGCAAGGCCCGCCGGCCGATACGCAATGCCGACTGCAGCGAGCCCGGCACATCCACCACATAGACCCCGGCCTCGGCCGGCTGGGGAAGGATCTGGACTTGCGGCACCTCGGGGGCGGCGCCCTGCCAGCGGGTCAGAAAGGCGAAAGCCTCCCGCGCCTGCTGCGGTTCAAGATCACCCGCGACTATGACATGGCCATTGGCCGGATTGTAGAAACGCTCGTAGTAATCCCGCACCTGTTCAAGGGTCAGGGCGGCCACCGCCTCCGGCAAGCCGTCGTCAGGAAAGCCCATCCGGGTCTCACCGTACATCAACTTGCGAAAGCCGTGCTGGGCCAGCCAGGAAGGCTGGTGTCGGCTCTGGGCCATGGACTCCAGTACCCGTGCCTTGACTTGTTCAAAATCCGACGCGCGCAGACCCGGGCTGAACAGCAGCTCTTCCACCAACGCCAGGGTCTGAGGCAGCTTCTCGGTCAGGCTGGTCACCTCTATCAGGCTGGTATAAAAGCCGCTGCGCACATTGACGCTGGCTCCCAGGCGCTCCAGCGCCTCGCTGAAGTCACCATTATTGAGCCGCGCCGTGCCTTGGTTCATCATGGCAGCGGTCAAGGATGCCAGCCCCAACTCCCCCTCACTTTCGGCACGTTGGCCGCCGGGCAGCGCCAGGATCACCGACACCGCCGGGATTTCATCATTGACCGTGCCCAGCAGCCGGATGTTTTCTCCCAGGGTATGACGCCACAGCGGCGGCACCTGCACCTGCACCGGCTCTCCCGCTTCCGGCATACGGCTACGATCGAAGTTGTCCACCACCTCGCGCAGCGGCAGTTCATCGATATGGGCCCGTTCCGCCAGCCGGCGCTCCGGGATGGAGTAATCGGGTTCGGCGGCCTGCCACTCGGTTTTGCCCTTGGGCACCACGCTCAGGGTGGCGCTGGGCCGGGACTGCAGATACTGGCCATAGACGGCGGCTACGTCCACCGGTGTGGTTTCGGCCAATTGCCGCCAGGCATTGATGACATAGAGCGGATCGTCTTTCAGCACCTGCCCCAGGGACAACTGGCGCGCCTTGCCCTCGGCACTGTCCAGCCCCAGGATCAGCTCGGCGCGCAACTGGGTCACCGCCTTGCTGACGTCATCGGCATTGATGCCGCGTTCGGCAATGGCGGCGATGATGCGGTCGATTTCGCGCTTGAGCGGAGCCAGGGAACCGTCCCGGGAAGGATTGGCATAGGCCCAGATGCTGAGGGTACAAGCCAGCTCGGCACAGTAGTGGCTGGCACCGGTGCTGACCGCCTGGCCGGTTTCCACCAGCTGCTGGTACAGCAAGGAGCTCTTTCCGCCCCCCAGCACATTGGCCAGCACATCCAGCGCGGCTTCGTCCTCATGTCCCAGGTAAACGGTGGGATAGGCCAGGTAGAGCATGGGCAGGCGAATCCGGGCATCTTCCAGGGTCTGGTGCCGGCTGTGCTCGAGCCGGGCCGGCCTGGGGTGGTCCCGCTCGACCGCGGGCCCCGTGGGAATGGGGCCAAAATATTTTTCAATCCAGCCGAGGGCCTGCTCGGGCTCGAAGTCACCGGAAATCACCAGGGTGGCATTGTTGGGTCCATACCAACGCAGGAAAAACGCCTTGAGGTCGTTCACATCGACCCGATCCAGATCTTCCACATAGCCGATGGGTTGCCAGCTGTAGGGATGATCGCGTGGATACAGCAGTTCGCCCATGCGCTCGCCCACCAGGCCATAGGGCTGGTTGTCGACCCGCTGGGCCCGCTCGTTCTTGACGGTGTCCCGCTGAATTTCGAACTTGCGCTGGCTCACCGCTTCCAGCAGGAAGCCCATGCGATCCGCCTCCAGCCACAGTACCTTTTCCAGATGATTGGCCGGCACCGTCTGGAAGTAATTGGTCCTGTCCTGATTGGTGGTCCCGTTCATGGAGCCACCGGCCTCGTTGATCAGGCGGAAATGCTCCTGATCCCCCACATGCTTGGAACCCTGGAACATCATGTGCTCGAAGAAGTGGGCAAAACCGGTTTGATCCGCCTCTTCACGGGCCGACCCGACATGGTAGGTCATTTCCACATGCACCAGGGGATCGGACTGGTCCGGGTTAAGAATGATGGTCAGACCATTATCCAGCCGGTACATCCGGTAGGGGATGACCAGTTCATCCTGCCCCTTGTCGGCTTCCGCCACCAGCACGGGGGCGGCGGGCGCCAGCAAGGGACACAACAGCAACAACAGGGACCAATACTTCATGGTATTTCCTTAAGTGAACAACAGGACCACTCAGCCCCGCAGCAGCAATTTGCCACGGGTATGACCACTTTCAATCTGGCGATGGGCCGCAGCTCCCTCCGCCAGGGCATAGCAATGGGTCACCACCACCTGCAAGCTGCCGTCAGCCACCGCCTGGATCAACTGCTCCAGCTGCGTATTGTCGATCCGCCGGAGCATGCCGGTAGCCTGTAGCCCAAGCGCCCCGGCGGCGGCAATAATCTGCTCGGCGGTAATGGTCGGTACCGTCACCACCCGGCCGCCAGGTTTCACATGAGACAAAAGTGTGACCCCGGAAGTTCCGCCCACCAGATCGAAGAACAGGTCCACCGGTGCCAGGCCGGCCAATTGCGGCTCATTGCGGTAATCGATGACCTCGTCCGCGCCGAGTCCGCGCAGGAAGTCGTGATTATTGGGCGACGCCAGGGCCACCACCGTCGCCCCCAGGCCCTTGGCCAGCTGCACCGCCAGATGGCCCACCCCACCGGCCGCGGCGGAGATCAGCACCCGTTCACCGGCCTGGAGCGCACCGTGATCGGTCAGTCCCTGCCAGGCGGTGGCGCCGGCCAGTGACAGCCCGGCGGCCATCTCGTCCGGCACCCCGGCCGGCACCGGCAGCAGCTCGTCGGCCTCGACCACCAGCTCTTCGCCATAACCGCCTCCGGCCACCAGACCGAATACGCGATCGGCGGGTCGATAGCGGCTCACCTCGGCCCCGGTTTCCAGCACCGAGCCCATCACTTCAAAGCCGGGCGACCAGGGCAATTTGTCCTTGATCGCCTGGGCTCCCCAGCCCAGGCCGGCACGGGTCTTGGCATCGATGGGGTTAACCCCGGCATAATGCATCTTGACCCGGATCTGGCCTGGCGCCAGGGCCGGGCGCGCGGCCTCGACCAGCCTGAGTTGATCCGCATCACCAAAGGCCTGGATGACCAATTGCTTCATGTTTCACTCCTTGTGCGTTATCAGCGAGCCCTTGAGTAACCCTGCAACATAGCACGGCTTCAACTGGCCCTGAATGATAATTGGCTCGACTATGCTCTATTGATACAGTGCACAGATGGATTAACGCCACCCCAAATTCGACGTGATTCACCAAAAGGCCTTTTGCTATGACCCGATTGTTCTTACTGCCCCTGATCCCGGCCCTGTTCTGGTACCTGTTCCTGCTCTATAACCGCATCCCCGTCAAGCAGGGCGCCAGGGTGTTCTACTGGATTATCGGCCTCGGCTGGGGGCTGGCCGCCTTCCTGAGCCTGATGATATACCTGACCCGGTGACACCAAGCTGGAAGCTGAAGTAATTCGGGCTGCTTCAAGCTTCCAGCTTAAGGCTTCCGGCTTTGTGTTCACCAGTAATTTTCCATCAGGATCTGGCCGGGTTTGCGCCGCAAGTGCTTTTCCAGCCCCCGGCGTTTGAGTTCCTGGATGGTGTCGCGCACCATTTGCGGGTTGCCGCACAGCACCACCCGGCTGTGCTCGGCACTGAAGGTCAGTCCCACCCGGGCTTCCAGCCGGCCGTCGGCGATGGCCAGGGGAATACGCCCCGACTCGGCTCCGCCCACCGGCTCCCGGGAGACAAAGGGCACATAGTGAAATCCCTTGCGCCCTTCGGTCAGGGCCAGGATCCGCTCCCGGTATCCCAGTTCATCGGCAAAGCGAACCCCGTGCACCAGCACGATATGGTCGAACCGCTCCCAACAACGGCCTTCGGCCAGAATGGAAACAAAGGGCCCCACCCCGGTGCCGGTGGCGATCAGCCAGAGATCGCGCCCCGGTGGCACTTCTTCCAGGGTCAGGAAACCGGCGGCCTGCCGCTGCACCAGCACGTCGTCGCCCACGGCAAGTGCCGCCAATTGCGGGGTCAGCTGGCCTTCGGGAATGGTCACCAGGTAAAACTCGCAGTCTTCCCCCGGGGCATTGACGTAGGAATAGGCCCGGGCCACTTTTTTACCCCCCGTATTCAACGCCAGCTTGGTGAACTGGCCGGCCTTGAACGAGGCAACCTCGGCCTCCACCACCAGCGAAAACAGATTCTCCGACCATTGCCTGCGGGCTTTTATCTTGCCCGTGATCCACTCTGCCATCGGCTTGCCTCCGTCAGGGTTTACCTCACTTTAGCCTTATTACGGGCAATAAAAAACCCGCGACCAGCGCGGGTTTTTTCAAGCGGCAGCCTGATTTAGGCGGCAACCACCTGGAGCTTGACGGTGGCCTTGACGTCGGCGTGCAGTTGCACACCCACTTCGTACTCACCGACGTTGCGCAGCACGCCGTCGTACAGGCGGACTTCGCTCTTGGCCACGGCCACACCGGCAGCGGTGATGGCGTCGGCCACGTCGCGGGCACCGATGGAGCCGAACAGTTTGCCTTCGTCACCGGACTTGGACGCGATAACCACGTTTTCCAGGGCGGACAGTTGGTCGGCACGGGCCTGAGCGGCGGCCAGTTGCTCGGCCAGCTTGGCTTCCAGCTCGGCGCGGCGGGCTTCGAAGGCCGCTACGTTGTCCTTGGTGGCCAGTACGGCTTTGCCCTGGGGCAGCAGGAAGTTACGAGCGTAGCCGGACTTAACGGTTACCTGGTCGCCCAGGCCGCCCAGTTTGGCGATTTTATCAAGCAGAATAACTTGCATTACCTTTCCTCTTTAAGTGAACGAGTTAGGCCGCTGCTTACTTGTGCAGATCGGTGTAAGGCAGCAGGGCCAGGTAACGAGCGCGTTTGATCGCACGGGCCAGCTGGCGCTGATATTTAGCGCGGGTGCCGGTGATGCGGCTCGGTACGATTTTACCGGACTCGGTGACGTAGTTTTTCAGGGTTACGATGTCTTTGTAATCGATCTCGGTAACACCGTCAGCGGTGAAACGGCAGAACTTACGACGACGGAAATAACGTGCCATGATTTTCTTCCTCAGCTAAAACGTGAATTATTCAGCGGCTTCTACACGAGCGTCGTCACGACGGGGTTGACGCTCTTCCTTGGCCTTGGCCATTTCGGAGGGCTCGGTAACCGCCTGCTTGGTGCGCATGATCATGTTGCGCAGCACGGCATCGTTATAGCGGAAGTTGGTTTCCAGCTCGTCGATCACAGCCTGGTCGGCTTCTACGTTCATCAGAACATAGTGGGCCTTGTGCAGTTTGTTGATCGGGTAAGCCAGCTGGCGACGGCCCCAGTCTTCCAGGCGGTGAACCTGGCCACCGGAAGTGGTGATGGCGCCGGTATAGCGCTCGATCATGCCGGGAACCTGTTCACTCTGATCAGGGTGAACCATAAATACGATTTCGTAATGACGCATGGATTGCTCCTTACGGGTTATAGCCTCTGCGCGGGCTCAGTCACACCAGCGGAGGCAAGGAACGTATGATGTAATGACTGATTTTAAGGCCGCGTAGTGTAAGGGATAACCGGGAGAAAAGAAAGCGTTAAGCTGTGAGCTGGAAGCCGAAAGCTGCCCGAGTGGTTTTTAAGGTTGCCTTGAACAGCGGCCTCAGCGGTGCAGGCATGAAACCACCAGCCCACAGCAATGCTGTTTGTCTTCCAGCTTCTGGCTTCAAGCTTCCAGCTAAAGCGTCAGCGCAGTCGCCGCTGCAGGCCGATGGCGAGAATGACGATAACGGCGCCCAGATAGACGTTCCAGGCCGGGAATTCGGCGAACAGCGCCATGCCCATCAGGGTGACAAAAATCAGCCCCGAATACTCGCTGGTGGCGATCTTGCTGGCGTCCGCCATGGCATAGGCCTGTACGCACACCCCTTGGTAGATGATGCCGATCAGGGTGGCTCCCACCAGCAGCCACCACACCTGCGGCGCTATCGGCTGCCAGTCGGGCAGCGCCAGGGCAAAACTCACCGGGATGGCCAGCGCCTGGGTCAGGAACAGGGTGGCCAGCACAGAGCGTCCCTTGGGCAGGCGGCGCACCAGCACATTGCTGGCCGCCATGGCGAAGGCGGTGAGCAGCGCCAGCCAGCCGGCCCAGTGCCACTGGGCCGGGTTGAGTACTACCAGTATGCCCGCGAAACCGAGCAGGCTGATGCCATAGGCCGGCAACCGCACCTGCTCCCTGCTCAGCAGGGCGGCCAGCGGCAGTGTCATCAGCGGCGCCGCGTAAAACACCGCATTGGCGGTGGCCAGGGGGAGAAACATCAGGCTGACAAAGACGCAGACCGAGCCCATCAGCAGCAGGTGCCCGCGCAACAGGTGGATTTTCCACTGACCCAGCCCCCGCCGCTCCCGTGGCAACCGCCACCAGAACGGCAGCAGCAGCAGGGAGGTCATCACAAAACGCAGAAACACATACTGATAAGGACTGACCGCCGTCTGCCCCAGCAACTTGACCAGCACATCGCCGAAAGAAATCATCAGGTTGCCGAGCACCAGCAGCAGTATCGCCAGCAGTTGCCGGTCGGCGGCCATGCGTGCCCTTATGCTTTGCACCTGAACTCCATCTGCTGATGGGGAATGCCGTCTTCCAGGTATTCAGGCCCCAGGGGCGCGAAGCCCAGCGACAGGTAGAAATCCCGCACATAGGTCTGGGCACCCAACCGCAGCGGATAGCCGGGCCAGCGCCCGGCCGCCGCCGCCATGGCACGCCGCATCAACTGGCGCGCCAGTCCCTGCCCCCGCGCCTGTGCCGCCACCGCCACCCGGCCAATCCAGACATGCTCCGGGGTATGTACCCCGGGGCCCAGCAGCCGGGCGGTGGCCAGCAGCCGTTCGCCTTGCCAGGCATTCAGGTGCAAAGTACCGGGGGCAAGATCCCGGCCGTCCAGATCCTGGTAGGCGCAGCCCTGCTCCACCACGAAAATGTCACTGCGCAGCGCCAGCATCCGATAAAGCTGGGTCGTGCTCAGTTCATTAAAGGCCGCGAGTTGCCAATGCATCAGATATCCCCGAGTGCTGTCCAGGCTCCCAGGCTCAGCCTGGGAGTGAATACCGCCTTGTTGGCAATAAATGCTGTTCCGCCGGGCGGAGGCCAGGCTGAATAACGGAGCCAAAGGTCAGGCCCGCTCCTTCTTACTGCGAACGCTGGCGCACCATCTCGAACAGGCAGACGCCGGTGGCCACCGACACGTTCAGGCTGGACACCGAGCCCGCCATGGGGATGCTCACCAGTTCGTCGCAATGTTCGCGGGTAAGGCGACGCATGCCCTTGCCCTCGGCACCCATCACCAGGGCCAGGGCGCCGGTCAGCTTGGCCTGGTACAGGCTGTGATCCGCCTCGCCGGCGGTACCGACCACCCAGATGCCCCTGTCCTGAAGATGGCGTAGGGTACGGGACAGATTGGTCACCTGAAACAGCGGCACCACCTCGGCGGCACCGCAGGCCACCTTGCGCGCCACCGGGGTCAGCCCGACGGATTTGTCCTTCGGCACTATGACGCCATGCGCCCCGGCGGCATCGGCGGTGCGCAGGCAGGCGCCCAGATTGTGCGGGTCGGTGACGCCGTCCAGCACCAGTAGCAGGGGGTTGGGCTGGCTGCCGAGCAAGGCGTCCAGATCCGCTTCGTTCAGGGTCGGGAGCCCCTTGATGCGGGCCACCACCCCCTGGTGCTGGTTGCCGTCCGCCTTGCCGTCCAGGGTTTGACGGCTGGCAAACTGCACCTTGACGCCCACTGCCTGCAACCGCGCCTGCAAGGCCTGCAAGCGGGCGTCGTCCCGCCCTTTCAGCAGCCAGACTTCCAATATATTTTCGGGATGGGATTCGAGGGTGGCATCCAGCGCATGGATACCGAAAATCAGTTCACTACTCATTGTTTTGTCTCGGGGATTGGGGAACCGGGACCGGGTACCGGGCCGGGTCAATCCCGGCCTCCTGTCCCCGGCCCCTGACGGGATCAGCGGCGCTTTTTGCTACGGGAGCGGGACTTTTCGCCCTTTTCTCCCTTGTCGCCGCTCTTGGGCTTGGCACGCTGACGCGACTTCAGGTTTTTGGCCCCTTTACCGGTCTTGGCCCCGGCCGGCAATGCCTCTTCCACCGTTTCGAAGTCGATCTTGCGATCATCCAGGTTCACCGCCATTACCCGCACCTTGACCTTGTCGCCCAGGCGATAGCGGCGGCGGAAGGTTTCGCCGATCAGCATCTGCCGGGCCGGGTCGAACTGGTAGTAATCGTTCTGCAGGCTGGAGATATGTACCAGGCCGTCGATGTGGATTTCATCCAGGCGTACGAAGAAGCCAAAACCGGTGACGTTGGCGATGGTGCCGCCAAACTCGTTGCCCACATGGTCGAGCATGTATTCACACTTCAGCCAGTCAGCCACGTCGCGGGTGGCGTCATCGGCCCGCCGCTCGGTCAGCGAACAGTGTTCGCCCATGGGCGCCACTTCATCATACTGGTAATTGATGCCGCCGGTCGGGGTTCCTTTCTGACTGGGACTGCCCTGCAATCTGGCCAGCTGATACTTGATGGCCCGGTGCAGCACCAGATCCGGATAGCGGCGGATGGGCGAAGTAAAGTGGGCATAGGATTTCAGCGCCAGGCCGAAGTGGCCCATGTTGTCCGCCTGGTACACCGCCTGTTTCATGGAGCGCAACAGCATGGTCTGGATCAGCTCCGCATCCGGCCGCTCCTTGATCTGCTCGGCCAGCAGGGCGTAGTCCGCAGGCTGAGGCTCCAGGCCACCTTTCAGCTCCAGCCCCAGCTCACCGAGGAAACTGCGGAACCCAACCAGTTTCTCCTCGCTCGGCTTGTCGTGTACCCGAAACAGGGAATGGGCCTCTTGCTTCTCGATAAAACGCGCGGCGGCCACGTTGGCCTGGATCATGCACTCTTCGATGATCTTGTGGGCATCGTTGCGCACCAGGGGAACGATGCGCTCGATCTTGCGCTGGGGATTGAACACGAAGCGGGTTTCTTCGCTTTCGAATTCCACCGCGCCACGCTGATGCCGCGCTTCCTTCATCACCTGATAGAGCCGGTTCAGTTCTTCCAGATGGGGGACCAGGGGCGCATAACGCTCCCGCAGGCCCTCGTCTCCCTCCAGGATGGCCGCTACCTTGGTATAGGTGAGGCGGGCATGGGAATTCATCACCGCTTCATAGAATTTGAAGCCGGACTGCTTGCCGGTGGCCGAGATGGTGATCTCCGCGACCATGCACAGCCGATCCACCTGGGGGTTGAGCGAGCACAGGCCGTTGGACAGGACTTCCGGCAGCATGGGGATCACCTGCTCGGGGAAATACACCGAGTTGCCGCGTTGATAACCTTCGCTGTCCAGGGCCGTGCCCGGGCGAACGTAATAGGACACATCGGCAATGGCGACCCACAGCCGCCAACCGCCGGAACGCTTGGGCTGGCAGAATACCGCATCATCGAAGTCACGGGCGTCTTCCCCGTCGATGGTGACCAGCGGCAGCTCACGCAGATCCTTGCGGCCTTTCTTGGCCTCTTCCGGCACCTGCTCGGTCAGCTTGGCGATTTCTTTCTTCACCTCTTCCGGCCACACATGGGGGATGCCGTGGCTGCGCAGGGCAATTTCGATCTCCATGCCCGGATCCATGGTTTCGCCCAGCACCTCGGTGACCTTGCCCACCCCGGTCATCCGCTTGGTCGGGCGTTGGGTAATGGAAATCACCACCACCTGGCCCATGCGCGCGCCCATGGTTTCCCCTTGCGGGATCAGAATATCCTGGGCGATACGACTGTCGTCCGGCACCACATAGCTGACGCCGTTTTCCACAAAGTAGCGGCCGACCACCTCTAGGTCTCGCGACTTGAGCAGACGCACCACCCGTGCCTCGCGGCGCCCCTTGGCGTCGAAACGCAATGGTTGCACCAGTACATAGTCGCCGTGCATCAGGGCATCCATCTCCCGCTGGGCCAGGAACAGATCGTCACCGCCGTCATCGGGGCGCAAAAAGCCGAAGCCTTCCCGGTGACCGATAACATAGCCTTTGACCAGATTGAGTTTGTCGGGCAGGGCGTAGCATTGATTGCGGGTAAAGACCAGTTGGCCGTCCCGCTCCATGGCGCGCAGGCGGCGCCGCAAGGCTTCGGCCTGCTCTTCGCCGGCCAGGGTCAGCTCGGCAAAGAGTTCGTCCCGGGAAATGGGCGTTTGCCTGGCTTTAATGTGCTCCAGGATAAATTCCCGGCTGGGAATGGGGTTTTCATATTTTTCGGCTTCCCGCTGAAGGAAAGGGTCGTAATTTTGTGACATAAAGTGGTCCATTTGAGCACTGGAATAAGAGAAGTATATCAGTAGAGAAAGAATAAAGAGTGACAAAGCGCCCGGTTAAGCCAGTGCTTGCCTGAACCGGGCGCGAGTGCCAGAGGGGGCCGGAATATTAAAGGGTTTTCAGCATATCTTCCGGCAAGGAGAGTGCCTGGTTACTGTTGATGCCGATACCACGCTCGATGATATTGCGGGCAATGGCCTTGGCTTCATCCAGCGAGTGCATCACAAAGGTGCCGCATTGATATTCATTCAACTCGGGGATCTGGGACTGATCCTCCACCTTGAGTACGTCTTCCATCGCCGCCTTCCAGGCATCGGCCACCCGTTGTTCGTCCGGCGCCCCCACCAGACTCATATAAAAACCGGTACGGCAGCCCATCGGGGAAATATCGATAATCTCCACCCCGTTGCCGTTGAGATGGTTACGCATAAAACCGGCAAACAGGTGTTCCAGGGTGTGGATGCCCTTTTCCGACAGGATTTCCTGGTTCGGCAGGCAAAAACGCAGATCAAACACGGTAATGGTGTCGTCATGGGGGGTCGCCATGGTTTTGGCTACCCGCACCGCCGGGGCCTCCATACGGGTATGGTCGACGGTAAAACTGTCCAGCAGTGGCATTTGGTATTCCTCGACTGATGATTCTATAGGTCATTGTGGCAAAAAAGCCGGGCCGTTAAAACCGGGGACTGGGGATTCGGAAATCCGTCGTGGTCGGTCGCTACCGACCAGCCCCGAGCCCCCCGGCCTGTTATACCGCTTCTTCGTTCTGCTCGCCGGTGCGGATGCGGATCACCCGGCCCACATCGAACACGAAAATCTTGCCGTCGCCGATTTTGCCGGTGCGGGCGGTGTTCTCGATGGCCTCGATACAGGCTTCGACCAGGTCGTCCTGCACCACCAGTTCCAGCTTGACCTTGGGCAGAAAATCCACCATGTATTCGGCGCCGCGATACAGTTCGGTGTGACCTTTCTGGCGGCCAAAGCCCTTGACTTCGGATACGGTCATGCCGGTGATGCCGCGTTCGGCCAGGGCTTCGCGCACGTCATCCAGCTTGAAGGGTTTGATGATGGCTTCGATCTTCTTCATCGGTGGCTCCTTACCAATTTATTTTGCCGAACCCGGAGGTGATGGGGTAACGCCGGTCCTTGCCGAAGTTGCGCGGCGTGATCCGCGGCCCCACCGCGCTCTGGCGACGTTTGTATTCGTTGATATCAACAAGCTTGATCACCCGGCGCACATCGGCTTCGGCAAAGCCGGCCGCCAACAGTTGCTCCAGGGATTTGTCCTGTTCGACATAAGCTTCAAGGATGGCGTCCAGCACATCATACGGGGGCAGGCTGTCCTGGTCGAGCTGATCCGGTGCCAGTTCGGCGGAAGGCGGCCGCTCGATCACCCGCTGGGGGATCACATAGCCCAGGCTGTTGCGGTATCTGGACAGCTCGAACACCAGGGTTTTGGGCACGTCCTTGATCGGGGCGAAACCGCCCACCATGTCGCCATAGAGGGTGCAGTAGCCCACCGCCACCTCGCTCTTGTTGCCGGTAGTCAGCACCAGGCGACGACGCTTGTTGGAAATGGCCATCAACAGCACCCCCCGGGCGCGAGCCTGCAGGTTTTCCTCGGTGGTATCGCGCTCGGTGCCCTCGAACAGGGGCGCCAACTGGCCCATAAAGGCGTCGAACATGGGCTCGATGGAAACGATATTGAACTCCACCCCCAGGTGGCGGGCCTCTTCCTCCGCGTCCTCCACGCTCATGGAGGCGGTGTAACGGAACGGCATCATCACCGCCTGCACCCTGTCCTTGCCCAGGGCGTCGACCGCGATGGCCAGGGTCAGGGCCGAGTCGATGCCGCCGGACAGGCCCAGCACGGCGCCGTTGAAGCCATTCTTGTTGACGTAGTCGCGGGTGGCCAGCACCAGAGCCTGGTATACCTCGGCCAGGGGGTCCAGTGCGGGCCGGATCTCGGCGGCCACCGGCGCCTTGTCCGTCAGTCGCACCAGGGCCAACTGCTCACCGAAGGCCGGCAGGTTCTGGGTCAGCTCGCCCGCGGCGTTGAACACCTTGGAACGACCGTCGAACACCAGTTCATCCTGTCCCCCCACCAGGTTGAGGTACAGCAGGGGCAGCCGGTTGTCGCGGCTGCGTTGGGCCAGCAGGCTCTCGCGGATCCAGGCCTTACCCCTGTGATAGGGGGAAGCGTTCAGGCTCAATACCAGCTCGGCGCCGGCGGCCTTGGCATTGGCCATGGGCGCAGGCTCCCACACGTCTTCACAGATCAGCAGGCCGAGTTGATGCCCTTTGAACTCGATCACGCAGGACTGCTCACCGGCACTGAAATAACGCTTTTCGTCGAACACGCCGTAGTTGGGCAACAACTGCTTGAAGTAGCGCCCCAGCAGCTGGCCCTGGTAAAAAAAGGAAGCGGCGTTGTACAGCCTGCCGCCCTCCCGCCAGGGATGTCCCACCACCAGGGCGGTGTGCCGGCTGGCCGCCGCCAGCCGGCTCAGGGCGGCGTCTAGCCGCTGGTAAAGATCGTCGCGAAACAGCAGATCTTCCGGCGGATAGCCGGTCACGGCCAGTTCGGGAAAGAGCACCAGCTCGGCGCCCTGCTCCGTCGCCCGTTCGGCGGCGGCCAGCATGGCATCGGTATTGGCTTCGATGGCACCCACGGTCAGGTTAAGCTGCGCCAGGGCCAGGGTAAGGTGTTGGGACATGGGTCTGTCTGTGGTTGGGTCCTGATAACTGCATAGTAAAGAAAGAAGCGGGGCTTGTCAGGCCCTACCGCGCTCAGGGAGCCTCTGACACATGAACATCCAGGGTCGTTATCACAGGATTCTCCCGCTCAAACGGGGAAATGGGACTGTTGCTGGTTAGGCCGCTATTGCTGCGAAGCATACTGGCTCTGAGAGTTGTTTCACCCTGGGTACCTGCCTTCAGCTCGCTGCCGGACTCCACTCCGGCAATATCCTTTTCGTCACTGCTCCAGCTTACCTTGTCGGTAAGCTCTTTCTCTTCAAAGGGAAGGTAACGAATAAATCCTTTTTCCAGTAATGTAGCAATAGAAGTATTTTCACCATCCTCCATTCTGAGCAGCAAGGATTGGCGGTAGCCGGGAGATATAATATCCACATAGATACCCCTGGCCACCAGCCTGGTAGTTGATGAAGGCTGCACTGTGATTGATTTCTCAATCCCCAGGAAGGAATAGAAGGACTCAAATTCGGCAGGAAGCGTATAACCATTTACATCATAAGCATCACCGTCCTTTATCTGGGCCCTCATATATTCCAGCGCCACCCTCCTCACATATTCTTGGTATTTCTCTTCTTTCTCACTCAAGAAGTGTTCTGGTAACACATTGAACACCACCAGGTTCCAGTCGCTGGCCACCTTGAAAAAGCCATCAATACGGACAAGGCGGCAGGACTCCAGGTAGGGGGAGGAAACATTTTCAACGGCCATTCCTGATGGAGTATCATAATGGGCATGAGGGCCATCTATTTTTTCGCCATTCTTCCACTTGATTGCATCATGCCAATGGCTAAATTCGTGTCTAGAGCCATCGAAGTGGTTTTTACAGCAAAGCCCGCAAAAAGGATCCTGTTGATTATCTATGGGGGCTCCTCTTTTTTTATTCTCCCCTCCCCCCCGCCGCCAGTAGGACAACTGCCCCAAAAGGCTTCTCTGGGCAGGCAGTTCAGCATCGCCGAGACTCTCTAACTTGCAGGTGCAGGATACCGTTTCCACCTCCTGTTCTTGCCGCTTGTTATTCGACGAGTCGTAGATCACCGTTTTTTCACTCACACGAATACTGGCGGGATCCTTGGCAACGGTAATAACCGCTTTACTGGTTTCCTGAATAAGATCATCGCCTAGGTTGATCGCTACTACATCAGGAAACTTGCCTGGAGTATGGGATATCCTGGGTCCCCCTTTACCTGAGCCCAAGTTATCACCACCGGTACCGAAAGGACCGCTGCCGATGGACAGATGGGGTGACAGCACCGATTCGAGCCGCAAGCTCCCGCCGCCATCGGGCTGGCTCCAGCCTACGGTGATGTCGATCGCCTTCTTCCCGGAGGCCACCCCCGAAGGGAGCGGCGTCACCCAGGCGCCGCCGTCCCAGCCATAGTCGCTCACTCCCCATTCGATGGCATAGTCGGTATCGTCCACCCGGACCGATTCGGGAGCGCTGCTGCTGGCTATGGCCTGGTAATCGGCGATACGGCCAAACCCCCTTAGTTCATCGAGTTTCGACTCGGCCAGGCGCAGCGCCACCTCCCGGTAACGGCCGTCCCGGCTGTATTCCAGGTATACCTTGTGCAGTTGCAGCAGGGAGCCGGCCGTGACCGCCACCAGAATAAAGGCGATCACCACCTCGACCAAACCGAACCCCGCCTGCTTTTTCATTGCCTACTCCCAGTCCTTCCAACTGCCGGGGACATAACCGAGGGCAACAAAGGGGCTTCCACCAGCGCCCGGGCCCCCTTCGTCACAGTCATTGATATGGCAAAGCACTTTGGGGTCGTAGATGGCGGCATAATTGCCGTTGGGAAGGTCGATGTTGTTATGATTGACCAGCATCATGCCAAAGAGTTTGGCGCCGCCATTGATGGTTATCTTATATTCGTCTCCTCCCGAGGGATCGGAGTCATAGGCAAAGACCAGGCCGTAAACCTGGCTGTTGGCGTTGATGGTAAGCTGGCTGTCCTTGATAATCAGCACCACGGGCGCCGCCTGGGTTCCAATAGAACCTATGGTGCAGTGTTGGACCTTTTCCACGATAAAAACGCCGGCACCGCCCGTGATCCTGGGATCGCTGCAGCTGTTGACGATCGCCGTGGCCCGCGCTTCGATCCTGGCCCAACCTGCGGCACTGTCCGGCTCGCCAAACACATAGTCCACCAGGTCGCCGGGAAAGTCGGCAGCGTTGGCGACAATATCCGGCCCGATAAGGGTTTCGCCGCCCGCCTTGTAGCTGTAGGCATTATCCTTGTTGCAGCCACCGTGGTGATATTCGTCCAGGCCGCAGGTCGTTGCATTGCCACCGATATCGACCTTTCCGGCCGACCAGATGGACACGGGGATGCCGGGGCCGCCGCCGTTGGGGTTGGCTACCACGGTAATAGTACCGTTGGCAGGAAAAGTGCCGGCCACCAGCAAGGGCGCGGCCGGCCCGGAATGGGCCGGATTCAAGATGCCACGCGCCGCTACCTGCACGCTGACGGTGGCAACGGTGCCGGTTGCCAGAGTGGCCACCGACACCATATCGGTGACATTCGCCACCCCGTTGGGCGTGATGGTGACCTGGTAACTGCCGCTGGCGGAGGCGCTGGCAATGCCGCCGGAGATGGCCGTGGTGGCGGGGTTGACCCTGAGTTCCGCCATGGCCTCACTGATGCCCTTTTCGGCTGCCGCCATGGCTACCCGGTATTCGATTTCATTCAGGGTCAGGCGTTTGTCGGCGATCAGCACCTTACCGATAAAGGCCGATACCGCCGCCAGTATCGACAGCAGTATCAGGGTGAGCGCCAGGGTGGTGAATCCACGGCGCCTGGCGTGACTCATATCAGTAGTCATCGTTTCTTATCTTCACCCGTCGCTCCAGGCTGAGGGACAGTTTCGGATTTCTGGCATGGGTGGCGGACAGACGGATATTCACCGCCCTGACCCCGCTAGGGTTACCGCTGGAAACCAGTTCGAATTCCAGATTATCGATCACCACTTCCGGGCTGGCCACCAGCTGGGCACCGGTGCTGCAGTCGGCACTGGCCAGGGCGGCACCGGCAGGCTCGGTATACAGGGTATTGACCCTGAGCAGCTTGCCGGAGGAAGAATAGCCGTAGGTTCTGACAATACTGCCGAAACCCGAAGCCGGCTCCGGATCCCAGTATTTCACCCTGATGCAGCTGGGCCGAGTGTCCCCGGCGGCGGTATAGAGGTCAGCCGTAGTGGAAAAGATGTATTTCCTCGCCACCGACAGGGCCGGAGAAACCTCATCGGCCATCTCCAGGGCGGCGCCGGGATGATACCCCGCCCGCTGAATATCCCGGGCGATCATATCGATCACCGCCTGCACCTCCTGATTCAGGCGAGACAGCATCAGGGTGGTAGTGCCGGATACGATAACGGCGCTAAAAAGCGCGACGCCCCCGGCCACCACCACCAGGCCGGCGACCAACGACACCAGCATTTCCACCAGGCTCATACCTTGCTGTTGCTTTACCCTCAGCATCGCGGCACCCCTATCAGACTGTCGTCGGAGCAGGTGCGGATGATGCTGTTGTTCCAGGTCATCACCTTGATGCCGTGGCTGCCATGGGAAAGGGTGACATTGCCGGCAGTCAGGGTATTGCGCCGGGGCCGGAAGGTCAGCAGGCCGCCACCATAGCTGGCGGTGAGGGTGATGGCGGGAAAGCCCTGCCCATTTACGCTTTCCAGCACGGTGCCGGTACAATCGGCGGAATCCCGCAGCTGATAGCTCCAGTTGGTACTGCCCAAGCCGGTAAAGCAGACAGTGACCGCCCGGTTACGCTTGATGGACTCGCTCCGCGCCAGTTGCAGATCCGAGTAGACGACCATGCCGGCGCTGCGCACCAGATACTGCTGACGCAGCGTCTGAAAACTGGGTACGGCAATCACCAACAGCACGGCCAAAACGGCCATGCCGACCAAGAGCTCGACCAGTGTGAGACCTGCGTGACCCCGTGTCATCTGCTTCTCCGTGAAGGGGGAGATGGCTACGGCAAAAGGCGCAGCTTGGAGTAAGCTTGATCCACAGGCCAGCTTTAGACAAGGAAGGAGCCGATGCGGAAGAGCCATGGATTGAGCCTGATGGAACTGCTGATCACCATGGCCGTGCTGGCGATCATCACCGCCGTCGCCTACCCGTCGCTTGCAAGTTATATGATAAAAAGCAAGAGGATAGAGGCGATTCAGATGCTGTATCGAATGCAGCTCCAGCAGGAAGAATGGCGCATCTCCCATCCGGCGTACACCAGCTCGGCGGCCGATCTGATCCATCCCACCAGCAGCGCCCACTACAGCTTTAGCGCCGCCCTGTCCGGCAGCAGTTATACCCTTACCGCCACCGCCAAACCCGGTTCAGCCCAGCAGAACGACAAGGAAGGCGGCACCAGTTGCAGTGTACTGACACTAAACCGGAGCAGTGAAAAAACGCCACCGGAATGCTGGCGATAACCGGAGCCGAAGCGCCCGCCGCCTACGACTAAAACAATGGCATTTTCACCGCGCCCGCCTCATACTCTGGCATCAGGGGCCATCATGACCCCGCCGGCCGTCAAGAGCCAACAGATCCGCACGGGTACAAACAGCAACAGGTATTGATGTTTTTTCCCCGGCAGGAGACCTTGATAACGGTGAACGACATGGCTTCGGAACAGCAACGGTTAGCGGCCCTGCGCCGTTACCATATTCTGGACACCCCGTCTGAGTCCTCTTTTGATGATATTGCCCAACTGGCCGCCTATGTCTGTGACACGCCGGTCGCGGTGATCAATTTTATCGATGATCGGCGGCAGTGGTTCAAATCGGAAGTAGGCCTGGGCGTGCGGGAAACCCCGTTGGATATCTCCATCTGTGCCCACGCCATTCGGCAGGAAGGGCTGTTCGTGGTGCAGGATACCCGTGAAGATCCTCGTTTCGCCGGCAATCCACTGATCACGGGGGAGCCCTACCTGCGTTTTTATGCCGGCGCCCTGCTGACCACGCCGGAAGGGCTGGCCCTGGGTACCTTGTGCGTCCTGGATTATCAGCCCAGGATCCTGAGTGAGCGGCAGCAAACCTTGCTAGCGGCACTGGCTCGCCAGGTGATGCGGCTGCTGGAATTGGGCCGGACCAACCGGCAGCAAGCAGAGATGCTTAACGATCTGGATCAAACCCGGGAAAAATTGGCGGTGCTGGCCGCCACCGATCCCCTGACCGGCCTGGCCAATCGCCGCGCCTTCAGCGCCCTGCTCAAGCAGCACCATCAGCAGCTCACATCCAGGTCCGAGCCGGCCAGCCTGTTGATGATCGATATCGACTACTTCAAACAGCTCAACGACGACTATGGCCACCAGGTGGGTGACGATGCCCTGCTCCATTTTGCCCGCCTTGCCCGCAACGTATTTCGAGCCACGGACACCATAGGCCGCTGGGGAGGTGAAGAATTCCTGGTCTTGCTGCCCAATACCGATGCCGACAGGGCTCTGGTGGTGGCCGAACGGCTACGCTCCACCCTGGCCAGCACCCCGGTACCTACGCCGGCACCGCAGCCGACCATGACGGTGAGCATCGGGTTGGTGGAGCTCAGTACGACACGCAGCTTGTCCGCCACCCTCAAACGGCTGGACGACACCCTCTACCAGGCCAAGCAAGGCGGCCGAAACCAAACCCGAGTCGCCATATAGGCCTCGGGTTCAGGCCACGTCAGGAAACCGGTTTAACCTTTAGTTCGGCCGGGACTTCAAAGACGATGTTTTCTTCCCGCCCCGGGTGTTCCACCACGGTGCGCCCCCCCAGTTGCCGCAGGTGATCGACGACCTAGCGGCACTGGCTCGCCAGGTGATGCGGCTGCTGGAATTGGGCCGGACCAACCGGCAGCAAGCAGAGATGCTTAACGATCTGGATCAAACCCGGGAAAAATTGGCGGTGCTGGCCGCCACCGATCCCCTGACCGGCCTGGCCAATCGCCGCGCCTTCAGCGCCCTGCTCAAGCAGCACCATCAGCAGCTCACATCCAGGTCCGAGCCGGCCAGCCTGTTGATGATCGATATCGACTACTTCAAACAGCTCAACGACGACTATGGCCACCAGGTGGGTGACGATGCCCTGCTCCATTTTGCCCGCCTTGCCCGCAACGTATTTCGAGCCACGGACACCATAGGCCGCTGGGGCGGTGAAGAATTCCTGGTCTTGCTGCCCAATACCGATGCCGACAGGGCTCTGGTGGTGGCCGAACGGCTACGCTCCACCCTGGCCTGCACCCCGGTACCTACGCCGGCACCGCAGCCGACCATGACGGTGAGCATCGGGTTGGTGGAGCTCAGTACGACACGCAGCTTGTCCGCCACCCTCAAACGGCTGGACGACACCCTCTACCAGGCCAAGCAAGGCGGCCGAAACCAAACCCGAGTCGCCATATAGGCCTCGGGTTCAGGCCACGTCAGGAAACCGGTTTAACCTTGAGTTCGGCCGGGACTTCAAAGACGATGTTTTCTTCCCGCCCCGGGTGTTCTACCACGGTGCGCCCCCCCAGTTGCCGCAGGTGATCGACGACCTCCTGCACCAGCACCTCGGGTGCCGAAGCCCCGGCGGTGACCGCCACCCGGGCCACGCCGTCGAGCCAGGCGCCATCGATCATTTCGACACAGTCGATCAGATAGGCTTGGGTGCCGACTTTTTCGGCCAGTTCGCGCAGGCGATTGGAGTTGGAGGAATTACGCGAGCCCACCACCAGCATCAGCTCCACCTTGGTAGCCAGCTCCCGCACCGCGTCCTGTCGGTTCTGGGTGGCGTAGCAGATGTCGTCCTTGCGCGGCCCTTCGATGGTGGGGAAGCGCAGGCGCAGGGCGTCGATCACATCCGAGGTCTCGTCCACGCTCAAGGTGGTCTGGGTCACGAAGGTGAGGTTGTCCGGATGCTTGACCTCGAGGCTGGCCACATCGGCCGGGCTTTCCACCAGGTACATGCCGCCCTCGGTGCTTTCATACTGGCCCATGGTGCCTTCCACCTCCGGATGGCCGGCATGGCCGATAAGGATGGTTTCGATGCCTTTCTTGCTGGCCCGGTGTACCTCCATATGCACCTTGGTCACCAAGGGGCAGGTGGCGTCGAACACCTTGAGTCCCCGGTTTTTCGCCTCTTCCCGCACCGCCTTGGACACGCCGTGGGCGGAGAAGATCACGATATTACCGTCCGGCACCTGGTCCAGCTCGTCCACGAACACCGCGCCCGCGTCCTTGAGCTTGTTCACCACATAGCGGTTGTGCACCACCTCGTGGCGCACGTAGATGGGCGCCCCGAATTTTTCCAGGGCGCTCTGTACTATGCTGATGGCCCTGTCCACACCGGCGCAAAAACCGCGGGGATTGGCGAGTAAAATATCCATGTCAGGCTCCGGATTGATCGACGGCCAGGATCTCCACCTCGAAGGTCACATTATGACCGGCCAGGGGATGATTGAAGTCCACGGTGACCGAGTCACCGGCCACGCCGCGCACTATGCCGGGAATTTCGGCGCCGTTGGGCTGGGTAAAGGACAGGATGGCGCCCTCTTCCAACTCCATGTCAGCGGCGAAACGGCTGCGTTCCATATGATGGATATTGTCCGGGTTGACCGCCCCGAAGGCGTCGTCCGGCCCCAGCTCAAAGCGCTTCTTGGCGCCGGCTTCCAGCCCCAGCAGGCAGGCCTCGAAGTTGGGGGTCAGGCTGCCGTCGCCCATCTGCAGCCTGGCGGGCTTGCCGTGCAACTGGGTACTGTCGGCCACCGAGCCGTCTTCCAGCTTGATGGTGAAGTGAAACAGCACCTCGCTGCTCGGACCTATCTGTTTGCTCATTGGGGGCTGTCCTTCCTGAAACTGTCGATGATGATCATGGCGGCACCGACGAAGATAAAGCTGTCGGCCAGGTTGAAGGCGGGCCAGTGCCAATTGCCCACGTAGAAGTCGAGAAAGTCCACCACGTGGCCCAGCGCCAGGCGGTCGATCACGTTACCCAGGGCACCGCCGATGATCAGCGCATAGGCCGCCGGCAGCCAGCGGGCGCTTCTGGGTGCCTTGTACATCCAGATGCTGAGCAATAGTGTCACGGCGCAGGCCAGGCCGGCGAAGAACCAGCGCTGCCAGCCGCCCTGATCGGCCAGGAAGCTGAACGCCGCGCCCGGGTTGTATACGTGCACCAGGTTGAAGAAGGGGGTGATTTCCACCCCCGGGTAGCCGTAGTCCAGATAGGACACGGTGAGCCACTTGGTGACCTGATCCAGCACCATGGCGACGATGGCCAGCCACCACCAGCGCAGACCGGTATCGAACAAGGGCTTCATCAGGCAAACCGGCGAACTTCGCCGTCTCCCGCCACGTTGGACACACAGCGGCCACAGATGCCGTCGTGGCCCTCATGGCTGCCCACGTCTTCCACATGGTGCCAGCAGCGGCCGCACTTGTCGGCGCCACTCTTGGCCACCCGCACCTTGAGCCCGGCCAGTTCGGTGTCGGTCGCACCGTCGGCCTCGGCCAGCGGCTTGACCACCGCCCTGGAGGTCAGCATCACGAAGCGCAGCTCGTCCTCCAGCCGGTTCAGTCTGGCAGCCAGCGCCTCGTCGGCAAACAGGGTGATCTCGGCTTCCAGAGCGGCCCCGATGACCTTGTCGTTACGGGCGGTTTCCAGCGCCTTGTTCACCGCCTGGCGCACCTTGAGCAATTCGGCCCAGTAAGCGTCGTTCAGTGGCTCGCCTTCCGCCAGGCCGAAGAGGCCGTCGTAGAATTCCTGGGTGAACACGAAGCGATCCCGCTCGCCGGGCAGCAGGGCCCAGATTTCGTCGGCGGTAAAGCTCATGATCGGCGCCATCCAGCGCACCAGGGCCTCGACGATATGATAGAGGGCGGTCTGGCAGGAGCGGCGCGCCTGGCTGTCGGCCTTGGCGGTGTACTGCCGATCCTTGATCACATCCAGGTAGAAGGAGCCCATTTCCACCGAGCAGAACTGCATCAGCTTCTGGGTCACCTGATGGAAATTGTACTCGTCATAGGCCTTGGTGATGTCCTGCTGGATGGACTGGGCCCGGCCCACCGCCCAGCGGTCGATCACCACCATGTCTTCCGGCGCCACCATGTCAGTGGCCGGGTCGAAGCCATTCAGGTTGGCCAGCAGGAAGCGGGCGGTATTGCGGATGCGGCGGTAGGCATCGGCGCTGCGCTTGAGGATCTCGTCGGAGACGGTCATCTCGCCGGAGTAGTCGGTGCTCGCCACCCACAGCCGCAGGATGTCGGCACCCAGCTTGTTCATCACTTCCTGGGGGCTGACCACGTTGCCGATGGACTTGGACATCTTGCGGCCCTGGCCGTCCACGGTAAAGCCGTGGGTCAGCACCTGGCGATAGGGAGCATGGCCTTTCATGGCGGTGGAGATCATCAGCGACGACATAAACCAGCCCCGGTGCTGATCCGAGCCTTCCAGGTACATGTCGGCCGGGTAGCCCTGGAACTCGGGCCGCACGTCCACCACCGAGGCGTGGGTAGAGCCGGAGTCGAACCAGACGTCCAGGGTGTCCAGCACCTTCTCGTACTGGCCGGCCTCCTCGCCCAGCAGCTCGGCGGGATCCAGATCCCACCAGGCCTGGATGCCGGCCTGCTCCACCCGTTTGGCGACCTGCTCCATCAGCTCGGTGGCACGGGGATGCAGGGCCTGGGTGTCCTTGTGCACGAACAGGGCGATGGGCACGCCCCAGGTACGCTGGCGGGAAATACACCAGTCGGGGCGGTTTTCCACCATGGCCTCGATGCGGTTCTGGCCCCACTCGGGTACCCACTGCACCTTGCGGATTTCGCTCAACGCCCGGCTGCGCAGCCCGGCCTGCTCCATGCTGATGAACCACTGGGGCGTGGCCCGGAAGATGATGGGCGTCTTGTGGCGCCAGCAGTGCGGATAGGAGTGGTTATAGGCTTCGTGGTGCAGCAGGGCACCGCGCTCCTTGAGCACCTCCACCACGGCGTCGTTGGCCTTGAACACGTGCTGGCCGGCGAACAGTTCGGTGTCGGGCAGGTAGACGCCGTTGCCGCCCACCGGGTTGGCCACTTCCAGGCCGTACTTCTGACCGACCACGAAGTCTTCCTGGCCGTGGCCGGGGGCGGTATGCACGGCGCCGGTACCGGAGTCGGTGGTGACATGCTCGCCCAGTACCACGGGCACCTCGTAGTCGTAGAAGGGGTGGCGGAAACGCTTGAGCTCGAGCGCCGCCCCCTGGCAATAACCCAAGTTGTGGTAGTGGGCGATGCCGGCCCTGTCCATCACGTCCTTGACCAGATCGGCGGCCAGGATCAGCCGCTCGGGGCTGTCGCCTTCCACCTGCACCAGGGCATAGTTGAGCTCGGCATGCAGGGCCACGGCCCGGTTGGCCGGCAGGGTCCAGGGGGTGGTGGTCCAGATCACCACCGACACCGGGCCCCGGCCGGTGTGGCCATCGGCGCAGTCGAAGCTGGCCACGGCGGCGGCTTCATCCGCCGCCCGGAAGCGTACGTCGATGGCCGGCGAGCGCTTGTCTTCGTATTCCACCTCCGCTTCCGCCAGGGCCGAGCCGCAGTCGGTACACCAGTGCACCGGCTTGGAGCCCTTGTGCAGGTGGCCGTTGTCGATGATCTTGGCCAGGGAACGGATAATGTTGGCCTCGGTGTCGAAGTTCATGGTGAGGTAGGGATTGTCCCAGTCTCCCAGCACCCCCAGGCGGATAAAGTCGGCTTTCTGCGCTGCTATCTGCTCCTTGGCGTAGGCCCGACAGGCCTCGCGGAATTCGGCGGCAGACACCTTGACCCCGGGCTTGCCGACCTTGCCTTCCACCTTCAGCTCGATGGGCAGGCCGTGGCAGTCCCAGCCGGGAATGTAGGGGGAGTCGTAGCCCAGCAGGCCCTTGGACTTGACGATGATGTCCTTGAGGATCTTGTTGACCGAGTGACCGATGTGAATGCTGCCGTTGGCGTAGGGAGGACCGTCGTGCAGAATAAAGGGCTTGTTGCCGGCCTTGGCGCGACGAACGGCACCGTACAGGTCCTCTTCGAGCCAGCGCTTGAGCATCTCCGGCTCGCGCTGAGCCAGGTTGCCGCGCATGGGAAACTCCGTTTCGGGCAAATTCAGGGTATTTTTATAGTCGCTCATGAGTCCTATATTCCGTTCGGTTCTGATGGCGCCAGCCCGAGCCATTGGCGGGCGGCGGCGGCATCGCGTTGAATCTGCTCCTTTAACAGTGCAAAGGATGCGAATTTTTGTTCGTTCCGCAATTTGTGGCGGAGCTCCACTTCCACCTGCCTGCCGTAGATATCGCCGGCAAAGTCGAACAGATGGACTTCCAACAGGGCGCGGGTGCCGCTGACGGTGGGCTTGTGGCCGATATTGGCCACCCCGGGATAACGCCTGCCGCCGAGCAGCAGCTCCACCACATAGACCCCGGATACCGGTATCACCTGGCGCTTGAGCGCCACATTGGCAGTGGGAAAGCCGATGGTCCGCCCCAGCTTGGCGCCATGGGCCACCCGGCCGTGCAAGCTGAAGGGCCGCCCCAGCATCTGGTTGGCGTTGTCCAGCCGCCCTGCCGCCAATGCCTCGCGGATCAGGGTGCTGCTGACCCGCTGGCTGTTCATCCGCCAGCTCTGGGTGCTGACCACCTCGAAATCGAAGGCGCGCCCGGCCCGGGTCAGCAGCCCGAAATCCCCGCCCCGGTTGCGACCGAAGCGGAAATCATCGCCCACCACCAGAAAGCGCACGCCGAGCCGGTCGACCAGCAGGCCGCGGATAAAATCGTCCGGCGACTGGGCGGCGAAGGCGACGTTGAAGCGCACACACAGCAGGCGGTCGATACCGAGCCGGGCCAGCTGCAGGTATTTCTCCCGCAGCCGGGTCAGCCGGGGCGGTGCCTCGGCCCCGGCAAACAATTCCTGGGGCTGGGGCTCGAACACCATGACGCAGGACGGCACCCCGAGCCTCTGCGCCTGCTCGGTCAGGCGGTGCAACACCGCCTGGTGCCCCAAATGCACGCCATCGAAGTTGCCGATGGTCAGCACACAGCCGTGATGCCATGGCTTGATGTTGTGAATGCCGCGAATAAGCTCCATAAACTCCGCTGCCGGCCCCTGCAAATCGGCGGATTATACCCCAGGCGGCCTTAAGGATCAGCCCTTGCTACCCGGTTTTGAAGTGCTTAATCCGTACCCCGCCCAACAGCAGCAGGACACCGTAACACAGGGCGCCGGCCCCGATATAGCCGCACAGATGCAGGCTGCTGCTCAGCAGACCCCATCCGGCCCATACCGCCAGCGGCGGCGACAGCCACCATAACAGCCCCGCCATGCCACTGCCGGCCAGCGCGACCTTGAGGGCAAAGAGCCCGGTTTCCCGGCTGGGATGGTATACCCCGCGCCGATGCAGACCCCAGGCCAGCAGCCCGGCATTGAGTATGCCCGACAGGGCCGTGGCCAACGCCAGGCCCACATAACCGAGGGGGAAAATCAGAATGGCGTTGAACAGCATATTGGCCATCATGGCGATGATGCCGAAACGCACCGGCGTCCTGGTGTCCTGGCGGGCATAGTAACCCGGCGCCAGCACCTTGATCAGCATAAAGGCCTGCAGCCCCAGGCCATAGGCCACCAGGCTTTTGCCTGCCGCCGAAACCTCCTCCATACCGAATTCACCGCGCATAAACAGCACCCGTAGCATGGGCTCGCTCAGCACGATCAGCCCCAGCATGGCGGGGAACCCCATCAGCAGCACCATCCGCACTCCC
Organism: Zobellella iuensis; assembly: GCF_016746085.1. Classification (GTDB taxonomy): domain Bacteria; phylum Pseudomonadota; class Gammaproteobacteria; order Enterobacterales; family Aeromonadaceae; genus Oceanimonas; species Oceanimonas iuensis. The sequence goes on from NZ_JAERTZ010000014.1 coordinate 34,959, forward strand.
CAGTCCATGGTGGCGGCGAAACCATCCCTGGCATCATCCACATGGCGGCTGGACAGGACCGGCAGGATCACGGTGGCGATGGCGATGCCGAACAGGCCAAGGGGGAACTCCAGCAACCGGTCCGAGTAGTACAGATAACTGATGGAGCCGGTGGCCAGGAAGGACGCCAGCATGGTGTCGAACAACAGGTTCACCTGGCTGACCGATACCCCGAACAGCGCCGGTATCATCAGGGTACGGATTTTCACTACCCCCGGATGGTGCCAGGCCCAGCGCGGCCGCACCAGCAGATGCAGCCGGGCCAGAAAGGGAAACTGGAACAAAAACTGGAGCAACCCGCCGGCAAAGACGCCGATGGCCAGCCCCAGCTCGGGCTGGGCCAGCCGCGGCGACAACCAGAGTGCCGCCGCAATCAGCGCCACATTGAGGAACACCGGGGTGAAGGAGGACACCGCGAACTTGCCGAAGGTATTGAGAATGGCGCCGGCCATGGCGGTGAAGCTGATAAACCACAGGTAGGGAAAGGTGATTTTCAGCAGCAGCGAGGCCAGTTCAAACTTGTGCGCCTCGGGCCCGTCCTGCAACCACTCCATAAACCAGCCGGCCCCGAACAGGGCGGTAACGGCACCGGAGCCGATGATGCCCGCCAGGGTCACCCCGGTCACGATCAGTCCCAGGGTGCCGGACACCGCCGCCAACAAGTCCTGGGTATCCTTGAAACTGCGGGTCTGCTTGTATTCGGTCATCACCGGCACGAAGGCCTGGTTGAAGGCGCCCTCGGCAAACAGCCGGCGCAAAAAGTTCGGAATGCGGTTGGCAAAGAAGAAGACGTCGGCCGCCGCCCCGGCCCCCATCAGGTTGGCGATCACCACATCACGTACCAGGCCCAGCACCCGGGAAACCAGGGTCATGGCGGACACAATCAGGCCCGATCGCAAAAGCGCCTTGCTCAAAATGAAAACCTCGCGGTAAGAAAATTGCTGAACGCAGGGGAATGCTGCTAGAATTCGGCCGACAGTTTAACCCCCCGCCCTGTGCCTGACCACAGGGCGGTGTTTATTTGCACAAATCAATTGACAATCAGCGGTGAAAAAGGCATATTCCTCGGCCTTTTAAGAACACTCGCTAAGACAGTTTTAGGAGTTTTACCTTGGCTAATATTAAATCTGCTAAGAAACGCGCGATTCAAGCAGAGAAACGCCGTAAGCACAACGCCAGCCGCCGCTCCATGGTGCGCACCTACGTCAAGAAAGTAGTTGCCGCCATCGCTACCGGTGACAAAGCGAACGCTCAGCAAGCTTTCAACGCCGCTCAGCCGCTGCTGGACCGCATGGCCACCAAAGGCCTGATCCACAAGAACAAGGCTGCTCGTCATAAGAGCCGCCTGAACGCCCAGATCAAAGCCCTGTAACAGCGGCTTCTTCTGATGCGTCAAAAAACCGGCCTTGGCCGGTTTTTTATTGCCTGTAGAAAGGTGAGGTGTGAACATAGCCCCGCCATCTGCTTTGTCCTAATTTTCAGGCACAGTCCGGAGTCGCTCCCATCCCCCTAACTCCTCCTGCCTCACTCTTCATTCTTCACGACAGTAAAGCCGGTGCAGCAGGGCGATCACCTCGCGCACCTCTTCGCTTTTCAACGAATAAAAAACGGTTTGTGCCTCTTTCCGGGTTTGCACCAGATCGTCGTTGCGCAAAATGGCCAGATGCTGGGACAGCGCAGACTGACTCAGGCCCAGGTGCTGGTTCATCTCCCCCACCGACAATTCCTTGTCGAGCAAGTGACACAAAATAAACAGCCGGCGCTCATTGGCCAGGGCCTTGAGCAGCTTGACCGCCTGGGCGGCGTTGGCCTCCATTTCTTCCATATTCAATGCCATCATGGTGTCCACATTCAGATTGTCAACTCAGCTCGCTGTCGAAGGTCGCCGGAGGCGTAACCGCGGAAAAATCGTCCAGGCCGGAGAACAGCGAGGTGAAGTCACTCTCGCACAGTCGTTTAACCGCCGGGTGCTGGATCATCCGCTCGGCAAAGATGACATAATACTCTTCCTTCAGCTCTTCCACCCGGCCAATCTCGATCACCGGCTGGTACTGTAGAATCGCATCCCGGTAGATGGCCGGGGCGACAAAAATCCCCTGGTTAAAAAAACCGAAGGCCTTCATCAGGGCCGCATCGTCGAACTCGCCCAGGATCTGCGGCTTGAGTCCCTGCACCTCCAGCCAGTGCCGTAGCTGTCGCCCCATGGCGGTGCGTCGCCCCGGGATCAGCAGCCGCCGCTCCTCCAGGCAGGCGGGAAAGGGCCGGGTGGGCAGGGGCTCGCGGCAGTAGAAGCCGATATCGCACTCGCCCAGCTTCTTGGACAACAAGCCCGCGTGCTGGGCCGAGTCCACCGGACAATCGGACAGTATCATGTCCAGCTTGTGCTGGCTGAGCTGCTCCAGCAGCATCTCGTGGGTGGACTCGTAGCAGCGCAGGTGGATGGAGCCGTCGTTGGGGATCACCGACAGCAGCACCCGGCTGGCCAGTCGCTTGGACAGGGCATCGGCGATGCCCACCTCGAACACCAGGTGATCTTCCTTGCGGTAGTTGACGATATCCAGCATCTCGTAGGACAGGCTGAACATGCGATCCGCATACTGGAAAACCAGTTGCCCCAGCTCGCTCGCCTCCAGTTGCCGGCCCTTGCGCTTGAACAGCTTGCCGCCCAGGCGCTGCTCCAGCTGGCGGATCTGGCCGGTGACCGTCTGCGGGGTCAGGAACAGGGCCTCGGCGGCCTTGGTGACCGACCCCTTCTTCTGGGTCATCCAGAAATAATAGAGATGGTTGTAATTCAGGTGTGACAAGGTGCCGTCTCCGATGCTCAATGCTCCATCATAATGAAAGCGGCCGGGTTTTTACACCCGGCCGGCATGGGGAGAGACGGCAATGCCTCAGACCGGTTGCGTGTGCGCCTGCTCTGCGCGCGCCGGCACCTGTTGCGGCAGTGCCCACTTCAGCATCAGGTAGCCGGCCACGGCCGACATGCTGGATCCCATCAGAATGCCGAGCCGTGCCAGGTTGGCCAGTTGGGCCTGCTCGGCAAAGGCCAGCGACGAGATAAAGATGGACATGGTAAAGCCGATGCCGCACAGCACCGACACCGCGAAGATTTGCCGGAAACCGACGCCGGTCGGCAACTGGGCGTAGCCCAGGCGCACCGCCAGCCAGCTGAACAGAAAGATGCCCATGGGCTTGCCCAACAGCAGCCCCGCCATGATGCCGAGGGGCAGGGTCGAGGACAGGTCGGCGAACGACAGTCCCTCCAGCGACACACCGGCGTTCGCGAAGGCGAACAGCGGCAGTATCATGAAGCCACACCAGGGGTTGAGAAACTGCTCCAGCTGCTTGGAGGGCGAGAAACGATGGCCGTAGAGCGGGATCAGGAACCCCAGTATCACCCCGGCCAGGGTGGCGTGAAGACCCGACTTCAGCACCGCCACCCAGACGATCCAGCCCAGCACCAAGTAGGGCACCAGATTGCACACCCGGGCCCGGTTCAGCCACATCAGGCCGGCAATGCCGAGGCCGGCTGACGCCAGCGCCGTCAGCTCCAGGCCGTGATTGTAAAACAGGGCGATGATGATGATGGCCCCCAGATCATCGATGATCGCCAGGGCCAGCAGAAACACCTTGAGGCTGAGCGGCACCCGCTTGCCCAGCAGCGTCATCACCCCCAGGGCAAAGGCGATGTCGGTGGCGGCGGGAATGGCCCAGCCGCTCTGGTTGACCGGCTCACCGAGATTCAGCAGCATGAACCAGAGGGCGGGAAACAGCATGCCGCCGATGGCGGCCAGCGCCGGGAACAGGGCCTTTTCACGGGTGCAGAGCGCCCCCTCCACCATCTCCCGCTTGACCTCGAGTCCCACCAGCAAAAAGAACACCGCCATCATGCCGTCGTTCACCCACAGCAGCAAGGGCTTGTCCAGATCCAGTTCACCGATGCGCAGCTGGATGCTCGTATTGAGCAACTCTTGATAAAGGCCGGCCAGGGCGGTATTGGCCATCAGCATGGCGATCAGGGCGGCGATGATCAGCAACACCCCGGCGGCCGATTCCATGGCCAGAAAGCGTTTAAGCACACGAGACATATACGAGCTCCTTCTCAAAGTGCAGGCCCGAGTGCAATCAGCTTGTCGCACAGGTAGTCATCGGTTTTTTCTGATTAACACCTCGGGAAAAACGAACCAAAGAGCAAAATGACTCATCAATGCCGATGAAATCAAAATATTAATCTTAAGTTAAGATTTATTTAAAAACAAAAATCTGTCAAATGGCAACAGGTGCTTTTATATGCGGGCAAGGATGGCAGTACCGCAGAATAAAACACCAACAAACATACTCAAACAGGGATGCCGGGCGGCGCGCCAACCGCATTCCGGGCAAAGATCTTGGCTCGCGGCCGAGTTGCAGTCGGGCCTGCTCCAGATGGTTGCCATTGGGCCGTGACAAAGCACCCGCTCCCATGGCGAGAGCCCCCATCATAATGAAAGCGGCCGGATTTCAATACCCGGCCGCCTGCTGGGCTACTCCGGCCGCTCAGACCCGAACCGACTCCCCGGCTATCGCCGGCCGGGCCCGGGGCAGGGCCAGGTGCAGCATGGCGTAACCGATCAGGGCCGCCAGGGTCGAGCCCAGCAGTATCCCCAGCCGGGACAGGTTGGCCAGGTCGGCGTGGCCGCCGAAGGCCAGGGAGGTGATGAAGATGGACATGGTGAAGCCGATGCCGCACAGCACCGAGACCGCGAAGATCTGCTTGAAGCAGACCCCTGCCGGCAACTGGGCGATGCGCAGCTTCACCGACAGCCAGCTGATCAGGAAGACTCCCATGGGCTTGCCCATCAGCAGCCCCATCATCACCCCCAGCGGCAGGGCGGAGGAAAGATCGCCCAGCGACAGCCCCCGCAAGGATACACCGGCATTGGCAAAGGCGAACAGCGGCAGGATCAGGAAGGCGCACCAGGGATGCAGGGCATGCTCCAATCGCTTGGAGGGAGAGCCGCCGGCATGGTACAGGGGCACCAGAAAGCCCAGCAGCACCCCGGCCAGGGTGGCGTGGATGCCGGACTTGAGCACCGCCACCCAGACCACCAGCCCCAGCAACAGGTAGGGTGCCAGGCTGCCGACCCGGCTGCGGTTGAGCAGCAGCAGTCCGACGATGGCGAGCAGGGCTATCCCAAGGGGAGGCAGGGAGAGGCCATGGCTGTAGAACAGGGCGATGATGAGGATCACTCCCAGATCGTCGATGATGGCCAGCGCCAGCAGGAATACCTTGAGGCTCAGGGGCACCCGCTTGCCGAGCAGGGCCATCACCCCCAGGGCGAAGGCGATGTCGGTGGCGGCGGGAATGGCCCAGCCGTTCCGGGTCAGGGGATCGTCGGCAGTGAACAGCAGGAACCAGAGAGCCGGAAAGACCATGCCGCCGAGGGCCGCCAGGGCGGGAAAGAGCGCCTGCTCCCGCCGGGACAGGGCCCCTTCCACCAGCTCGCGCTTGACCTCGAGGCCGATCAACAGGAAGAACAGCGCCATCAGGCCATCGTTCACCCATAACAGCAGCGGCTTATCCAGATCCAGGGCGCTGATGCGCACCTGGACTCGGGTGTCGAGAAAGGAGCTATAGAGATGGGCCCAGCCGCTGTTGGCCAGCAAAATGGCGGCCAGGGCCGCCAGGATCAGCAGGATGCCACTGGCCGATTCCATGGCCAGAAACCGCTTCAATACGTTTGACATAGATGAGACTCCACGACTCGGAATCACCCGAGTGTAATCAGCTCATCTGGGCAGGAGTAATCGGTTGTTTCGGCTAAATAATTCTGAAAAACAGAATAAAACTACAATTAAACACTATTATATCCGATATAAAACAAAACCTGCCACCAACCTCCAACATTGTTAACAGTAAAAATACCGCTTAAATGGCCACCGGCGCCTTGATATGGGGATGCGGCTCATAGCCTTCGAGAATGAAATCCTCGAACGCATAATCGAACAGGGACTCGGGCTTGCGGACCAGGCGCAGGGTCGGCAGCGGCCGGGGCTCACGGCCCAGTTGCAGCCGGGCCTGCTCCAGGTGGTTGCGATACAGATGCACATCGCCCCCGGTCCAGACGAAATCACCCACCTCCAGTCCCGCCTGCTGAGCCATCATATGGGTCAGCAGGGCGTAGCTGGCGATATTGAAGGGCAGCCCCAGGAAGACATCGCAACTGCGCTGATAAAGCTGGCAGGAGAGCCTGCCGCCGGCCACGTAGAACTGGAACAGGGCGTGGCAGGGCGCCAGCGCCATCTGGTCCAGCTCGCCCACGTTCCAGGCCGAGACGATGATACGGCGACTGTCCGGATTGTGCCTGATGGTGTCCAGGGCCTGGCTTATCTGATCGATGACCCGGCCGTCCGCCCCCTGCCAGCTGCGCCACTGGTGGCCATAGACCGGGCCCAGATCGCCGTGCTCGTCGGCCCACTCGTCCCAGATGCTGACACCCTTGTCCTTGAGGTAGGCGATATTGGTGTCTCCGTTCAGGAACCACAGCAGCTCGTGGATGATCGATTTCAGATGGCACTTCTTGGTGGTCACCAGGGGAAAGCCTTCCCGCAGATTGAAGCGCATCTGATGACCGAATACCGACAGGGTACCGGTACCGGTGCGGTCTTCTTTTTGCTCGCCCTGCTCCAGAATGTGCTGCATCAGCTCCAGGTAGGCTTTCATGCGGTTTTTTCTCCGTTGGCAAACCAGTGGGAACGGCGGCAGGCCGCCCATATCATGATGAGACCGGCCACCATCATCGGCATGGACAGCAACTGCCCCATGCTGAACAGGTTGAGATAGAGGCCGAGGTGGGCATCCGGCTCGCGCACGAACTCGACCATAAAGCGGAACAGGCCGTAGCACAGCAGGAACAGGCCGGACACCACGCCGCGCGGGGCCTTCAGGCGCCAGGCCAGGTTGAGGATGATCAGCAGCGCCACCCCTTCCAGCGCGAACTGATAGAGCTGGGACGGGTGGCGCGGCAGTGCGCCCGCCGCCGGGAAGATAATGCCCCAGGGCACCTCGGTGACCCGGCCCCACAACTCACCGTTGATAAAGTTGCCGATGCGGCCGGCGCCCAGGCCGAAAGGGATCAGCGGGGCGATAAAATCGGAAACGGTAAAGAAGGTTTTCCTGTGCTTGCGGGCAAACAGCCAAAGCGCGGTAATGACCCCGACCAGGCCACCGTGGAAGGACATGCCGCCGGTCCAGATCTTGATGAGGTAGAGGGGATCGGCCAGGAAGGTGTCGAATTGATAGAAGAACACATAGCCCAGGCGACCGCCGAGGATAACCCCGAGAAACCCGTAGAACAGAACGTCGGACACCTGATCCCTGGTCCAGCCGGAGCCCGGCTGCGCCGCCCGGCGGTTGGCCATCCACCAGGCGAAGACAAACCCCAGCAGATACATGAGTCCGTACCAGTGGACCGCCAGGGGACCGAGCTGTATGGCGATGGGATCGAACCCGGGAAACACCCAGTGGCTTGCTGACATGCAGTTACCCCGTCAAAAACAAAAGCGGTATTGTGCATGCAATCGCGTCAATCTAAAAGCAGGAACTACGTCGCTAAGGCCTATCGCCGGCGGAGGCCTATCTGCCGGCGCGCAACAACCCGCCCAGGCCCCGCTCTTCCAGGTAACGACCGAAGACGCCCTTGAGAGCGCCGGTATGCTGATGGCTCAAGGCTTCCTGGAACACCTTTTGCAGCTCATCGGTGCGGGACTGGCGCACGATATACTTGATACGCATGATATTGCTGTTGTTCATGCTGAAACGGCGATAGCCCATGGCCAGCAATACCAGCACCCCGACCGGATCCCCGGCCAGCTCGCCACAAATGGAAACCGGCTTGGCATAGCGACGGGCCGCGTCGATGATCTGCTGCAAGGCCCGCAATACCGCCGGGTGCATGGCATCGTAGATATCCGCCACCCGACCGTTGTTGCGATCCACCGCCAGCAGATACTGGGTCAGATCGTTGGTGCCCACCGACCAGAAGTCCACCAGCGGCGCCAGCTCCGGCAACTGGTAAAGCAGCGAGGGCACTTCGATCATCACCCCCAGACTGGGGTAGCGGATCACTTCCTGCTGGGTCGCGGTCTCGGCAGACACCTCGCGCCAGGCCCGGTCCAGCAGCCGGCGGGCCACCCGCACCTCGTCCAGGTTGCCGACCATGGGCAGCATGATGGAGAGGTTGTCCAGCCCCTGACTGGCGCGCAGCATGGCCTTGAGCTGCACCAGGAAGATCTCGGGGTGATCCAGGGTCAGGCGGATGCCGCGCCAGCCGAGGAAGGGGTTTTCCTCGACGATGGGAAAATAGGGCAGCTGCTTGTCGCCGCCCACGTCCAGGGTCCGCATGCACACCGGCTTGCCCACATAGCTGGTCAGCACCCGGCGATAGTTGGTGGCCTGCTCGTGCTCGGAAGGAAAGCGATCCCGCATCATAAAGGGGATTTCGGTACGGAACAGCCCCACCCCATCTGCGGCATCGTTCATGGCAATATCGGTATCGGCGCTCAGGCCCGCGTTGAGCAGCAAGGACACCGTGACCCCGTCCAGCGTCACCGAGCGCTCGTTGCGCACGGTGGCAAACAACTCGTCCATCTGCGCTTCTTCGGCGATCAGCCGGCGGTATTCTCGCAGTACCGACGCCACTGGCTCGACCAGCAGCTCGCCACTGTAGCCGTCGACGATCAGCGTACGTTCCTCCAGCAGCTCGAAGGAGTGATCGATGCCCATCACCGCAGGGATGCCCATGGCCCGGGCCAGGATGGCCGCATGGGAGTTAATGGAGCCTTTCGCCGAGACTATGCCTTTCAACTTGCCGCGGGGGATCTCGGCGATCAGGGTGGCGCTGATCTCATCCGCCACCAGAATAACCGGCTCCGCCAGGGGCACAGGGCCTTCATCCTCATGGATCAACCGGGTCAGCAGTCGCTGCCCCAGATCGCGGATATCCGCCGCCCGCTCCCGCAGATAAGGATCGGACATGGTCGAGAACTGGGCGATTTGCTTTTCACAGACCCGCTTGACTGCACTGCCGGCGCGCCAGCCCCGCTCAATCTCTTCACGGATCAAGCCGATGAACACCGGATCCTTGAGGATATACTGGTACACCTCGAACACCGCGACCGACTCACTGGCCTGGGACTCCTTGAAGCGCAGGGCCATGCTGTCGAGTTCATCCTCCACCTGGACCAGGACCTTGTCGAAGCGCGCATGCTGCACCGCCGGATCATCCGCCTTGCGCTCCGCTATCTGGTCCAGCTCGACCTTGGGCCGCCACACCCAGGCACGACCGATGGCCACGCCGGGCGAGCCGGCCAGGCCGCGCAACATGCCGTGCCAATTGGGGGACTTGAGGTTGCCCTTGGCCTCCGCATGGGCAATCACGGTGGCCAGCTGGGAAGCCAGGGTCACCAGGAAGGACTCTTCCCCTTCCTCGAACAAGCGCACCTGTTTCTGCTGTACCACCAGTACACCCAGGGCTTTGCGCTGGTGAATAATAGGCGCGCCCAGGAAAGACTTGAAGGCATCTTCATGGGCTTCGGGCAGGTATTTGAATTTGGGGTGGTGCTGGGCATCGGCCAGGTTGATCAGTTCTTCTTTTTCACCGATCAAACCAACGATACCCTCCCCCAGCGGGATTTTGGCATGCCCCACCGCCTCGGCCGCCAAGCCGTCGGTAGCGGCAAGCAGGTAGGCCTGCTCCAGATCCTGGCGCAGATAAATGGAGCAGCAATCGACCTGCATGGCTTCACGGGTCTTCCTGACCAGCTCGGACATGGCTTCGTTGAGATCGGAGCTGGCCGTTACCCGCTGAACGATTTCTCGCAATTCCTTTAACACTGCCGCCTACTCCTTTGTCGAACGGGCTATCGGTACCGTTTACGCCCGTCTTTACGGCCTTGCTCCGCCATCACAATGGGGGCAAATTCCCTCAGTACCCGTCGATACACTTCCCGTTTGAAAGACACCACCTGCCGCACCGGATACCAGTAGCTGACCCAGCGCCAGTCATCGAACTCCGGATGCCCGTGGCAGCCGAACTCGATGTGTGATTCATGATCCGAATCCAACCGCAGCAGAAACCATTTCTGCTTTTGACCTATGCAGACGGGATTACTATCCCACCGCACCAAACGCTTGGGTAACTTGTACTTGAGCCAGTGGCGGGTCACCGCCAGCAGGGTCACGTTTTCGGGCCTGAGCCCTATCTCCTCGTACAGCTCCCGGTACATGGACTGTTCCGGTGTTTCACCATCGTCCACCCCGCCCTGGGGAAACTGCCAGGAGTGTTGCCCGTAGCGTCTGGCCCATAATACCTGGCCTTTGCGATTGCAGATCACTATGCCTACATTGGGACGAAAACCGTCGCCATCTATCACGCAATCACCAGACTAATAAAGCTAACATAAGGATGATTGTTCCATATTCCCCTATTTCCGGCAAATGATGCTGCAGAAGGGAGGAGGGCAACGTATGTTGAATAACTTGGTTTTTTGTCAATAGTTATAAACAGAAAAAGGATCGTGCGGCGATCATTTTCCCCCAAATCATGTGGATAAACTTGTGGTAAAGGTTGTATAGCTTATTGATCATCAACGAGAAGTGATTTTCATCACGGCGAAAAACATCGACACACCAAAGATAAAAAGCAACAAAATCAAATGATTAAATTCAAAAAAAGGGATCTTCCTGGATCTTTGCACAGCTCGAGTCACCACAGCGGCTGTGTTAATAAGTCTGATAGCTCAAAGATCAATCACCGGCAACTTATCCACAGACCCCGGGTAAAGCAGAGGTTAACGACAGGGAAAAAATCCTGTTTTTTGACTTTATACGGGCCGTAAAAATCGATCCTGTGGCTTCCCGGCCAGTTATCCAGTATTTCTGTGGATAAGGCTGTGCAACAGCATGTTTATACTCAGGTAAAACCGGTATATCATCTCCCTACGCTAAAAAATACCAAAGGCAAAACATAATTACTTTAAAAATCATAAACTTAAAAAAATAATCAGCCTAGATACCACAAGCAGCCCCAGCCCCGGAGAGCGATTAAATTTTGAACAATTCCGTATCCCGCCCTTCCTCCATCGACGCCCTGGTCGCGCGGGCCGAGCAACTGGCCGGCCTGTCCCTGGGCGAACTGGCCCAGCGCCTGGCGATCGAGGTTCCCCCCCATCTGCGCCGGGACAAAGGCTGGATAGGGCAACTGCTGGAACTGGCACTGGGTGCTTCGGCTGGCTCCAAGCCGGAGCAGGATTTTCCCGAACTGGGTGTCGAGCTGAAAACCCTCCCCATCGACAGCAACGGCAAACCGCTGGAAACCACCTTTGTCTGCGTGGCACCACTGATCGATATCGCCGGCCTGCGCTGGGAATACAGCAATGTACGTAACAAGCTGTCCCGGGTGCTGTGGATACCGGTGTTGGGAGAACGCGGTGTCGCCCCCGGTGACAGGATCATCGGCCAGCCCCTGCTATGGGAGCCAGATGAAGAAGAGGAACGATTGTTGCGTCAGGATTGGGAAGAAATCATGGAGCTGATAAGCCTGGGCCGGGTGCGGGAGGTTACCGCTCGCCACGGCCAGGTGCTGCAACTCAGACCCAAGGCCGCCAACGGCCGGGCCCTCACCGAAGCGGTTGGCCGGCAGGGGCAGCCGATCATGACACTGCCACGCGGCTTTTACCTCAAAACCGGTTTCACCGCCGCCCTGCTGGCCCGCCACTTTATGCTGTAACCGGATGTTCTACGTTCAGCCGCCAGAGCGGTGGCCAAGGCCCCAAAGGGTAATAGGCATTGAAAGACTGGTGGGATCAGGGAAAGCCTGGTACCGACCACTATTCTGCTACCCGGGCAGCCCGGACGGCAGAGCAGGTGCGGGAAAGGATACTAATCAAAAAGCCCGCAATTGCGGGCTTTTTTCGACAGCCGAACCGGCTTGGCTTACTTGCCGTTCTTGGCGGTAAGACGCTCTTTGATACGAGCAGACTTACCGGCACGGTCACGCAGATAGTAAAGCTTGGCGCGACGCACGGCACCGCGGCGCTTCACTTCCACGCTGCCGATCAGCGGGCTGTGAGTCTGGAAGGTACGCTCAACGCCTTCACCGTTGGAGATTTTGCGCACGGTGAAAGAAGAGTGCAGACCACGGTTACGCTTGGCGATGACCACGCCTTCGTAAGCCTGCAGACGCTCTTTGCCACCTTCGGCAACGCGTACCTGTACACGCACGGTGTCGCCCGGACCGAAGTCGGGGATATCGCTGCGCAATTGTTCGTCTTCAAGCTGCTTAATGATGTTGCTCATGATATTTCCTTACCTAGGGTAAACTGAAAACTCTACTGCTTGTCACTGCAATCGCGGACAAATTCGGCAAGAAGCTGCTCTTGCTCGTCAGTCAGAGCTAGGTTATTCAAGAGTTCCGGCCTTCTTAACCAGGTCCGGCCCAATGACTGCTGCATTCTCCAGCGCGCCACGTCGGCGTGGTTGCCACTCAGCAACACTTTGGGAACGGCCATTCCCGCCAGTTGCTCCGGACGTGTGTAGTGAGGATGATCCAGCAAGCCTTCACTGAAGGAATCCTGCTCCGCACTCGCCATGTCACCCAATACGCCGGGCACCAGACGGGCCACCGCATCGATCAGTACCATGGCCGGCAATTCGCCGCCACTGAGCACGTAATCCCCGACCGACCACTCTTCGTCGACATCGGCCTGGATGACGCGCTCATCCACTCCTTCGTAACGCCCGGCCACCAGGATCAGTTTCTCCTGCCTGGCCAGTTCGGTTACGCCTTGCTGATCCAGCTTGCGGCCCTGGGGAGACAGGTAAATCACCCTGGCCCCCTCGCCCGCCGCCGCCCGCGCCGCCGCAATGGCGTCACGCAGGGGCTGAACCATCATCAGCATGCCGGGCCCGCCCCCGTAGGGTCTGTCATCGACAGTGCGGTGTTTATCCCGGGCGAAATCCCGCGGATTCCAGCATTCAAATGTCAGCAGGCCATCTGTCACGGCCCTACCGGTTACGCCATAGTCGGACACTGCCCGGAACATCTCCGGGAAGAGGCTAACCACCCCTATCCACATGATTTTCTCCGTGCGGTTCGACTGGAATTAAAAATCCGGATCCCAATCTACTTCGATGACGCTGTCCTGAAGATTCACGGACTTGATCACCTGATCTTCCAAAAACGGGATCAGCCGTTCTCTTTGACCAAATGCATCGTTGGCATTGGCTTTTACTACCAGCACGTCGTTTGAACCGGTTTCCATCAGTTGAGCCACCAGGCCGAAGTCATAGCCTTTGGTGTTTTTCACCCGACAGCCGATCAGATCGCGCCAATAGAATTCGTCATCCGGCAGCGCAGGAAAGACTTCCGCACTCACCGCGATGTCGGCACCGGTCAGCACCTGGGCCTGTTCCCGCTGGTCGATGTCGGCCAGCTTGCAGATCAGGCTTTTGTTATGACGTTTCCATCCAGTTACCTGGATTTCACGCCAGCCGCTGCCGTCTTTTATCAACCAGGGTTGATAATCGAAAATGCCTTCTGGCTGGTCGGTAAAGGAGTTGACCTTCAACCAACCTTTAATGCCGTAAACGGCGCCCAGTTGGCCTACTACTACCGGTTCGCTCACCTTAACTCCCTACCCGTAAAGACTTAGGCCGCTGCTTTGGCTGCGTCTTTGATCAATTTGGCTACGCGATCAGACACGTTAGCACCCTGGCCTACCCAGTGGTTGATACGCTCCAGGTCCAGGCGCAGTTTTTCTGCCTGACCGGTGGCGATCGGGTTGAAGAAGCCAACGCGCTCGATGAAACGACCATCGCGAGCGTAGCGGCTGTCAGCAACAACTACTTGGTAGAACGGACGCTTTTTCGCGCCACCACGTTGTAAACGAATGGTTACCATACCGTCCTCTATTTACTTGAAACAAACAAGGTCCGCAGACAATGCGAACCCTGGCTTAAAATAAGCCGCATAATTGTACTCCGATCCGGCGAGAATGCAAGCAAGGCGGGCGGACACGACCGGGACCGCGGACAGTCCCCGCGCCCCCGTTACCGGCTTCGCCGTCAGAACGGGCCGCGCCGGCCGCCACCCAGCCCGCCCGGGCCCATCATGCCCTGCATCTGGCTCATCATCTTGCGCATGCCGCCCTTGCCGGACATTTTCTTCATCATCTTCTGCATCTGGGTGAACTGCTTGAGCAGCTTGTTCACCTCCTGCACATCGGTACCTGAACCCAGGGCGATGCGGCGCTTGCGCGCTCCCTTGATCAGATCCGGATGGCGGCGCTCTTTCGGCGTCATGGAATTGATGATGGCCTCCATCCGTACCGTCAGCTTGTCGTTGACCTGATCCTTGACGTTGTCCGGCAGCTGGTTCATGCCCGGCAGCTTGTCCATCAGGCTCATCATGCCGCCCATGTTGCGCATCTGCACCAACTGGTCGCGGAAATCCTCCAGATCGAAGCCCTTGCCCTTTTTCAGCTTCTGGGCCATTTCGGCGGCCTTGCCCTTGTCGACCGAGCGCTCCATCTGGTCGATCAGCGACAGCACATCGCCCATGCCGAGGATGCGCGACGCCACCCGATCCGGGTGGAAGGGCTCCAGGGCATCGGTCTTTTCGCCGACGCCGATAAACTTGATCGGCTTGCCGGTGATGTGCCGCACCGACAGGGCGGCCCCGCCCCGGGCGTCACCGTCCGCCTTGGTCAGGATCACCCCGGTCAGCGGCAGCGCCTCGCTGAACGCCTTGGCGGTATTGGCCGCGTCCTGACCGGTCATGGCATCGACCACGAACAGGGTTTCGATAGGGTCTATAGCCGCGTGCAGCGCCTGGATCTCCCCCATCATCTGTTCATCGACATGCAAACGGCCGGCGGTATCCACCAGCACCACGTCGAAGAATTTCTTGCGGGCGTAATCCACGGCGTTGCGGCCGATATCCACCGGCTTCTGCTGGATATTGCTGGGGAAGCACTCCACTTCCAGATCCGCCGCCAGGGTTTCGAGCTGCTTGATCGCCGCCGGGCGGTAGACGTCGGCACTGACCACCAGCACCTTCTTTTTATAACGCTCTTTCAGGAACTTGGCCAGCTTGCCCACCGAGGTGGTTTTACCGGCGCCCTGCAGACCCGCCATCAGGATCACCGCCGGCGGTGCAACCGCCAGGTCGAGCGCCTCGTTGGCCTCGCCCATGACCGCCACCAGCTCGGCGTTGACTATCTTGATAAAGGACTGGCCCGGGCTCAGGGACTTGGATACTTCCTGGCCCACCGCCCGTTCCTTGACCCGGTTGACGAACTCCCGCACCACCGGCAGGGCCACGTCGGCCTCCAACAGCGCCATACGCACTTCGCGCAGGGTCTCTTTGATGTTTTCTTCGGTCAGGCGACCGCGGCCACTGATGTTTTTCAGCGTGCGCGACAACCGTTCGGTGAGATTTTCAAACATGAGTAGGTCCGCAATTGGCGAAAATTGCGACCAGTATACCCAAGTTGCCGGCCGAACTTAAGCGACCGCAGGTAGCGATATGACTTGCCTTGAGGGTATACTGGCCGTTCTTCTTTATTTTACCGGTTAATGGCTTACCTTCATTATGGAATTGCTTGCTGTTTTGGCGATGGCATTTTACCTGTTGGCGGCCTTCGCCTGTGTACATAATCTGCTCAACCCCCAGAACCAGGGGCGCCGCTACGGTTTGCTGGCGGCCCTCTTTGCGCTCGCCCTCCATGGGCTCTGGCTGTTCGATACCGTGGTGATGGTGCCCGGTCAGAACCTGAGCATGCTCAACGTGGCTTCCATCGTCAGCCTGATCATCTGCCTGCTGATGACGATACTGGTCAGCCGCTTCAACGTCTGGCTGCTGATGCCGGTGGTGTATGGTTTTGCCGGCCTGCTGCTGGCCACCGATTACCTGCTGCCCAGCTACTACGGCATGTATCTGGAGACCCGCCCGGCGGTGTTGCTGCATATCGGCCTGGGGCTGATGTCCTATTCCCTGCTGGTGATCGCCTGCCTGTTGGCCATCTTGCTGGGTTTCCTCGACAACCGGCTGAAAAAACACAAACTCACCAACCTGCCGGCGATGCCGCCGCTGATGACCATAGAACGTTACCTGTTCCGGCTGATCTTCGTCGGCGTGGTGTTGCTGACCCTGTCCATCTCCAGCGGGCTGTTCTTCCTGCAGGAAATGTTCAGCCCCGGCAAGGCCCACAAGGCCATTCTCACCATTCTGGCCTGGTGCGTCTATGTGGGCCTGCTGTGGGGCCACCACCGCCTGGGCTGGCGCGGACGCAAGGTGATCTGGACCAGCGTGGCCGGCAGCATATTGCTCACCCTGGCTTATTTCGGCAGCCGCTTCGTGCGGGAAGTCCTGCTGGGTTAGCCTCGACTTGACACCGCCCGCTCAAACCCTTAGAAATTGATCAGCTTTTTCACCACAGGACGGTCTGCTTGGACGACATATCCACGGGTACCCTTACCGGTATCCTGATAGCCTTACTCTGTATCTCCGCCTTTTTCTCCAGCTCTGAAACCGGCATGATGTCACTCAACCGCTATCGGCTGCGGCATCTGGTGCAAAATCGACATAAATCGGCCACCCGGGTGGATAAACTGCTCTCTCGCCCCGATCGGCTGATAGGCCTGATCCTGATCGGCAACAACCTGGTCAATATCCTCGCCTCCGCCATCGCCACCCTGATCGCCATCCGCCTGTTCGGCGACTACGGTGTGGCCGTGGCCACCATCGCCCTGACCATAGTGGTGCTGATCTTCGCCGAGGTGACCCCCAAGACCCTGGCGGCACTGTATCCGGAGCGGGTCGCCTTTCCCGCCTCCTTTATCCTCAAACCGCTGATGGTACTGCTCTATCCGGCGGTATGGACCATCAACGCCATCTCCAACGGCCTGCTGTCGCTGTTCCGTATCAACCCGCACAACCGGGAAGATACCGCCATCAGCTCGGAAGAGCTGCGCACCATAGTCAACGAAGCCGGTGCTCTGATCCCGCGCCGACACCAGGACATGCTGGTGTCCATCCTGGATCTGGAAAAGGTGACGGTGGACGATATCATGGTGCCGCGCAACGAAATTTACGGCATCGACGTGACCCAGGACTGGAAAACCATCAGCCGGCGGCTGTTGCAGAGCCCCCATACCAAGGTGCTGCTGTACCGGGACAATATCGACGATGCCCTGGGTTTTATCCACGCCCGGGACGCCCTGCGCCTGCTGGCCAAGGAGGAGTTCAGCAAGTCCAGCCTGATGCGGGCGGTACGCGAAATCTACTACATTCCCGAAGCCACCCCGCTCAACGTGCAGTTGCTCAAGTTCCAGCGCAACAAGGAGCGCATCGGCCTGATCGTGGATGAATACGGCGACATCCAGGGCCTGGTCACCCTGGACGATATCCTGGAGGAGATCGTCGGCGATTTCACCACCACCATCAGCCCGACCCTGAGTGACGAAATCAAGCCCCAGGAGGACGGCTCCTACCTGATCGAGGGCTCGGCCAGTATCCGGGACATCAACAAAGAGCTGGGCTGGAAGCTGCCCACCGACGGCCCCCGCTCCCTCAACGGCTTGATCCTGGAATACCTGGAAGAGATCCCCCAGGCCAACATCGGCCTGCGGCTGGCGGGTTACCCCATAGAAATACTGGAAGTGGAAAACAATATGGTGAAACTGGCCCGGGTACTACCTCACTACTATCGCCCCTAGGCTTTGACGGCCTGAGGTTCGAGCTGGTTGAAGATGACCATCAGTTCGTCCCGGTTACCCACCAGATCGGCCAGGGTATAACTTTCCATGACGCGCAAGAAGGCTTCCATCGCCAGCTTGAGCGCATCCTTCAGTCGACAGGCCGGTACCAGGTAACAGGCCGGGCTGCCGCAGTCGATGCCCTTGAGGTTGTGTTCCAGGGTACGGATCACCTGGCCGATATTGATGTCTTCCGGCGCCCGGGCCAGCCGGATGCCGCCGTTCTTGCCCCGTACCGCATGGATATAGCCTTCCCGCGCCAGCTGGTTGACCACCTTGACCATATGGTTGCGGGACACATCGTACAGATGAGAAACATGGGCGACGCTGGTCAGCTCCCCCTTGGGCAGGGTGGCCAGGTACATCATGGCTCTCAGTCCGAAATCGGTATAGGTGGTCAGCTTCATTCAGCGGGTATCCTGGGCAGGGGCGAATATATATACATGATACACATTAGTGCACACTAAGGTGACATGAAATGTCCGCGCTGACAAGCACAGGCCCCGGCGGGGACTCAGAACAGCAGCTGGTGGTTCAGCTCCTTGACCTTGTGGGGGGGCATGCGGGCAGCCAGCCCCTTGCTCAATCGCTCCGCCTCCCGGTGCTGGGCCGGATCGGCGGTGACTATCTGCTTCAGCCACAGGTAGGCCTGGGGGTAGTCCAGCGGGCTGCCGGCCCCTTCCAGCAGCCAGCGGGCCCAGGTGAACTGGGCTTTTTCAAAGCCGAGGCTGGCCGCCTCCTGCATCAGGGGGGCGGCTCGCTCCCGGTTCTGCTGCACCAGGGTACCGTTGTAATAATAACGCCCCAACTGCTCCAACGCCGCCGGCAGGCCCTGCTCCGCCGACTTCCAGATCATCGCCATGCCCCGCCGCGGCTGTCTGGGGACACAGACCCCCCAGGCCAGCATGTCCCCCCACAGAAACTGGTAGGACGGCAGCCGCAGCACTTCCGCCCTGGCCTCGATATCCTGCACCAGCTGGCAGCTGTCCCTGTCCCGCACCTGCTGCAGATGACGGTTGTTGTTGATCCAATGGATCAGCTCATGTTCTTCATAGAGGGGGACGGCCCTGAGTTCCTCCGCCGCAGAAGTGCCGGCAGGCTCGGCCTGCTCCTGGGCCAAGGCCTGCAGGCTGCAGCAAAACAGTAAAAAACAGGATATAAGCTTCATCGGTCATCCTCCTGGCCTATCTATCGGCGCAGTGCGGCAAAGGTTGAGCCCTGTGTAACATTTTGTAAGAAACTGTTGCATTGTTATCGATAAACGCCGGGGAAATGCGCACTCGGTCCCCCTTTTAAAACTCCAACTTGCACAAGCTGAATCGATTCAATCAATATAAGCACAACAAGCTTCTATACTACCTGAAAATCCTTTATTTCCTTTTACCCGGAGTGTTTTTTATGTTTAAAAACGCCTTTTCCAACCTGCAAAAAGTAGGTAAATCACTGATGCTGCCGGTATCGGTGCTACCCGTTGCCGGTTTATTACTCGGCATCGGCGCCGCCGATTTCAGTTGGCTGCCCCATCTCGTGTCCATGCTGATGGCCCAGGCCGGCGGCGCCATCTTCGGTAACCTGGCGCTGATCTTCGCCATCGGTGTCGCCCTGGGCTTCACCAACAACGACGGCGTCGCCGCCCTGGCCGCCGTGGTCGGTTACTTCGTGCTGACCGCCGCCATCGGCGTCATGGGCCCCATCGTCACCGGCCTGGATCCGGTCGCCGACGCCACCCTGATCAAGCAGCTGACCGACACCGGTGTGCTCGGCGGCATCATCGCCGGCGGCATCGCCGCCTACCTGTTCAACCGCTTCTACCGCATTCAGTTGCCCGACTACCTGGGCTTCTTCGCGGGCAAGCGCTTCGTGCCCATCATCACCGGCGTCACCGCCATCTTCACCGGCGTGGCCCTGTCCTTTATCTGGCCGCCCATCGGCAGCGCCATCAACAGCTTCTCCGACTGGGCCGCCTACCAAAACCCGGCCCTGGCCTTTGGCATCTACGGCGTGGTGGAGCGGGCGCTGATCCCCTTCGGCCTGCACCACATCTGGAACGTGCCCTTCTTCTTCGAGGCCGGCAGCTACACCAACGCCGCCGGTGAAGTGTTCCGCGGCGAGATCGCCCGCTATATCGCCGGTGACCCCAGCGCCGGCAACATGGCCGGTGGCTACATGTTCAAGATGTACGGCCTGCCCGCCGCCGCCATCGCCATCTGGCACTCCGCCAAGCCGGAAAACCGCGCCAAGGTGGGCGGCATCATGCTCTCCGCCGCCCTGACCTCCTTCCTCACCGGCATCACCGAGCCCATCGAGTTCGCCTTCATGTTCGTGGCGCCGGTGCTCTACGCCATCCACGCCCTGCTGGCCGGCTCCGCCTATGTGCTGACCATAGTGCTGGGCATGAAGCACGGCATGACCTTCTCCCACGGCTTCATCGACTTCGTGGTGTTCTTCTCCCAGTCCACCAAGGGCTGGATGTTCCCCATCCTGGGCCTGGCCTACGGCGCCCTCTACTACACCCTGTTCCGGGTCGCCATCGTCAAGCTGGACCTGAAAACCCCGGGCCGGGAAGAGGCCAGCGAGGAAGGCGCCAAGCAGGGCGGTTCCGAAATGGCCGAGCAACTGGTCACCGCCTTCGGCGGCAAGGGCAATATCGCCAGCCTGGATGCCTGCATCACCCGGCTGCGGGTGGGCGTGAAGGACGTGGCCCAGGTGGACCAGGCCCAACTGAAGAAACTGGGCGCCGCCGGGGTGGTGGTGGCCGGCTCCGGGGTACAGGCCATCTTCGGCACCCGCTCCGACAACCTGAAGACCGACATGGATCACTGGATCAGGGACAACTGATCCCGCCAGTCCGCCGATAGCAAAACGCCACCCGCAGGGGTGGCGTTTTTGTTTTCATCCGCATCGGCGGCTCAGGATTCCCGCGCCTTTACCCGGTTCCAGTAGCCGTCCAGCTCTTCCAGGCTGCAGGCCCGGCTGTCCTTGCCGTCGGCCTGCAGCGCCTGCTCCACCGCCCGGAAACGGCGCTCGAACTTGTCGTTGGCCCGGCGCAGCACCGCCTCCGGATCCTGCTTGAGGTGGCGCACCAGGTTGACGCAGGCGAACAGCAGATCTCCGAGCTCGTCCGCCACCCTGTCCTGATCCCGCTCCGGCTCGTCCAGCTCGGCCATGACCTCGTCCAGCTCTTCGCGGATCTTGTCCACCACCGGCGGCAGTTCGCGCCAGTCGAAGCCGACCGCGGCGCAGCGCTTCTGGATTTTGTTGGCCCGGGACAGCGCCGGCAGGCTGCGGGGAATGTCGTCCAGGGCGCTGGTGGCCGCGGCGTCCTTGGCCAGGCGTTCCTCGGCCTTGGTGTTTTCCCAGTTGGCCTTGACCTGTTCTTCACTGTCGAAGTCGGCGTTGCCGAATACATGGGGATGGCGCGCCACCAGCTTGTGGCTGATGGACTGCACCACGTCGCCGAAGTTGAACAGGGAGCGCTCTTCCCCCAGGCGGGCATAGAACACCACCTGGAACAGCAGGTCGCCCAGCTCCCCGGGCAGCTCCGCCAGCGCGCCCCGCTCTATGGTGTCGGCCACTTCATAGGCCTCTTCCAGGGTGTAGGGCACTATGCTGGCGAAGTCCTGTTTCAGATCCCAGGGACAGCCGGTTTCCGGGTCCCGCAATGCCGCCATGATGGCCAGCAGATCGCCGAGCGAGTAGTGGTAATGTTCCATCCGTGCTCCCTATTACAGCCGCTTGGCTTCCAGTATGTCCGGCAGCTGGCTGATCTTGGCCAGGGTCCGGCTCAGGGTGTCGATATTGTAGACTTCCAGCTCCATGTCGATGATGGCGGTCTGCTGCTTGCGGTTGGAGCGGCTGTTGACGCCCATCACGTTGATCTTCTCGTTGGCCAGTATGGTGGTGATGTCCCGCAACAGGCCGGATCTGTCGTTGGCCACCACCCGCATGGTGAGGTTGTAGCCGCCGGAATAGTTCTCGCCCCAGACCGCGTCCACCATCCGCTCCGGGTGCTGGGCCGCCAGCTCCTTGAGCTGCTCGCAGTCGGCCCTGTGGATGGAGATGCCCCGCCCCTGGGTGATGAAACCGATGATCTCGTCGCCCGGAATAGGCTGGCAGCAACGGGCGGTGTTGGTCAGCAGGTTGCCCACCCCCTGCACCACTATATGGCCATGGGCCTTGTGCTCCTGGGGTTTCTTGGCCGCCTTCTGCTCCAGCTGGCGCAGCACCTGCTCGTCCTGCTCGGCACTGGTCGGTTTCTTGTGCTGCCCCTGCAGGTAGTTGAGCAACTGGTTGATGCGCAGGTCGCCGCCGCCGATGCCGGCCAGCAGGTCATCCAGGCTGGCCACATTGAACCGCTCCAGCGCCTTCTTGTCGATCTGGGAGAAGGTCAGCCCCAGGCGGTCCAGCTCCTTGTCGAGCACCTCGCGGCCGGCGTGGATGTTCTTGTCCCTGTCCTGCTTCTTGAACCAGGTGGCCACCTTGGAGCGGGCCCGGCTGGTGCGCAAGAAGCCCTGGTTGGGGTTCATCCAGTCCCGGCTGGGATTGGGCTGCTTCTGGGTGATGATCTCCACCTGATCGCCGGTCTGCAACTGGTAGGTGAAGGGCACTATGCGGCCGTCGATTTTGGCGCCGATGCAGCGGTGGCCGATCTGGCTGTGGATATAGTAGGCGAAGTCGAGCGGGGTGGCCCCGGCCGGCATGTCCACCACTTCCCCCTTGGGCGTGAACACATAGACCCTGTCCTCGAACACCTGGCTGCGCAACTCGTCCACCAGGGAGCCGCTCTCGGCCATATCTTCCTGCCAGGCCAGCAGCTTGCGCAGCCAGGCGATTTTTTCCTCGAAGCCGCTCTGCCTGGCGCCGGCCGCACCTTCTTTGTACTTCCAGTGGGCCGCCACCCCCAGCTCCGCATCCTGGTGCATCTGATCGGTGCGGATCTGGATCTCCACCGTCTTGCCCTCGGGGCCGATCACCACCGTATGGATGGACTGGTAGCCGTTGGGCTTGGGGTTGGCCACGTAGTCGTCGAATTCCCGGGGGATGTGACGCCACTGGGTGTGCACCACCCCCAGGGCCGCGTAGCAGTCCTGCAGGTGCTTGGTCACCACCCGCACCGCCCGCACGTCGAACAACTCGTCGAAGTCCAGGCTCTTCTTCTGCATCTTGCGCCAGATACTGTAGATATGCTTGGGTCGGCCATACACCTCGGCCTCGATCTCCGCCTCTTTCAGCGCCTTCCTGAGTCCGGATACAAAGTCATCGATATAGGCTTCCCGCGCCAGCCGCTTCTCGTCCAGCAGCTTGGCGATGCGCTTGTAGGTGTCCGGATGCAGATAGCGGAACGACAGATCCTCCAGCTCCCACTTGAGCTGGCCGATACCGAGCCGGTTGGCGAGCGGCGCGTAGATGTTGGCGATCTCCTTGGCCACCAGCACCCGGGTTTCCTCATCGGCGCTTTTCACCTCGCGCAGGCAGGTGATGCGCTCGGCCAGCTTGATCACCACCGCCCGTACGTCTTCCACCATGGCCAGCAGCATGCGACGAACCCTGTCGACCTGGGCCTCGGAGCTCTTGTCGCTGTGCACATGCTGCAGCGAACGGATGGCTTCCATATCGGCCACCCCCTGCAGCAGGCGGACGATATTGTCGCCGAAGTCAAGCCGTGCCCGCTCCAGGTCCAGGTAGCCGGTTTCCAGGAAGGGATAGAGCAGCGCCGCCTTGAGGGTATCCAGATCCATGCTCAGGGTCAGCAGTATGCCCACCATCTCCACCCCCTCGGCCAGCAGCCGCTGCTCCGCCTCGGGCGATGCCTCCAGCCGCCGGCAATACTCGTACACCGAGGTCAGCTTATCCCTTTCTTTCGCTTCCAGGGGCAGGGTCGCCGCCCACTCGGCCAGGCTGAAGGTCGATTTAAGATGGGTATCGCGCACTGAAACCATAAGCGTCCCTTAACTGAGTTCAAACAAGGCCATCGCTTCGCAATGGACCGTATGGGGGAACATATCAATCAGGCCGAGCCGGCTGAGCCGGTAGCCCCCCGCCAGCAAGGCCTCGCTGTCCCGGGCCAGGGTCACCGGGTTACAGGAAACATAAAGCAGCCGTTCGGGCGAGAGCTTCAGCAGATAGGGCACCACCTGCTCGGCGCCGGCCCGTCCCGGATCCAGCAACACTCGTTCGAAACCTTCCCGGGCCCAGGGCTCCCGGGTGAAGTCGGCGGCCAGATCGGCGCGGTAGAAACGGGCCAGGCTCAGGCCGTTGTCTTCCGCGTTGCCGCGGGCCTGCTCCACCATTTCCATCACCCCCTCCACCCCGACCACCGGATGCCCGGACGCCGCCAGCGGCAGGGAAAAATTGCCCACGCCGCAGAACAGATCCAGCACCGGCTGTTCCGGCTCGGCCGCCAGCCACTCCAGGGCCTGCCGTACCATCTGCTCGTTGAGCCGGCCGTTGACCTGGATAAAGTCACCGGGAGAAAACGCCAGCTTAATATTATCTATCTGATAGTAAAGTGGAAAAGGAACGTGTAACGGACGGCGCCCGGTATCATCCTGTAAAAACAGCGCCAGGCTTCGCTCCTGGGCGAAGGCCAGCAGCATATCCAGGTCCCGGGTCGGCAGGCTGCCCGTATGACGCAGCAACAGGGCTATTCCCTCGGCCGCCTCATACAGCTCCAGATGCCCGAGCTGCCTGACCGCTTTCAATCGGTTAAGCAGCTGGCGCAGCGGCACTATCAGGCTTGACAGCGCCGGTTGCAGCACGCCGCACCGCTCGATCTCCACCAGCTCATGGGACTGCTGGCGACGAAAGCCCAGCGCTATGCCCTTGCCCTGGCGGCGGATCGCCAGCCGGGCCACCCGCCGGTAGCCCTGCTCGGCCCCGCGCAGCCACTCCGGCTCGGGCAGGGTCTCGACCCCGTGACGGGCGAACAGCCGGGCCACGGCGCGGGCCTTCAACTCCCGCTGGACGGCGACCGGCACATGCTGCAGCGAGCAGCCGCCGCACTGGGCGGTATAGGGGCAAAAGGGCTTCAGCCGCTGCGGGGATGGCTTCAGCACCTTGACCAGGTCGGCGGTCTGGTACTTGTTGTTCTGGCCGGTCAGCTTTACCCGCACCTGTTCGCCGGCCAGCACGCCGGACACGAACAGCGGCTTGCCCTTGTGGCGGGCCACCCCCACGCCATGGGCGTTGAGCTCGAGGATCTCGACCTCCAGCGGTGCCTGCGCCTGGACATCGGGCTTTTTGACCTTGAAGAACTGAACCATAAAACGTGGAGCCCTCGGACCGGCTATGTCATCATAAGCATCTGTTGATTTGAATGCGCATTCTCCCACATTAGCCCCCTATGACCAAATACGGCCTGCGAGCCCGGGTACTGGCTTTTACCATATTACCGACCCTGATCATCGGCATACTGCTGGCCGGTTATTTTTCCGTGAACCGTTATCAGCAGCTGGAAGAAGCCCTGATCCGCCAGGGGGTCAATGTGATCGAGCCCCTGGCCCTGGCCAGCGAGCTGGCCCTGACCAGTCGCAACCGGGAGGCGCTCAACCGCCTGCTCAGCAACATTCACCGCAACAACAGCCCCCTGGTCAAGTCCATCGCCCTGTTCGATCTGGAAGGCCGGCTGCTGGTGACGTCCAACTACCACCGCGACTTCCATGTCATGCGCCTGCCCGAGGAGCTGCCCCTGCCCCGGGTGACCCTGGTGGAAACCGGCCCCGAGGGCATCATACTGCGCACCCCGGTGGTGACCGACAACATCCGTATCGATGCCCTGTGGGAAGAATCCTCTTCCACCCCCATCGGCTATGTGTCCATGCAACTGACCAACGACTCGGCCATGCTGGTGCACTACAGGGACAGCTTCTTCGCCGGCCTGATCGTGCTGCTCGGGGTCAGCTTCAGCACCCTGTTCGGCATCCGCCTGATCAAGGGCGTGTCCCAGCCGATCACCGACATGGTCAGCGCCGTGTACAAGATCCGCGAAGGCCGGCTCGATACCCGAGTCAGCGGGGAATTCACCGGCGAGCTGGAAGTGCTCAAGAACGGTATCAACGCCATGGCCAAGTCCTTGTCGGAATACCACGACGAGATGCAGCAGAACATCGATCAGGCCACCTCGGATCTGCGCGAAACCCTGGAACAGATAGAGATCCAGAACATCGAGCTGGACATGGCCAAGAAGCGGGCCCAGGAGGCCGCCCGGGTCAAGACCGAGTTCCTGGCCAACATGTCCCACGAGCTGCGCACCCCGCTCAACGGTGTGATCGGCTTCGCCCGCCAGCTACAAAAGACCCGGCTGACACCAAACCAGCTGGACTATCTCAAGACCATAGAGAAGTCGGCCCAGAACCTGCTCGGCATCATCAACGACATCCTCGATTTCTCCAAGCTGGAGGCGGGCAAGCTGAAGATGGAGCAGATCCCCTTCTCCCTGCGCGATACCCTGCAGGAAGTGATGACCCTGCTCGCCCCCAGCGCCCACGACAAGGGACTGGAGCTGTCGCTCAGGGTGGATGCGGCGGTACACGACAGCCTGGTGGGCGACCCGTTGCGGCTGCAGCAGGTGCTCACCAACCTGGTGGGCAACGCCATCAAGTTTACCGAACAGGGCAACGTGGACGTACGGGTCGATGCCCGTCCGGCCAGCCAGCCGGATCGGGCCGCCCTGTGCATTCATGTGCAGGATACCGGCATCGGCATTTCCGACAGCCAGCGCCGCCAGCTGTTCCAGGCCTTCAACCAGGCCGACTCCAGCATCTCCCGCCGTTATGGCGGCACCGGCCTGGGCCTGGTGATCACCCAGAAGCTGGTACACCAGATGGCCGGCGATATCGAACTCTATTCGGAGCTGGGCTCGGGCTCGGTGTTCAGCTTCACCCTGGAGCTGGGCCGGGCGGCCCTGCCTCTGGCCGAGCCCCTGCCGCTGGCCGAACTCAGCCACAAGACGGTGCTCTATCTGGAGGAGGATAACTTCAGCCGGCGCGCCACCACCGCCCTGCTGCGGGAGTGGGGCGTTCAGGTGCTGCACGAGCCTTATCCGGGGGTTCGTATCGACACTGCCCTGCTGGGCTTCGGCCCCCATACCCTGCCCAGCCAGATGGAGCAGGATATCCTCAGGCAAAAAGAGTACGACAACAAGGTGGTGGTGCTGCTCAGCTCCACCGATCCGACCCTGGTCGATGCCCTGCTCAAGACCGGCGCCGGTTACTGCCTGACCAAGCCGGTACACTACCAGAAGCTGGCCCATGCCCTGGTGGAGCAGGATAGCCTCCCCCCCGAGGCCATGCTGCAGATCACCCTGGCCCCCCCTTCCCACAAACAGCCGCTCCGGGTCTTGGCGGTGGACGACAACCCGGCCAACCTCAAGCTGATCAGCGCCATGCTGAGCGAACAGGTCAGCCAGGTGGAAAGCTGTACCAACGGCCGGGAGGCGCTGAACCTGGCCACGGTCAACCGCTACGACATCATCTTTATGGATATCCAGATGCCGGTAATGGACGGCATCCAGGCCACCCGGGAAATCCGCGCCCAAGGCGGTCCCAACGCCAGTACGCCCATAGTGGCGGTCACCGCCCATGCCATCGAAGGCGAGCGGGATCGGCTGCTGCGCAAGGGCATGGACGACTACCTGGCCAAACCCATCGACGAAGCCATCCTGGCCCGTATCATCGAGCGTTTCGGTCATCGTCAGCCGGCGCAGGGGCAGATCGACTGGCCATTGGCGTTGAAGCGGGCCGGAGGCAAGGAGCCGCTGGCGAAAGACATGCTGAGCATGTTGCTGCACAGCTTCGATGAATTCGAGCCGCTGTTGGGTGCGGCCCTGTCCGGTGAGCTCGACGGCGAATACCTCTACCCCCCGCTGCACAAGCTGCACGGCGGCACCGCCTACTGCGGCGTGCCGCAATTGCAGGCGCTGGTGGCACAACTGGAGAAGGCCCTGCTGGCCAAACAGCCGGTGGAAGAGCTGGAGCCCGAACTGCTGGAGCTGGAAGAACGGATGGGGCAGATCCGGGAAGAAGTGAAGAGGTATTTATAACCCGGTGAGGAGTGAGGAGAATGCAGCTGTCGGCGACAAGCTGTCAGCCATAAGAAAAACACTCGGTACAAACACTACCTTCCCCTGCATACTCTCGTCCCTACAAAAAACCCCGAGCGCGCCAGTTCGGGGTTTTTCTGAAAGCGTACAGCTTACGGCTCAAACGCCCTGACGGGCTTCGCGCATCAGCCGCTTCATATCGCGAATGGCTTTTTCCAGGCCGTCGAAGGCGGCGCGGGCAATGATGGCATGGCCGATGTTCAGCTCCAGCATCTCGGGAATGGCGGCGATCGGCTTGACGTTGTGGTAATGCAGGCCGTGGCCGCCGTTCACCTTCAGCCCCAGATCATGGGCGTAGGCGGCGGAGGCCGCGATACGCTTGAGCTCGGCCAGTTGTTCGGCCTCGTTGGGCGCATCGGCATAATGACCGGTGTGGATCTCGATATAGGGTGCGCCGGCGGCCACCACCGCGTCGATCTGCGCCTTGTCCGCATCGATGAACAGCGATACCTTGATGCCCACCTCGCTCAGTCGCCGCACCGCGGCTCTCACCTTGTCGAGCTGGCCGGCCACGTCCAGCCCACCCTCGGTGGTCACTTCTTCCCGTTTTTCCGGTACCAGGCAGACAAACGCCGGTTTGATACGGCAGGCGATATCGAGCATCTCCTCGGTGACCGCCATTTCCAGGTTCATCCGGGTTTGGATGGTCCGGCCCAGGATCTCCACATCCCGATCGATGATATGGCGGCGGTCTTCCCGCAAGTGAACGGTAATGCCATCGGCACCGGCCTGCTCGGCCACCGCCGCCGCCTGCACCGGATCCGGGTAACTGGTGCCCCTGGCATTGCGCAAGGTGGCAATGTGATCGATATTGACCCCTAAATACAATTCACTCACTGCGACTTCCTCTCTTTCCTTTGATGAACAGGGCCCGGCTGCGCAACGGGCGACCGCCGAGATAGGGCCCCAGCGCCTGGCGGCTGAAGCGTTTGGCGGAAGCCAGCACCTCGACTCGGCTCAGATCCAGCTCGGCCAGGGCATACAGATGCTCCCCCGGATAGGCGCCGGGCTCGGCCTGCGCCAGGGCGATAAAACCGGATTCCGGCTGATAGCCATACCAGCCTTCGGGGCGGATGGCATCGCCGGTCAGGGCGTCCTGGGTGAAGTCCACGCCATAACCCAGTATATTTAGCATATAAAACTCAAAATGACGCAAACATGGTTCTATAGCATCACCGCTTGCCAGTTTTTTCAGCGTTTTATAATAAGCCTCGAACACCTCGTCGAAGGGCGTCTGGGTTTCCAGCAGATAATAGAGCAGCTCGTTGAGGTAAAGGCCGCTGTACAGGGCTGCCCCCGTCAAGGGGATGGCCGGGCCACTCGCTTCGGCGCTGTGCAGATTTTTCAGCTCGCCCTTGCCGGCGAAAGCGAGCCTTAACGGCACAAAGGGCTGTAACAGCCCCTTGAGTGGTGAGCGGGGTTGGCGGCTGCCCTTGGCCACCAGGCTCTGGCGGCCCTGCTCCCGGGTAAAGACGTCCACCAGCTGGCTGGTTTCCCGGTAGGGCCGGCTATGGATGACAAAGGCGGCGAACGCCATGTCAGTCGTCGCCATACCCTAGGCTGCGCAGGGCTCGCTCATCATCGGCCCAGCCCGACTTGACCTTGACCCACAATTCGAGAAACACCTTCTGTTCGAGCAGCCGCTCCAGATCCAGCCGCGCCTCGGTGCCGATCACCTTGAGCTTTTCGCCCTTGTTGCCGATCACCATCTTTTTCTGGCCGCTGCGTTCCACCAGGATCAGGCCGTTGATATGGATGACCCCCTGCTCGTTGACCTGATAGCGCTCGATCTCCACCGTCACCGAATAGGGCAGCTCTTCGCCCATAAAGCGCATCAGCTTTTCACGGATGATTTCCGCCGCCATGAAGCGGGAGGAACGGTCGGTGATGTAGTCTTCCGGGAAATAGTGCAGCGACGGCTTGAGCCGCGAACGGGCCAGCTTGGCAATGGTGTCCACATTGGTGCCTTTTTCCGCGGAAATGGGCACGATATCGGCAAAATTCATCTGCTGGGACAGCCACTGGATATGAGGCAGCAGCTCGTCCTTGCTCTGGACGTTGTCGATCTTGTTGATCGCCAGCACCACCGGGCAATGGATGTGGCGCAACTTGTTCAGCACCATGTCGTCATCGGCGGTCCACTTGGTGCCTTCCACCACGAACACCACCATCTCCACATCACCCAGCGAGCTGGTAGCCGCCCGGTTCATCAGCCGGTTGATGGCCCGCTTCTCCTCGATATGCAGCCCGGGGGTATCCACATAGATGGCCTGATAGGCCCCCTCGGTGTCAATGCCCATGATGCGGTGGCGGGTGGTCTGCGGCTTGCGCGAGGTGATGCTCACCTTCTGCCCCAGCAGCTGGTTCAGCAGGGTGGACTTGCCCACGTTGGGGCGGCCCACGATGGCGATAAAGCCGCAGTAAGTTTGTTCTTGATCTGTCATAGCAAGGTATCCAGGGCATGTTCGGCGGCAGATTGCTCGGCCTTGCGGCGACTGGTACCTATACCAATCACCGGATCGGGCAAGCCGTCTACCAGACAGTGCACGGTAAATTTCTGATTATGGGCCTCTCCGATCACGTCCACCACTGTGTAGGTGGGCAAGGGCTTGCGTTTGGCCTGAAGCAGTTCCTGCAGCCGGGTCTTGGGATCTTTCTGTTCCACGCCGGGCTGGATATCGTTGAGCCGCTCGTCATACCAGGACAGCAGCAGCTCGCGCACCCGCTCGATATCGGTATCCAGGTAGACGGCACCAATCAGGGCTTCCACCGCGTCCGCCAGGATAGACTCGCGCCGGTAACCGCCACTTTTCAGTTCCCCCGGGCCCAGGATCAGGTATTCCCCCAGCTCGAACTCCCGCGCCAGTTCGGCCAGGGTCTTTTCCCGTACCAGGGTCGCGCGCATGCGCGACATGTCCCCTTCGTTCACCTTGGGAAAGCGGTGAAACAACGCATCGGCCACCACCATGCTGAGGATGGAGTCCCCCAGGAATTCCAGCCGCTCGTTGTGGCGGGAACCGGCGCTGCGGTGGGTCAGGGCCCGCACCAGCAGGGTTTCGTCGTTGAAGCTATGGCCCAGTTTTTTTTGCAGAAGATTCAGTTTTTTCATCAATGAATGGCGCCTATGCGGCTGAAGCGCACGTCACTCGGTACCCAGGAAGGCAACCAGCTGTCGGCGTTACGTTCGAACTCAAAGCTTATCCAGATGGCAACCGCCCGTCCCACCAGGTTCTGCTCGGGCACAAAGCCCCAGAACCGGCTGTCGGTGCTGTTGTCCCTGTTGTCACCCACCGCGAAGTAATGGCCTTCCGGCACCACCCACTCGTCCCGGGCCGTACCCGGCTGGCGGTAATACATGGACACCCGATCCGGCAATAACGGATTGCGCAGTATGTCATGGGGGCGTTCGGTCAGGTGCTCACGGTAGCGCTCGAGCGGTATGCCCATCTGGGTAAATTCGCCGCTGTGCTCGAATTCAAGGGGCACAGGCGCAAAATCGGGGCACTCGCCCCCGTCGCAGGCGGGCTTGAGGTAGAGCTGTTTGTCCCGATAGACGAGCCGGTCCCCCGGCAACCCGACGATGCGCTTGATATAATCGATACGGGTATCTTCCGGGTACTTGAACACCGCCACATCACCGCGCCTGGGCTCGCCGGTGGGGATAATCTTGGTATTGCTGACCGGCTCCTTCAGGCCGTAGGCGAACTTCTCCACCAGGATGAAGTCGCCGACCAGCAGGGTGGGCATCATGGATCCGGACGGGATCTGGAAGGGCTCGTAGATAAAGGAGCGCAGCACCAGCACCGCACCGATCACCGGGAAGATGGACTTGGCCTGCTCGATCCAGCCCGGCGCCGTGGCGGCCTTGGCCAGGGCGGACTTGTCCACCTTGTTACCATATACCTGCTGGGCATCGGCAATTTTGCGGGCCCGCTGGGGGGCCCAGATCCATTTGTCACAGGCCCAGATGATACCGGTGACCAAGGTCACCAGCACCAGGATCAGGGCAAAGGTACTCGCCATGGTTACTTGTCCTTACCTACGTGCAATATGGCCAGGAAGGCGTCCTGGGGGATATCGACCCGGCCCAGCGACTTCATCCGCTTCTTGCCTTCCTTCTGTTTGGCCAGCAGTTTTTTCTTGCGGCTGACATCACCGCCGTAGCACTTGGCGGTCACGTCCTTGCGCAGGGCCTTCACCGTGCTGCGGGCGATGATATGGTTGCCGATGGCCGCCTGAATGGCGATGTCGAACATCTGCCGCGGGATCAGCTCGC
Source organism: Zobellella iuensis (assembly GCF_016746085.1). GTDB lineage: Bacteria > Pseudomonadota > Gammaproteobacteria > Enterobacterales > Aeromonadaceae > Oceanimonas > Oceanimonas iuensis. The sequence goes on from NZ_JAERTZ010000014.1 coordinate 67,170, forward strand.
GCATCTTCTCCACCAGTTGGCGACCCCGGTACTGGGCGTTGTCCTTGTGGGTCACGATCGCCAGGGCGTCGACCCGATCGCCGTTGATCATGATATCCAGGCGCACCATGTCCGCCGCCTCGAACCGCTTGAAGCCGTAATCCAGCGAGGCATAGCCGCGGCTGCAGGACTTGAGCCGGTCGAAGAAATCGAGCACCACTTCCGCCATGGGGATGTCGTAGCTGAGCGCCACCTGGTTGCCGTGGTAGACCATGTTGGTCTGCATGCCGCGCTTCTCGATGCACAGGGTAATGACGTTGCCCAGATATTCCTGGGGCACCAGAATATTGCACTCGGCGATGGGCTCGCGGATCTCCTCGATGTGGTTCACCGCCGGCAGCTGCGAGGGGCTGTCGATGTAGACGGTCTCGCCGTCGGTCTTGACCACCTCGTACACCACGGTCGGCGCCGTGGTGATAAGATCCAGATCGTATTCCCGCTCCAGCCGCTCCTGGATGATTTCCATGTGCAGCATGCCGAGGAAGCCGCAGCGGAAACCGAAGCCGAGGGCATTGGAGGTTTCCGGTTCATAGAACAGGGAGGCGTCGTTCAGCGACAGTTTGTCCAGGGCGTCACGGAAGGCCTCGTAATCGTCGCTGGAGATAGGGAACAGGCCCGCGTACACCTGGGGCTTGACCTTCTTGAAGCCGGGCAGAGGGCTGTCGGCCCCATGTTTGGCATGGGTCAGGGTATCCCCCACCGGCGCGCCGTGGATTTCCTTGATGCCGCACACCACCCAGCCCACTTCGCCGCAATTGAGGCCATCGGTATCTTTCTGTTTGGGGGTGAAGATGCCGATGCGATCCACGCCCCATACCTGGCCGGTGCTCATCACCCTGATTTTGTCATTCTTTCTCAGGTTGCCGTGCTTGATCCGCACCAGCGAAACCACCCCCAGGTAGGAGTCGAACCAGGAGTCGATGATCAGCGCCTGCAACGGCCCTTCGGGATTGCCTTCCGGCGCCGGGATCTTGTGCACTATGGTTTCCAGCACGTCGTCCACGCCCAGGCCGGTCTTGGCTGAGCAGCGCACCGCATCGATGGCGTCGATGCCGACGATGTCCTCGATTTCCTGGGCCACCCGCTCCGGCTCGGCCTGGGGCAAATCGATCTTGTTCAGCACCGGCACCACTTCCAGATCCATGTCCAGGGCCGTATAGCAGTTGGCCAGAGTCTGTGCCTCAACGCCCTGACCCGCGTCCACCACCAGCAGCGCACCTTCACAGGCGGCGAGGGAACGGGAGACTTCATAGGAAAAATCCACGTGCCCGGGGGTATCGATAAAGTTCAGCTGGTATTGGATGCCGTCATTGGCCTGGTAGTTCAGGGTCACACTCTGAGCCTTGATGGTAATGCCGCGCTCCCGCTCCAGATCCATGGAGTCGAGCACCTGTTCCTGCATTTCCCGATCCGACAAACCGCCGCACACCTGGATCAGGCGATCGGACAGGGTGGACTTGCCGTGGTCTATGTGAGCGATGACGGAGAAATTACGAATATGCTTCATGATGCAATAAGGAGTCCGTAGTCTGAAAGCGAGAGTCAAAGGCGAGATTCTACTGGATTCGCGCTACCGTGGCCAATCCTTAGTCGATCTTGACGACCGGGAGCAGGGCCCCGATAAGCACCGGCTCGCTCAGCGCTCTGCCCCCACGGCGGGATAAACGGGAAGCCAGGATAAAGCCGGCGCTGCCGCCAACGGCGGCCCCCGCCAGGGCACCGCCGTCCCCCAGGCCCAGCACCAGGCTGGCCAGCAGGGCGCCGCCCAGCAGCAGCAGCAGCGGCAACAGATAGACCAGCAGGGCACTGGTGATCAGATTGTGCTCGGGAATGCCGATGCGCACCTGTTCGCCCACCTTGAGCGGCAGGCCGGTGGCGATAAAAAAACGATGCTCGCGCCCGGGCAGGGCCTTGGCCACCAGGCCGGTACCGCAGTGGCTGCTCTGCCGGCACTGACCGCAGGCCGATTTGCCGAAACAGGCGACCTCGACGCCACCCTCGCCTACCGCCACGACCGTCGCCACCTCTTCGATCATGGATTGACGGCCTTGGGCTGGATCGACTCGGCGATACGGCGGGCGGTATCCGCCGGGATATCCCCCACCACGGTCACCTCAACCCGTGCCGGGTTGACCAGGCTGACCAGGTGGGTGGCACCCTGACGCACCAGCTGTTGCTGCGGTTCGGCGCCAATCCCGGCCTGAGCCACATAGACGGAAACATCCACCACGCCATTGGATGCCATCAGATAGTCCACCGGCTGCTCGGTGACCGGCAACTTGTGCTTGTCCTGGGATCTCACCTCAAAGCCCTGCGGCAGCCACCCGGCCTGCCAGGGCAACGGCTGCTGAGGCGCCGGGTACACCTCGGCCGGGGACATGGCCGGCGGCAGGCTGGCCGCTTTCAGCTCACGCAGAAAGGCGGCAGGTTCCTCGCTGATATGCAGGGCCACCCCCATGCTCTGCTCCACCAGCCCGGCGTCTTTGTCCAGGGTGTCCAGCTTGAGCAGCAGACCGGATTCCTGATCCAGCCAGAGCACGTAGCCGTAATAATGATCCGCCCTGGGCACCAGCCGCACCACCTGAGCCACCCGCCCCAGCACCCGGCTGCGCCCGGCAATGACCGCATCATAGTGCTTCAGAACAGGCTCCAGCGACATCAGCTGCAGGCGATTGAACAAACCGGGCAGACGCGAATGCTTGAGGGTATAACCATCGTGGCTGGCATCGAAAAAACTGATCTCGTCGTCCCGCTGCACATATTCCCGCGGCCGGCCGTTGAGGTGGGTAAGATGGGTCAGCACCTGGCCGTCGAAATGGCCGCGGGTGAGCCGTTTGGGCTCGAGCTGCCCCTGGCTGGACTCAACCAGAGTCAACTCGAAATTGAGCTGGCGATAGGCCTGCTGCATTTGCTGCAGCAGGGTTTCGGCCGGCCCTGCCTCTGCCATGACCGAAGCGGAGAAAGTCCAGGCCAGCGCGAGGACAAGGGTACGCAGTCCGCTCATGATCAAATCGGGTTACCCTCAGTTCTGGCGCAGCCGCTGCTGCAATTCATGATCCATCAACAGCGCATGGATTTTACGCTGCTGCTCCAGCAGGGCCTGCTCATTCAGCACCTCGCGGGAGTCCGCCTGATAGTTGAGGCTGACCGGGGCTGCGCCACCACTCAGGGGCACGGTATTGAGCACCGGCGCCTGGGGATCATTCTGGCTGTATTGCTGTACCCCGAAAATCACGGCCGCCGACACCGAGGCCGCTACCGCAAACTGGCCGAGCTGGCGCGCCAAGGGGGCCACCCGTCCGAACAGGGGCCGCAGCACCTTGGCCTGGCGCCGCTCACCCGTGTCCGGTGCTGGGGTCGCCAGAATGGCGGCTTCCTGCTCCAGCGCCGCCGCTATCCGGTCACTTAAGTCGAGCTGAAGGTAGTTCGGCAACTCGTTACGCATGACGTCGCCGTAAAGATGATAGCGGCCAAATGTCTCTGCCAGCTCGCTGTCGCGGCCAAGCCGTTCCAACAGCACCTTGTCCTGGATTTCTCCGTCCACCAGTGCCGAGATATGCTCTTTATTTGCCATAACATTTATTCCCCGTTCAACCCTGAAGTAAAGGCTGGACCCGCTTGTCAATTGCCTCCCGTGCCCGGAAAATCCGGGAACGAACCGTCCCGACCGGACAGTCCATCACGCTGGCAATTTCTTCATAGCTCATCCCTTCCAGCTCTCGCAAGGTAATCGCCGTTTTAAGATCCTCCGGAAGCGCATCAATGGTCTCAAATACCGCCCGCTTGATCTCGTCCGACAACATGAGGTTTTCCGGTGACGACAGCTCTTTCAGCGCCTCGCCACCCTCGTAATATTCCGCGTCTTCAATTTCAACATCGGAGCCCGGAGGCCGCCGCCGCTGGGAAACCAGATAATTTTTGGCGGTATTCACCGCAATCCGGTACAACCAGGTAAAAAACGCACTTTCGCCCCTGAAGCCGGGCAGGGCCCGGTAGGCCTTGATAAAGGCCTCCTGGGTTACATCTGGTACGTCTCCATGGTTGGACACGTATCGGGACACCAGGTTCGCCACTTTATGTTGATATTTTCTTACCAGCAGGTTGTACGCATTCTTATCGCCGCGCTGGACCCGTTCAACCAGCTGCTGGTCCGTTAAATGATCGCTCATGCGAGCCGCGTAACCTCCGATTATTCCAGTGCTGTGCCACCGGCCCGTGATAGCGCACCTTTAGTAGACTCCGGGTGCGGGAAAAAGTTCTGAACTCATTTGAGATAGATGATTCCGGCTGCGCCTGTGCTCAGCTTGGGATAACATAGAAATATTATCCATACCGGGCCAATGATACTTTATGAAGGATCCTGTTGAATACCTCTGCGACGTACTCATCATTGGCAGCGGTGCCGCCGGCCTGTCGCTGGCGCTGAAGCTGGCCGACCATGCCAGGGTTCATGTGCTGAGTAAAGGCCCGCTGGCCGAAGGGGCGACCCTCTACGCCCAGGGCGGCATCGCAGCCGTGTTCGATGAAACCGACAGCATCGAATCCCACGTGGCCGACACTCTGATCGCCGGCGCCGGCCTGTGCGATGAACAAGTGGTGGAATTTACCGCCAGCCAGGCCCCCGGCGCCATCCAATGGCTGATCGGCCAGGGCGTGCCCTTCGATACCGAAGAGTCGGCCGAGGGTGAGCCTTCCTACCACCTCACCCGGGAAGGCGGCCACAGCCACAGGCGCATCTTCCACGCCGCCGACGCCACCGGCCGGGCGGTACAGATGACGCTCACCGAACAGGTGCAGCAGCATCCCAACATCCATATCCTGGAGCGGGTCAACGCCCTCGACCTGATCACCACCGCCAAGCTGGGCCTGCCCGGCAACCGGGTGCTCGGCGCCTATGTGTGGAACCGCAACAAGGAACGGGTGGAAACGGTGCGCGCCAAGTTCATCGCCATGGCCACCGGCGGTGCCTCCAAGGTCTACCAGTATACCTCCAACCCGGACGTCAGTTCCGGCGACGGCATCGCCATGGCCTGGCGCGCCGGCTGCCGGGTGGCCAACATGGAGTTCAACCAGTTCCACCCCACCAGCCTCTATCATCCGGCCGATAACAACTTCCTGCTGAGCGAGGCCCTGCGCGGCGAGGGCGCCCTGCTCAAGCGCCCCGACGGCAGCCGTTTCATGCCCGACTACGACGAACGGGCCGAACTGGCGCCGCGCGATATCGTGGCCCGCGCCATCGATCATGAAATGAAACGCCTGGGCGCCGAATGCATGTACCTGGACATCAGCCACCAGCCGGCCGACTTTGTCGTCAAGCACTTCCCCACCATCCATGAACGTTGCCTCAAGGTAGGCATCGACATCACCAGGGAAGCGATGCCGGTGGTGCCCGCCGCCCACTATACCTGCGGCGGCGTCATGGTCGACATGCAGGGCCGTACCGATATCGAAGGCCTCTACGCCATCGGCGAGGTGTCCTACACCGGCCTGCACGGCGCCAACCGCATGGCCTCCAACTCCCTGCTGGAATGCATCGTGTTCGCCCGCGCCGCAGGCTCGGATATGCTGGCCAAGCTGGCGGACACCCCGGAGCCGCCCATGCTGCCCCTGTGGGACGAGAGCAAGGTGACCAACTCGGATGAAGAAGTGGTGATCCACCACAACTGGCATGAGCTCAGGCTGTTTATGTGGGATTACGTGGGCATAGTGCGTTCCGATAAGCGGCTGGAACGGGCCAAGCGGCGCATCGACTTGCTCAAGCAGGAGATCCAGGAGTATTACGCCAACTTCCGGGTCAGCAACAACCTGCTGGAGCTGCGCAACCTGGTGCAGGTGGCGGAGCTTATCGTGCTGTCGGCCATGGAGCGCAAGGAATCCCGCGGCCTGCACTTCACCCTGGACTACCCGGAGCAATTGGCGGCCCCCCAGCCCACCGTACTGACGCCGGACAACTACCTGGCCGGCTAAGCGCCGGTCAGCACCTGCCGGGACAGGCGCCGGAACACCTTCTCCGGCACCGCGTCCTGGAACAGCCAGAACGGCGGCCAGGGGTCGCCTTCCAGCACCAGCAGCAAAAAGCCGGGCCCGGCCCGGCTGTGGCGGGACAACACCCCACTGCGCCCGTTGAGGCTGAGCACCCCCTGGTTGAATTCCCCTTCCAGCCGGTATTCCGCCCCCTTGCGCCCCAGCCACCACAGCGCCAGCAGCCAGCCGGGCAGGAACCAGGCCAGCCTGTCCGCCTCCAGCCAGAGCGAAGCGGGCAGCCAGAGCATGCTTGCCGCCGCCATCAGGTAGCAGCGATGCAGCAGCGACGGCTCAGCGCTGATTGCGAACCTGGTTGCGCTCAAGGATATAGCCCACCATGTCCTGCAATTCGGCGTCTTGCGAGCGGTCGTGGCCCATGAACCAGGCGAACAGATCCGGGTCATCGCACTCCAGCAAACGCCGGAACACCGCCTTGCGGGCCTCGTCCAGGGCGTCGTACTCGTGCTCGACAAAGGGGGCCAGGATCACATCCAGCTCCAGCATGCCGCGGCGGCAAGCCCAGATCAGGCGGGGTTTATCAGAGGTATTGAGCATCTTCGCTTCCAAAAAATAAAACAAAGCCCATGTTATAAGGTCGAATGAGTACTGACAAATATGTTGGCCATCTTTACCATGAGGGTCACACTTCTTTATAGACAACAGAGGATGTACCCGTGTTGACTATCGCTTCTTCTCCCGTACTTTATCCCCTCAGCGACAGGGCCGTGCTCAGCCTGGCCGGCGACGACAGAACCAAATACCTGCAGGGCCAGGTCACCTGCGACGTGGCCGCCCTCGAGGCCGGCGACGCCTGTCCCGGCGGCCACTGCGATGCCAAGGGCAAGCTGTGGGCGCCCTTCTGGCTGGCCAACCTGGGTGAGCAGTTGCTGCTGGTGCTGAACCATTCCCTGCTCGAGCGCCAGTTGCCCGAACTGAAAAAGTTCGCGGTGTTTTCCAGGGTCGAGCTCGAAGACGCCAGCGACCGCTGGCAGCTGTTCGGCCTGGCCGGCGAAGGCCTGTCCCACTGGCTCAATAACCATGTGGGCGACGGCAACCTGTGGCAGGGCGGCATCGTTATCCCGGTGGCGGCCGAACATGCGCTGCTGCTGCTGCCGCTGGACGCCGAGCTGCCCGAACTGCCGAGGGGCAGCGAGCAGGAATGGCAGGGGCTGATGATCCAGGCCGGGCTGCCCGACATGGGCGCCGAACACCAGGGCGAATATATCCCGCAGATGCTCAACCTGCAGGCCCTCGGCGGCATCAGCTTCACCAAGGGCTGCTACATGGGCCAGGAAACCGTGGCCCGGGCCAAGTACCGGGGCGCCAACAAGAAGGCCATGTTCGTGCTGGCCGGCAAGGCATCCGACCCCATTGCCGTCAACCAGGATCTGGAACTGCAACTGGGCGACAACTGGCGCCGGGCCGGCACCGTACTGAGCCACTGGCAACAGGGCGAAGACTGCCTGCTGACCGCCGTGCTCAACAAGGATCTGGAGGCGGACGCCGTGCTCCGGCTCAAAGATCAGCCCGACAGCCGGCTGCATCTGCAGCCCCTGCCCTACGATCTGGTGGACTGAGCGCCGCTGATGGCCGCGTTCTTCAGCCAGGACGCGGCCTTGCCCAGAGGCCGCTGCTTGTGCCAAATCAGCTCCAGCGCCACCTGCCAGTCGGTCTCGTCGAACGCCAGCCGGGGGGAGACCAGCAGCCCCTCGCCCAGGGCCCGGGCCACGATGTGTTCGGGCACATAGGCCCAGCCCAGGTTGCGCTGCACCAGCTCGACGATGACCCAGTGACTTTCCACCCACCACACCTCGGACGCCACCCGCAACCGCACCTTTTCTTCGCTGTCGTTGCGGGTCGCCACCATCAGCTGGCGGTGGCGCTTGAGCTCCTCCCAGTCCACCCGCTGGCCGGCCAGGGCATGGCCGGGGGCACAGACGATCTTCATCGGCACCCAGCCGAGGGCATGGAAGTTGAGGGAGGAAGGCAGGATTTCCTGGCGCCACATGATGCCCAGATCGACCCGTTCCTCCAGCACCATGCGACTGACGTCCTCCATCAGCGGAAACAGCAGCTCCAGCTCGACGCTGGGAAAGCGGCGGGCGAACTCATCCATCAGCCGCCCCAGTTGGTCGGAAGGGTAGAGTTCGTCCACCGCCAGCACCAGCCGGCTTTCCACCCCTTCCCCCAGGCTCTTGGCCAGGCCGCGAAAGTGTTCGCAACGCTCCAGGATCACCCGCGCCTCCGCCAGTAGCCGCTCCCCGGCCGGGGTCAGCCGGGGATAGCGGCCCTCGCGGCTGAACAGCGGGTTGTCGAGATCGATCTCCAGGTTGGCCACCGCCGTGCTCACCACCGACTGGGCCTTGCCCAGGCGGCGGGCGGCGGCGGAGAAGGAGCCGGTTTCTACCGTGGCCACGAAAGCCTGCAATTGTTCCAGGGAAAAACTCATCTATCTGTCAATCCGATACTAGCTAACTTTTACCCTCGATATTAGCAGATAGAATCGCCATCAAAGCATATCACTACGGAGGAGATATCATGCGCACCACCAAAGACCGTATTCGCCATACCCTGGGATTTGAAATCGTCGGCCTGCTGATTTTCGCCCCCCTGGCCAGCCTGCTGTTCAACCACAACTTGCTCGACATGGGATTGATGGCGCTGGTCGGCTCCCTCATCGCCACGGTCTGGAACTATCTTTACAACCTGCTGTTCGACCATGCCCTGCTCAGGCTGAGGGGAGATGTGCGCAAGACCACGCCGATCCGGATAGCTCATGCCCTGCTGTTCGAAGGCGGCCTGCTGCTGCTGTTCCTGCCGATGATCGCCTGGCACCTGGGCATCACCCTGTGGGAAGCCTTCCTCATGGATATCGCCATGGCCACTTTCTACCTGGTGTATGCCTATCTCTACAACCTGGCCTACGACAGGGTATTTCCCCTGCCTTTCGCTCCGCAAGGGCAGGCCCAGGGATAAAAAAAACCGCCGGCCGGCGGTTTTTTTTCCTGCTTAGGATTTTTCCTCTATGGTCGACAGCCCGGCCGCCTCTTCCAGGCGGTCCGGGTTGCCTTCCATCCTGGCCACTATGGTGTTGACCGCGGTGTCGCCCACCACGTTGGAAGCGGTACAGAACATGTCGTTGATGCGGTCCACCGCCATGATGATGGCCATGGCCTCGATCGGCAGCCCCATCTGGTGCAGCAGCACCCCGGCCATCACCACGGCACCGCCGGGCACACCGCCCACGCCCACGGACATCAGCAGTACGGTCACGCCCACGGTCAGCAGATCGCCGGCGGGGATGGGGGTGCCGGAAATATTGGCGGCGAAGATGGCCGCCAGGGTGATGTAGATGGCGGAGCCGGACATGTTGATGGTGGCGCCGAGCGGCACCCCAAAACCGGCGATGGCCCGGGATACCCCCAGCTTCTCGGTCAGGGTGCGCATGGTCACCGGTATGGTGGCGTTGGAGCTGGCGGTGGACAGGGAGAACAGCAGTTGCTCCCGGGTGGCCTTGCGGAACGCGCCGGGCCGGATACCGGTGCTCAGCCATACCGCCAGCGGATAGGCCACCAGTATCCAGAAACCGAGCACCAGCACCACCAGGGCCACGTAGCCGGCCACCGACATCAGGGTGTCCGCCTCCAGGGTGGCGCCCAGGCTTATCATCAGCGCGAACACGCCGTAGGGAGCCAGGACCATCACCAGGCCCACCAGCTTCATCATCACCTCGTTGGCCATGCGGAAGGCGCGGGCCGCAGGCGCCGCCGTGGCCCCCAGTCCCTGGATGGCCAGGCCGGTAAGAATGGCCATAAAGATGATCTGCAGCATGTCGCCGGAGGCGAAGGCCTGCACCGGGTTGCTGGGCACTATGCCCACCAGCATGGCGCCGATATTGGGCGTTTCGGTGGTGGCCAGCTCGACGGCGTCGGAGGCACCATGGGGCAGGCTGGCGCCCAGGCCGGGCTGGAAGATCACCCCGACCAGGATGGCGGCGGCGATGGACAGGACGGTGTTGACGATATAAAGCCCGAAGGTCTTGCTGCCCAGGCGGCCGAAACTGTTGATGTCGCGCAGCTCGCAGATGCCGGTGACGATGGAGATATAGACCAGGGGCACCACCATCAGCTTGATCAGCGACACGAACATGCCGCCCACCCCCTCGGCCAGGCCGACCACCCCGTCATTCAGGAAGGCGACGCCGGTAAAGAGATACTGAATCATGCTGCCGATGAGCAGACCGGCGAACAGGCCGGTGAAGATGCGGGCAGAGAGAGAACCTTTCATATGTATTCCTCAGCAAGACCTGAACAGATTATCTGTTATTAGTTATTTTTATAGATAAGTTGACCAGCCAGTTGGCAAGTCGGCGGGATTTTACATTTAAAAAACAGCTCGGCAACCCTGGCGTCCGGGCGGGCGGCGGTTGCGTGACCGCACTCACAGCATTTGATCATTTACAAAAAAGTTTAATACCCGGATGGAACCCATCAAAATGCCGGCGATCGGCCGGCGCAGCAGTGCACTTTATCCTCCCTAACGCCCCGGTGCCGCCTGCCGGCACCACATCAGGCGACATCGGAGGCTGAAAGAGGCAGCAGGGATTGCCTCTTTTCTCGGTTGCAGCAGACAATCACCATCTGATTAGACTTTAAACTGGCCGGGGTCCCAGGAAGCCAGCATCTGCCGGGCCAGGTGAAAATAGAAGCTGCTGCCCCAGGCCAGCAGGGGATCGGGAATGTCGAAACGGCTGTTGTGGTGCCCGCCCACCACCGGGCAGCCGAATAGCAGGTGGCAGGCCTGGCCACCGCCCTCGTTCACCGCCCGGGTCATAAAGGTGGCGTCCTCGCTGGCCGGCACCTGGTAGCTGTCCTGAATATCCCCGGCCCCGAGGCCGAAGGCCAGCGCCTGTTCCTTGATCCAGGCCGCCAGCGCCGGGTGGTTGGGATGGCTCTCGAAGCGGGTGAGCGGGGTTATCTCTACCGTCACCTCCTGCATCGCCGCCGCCCCCTCGATCACCTGCCGGGCCCGCTGTGCCATGTAGTCGCGGATGCCGTTGTCGGCGCCGCGCACCTCGAAGCGCAGCCGCGCCTCGTCGCAGATGATGTTGTTGGGGTTGTCCGCGTGCATGGCACCCACGTTGACTCGCGAGGCGCCCCCGCCGTGGCGGGCGATGCCGTACAGGGCGGTCACCGCCTGGCAGGCGGCCAGCAGGGCGTTGCGGCCGTAGTGGGGGTTGTTGCCCGCGTGGGCGGGCCGGCCGCGGAACACCACCTCGAACACGCTGCCGGCAATCCAGGTGGCGTCGCACACCAGCACCGGCCGGTCGACGATGCCCACATGCACCGAATAGAGCCGGTCCGCCCCCTGCAGCTGGGGCAGGCGGGCAAAGTGCACCCCGCCCCCGGCCACTTCCTCCGCCGGCTGGAACAGCAGGGTGAAGCGCCCCTTCAGCGCCGCCTTGTGCTCGGCCAGCAGCCGGGCCAGGCCCAGGCCGACCGCCATGTGGCCGTCGTGGCCACAGGCGTGCATCCGGCCGTCCACCACGGAGGCGAAGCCGGCCCCGCAGGGCGAGTGGTCGCAGCCACCGCTCTCCTGTACCGGCAGGGCGTCGATATCGAAGCGGAAGGCCTGGTGGGGCCCACCGCCGCAGTCGAGTTCGGCCACCAGGCCGGTGAAGCCGCCCGCCATCTCCGCCAGGTAGGGATCCCCCTCCCCCAGTTCGGCCCGGGCGGCGGCGAAGGCGGCGTCCAGCTGTTCCCGGGGCGGCAGGTTGTGGGGCCTGAGTTCCCCCCACAGCGGCCGTCCCCAGCGGACGCTGAAGCCCATCTGCGCCAGCTCCCGGCACAGCACCGCCGTGGTACGGAACTCGCACCAGGACAGCTCCGGATGGCGATGGAAGTCGTGCCGCCGGGCGCGCACATAGTCGAGCACCGCCAGGCCATGCTCGTCCAGCCGATCGTAATAGGCCATGTTCAGTCCTCCAGGGCGGCGCCGTTGATGTTGAGCGAGTTCTTGCTGCTGAAGGCGCGCAGCCCTTCCGGCGACAGCGCCAGGGAGCCGTTGCCGGAGTGGCGGTGGCCGATCCAGCCCAGGCGGGCGTCGACGAAGTTGCAGCGGTTCACGTAGAGGGTGCCGAAATCGAGCGCCTCGATAAAGGCATTGGCCCTGGCGCGCGAACGGGTGAAGATGGAAGCGGTCAACCCGTAGCGGGTGTCGGCGACCAGGCCGAAGGCCTCTTCGTCGCTGCGTACCTTCATCACCGGCAGCACGGGCCCGAAGGTTTCCTCCTTCATGATGCGCATGCCGTGATCCACCCCGGCCACCAGGGTCGGCTGAATGAAGTCGCAGCCCGCCAGGGTCTCCCGCGATCCGCCGGTCACCAGGGTCGCGCCCCTGGCGGTGGCATCCGCCACCAGCTCCAGCAGGCCGTCGATGGCCGCCCTGCCGCCGAACAGGGGCCCCAGGGTGGTCTCTGGCCGCAGCGGGTCGCCGTTGACCTCAGCGACCATGATGGCCCTGGCGCCTTCCACCACGGCGTCGTACAGGGACTCGTGCACGTAGAGCCGTTTGACCGCACAGCAGGACTGGCCGGCATTGTGCAGCCGGCCGATCTTCACCGCCCACAGCAGGGCCTGCTCCAGATCGGCGTCCTCGGCAATGTAGCAGGCGTCGTTGCTGCCGAGCTCCAGCGCGGCCTCGATAAAGGGGGAATCCAGCTGATCGTTGAGCGCCCGCCGGGCGATGCTCTGCTGGATCACCCGCCCGCCCTGCACCGAGCCGGTGAACACCACCTGGTCGATGTCGCCCCGCTCGATGATCTCGGCGGACACCTCATAGTCGACGGTGATGTTGAACAGCAGATCCGCCTGATCGCCCAGGGTGTGGAAGGCCCGTTCGAACAGGCGCCCCACCGAGGGGGTGGTGGTGTGCTTGAGCAGCACGGCGCTGCCGCTCAGCAGGGCGCAGACCACGCCGTTGATGGCGGTGAACAGCGGGTAGTTCCAGGGGCTGATGATATAGACGATGCCCTTGCCCCGGTAGCGGATGCGGCCCTGGAAGTCGGCATCGTGATAGGCCGAGAGATCCAGATCCGCCAGCGCCCCGTCCTCGGCAAAGCGGCACATGTATTCCGCCCGCTCGATCATGTAGCGCAGCTCTTCGGCCGCCGCCGTCTTCGGCTTGCCCATCTCCCGGGCGATGGCGGTGCTGATCTCGTCCTCTGCCGCCCGGAATACCTCCAGGGCGGCGCGCAGCCGGCGTGCCCGCTCCGGCGCCGGTACCCGCGACCAGCGCCGGTAGGCGGCCCGGGCCAGGGCCAGTTTTTCCGCCACCGCGCCGAAGCTGGCCGAGGCCTGTTCGAAGACGGTTTCGCCGGTGAAGGGGTTGTTCAGTCGTACCATCGCCATCGTTGTCTCTCCTTGGTTTTTCTGGGTTCCCGCTCGGGCCGATGCCTGCGGTTTACTGTTCCTGTGCGGCCAGTTGTCCCATCCGCGCCACAAAGGCGTCGACATGGGCGCGCTCGATATCGAACGACATCACCAGCCGTGCCTCGGACCGGCCGGGACTGCTGTCGGCCCGCCAGACGTGGAAGTAGGCTTGCTGCTGCAGCGGCGCCAGCCAGTCGTTGGGCAGTTCCACGAACAGCATGTTGGTCTCTACCGGCGCCACCAGCCGGGCCTGGGGCACGGCCTTGAGCCGCTCGGCCAGGTAGGCCGCCATGGCGTTGGCCTGGGCGGCGTTGTGCAGCCAGAGATCGTCCTCGAAATAGGCCAGGAACTGGGCGGCGAGGAAACGCATCTTGGAGGCCAGGTGCATGCCGTGCTTGCGGATCACCGGGTACTGGGCCTGCAGGGCCGGGTTGAGCACCACCACCGCCTCGCCCATCATCAGGCCGTTCTTGGTGCCGCCGAAGGACACCACGTCCACCCCCAGCTCGGTAAAGAGCCGTTTGCAGTCGCCCCCCAACGCCGCCACCGCATTGTGGATGCGGGCACCGTCGATATGCACGTAGAAGCCGTGGGCCCGGGCGAAGTCGCAGAAGGCCCCGAGCTCGTCCGGGCGGTAGACGGAGCCGCGCTCGGTGCACTGGGCGAGGGAAATCACCCTGGGCTGGCTGCGGTGCTGGAAGCCGATGTCACCCAGGCGCGGGCGCATGTCGTCGATGCGGATTTTGCCGTTGTGCGCCGGCAGGGTGATCAGCTTGGCGCCGAGGAACTGTTCGGGGGCGCCGGCCTCGTCGATCCACAGGTGGGACTCGGCGGAGCAGAACACGGCTTCGAAAGAGCGCACCAGCCCCTTGAGGGCGATGACGTTGGCGCCGGTGCCGTTGTACACCAGGAAGCTTTCGGCCTGATCGCCGAACAACTGCTTGAAGGCCCGGTTGGCGCGGGCGGTCAGTTCGTCGGCGCCGTAGCCCAGGGCATGGCCCCGGTTGGCGTCGGCCAGCGCCGCCATGATGGCGGGGTGCACCCCGGAGGCGTTGTCGCTGGCAAACATGGGAGCTTGGGTCATGAATCCTCCAGTGAGCGCCGGCCGAGGCCGGCGCCGTGCGGTCAGTCGATAATAAAGAGCGCCCGCGGGGTGTTGCACAGGCATTCCACCCCGGTCTTGGTGATGCGGATCGACTCGGTGATGGCCACGCCCCAGTCATCGAACCAGACCCCGGGCATGAAATGCATGGTGACGTTCTCGGTCAGCAGGGTGTTGTCGATGGGCCGGAAGCTGATGGTGCGCTCGCCCCAGTCGGGCGGGTAGCCGATACCTATGCTGTAGCCGCAGCGGGAGTCCTTGACGATGCCGTGTTTGGAGATCACCGCATCCCAGGCGGCGTGCACCTCGTGGGCATAGACCCCCTCCTTGGCAGTTTCGAGCACCGCCTCTATGCCCTCGAGCACGATCTGCACGGTGTCGTAGGCCTTGGGGTTGGGCTTGCCGAGGAAGACGGTACGGCTCTGGGGCGCGTGGTAGCGGGCCTTGACCCCGGAGATCTCCAGGGTAGAGCAGTCGCCCTGCTGGTAGACCTCGTCCCGCCACATCACATGGGGGCAGGAGGTGCCCACCCCGGCCGGGATCAGCGGGGCGATGGCGGCGTATTCGCCGGCGTATTCTTCCAGCCCCGCCACCGAGGTGGCATAGACCTCGGCGGCCACGTCCGCCAGCCGGACCCCGGGCTTGATCTTGTCGATGGCCTTGGTCATGGTCAGTTCGGTCAGGCGGGCGGCCTGGCGCATGTAGCCGATCTCCGCCTCGGACTTGACGCTGCGCACCCAGTTGACCAGGGCGTCGGCATCCACCAGGGTGGCGTTGGGCAGGTGGTACTGCAGTTGGTTGAGGCTGCGGCCGCTGAAGAAGAAGCTGTCGCCCTCATAGCCCACCCGGGCGCTGCCCTTGCCGCGTTCGGTAAGCAACTGGGCGACGAACTCCATGCAATGGGCGGCCGGGTTCTGGATGTAGTGATCCGAATAGCCGAGGATGAAGTCGTCGGTCAGGTAGCTGGTCAGGCGGGCGCCGTTCACGTCCTGGCCGCGCACCACGCACAGGGGCCTGTCCCAGTCCTGGCTGACCAGGGCGTACTGGGGGGTGTAGAACGACCAGGCGTCGTAGCCGGTCAGGTAGTAGAGGTTGGCAGGCTCGCTGACGATCAGCACGTCGATGCCCTGCTCCAGCATGCTCTGCTGGGTCTTGTGCAGACGGACCTGATATTCTTCGAGGCTGAATGGCTGTTGGTATTTCACAGACGGACACTCCAGGCACGAGGTTGCGGGTGCAACCGGGTATACCGGCAACCGCGGTTGCCGGTGGTTGGATTAAACAGGATTCGGAAAAGGCTTACTTGGCGAAGGCCAGATCGCGCAGGAACAGGGCGATCTGCGGAAACAGGATCAGCAGGCCCGCCACCAGCACCAGGATCAGCACGAAGGGCAGGGATCCGCGTACCACATCCACGTAGCGCCGGCGGAACACCGCCACCGCGGTGAAGATGTTGCAGCCGAAGGGCGGGGTGACCGCGCCGATGGCCACCTGCAGGGTGATGATGACCCCCACCAGCACCTTGTCCAGTTCCAGGCGGTTAATCTCGGGCAGGAAGATGGGCACCATGATCAGGATGACCACGATGGAGTCCACGAACATGCAGCCGACGAAGAAGGCGATGGAAATCGCCAGCAGCAGGCCGAGTTCGTTGGTCTCGTTCAGTCCCAGCCCGGCCATGATCGCCTGGGGGATCTGGGCGAAGGAGATCACCCAGGAGAAGGCGCTGCCCGCCGCCACCAGGATGAACACCACGGCGGTGATAAGCCCGGTGGATTTGGCGATATCCAGCACATCCCTGATCTTCAGCTCGCGGAAGATCACCACCTCCAGCAGCAGCGCATAGAGCACGCACACCGAGGCGGCTTCGGTCGGGCTGAAGATGCCGCCGTAGATGCCGAACACCACTATGACGGGGAAGCCCAGGGGCCAGATGGCATCCCGGGTCGCCTTGAGCCGTTCGGACAGGCTGGCCTTGGGCACGGTCGGCACTTCTTCCTTGATGGCAAAGAACACCGAATAGATGGAGAACAGCACCAGGATCAGCAGGCCGGGGACGATGCCGGCGATAAACAGCTCGGAGATCGAGGTCTGGGCGATGCCGCCATAGATGATCATGCCGATGCTCGGCGGGATCAGCAGGGCAATGCCGCTGGAACTGATGATCAGCGACAGGGAGAAGGAGTCCTTGTAGCCGTTCTGGACCAGCTTGGGGTGCAGCGGCGAGCCCACCGCCACCACTGTGGCCTGGGTGGAGCCGGACACGGCGCCGAACATGGTGCAGGCGGTGGCGGTACTCACCGCCAGGCCGCCCTTGTAGTGGCCGATATAGGCCATCACCATGTCGATAAGCTTGGTGGCCGAGCGTCCCTTGGTCATGATGTCGGCGGCCAGGATGAACATGGGCACGGCGATCAGCGATGCCGGCCGAATACCGGCGAACATCTGCTGGATCATGAACTGGGAATTGCCGAAGCCGTTGAACTGTACGTAAAAGCCGATCAGGGTGGCCACCATCATGGGCACCATCATGGGGAAGCCGATCAACAGCAGCACCACCATGGCCATCAGCATCAAAGAGGTCATATCCATTGGTCCAGCCCCTAAATTTCCGCCACGTTTTCATACTCTTCACTGGTCACTTCACTGGCCAGGAAAATCTCTCTGTTGAACAGGTTCTTGATCCCGGCAACAAAATACTCGAAGCCGGTAATAAACAGGCTGATCGGCACCCACAGATAAATGGTGTAAACCGGAATTTGCAGGGCGGGCAGTACCTGGCCGCGCGGGGCCACCCACAGGATGTATTTCACCGAGAAGTAGCAGATGGTGAAAATGCAGGCCGAGGTCACGAAGGTAATGATGACAATCAGGCCTTTCTGAAGCTTCTTGGGCAGGGCATCGAAGATGGCCGTCATCCGGATATGGCTGCCATGCCGGGCCGCAAAGCTGGTACCCGCGAAGGTCACCAGGATAATCAGAATGCTGTTCACTTCCTCGGCGAAGAACAGGCTCTGGTTGAAAATGACGCGACCGATAACGTTCGCAATATTGTTGGTCGCCATCAACAGGACGCTGGCAATAAGAATAGCGCCCTCCACCTTATTCAATATGCCGATAAAGTGATGGTAACCCGATTTGATCAGGCCGGGAGACGAGGTAGTCATCAGCAGCTCCTTGAGACTTGGCGCAGGGGGTGACACGGGTTGCCCCGTGCCACCCCTGGTTTTTACTTGCCCTTGGCGTCTTGCAGATCCGCTTCCATCTGCTCGAGGATCGCCTTGCCGGATTGACCGGTCATTTCCACAAACCTGGCCTTGACCGGGGCGGACGCCTCACGGAAGGCGGCGCGCTTGTCTTCGGCGAGCGACACGAACTGGATGCGCGGCTTGGCCGCCTTGATCTTGGCGATGGACTCGTCCTCCAGCCCCTGCTGGTAGTCGAGGATGAAGTCGGTGGCCTCGGCAATGGCTTTTTGGACCAGCGCCTGATCGTCATCGGACAGGCCGTCATAGAAGTCCTTGTTGGCCATCACCGCGGTGGTGAAGATGTTGTGGCCGATGTCGGTGATCACCTCGGTCACCTCGTACATCTTGGTGGACTCGATGAAGAACATGGGGTTTTCCTGGCCCTGGATCATCTTGGTCTGCAGGGCGCCGAACACTTCGCCCCAGGGCAGCGGGGTGGGCACGGCGCCGAAGGACCTGTAGGTTTCCACCAGCAGCGGCGAGGTCATCACCCGGATCTTGACCCCGTTCAGCTCGGCCGGGCTCTCGAAGGGCGCCTGGGTGGTGATGTGCACCCGCCCTTCCGGGAACATGCTCAGCAGCTCCAGCCCCTTGTCGGCGTAAAGCTTGGGAAAGTGCTCGTTGATGACCTTGGAGTTCTTGAAGAAGTAGTTGATTTCAGTTTGTTTCTCGGGAAGGACATAAGGCATCAGAAAGACCTGGGCCTCGGGGATCAGGCTGCCGGTAAAACCGGGGGACTGGTCCACGAACTGCAGTATGCCGGCCTGGGCCTGCTCCATCACATCCACCGACTCGCCCAGGGTGCCGAAGGGGTAGATCTGCACCTTGTGATCCGAGTTGGCCTCGATCACTTCCTTGAACTTGGTGGCGTACACGCCCTGTACTTCGGTCAGGCTTTCCTCGATCGCGTATTTCCAGGTGGCGGCACTCACCTGCAGCGAGGCCAGGGCCAGGGCGGCGACGGACAGCTTGGTGGTCAAACCCGGTGATTTCTTGCTCATGTCAGTAGTCCTTCTGATGGTTGGTTCCGCATTGTACAAATGTAAAAATCGGTTCGTTGACAGACTGCTTCCTCGAACGATCTCCGTTCAATTTGTCCTGATTTGTCTTGGTGACAATTTGATAACATTCATACTAACCGCAGCCTGCCGCCGTTTTTTTTCGTGTCGGGCCCGGCCAGCTTGCGACTTCTTCTGTAATCGCCCCTCACAACAGAAAATGTGTGGGCGGCGGCGGCGCGTTGAGCATGTCCGCCAGCAACTGCAGGCCATGGCGCACCCGCTGGCGGCCGCTTTCGCTGCCCAGGCTGAGCCTGACCCGGTCGAGCCGGCGTTCCGGATCGACCACGAAAGGCTGGTAACCGGTGATCAGGATGTTGGCCTGTCTGGCGGAGCTCACCAGCTCGTCGGCGCCCCAGCCTTCCGGCAGGCGCAGCCACAGGTGCATGCCGTGCTCGTGGCAGTCGTACTCGAAGCCCGACAGTATCTCCCGCGCCAGCCGTTGGCGGACCGCGAACTCCTGCTGCTGGAAGACGATCTGCCGCGCCAGGCTGCCATCCTGGATCCAGCGGCTGGCCACCTCGAATACCAGGGGGGTGGCCATCCAGCTGGAGGCCGCCAGCCGAGCCACGCTGTGCTGCATCAGGTGGCGCGGGGCCACCATAAAGCCACAACGCAGGCCGGGCGCCACCGTCTTGGTCAGGCCGGTGACGTAAAACGCCTGATCCGGCAACAGGCTCGACAGGGGCGGCAGCCGGTCCGGCTCCAGGGCACCGTAGACGTCGTCCTCGATCACCATCAGGTGATGGCGTCGCGCTATCTCGGCGATGGCCTGGCGTCGCTCCGGCCCCATGTGGCAACTGGCCGGGTTGCTCATGCTGGGGGTACAGCACAACACCTTGATTTTTTTCTTGCGGCAGGCTTCTTCCAGAGCGGCGGGAATGATGCCCTCCCGGTCGGTGGGCAGGCCGCACAGGCGCACGCCCAGCATCCGTGAACGTGCGATCAGGCCGTGATCCACCAGCTCCTCGCAGGCCACCAGATCCCCCGGTTGCAGCAGCACCCCCATGGCCAGCATCAGGCCCTGGGAGGCACCGTTGCACAGCAGCACCCGCTCCGGCTCCGCCGGCAGTTTCTGGCTGTCCAGCCAGTGGGCGACCGCCTCCAGGTGGGCGCGCTGGCCCTGCACCGGACGCATGGCCCCGATCAGGGCGTCGGTATTGCCCTGGCCGATACGTACCAGAGTGTCGCCGAACAGCCGGGACAACTCGCTGGTGCAGACTGGATGGGCGATGGACAGATCGATGGCCCGGCCCTCGGTGTCCTTGTCCTCGACCAGCATCAGCTCGGTTTCCTTGTCGGCACCGTAGTCGCTGACGAAGGTACCGCTGCCCACGCAGGCGGTGATAAAACCCTGCTTCTCCGCATGGGCATAGGCGTTGCTCACCGTCTGCACGCTCACCTGCAGTTGCTCCGCCAGCACCCTGTGGGTGGGCAGGCGGGTGCCGGGCAGCAGTTCTCCACGGGCGATAGCCTCTTCCAGCGCCTTGGCGATGGCCAGGTACTTGGGCATTCCTGTTTTCAATAACGGTTGGATATCAATTGTCATAGTTCAATAAATTCATTGACACGAATAAATGCACTGATGTGTACTAGCGCCCGAAGCAACATACTAGGACAATAAGCGGTACCAATCCAGTCTTTTGCCCGATTGTCATGATTGCAGGGACGAATTGTATCAGTTAGGCGCTATGGGCCCCGGCCCGACGAGGTAACACTCATGGATAACCACAGCCTGAACCCCATCCTGCTTCTGCCAGCCTTGGCGACGGTATTCCCTTCTCTTCTGCGTGAGCGAACGCAAGGCCTGCGCCCGCAGGATCGCTGATCAGCGGTTGTGCCGGCATCGCCGGCACAACCGCAATCCCCAACCCAAAAAAAACCGCCATCAAGCCGCTGTCTGCCCCCTGGGCCGGCAGGGATTGGTGGTCCCGATTGCCAGACATAGAGATAGCTCTCATGCATAACCATGTACCCAACTTCTCCCTCGAGGAGTACCAGACCCGGCTGGCCAAGGTGCGCGCCGCCATGGACAGGCACGAAATCCAGACCCTGATAGTGCACGATCCGTCCAACATCGCCTGGCTCACCGGCTACGACGGCTGGTCCTTCTACACCCCCCAGGTGGCAGTGGTGGGACCGGCCGGCGAGCCGATCTGGTACGGCCGGCAGATGGACTCCAACGGTGCCAAACGCACCGTCTACCTGCAGGAGGAGAACATCACCTGGTATCCTGACTACTACGTGATGAACCCGCCCCTGCACGCCATGGAGTACCTGGCCAACCAGATCCTCAAGCCACGCGACTGGGCCCGGGGCAATATCGGCATCGAGATGGACAACTACTACTTCAGCCCCACCGCCTACCTGGCGCTGAAGGAAAACCTGCCCGAAGCCCAGCTGGTGGACGCCACCGCCCTGGTCAACTGGTGCCGGGCAGTGAAATCCGAGGCCGAACTGCGCTACATGCGCATCGCCGCCCGCATCGTGGAGAACATGCACCAGGCCGCCTTCGAGATGATCGAGCCCGGCCTGCCCAAGAACCGGCTGGTGGCCGAGATCTACCGGGTGGCGATGGAAGGCCACGAAGGTCATTTCGGCGACTACCCGGCCATAGTGCCCATGCTGCCCTCGGGCAAGGACGCCTCGGCCCCGCACCTGACCTGGGACGAACGCCCTTTCAACCACAACGAAGGCACTTTCTTCGAAATCGCCGGCTGCCACCGCCGCTACCACTGCCCGCTGTCGCGCACCATCTACCTGGGTCAGCCCAGCGATGACTTCCTGCGCGGGGAAGAGGCGCTCAACGCCGCCCTCGAAGCCGGGCTGGCCGCCGCCAGGCCCGGCAATCGCTGCGCCGACATCGCCGATGCCCTCAACGCCGTGTTGTCGGACTACGGCTTCAACCGGGAAGGCGCCCGCTGCGGTTACCCCATCGGCCTGAGCTACCCGCCGGACTGGGGCGAGCGCACCATGAGCCTGCGCAACACCGACCAGACCATACTGGAGCCGGGCATGACCTTCCACTTCATGCCGGGACTCTGGCTGGACGACTGGGGCATAGAGACCACCGAGAGCATAGTGATCACCGAGAGCGGGGTGGAAACCCTGTGCAACTATCCCCGCAAGCTGTTTGTAAAGAGGTAACCAGACAATGCAGGCAACCACCATTACCCCCACCGTCGACTTCGAGCGGGACGGCAAGCAGCACGGTTTTCTCAAGCTGCCCTACTCCAGCGATCAGTCCGCCTGGGGCTGCATCATGATCCCGGTCACCGTGGTGAAAAACGGCGAGGGCCCCACCGCCCTGCTCACCGGCGGCAACCACGGCGACGAATACGAGGGCATCACCGCCCTGTTCAAGCTGGCCAACAGCCTGGAGCCCGAGCAGGTACGGGGCCGGGTGATCATAGTGCCGGCCATGAACTACCCGGCGGTGCGCAACGGCAGCCGCACCTCGCCCATCGACAAGGGCAACATGAACCGCAGCTTTCCGGGCAACCCGGCGGGCAGCATGACGGAGCGCATCGCCGACTACTTCAACCGCTACCTGGTACCGATGTGCGACTACGCCCTGGACATCCATTCCGGCGGCAAGACCCTGGACTTCATCCCCTTCTCCGCCGCCCACCGGCTGCCGGATCCGGCCCAGGAGGCCGCCTGCATCGAGGGCGCCAAACTGTTCGGCGCACCCAACGTGGTGGTGATGTTCGAGCTGGACACCGCCTCCCTCTACGACACGGCGGTGGAATCCCAGGGCAAGGTGTTCGTCACCACCGAGCTGTGCGGCGGCGGCACCAGCAGCCCCGAGACCATCGCCCTGGCGGACCGGGGGGTGCACAACTTCCTGATCTTCGCCGGTATCACCCGGGGCGACTACCGCCTGCCCGACACCCCGCCGCGCCTGCTCGACATGCCCGACGGCTCCTGCTACATGATGAGCGAGCACCAGGGCCTGCTGGAGCTGTGCGTTTCCCTGGGCGACCGGGTCAGAACGGGCGATCTGGTGGCGCGCATCCACAGCCTGGAGCGCACCGGCCAGCCGCCGGCGGAATACCGGGCCAAACGCGACGGCATTCTCGCCGGCCGCCGCCACCCGGCGCTGATCGACATCGGCGACACCTTCGCGGTGCTGGCGGTCGAGCTCGACGCCTGAACAGAACTTAAGATAAGTACTTGAGCACAAAGGGCTGCTGGTTGCCACCGGCGGCCTTTTGTATACTCAAGCCATCAAGATTGCACAACAACAAGCAGGAAGCCCCATGCGTCTGGATCGCTACGACATCAAAATTCTGCAAATCCTGCACCAGCAGGGCCGCATCACCAAATCCGGCCTGGCCGAGGCCATCAACCTCTCGGTCAGCCCCTGCTGGGAGCGGGTCAAACGGCTGGAGGACGCCGGCATCATCCAGGGCTACGGCGCCCGCATCAATACCGAAGTGCTGTTCAGGCGCTCGCCGGTGCTGGTGGAAGTCAGCCTCAAGCAGCACAGTGCCGAAGCCTTTAACCGCTTCGAGCAGGCCATGCAGCAGTGCGACCAGGTGGTGGACTGCTACGCCACCGGCGGCGGCGTCGACTATATCCTCAAGGTGATGTGCGACGGCATCGACCAATACCAGCGGCTGATCGACAGCTGGCTCACCTCCGGGCTCGGCATAGAACGCTACTTCACCTATATCGTCACCAAGACCATCAAGCAGCAGCAGCCCAGGCTGGAATTCGCGGCGGAATACAAGGAGTAGGACGGGGACCAACAGTCTCCAGTTTGTGGACGACCTTGTCTGTTATAACCCAGGAAGCCGGTCAAAGGGCCAGCTCCGCCGACACGCCGCGGTAGATGACACTCGCCGCTTCAGCCTGCTGCGAACATTCACTGGATGTTCGGTCAGGCTGAAGCAACTCGTCACGGCGAGACAAGCTCGCCCCAGGTGGGCTCGAAATGCCATCCATGGCATTTCATGGTCGGCGGAGCCGTTCCCTTTGTCCGCCTGTTTTAACATGGGTGTTGCCTGTTTACGTCAGCCCGGGCTTGGGCAGTAGTCCGTCATACCCCACCTTTCTCTCTCCTCCAGAAAAAAACAATTTTTTAACCTCGGTTATCAGAAAAATCGCCCCGCCAACGCCGGGGCAACAAAAAGTATCTCCCCGCCATCGCTCCTAGAATGACCTCATAGCAACAACCTGTACCCAAACAACGAATTGGTGGTGTTTATGAGCCTTACCCTCAAGCATGTATCCGACAGCAAGGTCACCGAAGCCATTATGCCCTATCTCAAGGATCCCCGGCTGGTCCGCGAACTGGCCTATGTCAACGGCAAATGGGTCAACGGCAACGCCGATCTGGCCGTGCTCAACCCGGCCACCGACGACATCATCGGTCACTGCACCCAGCTGCAGCCGCTGCAGGTCAGCCAGGCCATCGACGCCGCCGAACGCGCCTTCCCGGCCTGGCGGGCACAGCTGGCCGACGAGCGCGCCGCCATCCTGATGCGCTGGCACGATCTCATCCTCGACAACAAAGAGGACCTGGCGGTGCTGATGGTGCTGGAGCAGGGCAAGAGCCTGAGTGATGCCCGCGGCGAAATCGACTACGGCGCCTCCTTTATCCGCTGGTTCGCGGAAGAGGCCCGCCGCGCCTACGGCGAGACCATTCCCAGCCATATTCCCAACGCCCAGTTGGCCACCCTGCGCGAGCCCATCGGCGTGGCGGCGTTGATCACGCCCTGGAACTTCCCCAGCGCCATGATCACCCGCAAGGCGGCGGCGGCCCTGGCCATCGGCTGCACCGTGCTGGTCAAGCCGGCCAACGAAACCCCCTTCTCCGCCCTGGCGCTGGCCGAGCTGGCCGAGCGCGCCGGCTTCCCGGCCGGGGTCTACAACGTGATCACCGGTGACGGCGCCGAGGTGTGCGACGTGCTGTGCCGCTCCGACAAGGTCAAGGCGCTGTCCTTCACCGGCTCCACCCGGGTCGGCAAGCTGCTGCTGGAGCAGGCCGCGGCCACCGTCAAGAAGTGCTCCATGGAGCTCGGCGGCAACGCCCCCTTCATCGTGCTGCCGGACATGGACATCAGCGCGGCCGCCAAGGCGGCGGTGGACGCCAAGTTCCAGACCGCCGGGCAGGACTGCCTGGCCGCCAACCGCATTTTCGTGCCGCGCGCCAAGTATGAAGACTTCCTCGCCGCCTTCGCCGCCGAGATGGCCAAGATCCAGGTAGGCAACGGCTTCGACGAGGGCGTGACCATGGGCCCGCTGATCTTCCGCCAGGCGGTGGACAAGGCCCAGGCCATCGTCGATGACGCCCTCGCCAAGGGCGCCCGGCTGATGGCCGGCGACCAGAGCCAAGCACCGGGCACCAACTTCTTCATGCCGACCCTGCTGGCCGACGTGACCCCGGAGATGAAGGTATTCCGCGAGGAGAACTTCTGCCCGGTGGCCGGGGTGCTGCCCTACGACAGCATCGACGAGCTGATCCCCCTGGCCAACGACACCGAATACGGCCTGGCCGCCTATGTGTACGGCCACGACATCCGCCATATCTGGCAGCTGATGCGCGGCCTGGAGTTCGGCATGGTGTCGGTCAACTCGGTGAAGATGACCGGCCACCCCATCCCCTTCGGCGGGGTCAAGCAGTCGGGCCTGGGCCGCGAAGGCAGCCGTCACGGCTTCGATGAATACAGCCAGATCAAGTACTACTGCCTGGGTGCCATGCCGACCGTTAGCGGCAGCTGAGACCAGGACTGAACACCCATACCGGATTGAACGCTATCAAGGGAGCGACCACCATGACCATAGATACCAAAAAGCTGCTCGAAATCGACCGCAACACCGTGTTCCACGCCTCCACCCACCTGAAGCAGTACGCTCATGGTGAAGTGGGCGGACGCATCATCACCGGCGCCCAGGGCATCCGCATCCAGGATTCCGAAGGCGTGGAGCTGATTGACGCCTTCGCCGGCCTGTACTGCGTGAACATCGGCTACGGCCGCACCGAAATGGCCGAGGCCATCTACGAGCAGGCCAAGAAGCTGGCCTACTACCATACCTATGTGGGCCACACCAACGAGGCGCTGATCGAGCTGTCCGACCGTATCATCAAGATGGCCCCCGCCGGCATGAGCAAGGTGTACTACGGCATGTCCGGCAGCGACGCCAACGAAACCCAGCTCAAGCTGGTGTGGTACTACAACAACGCCCGTGGCCTGCCCCAGAAGAAAAAGGTGATCTCCCGGGATCGCGGCTACCATGGCTCCAGCATCGCTTCCGGCTCCATGACCGGCCTGCCGCTGTTCCATGCCCACTTCGACCTGCCGCTGGAGCGCATCAAGCACACCATAGCGCCGGTCTACTACCGCCGCCCCGACGACAACATGAGCGAGCTGGAGTTCTCCAGGTACTGCGCCGCCAAGCTGGAAGAAATGATCCTGGCGGAAGGGCCGGACACCGTCGCCGCCATGATCGGCGAGCCGGTACTGGGCACCGGTGGCATAGTGCCGCCGCCCGAGGGCTACTGGGCCGAGATCCGCAAGGTGCTCGACAAGTACGACATCCTGCTGATCGCCGACGAAGTGGTGTGCGGTTTCGGTCGCCTTGGCGCCGACTTCGGCTCCCTCTACTACGACATGAAGCCGGACCTGATGACGGTCGCCAAGGGCCTGACCTCCGCCTATCAGCCGCTGTCCGGCGTGATCGTGGGCGAGAAGGTATGGAAGGTGCTGGAACAGGGCACCGATCAGTGGGGCGCCATCGGCCACGGCTACACCTATTCCGGCCACCCCATGGGTGCCGCTTCCGCCCTGTGCAACCTGGACATCATCGAGCGCGAAGGGCTGGTGACCAACGCCCGTGAGGTGGGCGCCTACCTGCAGCAGCGCATGCAGCAAACCTTTGCCGAGCACCCGCTGGTGGGCGAAAGCCGCGGCGTGGGCCTGCTGCACGCCCTGGAGTTCTCCAGCAACAAGGCCAGGCGCGAGCACTTCGATCCCAACCTCAAGGTGGGCCCGCAGATCGCCGCCGCCTGTCTGGAGCAGGGCCTGATCGCCCGCGCCATGCCCCACGGCGACATCCTGGGCTTCGCCCCGCCGCTGGTGGTCACCAAGGGCGAGGTGGACGACATCGTCGAGCGCACCGCCAGGGCAGTGAACAAGGTCACCGACAAGCTGGTCCGCAGCGGTGAGTGGAACGCCAAGTAAATAGACGAAAGCCGGAAGCTTCCAGCTTCCAGCTTCTAGCTTCTAGCTTTCAGCAAATATCACTCAGCCAGGTTCGCCCGCCGAACCTGGCTTTTGCGGTCATCACCACCAGAGAGGCAAAGGATGCCAGCAACGGATGTACTCCCCGACCTGTCGCGGATCTATCGGGCCCGGCAGGCACTGCAAGGCCAGGTGGCGCGCACGCCCCTGATCCGCTCCGAGGCCCTGTCGCGCCGCTTCGGCTGCGAGGCCTGGCTCAAGCTCGAAACCCTCCAGCCCATCGGCGCCTTCAAGCTACGCGGCGCCACCTTCGCCATGAGCCGGCTCGGCCCGGAACAGCGCCAGGCCGGCGTGGTCACCTGCTCCACCGGCAACCACGGCCGTGCCATCGCCTATGCCGGCCAGCGGCTCGACATTCACACCCTGATCTGCATGTCCCGGCTGGTCCCGGCCAACAAGGTCGAGGCCATCCGGGCCCTGGGCGCCGAGGTGCGCATCATCGGCAATTCCCAGGACGAGGCCGAGGTGGAGGCCCTGCGCCTGGTCGAAGAGCAGGGCATGGTCTACCTGCCGCCCTTCGATCACCCGGACATCATCACCGGCCAGGGCACCATCGGCCTGGAGATCCTGGAGGATCTGCCGACCGTCGACACCGTCTTCGCCGGCCTATCCGGTGGCGGCCTGGTGGGCGGCATCGGCATCGCCCTCAAGGGCATCAAGCCCACGGTGGAGCTGGTCGGCGTCACCATGGACAGGGGCGCGGCCATGGTGGCCAGCCTGGAGGCGGGCCAGCCGGTGCAGGTGACCGAATACGAATCCTTCGCCGACAGCCTCGGCGGCGGTATCGGCCTGCACAACCGCTACAGCTTCGAGGCGGTGCGCCGGCACATGGACAGGGCCTACCTGGTCAGCGAAGCCGCCATCGCCCGCGCCATGGTGCACTTCGTCGAGCATGAGAAGATGCTGGTGGAAGGCGCCGCCGTGGTGGGCGTGGCCGCCATCGAGCAGCACAGCCTGGACGTGCGCGGCAAGCAGGTGGTGTTCGTGGTCAGCGGCCACAACGTGGCGCTGGACACCTTCGACCGCGCCCGGGCGCTGGCGGCGGTATCGCGCTGACCGCCCCCCATCAGGACATTCCGCTTTGGAGCAAAACATGAAGATTTATCATAAAGCGCAGATCACCGAGGTCACCGGCCTGACCGACGACGCCCTGGCGGCGGTGGAAGCCGGTTTCGCCGCCCTGGGCCGGGGCGAGGTCACCATGCCGCCGGTGCTCAGCATGAACATCGGCGAGAGCAACGGCGAGGTGGACGCCAAGACCGCCCATATCCGCGGCCAGGAGCGGTTCGCCCTCAAGATAAGCTCCGGCTTTTTCGACAACCCCAAACTTGGCCTGCCCAGCCTCAACGGCCTGATGATACTGTTTTCGGCCAAAACCGGGGTGGTGGACTCGGTGCTGTTCGACGAAGGCTATCTCACCGACATCCGCACCGCCCTGGCCGGCGCCATCGCCGCCAAACACCTGTCGCGGCCGGACAGCGGCTCGGTGGCGGTGATCGGCGCCGGCCTGCAGGCCGAACTGCAGGTCGCGGCCCTGGGCCTGGTGCGCCCGATACGGGAAGTGCATGTGTTCGCCCGCAACAGCGAAAGGATGCTCGCCTACCAGGACACCATGGCACACAAATACGGCCTGCCGGTAACCCTGCACCAGAGCGCGGCTTCCGCCTGCGCCCGGGCCGACATCGTCGTGACCACCACGCCGGCCTCCAGCCCGGTGCTGCACTGGGCAGACCTGCGCCCCGGCACCCACGTGACCGCCATGGGCTCGGACAACGGCCACAAGAACGAGCTGGAGCCGGCGATACTGGCCAACGCCGACGCCCTGGTGGTGGACAGGCGCAGCCAGTCGGAGACCATCGGCGAGCTGCACCACTTCCCCGGTCCCTTTACCAAGCAGGTGTTTGAGCTGGGCCAGGTGATTGCCGAGGGGCTTGGCCTGCGCACCGCCCCCGAGCAGATCACCGTCTGCGACCTGAGCGGCACCGGGGTCCAGGACACCGCCATCGCCAACTACACCGCCGCCCGCCTGGGTGGCTGAAGGGTAACATTAGCGAAACAGAGTCAGAGTGGGCAGGTGGCCGAAACCACCTGCAGCTGGCCGATCCCCTCGGCCCGGATTGCGCAAGGACACGCATCATGCCTCAAGCCCAAGACGCCTTTTCCGCCCTGGAACGGCCCTATACCTTTACCACCCAGCCGCGCCAGGCCCGGGCCCGTATCGGCCTGGTACAACTGGCCAGCGACTACACCCTGGAGAACGACTGGCACCGCCTGGCGGAAGCAGGGATAGAGATCTACAGCACCCGCATGGCCTACAACAGCGTGATGACGCCGGACTCCCTCAGGGCCACGGCGGACAGCATCGCGGACGCCGCCGCCCTGGTGGCCCCGGGGCTGGAACTCGATGTGATGGCCTTCGGCTGCACCTCCGCCAGCATGCTGATCGGCAGCGACGGCGTGGCCGAACGCCTGACCCGGGATCGTCCCGGCCTGCCCGCCACCAACCCCTGGCAGGCCAGCCTCTGCGCCCTGCGCCACCTCGACATCCGGCGGCTGGCAGTGCTCACGCCCTATAACACCGAGGTCAACCATTCCCTGTACCGGGGCCTGCAGGACGCCGGCTTCGAGATAGTGGCCTTCGGCGCCTTCGGCCTGACCCTGGACACCGAGATCCCCGCCATCCATACCGACGCCATCATGGCCGCCACCGCCGATCTGCTGGCCGGCTGCCGGGCCGAGGGGGTATTCTTCTCCTGTACCAACCTGCGGGCGATGGCGATACTGGAAGAGATGGAACGGCGTTTCGGCCTGCCCATGGTGTCATCCAACCAGGCGCTGTTCTGGCACGCCCTGCACCTGGCCGGCCAGCTGCCGGAGATCGCCGGCTTCGGCCGGCTGTTGCGCACACCGTCCACGGAGGTGGTGCCATGAATCCGAGGCTCAACGGCATGCTGCTGTCCACCGCCGGGGTGGTGCTGCTGTCGCCGGATATCCTGGTGGTACGCTGGGTACCGCTGGATCACGGCACCCTGCTGTTCTGGCGGGGGATATTGCTGTTTTTCGGCTTCGGCGCCGTGGCCCTGTACCGCTACCGCGGCCAGCTGGGGCCCAGGCTGCGGGAAGGCGGCCTGGCCGGCCTGGGCTGCGCGCTCAGCTTCGCCCTCACCACCTACTGCTTTACCCAGTCGATGAAGCTGACCAGCCCCACCGCCGCCATGATGATCATCAGCACGGCACCGGTGTTCGCCGCCGTACTGGCCTGGCTATGGCTACGGGAATGCGCCAGCCGCCGCACCCTGATCACCATCGCCATCACCCTGGCCGGCATCGGCATCATAGTGGCGGACAAGGACGGCCACAACAGCCTGGCGGGCAATCTCTACGCCCTGGGCGCCGCCCTGTTCATGGCGCTCAACTTCAATATCGCGCGCCGGGCCGCGCCCCGGGATCTCAGCCCCATGCTGATCCTGGGCGGCCTTTTCGCCTCGGCGCTGGCGCTGCTGCACACGCCGGTTCCGGCCCTGCCGGGCGCCACCGAACTGGGGGTGATGGCGCTGACCGCCGCCCTGCTGATGCCCATCGGCTTCACCCTGCTGCAGCTGGCGCCGCGCTATATCCAGGCCACCGAGGTCAGCCTGTTCCTGCTGCTGGAGGCGGTGCTGGGGCCGCTCTGGGTCTGGCTGGTGCTGGGCGAGGCGCCGGGCGAGCGGACCCTGCTGGGCAGCCTGGTGGTCTGCGCCGGCCTGCTGTTCCACTGCCTCGGTCAGTTGCCGAGAAACCGCGCCGGCCTGCCCCCCGCCGCCAGCCCGCCCATGGTTTGAAGACCAGTTATGACTGTTTAGGATCATTTGCAAAGCTTGCTCTGTCACCACTCAGCAAAGAGTCAACAGGGCCGCCTCCACCGACACGCTGCGAGCACATCCCTGTGACGCTCGGCACATGCCGTCCCTGGCATGTGACGGTCGGTGGGGGCAATCCCTGTTGCCTCTTCCAAGCTCCAGCGCTGTCTAACGCCCGAGTCAACAGGCGACAATGAAACGTTGGGGAGGACAACAGTCCTCAAACCGGCTCTAAAAACAAAAAAGCCGGTCGATGACCGGCTTTGAACTATCCTGGAGACAACCTGAATTTAGCGCTGCGGGCGCAGGGTCGGGAACAGGATAACGTCGCGGATGGTGTGGGAGTCGGTCAGCAGCATCACCAGGCGGTCGATGCCGATGCCCTGGCCGGCGGTGGGCGGCAGGCCGTGCTCCAGGGCGGTGACGTAGTCCTCGTCGTAGAACATGGCTTCGTCGTCGCCCGCTTCCTTCTGCTCCACCTGATCGCGGAAACGCTGGGCCTGATCCTCGGCGTCGTTCAGCTCGGAGAAGCCGTTGGCGATTTCGCGGCCGCCGATAAAGAACTCGAAGCGATCGGTGATGCTCGGGTCGTTGTCGTTACGGCGCGCCAGCGGGGACACTTCCGCCGGGTACTCGGTGATGAAGGTCGGCTGGATCAGGCGGTGCTCGGCCGTCTCCTCGAAGATCTCGGTGATCACCCGGCCCAGGCCCCAGGACTTCTCGACCTTGATCTTGAGATCCTTGGCCACTTCACAGGCGCCGTCATAGGTGGCCAGCTGCTCCAGGGTCACCTCGGGGTTGTACTTGAGGATGGCGTCCTTCATGCCCAGGCGCACGAAGGGCTTGCCGAAGTCGAACACTTCCTCACCGTATTTCACCTCGGCGGTGCCCAGCACCTGGGTCGCCACGGTGCGTAGCATCTCTTCGGTGAAGTCCATCAGATCGCGGTAGTCGGCGTAGGCCCAGTAGAACTCCATCATGGTGAACTCTGGGTTGTGGCGCGGCGACAGGCCTTCGTTGCGGAAGTTGCGGTTGATCTCGAACACCTTCTCGAAACCGCCCACCACCAGCCGCTTGAGGTACAGCTCGGGGGCGATGCGCAGGTACATGTCCAGATCCAGGGCATTGTGGTGGGTGATGAAGGGGCGGGCCGAGGCGCCGCCGGGGATCACCTGCATCATGGGGGTTTCCACTTCCATAAAGCCGTGGCCGTTCATGAACTGGCGGATGGCCGCCATCACCTGGGAGCGCACCTGGAAGGTGCGGCGGGAGTCTTCGTTGGTGATCAGATCCAGGTAGCGCTGGCGGTAGCGGGTTTCCTGATCAGAGAGGCCGTGGAACTTCTCGGGCAAGGGCCGCAGCGCCTTGGTGAGCAGCTTGAACTCGTCCAGGTTGACGTAGAGATCGCCCTTGCCGGACTTGTGCAGCACACCCTTGACCCCGATGATGTCACCGATGTCCAGGCCGCCGTACTGATCCTTGATGATCTGCTGGGCTTCCTTGGTGGCGTAGGCCTGGATGCGGCCGGACATGTCCTGCAGCGCCAGGAAGGGGCCGCGCTTGGCCATGATGCGGCCGGCCACGGATACCACCTTGCCCAGGGCTTCGAGGGCGTCCTTGTCGTGCTCGCCGAATTCGGCCTGCAGATCGGCGGCCAGGTGCTCGCGGTGGAAGTCGTTGGGATGCGCGTTGGCCGGGCAGTCCTTGCGGATCTGCTCGAGCTTGGCGCGGCGCTCGGCAATGAGTTTGTTCTCGTCTTGTAGCTGCTCTGTCATGATTAAGCCTTGTTTGAATCTTGTTAGTTAAATAACCGTTCCCAATCACGCCACACCGGCCGGAACCGCACGCAGACACGCCGTATAAGGTATGACACTCGCGGTTTCGACCTGCTGCGAACATTCACTGGATGTTCGGTCAGGCCAAAACCGCTCGTCACGGCGAGCAAGCTCGCCCCCTGGGGGCTCCGCCGCGCCATCCCTGGCGCGAAGGGTCTGCTTAGCGGATCCGGCCGCTATGCCGAATGCACGGTTACTTAAAGCCCGGACTTGAGGCTGGCTTCGATAAACTTGTCTAGGTCGCCGTCCAGCACCGACTGGGTGTTGCGGGTTTCGACCCCGGTGCGCAAGTCCTTGATGCGGGCATCGTCCAGCACGTAGGAACGGATCTGGCTGCCCCAGCCGATGTCGGACTTGCTGTCTTCCATCGCCTGTTTCTCGGCGTTCTGTTTCTGCAGCTCCAACTCATACAGCTTGGCTTTCAGCTGCTTCATCGCCTGATCCCGGTTTTTGTGCTGGGAGCGGTCGTTCTGGCACTGCACCACTATGCCGGTGGGTTCGTGGGTGATGCGCACCGCCGAGTCGGTTCTGTTGACGTGCTGACCACCGGCACCGGAGGCGCGGTAGGTGTCGACCCGCAAGTCCGCCGGGTTGATTTCGATTTCGATGTCGTCGTCGATTTCCGGATAGACGAAGGCGGAGCAGAAGGAGGTGTGGCGACGGCCGCCGGAGTCGAACGGCGATTTACGCACCAGCCGGTGCACACCGGATTCGGTGCGCAGCCAGCCAAAGGCGTATTCGCCGCTGAACTTGACGGTGACGGACTTGATGCCGGCCACTTCCCCTTCGGACAGTTCGATGATCTCGGTCTTGAAGCCGCGGGCTTCGCCCCAGCGCAGATACATGCGCAGCACCATGTTGCACCAGTCCTGGGCCTCGGTGCCGCCGGAGCCGGCCTGCAGATCCAGGTAGCAGTCGGATCCGTCGTGCTCGCCGGAGAACATGCGGCGGAATTCCAGATCGGCCAGCTTCTTTTCCAGCGCGTCCAGCTCGGCCTTGGACTCCTCGAAGGTGTCTTCGTCTTCTTCTTCCACCGCCAGCTCGACCAGGCCACCGATATCCTCTATGCCCCGATCCAGTTCATCCAGGGTGCCGACCACCCCTTCCAGGGTGGATCTTTCCTTACCCAGTGCCTGGGCGCGCTCGGGCTGGTTCCATACATCCGGCTGTTCCAGCTCGGCGTTTACCTCTTCCAGACGCTCTTTCTTGGCATCGTAGTCAAAGGTACCCCCTAAGAAGCTGTGCCCGTTCAGACAGCTCCTTGAGTTTGTTGTACACAGGGTTTACTTCAAACATGGGTCGACAGACTCTCTGTTGTACTGAGTGAGTGTGTTTGGCGGCTCGCCAAAATCAGGGCGCTTATTCTACCGAAAGCCGGGCCTGAACGCAGCAGGGAGCGGCCATATTTCGAGCGACGATCAATATTTAGTTTCGATTAAATTTTCTTAAACGGCTGTCGATATAATAAGGCATCGCCCCAACCAGAATAAAAAAAGTGAACAACCTTAAATTAAAGCACAAGATTCTGTTAAGTTTTATCACCGCCATTGTTATCACCGCCCTGATCCTCAGCGGCCTCGGCTTTCGGGACATGAAAACCCAGCTTTACCGGGGCAGCGAGGCGCTGGTATCCGGCCTGGCGCAGAAGGAAGCCGAGAAGGTGGCCGAGTGGCTGGGCAGCCGCCAGGCCATGCTGAGCGCCGCCGCCAAACAGCTGGGAGACAGCCCCCTCTCTTCCCTGCAGCTGATACAGGAGGCCGGCAATTTCCAGCTCGGCTTTTACGGTACCGCCAGCGGCGTGATGCACGACAGCGACCCCGGCATCGATCGCACCGGTTACGACCCGCGCAGCCGCCCCTGGTATCAACAGGCCCAGAGAGACAACGGAAGCATCGTCACCGCCCCCTATCTGGACGTCGCCTACAAGGTGCTGGTGGTCACCCTGGCCCAGCCGGTGCAGCAAAACGGCCGCCTGGCCGGGGTGATCGGCGGCGATGTGGCCATTACCAGCCTGATCGACGACATCAACGCCATCCGCCTGCCGGCCCGGGGCTACGCCATGATGCTCGATAAAAATGGCACCCTGATCGCCCACCGGGATCAGGCCAGGGTGCTGCAGACCGCCGCCAACCTGGATCCGCACCTGTCCGCCAGCAACCTGGAGCGCTGGCAACGGGAGCAGACCCTGCACCCGGTGACCCTGGCCGGCGAGCACAAGCTGGTCTATGCCCAGCCGGTGGCGGGCAGCGACTGGCAACTGCTGTTCGTACTGGACAAAGCCGCCCTGGAAGCCCCGCTCGCCACCCTGCTGTGGCAACAGCTGGGCCTGGCCGCGCTGGTGATCGCCGCCGCCGTGGTGCTGATCAGCCTGCTGGTGCAGCTGCTGCTCGCGCCCCTGCTCAAGGTTTCCCGCGCCCTGGCCCAGATTGCCGACGGCCGGGGCGATCTCACCCAGCGCATCCGCCTCAGCAGCAAGGACGAAGTGGGCCAGCTGGCCGCCAATTTCAATCGCTTCGTGAGCAGTCAGGCGGAGCTGATCCGCCAGATCCGCAGCCAGGCCGAACATCTGGGAGCCAACGCCGAGCAGGCCTCGGTGCGCGCCAACCAGACGGTAACCGAGCTCGGCCGCCAGCAGCAGGAAGTGGCCATGGTGGCCACGGCGGTGACCGAAATGGCCTCCGCCACCCAGGAGATCGCCAACAACGCCGAGCACACCGCCACCGCCGCCCAGCAGTCCTCGGCCAGCACCGAACAGGGCAAGCAGCTGGTGCACAAGACCCGGGATTCCATCCAGTCCCTGGCCCGGGAAATGGAGCAGGCCTCCTCGGTCATAGTGCGCCTGGATCAGCACGCCAAGGAAATCTCCAGCGTGCTGGCCACCATACAAGGCATTGCCGAGCAGACCAACCTGCTGGCGCTCAACGCCGCCATCGAGGCGGCCCGCGCCGGCGAGCAGGGCCGCGGCTTCGCGGTGGTGGCGGACGAGGTGCGGGTGCTGTCCCAGCGCACCCAGGCGTCCACCGAGGAAATCCAGGACACCATCAGCACCCTGCAACAGGCCACCAACGAGGCGGTGAAGCTGATGGACACCAGCCGCAACCTGGCGGAGCTGAGTGTGGAAGATGCGGAGGCCGCCGCCCAGGCCCTGGCGGAAATCACCACGGCGGTGGGACTGATCTCGGACATGGCCAGCCAGATCGCCACGGCGGCGGAAGAGCAGAGCCAGGTGACCGGGGAGATCACCCAGAACACCACCGCCATCAAGGACGTGGCCGACGAGCTGGCCGAGGATGCGAGCCAGTCCCTGCAGCAGTCGAACAGCCTGCACAAGCAGGCGGGCGAGCTGAACGGCCTGGTCAGCGCCTTTACCCTCTAATCCGTCACCGGTATTTACGGAATAACGCAAAAGGGCCCCAGCGGGCCCTTTCTTACATAACGGTGCCGGCCCTACCGCGGGGCCAGCTGCTCCACCAGCAGTTGCAACTGGCGCCGGCCCTTCCATTCGTTCACATCCAGCTTGTAGGCCAGCTCCACCTGCTGGATGGCGGCGTTGGGCCAAATGGCCAGATCCACGTTGAAGGCGATGGCGTCGAACAGGGTGCGCCCCTCGTCCGGACTCAGCACCAACTTGAGGTGCTTCTCCCCCACCAGCCGCTGCTGGATAATGCGGAACTCGCCGTCGAACAGGGGCTCGGGAAAGGCCTGGCCCCAGGGGCCGGCGAAGCGCAGCTGCTCGGCCAGCTCCAGGGTCAGCTCATGGACCCCCAGCTCACCGTCGCTCAGGATGTCCCCGGCCAGCAGCTCGGGGCTGACCCACTCGTCCACCATCTGCTCGAACGCCGCTTTGAACGGCGCCAGCGCCGCCTTGGTCAACGACAGCCCCGCCGCCATGGCGTGGCCGCCGAACTTGGTGATCAGCCCCGGATGGCGGCTGTTGATGGCCTCCAGCAGATCCCGCAGGTGCACCCCGGGAATGGAGCGGCCCGAGCCCTTGAGCTCGTCCTCGCCCGCCTCGGCGAAGGCGATCACCGGGCGGAAGTAGCGTTCCTTGATGCGCGAGGCCACCAGCCCCACCACCCCCTGGTGCCAGTCGTCCTGGTGCAGCACCAGGCCGGCGGGCAGTTCGCCGTCGTCGATGCGCACCCGGGCCAGGCTGGCCAGGGCCTCCTGCTGCATGCTGGCCTCGATGGCCTTGCGCTCCCGGTTGAGCTCGTCCATCAGCGCCGCCAGTTTGCGGGCCTCGTCCAGGTTGTCGCTGAGCAGGCAGGCCACCCCCATCGACATGTCGTCGAGCCGGCCCACGGCATTGAGCCGGGGCCCCAGGGCGAAGCCCAGATCCGTGGCCACCAGCCGGGCCTGGCTGCGGCCGGAGATGTCGATCAATGCCTGAATGCCGGGTCGCACCCGGCCGGCGCGCATCCGTTGCAGCCCCTGATGCACCAGCACCCGGTTGTTGCCGTCCAGGGCCACCACGTCCGCCACGGTGCCGAGCGCCACCAAATCCAGGTAGTCCGCCATATTGGGCGCACCGATATCCTGTTGCTCAAACCAGCCCTGCTCGCCCAGGGCCGAACGCAGCGCCAGCAGCAGGTAAAAGGCCACCCCCACCCCGGCCAGGTTCTTGGAGGGAAAGTCGCAACCGTGCTGGTTGGGATTGACGATGGCGTCCGCCTCGGGCGTTTCCTCGCCGGGCAGGTGGTGATCGGTGACGATCACCTGCATGCCCGCCGCCCTAGCCGCCGCCACCCCACTGATGCTGGAAATGCCGTTGTCCACGGTGATCAGCAGTTCGGCGCCCAGGGCCGCCGCCTCATCCACCACCTGGGGGCTCAGGCCGTAGCCGTAATCGAAGCGGTTGGGCACCAGGTAGTTGACCCGCCGCGCGCCCATGGCGCGCAGGCCGTGCACCATCAGCGCCGAGCTGGTGGCGCCGTCGCAGTCGAAATCGCCCACTATCAGTATGCTGCGCTGCTGCTCCAGGGCCTCGGCCAGCAACCGCACCGCCTCGGCCATGCCCTTGAAGCCGGGCTTGAGCAGGGCGCCGGCCTGCAGGTTGAGCTGCTCGGGCCGCACCAGGCCACGGCTGGCATAGAGCCGCTGCAGCAGCGGGGAAAGCTCGGCGGGCAACTGATGGGGCGCGACTTCACGCCGGCGGATGGGCAATCGGGAACGGACGGACATGGGCAAGACTTGTTTTTAAACGGGCCGACCACACTAACCGCGCCGGGGGGAATTTGCAACGACCCGCCGAAGGCGAAGCCAGAAGCTATAAGCTTGAAGCGGGAAGCCATCTCTTCCAGCTTCCGGCTTATGGCGTCCAGCTTCTATCCTCGCGGATGATGCTGCTCGTGCAGGGCGTTGAGCCGGTGGGTGGCCACATGGGTATAGATCTGGGTGGTGGACAGGTCCGAGTGGCCCAGCAGCAGCTGCACCACCCGCAGGTCGGCGCCGTGGTTGAGCAGGTGGGTGGCGAAGGCGTGGCGCAGGGTGTGGGGCGACAGCTCCATGGTGATGCCGGCGCGCAGGGCATAGTGCTTGATGCGGTGCCAGAAGGTCTGGCGGGTCATCTGCCGGGCCCGGCGCGAGGGGAACACCACGTCCGACGGCTGCTCGCCCAGCAGCGCCGCCCGCGCCTCCTTCAGGTAGCGGCTCAGCCAGTACAGCGCCTCCTCGCCCATGGGCACCAGCCGCTCCTTGTTGCCCTTGCCGGTCACCCGCACCAGGCCCTGGCGCAGGCTGACGCTCTCCATCGACAGGCTCACCAGCTCGCTCACCCGCAAGCCGGTGGCGTACAGCAGCTCCAGCATGGCCTTGTCGCGCAGCTCCAGGGGGTCGCCCACCTCCGGCGCCTGCAGCAGGCGGGACACCTGCTGCTCGCTCAGATCCTTGGGCAGCCGTTTGGGCAGCTTGGGGCCGGCGATCAGCACGCTGGGATCGTCGGCACGCAGCTGCTCCCGGTGCAGGTACTGGAAAAAGCGGCGCAGCACGCTCAGCATGCGCGCCGTGCTGCTGGCCTTGAAGCCCAGATCCAGCCGGTGGGCCAGGTACTGCTGCAGGGTCAGGCCGTCCACCGCCAGCAGGCTGCCGCCCTCGCCGTCCAGCCAGGCGGCGAAGTGGGTCAGATCGCTGCGGTAGGAGGCCAGGGTGTTGTCGGACAGTCCCTTCTCCAGCCAGAGGGCGTCGACGAATTGTTCCACCAGGGGATGGCTCATGCTTACTCCGGGCTCTGCCCTGTGCGCGGGCTTCTGTTATGATAGGGCCCTTGTCTGTTGAGATAACGGAACCCCATGAATATCGGTCTCTTTTACGGCTCCACCACCTGCTATACCGAGATGGCCGCCGAGAAAATCCGCGACCAGCTCGGCGCCGAGCTGGTCGACCTGCATAATATCAAGGATGTGCCGCTCAAGCGCGCCGAAGACTACCCCATACTGCTCTTCGGCATCTCCACCTGGGATTTCGGTGAACTGCAGGAAGACTGGGAATCCCACTGGGACGAGGTGGACGAGCTGGATCTGGACGGCCGGGTGGTGGCGCTGTTCGGCATGGGCGATCAGCTGGGCTACGGCGAATGGTTCCAGGATGCGCTCGGCCTGCTGCACGACAAGGTCGCCGCCCGCGGCGCCACCCTGGTCGGCTACTGGCCCAACCAGGGCTACGAGTTCGAAGCCTCCAAGGCGCTCACCGACGACGGCCGCTACTTTGTCGGCCTGTCCCTGGACGAGGCCAACCAGTATGACCACACCGATGCCCGCATCCAGGCCTGGGTGGCCCAGATACTGGAAGAAATAGCGGCCCTGTGAGCCGCCGTTACCCGCGCTCCGTCCGCGGGTAGCCCCTCCTTTCAGCTTTCTATCTATTCCACGTCCCGCCTCAAACCACCGCTCAGGGGATCAGGGTGCGGGATACCGCCAGATAGGCCTGGCCCCTGTCCTTGACCACCTGCGGCTGGTTGCTCTCGGAGGCGATATGCACTTCCTCCAGGGTCTGTGCCAGAGTCGCGGTTTCTTCATTGATTTTGGCCAGGGCGTTTTCCAGGGTGTAGGTGAGCTGGTGCACCTCGTTCAGGGCCGCCGGTGTCAGCTCCCCTGCCAGCAGTTCGGCCAGCTTGGCGTTGTACTCGGAGAAGTTGGCCACCGCCTGCTCCAGGGTCTCGGCGGGCTCGCCCTGGTAATGGTCCGGGCGCGTCTCGGCCTGAAGGTTGGCCGCCAGCAGCAGGGACAGGGCGGAGAAGGCAGGCAGCGAAAGGGATTTGATCATGGTTTCCTCGCGTTTGAGTAGAAGGTCTCCACCAAACTAAACCAAATGATAACCATTATCAATTTTATCTGCGTGATGCTTGAGCTGGATCAAACGACGCTTTTTCTTCCTGCTCTCCCGGCCTTAACAACGAAAAAGGGGCGGCTCTATGCCGCCCCTTGGGAACCAGGGTTAACCCTCGCCGGCTCAGGCCAGGGCTTCTTCCCGGGCCTTGCCGATCACCAGACCGGCCAGGGCGGCGACGGCGGTGGGCAGCACCCAGGCCATGCCGACGCCGAACAGCGGCAGGAAACCGAACAGGCTCATGTTCAGGCCGGCCGCCTGCATGCCGTCGAGCAGGCCGAATACAAAGGAAACGGCGATAATCAGGCGGAAGGCGAATACCGGCGACTTCATCAGCGGTCGCAGATAGGTCGCCAGCACCAGGGCGATCGCCACCGGATACAGGGCCACCAGGATCGGGATGGACAGGCTGATCAGGGTGTTCAGGCCCACGTTGGCCACCAGCATGCAGGCCAGGGCGATCAGCACCACCCAACGGCGATAGCTGCCCTTGCCGGTCAGGTTGTGGAAATAGTCGGCACAGGAGGAGATCAGGCCCACCGCCGTGGTCAGGCAGGCCAGGGTGACGATGCCCGCCAGTATCCACAGGCCGGGGGTGCCGAACAGAGCCAATACATAGGCGCTGATGATCTCGCCGCCGTTGCTGGCGGACTCCACCACGCCCAGGCTGGTGCCGCCCAGGATGAACAGGGACACATAGACGAAACCCAGGCCGGCGGCGGCGATCAGCGCCGCCAGGGTCAGGTAGCGGGACTGGGCCTTGGCGTCGGTCACGCCTTTCTTGCGCAGCACGTCCAGGATCAGGATGGCGAACAGCAGGGACGCGAAAGTATCCATGGTGTTATAGCCTTCGATAAAGCCTTTCACGAAGGGCTGGCTCAGATAGGCTTCGGCCACCTCGGGCTGGGAGCCTTGGGGGTTGACGAAAACGGCGATGGCCAGCACCACCAGCAGCACCAGCAGCACCGGAGTCAGCAGCTTGCCCACAGCTTCCAGCAACCGGCCCTGGCTGAGGGAAAGCAGCAGCGCCACTCCGAAGAACACCAGGGTATACAGGGTGAGGCTGGCCTGGCCCGGGTTGTCGAGGAAGGGCCTTATCCCCATCTCGAAGGCCACCAGGCCGGTACGGGGGGCGGCGAAGGCCGGGCCTATGATGATGAAAATGGCGCACGCCATGACCGTCACCACCAGGGGGGGCAGGTAACGACCCATGGTGGGCAGGCCGCCGCCGGCCAGGGCGGCGGCGACCAGGCCCGCCAGGGGCAGGCCCACGGCGGTGATCAGGAAGCCGAACATGGCACTGGTCAGGTTTTCACCGGCCAGGTAGCCGGCCAGGGGCGGAAAAATGATATTACCGGCGCCCAGGAAGAAGGCGAAGGTCATAAACCCTAAGCCCATGATATCAAAAGTGGATAAGGATCTGTTCACAGCAAGCCTCATTGCGGTTGTCCGCACAGTGCCCAGCTTCATTTGGAAGCCAAGCGAAATAACAATACGACACGCTGCCAGTCATCAGTTGGAAAATACTAAAAACTGGCAGGCATCGAGCTGGCCAGTAGCATAATGATGTGGAAATCAGATTCAAGGCG
Source organism: Zobellella iuensis (assembly GCF_016746085.1). GTDB lineage: Bacteria > Pseudomonadota > Gammaproteobacteria > Enterobacterales > Aeromonadaceae > Oceanimonas > Oceanimonas iuensis. The sequence continues at coordinate 108,906 of NZ_JAERTZ010000014.1, forward strand.
AAATTTACATCTTCAAATAGAAGGGCGAGACCATTTCCTTATATATGTCGCCATAGTCATTATTTTTAGTATTAATGACAATTTCACCCAGCAACAAGCAGTGTTTAATGCTGCATAATTGTAATAAAAAACGACCAGGACTTTTTCCTTCCCTGGTGATGACATCCCGCTTTTCGGTTAAATAAAAGCCGTTTGACTCAGCCTGCCATACGGCCTCTTCCAGCGACTGCAGCGGCAAAACCACGGATAATCTGCCAGCGGCAGCGAGCAAACGTTTACCATGAGCAAACAACTCCGCCAGGCTCAGGCTGCCGGTATGGCGAGCGCTGGCCCGGGCCTGGCAGTCGAACGACTGGCCGTGCCCAAAGTAGGGCGGGTTGGACACAATCAGGTCGAACGGCGCGGCCTCGAACGCCTGCAGGGCGCCGCCAATAATGCTGACCTTATCCGGCCAGGGCGAAGCGGCCACGTTTTCGGCGGCCTGGCCGGCAGCGGCCCGGTCCAGCTCCAGCCCGGAGATCCGGACCCCGGGTTCGCTGCGCTGGGCCAGCATCAGCGCCACCAGGCCCGAGCCGGTACCGATATCCAGGATACGGCGGGCCGACCCCAGCGGCGCCCAGGCCCCGAGCAGTATGCCGTCGGTGCCCACTTTCATGGCGCACCTGTCGTGATTGATATGAAATTGCTTAAAGGTAAAACCGCGGCCGCTCATGGTGATCCTGTCAGGCTTTTTTATCCGAATTCGCCTATAATACCCGCCTTTTAGGCTGACGAGATCGATCATGAGCAGTATGACCTTCGAGCAACTGGAACTGGACCCCATTCTGGTACGCGCCCTGGCACGCATGGGCTATGCCAGGCCCACCACCATTCAGAGCCAGGTCATTCCCGAAGCCATGAGCGGCCGGGACATCATGGCCTCGGCTCCCACCGGCACCGGCAAGACCGCCGCCTTCCTACTGCCGGTCTGTCAGCACCTGCTGGACTTTCCCCGGCGCCAGGCCGGCCCGGCCCGGATCCTGATCCTGACCCCCACCCGCGAGCTGGCCAAACAAATCGCCGACGACGCCAAAGCCATGCTCAAGGAAACCGGGCTGAGGGTGGAAGTGATCACCGGCGGGGTGAACAGTGAAAAACACCTGCCCGCCCTCACCAAGACCACCGACATAGTGGTGGCCACCCCGGGCCGGCTGCTGCAGTATATAGAAGAAGAATCCTTCGACAGCCGGGATATCGAAATGCTGATCCTGGACGAGGCGGATCGCATGCTCGACATGGGTTTTATCGGGGATGTGGATCGTATCGCCGCCGAGGCCCGCTGGCGCCGCCAGACCATGCTGTTTTCCGCCACCCTGGAAGGCCACGGCCTGACCAAATTTGCCGCCGACATCCTGAAAGAGCCGGTGGAAGTCACCGCCGAGCCCCCGCGCAGCGAGCGCAAGAAAATCACTCAATGGCTGCACCTGGCGGACAATCCCGAACACAAGTTCGCCTTGCTCGTTCATCTGCTGCGCCAGCCGGACGTCACCCGCAGCATCGTCTTCGTGAAAACCCGCGATCGGCTGATGGAGCTGGCCAGCCGGCTGCAGCAGGAAGGGCTGGACAACGCCTGGCTGCGCGGCGAGATGGATCAGGAAAAACGCTTCGAGGCGCTGCGCCGCTTCCGCAACGGCAAGGTCAATATCCTGGTGGCCACCGACGTGGCGGCACGCGGCATCGACCTGCCCGAGGTCAGCCATGTGATCAACTTTGATATGCCACGCACCGCCGACGTCTACGTACACCGTATCGGCCGCACCGGCCGGGCCGGCCGCAAGGGCACCGCCATCAGCCTGGTGGAAGCCCACGACATGCCGGTGGTGGCCAAGGTGGAACGCTACACCGAGCAGAAACTCAAACGCCGGGTCATCGACGAACTGCGCCCCAAGCACAAGGAAGCCAGCGTCACGACACGCAAGAAAAAAGTGACCGATGGCAACAGCAAGAAAACCGAGCAGCCGAAGAAAAAGATCAGGCAGCGCGATCAAAAAGCCAAGGGCAAACCCAAGTGGGCCCAGGAGAAAAAAGCCGAGCAATAATTCCGGCTTGGCTATGCTGATCAGAAACTAAGGAGGCATGGCCATGAGCAATCCCTTTATCGGCCGCGAGCGGCGCCGGCGGCAACGCCGGCAGATCCTGGATAGGCGGGACCTGATACGCCAGCCACCGGCAGGCCAGGATCGCCGAACCCGCCCGGATCGGCGCCAAACGGCTGCTACACGGCCTGCAAGTGGATAAAAAAACCGGCCTCTTGGGCCGGTTGAAAATGACAGAAATGAAGAGAAGAGAAATCAAAAATTCAGTAGACACACCTAATAAGAAAGTGGCCGGAACAAAAGGTTCCGGCCTTTTTTTATTTTTTATTGCTCTTCCCGCTTGAACACCAGCTCGGTGGCCGAGGACTCGGCTTCCGCGAAGTAATAACCGGCGCTGTCGAAGGCGGTGAGCTGGCTCACCTCGCTCAGCCGGTGCTCGATGATGTAACGGGCCATCATGCCCCTCGCCTTCTTGGCGTAGAAGCTGATCACCTTGTACTGGCCGTTTTTGCCGTCCTTGAACACCGGGGTGACTACCTGCCCGTCCAGCTTTTTCGGTTTGACCGCCTTGAAATACTCATTAGAGGCCAGGTTGATCAGCACGTTGTCACCCTGCTCCGCCATGGCCTGGTTGAGCTTGTCGGTGATGATGTCACCCCAGAACCGGTACAGATCCGCGCCCCGTTCGTTGTGCAGTTTAGTGCCCATTTCCAGCCGGTAGGGCTGCATCAGATCCAGCGGCCGCAGCACCCCGTACAGGCCGGACAGCATGCGCAGGTGACGCTGGGCAAAGGCAAAATCATCCGCACTCAAGGTCTCGGCCTCCAGCCCGGTATAGACGTCGCCCTTGAATGCCAGTATCGCCTGCTTGGCGTTGGCAGGGGTAAAGTTCGGCTGCCAACCGGCAAAGCGGGCGGCGTTGAGCCCGGCCAGCTTGTCACTGATGCTCATCAGCTTGCCGATCTCCGCCGGCGTCAGTTGCCGGGCCCGCTCGATCAACCCGGCGGAGTGATCCAGCAGTTCGGGCAGGCTGTAGTCGGCAATCACCGGCGGGGTGTCGTAATCCAGGGTTTTGGCGGGGGAAACCACTATCAGCATGAGAGTCCTCTAAGATTCTATCGTCACGTTATCGAGCAGGCCGGCATCCAGTCCACCGCCGCCGTGCAGCTTGATCATCAGCCGCAGATCGTTGGGCGAGTCGGCATAGGCCAGGGCTTCGGAGTAGCCTATATGCTGCTGGGTGTAGAGGTCAAACAACGCCTGATCGAAGGTCTGCATACCCAGTTCGCGGGATTTGGCCATGATCTCTTTCAAGCGGTGCATCTCGCCCTTGCGGATCAGATCCGCCACCAGCGGGGTATTGAGCAGGATCTCGAAAGCCCCCCGCCGCTGCATGCCATCGCGGGTGGGGATCAGCTGCTGGGCCACGACCGCCTTCAGGTTGAACGACAGATCGAACAGCAACTGACGGTGTTTGCTTTCCGGCACCAGATGCATAATCCGGTCCAGCGCCTGGTTGGCGTTGTTGGCATGCAGGGTGGCCATGCACAGATGGCCGGTTTCGGCAAAGGACAGGGCGAAGCCCATGGTCTCTTCCGAGCGGATCTCACCGATGAGGATCACATCCGGCGCCTGGCGCAGGGAGCTTTTCAGGGCGGCATCGAACGACTCGGTGTCGATACCCACCTCCCGCTGGGTCACGATGGACTGGCCATGCTGGTGAAGGTATTCCACCGGATCCTCGATGGTGAGGATATGGCCACCCGCATGGCGATTGCGGTGGCCTATCATCGCCGCCTGGGTGGTGGACTTGCCGGTACCGGTGCCGCCCACGAACAGCACCAGGCCGCGCTTGGTCATGGCCACTTCACGCAAGGTGTCGGGCAGGTAGAGCTCTTCAAAGGTGGGAATATGGCTTTCGATACGCCGTATCACCATGCCCGCCTTTTCCTGTTGCCAGAAGGCACTGACCCGGAAACGGCCGGCCTGTTCGTCGGTAATGGCGAAGTTGGCCTCCTTGTGTTGATGAAACCGGGCACGCCAGTCGTCGTTCATGCAGGACTCAACCAAAGCCAGAGACTGGGCCGCGGTGAGCGGCTCCGAACCGAGCGGCAGCAGCTTGCCCTGCACCTTGATGGTGGGAGGAATACCCACCGAGATATACATGTCCGATGCCTGCTGTGCCCGCATGGCATTCAGGAAAGGAGTCAACTCCATTACCACCTCCGGTTGTTCGTTTACTGACCTGGTATCGATGGGCTCGGGCCCGCGCCGGCGGTCAGATGCTTTGCGGATCTGCCGCCTTGGCCCGGGCGTCCACCGGCGCCACCCTGCCGCTGCCGACCAACAGCTTGAGGCACTGATCCATGGTCTGCATGCCGTGGGCCATGCCGGTCTGGATCACCGAATACATCTGCGCCACCTTGTCTTCGCGGATCAGGTTGCGGATGGCCGGGGTACCCAGCATGATCTCGTGGGCGGCGATGCGGCCACCACTCACCTTTTTGAGCAGGGTCTGGGAGATCACCGCCCGCAGCGACTCGGACAGCATGGAACGCACCATGTCCTTCTCGGTACCGGGGAAAACATCGATGATACGATCTATGGTCTTGGCCGCCGAGGAAGTATGCAGGGTGCCGAACACCAGGTGGCCGGTTTCGGCGGCGGTCAGCGCCAGGCGAATGGTTTCCAGGTCCCGCAGTTCGCCCACCAGGATAATATCGGGATCTTCCCGCAGCGCCGAACGCAGCGCGTTGCCGAAGGAATGGGTATCCCGGTGCACTTCCCGCTGATTGACCAGGCACTTTTTGTTGCCGTGCACGAATTCGATGGGATCCTCGATGGTGAGGATATGCTTGTTGAAGCTCTCGTTGATATGATCGATCATCGCCGCCAGGGTGGTGGATTTACCCGAGCCGGTCGGCCCTGTCACCAGCACCAGGCCGCGCGGATATTCGGCAATGCGGCGGAAGATCTCGGGGGCACCCAACTGTTCCAGGCTCCAGACCTCGCTCGGGATCACCCGGAATGCCGCCGCCGCGCCGCGGGACTGGTGGTAGGCATTCACCCGGAAGCGGGCCAGGCCCGGCAGCTCGAAGGAAAAGTCGACCTCGAAGTTTTCCTCCAGCTCCTTGCGCTGGCGATCGTTCATGATGTCGTATACCAGGCGATGGACTTCCCGGTGTTCCAGCACCGGCAAATTGATCTTGCGCACCTCGCCGTCCACCCGGATCAAGGGCGGCACCCCTGCCGACAGGTGCAGATCCGATGCATTATGCTTTACACTAAACGCCAAAAGTTCCGTAATATCCATAATATATCCCTGTCGCTTCTGGTTACTTATTTATATGAATACTATCGTACAGCAGCTGCAACGCGTTCACGACAGAATTGCCGACGCCGCCCGCCAATGTGACCGCAATGCAACGGAGATCCGGCTGCTGGCCGTCAGCAAGACCAGGCCCGCCGCCGATGTGCAGGCCGCCTATGCCGCCGGCCAGCGCCAGTTCGGCGAAAACTACGTACAGGAAGCCGTCGACAAGATAAGGGCGCTGAAAACCGCCTGCCCGGCTATCTGCTGGCACCTGATCGGCCCGCTGCAGTCCAACAAGAGCCGGCTGGTAGCCGAGCAGTTCGACTGGGTGCAGACGGTGGACCGGCTCAAGATAGCCCAGCGTCTCAGCGATCAGCGCCCGGTGCATATGCCCCCCCTCAACATCTGCCTGCAGGTCAACGTAAGCGGAGAGGCCAACAAGTCCGGCCTGGCCCCGGAGCAGGTGGAATCCCTGGCAGAGCAGGTCAGTGCCTTGCCGGGCCTGTGCCTGCGTGGCCTGATGACCATACCCGAAGATACCGGAGATCGGGAAAAGCTCGGGGCACAATTGTTAGAGTTGAAGCAACTCTTTGATAGAATGGCGGAAAAATACCCCCAGCTGGACACCCTGTCGATGGGGATGAGCAACGATTTGGAACTCGCAGTGGCCTGTGGCAGTACCCTGGTAAGGGTTGGCACGGCTATATTTGGCTCTCGCAACCCTTGAGTAATCATTGATGGAACACAGAAAACTCGCCTTTATCGGCGCGGGCAACATGTCTCGCAGCCTGATCGCCGGGCTGATCAAGTCGGGTTACCCGGCCGACCTGATCCTGGCCGCCAACCCTTCCCGCCCCAAACTGGACGCGCTGGAAACCGACTTCGGCATCCGTACCACCCAGGACAACCTGGAAGCCGCCGGCTGGGCCCAGACCCTGGTGCTGGCGGTGAAACCGCAGATGATGGCCGCCATGCTGGCGGAGCTGGTACAGGCCGGCGCCGACTTCAAGGGCAAGCTGCTGGTTTCCATTGCCGCCGGCATCAGCGTGGCCCGGCTGGGGCAGATGGCCGGCGGTCACCACAACATTATCCGCACCATGCCCAATACCCCCTCCCTGCTGGGCCTGGGGATGACCGGCCTCTATGCCAGGGCTCAGGTAAGCCAGGCCGATCGGGACTACTGCAGCCAGATGATGGAAGCGGTGGGCAAGATCCTCTGGGTGGCCGAGGAAGACGGCATCAACCAGGTGACCGCCGCCGCCGGCAGCGCCCCGGCCTATTTTTTCCTCTTTATGGAAGCCATGGCGGCGGAAGCCGAAAAGCAGGGTTTTTCCGCCGAAGAGGCCCGCCTGCTGGTGCAGCAGACCGCCCTGGGCGCCGCCCATATGGTGGCGGCCAATCCCCGGCTGCCCCTGGCCGAGCTCCGCGCCCAGGTTACCTCCAAAGGCGGTACCACCGCCGAAGCCATTCGCCGCTTCCAGGAGCAGGGGCTGGAGCAACTGGTGGCCGAGGCCATGGCCGCCGCCGCCGCCCGCGCCCGGGAACTGGAAACCCTGCTCTAAGGAATAATAATGAACACAGCCTATTACCTGATTAATACCGTTTTTGACCTTTACCTCATGGTGGTGCTGCTGCGCATCTGGCTGCAGTGGGTGCGAGCGGATTTCTACAACCCCTTCAGCCAGTTCGTGGTCAAGGCCACCAATCCCCCCCTGACCCCGCTGCGTCGCCTGGTACCCGGCTTCTTCGGCATCGACTTCGCCGCCGTGGTGCTGGCGGTGCTGGTGGCTACCAGCAAGCTGCTGTTGTTCAAGGCCATGAACCTGCTTTATGCGGACTGGAGCACGGTGGTGCTGGTCGGCCTGATCACAGTATTGAAGAAGGCCGGGGTCATGCTGTTCTGGATCCTGATCATCCGCGCCCTGATGAGCTGGGTCAGCCAGGGCCGCAGCCAGATAGAATATGTGCTGCACCAGTTGACCGAGCCGCTGCTGGCTCCCCTGCGTCGTATCATTCCGCCCATGGGTGGCCTGGACCTGTCGATCCTGGTGGCCTTTATCGCCCTGCAGGCCCTCAACTGGCTGATGGGTGATTTGATTGGCCCCCTTTGGTGGCAACTGTGACCCAACCGGTCCGGCTGGAGCAGGACAGACTCTACCTCAGCCTGTACCTGCAACCCAAGGCCAGCCGGGATCAGTTCCTCGGCCTGCACGGCGAGGAGCTCCGGCTGGCCATCACCGCCCCGCCGGTGGATGGCCAGGCCAACGCCCATCTGCTCAAATGGCTGGCCAAGCAGTGCCGGGTGGCCAAGTCCCAGGTGCGGCTGCTGAGCGGGGAGAGCAGCCGCCATAAGCAGCTGGTGATCGCATCCCCTCGCCAAATCCCGCCCGCCCTGGCGGAACTCCTGGCCAAGGCGACCTAAACTAACAATAACGCTCCCAGCCATGTAAGGATTTGTCATGCTCAAAGTTATTCTCTCCGCCCTGACCCTGCTGTTCACCTCCCTCGCCAATGGGGCGGAAACCCGGGTCGGCAACTGGACGGTGCATTACAGCGCCTTCGCCTCCACCTTCCTCACCCCGGAGGTGGCGCGCAACTACAACATAGAACGCAGCCGCTTCAACGGCCTGATCAACATAGCGGTGACCGACGCCGAAGGCCGGACCCAGGAGGTCAGCCTCAGCGGCGAGGGCAAGACCCTGCTCGGCACCGTGCGCCGGCTGAACTTCCAGTCGGTGCGCGATGGCGACGCTATCTACTACATCGCCGAATATCCCTACCGCAATGAAGACAACGTGCTGTTCACCATCGATATCCAGGGCCAGCGGCAAGGCGGCCAATTCTCCTTCCGCCACACTTTTTACACCGATTAATGCTCCCGGGGGCCTGCGGCGCAGGCCTCACCACGGGATCGACATCCCGCCTCCGTGTTATCATGGCCGCCAACGGTATCCCGACAGGAACACAAGGTGAGCAAACAGATTGTCCTGGCCTCCGGCAACGCCAAGAAAGTTGCCGAACTGCAAAGCCTGCTCGGCGAGCTGGGCATGAGGGTGGTGCCCCAGAGTGAATTCGGCGTGACGGACGCCGACGAAACCGGCACCACCTTTGTGGAAAACGCCATCATCAAGGCCCGCCACGCGGCACGCGCAACCGGCCTGCCCGCCATCGCCGACGACTCCGGCCTGACGGTGGACGCCCTCGACGGCCGCCCCGGGGTCTATTCCGCCCGCTTCGCCGGCCCCGGAGCCTCCGACGAACAAAATGTGGCGCAGCTGCTGGCCGATCTGGAAGGACTGCCCGCCGGCCTGCGGTTGGCTACCTTCTGGTGCGTACTGGTGTATCTGCGCCACGCCGAGGATCCCACCCCGCTGATCTGCACCGGCAGTTGGCAGGGTGCCATCACCGAGCACCGCCAGGGAGAGCACGGCTTCGGCTACGACCCCGTGTTCCTGGTGCCCGCGGCCGGCAAGACCGCCGCCGAGCTGAGCCCGGCGGAAAAGAACCGTCTCAGCCACAGGGGCAAGGCCCTGCGCCAGCTGCAGGCGCTGCTGCAAGAGGAAGCCTGATGCTGCAACTGCCGCCGCTCAGCCTCTATGTGCACATTCCCTGGTGCGTGCAGAAGTGTCCCTACTGCGACTTCAACTCCCACGCCCTGAAGGACGCCATCCCCGAACAGGCCTATGTGGACGCCCTGCTCGACGATCTGCGCCAGGACCTGCATCTGGTGCAGGGGCGACGGCTGCACAGCATCTTTATCGGCGGCGGCACCCCCAGCCTGCTCAGCCCCGAGGCCATCGCCCGGCTGCTGGCCGGCGTGGAGCGGCTGGTTCCCTTCGAAGCCGATATTGAAATCACCCTGGAAGCCAATCCGGGCACGGTGGAGGCCGGCCGCTTCCGCGGCTTTCGGGAAGCGGGGGTCAACCGCATCTCCATCGGCGTGCAGAGCTTCCAGCCGGACCAGCTCGCCCGCCTGGGCCGCATCCACGACCCGGAGCAGGCCCGTTTCGCCGCCCGGGAGGCGGCGAGCGTGGGGCTCAATACCTTCAACCTGGATCTGATGCACGGCCTGCCCGAACAGCGGCTGGAAGACGCCCTCCAGGATCTGGAGCAGGCGCTTTCGCTGGCGCCGCCGCACCTGTCCTGGTACCAGCTCACCATAGAGCCCAACACCCCCTTCGCCTCGCGCCCGCCGGCCCTGCCGGAAGACGAGGTGCTGGCCGACATCTACGAGCAGGGCCACGCCCTGCTGCTGGCCCGGGGCTACCGCCAGTACGAGGTGTCCGCCTACGCCAGACCCGGCCATGAGGCCAGGCACAACCTCAATTACTGGCGCTTCGGCGACTATCTCGGCATCGGCTGCGGTGCCCACGGCAAGATCACCCTGCCGCTCGAAGGCAAGCTGGTGCGCACCGTCAAGGTCAAGCACCCCAAGGGCTACCTGGAGCCGGGACGCCCCTATCTGGATCAGTACTGGCCCATAGCGCCGCAGGATCTGTCGCTGGAATACTTCATGAACCGGCTGCGCCTGTTCGAGCCCATTCCCCGGGACGAATTCTGCCGGCTGACCGGCCTGGATCCCGAACGCCTGTCTGCTCCGCTGTCGGAGGCGATGCGGCTGGAGCTGCTGGTCGAAGACGAACAACATTGGCGGGTCACGCCGCTGGGGCGCCGCTTCCTCAATCGGCTGCTCGATTTGTTTATTGGCGACTGATGCGGGTAAACTTGCCGTTATTACCGCCGTCACTCTGCAGGCCGGAGCCTTATGTCATCACTGGTTTATGAATTTCCTCTCAACGAGAAGTGCCGCAACTACCTGCGCCTGAATGAACTCTTGCAGCAGATCCACCTGTGCCGGGAGCTCTCGGCCCATGGCCAGGCCACCGCCCTGTTCAAGGCGCTGCTGGACATCATGGAGCTGCTGGAGCGCTGCGACGTGCGCACCGATCTGGCCAAGGATCTGGAAGCCCAACGGAACAAGCTGGCCGCCTGGTCCCAGGTGCCGGGGGTGGACGCCGCCGCCCTGGCCCAGCTGGAAGGCCAGCTCGGGCAACTGGCCCAGCAACTGCCCCGGGCAGCCCGCCTGGGCCAGCTGCTGCGGGAAGACAAGCTGCTCACCGCGGTGCGCAGCCGCTTCGCCATTCCCGGCGGCCTCTGCCCCTTCGACGTGCCCCAGCTGCACTACTGGCTGCACCTGCCGGCGGTGCGCCAGCAGCAGGATATCGACGGCTGGCAGGCCCAGCTGCAACTGCTGCAGCAGGGACTGGAGCTGCTGCTGACCCTGTGGCGGGAAGCCGGTCAGTTCCGGACCCAGCAGGCGGTGGGCGGTTTCTTCCAGGACAGCGCCGAGCTCACCGAGATGATCCGCCTGCGACTGCCCGCCGAGCTCGCCGTCTATCCGGTGGTCAGCGGCAACAAGTATCGCTTCACCATCCGCTTTATGCCGGTCGGCAATCACGACCCCGGTAATACCGACTTCGAACTGGCCAACATCAAATGAGCACCATCACCACAGTCCCCTGCCCCACCTGCGGCACCCCCGTGGAGTGGGGCGAGCAAAGCCCCTACCGCCCCTTCTGCAGCAAGCGCTGCCAGTTGATCGATCTCGGCGAATGGGCCGATGAGGAAAAACGCATTCCCGGCGATCCCGCCTGGCTGCCGGAGCAGGACGATGAAAATGAGTACTGAGGCCGGCCTGAAGAACACCGTGCTGGTGGCGGTGGGCGTGATCGAGAACGCCGCCGGCGACATCTTTATCTGCCGGCGTGGCGAGAGCCAGCACCAGGCCTTCAAGTGGGAGTTCCCGGGCGGCAAGGTGGAAGCCGGCGAAAGCGTGCCCCAGGCCCTGGCCCGGGAGCTGGCAGAGGAGACGGGCATCCGGGTGGCGAGCTGCCAACCCTTTATGCGTATCGAGCACGACTACGGCGACAAGCAGGTGATCCTGGATATCCGCAAGGTCACCGCCTTCGACGGCGAAGCCCACGGCCGCGAAGGCCAGCCCAGCCGTTGGGTGCCCATCCCGGAGCTGCACCGCTACGACTTTCCCGCCGCCAACGCCCCCATAGTGGCAAAACTGCAGGCGCAAGCCGAAGACTAGAAGCTGGAAGCTGGAAGCTGGAAGCCTGACTCTTAGTCACAAGTCGAGTCCTTTGAGCAACTCATAGGACTCGACGTAATGCATCAGTGTGAGCCAACCGTCCCAC
>NZ_JAERTZ010000015.1 GCF_016746085.1 Zobellella iuensis
ACTCTACGTGCGAGGTCAGCGAATGCTGCCTCCAGGGTCCAACGGCCTCCCCGGTAACTGTTTTTAACTCTATCAGTTCATCTCGCTTCAACATACAAGGGTCCACTTTAGTGGACCATCCCGCCACCGCCGCCGGGGTTTGGTCCGTTGTAGGGTCCACTTCAGTGGACCAATCCACCAACGGCGCCGTGTTCGGTCGAATAAATTCGACCCTACAAGCCCCGCCGTAGATCCATATCAATGGACCATTCCGCCACCGGCTCCGTGGTTTGGTCTGATGTAGGGTCCACTTCAGTGGACCAATCCACCAACGGCGCCGTGTTCGGTCGAATAAATTCGACCCTACAAGCCCCGCCGTAGATCCATATCAATGGACCATCCCGCCACCGCCACCGCCACCGCCACCGGCGCCGTGGTTTGGTCTGATGTAGGGTCCACTTTAGTGGACCAATCCACCAACGGCTCCGGGGGTTGGTCGAATAAATTCGACCCTACAAGCCCCGCCCGCAATAAAAAGCCCCGGCGCCATTGGCGCCGGGGCTTGGTTTTGAGGCTTATGCCTGTTACAGGGGCGACGTCGGTCGACGCCTCCGTTTACTTGGCCAGCTCGGTCACGCCTTCGGCTTCGGCCTTGCGCGGCCAGAGGCCGATGACCACCTGCCAGCTGACCGCCAGGGCGCCGATGATAAACACGATGTCACCGAAGGTGCGCACCCAGCGCAGGGTTTGCAGCAGGCCCTGCTGCATAAAGCTCTCGCTGCGGGCGTACCACAGGCCTTCGCTGGCGCTGGCCACGAACTGGATGATGCCCACCGGCAGCACACTGGTGAACAGCATCAGCACCAGGCCGCCGTTCAGCCACCAGAAGGCGGTTTTCATCAGCGACTCGTTGAACACCAGGTTGGGGCGGATATAGCGCAGCACCAGCAGGGCGAAGCCCAGGGCCAGGAAGCCGTACACCCCGAACAGCGCCGCGTGGGCGTGGGTGGGCGTGGTGTTCAGGCCCTGGATATAGTAGAGCGCGATGGGCGGGTTGATCATAAAGCCCAGTACGCCGGCGCCGAGCATGTTCCAGAAGGCCACCGCCACGAAGAAGGTCAGCGGCCACTTCACGTTTTCCATCCAGGGGGCGCGGTGCTTGAGGCGCCAGTTTTCCCAGGCCTCGTAACCCAGCACCACCAGCGGCACCACTTCCAGGGCGCTGAAGGTGGCGCCTACCGCCATGATGGGGGTGGTGGTACCGGAGAAGTACAGGTGGTGGAAGGTGCCGGGAATGCCGCCCAGCATAAACAGCGAGGCCGAGGCCAGGCTGGCGGTGGTGGCCATTTTCTTGGACACCAGGCCCATGCTGCAGAAGATAAAGGCCAGGGCGGTGGTGGCGAACACCTCGAAGAAGCCTTCCACCCACAGGTGCACTATCCACCAGCGCCAGTATTCCATGACGGAGATATGGGTGCGCTCGCCGTAGAAGAAGCCGGCGCCGTAGAACAGGCCGATGGCGGCGCAAGAGGCGGTAAGCAGGGCCAGCAGGTGCTTGTCGCCGGGCTGGCGCAGGGCGGGCACTATGCCGCGCAGCATCAGCACCAGCCACAGCACTATGCCCACGAACTTGCCGATCTGCCACAGGCGGCCCAGATCCACGTATTCATAGCCCTGGTGACCCAGCCAGAAGTTGAGGTTGGCGGGCATGATCTGGGCGATAGCCAGGTAGTTGCCGATAAAGCTGCCCGCCACCACCGCGACCAGGGCCCAAAACAGCACGTCTACCCCCAGTTTCTGGAACTTGGGGTCTTTGCCGCCGTTGATCATCGGCGCCAGGAACAGGCCGGCGGCGAGGAAACCGGTGGCAATCCAGAACAGGGCGCTTTGCAGGTGCCAGGTACGCACCAGGGTGTAGGGCAGCCACTTGGACAGCTCGAAACCGTAGAAATGCTGGCCTTCCACCGTGTAGTGCGCGGTGAGGCCGCCCATCAGCACCTGGAAGGTGAACAGGGCCACCACCAGGAACACGTATTTGCCCAGGGATTTTTGCGAGGGGGTGAGCTTGAAGCTGGTGAGCGGATCCCGGGCCGGGGCGGCCGGCTCGTGCTCCTCTTCCTTGCGCAGGAAGGCCCAGGCCCAGATCAGCCCGCCCACGCCGGCGATCAGCAGCACCACGCTGACGATGGACCAGATGATGTTCTCGGCGGTGGGCTTGTTGTCGATCAGCGGCTCGTGGGGCCAGTTGTTGGTGTAGGTGGCCTCGCTGCCGGGGCGTTCGGTGGCGGCGGCCCAGGCGGTCCAGAAGAAGAAGTTGTTCATGTCCGCCCGGCGCTGGCTGCTGGGCAGGGTGTTCTCCTTCATGGCGAAGCTCTGGCGGGTGCCACGCAGGGCCGGATCGTCACTGAACAGCTTGTCGTAATAGGCGGCGGTGTCGGCCATGGCGGCGGCCCGGCGGTTGGACACCACCAGCACGTCGGCCTCGGCATCGTAGCTGTTGAACCGGTATTCCCGCTTCAGCCGGTGCTGCAACAGCGCCTGCTGTTCGTCTTCCAGGTTATGGAAGGCGGTGCCGAACTCGTCTTGCGCGGCCAGTTCCAGCCAGGCTTCCAGCTCCCGGTGCAGCCAGTCGGCGGTCCAGTCCGGCGCCTGGTAGGCGCCATGCCCCCAGATGGAGCCGAGCTGCATGCCGCCCACCGATTGCCAGGCGGTCTGGCCGTCGAGAATGCCGTCCTTGGTGGTGAGCAGGGTGCCGCTCTCGGTGACCACCTGGGCGGGGATGGGCGGCGCCACCCGGTAAACTTCGCGGCCGAAATAGCCGAGAATGGCGAAGGTAAAGCCGAGAACGACGAGCAGTATCGTCCACAGGCGACGATAGTTAGCCATGGTGCACCTCCTGGCGCGGGGATGGTTGGAACAGGATGTTGTTTTCCAGATGGATGTGTTGCATTAAATCGGTGTGCAGCTCTTCCAGGCCGGTGTAGAGCGCCTCCCAGGTATTGCAGGCCTCCGCCGGCAGGCTGAGATCCTTGGTCAGCGCCAGCAGCCGGGCCAGGGCCTGGCCGTGGTCGTCGTGCTCCATGCGCATCACGCTGATGGGGCCGCGGGCCGGATCGAACAGGCCCCGGCGCAGCATGGGGAACAGGATTTGTTCTTCCTTCTGCATGTGGCTTTCCAGCTCCTGGCGCATGGCGTCCAGATGATCGGCCAGGCCGTTGGGGCAGTCGGGGCTGTCGCCGTGCACCGCTTCCACCCGGCGGGCCAGACGCAGCAGCTCCACCAACTGCTCCCGGTGCACATCATGGTAGCGGGCCAGGATGTGGTCGATCAGCGCATCGGTGTCGGCCTCGGCCCAGTTGCACTCGCCGGCCTGGTGCGCCGGCAGCGCCTCCAGCCGGGCCAGCAGCTCGGCGGCGTTCAGGCCGCGCTCGGCCAGGGCGTCGCGCAGCAGGGTGTGGCCGCCGCAGCAAAAGTCCAGCCGGTACTGGTGAAAGACGCGGGTGGCGCCGGGGATGTCCCTGGCCAGTGAGCCGAGGGAATGGTCAAGCAGGCTCATGGTATTGCTCCTTGATTGAGGTATTATGGCTACCTATTTAGCAATGCCTGTGCCAGTTTTTAATTTATTGATTTTTAAGTAATTAATATTTTGATGGTAAAAAATACCCTGTTCAATTAGGGTAAATAAAACCCTGTTAAGGTAAAAAATACCCATGCTCTACGACATCCTGCTCGCCGACCTCACCACCGAACTGCCCAGCGCGGTACGGCTGCAAAGCCTGGTGCGCACCCTGCGCGAACACTTTCGCTGCGGCGCCGTGTGCCTGCTCAAGCTGCAGGAGGAGGTGCTGAGCCCGGTGGCGGTGGAGGGCCTGGTACGCGAGGCCCTGGGCCGGCGCTTTGTGGTGGCCCAGCATCCGCGGCTGGCGGCCATTCTCGCCAGCCGCGGCACCGTGGCCTTTCCGCCCGACTCGACCCTGCCGGACCCTTACGACGGCCTGCTGGAGCACCATGTGGGCGAGGCGCTGCCGGTGCACGACTGCATGGGCATCAGCCTGTATCTGGAAGGGGATTTATGGGGCGCCCTGACCCTGGACGCCCTGGAGGCGGGCACCTTCGACCGGGATGCCCGCGAGCAGTTACAGCGGCTGGCGCTGACGGTGGAGGCGGCGGTGCGGGTGACCCGGCTGGAGCAGGACATCCGCGGCCTGCGGCTGGCGCGGCAAGACGCCCCGGCGTTGCAGAGCGAGCGGATGGAAGGGGAGATACTGGGCCAGAGCAGCCAGTTGAAGCGGCTGCTGCAGGAGCTGGATCTGGTGGCGGACTCGGAGCTGCCGGTGCTGCTGACCGGCGAAACCGGGGTGGGCAAGGACTTGTTCGCTCGCCGGCTGCACCAGAAATCCCGCCGGCGCGACCGGCCGCTGGTGCAGGTGAACTGCGCCGCCCTGCCCGAATCATTGGCCGAGAGCGAGCTGTTCGGCCATGTAAAGGGTGCCTTTTCCGGCGCCGGCAACGCCCGGCCCGGCCGGTTCGAGGCCGCCGACGGCGGCACCTTATTCCTGGACGAGGTGGGCGAGCTGCCGCTCGGCATTCAGGCCAAGCTGCTGCGCACCCTGCAGAACGGCGAGATCCAGCGGCTGGGGGAGGACGCCCCGCGCAAGGTGAACGTGCGGGTGATTGCCGCCACCAACCGCCAGCTGCACGACAGCGTGCGCGACGGCCACTTTCGTGCCGACCTGTATCACCGGCTGTCGGTGTATCCGGTGCCGATACCGCCGCTGCGCGAGCGGGGCAGTGACGTGCTGGTGCTGGCCGGCCACTTCCTGGAGCTGAACCGGGGCCGACTGGGGGTGCGCAGTTTGCGGCTTTCCCCCGCCGCCGAGCAGGCCCTGTGCCAGTACGGCTGGCCCGGCAACGTGCGCGAGCTGGAGCATGTAATAAGCCGCGCCGCCATCAAGGCCCTGGGCCGGGGTGCGGCGCGGGAAGACATCATCACCCTGGAGCCGGAGCTGCTGGACCTTTCCGGCGACCTGCACCGGCCGGAGAACAACGCCACCACGCCAGCGGCGGCCCCGGCCGGCCAGGCGCCGACCCGGCCCCCGGCCAGCCTGCAGGACGCGACCAACCACGCCCAGCGCCAGGCCATAGAACAGGCGCTAAACGCCAGCAACCATAACTGGGCCGCCGCCGCCCGCCTGCTGGAAATAGACCCCAGCAACCTGCATAAACTGGCGAAACGATTGGGGATGAAGTGAGGGGGAGTTGGGTGGGATGATGGGTTAGGCATTCGAACCATAGGTAAAGGCCCTGGATAACCATTGCTCCCGCACCTTGGGCCTTGAATCTTTCACCGGGCCGAAACTTGTAACAGCAACGGGCTTGATGCCGCAGAACTCGAGAATAGTGCGCTTCATCTGGTTGTGCCCCGGCATCCGGTATATCCATCGGTAATACCAGGGGGGCGTGTCCATGGCGACCAGAAGGTGCGCCGAGCGGCCGGCCAGCAGGCCATCCACCATCAGCGAGCCCTCGCGGAACTTGAATGCGAATCCCGGCAGGAAGATGCGGTCGAAGAAGCCCTTCAGCAGGGCGGGTATTGAACCCCACCAGATCGGGTAGACGAAGACGATATGTTGCGCCCAGGACATCGCTTCCTGAGCCGCCAGCAGATCGGGCTCCAGCTCCTGGATTTTCGCGTAGCCGTCGCGGAGGATAGGGTCGAATACCAGTTTGCCCAGGGAGAGGGTTCTGACTTCGTGGCCCGATACCTCGGCACCCTTGGAGTAGGCCTGGGCGAGGGCACCGCAAAGGCTATCTTCCAAGGGATGTCCGAGGATGACGAGAATACGTTTGTTCATGCTGGCTCCTTATCTGGTAGAGACAGCAGTCTAGGGCTTGCCCCTAGGGGAAGAGTCAACGGCTTTTTTCGCATTCCCATACAGAAGGCGACTCCGCCAGGCGTTGCCGGAGTTCGTCCAACAGTCTGATCTGTGTTGTTGCGGAATCTATCTGCTCTTGCAGGGCGCGTCGTTTCCAATCGAGCTGTTCGGCAATGCCCTCGAGGTTCGGCCACTGCCGGGCGGAGGTGCTCTGAAGTATTTCAGCCAGCTCCTTCAATTTGAAGCCAAGCGACTGCGCGCACTTGATGGTCTTGACGATCTCGACGACCTCCGGCGCATAGACACGATACTTGCCTTTGCGCAGGGGAGTCGGGATAAGACCCATTTCTTCATAGAGATAAATCGCCTTGCGCGATGCACCGGTTTGCTTTGATAGATAGCCGATATACATATCGAGAACTCAGGTTATGCCCGCTGGATAAAGGATCCGGGGCTGGGGGGTATAGTCAAAAGCAAGACCAGAGCCCAGGACCTCAGGACCTGTGTTTTTGTTGAAAGAACCATGAAAAAGGGGCTGCGCCCCTACGTAGATAACCAAGATTACTGATGGTTAGAACCAATTAACCAAGTCATCAATGTGACTCCGAGCCTCTTCGTAACGCGCCCTTACAACCTGTACAATTTCCCCGTTTGGCATTGTGTAATGCGTCTGTGCAGGTAAATTCAACAAAGGGATACCTAGTGTTGCCGAGACTTTTCCTGAGGTATGGAAGTCTTTCACTTCAGATAAATACAACACCTTCCAGTCATCCACATTGTTAACTGGATTAACTGGTGACGAAAACAGGTTGGGATGTTTGACAAATTGCTTGTATGCAAAATCACACAAAGCATCTTTGATTGCATCATATGCAGTTGCAACACCATTGTTAGTTGTGTAATTGTTAAAAACAAATCGTTCCATCTGAGGAAGAGACAACTTATTTTCAGAAACTTGAGAATGGAACGTTATAAATTTCTCAGCGTAAGTTTGTGCGGCTGCGGTTGGATAATGTGCATACAGAAGAGTCATAATACCCTTCAAACCTTCCAAAGAAGAGTAGTCCGCCATCATTGGAATGATAAGCTTGTCTGATGAAACAAGAGCCATTTGAGTGTATATTGAGAAGCTCGGATTACAATCAATGAAAACTACGAGATCTTCATAGTCGGCTTCATGTTCAAGATCGCAAAGCCGACGAAATGCAGTCATGTACTGCTGCCATGCCTGCCTGTTTGCAGGGTTAATCACGGCATAGTTTAATGACAGAGCCAGCGATTCAAGAAACGAATCTCCTGCAATTAAGAATAAATTATCACTGATCACATCGTTGAAAGTATGAACTCTAGTTTTGAACGACTGAGGTATACTAGTAAATCCTGAATTTCCTGCAAGCAACCAGTCTAAAAAACCAACTACGTTGCTACGTGTTCTTTTGGATTGTAGTTGCTGGTTTCGAGCGTACCCCTTGTCTCCTCCACCTAGTAGATATTGAGAGATATTTGCCTGCGGGCATAAGTCGATCACTAGCACTTGGGTTTTGGGATGACGAGCTGCATACTCAGCGGCCAAGTTAAATCCAAGTGTTGTTTTACCAACGCCGCCTTTGTTGTTGTACATCGCATAAATTGTTGTTGCCATCGTTTTCCCCAAAGTGAAGGTCATGTTGAGACAGTAATATTTGGTGATGTAGGGAATCAAAGTCAACCCCCTAATCTACTTTTTGTTAATAATGCCGGTATGGGTAAGTATGGTAAGGGGGTAGGTCCTTCCTTTTGCTTCTTTGACGAGAGTTCGGAGCAAAAAACAAGAGCTGCCCAGGGCCGATGGCGCAGCTCAAAGACACCGGAAATATAGAAAGCGCTGAACAACGCCTACCTGAAAGCCCAGGGTTTATATGCGTTGCGTGATGGATGGATCAAGCTTCACCATTCTAAGTGAAACGCCCTGTGCGGACCCGCATGCAGGGTGTTGTGGGGGCTGAGGGTTAGAAACCCTCGGCTACCCGATTAAGCATTTATATTTCTCCGGATTCAGTCAGATTCTTGATTATGCTTTGATATTGTTCATGATTTTCTTCCTTGATCTTCCGTTCGAATAAGCTTTGAAAACAAATAGGGTTAACGATGTATGAGAGATACGAAGGTGGTTTCCTATTAGACTTTTCATTTAAACAGTGATCAATAATACTGGTGACATACCAGAGGAATGCGTAGGATTCCGTTTTTTTGATGAACGCGGTCCCAAGACTTGGCAAAGCACGGAACTCTCCTTGATAGAACATTTGCTCATATTTCAGCTCTAGGCCTGCCTCGTGACCAGGTATAAGCAGGCCTTTCCCCAAAATATAGATTAAATTTGGCCGAAGATGGAAAGGCACATCACTCAACAAAGTGTTAAATTGCTCTGCTGCATGAGAAAGGCTTTTGGAATATCCATAGGAAAATATGGCATAACAAAATTCATCTTTTTGTTCATCCGCTCTCTCATTTGAGAATCCATCGCCATATAAGAGTTTCTTAACACTTACGCAGCTTATTATACTTTTTCTAATTTCTGGCAAGGTTAAGTTTGATTTGACTTCAATTGATGCCAAGCAAGACTCAATGGGGAAATATGATACTTCTCCCGCTTGAATCAAGGTTCCAGCAGTATCACCGCTGGTTACTATTATGTCTTGCTCTCGACTCACTGTCGTATGACTATTCAGAACGAACCCTTTTCTAAGGGGAAGTGCGTCAGGAAATATTTTCTCAAAAACACCTTGTATATCTATTTCTCTAGCATCGCCTCTATGGCGAGGATGAGAAATCTCCGACCGTTGTTCAGAAATAGATCGCAGACTTTCCAGAGTTTTATCAAACCATCTTCTTAAAAATGAAATATCAACGCTATTACTTGATAGTTGGATTTTTAACTCATTTTCAAATTTTTCTCTATTCATCGCACATGTTCGCTTTGATGCTTAACGTCGCATTCAGCGGCTTGTCCGCTGCAATGCTTTGTTAAACGTTGCAATGGCAAACCTATTTTCCATGATTCCATATTCCACTTTTCTCAATAAAATAGTCTCCAAAGAACCAAAAAATGACACCAAGCGCTGAAACAAAAAATAAAACACAAGGGCCAGGCTGAATGGATAAGTAATTTCGGACAATCACCACCACACCAAGAAGTAAAAGAATACCTACAAAGACTATTAAGGCCCGCTGTGCTCTT
This sequence comes from Zobellella iuensis, assembly GCF_016746085.1. Lineage (GTDB taxonomy): Bacteria > Pseudomonadota > Gammaproteobacteria > Enterobacterales > Aeromonadaceae > Oceanimonas > Oceanimonas iuensis. The sequence continues at coordinate 9,076 of NZ_JAERTZ010000015.1, forward strand.
TGAACATAAAAAAGCCGCTCAGTGTTTGGCTGAACTGAGCACTGAAGCTCCCATATTTTGCCGCTTAGAAAATCCTTAATGGCATCAATCTCATTTTTATCCTGAACCTCAAACACACTTTCCTCTGTTAACCTGTAGCGACTTTGGGTGCGTATACTTTTTATGCAATACCAAACTGATCTAGAGACCCACAATGCAGCAGCCGCATACAGTATAATAGCGATCCATCCGACCTTCTCCGGATCACCTAAAAGATTAGAAGCCATAAAAACCAAGAATGCCGAAGAGGCGCCGAGAGTACTTAATATAATATTTGCTCTTCGCTCTGCAGATTCACCACGAATACGCTCTAAGCTTGCCCTCTCATCCACAAATTCTTGGCACTTCCGAACAACATTAATATCGTCAGATGACAGCATTTCTCTTATAGTGCTTATTGACTTCATTCACATGCGACCTTTATTAACGACCAACGCATCAATAATACTATCTCTAATATTATGTATTCCCAGCTGCTCAACCCAAGCCCACTGGCCATTTGGATTTAACTCCAGAAAATAATAAGCGCCATCCTTCCCAAGGACCAGATCAATAGCCGAGTACCTTAAATTGAACTTCTCAGTCATTTCCAAACACAAACTTACAATTTTTTGTGGCAAATTAATTTTATACTGCTTCAACGGTATTTTGTAACAATCAGATAGTCGCCAATCGGTCTTTGTTTCTTCATGGTCTTGAGATTCAATTGCCGTAGCAAAGACATCGCTACCGACAACTATAACCCTTATGTCATACTCTTTTTCTATATGATTTTGAAAAATCATTGGTATAGTAGCGTAGCACTTAATGCTAGCCAATGACGCTTCATCTATCTTCTGAGTTGCCGCAACTCGCGCTTTATACCCATCAAAATCAAATCCATGCTTAACTGCTTTTGCAATTATTTTGCCTGAATGTGCTTGGTAGAATTTTTTAATGCTTTCGTAGTTGGCTCCCACATAGGTATCAGGAACCTTAAAACCAATGGAATTGGCTATAGTGAGCTGCTCTGGCTTGTTACTAGCCAGCAAAAGTCTGCGCGGTGCATTTAGCCAAATACTATCGTCTATTGCTCGCCATATAGACTTTAGTGTCTCTCCTACCTCTCTCTTCGCAAACTCCTTATCACCATCAGCTATATTTAAATCAGGTATTTTAGGTTGCCGGATATAAGCTCCTGTAAAACATTCCACCGGCAGTGATTCTTGACCATCTTTTCTTATCTCTACATGAGTCGCACTTTCCTTTATTGAAAAGCATACATCCCACGACAATAGATAGTCTTCGGTATTTATTCTTAAAAATGGAATACCTCTCTCATGCAGGCGAACAATCAAGTAATCAGTGGCAAGGTCAGTTTTATTCGATACGATTAATAGCAACTTTCTGCCTCTCTGTCAGGATCATCGTCGCCTGGGGCGGCAAATGTCTTAGATTGAGTAGTCAAGCTGCCACTTAGTAGCACTGCTGGAATATCTTTGCCATCTACAGAATAATAATTAAGATCTAGTTCCTTATCATAAGAACGCCCCATATCCATCTCTGGAAGCAAGGAAACAGATCTTGACAGGAGAAATGATTGATTTAGGAGACTCATAAATTTTCCCCTGAATATTAGTACATAAATTCTACATCAGGATCTGGATCATCATCACCGGGTGCCGCCTCGGTTTTCGAGCCGGTAACCATTGCAGAAGACATGCATACTGGCGTACTTTTTCCGTTTACAGGAATGGTATTAATATCAGCCTGATTATCATAAAACCAAGATTCATTTTCTACTACGCTCACGTCATGAGCTTTTTCTAAAAGGAAAGAACGGTTAATCATCCTGAATCTCCTGTATCGTTTTTTGACGTTTAACGCCTTGCTCACCGGAAAATAGCGAGCGCAGCGAGTAATTTTTCCGCGTGCAGCAACTTGTGTACGCCCGGCATGGGCATGAACTGATGGGGTGAAAGTCCCCTGTAGGAGAACCAACGTCGATGGAGAGCTGTGCTGATCATACTGTTCCCTGTGAGTGGTTGATTTCCTTCACTTTCATCCATTGAACGATAACTACTAGCCGAAGGCAAGGGCTCTGCCGCGAGGCGGGGTCTGAAGGAAGCCCGAGCGCAAAGCTGCGAGCCGCGCCGGGTATCGATGGCATGACCATCGAGGCGTTCCCCGCCTGGGCCAAATCCGGTCACTGGAAAAGCGTGGTCACCGAACTGGAAACCGGTCGGTATCGGCCGTCTCCGGTACGGCGGGTGGAGATCGACAAACCGGATGGCGGCAAACGCCAACTGGGGATCCCCACCGTTATCGACCGCGTGATCCAGCAGGCCATCGCCCAGATCCTCACGCCCATTTTCGATCCCGGCTTCTCGGAGCACAGCTTTGGATTCCGTCCGGGTCGCAATGGGCAGCAGGCGGTGAAGCAGGTGCAGGGCATCATCAAGGAAGGACGGCGCTTCGCCGTGGATGTTGACCTGTCAAAGTTCTTCGACCGGGTCAATCACGACCTACTGATGTGCTGTCTTGGCCGCAAGATCCAGGATAAACGTTTACTGGATCTGATTGGCCGCTACCTGCGAGCCGGGGTTGTCGACAACCAGCGCCATCACGAGAGCCGAGAAGGGGTGCCACAGGGTGGACCACTGTCTCCCCTGCTGGCCAACATCATGCTCGATCCGCTGGACAAAGAGCTGGAGAAACGCGGCCACCGGTTCGCCCGCTATGCCGACGACTTTACCATTCTGGTGAAGAGTCGGCGTGCCGGCGAGCGGGTGCTGCGCAGCATCGGCCACTTCCTGCAACACCGTTTGAAACTGGTGGTCAACCCAACCAAAAGCCGTGTCGTTAACACCACTGAAAGCCAGTTCCTGGGGTTTACCTTCCGGGCCGGACGCATTCAGTGGCACCCAAAAACCCTGCTGAAGTTCAAGCAGCAGGTTCGACGGTTAACGAACCGCAACTGGGGCGTATCGATGCGTTATCGGTTGTTCAAAGTCAGCCAGTACCTGCGGGGCTGGATAAACTATTTTGGCATCGCCAACTGCTATCAGCTCTGCGTCGATCTGGATAACTGGATCCGGCGTCGGGTACGGATGGCGTACTGGCGTCAGTGGCGCAAGCCACGCACCAAGGTACGGCAACTGATGAAACTCGGCGTACGCGTACAGTCGGCAGTGGCGTGTGGCATCACCAGCAAAGGCCCATGGCGCAGCTCAAAGACACCGGGAATACAGGAAGCGCTGAACAACGCCTACCTGAAATCCCAGGGTTTATATGCGTTGCGTGATGGATGGATCAAGCTTCACCATTCCAAGTGAAACGCCCTGTGCGGACCCGCATGCAGGGTGTTGTGGGGGCTGAGGGTTAGAAACCCTCGGCTACCCGATTATGCAAGATTCTTCTCGGCTGTGGTTAAAAATACCAACGTTGACGCTGTCATATGCAGCATATATGCAACCAGATAATCGGGCACGGTTGTTGGGTTTGTTCCTTGACCGTGGCCGCTTAGCTTGTTTCGGCCAGTTGGGATACTACTTTCCAGCATACTTCGTAATGAACTTAACTGCTGCTGCCAAAAAGATGGGACGAGACCATTATCAAAACACACCTGGATTAGCACCTTCGAGGTAGCATTGGGCTGATATGGCCACTTTCGTTTATCACAAATGGCCTTCATGGTGCTTTCAAATGATTTTAAACAATCATTTAGCGCCTCTTTATTCTTACCATGCCGATAATGCTCGTACGCACTTAGAAACTCCTGCTGGGCACCTTTATAGTTTTTCTCATTGAGCAACCGCAGTGCTGGTTTTACAGTTTCAGAATGGAGCAACTCAGAATCTACTCGAACAATTTCACCTTCAACAAACTGAAACCCTATTCCATGCTCCTTGAATCTAGCATTTAGTTCATTGATTGCATCATCCACACTTTCGGAGGCATTCCGTTTATTTAAGTATTCATATTTTCGTGTAAGACGATCAATGTACCTAAAGCTCAACTCCACGATATCTAGCTGCTTTTCAATATCGTCAACTTGCAGTAGGTAATTGGCTAATTCAGTTAAATACATTCTCCCACGATGCTTTTCAGCTGTAGGGAGTTGAAACATCCCATATTCTCTACACAGAGTATCTACGATAAATTTGTAAGCCGATTGTACGTTAGGGCCACATCCATATTGGTCATAATAATTTTCATCACTACCAAGCGCATCTGACCAAATGTGAACGATCTGCACCCTCAAAGCATCTGGCAAGTCATCGTAGGTATAAACATCAGGGACATCACCCCTTAGGGCTTTTTGCCTTTTCGAAAATAGGTCAAAAATTGCCATCAATGCTCCTTCCTGTTGACTGCATAACAATTGTATATTGACCTGGCACGATTTTACTCATCGGTCCAGTTTTCCTAAGCGATTCTAATGTGTTGATATTAAAAGAAAAGTATAGGTTTTTCGTATCCAGCTTGCTGTAAGAATCGGGACGGCTCAATAACTCCATCATCAGGCGCATTTACGTGCAAGGCTAAATTATAAGCTTATGATCTAAAATGGGTTTTATAAATCGTGATGGAGAAAACAAGACATCCGATGAGTGTAATCGAGACAGATACAGTATTTTCTGTCATTAACACTGTATAAGTTGTTAAAATTTTCCACGCTACCGCCCGTCGCTGATCTTGGCATAGCGCATCCCTGCTTCCCCGTTTGGCTCTTATTGTTAACCGCCAGTGCTGCAAAAGGCAATGCAAAATAGTCCCTTTGCCTTGGGTGGTAGTGGGACTGTGATCAGGGAAACAGCCGGCTCCGTATCCGCCCTTGAGAGGCGCACAGGCTGGCACAAACCGGCGCAAGGCTGGGGGAGCAAACAAGGGGCAGAAGGGTGAAGGTTAAGGTCGCGCTCTCTGCTGCCTAATCCTTAAAAACCAATGGCGGGCGTCCGGCCCGGCGGCGCAGCCAGCCCACGGCATGGCGCACGGAAGGCATCATAAAAATCCGGCGTTCCAGCCGGTACTTGCCCGGAAAGTTCAAAAACACCAGGGCGATCAGTATGGTCAGCAAGCCCTGCCCCGGTAATACCAGCATGGCGATGCCCATCAGCAGGAGCACCAGGCCCAGCAGATTCTTCAGGATCAGTAGCACCCAGCGGATCACCGGGTGCTGCTCGGCCCAAGGCACCCGGTGGCGGTACTCGTCGGAAAAGTAATCCGCCGGGATCCGCAGCACCAGCCAGGGGATCACAATCAAGGAGCCGATAAAGCACACCAGGCTGAAAATGCCCAGTGTCCATATCAGGGCCGGATTGCTGAACATCTGAATAAAACTATCCACGGGATAACGCTGCTCTTTGAAGTGAAAGCCAATGCTCAAGTGATGTAATTATGATGGAAAAAGGTCATGCCAAACAACGACCTTGCCGGCAGGGCCGATCGGAGCTCCGTAACAAGGTTCATGTCAATGGGCTCATCCCGCACCGGTGCCGTGGTTCGGTCGACTGAAGTCGACCCTACGACACCCTCTAGTTTACCAATCAGGCAGCGCTATTGCTGTGTAGCCGCTCAGGGGCTGGAACACGATGGCGACCACCGCCAGCAACGGCGGGCCATGGGTCAGATGCCCATGGCCGCCATGGCCCAGCGGGCCGCCAGCCACAGGGCGCCCAGCCACAGCAGGATGATCACGGCCGCCGCCGTGTAGCTGATGGGCTTGTCGGCGGCCTGCCGGGCGCGGGCGCGGGCGGCCTCGAGCACCGCCGGGGGCGTGAGCCGCACCACCAGGGCCAGGCCCAGCGGCACCAGCAGCAGATCGTCGAGGTAGCCGAGCACCGGGATGAAGTCCGGGATCAGATCGATGGGGCTCAGCGCATAGGCGGCCACCAGCAGCGCCAGGGCCCGCACCGCCATTGGCATGCGCGGGTCGCGCGCGGCGAAATACACGGTAAGGGTGTGGGCCTTCAGTTGCCCGCTGCCGGCCGGCTGTTGGCCGCCGCCCCTTTCTTGGTTCTATACATGGCGCCGTCGGCGTGACCCATCAGCTCCAGCTCCGAGTTGCCATGGTCCGGATAGATGGCCATGCCGATGCTGGGGAAAATATGCAGCGAGGCATCGGCCAGCTCGTAGCGGGCCGCCAGGGCCTGCTCAATTTTGCGGGTGACCGGGGCGACATCTTCGGGTTGCTGAATGTCTTCCAGCAGCACCACGAATTCATCGCCGCCCAGCCGGGCCACGGTATCCGCCTCCCGCACGCAGGCGGCCAGCCGACGCGCCACTTCCTGCAGCAGCCGGTCGCCGGCCATGTGGCCATGGGTGTCGTTCACCTGCTTGAACTTGTCGAGATCCAGGTACAACACCGCCAGCCTGGTGTTGGCTCTGTGCGCCTTTTTCAACGCCGTTTGCAGGTGTTCCAGAAAGAGCGTGCGATTGGGCAGGTCGGTCAGCGGATCGTACCGGGCCATGTGCTCCAGCCGGAGCAGGTTTTTTTTGCGCTCCATCGCCGTGGCCACCTGCACCGCTACAAACTGGAGCAGCTCCCTGTCTTGCTCGCTGAAGCAGGCATGTTCGGCCGGCCCCAACACCAGCAGCGCCCCCAGTATCTTGTGGTTCGACTGGATCGGGGCGGCGAGCCAATGGGCGATGTTCGGGCCTACGGGCGCGTGAAACTGGGATCGCAGCTCGTCGGCGCTCAGCAGCAGGCTCTGGCCGCGCTCTATCACCCGCTCTTTGAGCACCCGGCTGATCAGGGCGGTCACCTCGGGCGCCATGCCATCGGGATGGGCCCGGTAGGGAAAGTCCAGTTGCCGGGTGTCGGCGTGGTAAAGGGCAACGGCAAAGTTGCTGGCACAGAGCAGGTCGTCCACCACCTGGTGGATGCGCCGGAACAGCCCGTCCAAATCGCCCAGAATGTTGGCCGCGTCGGCAATGGCGTAGATGGCCGCCTGCCGGGACTCGGCGCGTTTTCGTTCGGTGATGTCCCGGGCCACGGCCACCCGGATCTTATCCGACTCCGACCAGCGGGCGGACCACATGATGTGGACGGTGCTGCCGTTCTTGCGCAGGTAGCGATTCTCGAAATGGGGCTTGGGCTGGCCGGCCATAATGTCGTCCACGGCGTTCAGGGTTCTTTCCCTGTCGCCGGGATGGATGAAGTCGAGCATGTTCCTGCCGATCATTTCGTCGGGCCGGTAACCGAAAATCTGTTCTCCGGCGGCGCTCACGTACAGAAAATTGCCCTGGGGATCAACCACGCAGATGGCATCCACCAGCAGGTCGGTGAAGTTGTTCAGGGAGATATGGGGCATGATTGTCATCGGGGCCGCGTCACCTCCGGCCGGAGGGGCCTTGGCTGCCCCGCCTGTCTGTCCGGCGGGAAGAGAGCGTTCATCCATGGTTACGTCCTTTGGTGGATGTTGGCACAAGCGCGGCGGCGTCCATTGCCTGGATCGCGCCTGGATACCGCAGTTTGGACCGATTCGAGGCCGGGCACAAGCGGCGGCGGGGCGTGCCCGGCGCTTTTAGGGTAGGGGTGGTTTCGAACGGATCTTTTCCTCTGTTGTCGCGGATCGGGCCGGCGGTATAACCGCATTCACTCCCGGTACAGGCCGGTATGAGGGGACAAGGTCCGCCGCTGGTCGAACCAGGTGTCTTCGCTTAATATAACTTTTTAATATAAGCGGCCATTTGCGCTATTCAAAAATCCTTCCTATACAAATATGTCATGTACAGGGAGAGGCCGTCTTATCGTTCTTCGAATTGCCTGTATTTCCCCCTGATAAAATACAGTTTGCTGTGTTCACGCTGCCGTCAAAACGGTGTTGCAGGCTGTATTTTAATTCGTTTCCGTCAAGTCGCCGGAAGTAAGCCGTAATCCAACCATGGTGAGTTTTTTCGGAATATTCCGGACGAACGGGTTTGGCCCGCGTTTTTGCAGGCCAGGCTCTATCCGTCCAATTCATCCAATAAAAAAGCCGGGAGCTATCTTATGACACACTTTACCCTACGTGATCTTCTGCACGGCAATCCCATGCCCACCCATGCCGATACGCTGGTCGTCGGCGCTGGCATGGCCGGCCTCTATACCACCTGGCGTATTCTGGACGCCGATCCCCAGGCCGATGTTTTTATTATCGACAGCGCCAACCGCACGGGAGGGCGGCTGGATTCCGACGTGGTGAAAATTGGCGACGCCGAGGTGAAGGAAGAAGAAGGGGGAATGCGCTTTACCTTCGATCAAATGGACAATCTGATGAGCCTGTTCATGATGCTGAATATCGATGACCAGATTGTCCCCTTTCCCATGAACAGCGGCGGCAATAACCGGCTGCTGTTCCGCGGCCACAGCTTCAACAACGCGGAGTCGGCCGAGGACGATTTTGCCATTTGGTCGCAGCTGTATAACCTGGAGCCGGCCGAGCAGGGAACCAGCCCCGGCGCCATCATCAATACGGTGTTCAACCGCATCCTGGAGGCCAACCCGGAGTTCAGCGCCAGGCCCGAACAGCGGGGCCCCGAGTTCTGGCAGCAGTTCCGCCTGGATTGCCAGTGGAAGGGCATCAAGATGAAGGACTGGACCCTGTGGAACCTGTTCAGCGACATGGGCTATTCCAACGAATGCATCACCATGCTCTACCGGGCGGCCGGCTTCAACGGCACCTTTCTCTCCGAGATGAACGCCGGCGTCGCCTACCAGCTGCTGGAAGAGTTTCCGGCGGATCCCCAGTTCAGAACCCTGGCGAACGGCTTCAGCACCCTGCCCAATGCCCTGGTGGCGCGAGTCGGCAAGGAGCGCATCTACCTCAAAACCCAGCTGCTGAGCATCGGCAGGCCGGCGTCGGGGCAGGGCTACCTGCTCAAGTACCAGACCACCGACGAGTTCAACCAGGTCAGGTTCGGCGAGATGACGGCCAACAAGGTCATTCTGGGCCTGCCCCGGCTCGCCCTGGAAAAACTCTTCGTGGGCTCCAACCTGCTTAACGAACTGCCGCCGGAACAGTCGGAAAAGCTGTGGAACACCCTGCAGACGAGCAGCAACCAGCCCTTGCTCAAGATCAACCTCTACTACGACAAGGCCTGGTGGGGCAACAAGATGAGCGGCCAGCCCGAGGTGGCGTTCGGCCCCAACTTCTCGGACACCCCGCTGGGCTCGGTGTACCCCTTTTACGCCATCGATCAGGCCAGCTTCGCCGCGCTGGAATACAGCGACTGGCTGCAACAGCAGGGTGAACAGCCGTCGCCCGAGGTGGCCGAGAAACTCGAAAAAATCACCCAGTCGCGCTACCAGCGGCCGGCGGCGCTCACCATTTACTGCGACTACCTGAACATCAACTACTGGCAAACGCTGCAGGGCAACGGGGCCCTGTTCGACTCGCCGCTGCAGCGGGAATTCACCGAGCGCCGGCCGCAAACCCTGTATGCCGCCTCGCAGGCGGTGGTGGAGCAGGCCACCCGCCTGTTCGGCAAGCTCTTCAACACCCACTATGTGCCCACGCCCATCCTGACCAGCGCCCGGATCTGGAGCGGCACCACCCGTTTCAACGTGAACGCGAGCCAGGCGTTCGGCTTTGGCGTGCACCAGTGGGCGGTGGGGGCCGACGATCGGGAGGTGATGGCCTTCCTCTGCGAGCCCATCGAAAACATCTATACCTGCGGCGAAGCCTTTTCGGACTACCAGGGCTGGGTGGAAGGCGCGCTGCGTTCGGCCAACCTGGTGCTGGAAAAGGCCTTCGGCCTGGCCCCCGTCAGCCAGGTGTTTGAAGAACAACACGGCCAGTCGCCATCCTGCGCCGTGCGGGAGGCGTACCAGCAACGGGCCACGGCCCTGATCAGGGAATATATCGATCCCGGCTTCGAGCCGGGCCGCGGCCAGGCCCGTGAACGCAGCGAGCGGCCGGCCGGTGCCGAAAATCTGGTGGGGGCGGTCACCCTCAGCTATTTCGATCAGCAATAAGGGGGTCACCATGAAACCATTCGATACCAACGAGTTTCAGCGCCTCGGCGGCGCCTCCAGCCGGCTGCTGAGTCAGGATCTGGGCCAGCAGCTGCTGGCGCAGGCGCCGGTCGCCAGCCTGACGCCGTCCCAGCTCACCACGCAGTTTTTCAACGACCTCGAAGGCAGCTGGTTCGGCAACAAGGGCTGGAACATCATAGCGCTGCCGTCCAAAGGTTCCACCCCGCAAAGCCAGGGGGCCTTCAGGCTGCTGGTCCTCCCCTATGCCGAGACCCTGGAGGTGCGCAATGCGGGGGCGCCCGCCCGCAACCGGGGCGGCAGCGTCGACCAGTTCATCGCGGCGGCGGAATACCGGCAGCGGGTGTTCAACAAGGACACGGGCGAAGCCCTGCATGTTGAAAATGGTATGTTCATGAACTTGTCCGAGCTCGTCGACAACAGCAGCCAGACCCAGCCGCCGCCCGAATTCAACGTTGCGCGCAGCGGCACCATTCCCCACGGCGATTCCATCATGCTGCTCGGCAAGCCGCCCTTCGTCGACCAGGGGGCACCGGCGATCCCGGATATCTCCAGCCTGCCCCCGGATATCGGCCAGGGCGCGCCGCTCGGTTATCTCGACCCTTACCTGGCGCCGCAGCCGGGCATCAATGTCGGCAACCCGAACGCGACCCTGCGCCATGATCTGGAAATCCAGGCCGGCGAGGGCTTCGAGATCCTGGAAACAAAGACCCTGGTGCTGGACTCGGCCCAGGCCGGCGGCATCAACAATATCCCCTTTATCGTCCAGCATGCCAACGCCACCCGGATGCAGGCGGTGTTCTGGCTCGAGAAGGTCCGCAACACCAAAACGGGGCAGGAATTCGATCAGCTGCAGTACACCCAGATCATCGATCTCGTCTTCCACCTCAAGTTTGGCCAGGCGGATCCGAATAACCTGATCACCTGGCCCCACGTCACCATCAACACCATGGTCAAGCAATAGGAGGCGGGAATGGAACAGGATATAACGGTCGCCCGCTACCTCAAGCTCAGGCTGGAGCAGTTGGGGCTGAAGCAGATGTTCGGGGTGGCGGGCAATTACACCGCCCCCCTGCTGGATACCATTCTGGCCGACGATAATTCGCCGATACGCATTTCGGGCAATGCCAACGAGTTGTGCGCCGGCTATGCCGCCGATGCCTATGGCCGGCTGACGGGGTTCGCCGCCGCCTATGTCACCTACAGCGTGGGCGCCTTCAGCATTCTCAACACCCTTGCCGGCTCGTTCGTGGAGCAGGTGCCGGTGCTGCTGATCAACGGTGCGCCGACCAACAAGGAGGACAGCACGGAAAAGAACACGGGGCTGCTCTATTCCCATACCACGGGCTACGAGTTTGTCGACATCAACATGTTCCGCCCCATCACGGTGGCGGCGGAGCGGATCACCAATGCCCGGCAGGCCATCTACCAGATAGACTCGGTACTGACCGCCATGCTGACGGAGCACCGCCCCGGCTACCTGGAAATCTGCGAGGATGTCTGGCGCGCGCCCTGCCGGGCACCGGTCGGCCGGCTGGGCTCCGGGCGGGAAGACATCATCACGGTCAGCGAGGTCGACGCCGCCGTGGCGGCGACCCTGGACAAACTGGTCAAGGCCGACAAGGCCATCGTCTGGGCGGGGATAGAGCTGCAGCGTTACGGCCTGCAGGACAGCTTCGCCCGGCTGATGGAGGTCCTCAACCGGACCCTGGCCACCCCGGGGCACCCCATCCATTTCGTGACCAGCGCCTGGAGCAAGTCGGTGCTGTCGGAGCGGCACCCCTATTTCGAGGGCTGCTATACCCTGACCATGGAGCAGATCAATAGCCTGGTCGGCAGCGACGGCGTCCTGCTCGGGGTGGGCGCCAATACCATCGGCAAGGATACCGGGAACCAGAATATCCGCGGTGACCGAACGCTGCTGGCCTGCCAGAACAGCCTCTTCGTCGGCGCCGAGTATTATCCGAGCGTGCTGCTGGGCGCCTACATGGAGCGGCTGATCCAGGCCCTGGAGCAACGGGCCGCCAGCCGTCACCTCAGCGGCTTGCGGCTGAGCCGGAGGGTACAGGCGAGCATGCAGGCGGGCCCGGTGCAACTGGGCTACGACAGCTTTTTCGACGCCCTGGGCGGCTGGCTGACCGAAGACGACGTGCTGGTGGTGGATGCCGGTTTTCCGCTGATCGGCGCACAAAGCGTACCCATCGCCGCCCAGAGTGGCTTCGTCGCCCAGGCGGCCTGGCTGGCCATCGGCTATTCGGTGGCCGCCGCCACCGGGGTGAAATGTGCCTGTCCGGACAAAAGGGCCGTGGTGGTGGTGGGCGACGGCGCCTTTCACGAAACCTGCCAGGCGGTGTCGGATCACCATGCCTATGGCCAGAATACCGTGGTGTTCGTGCTGGCCAACGGTATCTACGGCATAGAGCAGAAGCTGGTGAACCCGAACCCGTTCCGTCAGGGCGACGGCCGGCAGGACTATCCGGATCCGCTGCAAAACAAGGTCTATCCCTACAATGAGCTGCCCGCCTGGGACTACAGCAAGCTGCCCGAGGTGTTCGGCGGCAAGGGACACAAGGTCGGCAGCCTGGATCAGCTGGCCTCGGTGATGGCGGAGATCCGGGCCAACCCGGCGCAGAACTACGTGGTTGAGGTGACGCTGGAGAAAACCGATGTGCCGGCGGCGATTGCGGCCCATCTCGACTCGGACGTGGGAGAGGACGAAACCGATAATCCCAACTGGCCGCCGGCCAGTATCTTCTGACCCCCGGCGGGGGGCCACCCCCGCCTTTCTTCCGCCAACCGAATGTTATCGTTACGCCGATTCCTGCTTGTTCGGTCGCGCCACCCTGGCCATCAGGGCTGGTAGATCACGTAGATTTTTTCGCAGGCTTCCACCGTTTCCCACTCGCCCCGGAAGCCGGCGGGGATGATGAAGTCGTCGCCGGGGGTGAGCGTCAGGCTGCTGCCGGCCTGGTCGTGCAGTATCACCAGGCCCCTGAGCAGTTTGCAGTATTCGTGTTCGGTGTAGTTCACGCGCCAGCGGCCCGGCTCGCTGCTCCAGGTACCCACGTGAAAACGGTCGTCGGCACTGCTGTAGTGGTTGGCCAGGCTCTGCACCGGGTGGCCGGCGAGCAGGGTGTCCGGGTTGGGGGTAATGGTCTCGGCCGGCACGGCGTGGCGGCCCATGACGATCACATCCTCGAGGCTTTTGGACATAACGGCTCCTTGTTGTCGCTGTCGTTAAGATGTTTAGTAAAATAAACGAATCGGCGCCACCTAAACGGGCGCCGACAGGAGTTGCAGCAGGCCGAACGGTGCCCTAGCCGTTGCCCAGGCCGGAGGCTTCCAGCAACTGGTCGGCAGTCATGACCGGCTGGCCGTGGGCGCTGACCTCGCCGTTTTCCAGCACTATCTCCGCCTGCAGTTGCTCGGCCTGCTGCACCACGAAGGGGGTTTGCAGCAGCAGCGCCTTCATCTGCGTCGTGCTGGCCGCCAGTAGCTGGTGCTGTTCCTGGGCGGAAAGGCCCGGGGATTCTTCGGCAATCATAAAGCTCAGGAACTGCTGAAAGGCGGCGTCGCTGGCCTGGGCCCGGGCGGAAAACTGCAACTGCCGGGGCAGTTGCTCCGGATCCAGCTTGCCCGTGCCGGTGTAGCGCAGGGTGGCGTTGGCGGTGGTGTCGTAGGGGGCCGCCAGCGACAGGCTGAATTCATCTATGCCCAACTCCGGCTGGTAGGCCAGCAGGCGTTCCAGCAGGGGCTGGATATGCTGCCATTCGGCGTCCGGATCCTGGTTGGGATCGAACTGTTCCAGGCGCTGCAGCAGGGCCTGGTAGGGGGCCGTTTCCAGCCGGTTCAGGGTAAAGCGCAGCCGGCTCGGGCCCAGTTGCTGGGCGGGCAGGCTGAGGCCGCCCAGGGCGATCTCGGTGTGGCTGTTCAGGTGCTGCTGCTCTTGCGTGGTATGGGTGCGGAACAGGGCATCCTGCAGGCCGAAGCGCGCTTCCTGGCTGCTGAACCTGAGCTGTTGCAGGGCCAGGGTGCTGTCGCCCAGCCAGAGGTATCGGCCCGCCGCGGTGGCATCCATGCTCAGGCTCAGTTGCTGCAGGCTGAAGCGCTCGGCGCTGGCCGGCAGGCCGAGGGCGAACTCGCCTATCTGGCCCTGCAGTTGCAGCCGCTGTTGCCGCGGCTGCCAGTGGGCGTTGAGGTGGCTGTCGGCCAGGGCCAGATCCAGTTGGCCGCCGGCGCCGGGCTGGGCCAGATGGCCGCGGTAATCGATGAGCTGCAGCCGGAGGCTGCTGTTGCCATCCCACTGCTGTACGCCGGTCAGGGTCAGCATGGCGGCCTGGCCCGGGTAGTCGGGCAGCCAGGGGCGAGCCGCGTCGGGCAGGGGCAGTTGGTATTCCAGCCGGGCCAGCCCCGGGCCCTCGGCGCCCAGCCAGGGGCCGTGCTCAATCGGCAGGCTGCCCTGCAGGCTCAGTTCGGGCGTGGGCTGCCATTCGGCCAGCAGTTCGTGCAGGGGGTTGCCGGGCAGGGGGCGATAGCTGATGTCGTAGTGCAGGGTGCCGCCGCCCAGGCCCTGTTCATAGTTCAGCCGGGTCACCCAGAGTTCTTTGTGGGCGGCGGCCTGCTGCCGCCATGCGTCCACCTGGGCGCTGATTTGGGTACCGATATAATACTGGCTTGCGGTGTAAAGGCTGGCTGCCACGGCGGCCGCCACCGCCGTGGAAATAAGTGCTCTCTTCATTGTTATGTCTGCGCCTCTGGGGCGTCAGCTCCTTGTTGTTCTGGATTTAACCTGGGGTTAAGAAGAGTATCAAAAACCGGCCATATCGCCAGCCTTGGGTTATTTTTCAACACCGAGTGGGCGTGGCCCGCTGCCTTAGCCCCCGGTTCTGAGGCTCTTGCGGTATTCGTCCGGAGTCATGCCCATCAGCCGGCGGAACATGGCGATAAAGGCCGAAGCACCGGCGTAGCCCAGCTCCAGGGCGATGCTCTCCACCTTGCGGCCTTCTTCCAGCAGTGTCATGGCCCGGATCACTCGCAGCCGCTGCCGCCATTCGGTGAGGGACATGCCCAGCTCTTTCTGGCTGCGGCGCAGCAGGGTGCGCTCGGTGCTGTGCACGGCCCGGGCCAGCTCCGCCAGCGGGCGGTTGTCGCCCGGCTCGGCTTCCAGCATGGCCAGCACCCGGCCGAGCAGGGGATCGTCCGAGCCGGGCAAATAGCTGCCGGCGCAGTCGGTGGCGGCCAACTGGTCCACCAGTACCTGCAGCAGCCGGCTGTCTTCCTCCGAATAGGGCTGGCGGGGCGGCCGTTGCCGCAATTGCTCCAGCAGGGCGCCGATAAGCGGGGTCACCGTGAGTGCGCAGGGGACGGCCGGCAGCCGCCGGCACAGTTCGGCCGATACATAGAGCGAGCAGTGGCAGGCTTCCTGGCGGTTGAAGCCCTGGTGTTCCACTTTGGGCGGCAGCCAGAGCCCGTATTGGGAGGGTGCCAGGTACTGGCGATGGCCCACCCGCACTTCCATCACCCCGCTGTAGGAATAGACGAATTCCCCCCAGGGGTGGCGGTGCTGGGGGTAACTCGCCGCCGCCGGCATGGCGGCGGCGCGAAAGTAGATGGGGGCGGGCAAGCGCTCGCTGAATGGCGGTTGGTGCAACTGCCGTTCGGCCGGCGGCGGACCCGCGCCCTGGTTGTTCCCGTATTTTTCCATCTGGCTGTTACCTCTACCGTGTGGTGGCGGGAGTTTAACCCCATGACTCCGCGTCGCCTGCCCTGGATGCCCGCCTGCGCGGGCATGACGGAGTCTGTTCCACTCGCGAGTATTCCTTGTCACCCCCGAGTCTTCCTTGTCACCCCCGCGAAGGCGGGGGTCCATGGTTTGCGGATGGAGTTTAACCCCGTGACTCCGCGTCGCTTGCTTTGGGGTCTTGTCGGGTTACCGTTATCTTATGTCATATTCTAGCTATATCCATTGAAACCGACAGTGCCACAATAGGGGTCGGATTGTTTATACCCCGGAGCCCCCATGGATACCCGTAAACCGCTGGACCCGCAGGCGGTCGGCCTGATGATCGCCTTTTGTCTCTGCCTCGGCTTGCAGCAGGTGGTGATCAAGGCCACCGCCGGGGATATTTCCCCGGTGCTGCAGCTCGCGCTGCGTTCGGGCATCGCCGCCGTGCTGGTGTTGCTCTATATGCTCTGGAGCAGGGAGCGGCCGGCCCTGGCCGACGGCAACTGGAAGCCGGGCCTGGTGGTGGGGGTGCTGTTCGCCCTGGAATACCTGTTCCTGGGGGAGGCGCTGCGCTTTACCTCCGCCTCTCACGCGGTGGTGTTCCTCTACACCTCGCCGGTGTTCACCGCCCTGGCGCTGCATTTCCTGGTGGCGTCGGAGCGGCTGTCGGCGCCGCAGTGGGCTGGCATACTGCTGGCCCTGGGCGGCATCGCCCTGGCTTTTCTCGGGCCCGGGGGCGGGCAGGGCAGCCTGGCCGGCGATTTGCTGGCGTTGCTGGCCGGCGCCGCCTGGGGTGCCACCACGGTGGTGATCCGCACCTCGCGGCTGGCGCTGGCGTCGGCCAGTCAGACCCTGCTCTATCAGCTGGTGGTGGCCTTCGTGCTGTTGCTGGCCAGCGCCCTGCTGCTGGATCAGCTGTACTTCTCGGCCACGCCCCGGGCCCTGGCCGGGTTGGCCTTTCAGTCGGTGGTGGTGTGTTTCGCCGCCTTCCTGATCTGGTTCTGGCTGCTGCGCCATTACCTGGCCTCGCGGGTGGTGGTGCTGTCGTTTATGACGCCGCTGTTCGGGGTGGCGCTGGGCGCCTGGCTGCTGCGGGAGCCGCTGGAGCCGGAGTTTCTGGCCGGCGCCCTGTTGGTGATCGCCGGGGTGGTGCTGGTCAGCGGCGAGGGCTGGCTCAGGGCGCTGCTCGCCCGCGTTGCCGGCCGGGCGGCCAGGTAGAGTCCGGCTCCTGAGGGCTACCGCTCCGTTCCAGATCTGGAACCCCTTGTTCAGATTTTCCCCTTGAACTGTTAACGCAAACCATTATCATTATCCGGCTTTTTATGTTCGGCGCCTGCTGAGTCCGGTCCTGCGGCCATCTTTGCTCACCCTGTCTTGTTGGAGATACGTTATGTCAGGAATTCTTCCCGCGCCTTCTGCCCGAGTTTTCAAGGCGGCCGCCCTGGTGCTGGGCACCCTGCTGTCGAATCCGGCCCTGGCCGAGGCACGCACCCTGGACACCCGCTTCGGCGAGCTCAGCATCGATGGCGAGGCGGCGCGGGTGGTCACCCTGTACGAAGGGGCCCTGGACACCAGCTTTGCGGTGGGGATTGCGCCCCTGGGCGCCGTGGCCACCCGGGGCGGCGATGGCGTGGCCAGCTATATGCAAGACAAGGCCGACGGCGTTGCCATCGTGAGCACCGCCCGCGAGATCAACCTGGAGTCGGTCATCGCCCTGCAGCCCGATCTGATCCTGGCTTCCTCCTCCCTGCCGGAAGAGCAGTACCGCCTGCTGTCGGCGGTAGCCCCGACCGTGGTAGCGGATGTCGACATGTTCCAGGACGGTGCCTGGAAAGAGGAAGCCCGCCTGTTCGCCCGGGCCCTGAACAGGGAGGCGGAGCTGGATAAGGTGCTGGCCGAGCTGGACCAGCGCACCGCCGGCCTGGCGCAACGGTTCGAGCAGTCGGTGCCGGCCGACGGGCGCAAGGCGTCGCTCGCGCGCTGGATGCCCCAGGGAGCCATGATGATGTCGTCCCGGTTGTTCACCTCCAGCCTGCTGAAGGCGGTGGGTTTCGACATGCAGGATGGCGGCATCGTCAAGGAGGGCCTGCCCCACAGCTCGCCCCTGAGCCAGGAAAACCTGTCGCTTGTCGACGGCAACTGGCTGTTCCTGGCCACCCTGAACCACGACGGTCGTGAGGCCCTGGCCGCCGCCGAGCAGTCGCCCGCCTTCGCTCGCCTGAAGGTGGTGCAACAGCAGCGGGTGTTCCCGGTCGACGGTCAGATCTGGACCAGCGCCACCGGTCCGCTGGCGGCCCACGCCATTCTCGACGACGTCGAGCGTGCGCTCGAGCAAGCGGCGCGCTGAGTCCGTGGCCGTTGTCGCTGCCGCCCGGCGTCCCCTGCTGTCGGTGATGCTGGCGGCGGGCCTGTTGTTGTTGCTGGTGTGCCTGGCCAGCCTGCTGCTGGGGGCCGGTAACATCGGCCCGGGCCAGGCCCTGGCCGTGCTGTTCGGGGCCGGTTCGGACGAGGCCCGTTTCGTGGTGGCCGAACTGCGCGGCCCGCGCACCCTGGTCGGGCTGGTGGTGGGCATGGCGCTGGGCTCTGCCGGCGCCCTGATGCAGACCCTGGCCCGCAATCCCCTGGCCGAGCCCGGCCTGCTGGGGGTGAGCGCCGGCAGCGGCTTTGCCGTGACCCTGGCGCTGATGCTGGGGGCCAGTACCGCCACCCTGACGGTGCACGTGGCCCAGGCGGGCGCCCTGGCCGGCTGCCTGCTGGTGCTGAGCGCGGCCCGCCTGA
The DNA here is from genome assembly GCF_016746085.1 of Zobellella iuensis. Taxonomy (GTDB): domain Bacteria; phylum Pseudomonadota; class Gammaproteobacteria; order Enterobacterales; family Aeromonadaceae; genus Oceanimonas; species Oceanimonas iuensis. Next base: position 27,576 of record NZ_JAERTZ010000015.1, read on the forward strand.
ACGGGGTGGGCAACGACCCCATCCGTCTGGTGCTGGCGGGCGCCACCCTCTCCAGCCTGCTGCTGGCGCTGACGTCCCTGCTGTTGCTGTTCGACCAGCGCACCGCCGACGAAATCCGCTTCTGGGTCATCGGCAGCGTGGCCGGGCGCAGCCTGGAGCACCTGTGGCAAATACTCCCTTCCCTTGCCCTGGCTCTGGCGCTCACCCTGGTGGTGGTGCGCCCGCTGGCGGCACTGGCCCTGGGAGAAAGCGTGGCCCAGGGGCTGGGCCACAAGCCGGGGCGGGTGCGTTTGCTGGCGGTGTTGATAGTGGCGCTGCTGGTGGGCTCGGCCACCGCCGTGGCCGGGCCCATCCTGTTCGTGGGCCTGGTGGTGCCCTTCGTGGCCCGGGCCCTGGCCGGACCCGATATTCGCCGTACCCTCTGGCTCTGCCTGCCGCTCGGCCCCATCATCGTCATCACCGCCGACACCCTGTCGCGGCTGCTGGTGGCGCCGGCGGAGCTGCCCATCGGCGTGCTCACCGCGCTGATCGGCGCCCCCGTGCTGCTGGCGGTGGTGCGCGGCCGGCGCCTGCCTTCTCTGTAACCTAGGATGCTGCATGAATCTGGAATTCAGGCCAAAGGTATCGACGCTGCTGCTCAATGACCACTGGCCCCTGAGCTGGCGGTCAGGCGGGCGCGAGTTCAGCCTGCTGCTTTCCCGCCGCGGCCTCTGGGTGAACCTGGTGCTGCTGGTGCTGCTGGCCGCCACCGCCACGGCGGCGCTCGGCCTCGGCAACGTGACCCTGAGCCCGGCCGAAGTCTGGGCCGCCCTCTGGGGCGAGGCGCCGCCCCTGCACCGGCTGGTGGTGCAGGAGCTGCGCCTGCAGCGGGTGCTGGCGGGCATGGCCACGGGGGCGGCCTTCGCCCTGGCGGGCTGCCTGATGCAGACCCTGGCGGGCAACCGCCTGGCCACGCCCGGCATCATCGGCATCGACAACGCGGCCACCGCCTTCGCGGTGGCCTCGGTGGTGGGGCTGGTGACTTCGCTGGCGCCTTCCGCCATGTCCCTGGTGGGCGCCGTGACCGCCACCGTGCTGGTATTCGGCCTGGCCGGCGGCAGCGGCACCCGGGGTTATCGCTTTATCATCGTCGGTCTGGGGGTGGGCGCCATCGCCGGCGCCGTCACCCAGTTGATGCTGAGCCGGGTGGCCATCGATCAGGCCAACGTCGCCTTTCCCTGGACGGTGGGCAGCCTCAACGCCCGTTCGCCCGAGGCCACGGCCTTGCTCGGCGCCGGCCTGCTGCTGGGCTTTATGCTGGCGCTGCGGCTGGCCCGGGCACTGCAAGTGCTGCAGTTGTCCGAGCCGGTGGCCATCGGCCTCGGCCTCAATCTCAAACGGGTGCGCGGCCAGTGCCTGGCGCTGTCGGTGGGGCTCACCGGCCTGGCGGTGGCGGTGGCCGGCCCGGTGGGGCTGGTGTCGCTGCTCGGCCCCGAAATCGCCCGCATGCTGTGCCGCCACCGGGGCGTGCCCCTGCTGGCCTCGGCCCTGGCCGGCGCCCTGATGATGCTGCTGGCGGATCTGGCCGGGCGGCTGCTGCTGGCGCCGCTGGAGATCCCGGTCGGCATTGTTACCGCCGTGGTGGGCAGTCCTTACCTGCTGTGGATGTTGTTGAATCCTTCCTTCAGGAGTCGTCCTTGATGAATGCTGCCGTCCCCCTGCAATCCCTGCTCGGCCATGAACAGCAGGCCACGCTGTCGGCCCATGAGCTGGTGGTGGCCCATGACCGCCAGGTGATCATCGACGGCCTGGAGCTGCAACTGGCGCCGGGCCAGGTCACCGCCATAGTGGGGCCCAACGGCTGCGGCAAGTCGACCCTGCTCAATGCCCTGGCCCGGGTGCTGCGCCCGCGCGGCGGCAGCATACTGCTGGACGGGGCCGACATCCATCGCCGGCCCAGCCGGGAGATCGCCCGCCGGCTGGCGCTGCTGCCCCAGCACACCTCGGCGCCCGAGGGCATGACGGTGCTGGATCTGGTGCGCTTCGGCCGCCAGCCCCACCAGGGCTGGCTCAGCCAATGGTCGGAGGAAGACCGGAATATAGTGAGCGAGGCGCTGGCGGCGGCGGATCTCGAGGAGCTGGAGCAGCGGGTGCTGGACCAGTTGTCGGGCGGCCAGCGGCAGCGGGCCTGGATTGCCATGGCCATCGCCCAGTCCACCCCTTTGCTGTTGCTGGACGAACCCACCTCGGCGCTGGATCTGGGCCACCAGATAGAGGTGTTCGAGCTGATCCGCGCCCTGGCATCGCGGGGCAAGACGGTGGCCATGGTGGTGCACGATCTGGCCAGCGCCTGCCGCTACGCGGATCAGCTGGTGGCCATGCGCGACGGCCGCATCATCGCCCACGGCCATCCCCGGGATATCCTCACCCCGGCCCTGGTGCGCGAGCTGTACGGGATAGAGTGCGACATCACCCAGGATCCGGCCAACGGCAGCCCCATGCTGGTCAATGTACGCCGGGCCCGGCGCTGATCGTCGTCGGCGTCAGAGCGTCTCGGCCACTTCGTCCAGTGCAAGATGTCATAGATCTCCGCCTTCGCGGAGATGACGGTAGTCCCATCCTTATTCCCCGGGCCACTGATAGACCCCCCGGTTAAGGCCGTCGCGGATGGCCGAGATCACCTTGCTGGTGCGCAGGGTGGCGCCGGTGTAGCCGTCGATGTCGGTTACCACCTGTTCCGGCTGGTAGAGATCGAAGATATGGTGCAGCGGTTTGCCGGTCAGGTAGTCGGCCACCTGCCGGTACTGGCGGGTCACCGGAGAGAGGGGGGCGTCTTCGGCCAGGGCCAGGTAGTCGATGCCGCCGTAGGCCAGGTGCCGGTATTCCAGGGCGGTCAGCCGGCCGTCGCGCAGATCGAACTGCATTCCCACCTGCATTTCCCCCCGATCGAGGAAGCTGCCCCGGTAGCGGCCGTCCAGGTAGGTGCCGGGAGCCAGCTCGAGCAGCAGCTTGCCGTCCGGGTGGGCGGCGCGGCCGACCGGAGCGGGCGGGAGGCCGGGCTCCGGTGCGGGGCCCCCTTCCAGCTCGCCGATCAGGTAGCCGGCCAGCAGCCGGGAAGCGGCGCCGCTGTGGGCTACCCCGGGCCGCTTGTTGTGCCAGCCTTCACTGGCGTCCTTGCCGCACCAGGCCAGCAGCACCGCTTCCGGGCTGGGATGGTCGGGGATATAGGCGGTGATGTCGTACACCTTGCCGTCGATGGCCTTCCAGCAGCTGTCGCGGCTGTTATGGCGGGCCAGCTCTTCCCGGCTGATGGGCGCGACGCGGGGCGGTTCGGTGGCGTCGGCCCGGGTGCCGAGCAGGCCATGGCTGATGACCAGGGTGGCGATGGCGGCGCTAAAGGCGACCAGGGCGGTGTAGGCTATTTTGTTGAGGTTCATAAGAAGTCGAAGGCCTCCGTGTGGATGTGGGCGCGTGGCACCCCGGCCCCGGCGAGCAGCCGGAGCAGGTGGTGGATCATGGGCGGCGGGCCGCAGATCAGCAGCTCCCGCTCCCGGAAGTCGGGGCACTGTTGCGCCAGAAAGTCGAGCGCGAGCGGGCCCTGCTCGGAAAAATAGTGGGGTGCCAGGCGCAGGGACGAATGCCGGGCGGCGATGCCGGCCAGCTCCTCCAGGTAGTAGGCACGCTCGGGGCGGTTGGCCAGGTAGCAGAGCACCACCTCTTCCTCTTTGCCGGGGCCAGCGTCCAGCGCCCGGGCGGCGGCCACGAAGGGGGTGATGCCGATGCCGCCGCCCAGCCAGAGCTGTTTCCGTCCGGGATCGGCCTGCTCGAAAAAGGCGCCGTAGGGGCCTTCCAGCAGCACCCGGCTGCCCAGGGCGACGGACTGCAGCGCCCGGCTGGCATCGCCCAGGGCCTTGATGCCCAGCGTCAGTTCGGGCGCCCCCGGCGCCGAGGACAGGGTATAGGGATGCTCCTCGCCCCGGCCGGCGGCAAGGCCCTTATCCAGGGGGCTGAGGTAGACGAACTGCCCGGCCCGGTGGCGGAGCGGGCGGCGCTCGGGGCGCAGGGCGAGCTCCACCACGTCGGGCGCCAGGGCTCTGACCTCGGTAACCCGGTAGGGTTTTCTCGCCAGCCAGGGCGAGAGCCCCTTGCGCCAGAGCAGGGCCAGGGCCGCCAGGGCGGCGAGCAGCCACCAGGGCCAGGGGCTGGCCAGCGGCGGCAGGGTATGGAGCAAGGCCAGCGCCAGGGCGGGGACGGACAGCAGGTGCAGCCGCTTCCAGTGCTGGTAGTGGATGGGCCCGAAAAACTGGAAGGTGGGCGCAAGGAAGATCACCAGCAGGAGCAGGGCCAGCCAGCCGGCCCAGGTGAGCCAGTCGGCCGGGGGCGGAAACAGCAGGGCCACCGCCATGGCGAGGGACTGGGGCAGGGCGGCGAAGGCGAGCAGCAGCACGTGCAGCAGGAGCAGCATAAAGGCGCCGAAGCCCAGCCGGCGGTGTAGCCGCCACAACCGGGGCAGGCCGCCGAACCAGGCGTCCAGGGCGGGCAGGCGGACGCTGAGGGCGGCGGTCACCAGCATCATGGCCAGCCCCAGAATGCCGCTTAACCGGCCCAGCAGGGTCAGGGCGCCGCTCCAGCCGGAGCCATAACCGAGCCACAGCCGGGGCAGGGCAACGGCCAGGGGCAGCAGGATCAGGGCGATGGCGAGGACTTCGCCGGGGGCAAGACGCTGGCGCATGGTCGGGATTTCCTGTCCGGTGGCGCGGCAGGCGCCCTGGGAAGGTGAGATGTAACCATAGCAGACGTAGGGAGAAAGGAAGACGGTGGCGACTACGAGCGCCGGAACCGGAAAGGGCGTGTTGAAGCTTTTTTGAGCCTCATTCTGGTCTTCTGACCGGCAGCAACTACCCTGAATGATGCATTTCTGTAAATGCGTTCACATAACAACAACAGCACAGGGAGTACAGACTATGAGTTATTCGGCATCGACTAACTTCAACTACGGTTTTCCCACCCCGGGCCCCCAGGATCCGACCCCGCAGAAGGTGATGGATCACGTCTTTTTCCTGTCGGAAACCGACTGGAAGCTCGCCCGGGAAGAGCGGCAGTACGACTACATCATCATCGGCAGCGGTTTCTGTGCCCTGGCCTTTGCCGAACGCACCCTGCGCAAGGATCCCGGCAAGCGGATCCTGATCCTGGAACGGGGGCCCTTCTTCCTGCCCGAGCATTTCCAGAACCTGCCGCTGCCCTACCAGCAGACCCTGGGCGGCCTGTCGGAGACCTTTCCCTGGACTCTGTCCGCGAACAGCATCAACCAGCCGCCTGGCCATATCCAGTGGCAGCACGGCATGGTGCCCTTCTTCGGCGGCCGCAGCATCATGTGGAGCGCCTGGTGCCCCCGCCCCACCGACGACGAGATGGCTGGCTGGCCGGAGGAAACGGTTCGGGCGGCGCAGCGCCACTTCGAGTCGGCCGAGGCCCTGCTGAACGTGGTGCCGGCCGACCAGATCGATGCGAAGCACAGCGCGACGACCCTGACGCGGCTGTCGGCCAGCCGGCCGGTGTATGGCCTGATGCAGCAGGCCCTGCAGACCCGGCTGCAGGAAAACCTGCAGCGGGTAACATCCGCCACCCGCTGCATGGCGGCGCCGCTGGCGGTGGGGGCCGGGGCCCAGGAAGGGCTCGACTTCGCCAAGTATTCCACCCCGAGCGAGCTGCTCGAGCTGGCCGACCGGCAGCGGCAACTGGCCGGCAAGGCCAAGGGCAGCCCGCTGGATATCGCCACCCAGTGCAAGGTTGAGCGCATCCTGCAGCAGGATGGCCGGGCCACGGCCCTGGAAACCAGCCGCGGGGTGGTGAACGTGGGGGATGCGAAATTGATCCTGGCGATGGGCACCTTGCCGCCCACCACCCTGGTGCTGAATTCCTTCCCCCAGGTCAAGGCGGCCGGGCGGCGTTTTACCGCCCACTTTATCTCGGCGATCGTGGCCCGGGTGCCCCGGCGCGACTACCCCTTTGCCGAGCAGCTCAACGATCTCGAGCTGGCCGCCATCTATATGGCGGGCAAAAGCCCGGCGGGCATGCAGTACCATGTGCAGCTGTCGGTGCTGTCCGACCGGCACCCCGCCGTCAATGCCCAGAAGGCGGCCCGCTACGCACCGGATGTGGTGGCCACCGCCTCCATGGCCCAGCTGGAAAGCTCGCCGGATCACCTGGTGTTCGTGTGCGCCGTGCTGGGCGAGATGGACTACCAGAATCCGGACAACCACTTGTTGCGCAACGACGGTGAAGACCCCACCACCAACGTGACCCTGCAGGTGCTGGCCAACGAGGTCGACGATGCCACCTGGGACACCATGGATGAAGGCACCTTCCAGATGCTGGAGCAGGCGTTGTCGCCCAAGGGCGCCGGTGCGGTGGAATACTGGCACGGCAGCCCGGACCAGGGCGTGTGGCGGACGGAGCGGCCGGCGGTGGCCCAGCGGCGGGTGCCGGGGCTGGTGCACGAGGGCTCCAGCCTGTGGATCGGCGGCGAGGATGCCCCCGTGGGGCTGGACTACCGGCCCGTCGGGGTCGACAACGTCTATGTCACCGGCGGGGCGCTCTGGCCGAGGAGCGGCTCCTGGAACCCGACCATGACCATGGTGGCGCTGGCGCAGGATCTGGCGGAGCGGCTGGCGGAGGGATAAGTCCGGCGCCGGCCAGAGCGGGGCCCGGTTATTTACCCGATGTCAGGGTATTGTAGCTGGTGATCAGGTTGCGATAGTCGGGGATATGGTTGGAGAACAGGGTGCCCAGGCCCTCGATGTCGTTGCGCCAGTCCCGGTGCAGCTCGCAGGCCACCCCGAACCAGGTCATCAGCTGGGCACCGGCGGCGGACATCCGCTCCCAGGCGGCATCGCGGGTCAGTTCGTTGAAGGTGCCCGAGGCGTCGGTGACCACGAACACCTCGAAGCCTTCCTCCAGCGCCGACAGGGCGGGGAAGGCCACGCACACCTCGGTGACCACGCCGGCGATGATCAGCTGCTTCTTGCCGGTGGCCTTGATGGCCGCGACGAAGTCCTCGTTGTCCCAGGCGTTGATCTGCCCCGGGCGGGCGATATAGGGCGCGTCGGGGAAGGCCTCCTTCAGCTCCGGCACCAGGGGGCCGTTGGGCCCCTGTTCGAAGCTGGTGGTGAGTATGGTCGGCAACTCGAAGTACTTGGCCAGGTCGGCCAGGGCCAGCACGTTGTTCTTGAACTTGTCCGGCTCTATGTCCCGTACCAGCGACAGCAGGCCGGCCTGGTGGTCGACCAGCAGTACGGCTGCATCCTTCTTGTCCAGACGAACGTAGGGCTTGCTCATGGTCTTGCTCCTCGATGGTGGTGTGCCCTGAGGCACTGTGTGGCCCGGCGGCGTTTGCCGCCGCCGGGGTCAGTTCATGGCGCCGAAGCGGCCGCTGTTGAAGTCGTCGATGGCCTGGCGGATCTCGGCCTCGCTGGTCATCACGAAGGGACCGTAGCCGACCACCGGGTCGCCCAGGGGCTCGCCGCTCAGCAGCAGCAGGGTCGCCTCGTCGTTGGCCTCCAGGCTGATCTGCTCGCCGTCGGGCTCGAACAGCACCAGTTGCGCCTCCCGGGCCAGGCTCTGGCCGTTGACCAGCACGGTGCCCTTCAGCACCACCAGGGCCGTGGTCCAGCCGGCGGGCAGGCTGAATTCCTGGTAACCGTCCCGGTTCAGGCGCAGATCCCACACCTGCATGGGGCTGAAGGTACGGGCCGGCCCGGTATGGCCGGCGAAGTCACCGGCGATCAGTCGCAGCCGGCCGGCGCCCAGATCGATATCGGGAATGGCGGCGTTCGCGATGGCCTGATAGCCGGGGGGCGTCATCTTGTCCATGGCGGGCAGGTTGACCCACAGCTGCACCATCTCCAGCTCGCCGCCGCTGCGGGTGAAGGCCTCGGAGTGGAACTCCTCGTGCAGTATGCCGGCCCCCGCCGTCATCCACTGCACGTCGCCGGGGCCGATGACGCCGCCCTTGCCGGTGGAGTCCCGGTGGGCCACCTCGCCTTGATAGACGATGGTGACGGTCTCGAAGCCCCGGTGCGGGTGCTCGCCCACCCCCCTGGGCCGCTCGGCCGCGGGAAAGTGGGCCGGCCCGGCGTAGTCCAGCAGCAGGAAGGGGCTCAGTTCGGCGCCATGGCTGTGGTAGGAAAACAGCGAGCGGACGGGGAAACCGTCGCCCACCCAGTGGGCGCGCGGCGCGCTGTAGATGCCGGCGACTCGTTTCATGCTTCTCTCCCGTAAATGGATGATGTAGGAAATTCTAGTCGTGGGACGAAAAAGCGGTAGAGGGTGGATTTGAGAATCAGTGTTCTATATAAGGAACGATAGGGCAGAAAAGGAGCGAGAGGCCCATGCAGGATCTCAACGACCTTTATTACTTCGCCGCCGTGGTCGATCACGGCGGCTTCTCCCCGGCGGGGCGGGCCCTGGGGATCCCCAAGTCCAAGCTGAGCCGGCGTATCGCCCTGCTGGAAGAGCGGCTGGGGGCGCGGCTGCTGCAGCGCTCCACCCGCCACTTCTCGGTGACCGAGGTGGGGCAGCGTTTCTACGGGCATTGCAAGGCCATGCTGGTGGAGGCGGAAGCGGCCCGGGATCTGGTGGCCTCGACCCAGGCGGAGCCGAGGGGCGTGGTGCGACTGAGCTGTCCCATCGCCCTGCTGCACGCCCATGTGGGCCAGATGCTGGCCGACTTCATGGGGCGCTACCCCCAGGTGACCCTGCACCTGGACGCCACCAACCGGCGGGTCGATCCGGTGGGCGAGGCCATAGACGTGGCCATCCGGGTGCGGCCGCCGCCGCTGGAAGACTCCGAACTGGTGATGCGTACCCTGGCCGACCGGGCCCAGTGCCTGGTGGCCAGCCCGGCGCTGCTGGCGGAGCGGGGCGAGCCGCGGGTACCGGCGGAGCTGGGGCGGTTGCCGAGCCTGGCCCTGGGCGCGCCCCAGGAGCTGTACAGCTGGGAGCTGTACGGCCCGGACGAGGTCCAGGCCCAGATACTGCACCGGCCCCGCTTCGTGACCACCGACATGCTCGCCCTGCGCGCGGCGGCCCTGGCCGGGGTGGGGCTGGTGCAGCTGCCGGTGATGATGGTGCGCGAGCCGCTGGCCGGCGGCGCCCTGGTCCGGCTGTTGCCGGCCTGGCAGCCGCGGCGGGAGATCATCCATGCGGTCTATCCCTCCCGCCGCTGCCTGCTGCCCTCGGTACGGGCCCTGCTCGACCACCTGGCCGAACGCTTCGCCGCCATGGACGAGGATTAGCGGGGTGGGGAAGGGGGAAATAAAAAAGCCCGCGGCAGTGCCGCGGGCTTTGTCAGGATCTGCTCCGGCTTAGCCGTTCAGGGCGGCCAGGTCCTGGTTGAGGGTGGCGCTGGGGCGCATCACCTTCTCCACCGCGGCCGGGTCGACATGGTAGTAGCCTTGCAGCCCGGCAGACTTGCCCTGGACCGCGTTCAGCTCTTCCAGGATCTTGGCTTCGTGCTCGGCCAGGGCCTTGGCCAGGGGCGCGAAGTGGGCGGCCAGGCCGGCGTCCTCGGTCTGGGCGGCCAGCTGCTGGGCCCAGTACAGGCCGAGGTAGAAATGGCTGCCGCGGTTGTCCAGCTCGCCGGCGCGGCGGGACGGGGACTTGCCGTTGTCCAGCAGCAGCTCGGTGGCCTTGTCCAGGGTTTTGGCCAGGATCTTGGCGCGTTCGTTGCCTTCCTTGATGCCCAGCTCTTCCAGCGACACCGCCAGGGCCAGGAATTCACCCAGGGAATCCCAGCGCAGGTGGTTTTCTTCCATCAGCTGCTGCACGTGCTTGGGCGCGGAGCCGCCGGCACCGGTTTCGTACATGCCGCCGCCGGCCAGCATGGGCACGATGGACAGCATCTTGGCGGAGGTGCCCAGTTCCATGATGGGGAACAGGTCGGTCAGGTAGTCGCGCAGCACGTTGCCGGTGACGGAGATGGTGTCCTGGCCGCGCTTCATGCGCTCCATGGAGAAGCGGATGGCTTCGTTGTAGGACATGATGTGGATGTCCAGTCCGCTCAGGTCGTGCTCCTGCAGGTAGGCTTCCACCTTTTTACGCAGTTCGTTGTCGTGGGCGCGCTCGGCGTCCAGCCAGAACACGGCCGGAGTATTGGAGTTGCGGGCGCGGGTCACGGCCAGCTTCACCCAGTCGCGGATGGCGGCGTCCTTGGTCTGGCAGGCGCGCCAGATATCGCCCTTCTCCACGTCGTGCTGCATCAGTACCTGGCCGGCTTCGTCCAGCACGCGCATGGTGCCGTCTTCGGTCAGCTCGAAGGTCTTGTCGTGGGAGCCGTATTCCTCGGCCTTCATCGCCATCAGGCCCACGTTGGGCACCGTGCCCATGGTGCGCGGATCGAAGGCGCCGTTGGTCTTGCAGAAGTTGATCACTTCCTGGTAGATGCGGGCGTAGGTGCTCTCGGGCATCACCGCCTTGGTGTCTTTCTGTTTGCCGTCGCGGCCCCACATCTGGCCGGAGTTGCGGATCATCGCCGGCATGGAGGCGTCGACGATGACGTCGCTCGGCACGTGCAGGTTGGTGATGCCCTTGACGGAGTCCACCATCGCCATTTCCGGGCGGTGCTCGTAGCAGTCGTGGATGGCCTGCTCGATTTCGTCCTGGGTGGACTGGGGCAGGGTCTTGATCTTCTCCAGCACGCTGTTCATGCCGTTGTTGGGGTTGACGCCCAGTTCGTCGAACAGCTCACCGTATTTCTCGAACACGTTCCGGTAGAACACCTTGACCGCGTGGCCGAATACGATGGGGTGGGACACCTTCATCATGGTGGCCTTGACGTGCAGGGACCACATTACGCCGCTTTCCTTGCAGTCCTGCAGGGTGCCTTCAAAGAAGTCACGCAGCGCCTTGCTGCTCATGAACATGCTGTCCAGCACCTCGCCCTGCTGCAGCGGCAATGTTTTTTTCAGCTCGACCTGGCCGGCCTTGTTCACGAACTCGATGCGCACGGTCTGGGCCTTGTCCATGGTCACGGACTGTTCGCTGGAGAAGAAGTCGCCGCCGTTCATGTAGTCGGCGTGGGAGCGGGAGGACTTGCTCCAGGCGCCCATGGAGTGGGGGTATTTGCGGGCGAAGGCTTTTACCGCGGCCGGGGCGCGGCGGTCGGAGTTGCCCTGGCGCAGCACCGGGTTGACCGCGCTGCCGAGGATCTTGGAGTAGGCGTCGCGGATGGCTTTTTCTTCGTCGGTTTTCGCCTCTTCCGGAAAATCGGGAATGCCATAGCCCTGGGCTTGCAGCTCGGCCACGCAGGCGCGCAGCTGGGGCACGGAGGCGCTGATGTTGGGCAGCTTGATGATGTTGGCATTCGGATCCTGGGTCAGTTCGCCCAGTTCGGCCAGGCCGTCGGCCACGCGCTGTTCTTCGCTCAGGTACTCGGGGAAGGCGGCCAGGACGCGGGCGGCCAGAGAGATATCGCTGAGGGTGACCTTGATGCCGGCGGCGCTGGTGAAGGTGCGCACTATGGGCAACAAGGAGTAGGTGGCCAGGGCCGGGGCTTCGTCGGTCAAGGTGTAGACGATGGTCGATTCTTTAGTTGTCATTATTTCGCTATTTCCCTGCTTGATAGATGGGGGATCAACGGCTCGGCGTGGCGTCCACTTGTGGTGGGTGCCGGCCGCCGGCCAACGCCGCTGGATTGAATTTCCGGCAGGCATTGTATGACGTTCGCGCACAAGACTTAAGGGGGTTGCGCGAATTCTGTCGACTGGTTCGACTAATTGATGGTGACTTAAGCAAATTCAGGGCATTTTTATGCACGGTTTGTGTGGCTATTGCCGCCCCGGCTCAGGCCGCGGCGTCGTGAACCCGCAGGCAGGCCCGGTCCCGTCCTTCGGCCTTGGCCTGGTAGAGGGCGGCGTCCGCCCGCTGCACCAGGGTTTCGACGCTGTCCGCCGGGGTGGCGGTGCTGATGCCGGCGCTCGCCGTGACCCTGCCGGTGCCGGGAAAGGCATGGCCACGGGCCGCGGCCAGCAGCCGTTCGGCCAGCTCCTGGGCCTGGCCGGCATCGGTTTCCGGGCAGAGCAGCATGAATTCCTCGCCGCCCCAGCGGCACAGGCTGTCGGCTTCCCGCAGGTTATGCCGCAGCAGGCGGCTGAAATCCACCAGCACCTTGTCGCCGGTCAGGTGGCCCTGCTCGTCGTTGATGTGCTTGAAGTGGTCCAGGTCGAGCATGATCACCGCCAGTGGCCGCCGGTAGCGCTGGGCCAGGCTCAGCTCCTTGTGGAAGATGTCGTTGAGGGCGTGGCGGTTGGGTAGCCCGGTGAGCTGATCCGTTTGCGCCAGTATCTTCAATTGCCGGTTGAGGCCGTTCAGCCGACGCATCCAGAACAGGCTGGTGGCGAGCACGGCGGTCAGGGTGCCGCCCAGGGCATAGACCAGGGTGTAGTCGGTCACCACCTGCGACACCATGTTCATGGCGGTGTGCCGCCCCATGATCTGTTGGCGCTGCTCGGGGGTCAGGGTGGCTATGCCTTTGTCGAGGATGTCGCGCAGGGTCTGCTCCGACTTGAGCACCCCCATGCGCAGCCGGTTGTTGTAGCCCGGGATCTGGCCGGACACCTTGAGGTTGAACCAGCCTTCGTTCTTGATGGTATGGGCCGCCATGATCAGCGAGCGCAGGGTCATGTCCACCTTGCGCTCCGACACCAGCCGCAGCGCTTCGCTTTCCGAGTCGGTATAGATGATCTCGATATGGGGGAAGTCGCGGGCGAAAAACTCGGCCATGGCGGTGCCGTAGGGCAGGGCTATGGTCTTGCCGGTGAGGCTGGATACGTCCGAGATAAAGGGATGCTCCTCCCGGGTGATCAGCACGTTCGGATCTTCCAGCAGCGGCTCGGTAAAGATCAGCCACTGCTCCCGCTCCGGGGTCTGGTTGAGAAAGCTCAGGGCCAGGCAGTCGCCGGCCCGGGAGGCGATCAGGCTTTCCTCCCAGGTCTGGGTGGGATGCAGCCGGACCTGCAGCCCGGTGTTGGCCGCCACCATGGCGATCAGATCGGCGGCGATGCCCACATGCTGGCCGTGCTTGTCGATAGCCTCGAACGGAAACCAGTCCGGATCCACACAGAGGGAAACGCCGGGGTGGGCGTTGAGGTAGGCGCGCTCGGACGCGCTCAGTTCAACCGGGTGTTCGCTGGCCAGCACAGGGGTTGCCAGGCTGAACCAGATCGGCAGGCCCAAAAAAAGGCTCCAAAAGAATCTTATTTTATGGCCTATGCCACGGCCGTGGCCTAGGTTTGAGGCTGAATCCATTCCTTTCCTCAAAAATCAGCGGGTTGCCTCATCATCCTCGTTTCGGCCGCGCAGGGCAATGGCCGAGACCCATGAAAGCGGAGCTGTGGTGTGATTTATCTGAGGTGGGACAAGGTTCTGCGCTGGGGTTCGTATTATCATCCCCCGCCTTGTCATGGTGCCGGGCGGCAATAGGGCCGGGGGCCCTTGAAGGGAGGAGGGCAGGATGCGGAACTGGGGATGTTGTTCAGGGTGATCAAGACGGAGCCGATGAAAAGAGCCTGGTGGCCGTTCTGGCTGTGGCTGCTGTGCGTATTCCTGATCCTGGTGTGGGGCCGGCCGCTGGTGCGGCATGAGTTCGAACGCAGCCTGGGGGAGAGCATGATGGCGCTGGCGGCGGGTATGGCACGCCAGCTGGTACTGGGCCGGGAGCAGGTGGCGGAGCTGCTGCCCCTGGATTATGCCTCCTTGCAGCAGCATCCGCTGAACCGGGAATTCGAGCGGGATGCCCGCGAGCTGATGGCGCTGGCCGATATCCGTTACATCTATGTGGAAGTGGATCTGGGGCCGGCGGCGCCGTTCCGGGTGGAGCCGGGCGAGGAAAAGGTGTTCAATGCCGCCGCCGGCACCCCGCTCGATATCCTCTATCTGCTCGACGCCGTGACCGAGGAGGAGGCGGCGTGGCAGGTGCGGCTCTTCCCGGAGAAGGAGAGGTACGGCCTGCTCGGCGAGCGGAACCGGGCGCTGTTTGCCGGGCGCCAGCCCGGCTGGCTCGCCAGCGAGGATCGCTGGGGCAAGTACCTCACCGCCTATGCCCCCCTGTACCTGAGTGACGGCGATTTCCTGGGCATGCTGGGGGTGGACTACGACTACGGCAGCCACCGCCGGACCCTGCTGCTGTACGAGTCGGTGTTGCTGCTGCCCCTGCTGCTGAGCGGGGGCGTGCTGCTGTTCCAGCTGTTCCAGTTGAAAAGCAGCATCAGGGCCGAGAAACAGGCCCGGGGCGAAGCCCTCCAGGCCTACAGGGATACCCTGACCGGCATCTGGAACCGGCGCGGGATCTGGCGGCTGCTGGAGCGGCAGTGGCGGCTGGCGCGGGCGCACCATCACGGCGTGACCCTGCTGCTGGTGGACGTGGATTATTTCAAGGAATACAACGACAACTACGGCCATCCGGCCGGTGACCGCATGTTGCAGGCGGTTGCCGGCATGCTGGCTGAGCTGGCCGGGGAATACCAGGGGGTGGTCGGACGCTACGGCGGCGACGAGTTCATGCTGCTGTTCTCCAACCTGATCCCGGGGGAAGAACACAAGCTGGGCCAGGATATTCTGGCCCGCTGCCGCACCCTGGCGATTCCCCACGGTTTTTCCCCCATCTCCGACCGCCAGACCCTGAGCGTGGGCGCCGTCACCCTGGCGCCCGGGCAGGAGATGGCGATGGACACCCTGGTCGAGCTGGCGGACCGGGCGCTTTACCAGGCCAAGCGCCATGGCCGCAACCGGGCCTGCTGCCACCAGGAGCCGAAACGGCGGGCCGGCTGAGCCGGCCGCAACGGCGGGTTGAGGGGTTGGTTCCGCATAACAGATGGGCTTTCGTGGTAGGGCCGAATTTATTCGACCGAACCACTTATGCCGTCCTCCAGCCTCAGGGCAGCGGTGGCGCCTGCAATGGCTCGCCGTCGTAGCCCTGCACCACACCGAAGCGTTCAGTGCCGGCGTTCCAGTCGGCCAGGGCCCGGGCGATGTCGTCCCTGCTGTGGCCGACGAAGTTCCACCAGATGTAGATGTCCTCGTCCAGCGGCTCGCCGCCCACCAGCAGCACCCGGGCGCCGGGGGCCAGGGTCAGGGTGAGCTGTTCCCGGTGCAGGCCCAGGTAGGCCAGCTCGTTCTCCGCAAAGTGTTCTGCGCCAAGCGCCAGCTGGCCTTCCAGCACGAACAGGCCGTATTCGAACTTCGGGCGCAGGGGAAGGCTCAGCTCCGCCCCCCGGGGGCTGTGCAGATCCATGCCCAGCAGGGGCGAGAAGCTGAGGGTGGGGGCCTTGTGGCTCAGGTAGTCGCCCACCAGCAGGGTGAAGTCGACGCCGCCCTGCGACCAGGCGGGCAGCCTGGGGTAGTGATCGAAACGGGGCGGGGTGTCCTTGTCGGCCTCGGGCAGGGCAATCCACAACTGGGCGGCGTGCAGCCGGCCCTGGCCGGGCACCGATTCCTCGGTGTGGGCGATGCCGTGGCCGGCGGTCATCAGGTTGACCTGGCCGGGGCGGATCACCTGCCGGTGGCCCAGGCTGTCCCGGTGCAGCACCTCGCCTTCCAGCATCCAGGTAAAGGTCTGCAGGCCGATGTGCGGATGGGGCCCCACCCGCATGCCGGGCTCGCCCGGGGCGAAGTCGGCGGGGCCGGCGTGATCGAGAAAACACCAGGCGCCGATCAGCCGCCGTTGTTTGGACGGGACGGCGCGGGCCACGGGGATGCCGCCCACGTCGGCGAGGCGCGGCGCTATGCGCTGTATCTGGCGCTCGCCCTCCACCAGCGGGCAGTCGCGGGAAGAGCCGAAGCTCGCCGACCATTGGATATTGCTCATGGAACCTCCGGAAAAGGGTTGGACAGGGTGCCTTGTCACCACTCCGATAAGGTTAGCGCCTTATCGGGCCCATGACCGGTTATGGCCGTGTCGCCGCGGCTAATACCAGTCGCCGCTGTCCCGGATCTCGCCAATCAGCGCCAGCAGCAGTGCCCGCACCGCCCGGGCCGCCACGCTCAGGGGCTTGTGGCGGGCATGGGCCAGGTAGATGCGGCGTTCTATTTCCGGCTCGGTGATCGGCAGCGAGGGCAGGGGGCGGGGCGCGTCGGCCACCCGCCGGGACAGCACCGAGTAGCCGGCACCGGCCTCGACCAGGGCCTTGATCTGGTCCAGGGCGTCCATTTCCAGCACCACCCGCAACGGGCGGTGCAGCAGCAGGGCCGCGCTTTCCAGTTCTTCCCGCAGGCGGTGCGGGCGGCCCGGCAGGATCAGCGGCAGCGCCAGCAGTTCGGCCAGGGGCAGGCGGTCGCGCCCGGCGAAGCGGTCGTCGCCGGGCGGGAAGATCAGCCGCAGCCGCTCCCGGGCGACCTCCTCGGCGGCCAGGCCCGGGTGCCCCTCGCAGTCGAACAGCAGGCCGAGATCCAGCTTGTCGTCCTGCAGCCATTCCTGCATATGGCCCGAGAGCCCTTCGGTCAGCCGCAGCTGTACCTCGGGCAGCCGCTGGCGCACCTGCAGCGCCAGCGGCACGCTGAGCAGGGGGCCGAGCGAGGTGGGAATGCCGACCACCACGGGCCCGGAGGGGTTGGCCTCGATGCCGCGTACCTCGTCGCGCAGCCCGGCGGCCTCGGCCAGCAGCGCCTTGGCGCGCCGCACCAGGTGCCGGCCGCTGTCGGTGGGGCAGATGCCCCGCGCCGAGCGGACCAGCAGGGCGCAGCCGAACTCTTCCTCCAGCTCCCGCACATGCCGGCTCAGGGCCGGCTGGGCCACGTACAGCAGCTCCGCCGCCCGGGAGAAGGAGCCCGATTCCACTATGGTCACGAAATAACGCAGTTGCCTCAAATCCATGGCGAGCCAGATCAAATTGTTAACTCTCGTATACCAATTATATCTTTTTAGTCTGGCGATAAATGCGACAAGCTGGGCAGAACAGGGACAGACAAGGAGAACGGCAATGCGACCCATGACATGGGAAGACCCCTTTTTACTGGATGAACAGCTGACCGACGAGGAGCGGATGATCCGCGACGCGGCCCGGCACTACTGCGAGGAGCGGCTGGCGCCCCGGGTGATCGCCGGCTACGCCGAGGAAAGTTTCGATCCCGAGATCCTGCGGGAAATGGGCGAGATGGGCCTGCTCGGCGCCACCCTGCCGGTGGAATACGGCTGCGCCGGTGCCAGCCACGTGGCCTACGGCCTGGTGGCCCGGGAAGTGGAGCGGATCGACTCCGGCTACCGCTCCGCCATGAGCGTGCAGTCTTCCCTGGTGATGCACCCCATCTTCACCTTCGGCAGCGAGGAGCAGAAGCAGCGCTTCCTGCCCCGGCTGGCGAGCGGCGAACTCATCGGCTGCTTCGGGCTGACCGAGCCGGACGCGGGATCGGATCCGGGATCCATGCTGACCCGGGCCCGCCAGGTGGACGGCGGCTACCTGCTGAGCGGCCAGAAGATGTGGATCACCAACAGCCCCATCGCCGATCTGGCGATCGTCTGGGCCCGCTCCGACGCCCACGAGGGCAAAATCAAGGGCTTTATCGTGGAGCGCGGCACCAAGGGCTTCAGCGCGCCCACGATCAAGGGCAAGTTGTCGCTGCGGGCCTCGATCACCGGCGAGCTGGTGCTCGACGACGCCTTTGTGCCGGACGCCAACCTGCTGCCCGGGGCCAGCGGCCTGGGCGGGCCCTTCAGCTGCCTGAACAAGGCTCGCTACGGCATCGCCTGGGGAGTGATGGGCGCCGCCGAGTTCTGCTGGCAGGCGGCGCGCCGGTACACCCTGGACCGCAAGCAGTTCGGCCGGCCCCTGGCCGCGACCCAGCTGGTGCAGCTGAAGCTCGCCAACATGCAGACCGAGATCGCCCTGGGGCTGCAGGCCGCCCTGCGGGTGGGGCGCATGATGGACGAAAACAGCTGGTCGCCGGAGGTGGTGTCCCTGATCAAGCGCAACAACTGCGGCAAGGCGCTGGACATCGCCCGGGTGGCCCGGGACATGCACGGGGGCAACGGCATCTCGGAGGAGTTCCAGGTGATCCGCCACATGATCAACCTGGAAACGGTGAACACCTACGAGGGCACCCACGACATTCACGGCCTGATCCTGGGCCGGGCACAGACCGGACTGGCGGCGTTCTAGCGCCGGCGGCAAGGAGGCGTGATGAGCGCATTGCACGGACTCAAGGTACTGGATCTGAGCCGGGTGCTGGCGGGGCCCCTGGCCGGCCAGCTGCTGGCCGACCTGGGCGCCGAGGTGACCAAGGTGGAACGGCCGGGGGAGGGGGACGACACTCGTCGCTGGGGCCCGCCCTTTCTCGCCGACGAAGACGGCGCCGCCACCCCGGAGAGCGCCTACTACCTGAGCGCCAACCGGGGCAAGGCGTCGGTCACCATCGACCTCACCCGGCCCGAGGGCCAGGCGCTGGTGCGCCGGCTGGCGGCCGTCTCCGACGTGGTCATCGAAAACTTCAAGCGCGGCGGCCTGGCCCGCTACGGCCTGGACTACCCGGCCCTGAAGGCGCTCAACCCCCGGCTCGTCTACTGCTCCATCACCGGCTTCGGCCAGGACGGCCCCTACGCCGACCGGCCCGGCTACGACCTGCTGGTGCAGGGCATGAGCGGCCTGATGAGCATCACCGGCGAGGCGGACGGCGAGCCCATGAAGACGGGGGTGGCGATCACCGATCTGTGCACCGGCCTCTACGCCGCCCTGGCCATACTGGCGGCGCTGGCCCACCGGGAGCGCAGCGGCGAGGGCCAGCACATCGACCTGGCGCTGCTCGACGTGGCCACCTCCCTGCTGTCCTACCAGGCCAACAACTACCTGGTCGGGGGCAAAGTACCGGCGCGCATGGGCAACGCCCACCCGAGCATAGTGCCCTACCAGGTGTTCGCCACCGCCGACGGCCACCTGCTGCTGGCGGTGGGCAACGACGGCCAGTTCCGCGCCTTCTGCGAGGCGGCGGCCTGCCCCGGTCTGGCGAGCGACGAACGCTACGCCGGCAACCGGGGCCGGGTGGCGCACCGGGAGGAACTGCTCGCCCGGCTGGCGCCAGTGCTGCGCGGCCGGACCACGGCCGACTGGCTGCACCGGCTGGAGGCGGCGGGCGTGCCCTGCGGCCCCATCAACACCGTCGATCAGGTGTTCGCCGATCCCCAGCTCCGCCACCGGGGCATGGTGCTGGAGCTGGACCACCCCCTCGCCCCGGGCCTGCGGCTGCTGGGCAACCCCATCCGCCTGTCCGCCACCCCGCTGGCCTGCCGGCGCGCGCCGCCCCTGCTCGGGGCCGACACCGACCGGGTGCTGGCGGAGCGGCTCGGCCTGGACGAGGCCGAAATCCGCCGCCTGCGGGCGGAGGCGGTGATTTGAGGCATGGCGCGGGCCGGCATGGCCGGCCGCTGTTTTTGGGATTGAAACCGAGGTATTGCGATGAAAGTACTGGTAACCGTTAAACGGGTCGTCGATTACAACGTCAGGATCCGGGTCAGGCCCGATCACTCGGGCGTGGAGCTGGCCAACGTCAAGATGGGCATGAACCCCTTCTGCGAGATCGCGGTGGAAGAGGCGGTGCGGCTCAAGGAGCAGGGCCTGGCCCGGGAAGTGGTGGTGGTATCGGTGGGCCCGGCCCAGGCCCAGGAGCAGCTGCGCGCGGCCCTGGCGCTGGGCGCCGACCGGGCCCTGCTGGTGGAGACCGACGCCGAGCTCGGCGGCCTCGCCCTGGCCCGGCTGCTCAAGGCGGTGGTCGACCGCGAGAAGCCCGATCTGGTGCTGCTGGGCAAGCAGGCCATCGATTCCGACAACAACCAGACCGGCCAGATGCTCGCCGCCCTGGCCGGCCTGCCCCAGGGCACCTTCGCCTCGGCCCTGGCCTTCGCCGACGGCAAGGTGCGGGTGACCCGGGAGGTGGACGGCGGCCTGCAGACCCTGGAGCTGGCCCTGCCGGCGGTGATCACCACCGACCTGCGGCTCAACCAGCCGCGCTACGCCTCCCTGCCCAACATCATGAAGGCCAGGAGCAAGCCCCTGGCGGTGCTCGCCGCCGCCGGGCTCGGCGTCGAGCCGGCATCCGGCCTGACCACCCTCAGGGTGGAGCCGCCGGCGCCGCGCCGGGCCGGAGTCCGGGTGGGCAGCGTGGCCGAGCTGGTCGACAAACTCAAACACGAAGCAAAGGTGATCTGATGGCTATTCTGGTTATTGCCGAACACAACCACCGCCGGCTGGGCGAGGCGACCCTCAACACCCTGGCGGCCGCTCGCCAACTGGGCGACGACATTCAGGTGCTGGTGGCCGGGGCCGACTGCCGGGAGGCGGCCGAGGCCGCCGCCGGGATCCCGGGCGTGACCCGGGTGCTGCTGGCGGACGCGCCCTGGCACCGGCATCCGCTGCCCGAAAACCTGGCGCCGCTCGTCGCCGGGCTGGCCGGGGACTATTCCCACCTGCTGGCGCCGGCCAGTGCAAACGGCAAGAACCTGATGCCGCGGGTGGCGGCGCTGCTGGGGGTGGATCCCGTGTCCGACATCACCGCCGTGCTCGACGCCGAAACCTATCAAAGGCCCATCTATGCGGGCAACGCCATCGCCACGGTGCGTTCGGGCGCCGCCGTCAAGGTGATCACGGTGCGCGCCTCGGCCTTCGAGCCGGTGGCGGCAGAGGGGGGCTCCGCCCCCATCACGGCCATCGACAGCCCCGCCGATAGCGGCCTGTCGCGGGTGGTCGGCGAGGCGCTGAACCGGTCCGAACGGCCGGAGCTGGGCGCGGCCCGGGTGGTGGTGGCGGGCGGGCGCGGCCTGCAGAGCCGCGACAGTTTCGACCTGCTGTATCGCCTGGCCGACCAGCTGGGGGCCGCGGTCGGCGCCTCCCGCGCGGCGGTGGACGCGGGCATGGTGGCCAACGATCTGCAGGTGGGCCAGACCGGCAAGATAGTGGCGCCCCGGCTGTATATCGCCGTGGGCATTTCCGGTGCCATCCAGCACCTGGCGGGCATGAAGGACTCGGGCGTGATCGTCGCCATCAACAAGGACGAGGAGGCGCCCATCTTCCAGGTGGCGGACTACGGCCTGGTGGGGGATCTGTTCGAGGTCTTGCCCGAGCTGGAACGGCTGCTGTAAGGGGGCGGGTCAGGGAGAGCGGTATGAAACGGGAGTTTATGGAATTCGATGTGGTCGTGGTGGGGGCCGGGCCGGCGGGGCTGGCGGCGGCCTGCCGGCTGGCGCTGGACGCCAGGGCCGAGGGCCGCGGCATCAGCGTCTGCGTGGTGGAGAAGGGGGCCGAGGTGGGCGCCCATATCCTGTCGGGGGCGGTATTCAACAGCCGGGCGCTGGACGAGCTGTTCCCGGACTGGCGCGAGCGGGGGGCGCCGCTGCATACCCGGGTGGCGGAAGACGAGCTCTACCTGCTGCGCGACGCGCACCGGGCGCGGCGGCTGCCCGCCGCCCTGGTGCCGGAGTCCCTGCACAACGGCGGGCATTATATCGTCAGCCTGGGCAACCTCTGCCGCTGGCTGGCGGAGCAGGCCCAGGCGCTGGGGGTGGAAGTCTACCCCGGCTTTGCCGCCGCCGAGGTGCTCTACCGGGAGGACGGCGCCGTGGCCGGCATCGTCACCGGCGACATGGGCCGGGGCCGGGACGGCGAGCCCGGGCCCGGCTTTATGCCGGGCATGGAGCTGCGCGCCCGCTATACCCTGTTCGCCGAGGGCTGTCGGGGCCATCTGGGCAAGCAGCTGATCGCCCGCTTCGGCCTGGACCGGGGCCGGGATCCCCAGCACTACGGCCTGGGGCTGAAGGAGCTGTGGGAGCTGGATCCGGCCAAATACCGGCCCGGCCGGGTGATCCACGGCGCGGGCTGGCCGCTCGGCGGCGAGGCCGGCGGCGGCTTCTTCCTCTACCACGGCGAGGGCGGGCAGGCGGTGGTGGGCCTGATCGTCGACCTCGACTATCGCAATCCCTGGCTGAGTCCCTTCGAGGAATTCCAGCGGCTCAAGACCCACCCGCTGCTGGCGGCTCAACTGGAGGGCGGCCGGCGGGTGGCCTACGGCGCCCGGGCCATCGCCAAGGGCGGCTTCAATGCACTGGTGCAGATGACGATGCCGGGGGCCCTGCTGATCGGCTGCGACGCGGGCACCCTGGACGTGGCCCGCATCAAGGGCAGCCATACGGCGATGAAGTCGGGCCTGCTGGCGGCGGAAGCGGTGGGGCGGGCGCTGGCGGAAGGTGACGAGGGCGGCCGGGAGCTGGTCGACTTCGAACGCCGTTACCGGGACTCCTGGTTGTTCGACGAGCTGTACCGGGGCCGCAACGCCGGTCCGGCGCTGCGCCGGCTGGGGCCCTGGGCGGGCGGGGCCTTCAACTGGGCGGAGCAGACGCTGTTCGGCGGCCGCTTGCCCTTTACCCTGCACTGCCGCCGGGGCGACGCCGAGGGGCTGCAGCCGGCCGCCGCCAGCCGCAAAATCGACTATCCCAGACCGGACGGGGTGCTGTCCTTCGACAGGCTGTCGTCCGTCCACCTGGCCAACGTCGGTCACCGGGAGGATCAGCCCTGCCACCTGCGACTGGCGGATCCCGCCCTGCCGGTGCGCGACAACCTGCCCCGGTACGCCGAGCCGGCCCAGCGCTACTGCCCCGCCGGCGTCTATGAAATCGTCGCCGGGCCCGCTGGCGAGCGGCTGCAGATCAACGGCCAGAACTGCCTGCACTGCAAGAGCTGCGATATCAAGGATCCGGCCGGCAACATCAGCTGGACGGCGCCGGAAGGGGGCGGTGGCCCCCGCTATCCCAATATGTAGGAAGCATGGAGGATGCGGCAAGAGTGTTGCCTTATTTTGCTGTTCTTTTGGATAGAATTCCCTTAGCTTCTGTTTTTATTGGATATATGGTGCTCCGCACCCGGTGTGTCGGCGATTAACAACAGTGGTGGTCATGTGCAAGAAGCTCGCTCGAACCAGGGAACAGTCAGGATCGCCATCGTGGAGGATGATGCCGATCAGCTCGATTACCTGCGCTTGTGCCTGGGCGCGGACTATCTGTGCAGCGGTTACCGGGATGCCTCCGCCTTTATCCGCTCGCTGGCCCAGTCGGTACCGGACGTGCTGCTGCTGGACTGGAACCTGCCTGATATCAGCGGTATCGATCTGCTGAGGCAGTTGCGGCGCCAGGGCCACCAGGTACTGGCCATGGTGATCACGGCCAGGAACGACGAAACCAGCCTGGTGTCGGCCTTCGAGGCCGGGGCCAATGACTTTATCGCCAAGCCGGTGCGTCCCGGTGAACTGAAGGCCAGGGTGCAGGCCCTGGCCCGGCGGGTGGTGCCGCCGGCAACCTCGGATCATTACCGGGTGGGGGCCTACCGAGTGGATTTGCAGGCCCGCAGCCTCTTTATCAACGACGAGGCCATCCGCCTGACCAACCGGGAGTTCGATCTGGCCGTGCTCCTGCTGCAGCGCATCGGTGAATTGCTGCATAGGGACGTGTTGCTGCGTTCGGTATGGGGGCTGGACGAGAGCATCGGCACCCGTACCCTGGACACTCATGTCTCCCGCCTGCGCAAGAAACTGGGCCTGAACGGCGACTTCGGCTTCCAGCTGCGCTCCGTTTATCAACTGGGCTATCGCCTGGAGCAACAGGGCTGAACAGGACGCCGGGCCAGGACACATTTGTTGACATTTTTTTTTCGGACTTGCTTATATAATCACGGCTCCATCCTGTTTTTACGGAGCCGTCCCCATGCTGAAAACCCTTGCCGCCGGCCTGATGCTGCTGGTTTCCTCTATTCCCGCCCTGGCCCTGGAGCCGGCCCGGGGGCCGGTGTTGCTCAGGGTCTCCGGCGCCATTACCGACACCAATACCACTGACGGTACCGCCGAATTCGATCGCACCATGCTGCTGGCGCTGTCCCAGCGCGATACCCTCACCAAGACGCCCTGGTACGACGAAGCGTCGACCTTCTCCGGCCCTCTGGTACGGGCGCTGCTGGAGGCGGTGGGGGCAGAAGGCAGCACCCTGCGGGTGATCGCCCTGAACGACTATCAGGCCGAGGTGCCGGTGCGGGATGTTCACGATTACGAGGTCATACTGGCGATGAGCCGCGATGGCAAGACCCTGAGCGTGCGGGAGCACGGCCCCCTGTTTATCATCTATCCCTTCGATGAGCACCCGGCCTTGATGAACGAAAATATCCTGTCCCGCTCGGTGTGGCAGATCAAAGAGATCGTCGTCGAATAAATGCGCACCCTGCCCCTGCGAATCAAAGTTTCCGCCCTGGCGGCGCTGATCTGTTTCGTCACCGTCATGGTGATCGGCGGCGTGCTGGTGTGGAACCAGAACCAGTTCAAGTCCCGCTTGATCGAGGACGGCGTCTGGGCGGCCTATCAGCTGGATCGGGAACTCGCCAAGTTCAAGCTGGCGTTGACCGATCGGGAGAACCTGCCCGCCGACGATCTGGTGCTGCAATTCGACATCCTCTACAGCCGAATTGCTCTCTTCAGGCAGGGGCAGGTGGCGCGGTTGATGGAGCGGGTCGATGGTGGCCAGGCGCTGGCGGCCGGGATCACTGCGGCCATAGAGGCGATCGATCAGGACTTCCTGCAGTGGCAGGATTCGGGCTTCGAGGAAGACGAAGCCCTGATCGGGCGCATACAGCAGCGCCTGGGCCAGGTACAGAAAGACAGCGAGATGCTGCTGCTCAAGGCCAACCGCTTTGTCTACCAGCTGAAAAGCGGGGAATACGAGACCAGCATCCGGCTGTATGGCTATATCTTCGCCCTACTGCTGTTTATGAGCCTGTCCATCGTGATGGTGTTGCGCAACCTGTTCAAGGAGCACCGACTCAGCAGCGAGAAACGGGATGCGCTGGAGCGGCTGACCGGCCAACTGAGTGTGGCGGTCGAACAGGCCAACTCGGCCAACAAGGCAAAGTCCGAATTCCTGGCCACCATGAGCCATGAAATCCGGACCCCGATGAACGCCATCATCGGCCTGTCGAGCCTACTGCTCGAACAGCCGCTGGATGAGCGCAGCCGTCACTATGGATCCACCATCAAAAGCAGCGGCGAATTGCTGCTGCATCTGATCAACGACATCCTCGATTACTCCAAGGTGGAGGCGGGCAAACTGGTGATCAACCCGAGTCCGGTATCCCTGCGTGCCGAGGTGGCCGGTCTGGCCGCCCTGTTCGACGCCCGGGACAATGCGGAGCGGGTCGACTTTATCTACGACGTTGAGAACGGAGTGCCGGACAGCTTGCTGTTCGATGTCGATCGGGTCCGCCAGGTATTGATCAATCTGCTCTCCAATGCGTTCAAGTTCACCGAGACAGGGCGGGTTACCCTGCGGATCGAAAGTTCCTCCGCCGGCTTGCTGCGCTTTTCGGTCTATGACACCGGTTGCGGCATTGCGCACGGCCAGCAGCAACGGCTGTTCCACCCCTTTATGCAGGCCGATTCATCCTCTTCGCGCCGGCATGGTGGCACCGGCCTGGGGCTGGCCATCTGCAAGCGGCTGGTGGAGTCGATGGGCGGGGAGATCGGCTTGTTCAGCGAACCCCGCCTGGGCAGCCATTTCTGGTTCGAGTTGCCGTTGGCGGTGGCTCCGGACGGCGTAGTGGCGCGGGCGGCGAGTACGGAGGAACCGGCGGCGCCACCGGCCAGGGTGCTGCTGGTGGAGGACAATCCGGTCAACCAGGAAGTGGCCAAAGCCATTCTCGGCAAGCAGGGGCACCAGGTCACGGTGGCCGATGGCGGCGAACAGGCCCTTGCCCTGTGCCGGCAACGGCATTTTGACCTGGTACTGATGGACATGCAGATGCCCGGCATGGACGGTCTGGAAACCACACGCCGGTTGCGCCTTCAGCTCGGCGGTCAGCCGTTGCCGATCATCGCCATCACCGCCAACGTCATGGCCGGGGAACGGGAGCGCTGCCTGGCGGCGGGAATGGACGACTATCTGAGCAAGCCGGTCAATCCCCAGGTATTGAACCGCACGCTGGCTCGCCATCTCACCGCGGTGCCGTCAGACAGGCTCCCCGCAGAGGAGGCGGTGCCTTCCGCGTCCTGGCCGACGCCGGCAAGGCCGAATGTGCCGGGCATGGCGCCCTTGCTGGACGGCGACATGCTGCAGAGTTTGTCCGGGGAGCTGGGAGAAGAAAGTGCCCATGCGCTTATCGCCATGTTCTTCGAGCGGCTGGAGGAACGCCGGCAACTGCTGACCCGGGCCGCCGGGGAGGAGGACTTCCCTCTGTTGTCCCGCGAGCTGCACTCGCTGAAAGGCGCCGCCGGTACCCTGGGACTGAGCGGGATCAGTCGGCTGGCGCAGCGTTACGAGGAGGAACTCGGCCACCGGCAGGCGTTTTCTCTGGAACGGCTGCTTGAGGAGCTGGATGAGCTTTTGCTGCAAACGGAAAAGTCGCTGGCGCTGTGGTTTGACGGCACGGCGGAACGCGCCGGAAACGGCTGAGCGCCGGCCGCACCTGGCCAGGCTCGTCTTTATTATCAAGTCATACAGGTTTTCCCTATGGCACTGAATATCGTAGTGATCGACGACGACGTTGAAATCAGAACCCTGACCCGGATGTTGCTGGAGAAAAAGGGGCACAGGGTCGAGCTGTTCCCGTCGCTGGGCGAGGCCAGCCTGCACCTGGCGAGCGAAAAGGTGGAACTGGTGATCCTGGATCTCAATTTAGGCCGGCGGGACGGGCTGGAGGTGCTGCAATACCTGCACCGCATCAAGCTGACCGCGCCCGTACTGATCATCAGCAGCTGCGATGTCCGCACCGCCAACAGCGTGATCACCGTGGGGCAGGCCAGTGACCTCAACATGATCGGCTTTCTGCCCAAGCCGCTCAAGCTGACGGATCTGACCACCCTGGTGGCGCAACTGGATCGGGTTTCCAACCCGGTCAGCAACGACTCCCTCAATTCGGCACTCGAGAATGATCACTTTTTCCTGATGTACCAGCCGAAGATCGACCTGTCTTCCGCCACCCCGGTCTCGGTGGAAGCCCTGCTGCGCTGGAAAGATCCGGATCTGGGCATCATCCCGCCGGACAAGTTCATCCGCTTTGCCGAGATGAACGGTCACATCGCCCCCATCACCTGGCGGGTGATGGAAATGGCGATGTCGCAGCTGGCCCGCTGGCAGTCGACGGGCATCAGGGTAACCATGGCGATCAACATGTCGGCGGTGCTGTTTTCCCGCACCGATGTGTGCGACATCACCAGCCGGCTGCTGGCCGAGCACCAACTCGATCCCAGCCTGCTGACCCTGGAGCTGACGGAAACGGCCGAGGTGGGTAACCTGATGCTGGGGCTGGAAACCATGACCCGGCTGCGGATCATGGGGGTGGATCTTTCGCTCGACGATTTTGGCACCGGCCACGCGTCCTTCACCCAGCTTTACCAGATCCCTTTCAGTGAACTCAAGGTCGACCGCATGTTCGTCGGCAAGATGCACCAGGATCCCAATGCCTACGCCATCGTCAGGAACATCATCAGCCTGGGGCAGTCGCTCGGCATGAGGGTGGTGGCTGAGGGGATAGAAACCGAGCAGCACCAGCAGATGCTGCTCGAGATGGGCTGCAACCTGGGCCAGGGCTACTTTATCGGCAAGCCGATGACGGCCGAAGACTTCGAAACCTGGTTTGCCAAACGTTGCTCCCCGCACGAGGTGGTGCCCTTTCGCCCGGAAAAGCGCTTGGGCTGACACGGACACGGACATGGGCCCGCCTGAGGCGGTGTCCGGATATGGATAGCCGCTGTTGAGGTGAGTGATGCCGCTCAACGGCGAAGAGGGTGCCGCTATCTCACCCGAACAGATGGTTTTGACCCAGGACAATACGATGCGACTGAATTTCCCCATAAGCTCCCGCGAGCGCCTGTTCCCCGAGCATGAACGCCTGATTTCCGTTACCGATACGCAGGGTAGCATAGTGGCGTGCAACGATGCCTTTGTGGCGGCCAGTGGCTTCAGCCGCGATGAGTTGCTAGGTAAACCTCATAATATCGTGCGCCACCCGGATATGCCGGCCCAGGCCTTCCGGGTGATGTGGGACCACCTGAGGGCGGGAGTCCCCTGGATGGGCATGGTGAAGAACCGCTGCAAGAACGGTGACTATTACTGGGTGGATGCTTATGTTTCTCCCATTACCGAGCAGGGCAGGGTGGTCGGGTATGAATCGGTGCGCTCCAGCCCTTGCCGGGAAGACGTTCTTCGTGCCGAGCGGCTCTATGCCCGGCTGGCCAAAGGGCCGCTGTCTCGCCGGGCCAATGTGCTTGGCCACCCCTGGCTGGTGTTGGCCGTGGGGCTGGCGCTGGCGGCGGGCCTGTTCCTGAGCGGCAAGCCGCCGGCCGCCCTGGCAGTGCTGATCCTGTCGTTGACGGTCTTCGGGGGCTGGGTGAGCTACCGGCACCACCAGGCCATGCAGGGGTTGGACGAGTTGCTGGGCGATGCCTTTCGCCATGAACTGACCGTTCGCACCCATAGTCGGGAGCAGGGCATGCTGGGCCGGCTGAAAGTCGGCATCCGCAGCGAAAAGGCCCGCCTCAACACCATCATCACCCGTATCGAGGATGCCGCGAAACAGGTGGCGGGGCGCTCCCAAGCCGGGTTGTCGTTGTCGCAGCAGGCGCGTGAAAGTATGAAATGCCTGCGACAGGAAACCGAGCAGGTAGCGACGGCCATGCACGAGATGACCGCGACCATCAAGGATGTTGCTTCCCATGTGCAGGAAACGGCAGTTCAGGCCGATAATGCCAACCAGCTGGCCACTCAGGGGAGGGCGGTGGCCGGGGTTACCCGGGAGGCGATTGCCGAACTCAAGCAGATAGTGGACGAGATCGGCGGCTCGGTGCGGCAGTTGTCGGAACAGAGCACGCAAATTGCGCGGGTGGCGCAGATGATCGAGGTTATTTCCGAGCAGACCAACCTGCTGGCGCTGAATGCCGCCATCGAAGCCGCCCGGGCCGGCGAACAGGGAAGAGGCTTTGCCGTGGTGGCGGACGAGGTTCGTCAACTGGCGAGCCGTACCCGGGATTCCACCGGCGAGATCCACCAGGTAGTGGCGGCGCTGGCGCAGCGGGCCGGTGCATCCGTGCAAGTGGCTGAGCGGGGTAAAACCAGTGCCGAAGCGGGGCTGGCTCGAGTGGTGGAAACCGAAGAGATGTTGGCCGGTATCTCTTCCTCGGTCGGACACATTGCCGACATGTCGATGCAGATGGCTGCCGCCGTGGAGCAACAAGCCCATGTGGCGGAAGACATCAACCGCCAGGTGGTCAGCATTTCCACTCTGACCGATTCAAGCCTGGCGCAGGCGGGGCAAGCCGCAACCAGCATCAAGGGGCTGAGATCGGTGGCCGACGAACTCTACGAGCTGGTCGTGCGTCTCAAGCATTGATGCCCATAAATAAAACCGGCGCCCTAGGGCGCCGGTGTTGTGCGGGGAGCTCTGTCAGGCCTTGCTGGCCGAGGCTTCGCTGGCGGTGTCGCCGTCGCGACGGGGGAAGCGGATTTGTTCTTCCTTCTCGCCGGAATGGGGGTCGTTGAAGCGGGCCAGGTCCATGGCGCCTTCGCTCTTGCCCACGATGCAGGTCACCACAGAGTCGCCGGTGATATTGACCGCGGTGCGGAGCATGTCGAGCAGGCGGTCGACCCCGATGATGAGGGCGATGCCTTCCACCGGCAGGCCGACCTGGTTCAGCACCATGGCCAGCATGATCAGGCCCACGCCGGGTACGCCGGCGGTGCCGACGGAAGCCAGGGTGGCGGTCAGGATCACCATCAGGTAGTCGCCGAAGCTCAGGTCGATGTTGAAGGCCTGGGCGATAAAGGCGGTGGCCACCCCCTGCATGATGGCGGTGCCGTCCATGTTGATGGTGGCGCCCAGCGGTACGGTGAAGGAAGCAACCCGGTTTTCCACGCCCATGCGGCGGGTGGTGGTTTCCATGGTCACCGGTATGGTGGCGTTGGACGAGGCGGTGGAAAAGGCGAACATGATGGCGTCTTCCATCTTCTTCAGGAAGGTGAGCGGGCTCAGGCCGGTAAAGGTCTTGAGCATCAGGCCGTAGGTCACCAGGGCGTGCAGCAGCAGGGTACCGGCCACCACCAGGAAGTATTCGCCCAGGTTGACGATGGCATCCAGCCCCAGGGTGGTGAACAGCTGGGCCATCAGGCAGAACACGCCGTAGGGGGCGATGTTCATCAGCAGGGTCACCAGCTTCATGATCACTTCGCTCACGTCGCCGAAGAAGGCGGCGATGCGCTCGCCCGGCTTGCCCGCCAGGCTGACGGCGATGCCGAACAGCACCGCGAACACGATGATCTGCAGGGTGTTGCCCTGGGCCATGGAGTTGATGGGGTTGGTGGGGAACATGCCGATGAACACCTCACCCAGGGACGGGGCTTCCCGGGCGGCGAAGGTGCTGGCGGTGGTCAGATCCACGCCCTGGCCGGGCTGGAACAGGGTGCCCATCAGCAGCGCCAGGGTGATGGCGATGGCGGTGGTGGCCAGGTAGAAGCCCAGGGTTTTGCCGCCCAGGCGGCCCAGGGTGGACAGATCCTTCAGCGAGCTGGTGCCGCACACCAGGGACACGAAGATCAGGGGCACCACCAGCATGCTCAGGCTGGCGATAAAGATTTTGCCGCCCACATGGAGCAGGCCGTTGATCAGGTAGTCGTGCACCAGGGCAACATCCGCCAGCAGGGTGCGGAAGATAAAGCCGGCCAGTATGCCCAGGCCCATGCCCAGCAGGACGCGGCTGGTGAGGGACAGTCTTTTCTTGTCGGTTGTCATCAGGTGGATTCTCCATATCCGATGTGGAAGAGCAGAACGGCATCGGCGTCGATGCCCGAACTGGGGCCGCCATCACCGGAAAACCGGGGGCGGGCGGTCAGTACCGCATACCCAGGTATTAGCAAGTAGAATGCCAAGTTTTATTTTTCTGTTTAACTGACTGTTACTAAAGGATTAAATCGTTGAAGGCTGGCGCTGGCAAGGGGAGGGAAGGGGTATAACCAGGGTTATGCCTCGCCAGGGTATTTTTATTAAATTCTTTTTTATCAATAGGATAATGCTTATCCCCTGGTTATAGCCTTAACCCTGGTTATAGGGGTTTGGGAGGGTCAGTCCTCCCCGGTGTTTTTCTTCAGCCGTTTGCTCAGGGCCGGCTGGGAGATGCCGAGCAGGCGGGCGGCCAAAGACTGGTTGCCCTGGGCCCGGCGCATGGCCTCGGCCACCAGCAGTTCTCCGGCCTGCTGCAGGGTGGGCAGGGTGTCGAGCTGGCCGAACAGGGGTTGCTCCGGCTCGTCCTGCTGTGCCGGGCCCTCCTGCCCCAGGGCCTGGCGGAATACCTCCATCGATAGCATATGACTGCGGTGCCGGCTCATGGCGTCGAACACCAGGGCGCGCAGCTCGCGCACATTGCCGGGAAACTCGTAGTTGGCGAGCAGCACCGGCAACTCCCTGGGCAGGGTCGGCACCGCCTTGCCCAGCTCTTCGGCCGCCTCGGCCAGGAAGTGGGCCAGCAGCAGGGGCAGATCGCCCTTGCGCCGGCGCAGGGGCGGTATCTCCACCTGGTGGATGCGCAGCCGGTAGTAGAGATCCTTGCGAAAGCCGCCGTCCTGCTGCTTCCTGGCCAGATCCTGATGGGTCGCCACCACGATGCGGGCCCGCAGCCGCTTGGGCCTGTCGCTGCCGAGCGGGTAGTACTCGCCTTCCTGCAGCAGGCGCAGCAGCTTGACCTGGGAGGCCTGGCTGAGATCGCCGATCTCGTCCAGGAACAGGGTGCCGCCGGCGGCCTGCTCTATCATGCCGGCCCGGGCCCGGTCGGCGCCGGTAAAGGCGCCGCGGTGGTGGCCGAACAGGGTGTCGGCGAAGACGTTGTCGTCCAGCCCGGCCACGTTGACGCTGACCATGGGCCCCTCGGCACCACCGAGGCGGTGGATGGCCCGGGCGATCAGTTCCTTGCCGACCCCGCTCTCGCCGCAGATCAGCACCGGCTGGCGACTGGCGGCGATGGCCTCCAGGTACTGGAACACGGATCTCATGCTCTTGTCCTGGGTGACGATATCGGCGAACACCTCGGGCTTTTCCAGGGTGTCGGTGAGGAAGCGGCGGCGCATCTCCTGGTTTTCCTGGCGCATCTCCTGGGTCTGGATGGCGCGGCGGATGCCGCCGATCAGCCGGTCTTCCTCCATGGTCTTGACGAAGTAGTCGTAGGCGCCGAGGCGGATGCAGTTCACCGCCGTTTCCAGCTGGTTCAGGCCGCTGATGATGATGGCACCGATGTCGGGATGCTCCTCCTTGATGCGCGCCAGCAGTTCCTCGCCGGACAGGTGCGGCATGGTCAGGTCGAGCAGCACCAGGCCGATGGGCTCCCGGGTGATGGTGGCCATCACCTCGCGGCTGTCGGTGCAGCGGTAGAGGTGGTTGATGCCCTGGCGCTCCAGGGCGATGCTCAGGCTGCGCAGGAAGGGGGCTTCGTCGTCCACCAGCAGCACCCCGAAGCTGGGATAGCGGTTATTGGTGATCACTCTGGTTTCCTTTGAGGGCGGGCAGGGTGAGGGTGGCGGTGGTGCCCTGGCCGGGGGTGGAGTCGTATTCCAGCCGGCCGCCGTGCTCCTGCACTATGCCGGTGGACACGGCCAGGCCCAGGCCGATGCCGCCCTGTTCGCGTTTGGTGGTGAAAAAGGGATCCCGCAGCCGGGACAGGTGTTCCGGCGCTATGCCCCGGCCCTGGTCCTGGACTTCCAGGCACAGCTCCTGGCTGCCGGACTGGTAGCGGGTGCTCACCCGGATGCCCTGTTCCGGGCCGGTGAGCGCCTGGCAGGCGTTGACGATCAGGTTGATCACCACCTGCTCGATGCGCTGGCCGTTGCCGCGAAACGGCGGCAGCCCCTCGCCGTAGCTGACCTCGAAGCGCTGGCTGGCCTTGCGGATGCTGGTGTCGACCAGGCGGATGGCGGTGGCCACCACGGCGTTGAGATCCACCGTTTCGTTGAGCTCGCCCGGTCCCTGGCGGGCGAAGTCGCGCAGGTCGTCGACGATGCGGCGGATGCGGTCGGCGCTGGTGAGCATGTCCTCCAGCATGGCCGGGATCTCGTCGCGCATGCGGCTGTAGGGCAGGCCGCCCAGGTAGAAATCGCCGTGTTCGTGGTAGTGCGCTTCCAGGATCTCCTCCGCATCCTGGTAGGCCTCCTTCAGCACCGGCAGGTTGAGCAGTAGCAGGCCGCTGGGGTTGTTGATCTCGTGGGCCACCCCCGACACCAGTATGCCGAGGGAGGCCATCTTGTCGGCCTGCAGCAACTGCTGCTGCTGGCGCTCCATCTCCCGGCTGCGGCGGTCCACTTCCCGGCGCAGGGTCCGGTTCCAGATCATGATGGCGGCCAGCCCCAGCAGCAGCAGCAGGGAAACCAGGGCGGCGGCCTGGCCTATTTTCTGCCAGGGCAGGCCCGGGCTTTCCAACGGGCCCAGCCACTTGTCGTACAGGGCCTGCTGGCGGCCGGTGTTCTTGAGGATGGCCAGCCCCTCGCTGAAGCGGGCCAGCAGCGCCTCGTTGCCTTTGGTCACCATGTAGCCGTAGCGGTGGGGCGGGAAGGGGTGGCCCACCGGCGCCAGGTTGGACAGTTCCAGCTCCCGGCCGAGATAGAGGCCGGGCAGGTTGGCCACCAGGGCGAAGTCGTGCCGGCCGGACGCCAGCAGCCGCAGGGCATCGGAGTGGGTGTCGACCGGCACGGCCAGGGCCTCGGGGGCCAGCCGGCTGAGTTGCTCGTGCATGATGCTGTCCCGTTGCACTATCACCTCCCGCCCGGCCAGATCGGTCAGGCTGACATTGGCCGCCTCGCCCTTGCGGGCGAACAGGGAGTGGTTGATCAGCGCATGGGGCGGGGAAAAGGCGAACCAGCGGGCCCGCTCCGGGGAGAAGACGGCGCCCTGCAGCACGTCCAGCTCGCCGTCGAGCAGGCGCCGGCGCACCTGCTGCCAGTGGCCGAGCTCTATCTCCACCTGCATGCCCATTACCTCGGCGATGGCCAGGGTCAGCTCGGTGTTGTAACCGTCGGGCTCCCCCTGCTCGTTGATAAACTCGTAGGGCGGGTAGTTGAGATCGCCCCCCACCCGGATCACCCCACCCTGGGCGGCGGCCGGCCCGGCCAGGCCCAGCCAGAGCAGGGCCGCCCACAGCACGGCCAGCCGGCCAGGCCGGGTACCGCGTGTCCGCTTGCCGTGTTCAGGACCCCTCTCGTTCATGCCGTCCGCCCGCTGCCGCAAAGGCGCCAGTATACCATCACTCGGGCGGGCGTACGCGGACGCTCAACCGCCGCCCTGGCCCGGCTGGGGGATTTCTTCCACTTCCACTATTTTCGAGCGGCTCATCACCACTTTCCAGCGCTGGATCACCGGCGGCAGTTGCCCCTGCACCTCGCGGGTGACCAGGTTTATGAGGTAGCGTTTTTCCACCGGCTGGCGGCTGACCTGGTTGTCCTTGAGCTGGTAGACGTGGTGGGAGCCCTTTTCCATCAGCCGGGCCAGCAGGGCCAGGTCGAGCTGCAGCACTTCCCGGGTCTGCTCGTAGCCGCTGAGGAAGCGGGTCGGCAGCATGCGCGAGTGGCTGCCGTAGTGCATGATCACTTCCTCCCGCTGACTGACGTTGGCCCGGCGGGCGTCCTTGATGGCGGCGTCCAGCCGGGAAGGCGACTGGTAGTCGAACCATTCCAGTTGGCGGCCGACCAGCTGGTTGCCATGCACGTCGAAGTACTGCCGCCGCCACTTGGGCCGGCCCTTGCGCAGCCAGCGCCACAGGGTGGCGCGCAGATCCTCCTTGAAGATCTCCCGCAGGGCGTAGAGCAGGGCCAGGGCGAAGATCACCATCAGCGAGATGCCGCCCAGGGTTTCGCGCACCTCGAAGGCGGCGAGCGACACCGAGGTCATCACCACGGCGGTGACCCCGGCCTTGAGCAGTTTCTGCTCGCCGCCGCCCAGCTCCCGGGTTTTTTCCTTGAGCGTCACCGGATATTCGATCAGCCGTCGCAACAGCCGCATCTTGTTGGACAGGCGCGACAGCGCCTCGCTGCCGTGGGGAGAATTGTACTGCAGGGTGTCCCGGTGCCGCCGCTCGGCGCCGCAGGCGTCCAGCAGCCGGGGTTTGAGCAGCTTGTAGTCGTCGTTGCGGGGCAGGTGGGCCACCAGCGACAGCAGCCGCTGCTCGGTGAACCAGGACAGGTAGTTGTCGATATTGGCGTAGTACTTGAGCAGGGTCTCGTCCGCCGGCACGTTGCGCCGCAGCCGCCGGAGTATGTCTTCGGCCAGGGCGATGACCTCTTCCACCTCTTCCCGACCGGCCGCCTCCTTGCCGTTGCGCAGTTCGTGGCAGGACTGCTCCAGCCCCACCACGTACTGGTAGGCATAGAGGCTGAGGCTGAGCCGGTACTGCTCGGTGCCGAGCTTGCCCCGGCGGGCCAGGCGGCTGTGCACCAGGGGCAGGTGCTGGCGGTCGCTGAAGTAGGTGCGCTTGACGTGGATGGCGTTATGGTAAAACTCCTCCTCCGGCACCACATGGCTGTTGAGCCCCAGCTCGCCGGGGATAAAGAGGTAGAGATCCAGCCGGTGCTCGGTGGCCTCCCGCAGGATGCGGGAAATCTTCAGGGAAAAGCCGTCTTTGCGCTCAAGGGTGATCACGGGCCGGGGACCGCCAACAAAAAATGAGTAATGACAGTATCTTAACTGATTTTAGCGGGAGCTGCCCGGGGCAGCGGAAAGGGAGGTGACGGCAATGGGCCCCGCCGGGGCCCATGCTTCCGGTGACGGAGCCTTCAGTTAAGCTTGCTGCCGCAGCCGCGATAATCCTGGCCGTCCAGGGTGACCACGACCCGGTAGGAGAACGCCTCGCCGCTCATATCGTCCTGGCAGTCTTCCTGGCGGACGCTGACCTCGAGCCGGTGATCGGCGCTGGCCGCCCGGTAGCCGGCGTCGTCCGGCAGGGCTTCGGGGTTGGGCAGCAGCAGCTGGTTGGCGCCGTAGTTGTAGTTGAAGCGGATCTGCCGGCCGGCGCTCACCTCCAGCACCCAGCCGGGCTCGTTGCCGGTGGCCCTCAGGGTCACGCCGCGCAGGCGGGCGTCTTCCCGCAGGCCGGCGGCCCTGTCTTCCACGCATTCGCCGTAGCTCTGTTCGCCCACTTCCAGCAGGGCGCTGTTGCCCTTGCTCCACACCTGGGCCTGCTCGTTTTCGAAGCGGGCGCCGCTGGCGGAGATCACCTGGGGCAGCTCCTGGTAGGGCAGCCCGAAGCTGTCCGGCAGCCAGAGGCCGAGCCGGCCGTCATGGTACTGGGCCACGAACTCGAAGGGCTCGCCGTCTTGCGGGGTGCAGCGGTACACCAGGGTGGAGGGGCCGGCCGGCGCCGCCTCGACCTGCTCCAGCCGGATCTCGATATGGTCGTCGGGCTGGCCCTGGGTCAGCACGCCGTGGTGCTCGGTGGTGGTCCACAGCAGGGTGCCCTGTTCGTCGCGGATCTCGCCGCGCACCGCGTAACGGTGGCGCTGGTCGATGGCCGCGGCATCGTATTCCAGGCTGAAGGGCAGCGGTACCTGCCGGCCTTCGGTGGCGAAGTTCAGCTCCGCCAGGGTCTCGGCGGGGGCGTCGGCCAGGCTGACGTCTTCCAGGCGCACGCTGGCCCGGGCGTCGTCCGGCAGGGCGATGCGCGGCAGATAGACGAGGTTGCCGGAGAGGGTGGCCGTGCCGGCCTGTTCATTGGCGGCCTGCTCTTCCGAGCAGCCGGCCAGGGTAAAGGCAAACAGCAGCGCCAGGGGCGCCAGGCGTAAGGTGTGCATATGATGTTCCCGTGTTGAAAAAAGGACGCTCCTGCCGGGTCTTGGCGGCGGGCTCCTTCCCTGGGCGTCGCGGATCTGTTTGACCGTTAGAATCTAGTCCCAAACCGGCCCTCTTGTCCATGGCGGCGGAGGCCGCCTTCCCCGGTAATAGGCCGGGGGAAGACCGTTACCGCCAGCTTCTGACCCGCAACGCCTAGAGCCGCTGGCGCCGCTCGCTCAGGTAGCGCATCCGGTACAGCTGCCAGTCGCCGCCGGCCTGGCGGCACAGGCCGTAGCGGAAGCTGGCCGGCAGGGCGGGCCAGTCGTAGCGCAGATCGCTGAACCAGACACAGCGTTCGTCCTCATACTGCTCCAACCGGTACAGGTAGGGATAGCGGGCGAAGTCGCGAAAGGGCCGGAACTGTGGGTGCCGCCAGGCCTGCTCCACCTCCGCCTGCCAGTCCGGGTCGGCGCTGCTCGGGCCATAGGGCTGCCAGCGGGCCCCGACTCCGGCCTGGTAGCCCTGCCGCCAGCCGGGGTAGCCGAGCCGGGAAGAGACCCGGGCGGCGACGGGATCCGGCGCCAGCCGCAGGTAGAGCGACTGCTGGCGGTGGGGGTCGATCAATTGCCAGTACAGGGGGGAAAAGGGCTGGGGAATGGCCACGGGCGCACCGCCCTGGTACAGGGCCAGTTGCTTGAGCCCGAGCAGCAGGCCCAGGTAGAGGAGCGGCGGCAGCAGGGCGAGCCGCCGGCCCGGCCGCCGGTACAGCACCGCCAGGGCGATGGCCAGCAGCAGGGTGAAGTAGCCATCGATCACGAACAGCAGGTCGGCGCTGAAGCGGGCCCGGCTCAGGGGATAGAACAGCTGGGTGCCGTAGCCGGTGAGGGCGTCGAGCAGGTCGTGGGAGAGGATGCCGATAAGGAGGAGCAGGAACAGCCAGCGGCCCTGGGCGCGCAGGGCCGGGTGCAGCCGCAGCACCAGGGCCAGCAGGCCGGCCCAGAGCGGCGCCAGCAGCAGGGAATGGGTCGGCCCCTGGTGCCAGTAGGCGAGGAACTCCAGCGGCGACCAGGGGAAGAGGACGTAGTCGATGTCGGGGAAGAGGCCGCCCAGGGCGCCCAGCCCCAGCCGCTGGTTGCGGCCCAGGGGGCAGCGGCGCGGCGAGGGCAGTTGCGCCAGGGTGGCGCCGAGCAGGGCGTGGCTCAGGCCGTCCATGGCCGTTCAGCACCGGGGGCAGAGCCGGGTCGCCCTGTCCAGCAGGCCGCGCAGCAGGGTACGGGTGGTGTTGAGGTTGTCGCTGCCGTCCACCAGGAAACTGGCCACGGCGGTGAGGTAGATGGAGGTGAGGGTGAGCTCTCCCAGGATGCGGCCGAGGCCGGTCGGGCGCCACTGGGCGGCCTCGACGAACCACTGCACGGTGCGGCTGACCCGGGTGATGCCGTGGGCCTGCAGGTGGAAGTGGCCCGGCTCCAGCTTGTAGGCCAGCATGTCCCGCACCAGCGGCCGGTAGGGGGCCAGGTAGTCCAGCCAGGCCATGATGCGGATCAGCAGCCGCTCCGCCAGGGCTTCGTCCTCGTCCGGGGGCAGGCCCAGCATGGCGGCGTCGGCCCGGTCGAACAGGGCCTCGGCCATGTCGTCCTTGGAGCGGAAATGGCGGGCGATCTCGGCCAGGCTCAGCTCCCGGGTATCGGCCAGCTCCTGCAGGCTGAAGGCTTCCCAGGAACTGTGCAGGGCGAGGTGGAGGGCGGCGTCGAGAATGGCGTCGTGCTCGGTGGAAAAGGTCGACATGGGCGTGTCCGCGTTCGGGTGGCAACTGCCTACAGTATAGCCGCCCGGCACGCCCTCTTTCGGGTGGTGGTCAGGGTCCTCAGGGCAGGACGGCCTGCGGAGCCAGGCTGAGCTCCCGTACTTCTGCCGTGGCCAGGGGCTTGAGCTCCCGGTGGCGGCCCAGGGGCAGCCCCAGGGCCAAGGTCAGCAGGATTTGCAGGGTATCGCCATGGCTCACCAGCAGCAGGGTCTGGCCCCGGTGCTGTTGCTCCAGCCGCTCGAGCAACTGCCAGCCGCGCCGGGCCACCTGGTTCAGGCTTTCGACCCCGGCGTAATGGTGATCCGGGCTCAGCTCGTCCTGCTGCCACACGTCCGGGTAGCGCAGGTCCGGGCCGCCGTCCAGCTCGCCGAAGAAGCGCTCGCGCAGGGCGATGTCCTCGCCCAGGGGGCAGAGGAAGCGGGCGGCGGCCAGGGCCGCCGTTTCCCTTGCCCGCAGAAACGGCGAACTGATCATGCGATCCGGCCGGGCGAAGGGCCAGTTCGCCAGGGTGCAGGCCACCTGTTGCCGCCCCTGGGGGGAGAGGCCGTAGCCGGCCTCGCCCTGCCTGGGATGGCTGATGATGAGGTGGGCCTGGTTGGCCAGGCTGTGGCCGTGGCGCAGTACCAGATAGTGATTGTTCAGTGTCATTACAGCAACCTCTTGCGCACCTGCACCACCAGCCACTCGGCCAGCAGCACCACCACCAGTATGCTCACCAGTATGGTGGCCACCCGTTCCCACATAAAGAGGTTCATGGCGTCGCTCAGCACCACCCCTATGCCGCCGGCGCCCACCAGCCCCAGCACCGCCGACTCGCGCACGTTAATGTCCCAGCGGAACAGCACTATGCTGAAGAAGGCCGGCATCACCTGGGGCCAGTAGCCCTTGAGCAGCACGCTGGCGGTGGAGGCGCCGGTGGCGCGCAGCGCCTCGATGGAGCCCATGTTGATCTCCTCTATGGCCTCGGCCAGCAGCTTGCCGACGAAGCCCACCGAACGCAGCGCCACCGCCAGCACCCCGGCGATGACCCCGGGGCCGAACACCGCCACGAACAGCAGGGCCCACACCAGGGAGTTGACCGAGCGGGAAGAGACCAGGAAGAAGCGGGCCAGCCAGTTCAGCCAGGGCGAGGCCACCACGTTGCCGGCGTTGAGCAGCGCCAGGGGCACCGCCAGCAGCAGGCACAGCAGGGTGCCCAGGGTGGCGATGTGCAGGGTTTCCATCAGGGCACCGTGGATGGTGGCCGGGTAGGAGGCCCATTCCAGCGGCCACATGCGGGCGAACATGTCCGCCATTTGCTGGGGGGCATCGAACAGGAACTCGGGGATCACTTCCACGGTGCGCACCGAGATCACGAAGGCGGAGACGATCACCAGGTAGACCAGGTAGCGGCTCAGGCGTTGCAGCGGGGTGAAGCGTTGCCAGTGGCGTTGAGGTTGGGACATGGGGGCTTGCTCCATCGACTGGGTGTGGCTGCTCATTGGAAAACTCTCCGTACCGCGTTGGACAGGGCCTCACCCACCAGGATCAGGGCGATGATGGTCAGCAGGATGGCGGTGACGAAGTCGTAGTCGAAACGCTGGAAGGCGGCGAACAGGGTGCCGCCCAGGCCGCCGGCGCCCACCAGGCCCACCATGGTGGAGTTGCGCAGGTTGGAGTCGAGCTGGTAGGTGGAAAAACCGATAAAGCGGGAGAACACCTGAGGCAGCACCGCGAACAGGATGACGCTGACGAAGCCGGCGCCGGTGGCGCGGATGGCCTCCACCTGCTTGAGCGAAATCTCCTCTATGGCCTCGGCGAACAGCTTGGCGATAAAGCCCACCGAGGCCACTACCAGGGTGAGGATACCGGCCAGGGCGCCGAAGCCCACCGCCTTGACGAAGAGGATGGCGATGATCACCGGGTGGAAGGTACGGCATACGGCGATCAGCACCCGTGCCGGCGAGGTGACCAGGGCGGGCATCAGGTTGCGGGCGGCGAGCAGGCCCACGAACAGCGAAATGAAGATGCCGGCCACGCTGGCGATCACCGCGATCTGCAGGCTTTCGATCAGGTCGTGCAGCAGGATCTCCCAGCGATCGAAGTTGGGCGGGAACATGCGATCCAGCAGGCGGGCGCCGTGGCCCAGGCCGTCGACGAAGCGGGCCCAGTTGAGATCCATGGCGCCGAAGCCGTAGATCACGTAGGCGGCGACCGCCAGCCAGCCCAGGCGGGCCGCCGGGCTCTGGCGGAAGGGGTTGGATCGGGTTACACCAGCCATGATTCACCTCCGTAGATCTGCTTGAGGTGGGCGTCGGTGATGCCGGCCGGATCGCCGTCGTACACCACCTGGCCGCCGCTCATGCCGATCATGCGCCGGGCGAAGCGCTGGGCCAGCTTGACGTCGTGGATATTGACCAGGGTGGGTATGCCCTGGCTGGCGGCCAGGGTGTCCATCAGCTCCATGATCTCCACCGCGGTCTTGGGATCGAGCGACGAGGTGGGCTCGTCCGCCAGCAGTATATAGGGGTGCTGCATCAGGGCACGGGCGATGCCCACCCGCTGGCGCTGGCCGCCGGACAGGCTGTCGGCCCGCTGCATGGCGAAGTCGGCCAGGCCCACTTTTTCCAGCAGCTCGAAGGCCCGATCCAGATCCTCCCGGGCGAAGTTGCGTCGCCAGGCCTGCCAGGCGCTCATGTAGCCGAGCCGGCCGGTGAGCACGTTTTCCAGCACCGTCAGCCGCTCCACCAGGTTGTATTCCTGGAATACCATGCCGATATGGCGGCGCAGCCGGCGCAGTTCCTTGCCCCTGGCCGCCGCCAGATCCGCCTGCTGGAACAGGATCTGACCGTGGCTGGGGGTGATCAGCCGGTTGATGCAGCGCAGCAGGGTGCTCTTGCCGGTGCCGGAAGGGCCTATGATGGCGATGATGCCGGGTTCGGTGATGTCGATGTCGATCTGGCGCAGTATCAGCTTGCCCGGGGTATAGGCGTGGCTGAGCTGCTTGATCTGCAGATAGGAGGTGGTCATCAGTTCTTCCTTGCTGATTATCGGGTTGTTCGGGCAATGGCGATCCACAGGCTGTGCCCGCAGGCACAGCCGTGGTAACACCGTTATGGGTTAAACGGGATGGCGGTTACTGCTGGGCCTGTTGCGCCAGGGCTTCGGCCCGTTGCTTGGCGGCGTCGGCGGCTTCTTTCTCTGCCAGTTGCTGCAGGCCGTTCTTGGTGTAGGCGGTGCCGGTGGCGTGGGCGATGTCGCGGATGATCTGCCAGTCTTCCTTGTAGGTGATGGGGTAGAAGCGATCGGCGCCGCCGAAGGTCTCCTGCATCTCGGCCGGGAAGCGGTAGCTGTCGAAGGCGTCCTTGATATTGGCCACCAGATCCGGGTGCAGATCGTGGGCATAGCCGAAGGCGGAGGTGGGGAAACGGGCACTGGTATAGATGGTGCGGAAGTCCTCGCCCTTGACCCGGCCGGCCTCGACCATGCGATCGTAGACGTCGGAGGCCACGGGAGCGGCGTCGTAGTCGCCGGACAGTACGCCCATCACCGACTGGTCATGCTTGCCGGAATAGACCACCTTGTAGTCTTCGTCCGGGGTCAGACCGATCAGCGGAAACAGGGCGCGGGGCGCCAGGTTGCCGGAGTTGGAGGACACGGCGGTGTGGGCCACCGTCTTGCCTTTCACGTCCTCCATGGTCTGGATGTCGCTGTCGGCGCGTACCAGCATGATCAGGTTGTAGCCCTGGAAGGCCTCTTCGGTGCCCTTGACGGCGATGGGCACATAGCCGGCCAGGTTGACCGCGTAGCCGGTGGGGCCGGTGGAGAAGCCGGCGATATGCAGCCGGCCGGAGCGCATGGCCTCGACCTGGGCCGAGTTTGAGTGCACCGAGTAGTAGATCACCTTCTTGCCGGTTTTTTCCGCCAGGTAGTTCTGGAAGTCGGCGAAGGCGTCGCGGTAGACGGCGGGATCTTCCACCGGGGTATAGGTGAACACCAGGGTGCCCGGGTCCTTCCACTGCTTGGGATCGGCGGGGGTGTCGGCCACCATGTCGCCGTTGCTGTCGCAGTACATGTCGTCGAGCACGCCGCGGGGGCAGTCCTGGGCCTGGGCGGCGACGCCGAAGCCGAGCAGGGCGGAGGCCAGCAGGCCGGTGAGCAGGTTTTTGGTCATGGTTTTCGTCCTTATCTTGTCGATTATTCCGTATGGGCGGTGCCCGGTGTTGCTCTTTCCCTATGGCAATATGGGTGCCAATATTTTTAATCTTTTATTTTCAGTGTGTTAACTTTTTGTTTCTGGTTTGATAACCGGCTTTGGGACATCCCTGTCCCGCCGGTTTTGTTAAAAAGGGACAGGACTGTCCCTTGTGGACTGCCCGCTTATCCCTGCGACTCTCGTCGGTGGCAAACGACGTTTGCAGATTGGCACCTGACTGGTGGAGCGCAGGCGGCCCGCCTGCTTTCCCGCGCAGCGGGAACCCTCGGGCTGGCCCGCCACACCACAGGTTCAAAGAGGCTCGAGGCAGAACAGGCATTGCGGGCTGGGCTGTGCCTTCGCCCACCTCGGCGCCATCCTCATGCGGGCGGGCCGCCCGCGCCCCAAGAATCATCCCTGCCTGATTTTTAAACTACATGGCGCTCTGGGTTGGTGTCTCACTCCGCCTGCCGTTCCAAAAAGGCGACGGCCCTGTCGGGGAAGTCGGTAAAGACCCCGTCCACCCTGGCCTGGTTGTAGAAGACGTCGAGCAGCTGCTCGAAGTTCTCGGCGTAGGCGGGCAGCCGGCCTTCATCCAGGCGCAGGGTGTAGGGGTGCACCTCCAGGCCGGCGGCCTGGGCCCGGGCCGCCAGGCCGGTCAGCTCGATGTTGCCGGGGGTGGAGCCGTCGGCCACCACCATCGGCATCCAGGGACCGACGCCGTCCGCGTGCCGGGCCAGGGTGGCCATGGCGTCGGGCTCGAACATCCAGTCGTAGTCATAGGGGATCCACTGGCCCTGGGCATCCTGCTCGAAGGTTTCGTCCCAGTCGGTATGGGCCAGCAGCATCACCAGCTTGATGTCCATGCCGTATTCCGGCAGCAACTGCTCCTTGATGCGCTTGAGCTCGTTGTAGTCGAAGGTCTGCAGGTAGACCTTGCTGTCCTGCTCGGTGTAGCCGTAGCGCTTGAGCACCTCCAGGGTGGCGCGGGCGATGTCCTTGCCGTGCTGGTGGTGCAGCCAGGGCGCCTTGATCTCCGGGTAGATGCCGATGTCGTAGCCCAGGCTCTTGTTCAGGCCCTGGATCAGCTCGATTTCCTCCTCGAAGGTGGGAATGCGAAAGCTGGACTGCCACAGGGGAAAGCGTCCGGGGTAGACGGCGCCCTGTTTGCCTTCTTCGTCCTGGTTGAACACCTCGGTGGCCCGCAACTGGCGGATTTCGTCCAGGGTGAAGTCGATGGCGTAGTAGCGGCCGTCTTCCCGGGCGCGGCCGGGGAAGCGTTCGGCCACGTCGCTGACCCGGTCCAGGTAGTGATCGTGTAGCACCACCAGGCGGTCGTCCTTGGTCATCACCAGATCCTGCTCCAGGTAATGGGGCTTCATGGCGTAGGCCAGGGCCTTGGCCGCCAGGGTGTGCTCCGGCAGGTAGCCTGAAGCACCCCGATGGGCCACGACGATCTGTTCGGCCTGCAGCCAGGGAGAGCACAGCAGGGTGGTGGCCAGCAGGCCGCTCAGCACGGTTTTGGTCATGATGTCAGTCCTTCATCGTTAATTGAGTCCATAGGTGAATGCCCGTTTGGGCCCATTCCCTACGGCAAAATCGATGCCATGATTTTTTATCTTTATATTTCATATTGTTATAAAGTTATGATGACAAGCGAGGAGGACTTTGGGACAGGGTTGTCCCAAAGCCCGGGGAGGCTCAGCCGCGGTAGTCCCATTTGTCCAGCTGGTACTTCTTCATTTTGCGGTAAAGGGTCTTGCGGGTCAGGTTGAGGTGCTCGGCGGCCTTGTTGATCTGGCCCTGGTGGCGGCGCAGGCTGTCCATGATCAGCCTCCGCTCGTAGCCTTCGAGCTGTTGTTCGAAGTCGGTGTCGCCGTCGCCGTCGGCGGTCGGCTCGGGCTGGTCCAGGTTCAGCCCCTCGCCGGCCACCCCCAGCACGAAGCGCTCGGCCACGTTGCGCAGCTCGCGCACGTTGCCGGGCCAGGCGTGTTGCTCCAGGCGGGCGAGCTGGCTGGGCCTGAGGCCGGGCAGGGGGCGCTGGTATTTGTCCGCCGCTTGCCGGGCGTGGAAGCGGAACAGCTCGGCCAGATCCTCCTTGCGTTCGCGCAGCGGCGGCAGGTGCAGGCAGGCCACGTTGAGCCGGTAGTAGAGGTCGGCGCGAAA
Organism: Zobellella iuensis; assembly: GCF_016746085.1. Classification (GTDB taxonomy): domain Bacteria; phylum Pseudomonadota; class Gammaproteobacteria; order Enterobacterales; family Aeromonadaceae; genus Oceanimonas; species Oceanimonas iuensis. The sequence continues at coordinate 72,496 of NZ_JAERTZ010000015.1, forward strand.
GCGGCCCTGCTCGCTGAGCTCGGCCAGATCCGCCTTGCTGGCGGCGATCACCGTGATCCGCACTGCTATGGGGGTGGTGCCGCCGACCCGCTCTATGGTCCGCTCCTGCAGCACCCGCAGCAGGCGGATCTGTGCCGCCAGGGGCATGCTCTCGATCTCGTCCAGGAACAGGGTGCCGTCGTGGGCTACTTCTATCTTGCCGATGTGGCGGCGCTGGGCACCGGTGAAGGCGCCGGCCTCGTGGCCGAACAGCTCGCTCTCCAGCAGGTGCTCGGGCATGGCGCCACAGTTGATGGCCACGAAGCGCTGGTCCCGCCGCGGGCTGGCGTCGTGCAGGGCGCGGGCCGACACGTCCTTGCCGGTACCGGTTTCGCCGTAGATCAGGGTGTCCACCTGGGCGGCGGCCAGCACCCGGATCTGCTCCCGCAGCCGCTGCATGGGGGCGGACTGGCCGAGCAGGGTGCGGGCCAGGGGATCCTCGCCTTCGGGCAGCGACTGCGGCAGCAGGCTCAGGCGGCGCTGCGCCATGGCGCTGTGCAGCCGCTCCAGCAGCGCCTCGGGTTGCAGGGGTTTTTCCAGGAAGTCGTAGGCGCCTTCCTTCATCGCCTGGATCGCCATGGGAATGTCGCCGTGGCCGCTCATCAGGATCACCGGCAGCTCCCTGTCCCTGGCCTGCACCAATTGCAGCAGTTCGAGGCCGTCCAGCCCCGGCATGCGCACGTCGGTGAGCAGCACCGCCTCACGGCCCGGCCTCAGCTCGGCCAGGGCGCGGCGGGGATCGGCGTAGGCCCGCACCCGGAAGCCTTCGAGTTCCAGCATTTCGGTCAGGCTGTCCCTGACCATGGCTTCGTCGTCGATCAGCAGTATTTCCATGTTATGCCCTGTTGAAACGCAGGTTGAAAGTGGTGCCCCGGTCGGGGGTGGAGCTCAGGCGAATTTGGCCGCCCAGGTCCTGCATGATGTTGTAGCTGATGGCCAGGCCCAGCCCCAGGCCCTTGCCCGGGGCCTTGGTGGTGTAGTAGGGGTCGAAGATCTGCTCCATCTGCTCGGGGGGAATGCCGCAGCCGTTGTCCTCCAGGCTGAGCTGTACCTGGTCCCGGTACTGCCGCCAGTGGATGCGCACCTCGGGAGACGGCCGCCCCTCCAGCGCGTCCAGGGCATTGCCGAGCAGGTTGACCAGCACCTGCTCCAGGCGGATGGCCTCGGCCTGCACCAGGGTGTCGGCATCCCCTGCGATGCTCAGGGTCACCCCGTGCCACCTGGGTTGCAGCAGTTCTACCGCCGCTTCCACCACCGCCGCCAGGGCCACCGGCGACAGCCGGCTGTCGGCCTTGCGGGCGAAGCTGCGCAGGTGGCGGGTGATGGTGCCGGCCTTGTCCAGCAACTGGCGCAGCTTGCCCAGGCCCTGCTCGGCCTTGTCCGCTTCGTTGCGGGCCAGGTAGCGGCCCACCGAATGCAACTGGGTGCTCATGGCGTTGAGCGGCTGGTTGATCTCGTGGGTGATGGCCACGCTGAGCTGGCCCAGGGCGGCGAGCTTGCCGGCCTGGATCAGCTCTTCCTGGGTCAGGCGCAGCTGGCGCTCGGCATGGAGCCGGTCCTCGATTTCCCGGGCCAGGCGGTGGCGGGCCCGCTCCGCCCGCAGGGCGGTCAGCTGGAAGTGGCGCAGATCCCGGGCCATGCCGGCCACTTCATCCCGGCCGCGGATACGGATGGGGGTATCCAGCCGGCCGCTGGCGATGGCGCGCATGTTGTGCTGCAGCCGGGCGATGCGCGCCAGCACGTTGCGGCTGACATAAAGCCAGGAGATGCCGGCCACCAGCACCAGGCTGAGCAGGGACAGCAGCAGGGTGGCATGGCTGGCCCGGGCCACGGTATGGGCCGACTGGGCGATGTCGGTATCCACCTGGCGGTTGGCGGCCTCGCTGTAGTGGGCTATCTGGATAGCGAGCTGGCGCACGTGGCGCTGGCTGTTGGCCACCAGGAACTGCTCCTGGTAGCGCAGATCCAGCTCTTCGTTCTTCAGCCGGAACAGCGGGCCGTCCCGGGACACCAGGCGCAATAGCAGCTCCAGTGACTGGCGTCCGGGCTCCGGCAGGGGGAGGCTCTGCCGGCCGAGCCGCTCGGCCATCTCTTCCAGTCGCAGGAAGGTGTAGTCCAGCTCGTTGAAACTGGTGTCGTTGGCGATTTTTTCCGCCAGGGCGGCCAGGTAGTTGATGGTTTGCAGCATGATGGCCAGTTCGGGCTCGGGAGACTGGGCCTGGCGCGCCTGCAGGACGTCGCTGACCTGGAGGTAAAGCGGGTACAGCAACTGGCGCCGCTGCTGGCTTTCCCAGGCCAGCTGTTCGCGGCGGATCACCGTGGTGTCGAGCAGTTCGACGCTGTTGCGGATCTGATCGGTGATCTCGACAAAGTAGCGGTTGTAGTCCGGCAGGTGGCGCATCCAGTCTTCCATGCCGTTCAGCGCCAGATCCAGGCCCTGGCGGGCCCGCTCCCGTTCGGCGCGGGACTCGGCGCTGACCAGCTGCGGTACCATGGTCACCACCTGCCGGCTCTGGTCGTTGAGGCGGGAGGCGGCGTAGAGCACCCCTATACTGGTTTCCCGCAGTTGCTGCAGCCGGGCCTCCAGTTCGCCGCTGCTGCGCCAGGAGAGTCCCGCCGCCAGCAGGGTGATGGCCGCCAGCAGCAGGAACGCCAGCAGCAGCCTGCCGCCGATGCCAAATCTGAATGGGTTCACAGCTCCACCTGTCCCTGGAAAATGATTGTTCGATGTTGAATTATTGTTATAACGCCTGGGCGGCGGCCGGACCAATAGCGGGGCGGGCAAAGCGGGAGCCTGCTCACGCCACCATAAAAAAACCCCGCTGCGGGAGCGGGGCGGAAAAGGCTAACGGAGCCTGAAAAGGATTATTGCTGGGTGCTGCTCAGGGTCTTGCCCTGCTCGGTCCAGAACTTCTTGGCGCCTTCGTGCAGCGGGGTGACCACGCCCAGCAGACCGTCTTCCAGCGTCATGGCCTCGGCGGCCTGGGACACGGAGTACATGAACTTGAGGCCATCTTCGGAGTAGATCTCTTTCAGGCTGTCGTACACCTTGTCTTCGGACAGGTGACGGCCGGCCACCCAGAGGGCGGAATCCTGGATGGTGACCACGTCGTAGTCCACGCCCGGGTAGGTGCCGGAGGGGATGGTCACGGTGGCGTAGTAGGGATGGTCATTGAACAGGGTGCCCTTCTCGGCGGCGTCGTTCACCTGCAGCAGCCGTACCTTGTTGCTGGAGGCGGCCTGGATCACCGAGGCGTTGGGGAAGCCGGCGAACACCCAGAGGGCGTCGATCTGGCGATCCCCCAGGGCGGAGGCGCCCTGGTTGTAGCCGATGTACTGGGGCGTGATCTTGTCCCACAGGCCCACGCCCTCGAAGAAGCGCTGGGCGGAGGCGGCGGCGCCGGAGCCGGCCGGACCCACGGCGACGCTCTTGCCGGCCAGCTGGGCCACGTCGGTGATGCCGGAGCCGTCCAGCACGATCAGGTGGGCCGGGGCGCCGTACAGGTAGGAAATGGCCTGGGCGTTGCGGTACTGGCGGGTGTCGTTGGTCAGCTTGCCCTGCAGGCCCAGGTAGATGTCGCCGGAGTAGACGATACCGAAGTCGGCGTCGCGGGAGTTGACCCGGCGCAGGTTTTCCACCGAGCCGGCGGACGCCATGTTGGACACTTCCACCCCTTCCATGGTGCGCGACAGCCGGGTGGCGATACCGTTGGAGAAGTACTGGAAGGTACCGCCGTCGGGGCCGCCGGAGAAGGCCAGGCGCTCGGTCTGGGCCTGGGCCGTGGCGTTCATGCCGAAGGCCGCCACGGCGGCGATGGTCAGGGAGGCCAGCGCCTTGGAAGGTTTGAACAGTTGCTTCAACATCATAGTCATTTCCTCTTTGTTATGGTTTCTCTCGGTCTTCCTTCGAGAAGGGGGGGCGGGCCTCTCAGCCGCGCTCGGGTACAGTTAATACGGGAATCATGGACTTGCGGATCAGCCGCTCGGTGGTGGAGCCGACCAGCAGCTTTTCCACCCCGCTGCGACCGTGGGTGCCCATCACGATAAGGTCGGCGCCGAGGGCCGAGGCCTGGACCAGGATCTCCTCGGCGGCCGGGCCTATCACCACGTCCGTGGTCAGTTCGCCTTCGAAATCGCCGAAGAAGCGCTGGGCGAAGTCGTGCATGTCGGTCATCGCCTGGGTCTTGATCTCCCGGGCGAACTCTTCCATCAGGCCGCCGGGAATGCCGCGCCAGTGCCGGTCGTGCAGCTCGGTGATCACGTGCAGCAGGTGCAGGCGGGCACCGTGCAGCCGGGTCAGCTGCCTGGCCAGCTCGGCGGCGTGGGCCGAGCCTTCGGAGAAGTCGGTGGCGTAGACGATTAGCTTGATTTGGCTCATGGTGACGTCCTTAGCTGGCGTTGGAATGGTTGACCTTGACCGCCGGGGCGGTGCTGCCTTCCCGCTGCAGCCACCACACCAGGGCGATCACCGCCAGACCGGCGAAATCGGAGATGAAGGTCGGCCAGTACAGCAGCAGGGTGCCCACGCCCAGCAGCAGCCATTCATGCAGCCTGGTCCTGCGGCGCAGGTAGCCCATGGCGAAGGCGCCGAAGGCGATGGTGCCCAGGGTGGCGGAAACGAAGGCGGTGATGATCTCCAGCAAGGTGCCGTCGAGCAGCATGGCGGGCACGTAGGCGAACAGCAGCGGCATCACGTACAGCATCTTGGCGAACTTGAACGAGGTCCAGCCGGTCTTCCAGGGATCCGAGCCGGCGATGGCGGCGCCCGCATAGGCGGCCACGCACACCGGTGGGGTGATGTTGGAGTCCTGGGACAGCCAGTAGACGATCATGTGGGCGGCGATGGCGGCCACGCCGAATTCGCCCAGGGCAGGCACCGCCAGCACGGCCACGATCAGGTAGGCGGCGGTCACCGGCACGCCCATGCCCAGCACCAGGGAGGCGATGGCCACCAGCACCAGGGCGAGGAACAGGCTGTCGCCGGCCATGGAGATGATGAGGTCGGAGAACTTGAGGCCCATGCCGGTGAGCGAGATGGTGCCGACGATGACGCCGATCACGCCGATGGTGGCGCCCACGATCAGGGTGTTGCGCGCCCCGACCTGGATGGCATTCCAGATCTCCCTCGGCCCCATGCGGGTTTCCTTGTTGACCCAGCTCACCGCGATGCAGGACAGGGTGGCCCAGAAGGCGGAGTTGCCGGCGGAACGGCCGCTGAGCAGCAGCACAGTGATGATCACCAGGGGCAGGGCGTAGTACCAGCCGGCCTTGAACACCGTTTTCCAGTGCGGGATTTCCTCGCCCTGGATGCCCACCAGGCCGTGTTTCTTGGCCTCGAAGTGCACCATGCAGTACACCGCCAGGAAGTAGAGGAGGGCGGGCCCGATGGACAGTATCATGATGGTGGAGTAGGGGGTGCCGGTGAGCTCGGCCATCAGGAAGCCGCCCGCGCCCATGATGGGGGGCAGGAACATGCCGCCGATGGAGGCGGCGGGCTCGATGGCGCCAGCCACATGGGGCTTGAAGCCGGCCCGCTTCATCATGGGGATGGTGAAGGCGCCGGAGGACACGGTGTTGGCGATGGCGGAGCCGGACACCGAGCCGAACAGGGCGGAGGAGATCACCGCCACCTTGGCCGGGCCGCCGGTGGAGCGGCCGGCCAGGGCCAGGGGCAGGTCGATGAAGAACTTGCCGGCGCCGGACTTCTGCAGGAAGGCGCCGAAGAAGATGAACAGGATCACGTAGGTGGCCAGTACGCTGGCCATGACCCCGAACACCCCGTTGGTGGTGAGGAACAGGGCGGTGGCCAGGCGCTCGAAGCGGAAGCCCCGGTGGGCGAACAGCTCCGGCAGGTAGGGCCCGAACAGGGCGAAGCAGATCATGCCCACCCCGATCAGGGTGATGGACCAGCCCAGCACCCGGCGGCAGATCTCGAGCGACAGCAGCAGGCCGACGATGCTCACCAGCATGTCCACCTCGTTTTCGGCCCCGGCCCGGTAGTTGAGCGCCTCGAACTGGCTGATCCAGTAGATGACGGTGCCGGCCACCATCAGCGCCAGTATCACATCGCTGGCGGTGGGGCTGTTGTGGTTGCGCTTGCTCAGCCACTGATCCAGCGGCAGCAGCACGGCGGCGAAGGGCAGCACCAGCCACAGGCTGTAGTGCAGCTTGCCCAGGTCCTGGGATAGGGCCGTGGCGAGGCCATCGTATTCCCAGGTTTCCCGGAACATCGAGATCTGCTGGTAGAAGGCGGTGGGCGAGTCGTAGATAAAGAAGCAACTGACCAGCACCGACAGCAAGGTGGCGCTGATCAGCGACAGACCGCCGTGGGCGGTGCGGCTGCCGGCGGGGTAGAGCAGGAACACCAGGACGAAGGTGATCAGTACGTACACGCCCAGGTGGTACTGGGTGCTGAGGGCGGCCACCCCGGCGCCGTAGAAATAGATGGCGACCATGGCGGCGGCCAGGGCGGCCACCAGCCAGGCCCAGGGCCCGGTGAGCTTGCGCTCGGTCTTGGCGTCTTTTTCCATCAGCTCCTCGAGCTTTTTACGCTCCTCGGGGCTGAGGCTGTCGAGCTGTTGTTCGGCGTTTGACATGGTTTACCTCTGTTTTTGCTCCGGCCCTGGCGGACCGGTCGGCTTTCCCTGCCACTGTTCACTTTCTGTAACCGGAAGGTGATCAGGTTGGCGTTGCTGTTAACATGTGGTTTGCAAAAAAGAGACCAACTTTATGTGATTGCCCCGGGATGGTGCTCTGGTGTTACATTTCCACTACAAGGGGAGACATGGTGGTTAACTTTCACCCTTTCGACCGGATGAAAATGGGTGGAAATCCGCCGTTTGTCGAATGATGGTGGATGGTTTTCCACCCATGGGCCCGATTGGGCATGATCAGGCCTGAGGATTGGCCCGAACAGCGGGCGATAAAGGGAACGAGGAAGGTAATCAGGCTAGTATTGTTTTGCCCGCAACGGCGGGGAGCGGAAATCCATGGGCGGATTTCCACCCATGGAGCTGGCGCCAACCGAGAGGATACCGGAGATAGCAGGAAGGACGGAGGTGATGCTGCTCCAGTCTGTGCCGCTCAGCCCAGCTCGGCCTTGTAGTCGTTCTTGTCCAGGCCGTGCTTTTTCATCTTGTCGTACAGGGTCTTGCGCGGCAGTTGCAGGCTTTCCAGGGTGTCCTTGATGGAGCCGCCGTGGCGGGCCAGCTCGGCCTGGATCAGGGTCTTCTCGAAGTGGTCGACCCGGGCCGACAGCCCCAGGGCGCTGGGATCCTGATCGAGGATGGGCCTGTCGTCGAAGTCGAAGGTGCAGGCCTCGCCCAGCAGCACGTAGCGCTCCGCCAGGTTGCGCAGTTCGCGCACGTTGCCCGGCCAGTCGTGGCTCATCAGGCTGTGGATCCGTTCCGCCGACAGGGGCGGTATCTCCCGCTCGTACAGGGCGGAGGCGAGCAGGGCGAAGTGCTGGAACAGCATGGGGATGTCCTGGGTCCGGGCGCGCAGGGGCGGGATGTCGATGCGCACCACGTTCAGCCGGTAGTAGAGGTCTTCCCGGAATTCCCCGGCCTCCGCCTGGGCCTTGAGATCCGCCTTGGTGGCGGCGATGATGCGCAGATCCAAGGGGATCAGCTTGTTGGAGCCGAGCCGCTCTATGGCCCGCTCCTCCAGCACCCGCAGCAGCTTGATCTGCAGGCTCATGGGCATGCTTTCGATCTCGTCGAGGAAGAGGGTGCCGCCCTGGGCGTGTTCGAACTTGCCGATGCGCCTTTCCTTGGCGTCGGTGAAGGCGCCCTTCTCGTGGCCGAACAGCTCGGACTCGATCAGGGTCTCGGGCATGCCGCCGCAGTTGATGGCCACGAAGTTGCGCTCCCGCCGCGGACTGTGCTCGTGGATATAGCGGGCCAGCAGATCCTTGCCGGTGCCGGTTTCGCCCATCAGCAGCACGTCGGCGGGGGTTTCCGCCACCGCCTGCACCAGCCGGCGCAGTTGCTGGACGGGGGGAGTGTTGCCGATGATGCGTGGGCCGGGGGCGCTCTGGGCCTGCAGCTCCTGGCGCAGCTGGCGGTTTTCCAGGGTCAGGGCGCGCTTCTCCAGGGCCCGGTGCACCACGTCCAGCAGCAGGTCGGCGGAGAAGGGCTTTTCGATAAAGTCATAGGCGCCGTTGCGGATGGCGCCCACCGCCATGGAGATGTCGCCGAAGCCGGTGATCAGGATCACCGGAATGTCCGTATCCACCCTCTTGACCTGTTGCAGCAGTTCCAGTCCGGTCATGCCCGGCATGTTGATGTCGGTGATCAGCACCCCGGCAAAATCCCGGTCGATCAGGGCCAGGGCCTGCTCGGCATTGGCCAGGGCGACGACCTGATAGTCTTCCAGCTCCAGGGTCTGGCCGGCGGACAGCCGGACATGGGGATCGTCGTCCACCAGGATGACGGTGTGCTCGTTGTTCATCGGGGCTCCTGCTTGTGCTCTCGGGTCCGTTTCAGGGTCAGGGTGAAGAGGGCGCCGCCGCCGGGGTGGTTGCGCGCCTCCAGCCGGCCGTCCATGCTCTGGACGATACGGTGGGAGATGGACAGCCCCAGCCCCAGGCCGGCGGACTTGGTGGTGTAGAAGGGCTCGAAGATGTGCTCCAGGGTGTGCTCCGCCAGGCCGGGGCCCTGATCCCGCAGGGTCAGCTGCACTTCCTCGTCGGTGGCGCTCAGGCCCACCTCGATGCGGGGTTCCGCCTGCCCGGCCATGGCCTGCAGGGCGTTGCTGATCAGGTTCACCAGCACCTGCTCCAGCCGGCCGATGTCGCCGCGCACCCAGACTCCGCCGAGATCGTCGGGCCAGTCGATGCGGGCGCCCTGCTGCTCCAGCTGGCCGCCCATGATCACCATGACCCCCTGGCGCAGGTGCTGCAGGTTGACGCTCTGCCTGAGATCGCCGTTCTGGCGGGCGAATTCCCGCAGCGGCTGCAAGATGGTGGCCATGCGCCCGGCCAGGCCGGCGATCTCTTCCAGGTTGGTGGTCACCGACCCGGCCTTGCCCCGCTCCAGCAGCTTGCGGGCGTTGTCCGCATAGTGGCAGATGGCGGTGAGCGGCTGGCTCAGCTCGTGGTTGATGCCGGCGGAAAGCTGGCCCAGCACCGCCAGCTTGGCGGTCTGGATCAGCTGGTTCTGGGTCTGGTGGTGCTGCTCCATTTCCTGCTGCAGCCGCCGGTTGGCTTCGGTCAGTTCGCGGGTGCGCTGTTCGACCCGCAATTCCAGGGCTTCGTGGGCCCGTTGCAACTCGGCCTCGTAGCGTTTCTTCAGCCGGTGCCGGGCCACCAGGAACAGTGCCAGGGCGGCGACCACCAGGTAGAAGGTGAGCCCTATTGCCAGGGTACGGAAGACGCTGGTTTCCAGCGGGCGCAGGCTGGCCAGCACCGCCACCCTCATGCCCGCTTCGGGCAGCAGCCGGCTGACCAGCAGGTAGTGGCCGGTCGGCTGCGGATCCAGGCCATCGGACCTGGGTGGTTGATCGATCAGGGTGAGCAGCAGGTCACCCTGGGCGGTGGCTTCCCGCCGCACTATGTCGAGGGGCAGCAGCGGCGCCTGGCCGTAGCGCCGGCTGGCCCGGATGCGGGCGATATCCGTCTCGGACAGCAGGGCGGCCAGGGTCGGTGGCCGGTCTGCTGTCCGAGACGGCACCGGACGCGGGCTGTGGTTGCCGTACTGGCGACTGGCCAGCATGTGCTCGGAACCCGGCAACTGGCCCAGGGTGCGGAAGCGCCAGTGGGCGCGGGTGGAGATGAAGATGACCCCGTCCTCGTCCATCACCAGTATGTCCAGCAGCGGATCGCTCCAGTCTTCCTCCACGTCTTCCAGGTCCACCTTGACCACTGTCACCCCGATGATCTCTTCGCCCTGCATCACCGGGTGGGAGAAGAAGTAACCCCGCACCCGGGAGACGTTGCCCAGGGCGAAATAGCGGCCGGGGCCACCTTCCATCGCCTGCTGAAAGTAGGGGCGGAAGCTGTAGTCGTTGCCGGTGAAGGGGCGGGGCTGGTCCCAGTTGCTGGCGGCCAGGGTGATGCCGTTGGTGGCGATGAGGTAGCTGTCGGTGGCGCCCATGGTGTCGTTGACCCAGGCCAGGTAACGGTTGGCCTGGTCGGTTTTGTGCGGATTGCCCGGATCCTGCAGCAGGGCGATCAGCTGCTGCTGGCTGGCCAGCAGCCGGGGCAGGTCCTTGTGGCGGTCGAGCTGGTGCTGCAGGCTCAGGATATAGCGGTTGAGGTTGGCGTCGGCCTGCTCGCGGATCTGGGCCATGGCCTGCAGGCGGGCGGTGCCGTACAGCACGAAGGCGAGCAGGGCCATGCCCAGCAAGAGCAGCAGTAACAACAGGTTTCGCCTGCCGGTGCCGGCAGCGGAAAGGGCGGCATAGGTTCGTTTCATTCCCGGCCATTATGCGCCCATGGCGGGCGGATGGGAATCCGTCCCTTGCCCGGGCTTGAGTCGGAACCGGCATTGGGGCGACAATGGTCTTTTTCCCGGAAACCGCATCCATGGCATTTCGCATCCGCTACCACTATCGCAAGCAACAGAAAGAAATCGGCTACGCCAACGACAAGCACCACAGCCTCTACGACGCCATCGCCGCGGCCGAAGGGGTGGATCTGACCGAGTTCCGCCGCATGGAAACCCAGTTGGCCAACGTCAGCCGCAACGACCGCAAGACCCTGAAGGATTTTCGTGAAGAGTATTTCAGAAAGCTGGGCTTCAGCCAGGTCACCATTTTCCGCGAGGAATAGGCCCGCCAGCCTCGAGGGCACAACATCAAACAAAACAAGCTGTTATTAAATAGCCTGAGGGAGTCCTGTTTTTGTGCCGGGACGGAAAGCGCATGGACAGTGCCGAATGGCTTTGCCATTATAGGCGGGGATAAAAACAGTTAACGGACTATCTGTGGATCAAATTCAGACCTTTTTCGGCTATCACCAGGCGCTGATGCAGCTGCAGCACAGCCGGGACTTCGGCGGGCGTGACAAGCGTGGCAAACTGGAAGCCCTGAGTGCCCTCTGCGGCGAGCTGCTCGGCGTGGACAAGATCAGCGTCTGGACCACCTGTATCGGCGGCAACAGCCTTAACCGGGTCTTGTCCTATTGCCGGGAAAGCGGGCTCGACAGCAGCCCCCGCAACCTGGGCCGGGAGCAACTGGGCGACTATTTCTCCGCCCTGTCCGCCGCCGAAATCATCAGCGTCGAGGATGTCTCCTCGGATCCGCGCACCCTCACCTTAAGCCACTGTGACGGGGGTGGCGGTGGCGTCGCTTCCCTGCTGGATGCACCCATTTTCGACGGTTGCCGGCTCGGGGGCGTGATCTCCCTGGCCGCCGGGCAGCGGCGCCGCTGGACCCTGGCCGACATCGCCTTCGTGACCGCCATCGCCGGTTGCATCAGCCTGATCAACTCCCACGAAGCCTGGCTGAACAGCCGTAAAGAGCTCGACTACGTGACCCACCACGATGATTTTACCGGCCTGTTCAACCAGCGCGCCCTGCGCAATCATATCAAACGGCTGATCGAGCAGGACGGCAACGCCCAGCCCGAACCTTTCGCCCTGCTGTGGATCGATATCGACCGGCTCAACGCCATCAACAATGGCATGGGGCTGCATGTGGGCAACGAAGTGGTTAGCGAGATAGCGGCCCGGCTGCGGGGCATGCTGCTGCCGGGCAAGGAGCTGGTGGCCCGGGTGGGGGGGGACGAGTTCGCCATGATCTACCGTTTTCCCAAGGAGGTGGGCACCATGCACGGGGTGGTGGATGCCATTCTGGACACCATAGGCCATCCCATCATGGTGGGCGAGCAAAAGGTGCAGGTCAGCGCCAGCATCGGCATTTCCTTTTTTCCCTATGATGGGGACGACATCTCCACCCTGATCCGCCATAGCGAATCGGCCATGTACCATGCCAAGTCCTGTGGCCGGCGCCAGGCCCAGTATTTCAATCAGGATATATCGGCCTCGGCCAAGGCCCGCTTCCTGCTGGAAGGGCAGTTGGCGGAAGCCATCGCCAACGACGGCCTGAACGTAGTCTACCAGCCGATAGTGTCCAACGACGGCCAGCGCCTGGTGGGGGCCGAAGCCCTGGTGCGCTGGCGGCACGACAGCCTGGGCTTTATGTCGCCGGCCGAGTTCCTGCCTCTGGCCTATGAGGCCGGTTTGATTGCCGCGCTGGACCAGTGGGTGCTGGAGCGGGTATGCCGGGATATCCAGGAAAGTCGCCGGCAAGCACTGAGGTTACCGCCGGTGGCCGTCAACCTGTCGGCCGACGCCATCATGGACCCCTTGCTGTCCGACAAGGTCTGGGAGCTGCTCGAGCGCTACCAGGTCGTGGGCGAGCAGCTGGAGCTGGAGGTGATCGAGGACGCCATCAAGGGCGATTCCAGGGCATTGCGGCAGACCCTGGAGGAATTGGTGCGCATGGGCATCAAGCTGTCCATCGACGATTTCGGCACCGGTTATTCCTCGCTGTTGCGGCTGAAAAACCTGCCTTTCACCAAGCTCAAAATCGACCGCTCCTTTACCAAGGAGCTGCCCCATGATGTGGACGACTGCGCCATTACCCTTTCGATCCTCGGTCTGGCCAAAGGCCTGGGGCTGGAGGTGGTGGCCGAAGGGGTCGAAAACCAGGAGCAGGAGGCCTGGCTGCAACACCAGGGCTGCAACTATCTGCAGGGCTTCAAGTATCACCGCCCCATGGGCATAGACCAGTTGCGCGAGATGCTGGTCACGGCCTGATAACTGGGTGCCATCTGCGGTATTGTTTTCCTTGTTTTGCCGAAAGTGGCGTTCCACGACGGCATAATCACTTCCCTTCGTTGTGTAAATCCTCGCTTGTTTACCCCTCGGCCCCGTTATCCGCTTTATCTGCAGCCCACCGATATCCAGGGGCTGGCGGGGTTGTAGCGGAAAATTTATTCGATAAGTCGGGCAGTTAGAATCGTTTTACAGCCTCTTCCGGCTTCCTGTAGAATGCGGCTCGCACAATTTTTCCCCTCTTTCTTGGCGTGGTGATATGACGACAGCGGATCAAGGTTCTGACGATGCCAACGACGTGGGCGCCCGGCTCAAGGCGGTTCGCCTGCTGCGTAACATCTCCCAGCGGGAGCTGGCCAAGCGCACCGGCGTAACCCACTCCAGCCTGTCGCTGATCGAGCAGGGCAAGGTCAGCCCCTCGGTCAGTTCGCTGAAGAAGATCCTCGACGGCATTCCCATCACGGTGGGCGAGTTCTTCACCCTGGACTTGCAGAACACCGATCAGATCTTCTATACCGCCGACGAGCTGCAGGACGTGGGCACCGGCAGCCTGTCGCTCAAACTGGTGGGTTACAACCGCAAGAACAGGGCCATGTCCTTTATCATCGAAACCTATCCGCCCGGGGTGGACACCGGCCACGACATGATGGCCTACCGGGGCGAGGAAGCCGGGGTGGTGATCGAGGGCGAAGTGGAGCTGATCGTCGGCGCCCAGTGCCGGCTGCTGAAAGAAGGAGACAGCTACTATTTCTCCACCACCCAGCCCCACCGTTTCCGCAATATCAGCGACCAGCCCTGCCGGATCGTCAGCTGCTCCACCCCGGCCAAGCATTTCTGACTGCCAATGAGGGCGCCGCCCGTTAAGACACCGCCTTCTGCTGCTTCACCGCCCTGGCCGCGCCGGGCAAGGGCCCCCGGTAGAGCACCAGGCCGACGCCGAGCAGGAAGGCGCTGCACGACAGCCACTGGGCGGCGGACAGCCGCTCGCCGTAGATGAGGTAGCCGCTGGCCAGGGCGAACACCGACACCAGCAGGGTAAGCGGCGCCATCTGGCTCATGGGGTATTTGAGCAGCATCTTGTTCCACACCCAGTAGCCGAACAGGGTGGTGGGGTAGGCCTGGAACAGCACCGAGAGCCAGGCCTCGGCGTTCCACTGCCGGTAGGTGATCTCGAGCACCTCCACCCCGTTGAACAGCACACTCAGGCCGATCAGCGGCAGCGGCGCGAACAGCATGCCCCAGATGTTGAAGGCGAAGGGCGAGCGGGTGCCCGACTGGCGCACCATGACCCCGGCCAGCGGCCAGCAAATCGCGGAGATCAGGATAAAGGCCACGCCCGCCGGGGTCACGTTGCCGTTGGTGTAGAGGATGGACACCACCAGGCCCACCAGCGCCATCCCCATGCCCAACCACATGCGCGGGGAGATGATCTCCTTGTAGAGCAGCACCCCCACCAGCACAGTGGTCAGCACGTCGAGCTGCAGCAGCACCGACGCCATGCCCGACGACAGGCCGAAGGTGATGGCGCACGAGGCCATGCCCCAGATGCCGGTGCCGAACAGCAGGCCGTAGCCCATCAGGTAGCGCCAGGGCACCTTGGGCCGGCGAATAAAGAAAATGATGGGAAAGGTGGCGCAGGCGAAGCGCGCCGCCGCGATCAACAACGGATCCATCCCGGTGACCCCGAGCTTGATCATCGAAAAGTTGAATCCCCAAATCGCCATCACCGATACGATAAGCAATAAATCCCGACCCTGCATAGCTCCCGTTCCCCCTGTTGATATGTGACGGAGCCAGTGTCGCTTGCGGGCAAAAATCGGTACAGATACAATTTTTGGAAATTTAACGGGTACAGATGGGGCGGGCATGGCGAAATACCGGGAGCTGGCGGAGAAATTTATCGGCGATATTCGGGCGGGCAGGCTCGCCGCCGGCGATCGCCTGCTGTCGCTGCGGCAGTTCGCCCGGCAGCAGGGAGTCAGCCTGTCCACCGCCGTCAGCTGTTACGCCGAGCTGGAATCCCTCGGCTGGCTGGAGGCGCGGCCCAAGGCGGGCTTTTTCGTCGCGCCGCGCCGCGCCGCCACCCAAGGGCCCGAATGGGCGCCGTTCGAAAGCCGGCTCGCCACCCCCGTGGTGCCCTATCGCCACCCCGCCACCCTGAGTGGCCCCCTGGGCACCTCGCGCCTGTCCCTGGAAGAGGCCAGCCGGGCCGCCCTGGAGCGCAGCTTCCGCCGGGCCATGCGGGCGGCCGGCGAACGCCTCGACCGCTATCCGGCGCCGCAGGGGGAGGCGGTGCTGCGCGAGGCCCTGGCCGGGCACTTCGGCCAGTGCGGCTTCGCGATGGATGCCGACGAGCTGGTGATCGGCCACGGCTGCATGGACGCGGTGAAGACCGCGCTCGAGGTCTGTACCCGGCCCGGCGACGCCGTCGCCATCAGTTCGCCCTGTTACAACGGCCTGCTGGAGGTGCTGGCGCAGCTGTCACTGCGCATCGTGGAAATTCCGTCGCTGGACGACGGCATCGATCTGGCGCAGCTGGAGCACCACCTGCGGCTCGGCACCGTGCAGGCGGGGCTGTTCTGTACCACCCACATGAACCCCCAGGGCATCACCATGTCGGTGGCGCAGAAGCGGCGGCTGGCGCAGCTGGCCAACCGCTACCGGGTGCCGGTGATCGAGGACGATGTCTACCTCGAACTGGCGCATCACCCGCATGTGCCGCTGCCGGCCGCCTACCATGACGAGGGCGGCTTCGTGATCTGGTGCGGCTCCCTGTCCAAGACATTGTCGCCCAGCTATCGCCTGGGCTGGTGCCGTCCGGGCCGCTACTTCCGGCCCTATGTGCAGCGGGCGCTAGGGGTGCCGACCCTGATGCAGCTGGCGCTGGCCGATTTTATCGACAGCGGCGCCTACGCCCGCCATCTCAGGCGCACTCGTGACCGGCTGGCCCGGCACAAGCCGCTGTATCTCGACTACCTGGTCCGCCACCTGCCCGAAGGGTGCCGCATCAGCCAGCCCGACGGCGGCCTGGTGCTGTGGCTCCAGGTGCCGGGGCTGGACGGCGACGCCCTCGGCCGGGCGGCGGAACGGGCGGGGCTGGATATCCGCACCGGCGCGCTGTTCACCGCCTCCGACCGCTATCGGGACTGCCTGCGCATCAATATCGGCTTTCCCTTCGAGGAGCCGGTGCAACGGGAGCTGCAGGCCCTCTGCGGGTTAATCGGCAAGATGGCCGGGCAGGGTGCCGGTCCCGCATAAGGTGCCCGGGCAAGGTCGTCCGCCATGGCCGAAGAAATCGGCCCGGTTAGCGCCGCTCTGCGGCCTAACAGGAAGGCCGTTTCCCGGTTGAGTGTTAAACTGGGGGCGCTTCGGTTGGGCGCCGGCCGGATCTTGCGGGTGCCCATGTGCGCCGCGGCCTTCCACCAAGCCCTCTTTCGGCAAGGACAGTAGTACAAGGAGTCCACCATGCTTCGATACGTGACATTCCCCTTTGCGGCATTGCTGTTTTCCGGTCTGGCGCAGGCGTCGGACGGCCGGCACCACCACAACCACCACTCACCCTATGCCGGCTTTCAGGAGCGCGAGATCAAGAGCCTTTCCGAGGCGGATATGACCGAGCTGCGCCGCGGCGGTGGTTGGGGGCTGGCCTTGCCCGCCGAGCTGAACGGTATTCCCGGGCCGGCGCACCTGCTCGAGCTGCAGGAGGAGCTGCCCCTCGACGAGGCCCAGCGGGCGGCCGTTCGGCAGTTGTTCGAGCAGATGCGGGAAGAGGCGATCAGCGCCGGTGAACGCCTGATCCAGGCGGAGCTTGCCCTGGAGCAGGCCCTGAAGGGAGGAAGCATCGGCAAGGCGGAACTGCGCCAGCGTATCGCGGAGGCCGAGGCGGTGCGCGCCGAGCTGCGTTTTGTCCATCTGTCGCGCCATCTCGATACGGTGACGTTGCTCAGCGAGGCCCAGATCCGGCGCTATCAGGCATTGCGCGGCTATGGCTCTGCCGCGTCGCCCTGTGAGCAGGTACCGCCGGGGCATGATCCCGAGCGTTTCCGGCAGCATATGGGGTGCGAATAAGTATTGATAAGACGACGGGCGCCATGATGGCGCCCGTCGTTTTGGGTCTCGGCAACCTCAATGCCCGTGCAGGGCTATCCAGGTGGTCTTCAACTGGCTGTATTCCGCCAGGGAATGCAGCGACCTGTCCCGGCCGTTGCCCGACTGCTTATAGCCGCCGAAGGGCACCGTCATGTCGCCGCCGGCGTAGTTGTTGACGAACACCTGGCCCGACTCCAGCCGCCGCGCCGTGGTCAGCGCCAGGTCCAGGTTTTGGGTCCATACCGCCGCCGCCAGGCCGTAGGGGGAGTCGTTGGCGATGGCCACCGCCTCGTCCGCGCCGTCGAAGCCGATCACCGCCAGCACCGGGCCGAACACTTCCTCCCGGGCCAGGGCCATGCCGTTGTGCACCTGGTCGAACACAGTGGGCGGAAAATAACAGCCGCCGCCGTCGGTAAGCACCGGCTCGCCGCCCAGGCGCAGCCGGGCGCCCTGGGCCAGGGCCTTGTGCACATGGCCGCAGATGCCGTCGAGCTGGGCGGCGTCCACGATGGCGCCCATGGGGCTTTGGGGATCCAGCGGGTGGCCCGGTTGCCAGGCCCGGGCGTGGTGCAGGATGCGTTCGACCAGCTCCTCCTTGATGGTGTTTTCCACCAGCAGCCGGGAGCCGGCGATGCATACCTCGCCCTGGTTGTAGAAGATGGCCTGGGCCGCCTCCCGCGCCACCCGGTCCAGATCGCCGGCGTCGGCGAAGACGATATTGGCGCTCTTGCCGCCGCATTCCATAAAGGTGCGCTTGAGGTTGGACTCGCCCGCATACTGGGTGAGCAGCTTGCCCACCCGGGTGGAGCCGGTAAAGGCCAGGGCGTCCACCTCCGGATGCAGGGCCAGGGCCTTGCCCAGGGTGTGGCCGTAGCCCGGCAGCACCTGCAGGATGCCGTCGGGCAGGCCCGCCTCCCGGGCCAGGGCCGCCAGCCGGATGGCGCTGAGCGGCGACTTCTCCGAGGGCTTGAGGATCACCGCGTTGCCGGCGGCCAGCGCCGGGGCGATTTTCCAGCAGGCCATCATCAGCGGAAAGTTCCAGGGCACCAGGGCCGCCACCACCCCGAGCGGCTCCCGGGTGACCAGCCCCAGGCTGTCGGGGCCGGTGGGGGCCACCTCGCCGTAGACCTTGTCGATGGCCTCGGCGTTCCAGCGCAGGCAGATCCACGTTAAGGCTGCTCGAGATGGGCTTGCCCATATCCAGGCTGTCGAGCAGGGCCAGCTCCTCGGCGTGCCGCTCCACCAGCCCGGCCAGCCGCAGCAGCACGGCCTTGCGCCCGGCCGGAGCCAGGCCGGACCAGTCGCCCCGGCGGAAGGCGGCGCGGGCATGGCCTGCCGCCAGCTCCGCGTCCTGCTCGTCGCAGCTGGCCACCAGGGCCAGGGGCAGGCCGTTGGCCGGGTTGAGGGTGGCGAAGCGGTCGCCGCTTGCCGCCTCGCAGTAGCGGCCGCGGATAAAGGCCCGGCCCTCGGGTTGCAGGCCCTCGCTCAGGGCGCGCCAGTCGGCAAAGGTGTGTGCGCTCATGGGATCACCTCAGTCCATCAGGCCCAGCTGGCGGGCGGTCAGATCCAGGCTCTGGCGGGCCAGGCGCACCAGCTCGTCTATCTGGGCCTCGGTGATCACCAGGGGCGGGGACACCACCATGGTCTCGCCCACCGAGCGCATCACGATGCCGGTAGCGAAGCAGTTGTCCCGGCACCGGCCGCCGATGCCCGGCGTGAAGCGGGCCAGGGTGGTTTTGTCGGCCACCAGCTCCAGGGCGCCGAGCAATCCCAGGCTGCGCACCTCGCCCACCAGGGGATGATCGGCCAGGCTGGCCCACTGTTTGGCAAAGTAGGGGCCGGTGAGCTCGCGCACCCGCTCGAGGATGCCTTCTTCTTCCATCAGCTCCAGGTTGCGCAGGGCCACGGCGGCGCAGGCCGGGTGGCCGGAGTAGGTGAAGCCGTGGTAGAACTCGCCGCCCTGCTCGATCAGCACCTCGGCTACCCGGTCGCCCACCAGTACGCCGCCGATGGGCAGGTAGCCGGAGGACAGCCCCTTGGCGATGGGCATGAGATCGGGCTTGATGTTGAAGTGCTGGCTGCCGAACCACTGGCCCAGCCGGCCGAAGCCGCAGATCACCTCGTCGGCCACCAGCAGGATGCCGTAGTGGTCGCAGATGCGCTGGATCTCGGGCCAGTAGCTGTCGGAGGGGATGATGACGCCGCCCGCGCCCTGCACCGGCTCGGCGATAAAGGCGGCCACCCGCTCCACTCCCAGCTCCTTGATTTTCTGCTCAAGAGACTGAGCCGCCAGCAGGCCGAATTCCTGCGGGCTCATTTCCCGGCCCTCGCCGAACCAGTAGGGCTGGGCGATGTGCGCCACGTCCGGCAGCATGGGGCCGCCCTGCTCGTGCATGGGCGCCATGCCGCCCAGGCTGGCGCCGGCCACGGTGGAGCCGTGGTAGCCGTTGCGCCGGCCGATGATCACGGTTTTTTGCGGTTGGCCCTTGAGCTGCCAGTAGCGGCGTACCATGCGCACCACGGTGTCGTTGGACTCGGAGCCGGAGCCGGTGAAGAACACGTGGTTGATGTGCTCGGGGGCCAGCTCGGTCAGTTTTTTGGCAAGTTTGATCGCCGGCGGGTGGGCGGTCTTGAAGAAGTTGTTGTAGTAGGGCAGCTCGGTCATCTGGGCGGCGGCGGCCTCCACCAGCTCCCGGCGGCCGTAGCCCAGGTTGACGCACCAGAGCCCGGCCATGCCATCGAGGATGCGGTTGCCTTCGGAGTCGTGGATATAGATGCCGTCGGCGCCGGTGATGATGCGGCTGCCGCTGCCCAGCGCCTTGGTGTCGGTGAAGGGGTGCAGGTGGTGGCGGCCGTCCTGTTCGCGCAATGCTTGAGTGTTGTACTGATGCATGATGGTGTCCTTTTCGTTCATGTGTTTATCGGGTGAGCGCTCTGTCAGGCCTTGATGGTTTCCCGGTATCGGGCGCAGGCGGCGCCGAAGGCGGTAAAGATGGCCCGGTAGAGCGGATGCTCGGCGCTGCGCCATTCCGGGTGCCACTGCACGCCCAGGGCGAAGGGATGGGCCGGATCGCTGATGGCCTCGATCAGGCCGTCCGGGGCCAGGGCCTCGGCGATCAGGCCCTCGCCCAGCCGGTCGATGCCCTGCTGGTGCAGGGAATTGACCTCGAATTCCGGCGCGCCGCCGAGCCGGGCGAGCAGGCCGTCCGGATTGAGGCGGATGCCGTGGGCGGGCTGGTAGTGCTCGTCCATGTGGTCGGCCGCCGGCTCCCGGTGATCGAGCAGGCCGGGCAGTTCCTGCAGCGGCTGGCGCAGGCTGCCGCCGTAGGCCACGTTCATTTCCTGCAGCCCCCGGCAGATGCCGAGCAGGGGCAGTTGCAGGCGGCGGGCGGCGCGGACGAGCGACAGGGCCGAGCCGTCCCGGGCCGGATCGTAGCGGCAGTCGCCGGGCCAGGGGGCCTGGCCGAAATGGCGGGGCTCCACATTGCTGTAGCTGCCGGTGAGGCAGAGGCCGTCGAGCCGGGCCAGGATGGCCGGATCCAGGCCCTCGTCCAGGGCCGGCAGCAGTACCACCTCCACCCCGGCCGAGCGGCGCAGGGCCTCGACGTACTTGTTGACCACCATATGGCAGCCATGCCCCTCTATCTGGCGCTGGCAGGCGCTGACGCCCACTACAGGATTGTTCATTTTTATTTCCATTTTTCCACCCGATAAAACCTGTTGGTTTATATATTCAACGTGTCGCGATATCTTGTATGAGTGAAATAAGAGCATGACTCCATCGTTTGATCCAGATCTGAAAGCATAAAATAAGCGGATTTCCTGCGTCATTTGTGATGCGCTTAACTATTTTTCACAAAATGTTAACCTTTGGTTGGGCGGCCATCTTGCTCTGTTGTGTTCAGTATTCTATAACGATTCATCTTTTGGTGTGGTTATTAAAAAGCAACATGGAGTTCACTATGGGTGACAGGGGCATGCAAGAGGCCCGGGCGTTTCTGGAGCAGAACCCGGATATCAATTCCATCGACCTGATGATCGGCGACATCAACGGGGTGGTGCGCGGCAAACGCATCCCCCGGGACAGCCTGCTCAAGGCCTACGAAGAGGGGGTCTGCCTGCCGGCGTCCCTGTTCGCGCTGGACATCAACGGCAATACCATCGAAGAAACCGGACTGGGCCTGGATCAGGGGGAGGGGGATCGGCTGTGCTTTCCGGTGCCGGGCACCCTGAGCCGGGTGCCCTGGCAGGACAGGCCCTGTGCCCAGGTGCTGATGAGCATGTTTGAAAACGACGGCCGCCCCTTCGCCTACGATCCCCGCCATGTGCTGCGGCGGGTGCTGGACCGCTTCGCCGAGCTGGGGCTGACCCCGGTGGTGGCGGTGGAAACCGAGTTTTACGTGGTGGACCGGGAGCGGGATGGCCAGCACCAGCTGCAGCCGCCCCTGTCGCCGGTCACCGGCAAGCGGGACAAGCAGTGCCAGGTGTATTCCCTGTCGGATCTGGACGACCACTGCGACTTTATCGAAAGCATTCATCAGTCGGCCCTGACCCAGCAGCTGCCGGTGGACACCGCCATCGCCGAATGCGCCCCGGGCCAGTTCGAGATCAACCTCAAGCACAGGGCCGACGCCATGCAGGCCTGTGACGAGGCGGTGCTGCTCAAGCGGCTGATCAAGGGGGTGGCGGCCCGCCACGGCATGGAGGCTACCTTTATGGCCAAGCCCTACAACCAGGAGGCGGGCAGCGGCACTCATATCCATGTGAGCCTGCTTGACGAGCAGGGCCGCAACCGCTTCGCCAGCGAGAATGACCAGGGCCTGGGCAGCGAGACGCTGCGCCAGGCGGTGGCCGGGGTGCTGGCGCTGATGCCCGAGTCGATGGTGGTGTTCGCCCCCAACGCCAACAGCTACCGCCGTTTCCAGCCCGGCTTCTACGTGCCCATGAGCCAGACCTGGGGCGCCGACAACCGCACCGTGGCGGTGCGCATTCCCGGCGGAAGCGCCGAGGCGCGCCGGCTGGAGCACCGGGTGGCCGGTGCCGACGCCAACCCCTACCTGCTGGTGGCCAGCATACTGGCGGGCATCCATCTCGGCATCAGCCAGCGGCTGAGCCCGCCGGTGCCGGTGACCGGCAATGCCTACGCCAGCCATCCGCCCAGCCTGCCCAACAGCTGGATCCAGGCGCTGGATCAGTGGCAACGCAACGAGGTGCTGCCCTCCTACCTGGGGGCGGAGTTCTGCCGGGTTTACCACGCCAACCGCTACGGCGAGCGGCAGCTGTTTATGCGCCATGTCAGCTCCCAGGAGTACGACTGGTATCTGCGTTCGGTGTAAGGGAGGAGAGCCACCATGGAAGGATATCAACAGTTGCGGGGTTGCCAGCCGGCGATATCTGGAGTAGGCCCTTTGGCCGACTCCTGCGGGCATGACAGACGACGTTATCAGCGGGTTTTGGCGTTACTGCTGAGCGCCCTGCTGGCCCTGGTGTTATTGTGGTCGGGCGGCCTTAGGGCCGGGGAGACGGAACCGACGCTGGCGCTGAGTCCGCCGGCCCTGGTGCTGAAGGGGATTCCCTTCGAGGTGACGGTGGCGGGAAGTCCGGCGCAGCCCCTGTGGCTGGTGCTGGACGGCCGGCGCCACGCCCTGGCGTTCGACGACGGCGAGGCGGTGGTGGAGGGCCTGGTCACCGGCGCCGACCACGTCGCCCTGACCCTGGTGGACGCCACCGGCCGGGTGCTGGCCGAGGTGGACAGCCCGGCCATCGCCGGTTGGCTGTCGGTGCTGCCGGCCCTGCTTGCCATCCTGCTGGCGCTGGTGTTCCGCCAGGTGATACTGGCGCTGTTCGTCGCCATCTGCGTCGGCGGCTGGCTGGGCTACGGCCTGGCCGGGGAGCAACTGTTGACCAGTGTGCTCGACTCGGTCAATGTGCATGTGCTCGCCGCCGCCAGCGACTCGGAGCACATGTCGGTGGTGCTGTTCTGCCTGCTGATCGGCGGCATGGTGGGCATCATCTCCCGCAACGGCGGCACCGTCGGCATCGCCCGCCACATCACCCGCTTCGTGCGCGGCCGGCGCAGCGCCCAGACCACCACCGGCCTGCTGGGCACCGCCATCTTCTTCGACGACTACGCCAACGCCCTGATCGTCGGCAACACCATGCGCAACATCACCGACAAGCTGCGTATCTCCCGGGAAAAGCTGGCCTACCTGGTGGATTCCACCGCCGCGCCGGTGTCCGCGATCCTGCTGGTGACCACCTGGATAGGCTTTCAGGTGGGCCTGATCGATGAGGCCATTCGTCAGATCGATGGCTTCGAGGGCTCCGCCTACGGGGTCTTCCTGGCCGCCATCAGCTACAGCTTCTACCCCATACTGGCGCTGCTGTTCGTGTTTATGATAAGCCTCAGCGGGCGCGACTTCGGGCCCATGCTGAAGGCGGAAATCCGGGCGGTGCAACAGCGTGGCGAGCCGGACGAGGCGCTGACCGACCGGGAAGCCATCGCCGAGGAAGCCAGCATCGACGCCAAGCCGGGCATACCCCACCGGGCCCTGAACGCCATCATCCCGATGACGGTGCTGGTGCTGACCACCCTGGGCGGCATCTGGTATACCGGCATGAGCGAGCTGGGCTTTCCCGCCGGGGCCAGCCTGCGCGATGTGTTCGGCAACGGCGACTCCTTCACCGCCATGATGTGGGGCTCGTTGCTCAGCACCCTGGTGGCGCTGGTGATGACCCGGGCCCAGGGCCTGCTGAGCATGGACGAGACCGCCCATTACTGGTTCGAGGGGGTCAAGTCCATGCTGCTGCCCATCACCATACTGATGATGGCCTGGGCGCTGTCGTCGGTGAACGAGGCGCTCAATACCAGCGACTACCTGGTGAGTGTGCTGAGCGACAGCCTGAGTCCGGAGCTGATCCCGGTGAGCGTCTTCCTGCTGTCGGCCTTCACCGCCTTCGCCACCGGCTCCTCCTGGGGGGTAATGGGCATCATGATGCCGCTGGTGGTGCCCCTGGCCTGGGCGGTGCTGCAGCACCACGGCCTGGCGGGGGATCCGGCGGCCATGCACCTGTTCTACGCCGCGGTGGCGGCGGTGCTGGCCGGCGCGGTGTGGGGGGATCACTGCTCGCCCCTGGCCGAGACCACCCTGCTGGCGGCCATGGCCTCGGGCTGCGGCCTGGTGGAGCATGTGCGCACCCAGCTGCCCTACGCCCTGTTCGTGGGGGTGATCAGCACCCTCTGCGCCGTGCTGCCGGTGGCCTACGGCCTGCCCTGGTGGCTGGGGCTGGCGATCAGCGCCGGCATCATGGCCCTGGGGCTGCGGCTGCTGGGCCGGCGGGCGGAAGCGGCGGAGCAGGAAACGGACATGCCGGCCAGGGCGGAGGCGGACGCCCGATAAAAGAAAAAGCAGACTGCTGGCAAACCTTCAGGCTTACCTGGACAGGCAACGTCTATGTCAGAACAGGCGGACAAAGGGAACGGCTCCGTCGACCGTCACATGCCAGGGATGGCATGTGCGAGCCTACATGGACGTACTTGCGGCGTGTCGGCGGAGTTGGCCCTTTGGCCGACTTATGCGGTCATGACAACGACGTTGCCATCAAGTCAAAAGGGGCCTATGGCCCCTTTTGACTCAGATTATCCCAGCAACTGCTGGTGTACCTGCTTGATACAGAGATCTTCCACGTATTCCAGCTCGGCCTCGGCGGCGGCTTCGGCGGCCTGCAGGCTGGTGATGCCTTGCTGCAGCCAGAGGCAGAGCGCCTCGTGCTCTATGGCCTCCAGGGCGATGTCGGAAGCGAACTCGCCGCGGCGGAACACATTGACCAGTTGCACCGGTTGATCCAGATCCTCCAGGCCGGCCACGCAGGTCTGGCCGAGGATGATGGCGCCCGCCAGCTGGTCATTGACCGGATAGACCTGATAGCCCTGTTGCTGCAGATATTCCATCACCTGGTAGCTGGCGCGATCCGGGCGGTTCGAGGCCCCGACCAGGGCGATGCTGCGGGTGTTGGAAAGAATACGTTTCAAGCGATGTTGCTCAAGCGCGTCCATGGGGCATACCTAGTGGAATAAAAACCTCTTTATACCAGCTTGCCCACCCGCTAATCCATGGTTGCCTGCGCAATTTCGGCAACGGAATGGATGATCGGGAGCCGGCCGATACCCGCCTCCGGTCGGGCTGCCTGCGATGGGTCATACTGCGGCGGCCGCCTACGCCGGTCCGGCCCCGCCACCCGACCCGCGACCGTGGGGCGTCGTCCAGTCCTGTGCCGGGCCCACGGAGACGATGCCGTGGGGATTGATGGTCGGGTGGCTGCGAAAATAGTGGTGGCGGATGTGCGCTATGTTGGTGGTGCCGGCGATATTCGCGGTCTGGTAGAGGTCGCGCAGGTAGCCGTAGAGCGCCGGGTATTCCGCTATCTTGCGCCGGTCGCACTTGAAGTGGGTGTGATAGACGGCATCGAAGCGGGCCAGGGTGGTCCACAGCCGGATGTCCGCCTCGGTCAGGCGCTCGCCCAGCAGGTAG
This sequence comes from Zobellella iuensis, assembly GCF_016746085.1. Classification (GTDB taxonomy): domain Bacteria; phylum Pseudomonadota; class Gammaproteobacteria; order Enterobacterales; family Aeromonadaceae; genus Oceanimonas; species Oceanimonas iuensis. Next base: position 97,934 of record NZ_JAERTZ010000015.1, read on the forward strand.
CGCCGGCCGGACAGCCGGGCTTCGAGCCGCTCCAGTGCCTCGAACAGGGCGGTGACCGCCTCGTCGTAGGCGGCCTGGCGGGTGGCGAAGCCGGCCTGGTAGACGCCGTTGTTGATCTGGTCGTAGACCCAGGCGTTGAGCTCGTCGATCTCGGGGCGCAGCTCCTGCGGGTAGTAGTCGCCGGCTTTGGCGCCGAGGTCGTCGAAGGCGCCGTTCAGCATGCGGATGATGTCGGCGGACTCGTTGCTGACGATGGTCTGCCGCTGCTTGTCCCACAGCACCGGCACCGTGACCCGGCCGGAATAACGGGCGTCGGCCTTGAGGTAGAGCTGGTACAGGTAGTCGAGGCCGTGGAGGCTGTCGCCGGTGGCGCCCTCGAAGTCGGTGGCGAAGGTCCAGCCGTGCTCCAGCATCACCGGGTGCACCACGGACACCGGGATCATCTCCTCCAGCCCTTTCAGGCGGCGCATGATCAGGGTGCGGTGGGCCCAGGGGCAGGCCAGGGACACATAAAGATGGTAACGCCCCGCCTCGGCCTGGAAACCCGCCTGGCCGCTGGGACCCGCCTCGCCGGTCGGCGTGATCCAGTGGCGAAACTGACTCTGGCTACGCTCGAAGCGTCCCTCGGTGGTCTTGGTGTCGTACCAGACATCATGCCAGATGCCATCTACCAACTTACCCATGATCCTGCTCCTATGAAATACTGACAGGACTATTGTGGCCGACCGGGCGGGGATGACCAGCGGGGATATTAGAGTCTTTTATTCAAACAATTTGATGTTGTGGCCGGAGGGTTGACTGGCAGCAGGATTCCTTTCCCGATGCCGTCGTAGGCCTGGTTCAATAAAACTGGCTCAGCCATTGGCGCAGCTGGCCGGCGGGCAGGGCGCCGGACTGGCGGGCCAGCTCCTGGCCGCCGGAAAAGGCGATCAGGGTGGGGATGGAGCGGATGCCGAAGCGGGCTGCCGCCTGCTGGTGGGCTTCCGTATCCAGTTTGGCCAGGCGCAGCTTGCCCTGCAGCTCGGTGGCGGCGGCGGCGAATACCGGCGCCATCATCTTGCAGGGGCCGCACCAGGGCGCCCAGAAGTCCACCACCAGCGGCAGGGTTTCATGGGCGAGCAGGCGCTCGAGCCGGGGGCCGTCCAGTTCCAGCGGCGTGCCCGGCAGCAACGAGGCCTTGCATTTGCCGCACTGGGGCCCCTGCTGCAGCCGGGTCGCCGGCACCCGGTTCTTGGCCCCGCAGGCCGGACATATAAGAAAGTGCTCGCTCATGGCATCAGTCCGCGTCGGCCAGGCGATAGCCCAGGGTGTAGTCGCTGCCGGTCAGGGTCAGTTGCCGGTCGTCATGGCTGACGGCGGCGCCCTGGTTGAGGGTAGCCAGCACCGCGGTTTCCACCTGCTGTATGCTGCCCGACAGGCAGGCCATCTTGGTGCTGGCCAGGGGATCGGCCTTGAGCCGGCCCTGCTCGAGCCTGGCGCTGCCGAAGAAGCGGTTGCAGCCGGCCAGGCCGCTGATGGCCATGTGCTCGCCGATGGCCAGATCGGAGCCGATGCCGGCATCGACCGGTTCGCCGTTGACGGTGGCCAGGGTCCAGCGCTGATGCTGCAGGCTGGACTCGGTGGTGCTGAGGCCACCGCCGGCGCAGGCGGCGAGCAGCAGGGTGGCGGTGGTGGCGGCAAGGACGAGTTTCATACTGTGCTCCTTAGTTGATTTTATTATCACAGGACTCCCCGCGGGAAAGCCGTTGCAGGTTGTCGAGGGTGGTGTGGGCGATGGCGGCCAGGGCTTCCCGGGTGAGGAAAGCCTGGTGCCCGGTCATGATCACGTTGGGGTAGGCGGACAGCAGGTGAAAGGTGTCGTCGCGGATGATCTCGCTGGATTTGTCGACGAAAAACAGGTTTTCCTCTTCTTCATACACATCCAGCCCCAGGGCGCCGATCCTGCCGTTGTTGATGGCCTCGATGGCATGGTCGGCGTTGAGCAGGCCGCCCCGGCTGGTGTTGATGATCATGACTCCGTCTTTCATCTGCGCGAAGCTGTCCCGGTTGAGCAGGTGATAGTTTTCTTCGAACAGGGGGCAGTGCAGGCTGAGCACGTCGGCCTCGGCGAACAGTTGCGCCAGCGGTACATAGCGCACCCCCAGGGCCAGGGCCTCGGGGTTCTCCATCGGGTCGTGTGCCAGCAGCACCATGCCCAGGCCCTTGAGGATACGCAGGGTGGCGATGCCTATTTTGCCGGTGCCGACGATGCCGGCGGTCTTGCCGTGCATATTGAAGCCGACCAGGCCATTGAGGGAGAAGTTGGCATCCCGGGTGCGCTGGTAGGCCTTGTGGATATGGCGATTGAGGCTGAGCATCAGCCCCACCGTATGTTCGGCCACCGCTTCCGGTGAGTAGGCCGGCACCCTTACCACCGTCATGCCGGCCGCCCGGGCCGCGTCCAGATCCACGTTGTTGTAGCCGGCGCAGCGCAGGGCGATGTAGCGTACGCCTCCGGTGGCCAGCACCTCGATCACCTCGGCATCGACCTTGTCGTTGACGAAGACACAGATGGCGTCGAAGCCCTTGCCGAGGGCGGCGGTGTGGGGTTCGAGCCGGGCCTCGAACCAGGTGATGTCGAAGCCGTAACCGGCATTTTGTTCGGCGAAGGGCTGTTGCATATAGGGCTGGCTGCTGAAGAAGGCGATATTCACCGGTTCTGTGCTCCGAGCTGCTGGGTTGATATAAGGATACTGTGCGGTTATCGCCGTTTTTTCAAGGCCGGGCCCCCGGATGCCAGTAATGGTCCGGCAAGGCTCGGGTGGCTTCAGTCAGATCCGGATTGACCAGCTCCAGTCGTAGCCGCTGTTCCAGTTGCAGCTGCTGCAGGCTGGTACGGATCAGCGGATGCCGTTCGAACAGGGCCATAAAGCTGCCGTCGCTATAGGCCCGCTCCAGCCCCCGTTGCAGCGCTTCGGCCAGCCTGGGGGCTTCGGGACTCACGAAGAAATAGACCGCGAAGGGGTAGTGCAACAGCAGTCGGGGTTCGATCATCAGCTGCGGGTAGTCCTGGCCCTGGGCGGCCAGCTCGCCGAAGGCTTCCACCGGGCTGCGCGGGTAGTAATCGACATGCTGGTTGCGGTTGAGCATGTCCAGTATGGTGACCCGGCGGGCGGCGCTGATGTTCAGCCCGGCTCCTTTCAATACCTCGATATCGCTCCAGCCGATGCCCTGCACCCCGGTAAAGGCGGCCAGTTCGGCCAGGCTCTGCACCAGGCTGAACTCCTGCTGGCGTGACTGGTTGATGATCAGCACCCGGAAGCCGGACAGCCCGCGCATCAGCGGCACCCGCACCGGCAGCAGCTTTTGTTCGTATTCGGACGAGGTGCCCATCCAGGCGAGGTTGACCGGGGTGCCGCGGAACAGCATCTGGGCGATGCGGAACTGGGACTCGTTCAGCGGCACCGGATTGATGGTGAAGGGCTCGCCGCTTTTTTCCAGGGCCAGGGTCAGTACCTGGCGATAGTAGTCGTGGTGGGGCGGGGCCTGCTCCGGTTGCGGAATATTGACCGCCAGTCTGGCCTGAGCAGGCAGGCTGAACAGGGCCAGCAGCAATAACAGCATTTTATTCATGACACCCGGTTCCTTAATAAGCATGATAGGGGAATGGCGTTATACCTTGTTATAGACTCAATCTACCCTGAGTTGCAGGGCTTTGTCTTATCCGGTAACGCGTTTTTATCACCGCCAGGGAGGCTTTGATGCGTGTAACGATTCTGGCAGGCAAACCGAAAATGTTGAATCCGGCGATTGCCAGTGCCATCGACAAGCAGCCGGTCAGCCGCCGCCAGTTTTGCAGTTTTGGCGGTCTGAACGACGACGCCCAGGTATCCACCCGTTTTCACGGTGGTCCGGAACGGGCGCTGCACTACTATCCCCGGGAGCATTATGACTTCTGGCAGAGCTGGTTCCGGGGCATGGGATTGACCGGACCTCTCGGGCTGCTGGGGCCGGGCGCCTTCGGCGAGAATATTTCCGGTGTCGGTCTGCTGGAGCAGGAGGCCTGCATCGGCGACATCTACCGGCTGGACAGCGCCCTGGTGCAGGTAAGCCAGCCCCGTTCGCCCTGCTACAAGCTCAATGCCCGCTTTGGCTACGATTTTTTCTCGGTGCTGGTGCAGGCCAATGGCCGGGCCGGCTGGCTGCTGCGGGTGCTGGAGCAGGGGGAGGTGACGCCCGAGGCCAGCATGACCCTGGTGGAGCGGCCTTGTCCGCAGATGCCGGTGAAGCGGGCCGGCGATATTGTGTTCAACCATGGCTTCGATCAGGCCGGTTTGCGGGAGTTGGCCGAATTAGATTGTTTATCAACCAGTTGGCGTGAAAAAGCAGCGGCTTACCTGGTCGAGGGCCAGGTGGGCGACTGGAGCCTGCGGCTATTGGGACCTAAATAAGGGCTTTGATGAAAAAGAGCTTGCAAGCGTTGCGCCATTTATGTAAATTCTCGCCCCGTTGACGGCATGTAGCGCAGCTTGGTAGCGCACTTCGTTCGGGACGAAGGGGTCGGAGGTTCGAATCCTCTCATGCCGACCAGATTCAACAAAAAAGGCCTGCAGCGATGCAGGCCTTTTTGCTTATTCCGTTACCACCAGGTCCTGGCCATTGAAGCTGACACGCTGTCCGGCCACTATCTTGCAGCGCTTGCGCAACTCCACCTCGCCGTTGACCAGCACCATACCCTCCTCGATCACCGCCTTGGCCATGGCGCCGGAATCGCACCAACCCATGACTTTGAGCAGGTTATGCAGGGGAATAAAGGCATGGCCTTCCAGGCTGAATTGTTCGTTCATTTCAGGGGCTACCACAGTTAAACATAGGGCCGTTATGGTAACACCGGTGGCGGCCGTGCCGGCAGTGGGATCTGGAATGGATTTTCGTGTACCAGGTCTTTGTTATTTGTGAACAGATTGGGCAGTATTAAGCATTAACGCTCAGCGAAGAGGTGTTTATGTCCGGATTACTGCCCCATGTCGACCCTGATGGCCTGCTGGAATATTCGGTGGTCTATACCGACCGCTCCCTGAACCATATGTCGCAACGCTTCCAGCAGGTGATGCGGGATATCTCCGCCGGCCTCAAGGGGCTGTATCGGGCCGAGTCGGTGGTGGTGGTGCCGGGCGGCGGCACCTTCGGGATGGAGGCGGTGGCCCGCCAGTTTGCAACCGATCAGCATTGCCTGGTGCTCCGCAACGGCTGGTTCAGCTATCGCTGGAGCCAGATTTTCGAGACGGGCCGTATCCCGGCCTCGGAAAGGGTGCTGAAGGCGCGCCCGGTGGAGCCCGGCCCCCGGGCGGCACTGGCCCCGGCGCCCATCGAGGAGGTGGTGGCCAGCATCAGGGAGCACAGGCCGGCTCTGGTGTTTGCCGCCCATGTGGAAACCGCCGCCGGCATGATGCTGCCGGATCCTTACCTCAAGGCGGTGGCCGACGCCGTGCATGAGGTGGGCGGTCTCTTCGTGCTCGATTGCATCGCCTCCGGCACCCTCTGGGTGGACATGAAGGCGAGTGGTGTCGACATCCTGCTCAGTGCCCCGCAGAAGGGCTGGAGCAGTTCGCCCTGCTGTGGCCTGGTGATGCTGAGCGAGCGTGCCCGTCGGCGCATTGAGGATACCCAGAGCAGCAGCTTTGCCTGTGACCTGAAAAAATGGCTGCAGATCATGGAAGCCTACGAGCAGGGCGGCCATGCCTATCATGCCACCATGCCCACCGACGCCCTGCTCCGGTTCCGGGACACCATCCGGGAAACCGAGGCGCTGGGGTTCGCCCTGCTCAAGCAGCGCCAGCAGCAGTTGGGGAGCCGGATACGGGCGCTGCTGGCGGCGCGCGGCATCAAGAGCGTGGCCGCCGACGGTTTTGCCGCCCCTGGGGTGGTGGTGTGCTACACCGATGATGCGGCCATCAAGAGCGGCGGCAAATTTGCCGTCGAGGGGCTGCAGATTGCCGCCGGGGTGCCGTTGCAATGCGACGAGCCGGCCGATTTCCAGACCTTTCGCATCGGCCTGTTCGGGCTCGACAAGCTGCAGAATGTGGATCGCACCGTCGCCACCTTCGAGCAGGCGCTGGACAAGGTGCTGCGGGGGTAGGCGGGCTCCTGCGGGTCGGTATTTGCCGTCTCGCTCTCAAATCATGGCCAGGGGGTATGGTGCCGCCCTCCGGCCTTGGCTAAGATGCGGCGTCTGATTTTCTGGAGAGTATTCATGCCAAGGGCGAATGAAGTTAAAAAAGGAATGGTGGTCGAGCTGGACGGCAAGCTGCTGATGGTTCGCGACATCGAGGTGCAGAGCCCGAGTGCGCGTGGTGCCACCACCCTCTACAAGATGCGCTTTACCGATCTGAAGACCGGGCTCAAGGCGGAAGAGCGGTTCAAGGGCGACGATCTGCTGACCACCATAGAGCTGCAGCGGCGCACCGTGGTGCTGTCCTACGTGGACGGCGACGACCATATTTTCATGGACATGGAAGACTACAGCCAGTATCCGATCCGCAGCAGCGAGATTGCCGACGAGCTGCTGTTTCTTGATGAAAACACCCAGGGTATCCAGGTGATGTTGGTGGATGGCCAGGTGATCGGCCTGGAGCCGCCGCAAACGGTGGAAATGGTGATCGTGGAGACCACGCCGGAAATCAAGGGCGCCTCGGCGTCGGCGCGCACCAAGCCGGCCACCTTCGCCACCGGGCTGACCGTCCAGGTGCCGGAATACCTGAAAATCGGCGACAAGGTGCGTATCCATACCACGGAGCGGCGCTACATGGGCCGGGCCGACTGAGTTCCTCCACCTCCGGGGATGCTATGCTTGCTGCTGATGCCACTATCAAGGAGCAGAGCTGATGAGCGGAGCAAGCATCTTCACCCTGGCGGCCGTGCTGGCCGCCGCGACCCTGATGGCGACCCCTTCTCCGGAAGGGGCGCGAGTCTACTTCATCACGCCCGCCGATGGCGAGGTCGTGAGTACGGAGTTTACGGTCAGGTTCGGTCTGCAGGGCATGGGCGTGGCCCCGGCCGGGGTTGAACTGCCCAATACCGGCCACCATCACCTGCTGATCAACGCGGAGGCGGAAGATCTGTCGCAGCCCCTGCCGGCCAGCGAACGGGTGCTGCATTTCGGGGGTGGCCAGACCGAAACCCGGCTCAGCCTGCCGCCGGGGGAATACCGGCTGCAGCTGGTGCTGGGAGACCACTTGCACATTCCGCATCAGCCGCCGCTGATGTCGGAGCCCATCAAGGTGACGGTAGAATGATGCCCACTGCCAACAGGCTCGGCTTGCCGGAACCCCTTGCTGCTCAGGTGTGAGCCTGTTTGATAGGGTGGTGCCGTCCCGGGTGCCGCGATGTAATGAAGGATCCTGGCGATGGCAAAACTGCTGCTTCTGGCCAACTTGAATTGTGATCATGTGTTGTTGTTGAACGAGCCGCTCGCTGCCGGCGGCCGCTTGCTGTACCGGGATCAGGGGCGACGGCTGGGCGGGGGGGCCGCCAACACCGGTGTCGGCCTGCTGTGGGCGGGGCATGAGGTCTGCATTATTTCCCGGGTCGGGCGGGATGACACCGGCGACTGGCTGCGGCAGGAGGCCCAGGGGCTGGGGTTGAACATCGACTACGTGGAGCGCTTCGATGGCGACACCGGAGAGCTGCTGGTGCTGGTGGATGCCCAGGGCGAGCGCACCATCTTGCGCCAGGCCCGGCGGCCTGCATTGCCCGGCCTGCTGCCGATCGAACCGGCGGATTGCCTGTACGTCAATATGGACGGTGCCGAAGCCGCCGGCTATATGGCGCGGATGCTCGAGCGTACCCTGGTGATCAGCCAGTATCCCAAGGAGGGGCGCTGGTCCCGGCCCTGCCAGGTGCTGATCGCCTCCGCCGCCGATCTGGCACCGCAGCCGGATCTCTGGAGCCATGCCCGGCGGTTGGCGGGCGAGCAGTTGCAGTGGCTGGTGGTGACCCACGGCGAGCAGGGCGCCGAGGCGTTTTCGGCGGACCGGCATATTCGGGTGCCGGCCCGGCCGGTGTCGGTGGTGGATGCCACCGGGGCCGGCGATGCCTTCGCCGGAGGGCTCATCCATGGCCTGGTGTCGGGGCTGGCGATGCCGGCGGCACTGGAGCAGGCCGGGCAGTGGGCGGCTTATGCCCTGTCTTCCAGTACCTCCATTCCTTCCGAACAGTTGAAGAGTTATCTGCACCGTACCGGCTGAATTCGGGGGCGGTCGCTGGTAAGCTTGGGCCTTACCCTCGGCAATCGGGACTAAGGCATTGGATAACGGCCTCTTTATTTCTTTTCTCGCCCAGTGCTGGCGCTGGTCTGTGTTTCTGATGTTTCCACTGCTGGTGGCCTTGTACAGCCAGTTGCTGGATCTGCCTCTGGCCGCCTTCGACAACGGGGTAAACCAGCACAAGTGGCTGATTACTCTGCTGTATCTGCTCTATGTGTTACTCTGGTTGCGCTTTAACCGGCGGGTGATGGCGATGCTTGAGCAGCGGAGGCGCTGATGGCCGGGCTGCTAGCGGGGTACTGGCCCTATCTGTTGGCGGCGGGGGCGGCGTTGGCCGGTTGGGGCCTGACCCGGCTCGGCCTGCATCCGCGACTGGCGTTGCTGGCTCAGCAGAATGAACAGCTGCAGGAGCAGCTGGAAGCGCGGCTGCAGGAGCTGGAAGGCAGCAGGCAGCGGCTGGAGCAGCAGCAGCAGCTGGTGCTGAAGATGAACGGCCGGCTCAAGGAATACGAAACCCTGCTGCGTCAGGAACGGCAATGGGCGGCGGAGAAGCAGGCCCAGTCTGAAGCCAGCGAAAACCGGCTGAGCCAGCAGTTCGAAAACCTGGCCCAGCGCATCTTCGAGCAGAAAACCCACAACTTCCGGGAACTGAACCAGCACAGCCTGGAGAGCCTGCTGTCACCGTTGCGTGAACAGTTGGAGGGCTTTCGCCGCAACATGCAGGAAAGCCATGCGGACGAGAGCCGCCAGCGGCACAGCCTGAAATTCGAGATCGAGCGGCTGGCCGAGCTGCACCGGCAGATGAGCGCCGACACCGCCGCCCTGACCCGGGCCCTGAAGGGGGACAGCAAGCAGCAGGGCAACTGGGGCGAAGTGGTGCTGGCCCGGGTGCTGTCCGAGTCGGGGCTGCGCGAGGGGCACGAATACAGCACCCAGCAGAGCCTCAGCAACGCCGACGGCAAGCGTTACCAGCCGGACGTGGTGGTGCACCTGCCGCAAGACAAGGACATCATCATCGACGCCAAGGTGTCGCTCACCGCCTACGAGCGCTACTTCAACGGCGAGGACGAGACCGGGCGGGAGCAGGCGCTGCGCGAGCATGTGGCCTCGGTGCGCGGTCATATCCGCGAGCTGGGGCGCAAGGACTACCAGCAACTGCAGGGGGTGCGCACCCTCGATTATGTGCTGATGTTCGTGGCGGTGGAGCCGGCCTTCCTGGTGGCGGTGGAAGCGGAGCCGGGGCTGGTGAAGTATGCCCTGGACCATAATATCCTGCTGGTCAGCCCCACCAACCTGCTGGTGGCCCTGCGTACCATAGAAAACCTGTGGCGGGTGGAGCGGCAGAACCAGAACGCGCGCAAGATCGCCGAGTCGGCGGGCAAGATCTACGAAAAACTGCGCCTGTTCACGGAAGACATGGAGGCGGTGGGCCAGTCGCTGCAGCGGGCCGACGACAGCTACCAGAAGGCGATGAAGAAGCTGACCACGGGCCGGGGCAACCTGATCCGCCAGGCCGAGGCGTTCCGGGAGCTGGGGGTGGAGGTGGCCAAGCCCCTGCCCGAGCACCTGCGGGAGGCGGCGGGCGAGGAGCCCCTGCGGTCGCTGCCGGGCGGGCGCCTGGCGGATTAAAGGAAGAAGGGGCTGGGCTGGAACAGCCGCTCCACTTCCGGGATGAATTTCTTGTCCACCAGGAACAGCACCACGTGGTCGTTCTGCTCGATCACCGTCTTGTCGTGGGCGATCAGCACCTCGTCGCCGCGCACTATGGCGCCTATGGTGGTGCCCGGCGGCAGCTTGAGCTCGCCCACCTGGCGGCCGACCACCTTGGAGGTGCTGTTGTCGCCGTGGGCGATGGCTTCGATGGCCTCGGCCGCCCCCCGGCGCAGGGAGTAGACGTTGACGATGTCGGCCCGGCGCACATGGGTGAGCAGGGCGGAGATGGTGGCTTGCTGGGGCGAGATGGCCACGTCTATGGTGCCCCCCTGCACCAGATCCACGTAGGCGCCGCGCTGGATCAGCACCATCACCTTCTTGGCGCCCATTTTCTTGGCCAGCATGGCCGACATGATGTTGGCCTCGTCCTTGTTGGTGACGGCGATGAACACGTCCACCTGATCGATATGCTCTTCCATCAGCAGCTCCTGGTCGGCGGCGTCGCCGCAGAAGACGATGGTATGCTCCAGTATTTCGGACAGCTGCTCGGCCCGCCTGGGGTTGTGTTCGATCAGTTTCACCGAGTAGCGCTTTTCCAGCCGGCGGGCCAGGCCGGCGCCGATGTTGCCGCCGCCCACTATCATGATGCGCTTGTAGTCGCTTTCCAGCCGCTGCAGCTCGGACATCACCGCCTTGATGTGGCCGCTGGCGGCGACGAAGAACACCTCGTCGTCCGCCTCTATGATGGTGGTGCCCTGGGGCCGGATGGGCCTGTCCTGGCGGAAGATGGCCGCTACCCGGGTATCGATATTGGGCATGTGATCGCGCAGGGTGGACAGGGCGTTGCCCACCAGGGGACCGCCGTAATAGGCCTTGATCGCCACCAGGCCGACCTTGCCCTCGGCGAAGTCCACCACCTGCAGGGCGCCGGGGTACTGGATCAATCGGTAGATATACTCGGTGACCAGCTGTTCGGGGGCGATCAGGTTGTCCACCGGCACCGCCTCGTTGATGAACAGCCGCTCCCGCTCCACCAGGAACTCGGGGGAGCGGATCCGCGCCACCTTGTTGGGGGTGTTGAACAGGGAGTAGGCCACCTGGCAGGCGATCATGTTGGTTTCGTCGCTGTTGGTCACCGCCACCAGCATGTCCGCATCCTGGGCGCCGGCTTCGCGCAGGACGTTGGGGTGGGCGCCGTGACCGTTGACCACCCGCAGGTCGTACTTGTCCTGCAACTCGCGCAGCCGCTCGCCGTCGGTATCCACTATGGTGATGTCGTTGTTCTCGCCCACCAGGTTTTCCGCCAGGGTACCGCCGACCTGGCCGGCGCCCAGGATGATGATCTTCATGCGATTTTGCTCAGCTTGGCGTAATAGAAACCGTCCCGTTGCTCGGTGCCCGGCAACAGCTGCCAGCCCGGGTGCTGCGGGCTGTCGTGCTCGTGCAGCGGCAGATGCCGGGCATCCGGGGTACGGTTCAGGAACGCCTTGATCTGTTCCTTGTTCTCGTCCGGCAGTATGGAGCAGGTAGCATAAAGCAGGGTGCCGCCCGGCTTGAGCTGTTGCCAGAGGGCATCCAGGATACTCGCCTGCAAGTCGGCCAACTGGGCGATGTCTTCCTGACGGCGCAGCCACTTGATATCCGGGTGGCGGCGGATGACGCCGGTGGCGGAGCAGGGCGCGTCCAGCAGGATGCGATCGAACAGCGGCCCTTGCCACCAGTCGGCTGGCCTGGCCGCGTCTCCCTGGAGGACGCTGGCGGTGAGGCCGATGCGTTGCAGGTTCTGGTGGACTCGTTGCAGGCGTTCGGCATCCAGGTCCAGCGCCACCAACTGGCCGAGTTCGGGCTGGCGTTCAAGAATATGAGCGGTCTTGCCGCCGGGGGCGGCACAGGCATCGAGCACCAGTTCGCCGGGCGCCGCTTCGAGCAGCTGCGCCGCCATCTGGGCGGCGGCATCCTGCACCGAGCTGTGGCCCTGCTCGAATCCGGGCAGCAGGGCAACGTCCAGCGGGCGGGCCAGGCGCAGGGCACTGTCGGCCAGCGGGTCGGGAGCCGCGTCCAGGCCCGCCTGCAGCAGCAGGGCCAGGTAATGCTCGCGGCTGTGGTGGCGACGGTTCACCCGGATCCACATGGGGGGATGCTGGTTGTTGGCCTCGAGAATGGTCGGCCACTGTTCCGGGTAGGCCTGCTGCAACCGTTTCACCAGCCAGTTGGGGTGGGCCAGGCGCAGCTGGGGCAAGGCGTCGATCTTGGTGGTCAGTTCGTCCTGCCGGCGCTGCACGTTGCGCAGCACGCCGTTGACCATGCCCTTGAAGGGCTCGGCCTTGAGCAGCTTGCAGGCATTGACGGTTTCGGCCAGGGCGGCATGGGCCGGGATGCGGGTATAAAGCAGTTGGTAGATACCCACCAGCAGCAGGGCATGCACCGGCTGGTATTTGCCCTTGAGCGGTTTTTCCAGCAATTGCCTGGCGATGGCGTCGAGCCGGCTGTACCAGCGCAGGGAGCCGAAGCACAGTTCCTGCAACAGCGCCCTGTCCTTGGCGGCGAGCTCTTGCTGATAGCGCGGTAGCAGGGCCGAGAGTGACTGGCCCTGATGGATCACCTGGTGCAGGATATTGGCCGCGGCGGCACGGGTTTTCATAGGATGTCCACTGAGTTGAGAGTGTTCAAACCAGGCAGGTGCCGGGTTCGAACCAGTCCTTGCGGGCGTTGAGCAGATCCTGGCAGCTCATGGCCTTCTTGCCCGGTGGCTGCAGGCTGAGCAGGCGCAGTACACCGGCACCGGTGGCGACGTCGATGCCCTGCTTGCCGGCCCTGAGTATGGTGCCGGGCGCCAGTTCTGTGCCTTCATCCAGGGCCTGGGCCTGCCACAGTTTGAGGTTGTGCTCACCGATCATGAAGTAGCTGACCGGCCAGGGATTGAAGGCGCGTACACAGCGCTCGATATGAACGGCGGGCTGGTGCCAGTCGATCAGTGCCTCTTCCTTGCTGAGCTTTTCCGCGTAATTGGCCTGGGCGTCATCCTGGGGGGCGGCCACCGCCGAGCCTGCGGCCAGTTGGGCCAGGGTATGCAATAGCGCCTCGGGGCCGATCTCCGCCAGCTTTTCATAGAGGCTGGCGGAAGTGTCTGCCGGGGTGATCGGCAGGCTGGCCTTGTGCAGCATGGCGCCGGTGTCCAGCCCCTTGTCCATCTGCATGATGGTGACGCCGGTTGTTGCATCGCCGGCCCAGATGGCCCGCTGGATGGGCGCGGCGCCGCGCCAGCGTGGCAGCAGGGAGCCGTGCACATTGATGCAGCCCAGGCGCGGAGTGTCGAGCACCGCCTGGGGCAGGATCAGGCCGTAGGCCACCACCACCATGATATCGGCGTTAAGGGCGGCCAGTTCGGCCTGGGCTTGCTCGTTGCGCAGGCTCTCGGGCTGGTGAACGGGGATATTTGCTTGTTCGGCGAGCACCTTGACCGGGCTGGGGGTCAGCTTCTTGCCCCGGCCGGCGGGCCGGTCAGGCTGGGTGTAGACGGCGACGACATTGTGCTCCGAGCCGAGCAGGGCCTGCAGGTGGCGGGCGGCAAAGTCCGGGGTGCCGGCGAAGATGATATTGAGCTTGCTCAAGGGGCGTCCTTTATCGGATTAGCGTTGATCTTGCTTGGCGAGTTTTTCCAGCTTCTGGCGGATGCGCTGGCGCTTGAGCGGCGACAGGTAGTCGACGAACAGCTTGCCGATAAGGTGATCCATCTCGTGCTGGATACAGATGGCCAGCAGGTCATCGGCTTCCAGTTCGAATTCCTGTCCCTGGCGGTCCTGGGCTTTCACCTTGACCCGTTCGGCTCGGGGCACCAGGGCGCGGGCGCCGGGCACGGACAGGCAACCCTCTTCAATGCCGGTGCTGCCCGATTGTTCCAGAATTTCAGGGTTGATCAGCACCAGCGGCTGATCCCGGTTTTCGGACACGTCGATCACGATCAGCCGTTGGTGAATATCAACCTGGGTCGCCGCCAGGCCGATGCCTTCCTCGGCATACATGGTTTCGAACATATCATCTACAATGTGCTGTAACGCCGGGGTGATTTCGGTGACGGGCTTGGCCACGGTGCGCAGCCGCTCATCGGGAAAACGTAATACTTCTAACACTTTTGCCATGGTTACTATGCTTATTCCAATATCGGTACTGACAGTATTTTAGCCGTGTAACCACACAAAAAACAGCAAGAGTTGGCCGAAGGACAAGGATGTGATGAAACAGCAAGGCATGCGTCTGCTCGGTTTGCTGGCGGGGTGTTGTTTTGGCCTGCAGGCTCAGAGCCCGGAACTGACCGCCCATTACCCCGACAGTTACACCGTGCGTCAGGGTGACACCCTGTGGGATATCTCGGCCCGGTTTCTGACCTCCCCCTGGCTGTGGCCCAAGCTGTGGCAGGCCAATCCTCGGCTGGCCAATCCTCACCTGATTTATCCCGGAGACGTTCTTACCCTGATCCGGGTCGATGGCCAGCCCCGCCTGGTGCGGGTCGAGCAGGGCGGAACGGGCGTGGCACGACTGTCGCCCCGGGTACGGGCCGAACCGGCGGTTGCCACCATTCCCCTCGCATCGATCCTGAATTTTACCGACAGCCACCGCATGCTGGCGCCCTCGGTATTGCGACAGGCTCCTTACATCCTCGGTGACCAGCAGGGCCGGGTGGCGATGATGAAGGGAGATGACGTCTATGTCCGCGGTCGGTTGCACCCGGGAGAGTCTTACGCGGTATACCGTCTGCAGGAAAAACTGACCGACAGGACAACCGATACCGTCCTGGGGCAGAAAGCGATTCTGGTCGGTACCGTGCTGGCCCGGCAGCAGATGGACCAGCAGCTAAGCCGCGTGGCCCTGAGCAGCCTGAAACAGGAGGTGCGACAGGGCGACAAGGTGTTGCCCCTGGCGTCCGACGGTGCCCTGGCCGCCTTCTATTATCCTCGGCCGGGGCCGGCATTTGACGATGCCTATGTGGTGGCGATGGGGCGGGACGGCAGCATGGCCGGGCGCCATGGCGTGGTGTTCATCAATAAAGGCCATGAGCAGGGCGTCAGGGCCGGCGATCTCTATGCGGTGCTGAAACCCGGGCCCGGGGTGTACGGCTATGGTACCGCTGCGCGCAATGAACTCATCTATGCCGATTCGGCGAGTCGCTACCTGCGCAATAGCGGCCCGGCTCAGGCTTTGCCGTCCAGGGCCATAGCACGGCTGGTGGTATTCAGCGTACAGGAGCGCATCAGCACGGCCCTGATACTGGACAGTGAAGATTTGGTGCGTACCCATTACCGACTGGGCGATGTGAGAGATGCCGGGTACCGGCCTTGAGCAGCACCCGCTGTTACCCTGGCTGGCCCTGCAGCATACGGCGGGCATAGGCCCGATTCGCGCATGCAAATTGCGCGCTAAGCTGGGTGCGAGCTGGTTTGACTCTCCCGCACTGAAGGCTTGCGCTCTGTCCGACGAGCAACTGGCGCAACTGCGGACGCCCCAGTGGCAGATATTGGAGCGGCTGCTGGCATGGCAGCAGTCGAACCCGTCCCGCCATATCCTGTCGTGGGATCACAGGGACTATCCCGCCTTGCTCAAATCCTGGCCCGGCGCCCCCCTGATGCTGTTTGTGGAAGGAGCTTTGCCGGCCTTGTCTCTCGCCCAGATCGCGATTGTGGGTACCCGGCACCCGTCCTATGTGGGGCGGGAGAATGCCAAGGCGCTGGTGCCGCAGCTGGTGGATGCCGGCGCGGCCATTACGTCGGGGCTGGCCATCGGTATCGACGGGCTCAGCCACCAGGCGGCGCTGGCCCGGGGGGGCATCACCCTGGCGGTGCTGGGCTCGGGGCTGGAGCACTGCTATCCCAAGCGACACCAACGGCTGGCGATGGACATTATCGGCGGGGGTGGTGCCCTGATATCGGAGTGTTATCCCTGGGAAAGCCCTCTGGCTCATCATTTTCCCCGCCGTAACCGTATCATCAGCGGGCTGAGCCTGGGGGTGCTGGTGGTGGAGGCCGCGGAGCGCAGCGGTTCCCTGATCACTGCCCGTTTTGCGCTGGAGCAGGGGCGAGAGGTGTTTGCCATTCCCGGAGCCTGGCAAAACCCCCAGGCCGGCGGGTGCAACCGCTTGATCCAGCAGGGTGCCAAGCTGGTCTGTGAAGCCAGTGACGTTCTCGAAGAGCTGGTGGCGTTTTCGGACGCTGCGATAAAAATTCATCCTCCTGCAACGGAGGAATTATTGCCTTATCCGGACTTGTTGGATAACGTAGGTTTAGAGACAACGGCAGTGGACTTGATCGCGTCCCGTTGTCAGCAGCCGGTGCAGGAGGTACTTACCCGGTTGGTCGAGCTGGAATTGGCTGGCTGGGTGGAATCCGTACCCGGGGGTTATGTCAGAGCGAGGAGGGGCTGATCATGTTCGATGTACTGATGTACTTGTTCGAAACCTACATCCATGCGGATGTAGACGCCATGGTAGAACAGGATGAACTCGCCGATGAATTGACCCAAGCGGGTTTTCATAAGGAAGAGATCCTCAAGGCTCTGGCCTGGCTGGAGCGCCTCGCCGAGTTGCAGGAGGCGGAAGAAACGCCTGCCTGGGCCCGTTCTGCTCCGGACTCGTTCCGTATCTACACTCAAAAAGAACTCTATAAAATCGACGCCGAAGGTCGTGGTTTTCTGCTGTTCCTGGAGCAAATCAAGGTACTTAATGCTGAAACCCGCGAGATCGTCATCGATCGGCTGATGGAACTGGACTCGCCGGTGATCGAACTGGACGATCTCAAGTGGGTGGTGCTGATGGTACTGTTCAATGTGCCCGGCAGCGAGTCCGCCTACCACCAGCTGGAGGAGCTGATTTTCGAACAGCCGGAAGGGGCGGTTCACTGAGGGCGGCCGCGCTGTTAGAATTCGTGCAATGAATTCGGAGGCGCGGCATGTCGAAAATCGATCCCAGTCTGTTCAATACCCAGGATCATGGCCCACAGTGGGCGGATGAGCCTTGTCCCCGGTGCGGTGATAAACTGGAGTTGCGCCATGGCAAGCATGGTGCCTTCATTGGCTGCGCGTCTTATCCTCGCTGTGACTATTTACGCCCTTTCAAGGTGATAGAGCACGACGAGGACGTGGAGAAAGTGCTGGAAGGCAGTGTATGCCCGTCCTGCGGCCATGTGCTCGCCATCAAGAAGGGGCGTTACGGCCTCTTTATCGGTTGCTCCAATTATCCTGCCTGCCATCATGTGGCCGACATCAACGAACAGGGTGGCACGGATCCCGCCTGCCCGTCCTGTGGCAAGGGCAAGTTGGTCGCGAGAACTTCCCGTTACGGCAAACGCTTTTATGGTTGTGAGCGTTACCCGGTTTGCCGCTATGTCATCAACGACAAACCCCGGGCCGAGGTCTGCCCCGAATGCGGCTTCGGCATCCTGGCCGAGCGCAAGGGGCAGCTGTATTGCCCGAATAAAGGTTGCGACTATCAACGTTGACCCTATCTCCATACAGGAATCATTGACCTTAATGAACCAGCAAGATCTTCTTACCGCGGTCGACTACCTCAATCGGGGCGGCATTATCGGTTACGCCACCGAGGCTGTATTCGGCCTGGGGTGTGATCCTGACGATGGTGACGCCGTGCGGCGTCTGCTCGAACTGAAGCAAAGGCCGGTTGACAAGGGGCTGATATTGATTGCCGCCGATTTCAGCCAGTTGCTGCCATACCTCGATCTGGAGGCCCTGCCGGCGGGACGGCTCAACCTGATTCTGGACAGCTGGCCCGGGCCCTACACCTGGATTATCCCGGCCAAGCCGGAAGTGCCGGTATGGCTGAGAGGACGCTTCAGTTCACTGGCGGTACGGGTCACCGCCCATCGGCAGGCTCATGATTTATGCCTGGCATTCGGCAAACCCCTGGTGTCCACCAGTGCCAATAAAACCGGCGAGGAGCCGGCGAGAGACGCTCGGCTGCTGGCAGAGCAGATAGGATCCCGGCTCGACTATATTTTGCCTGGCAGCACGGACGGACTGGCCAACCCATCCCTGATCCGGGATGGCATCACCGGGGCCACGGTACGCCCGGCTTGAACATCACCTATATAAAGGAACAGAAATGAGCGGTAAACCGGATACCTCGGCCGTTAAAGCATTTTTGCTGCAGTTGCAGGACGAAATTTGCGCAGCCCTGGAGCAGGCGGACGGCAGTGGCCGTTTTGTGGAGGACAGCTGGACCCGGGAAGAGGGCGGCGGTGGTCGCAGTCGGGTATTGCGTAACGGCGGCGTGATCGAACAGGGCGGCGTGAACTTTTCGCATGTGCATGGTGCCGCCATGCCGGCCTCGGCCACCGCCCACAGGCCCGAACTGGCCGGCCGCTCCTTCGAGGCCATGGGGGTTTCCCTGGTGATCCATCCCCACAATCCCCATGTGCCGACCAGCCATGCCAATGTGCGCTTCTTTATTGCAGAAAAAGAAGGTGCCGAGCCGGTCTGGTGGTTCGGCGGTGGCTTTGACCTGACCACCTTTTATCCGATGGAGGAAGATTGCCGGCACTGGCATCGGGTGGCCCATGAACTCTGTGCTCCTTTCGGAGAGCAGGTGTATCCGGAGTACAAGGCCTGGTGCGATCGCTATTTTTATCTCAAGCACCGCAATGAAACCCGTGGTGTCGGTGGCCTGTTCTTCGACGATCTGAACCATTGGCCTTTCGAGCGGTGCTTCGCCTTTATGCAGGCGGTGGGCCGGGGTTACCTCGAGGCCTATCTGCCGATTATCGAGCGGCGCCAAGATACCCCCTACGGCGAGGCAGAGCGGCAGTTCCAGCTGTATCGGCGTGGGCGCTATGTGGAGTTCAATCTGGTGTATGACAGGGGAACCCTGTTTGGCCTGCAGACCGGCGGCCGCACCGAGTCCATCCTGATGTCGATGCCGCCGCTGGCGCGTTGGGAATATAACTGGCAGCCGGCGCCGGGCTCGGCCGAAGCCCGGTTGCAGGAGTACCTGGTGCCCAGGGACTGGTTTTAACTGACCGGCTCCGCCTTGGGGCCGAACAGTTCGATGACCCTGTCGATCAGCCCCTGCCGCTCGCTGCCGGGCAGGTAGGCGGCATAGACCTCCCGGTTGATAGAGGGGGCATCGGCGACCACAAAGAGCTGTTGCTGTTCCAGGTAGCCGCGGGCCATGGCGCCGGGTAAAAAAGCGCTGCCGCCATGATGCAGCAGGTATTCCAGGGCGATGCGTACCGAGCCGGTATGCAACAGCGGTGGTGTGGCGGTATTGAACAGCTTGGCATGCTGGGTATTGAAGGCGGTGCCCCAGTCGATGCGGATATAATCCTGAGCCATGGCGTCAATGGCGGTCAGCCCTGAATAAGTGGATACCAGCTGTAATTCCATGGTATGCAGGGCGATATGGCGCACACCTTCGATACGGGCCGGATCGGTCAGAAAAGCCAGGTCCAGGGTCCTGCCCAGCAGGGCCCGGGTCATTTGTTCCGGGGTGCGAATGTCGGCACGCAGTGATAGTGCGGGCAGTTCGCAATACAGCCGATGCAGTCCTTCCTGCAGGTAGGCATCCCACAGGTTGGCGGTACCCGCCACGGCCAGTTGCTGGGTTTGGCGTTCGCTCAGGGCCACTTCGTGCTGGGCCCGGGCCCAGGCCAGCAGCATGGACTCGGCATGAGGGATCAAGGCCTCCCCGGATGAGGTCAGCTGGATATTGTTGCGCAAACGGGTAAACAGGGTCACGCCCAGCTGGCTTTCGAGCTGGCGGATCCTGAAGCTGACGGCCGACGGCGTCAGGTAAAGGTGCTCCGCCGCCTTGCCGAAATGGCGGGTACGGGAGACTTCCAGAAAGGTCTTTAAGAGTTCAGTATCCAAGGTGGACCATAAATATTTTGTTCGTTAGCGCAAAATCTATTCATTTTAGCGGTGAATGCAACAAAAAAAGCATCCATAGTGACAATATAATAATTCCTGACCGCGTAAGGGGTGTCGCCTGAATAGTTGTTCCGAATACTAGAGCGCTACAGGCCGTGCCCCGGTGTCGTTAAGCAACCCTCGGCGCCAGGGGACGAGACGCGCTTGTACCGCCTTAGCGCCGCGACTGGAGCCCGAGGGGCGGTGTGTCTGTATGTGATCGCGGGTCGATGTAGCAGTACCAGGATCAAGTGTTTAGACCTTATTATTCCGCTCCGGCGGTCTTCGCCAACGTATGAGAAAGACAGTTCATGGACAGATATGCAGTTATCGGAAATCCCATCAACCATAGTCAGTCGCCTTTTATCCATAGTTGTTTTGCCCGGCAGACCGGCCAGGTGCTGAGCTACGAGCGCCTGTTGGCCCCCCTCGATGATTTTGCCGGTTCCCTGGAAGGGTTCAGGCTGGAGGGGGGAAAAGGCTGCAATATTACCGTGCCGTTCAAGACGCAAGCCCTGGCGCTGGCAAAGCGCCTGAGCGAACGGGCCGAGCTGGCGGGGGCGGTGAATACCCTGCAACTGCTGCCCGATGGCCGCTGGCTGGGGGATAACACGGATGGTGCCGGACTGGTATTGGATCTCAAGCGGCTGGAGGTTCCCTTAACCGGGGCAAGGGTGCTGCTGCTGGGCGCAGGAGGAGCCGCCCGGGGAGCCCTGGCCCCCTTGTTGGCCGAGAAGCCGACGGAGCTGGTGGTGGCAAACCGGACCCGGGCGCGGGCCGATGAACTGGCGGCCCGCTTTTCCCCGCTAGGCAATATCGTCAGTGCTCCTCTTGAAGCACCGGGTGCCGGTTTTGATGTCATCATCAACAGCACTTCCGCCAGCCTGCAGGGTGAGCAACTGGCCCTGGATGGCGACGTTTGCCATTCCCATAGCCGGGTCTACGATATGATGTATGGTCGGGAAGAAACCGCCTTTCTCTGCTGGGCAAGGGAGCAGGGGCTGGAACAACGTTACGATGGCCTGGGGATGCTGGTCGGGCAGGCGGCCGAGAGCTTTTACCTCTGGCGTGGGGTCAGGCCGGACATTATGCCTGTACTGACGGCATTGAGGGTCAAGTTGGAGTCGGCAACATGAATCAGGACATTATCGTGGGAGACGATCTTTACTGGCAGCCGGAGCTGCAACGTATCGCCTTTACGGCCCATTGGCAGGGGCGGCAGATTCCCTGTTTTATCGCCCTGCATCGGCTCGAACACATGAGTGGGCAAAGCCTGAGCGACGAGGCCAACATCATACTGGCCTTTGAGTCGGTGCGGTTCGATATCGAAGAGCTGGTATCGCTACAGGTAGAAGAAGAAGTCTTTGCTCCCGACGGCAGCCTCTACCTTTAACCGGAGCCGAGCCATGGCTCGGCCCCGGTGTTTTTAGGCTTGTTGCAAGTATTCGTTCTTCAATCGGACATAGTTGTCGGCCGACTCGGGCAAGAAGGCTTTCTCCGCCTCCGTCAGTGGGCGTACCTGTTTGACCGGTGAGCCCACATAAAGAAAGCCAGACTCCAGCCGCCTGCCCGGGGGCACCAGGCTACCGGCGCCGATAATGACATCGTCACCCACCAGGGCCCCATCGAGGATAATACAGCCCATCCCCACCAATACCCGGTTGCCGATGGTGCAGGCATGGAGCATGGCCTTGTGCCCTATGGTGACATCCTCGCCGATGATCAGCGGCAGGCCGTCGGGCCGGGCTGTGCTTTTGCGGGTCACGTGCAGCACGGTGCCGTCCTGGATATTGGTGCGGGCACCGATGCGGATGTAATTTACATCTCCCCGGGCCGCCACCAGCGGCCAGATGCTGGCGTCGTCACCGAGCTCGATGGCGCCGTACAATACGGCGGATTTCTCGACAAAAACCCCTTTACCCAGTTTGGGCGTGATTCCGTTATAGCTGTTCACTGAATTCATCCTGTCTGCTCCCGGTTCAATAGCGGGTTGTGGTGCTATTTTAAAGCCTTTACCGGTAAAAACGAGGGTTGATTGTGCATAACCCTGTGTCTAACCTGTGCTTTTGCTTGGGGTATAGGCAAACGGCCCCGAAAGTGATGTTTTTCACAAAAAAGCCCTTGCGCAAAAAACGCGGCTGCCTATAATGCGCATCCACTGACACGGCGCAACCCGCCGGGTCGCAAGCGGCAAAAGAAACTTCGGTTTTAACGCTTGACGAATTAAAAGGACGGCGTAGAATACGCAGCCCTGACCCGATAAAGGTCAACGCTCTTTAACAATCTATCAAGCAAACTGTGTGGGCACTCGCAGTAGTTGGGAAACAAAAAAATATTGTTTTTCAATGGCTGTCGAAGTGCACAAACACTTCAGCAATTCATTGAGTATCAAAGTCTTAAATTGAAGAGTTTGATCATGGCTCAGATTGAACGCTGGCGGCAGGCCTAACACATGCAAGTCGAGCGGCAGCGGGAAAGTAGCTTGCTACTTTTGCCGGCGAG
>NZ_JAERTZ010000016.1 GCF_016746085.1 Zobellella iuensis
ATCTAATTTGATAGTATTTTCTGTGTTTCAGTATTTAACCACTCATACTTTTCTTTAACTCTTTGTGGAGGAGATGAAGCAATAATCTCTTGGATTTTCGATAAAACTTCCGCCTCAGCTCTCTGAATATTTCTCAGTTGCTCTGAATCTGAATAGGCCAATGAACTAGACGTTGTTATATATCTAAAGCATGCTGACAACGAGATATAGCGATATTTTTCATCTTCTTCAATCAAAGGTTCCAAGACTTCAAAAGTATGAATTGTACGAAATGCCTCTATACAATGTTTATCAAAAATTATCCTTGGCGTTTCGGCTTCCGAAGATTCTAGGTAATACGCCCTATTCATAGCTGGACCAAATAAAGGACCGTTTTCGATATGTACTAATTTACCTAAAGTTACTCCCCCGCGAATTAGTAACGAGTGTTCATCCCATAACTTAATGCTTAACTTTGCTAATAACTCTAGAATAGTTTGTGATGCAATCACATCATCAGCTTCAGCGGAAAGAACTAGACTATCTGAAAAATATGAAATAGTGACGGGATGCATTTTGCTCATATTAAGATTCATTCGAGCCAATACTCTTTGTGCATCATCCATCCTTTCTTCTGGTATTTTTTCTTCGTGAAGTGAACCAAACATTGTTTGATGAAGTAACTTTGGGTTCATTGAGATTAAAGCATCTTGAATACTTTCAGCTAT
>NZ_JAERTZ010000017.1 GCF_016746085.1 Zobellella iuensis
GAACATGGGGGGACCATCCTCCAAGGCTAAATACTCCTGACTGACCGATAGTGAACCAGTACCGTGAGGGAAAGGCGAAAAGAACCCCTGTGAGGGGAGTGAAATAGAACCTGAAACCGTGCACGTACAAGCAGTGGAAGCCGACTTGTTCGGTGACTGCGTACCTTTTGTATAATGGGTCAGCGACTTACTTTTAGTAGCAAGGTTAACCGTATAGGGGAGCCGTAGGGAAACCGAGTCTTAACTGGGCGCTAAGTTGCTAGGAGTAGACCCGAAACCCGGTGATCTAGCCATGGGCAGGTTGAAGGTTGAGTAACATCAACTGGAGGACCGAACCCACTAACGTTGCAAAGTTAGGGGATGACCTGTGGCTGGGGGTGAAAGGCCAATCAAACCGGGAGATAGCTGGTTCTCCCCGAAAGCTATTTAGGTAGCGCCTCGGACGAATACTACTGGGGGTAGAGCACTGTTTGGGCTAGGGGGTCATCCCGACTTACCAACCCCATGCAAACTCCGAATACCAGTAAGTACTATCCGGGAGACACACGGCGGGTGCTAACGTCCGTCGTGAAGAGGGAAACAACCCAGACCGCCGGCTAAGGTCCCCAAGTTCTGGTTAAGTGGGAAACGAGGTGGGAAGGCTCAGACAGCCAGGATGTTGGCTTAGAAGCAGCCATCATTTAAAGAAAGCGTAATAGCTCACTGGTCGAG
>NZ_JAERTZ010000018.1 GCF_016746085.1 Zobellella iuensis
CAAGGAAAGCTATAAATGGCAACAGGGGGTGGCAACGCTGGCCAGCCGCCTCGGTGACATGAGCAACATCATCGACGTGTGTGATCGGGAAGCTGATATCTATGAATACCTGGCCTATCAGCTACAGCATCGGCATCGCTTTGTGGTCCGCGCCTCTGATAACCGGAAGGTGACGGATGAGACGTCGACGAAGTTGTGGGAGTTGTTGGATAGCCTCGAGCCCGCCAGCCATTACCAGGTGGAGATCCGGCAAAAAGGGGGCCGCCCGGCTCGCACGGCCGATGTTGCGCTCAGCTATACCCAGGTGACGGTGAACAAGCCGCAGCGGGCTCAGGCCGAGAAAACGCTGACGCTGAACGTGGTCTACTGCCAGGAGGTGGGCAGGGCGGAAAAAGACGCCCTTCGGTGGATACTGTATACGTCAGAGCCGTTGCCGGATGCCGAGGCGGCGCGGCGTATCGTCAGATATTACGAGCTTCGTTGGCGGATAGAGGAGTTTCATCGTATCTGGAAGACGGAGGGGGCGGACGTCGAGTCCTTGCGGATGCAGCGTAGGGAAAATCTGCGCCGGGTGGCCATCATCAAGGCCTTTGTGGCGGTGCGTCTGCTGCAACTGAAGGAACTCGCCCAGAACAGGGAGGAGGCGAAGGACATCAGCTGTGAATGTGTGCTGACGCCCCTATCGTGGAAGTTACTGTGGCGCAAGACAGAGAAACAGAAGCCCTTCCCGGCACAAGCTCCGTCGCTGTACTGGGCCTATTACGCCTTGGCTCGACTGGGTCGTTGGCACGACACGGCGAGAACGGGCCGAGTAGGTACTCAGGCGCTGTGGGACGGTTGGCTCACACTGATGCATTACGTCGAGTCCTATGAGTTGCTCAAAGGACTCGACTTGTGACTAAGAGTCAGGCTTCTAGCTTCCAGCTTCCAGTTTACGTTCGAAATCCCGGGTGACGATGGCCAGGGCGGCCAACGCCAGCGCGGGGTTCACTTCATTCAGTTCCAGCAATTCGATCAGATCCACCGCCAGTTGAACTTCTGCCGGGGCTTCGGCCAGGGTCATGATAGGCTCCTCGTCTGACAATACCGGACTCATCACCGGATTTTACCCAAAAAAATGCCCAGCAGGGCTGGGCAAAGACTTAGTGCTTAATTGCAGTGGCATTACATTGGAGCGGGGATAAAGAAGAAGGTTCCCGTAAAATATGCCAAATGACGTAAAATTTTTTTGACGCGTTTTTAACTTGACAGTAACCGGCTTTGAAACGTAAATTTTAAACACTTGTTTTATTTGAGGTGGCCAGTGAGCAAAAAAGATACCAAGCAGAAGATCCTCGATGCCGCCGAGGTGTTGTTTGCCGAGCAGGGATTCAGCGAGACCTCGCTCAGGCTCATCACCAGTGCGGCCGATGTCAACCTGGCTTCGGTCAATTACCACTTCGGCTCCAAGAAGGATCTGATCAAGGCGGTGATGGACCGCTACCTGGCCATCTTTATGCCCAGTACCGATGAGGCCTTGACCCGCCTGCTGGCGGAGCCCGAGATCACCCTGCACCAGGTGTTCGACTGCTTCGTGGCACCGCTGATGACGCTGACCAGGATCAAGCGCCGCGGGCCCGAAATTTTCCTGCAGCTGCTGGGGCGGGGTTATATCGATAACCAGGGCTTCCTGCGTTGGTTTATCGTCAATCACTACGGCGAGGTGCTGGAACATTTTACCCAGGCCATCCGCAAGGCCGCGCCCGAGCTGTCCTCCGCCGATGTGTTCTGGCGGCTGCACTTCACCCTGGGCACTGTGGTGTTCACCATGGCCTCCAGCGAGGCACTGCGGGACATCGCCCGTACCGATTTCAACGAAGAAATAGATGTGGAAGGGCTGGTACGTAAGGTGATCCCTTACCTGGCCAGTGGCGTCGGCGCCAAGCCCTGTTGATTTACCATCCCGGTTACTAAGGAGAGGGATCATGAGTTTACGCAAGAAATGGATCAGTGGGCCGGCTTTCGCCACCTTCAAGAAAATACTGCCGCCGTTGTCGGCCACCGAGCGCGAAGCGATGGAAGCCGGCTCGGTGTGGTGGGACGGCGAGCTGTTCTGCGGCAAGCCGGACTGGTCCAAGCTGGCGGCCTATGGTCCTTCCTCCCTCACCGATGAAGAGCAGCATTTCCTCGATAATCAGGTGGAAACCCTGCTCGCCATGCTGGACGATCATCATATAGTCAACGATGAGCGCGAACTGCCCGAGCCGGTATGGGACTATATCAAGAAAGAAGGCTTCTTCTCGCTGATCATCCCCAAGTCCTACGGTGGCCGGGACTTTTCCGCCTATGCCAACTCCACCATAGTGGCCAAGCTCGCCAGCCGCAGTATCAGTGCCGCCGTGACGGTCATGGTACCGAACTCCCTGGGGCCCGGTGAGCTGCTGATGCACTATGGCACCCAGGCGCAGAAGGATCGCTGGCTGCCGGGGCTGGCCAAGGGAACCGAGGTGCCCTGTTTTGCCCTGACCGGGCCGGAAGCCGGCTCCGATGCCGGCGCCATTCCCGACAGCGGCGTGCTGTGCAAGGGCGAGTACAACGGCGAAGAAATGCTGGGTATCCGCCTCAACTGGGACAAGCGCTACATCACCCTGGCGCCGCGCGCCACCGTGCTGGGGCTGGCGTTCAAACTTTATGATCCCGACGGCCTGATGGGCGACAACAGGGACATTGGCATTACCTGTGCCCTGATCCCCACCAGCCACAAAGGGGTGGAAATTGGTGATCGTCACTTCCCCATGGGGCTGGCCTTCCTCAATGGCACCACCCGGGGCAAGGATGTGTTCATCCCCCTCGACTGGATCATCGGCGGACCCGATTATGCCGGCCGCGGCTGGCGCATGCTGGTGGAATGCCTGTCCGCCGGCCGGGGGATTTCGTTACCGGCCCTGGGCACCGCCAGCGGTCACCTGGCGGCCCGTACCACCAGCGCCTATGCCTATGTACGCAAGCAGTTCGGCCTGTCCATCGGTAAGTTCGAAGGCGTGCAGGAAGCCCTGGCCCGTATCGGCGGCATGACCTATCAACTGGAGGCGACGCGCCGCCTGACCACCCGGGCGCTGGATCTGAATGAAAGCCCGGCCATCGTCACCGCCATCTCCAAGTACCATATGACCGAAATGGCCCGTACCGTGATGGACGACGCCATGGACGTGCATGCGGGCAAGGCTATCCAGATGGGGCCCAAAAACTACCTGGCCCACAACTACATGGGTATTCCGGTGGCCATCACCGTGGAAGGGGCCAACATTCTCACCCGCAACCTGATGATCTTCGGCCAGGGCGCCACCCGTTGCCATCCCTTCGTGCTGAAGGAGCTGGAAGCGGCGGCCAATCCGGACGCAAAGGCCGGCCTGGACCAGTTCGACCAACTGTTGTTCAAGCACATCGGTTTCGCCGCCGGCAACGTGTTCGGCGCCTTCTGGCAGGGGCTGACCGGCGGCCGCTTCAACGGTGCGCCGGTATCCGGCGAAACCGCCGGCTACTACAAGCAACTGGCCCGTATGAGCAAGGCCCTGGCCCTGTGCGCCGACATGTCGATGCTGATCATGGGCGGGGATCTCAAGCGCAAGGAAATGATCTCCGCCCGCCTGGGCGATGTGCTGAGCCACCTCTACCTGGCTTCCGCCACCCTCAAGTTCTATGAGGACAACGGTCGCTGCGCCGATGAGCTGCCCTTCGTGCACTATGCGCTCGGCCGCAACCTGTATCTGATCGGCGAAGCCCTGGACGGCTTCTTCCAGAACTTCCCCAGCCGGCCCGTGGCGGTGGCCCTGAAGACCCTGATCTTCCCGCTGGGCAACCGCTACGGCAAGCCCCTGGACAAGCACGCCCAGGCCATCTGCAAGCTGTTGATGACGCCGGGCGGGGTGCGTGATCGCCTGACCCAGCTATGCTATGTGCCCAAGGACAGCGAGCCCGGCCTGGGCGAGGTGGAGGCGGCCTTCCTGGCCATGGTATCGGTACAGGGCATCGAGAAGAAGCTGCTGGAGGCACAGCAGGCCGGCCGGCTTGCGCGCAAACTGCCCTTCGAGCAGATGCTGGCCCAGGCCAGGGCTCAGGAGATTATCAGCGATACCGAAGCCCAGCGCCTGCTCAAGGCGGAGGAGCTGCGCCGCCGCGCCATCGCGGTGGACAGCTTCGCTCCCGGGGTGTTGAGCCGGGAGATGCCAAAAAAGTCTGACGCGGCCTGAGCCGACGACCGCCATTAACAGAAAAGGCCGGGCAAATGCCCGGCCTTTTTATACTTCTTCTAGCTCGTCCCGCTTATTCCACGGTCAGGATCTTGCAGGTATTGGTGCTGCCGACCACTTCCATCATGTCGCCGTGGGTGAGCAGGACCAGATCGCCGGAGCTGACGTAACCGGCCTGTTTCAGGGTGGCCAGGGCTTCGCGGCAGATCTCGGCATGGCTCAGGCTGTCGTCGGGCTTGAAGTGAACCGGGGTCACGCCGCGATACAGGTTGGTCCAGGCCAGGGTCTTGGCTTCACGGGACAGGGAGAAGATCGGCAGGCCGGAGCTGATGCGGGACATCAGCAGCGGGGTGGTGCCGGACTGGGTCAGGGCCACGATGGCCTTGACGCCCTGCAGGTGGTTGGCCGCATACATGGTGGACATGGCCACGGTTTCCTCCACCGAGGTGAAGGTAAAGTTCATGCGGTGGTTGGAGACGTTGACGCTGGGATGCTTCTCGGCGCCCAGGCAAACCTCGGCCATGGCCTTCACGGTTTCGATCGGGAACTGGCCGGCGGCGGTTTCGGCGGACAGCATGACCGCATCGGTGCCGTCCAGCACGGCGTTGGCCACGTCCATCACCTCGGCGCGGGTGGGCAGGGGGGCGGTGATCATCGACTCCATCATCTGGGTGGCGGTGATCACTACCCGGTTCAGGCGGCGGGAGGTGCGGATCAGCTTCTTCTGTACACCCACCAGCTCGGGATCGCCGATTTCCACGCCCAGGTCGCCCCGGGCGACCATGACCACGTCGGAAGCCAGGATCACGTCTTCCATGGCGGCGTCGGTCGCCACCGCTTCGGCACGTTCCACCTTGGCCACCAGCTTGGCATTGCTGCCGGCGGCACGGGCCAGTTCACGGGCGATGCGCATGTCTTCGCCGGTGCGGGGGAAAGACACGGCCAGGTAGTCGACGCCGATTTTGGCGGCGGTCTTGATGTCTTCCTTGTCTTTCTCGGTCAGCGCCGGGGCGGACAGGCCACCGCCTTTCTTGTTGATGCCCTTGTTGTTGGACAGGGGGCCGGCCACGGTGACTTCGGTCAGTACCTTGTTGCCTTCCACGCCCTCGACCCGCAGTTGGACCCGACCGTCGTCGAGCAGCAGGATATCGCCGTTCTTCACGTCGCGCGGCAGCTCTTTATAGTCGATGCCGACCTGCTGCTGATCGCCGGCGCCTTTCGGCAGGTCCGCATCCAGCACGAACTTGTCGCCGATGTTCAGGTGGATCTTGCCGTCCTTGAAGGTGGAGACGCGGATTTTGGGTCCCTGCAGGTCGCCCAGGATGGCCACGTGCTTGCCCAGCTTCTTGGCAATCTCACGCACCTGGTTGGCGCGGGCCATATGATCTTCGGGAGTACCGTGGGAGAAGTTCATGCGCACCACGTTGGCGCCGGCGGCGATAATACCTTCCAGGTTATTGTCGCGATCGGTAGCCGGGCCCAGGGTGGTGACAATCTTGGTACGTCTTAACATAAGAGACTCCAATTGAGATGTAGATGAAAGAAAGAGGGGATGTTCAAATTGCTTGTTAAGCCTGGCAGGCTGCGAATAGGGGACGAACAACGGATGTCTGCAGACGGGAGTCTTGGGATGGCCAATCGAGCCGCCATGGGCTCTCGGTAGGTGATGAATGGCTGGCTCACGGTCTGACGCTGCATCCTTGGTTTTGTAAATTGTTACCGATAATAACCGAAGCCCGGGTCAAAGTGTAGACGCGGTCACAAAAATGGCCGGTATTTGCCGGCCATTTGATCAAAATCAAAGGTGAGGGTTATCAAACCGTGAATTTTTTATCCCTTCTTTAACCTTCTTCAGGTTTTCCCGAAACTTGCCGCCGCGGCGCAGGATAAAACCGGTGGCGAGCACATCGATCAGCACCATCTGGGCCAGGCGGGAGGCCATCGGCAGGTAGACATCGGTGTCTTCCGGCACGTCCATCGACAGCACCATGGTGCACTCCCGGGCCAGGGGCGAGTCCTTGGCGGTGAGGCCGATGACGATGGCGTCGTTCTGGCGGGCCAACTGGGCGATTTCCACCAGCGCCTTGGTGCGGCCGGTGTGGGAAATCAGCACCACCACGTCGCCCTCGGAGCTGGCGATGCAGCTCATGCGCATCATCACCACGTCATCGAAGCACAGCACCGGCACGTTGAAGCGGAAAAATTTGTTCATGGCGTCGTGGGCCACGGCGGAAGAGGCGCCCAGGCCGAAAAACGACAGCTTCTTGGCCTGGGTCAGGATATCGACGCAGCGGTTGACCGCCTGCGGGTCCAGGCTGTGCCGGGCCGAATCCAGGCAGGCCATGCTGGACTCGAAAATCTTGGCGGTATAGGACTCGGGGCCGTCGTCTTCTTCCACATGGCGGTTTACATAGGGGGTGCCGTTGGCCAGGCTCTGGGCCAGGTGCAGCTTGAAGTCCGGAAAGCCCTTGGTGTCGAGCCGGCGACAGAAGCGGTTGACGGTCGGCTCGCTCACGTCCGCCAGCTTGGCCAGGGCGGCGATGCTGGAATGGATGGCGGTTTGCGGCGAAGCCAGGATCACTTCCGCCACTTTCCTTTCAGACTTGCTGAAACTATCTATATTTTTTGTAATTTTTTCTAATGTATTCATCTGGACAACCGGGCTCGATGGGACGGGCCAGGAACAACCCTGGGCGGCGTAACAAAAGTGGATACACTATACAGGACAATCGATTGCGTTAAGAGTACCCCCATACCAAAGTATGACTGAACTCTAAAAAAATTACTCGCAAGGCGGAAAAAAAGCCAATAATGGTGTTGCTTAATAACAAATGAAATGGATGCTCCATCCTCTGGAGATGTAAAAAAGCCCCGCGTGCGGGGCTTTTTGCCGGGAACGGCCGGTCGTTAGAGCAGCTCGCCCCAGAGATCGTATTCGTCGGAATGGGTGACGGTCACCTTCACCAACTGGCCGGGCTCGAGGCCGGTTTCGCCGTTGAGGTAGACCAGGCCGTCGATCTCCGGAGCATCGGCGCTGGAACGGCCGATGGCGCCTTCCTCGTCCACCTCGTCGATCAGCACCTCGATGACCTTGCCCACCTTCTGGGCCAGCTTGCGGGTGGAGATCTCCTGCTGCAGCGCCATAAAGCGTTCGAAGCGCTCCTGCTTGACCTCTTCCGGCACCGGGTCCGCCAGTTCGTTGGCCCGGGCGCCTTCCACCGGGCTGTAGGTGAAGCAACCGACCCGATCCAGCTCGGCCTGCGCGATAAAGTCGAGCAGCAGCTGGAAGTCTTCCTCTGTTTCGCCGGGGAAGCCGACGATAAAGGTGGAGCGGATGGTGATCTCGGGGCAGATTTCGCGCCAGCTGCGGATCCGCTCCAGGGTGCGCTCCACCGCGCCCGGGCGCTTCATCAGCTTGAGGATACGGGGGCTGGCGTGCTGCAGGGGAATGTCCAGGTAGGGCAGTATCTTGCCGTCGCGCATCAGCGGGATCAGATCGTCCACGTGCGGGTAGGGGTAGACATAGTGCAACCGTACCCAGACCCCCATCTTGCCGAGCTCTTCGCACAGGGCCTGGATATGGGTCTTGACCGGCATGCCGTCGGCGAAACCGGTTTTGTGCTTGACGTCCACCCCGTAGGCGGAGGTGTCCTGGGAGATCACCAGCAGCTCCTTCACCCCGGCGTCCACCAGGCGGCGGGCTTCGCTCAGCACCTCACCGATGGGGCGGCTGTCCAGATCGCCGCGCATGGAGGGGATGATGCAGAAGGTGCACTTGTGGTTGCAGCCTTCGGAGATCTTCAGGTAGGCGAAATGCTTGGGGGTGAGCTTGACACCCTGTTCGGGCACCAGGTTGACGAAGGGATTGTATTCCGGACGCGGCACGTATTGGTGCACGTGGTTCAGTACCTGCTCGTAGGAATGGGGGCCGGTGATCTCCAGCACCTTGGGGTGCACTTCGCGAATTTGATCTTCCTTGGCGCCCAGGCAGCCGGTGACGATGACCTTGCCATTCTCGTTCAGGGCTTCGCCCACCGCTTCCAGGGATTCCTGTACGGCGCTGTCGATAAAGCCGCAAGTATTGACGATCACCAGATCGGCATCATCGTAGGAAGGCACCACCTCGTAACCTTCGATACGCAACTGGGTCAGGATACGCTCGGAGTCGACCAGATTTTTCGGGCAACCGAGAGACACGAAGCCGATACGGGGAACAGACATACTCACTTGGCTTAACTCACTTTAAAGAGGGTGGAAACGAAAGAGGGCGCATTTTACACCCAAGTCGGCTGACTAAAAAAGAGGCAGCAACAAAAACACCCCGGAAGGCCGGGGTGTTTTCAACTGACGAAAGCTTATTTGGCGAAGTTTTCTGCCACGAAGTCCCAGTTGACCAGGGCCCAGAAGGCTTTCACATAGTCGGGACGCACGTTGCGGTAGTCGATGTAGTAGGCGTGTTCCCACACATCACAGGTCAGCAGCGGGGCAACGCCGTCGGTCAGCGGGCAGCCGGCATTGGAGGTGTTGACGATGCCCACGGAGCCGTCGGCCTTCTTCACCAGCCAGGTCCAGCCGGAGCCGAAGTTGGTCACGCAGGATTTGGTGAACTCTTCTTTAAAGGCGTCGAAGGAGCCGAAAGCGGCCTTGATGGCGTCGGCCAGGGCGCCGGTCGGCTCGCCGCCGCCGTTGGGAGCCAGGCAGTGCCAGTAGAAGGTGTGGTTCCACACCTGGGCGGCATTGTTGAAGATGCCACCGGAAGAGGTCTTGATGATGTCTTCCAGGGATTTGCCTTCGAACTCGGTACCGGGAACCAGGTTGTTCAGGTTGACCACGTAGGTGTTGTGGTGCTTGCCGTAGTGATATTCCAGGGTTTCCTGGGAGATATGGGGTTCCAGAGCATTTTTGGCGTAAGGCAGTGCGGGAAGTTCAAATGCCATTGTTATTTTCTCCATTTTGATTGTGCCAGCCGGAGCTGGCCGAGACATTGCTGCTTGCTTTCCATGGCGGGCGCGACCCATGACAGAGCATAGTCGCAAACCGCTAAATTGCTGAAAGGATTGTAACAGTTTGCCTGATAACGAAACAACAACAGCTTTTGTAGGGGGATAATGGCCCTGTGCACAGGATGGGCTTTTATTGCCTTGCAGATACCGATTTATGTGTGCTCGCTCTTGTGACCGCAGAGGGATAAAGTAGAATAGACTTTTTTAACCACATGCGTCCGAGGTGGTCATGGACACCATTGAAAAAATCAAAACCCAGATCAGCGAAAACCCGATCCTGCTGTATATGAAAGGTTCACCCAAGTTTCCCAGCTGCGGCTTTTCCGCCCAGGCGTCCCAGGCGCTGATGAACTGCGGCGAGCCCTTCGCCTATGTGGATATCCTGCAAAATCCCGACATCCGCGCCGAGCTGCCCAAGTACGCCAACTGGCCGACCTTTCCCCAGCTGTGGGTGGAAGGGGAGCTGGTCGGCGGTTGCGACATCATCATCGAGATGTTCCAGCAGGGCGAACTGCAGAGCCTGATCAAGGACACCGCCGCCAAGCATCCCAAGCCCGAGCAGGCATAAACCGTCCGCGCTCGCATAAATTCGACCCTTCGGCTTCCGCAGGGTCGATTTCAATCGACCTCACCGTTCACGCTTCCACGCCTCAGGGCCTGAAACAGACTTCAAGCAGGGTGCCGCCTTGTTCCCCGGGGCCGATACGCAGGGCGCCGCCCAGGCTGGCGGCCCTGTCCTGCATGATCTTGAGCCCGTAGTGCTGCCCCTGATCCATGCCGGTGTCGATGCCGGTGCCGTTATCCGCCACCGACAGGTGAATCGCCTCGTCCTGCTGCCAGACCCGGACCGCCACCCGGCTGGCCTGGGCGTGCTTGAACACATTGTGCAGGGCCTCGCGGGTGATCTGCACCAGGTGGATGGTCTGGTTAGGGCTCAGCCGGTGGGGTGACAGCCGGTATTCGAAATCGATGGCAAAGCCCATGCGGCGGTTGAACTCGGCCAGGGTGTCGCTCAGGGCGGCATAGAGACCGGGCTTGTCCAGCTTGAGACGGAAAGTGGTGAGCAGCTCCCGCAACTGGCGGTAGGCGTTGTTCAGCCCTTCGCGCATCTCGTCCAGTCCCGAGGCCACTTCGGGACTGGGGTCGGGCAGCTGCAGCTGCACATAGCTGACCTGCAGCTTGAGGTAGGTCAAGGCCTGGGCCAGGGAGTCGTGCAGCTCGCGGGCTATGGTCGCCCGTTCTTCCATCAGTTGCAGCTGCTGGTGCTGGTGCTGACGCCGATCCAGGGCCAGGGCGGTGGTTATCTGATCGAAGATGCTGGCCAGCAGCTGTTGCTGTTCCTCCGCCAGCGCTTGCCCCGGCGGGCAGCAGGCGAGCACCTGACCGTAATGGCCGCTGCTGTCCTGCAGGGGCCAGCGGTAGTTGGGGGCGTCGCGGGGCCCGGCACCGTCCGAGCAGGCGGTGACTTCGTCGAAGGAGCTGTCATCGTCCCCTTCATAGAGGTGAATGCAGATCTGGCGCAAGGGGGTGAGTTGCTCCAGCCGGCTCAACAGCCCGGGCAGGCGCTGATACAGCGGCTCCACGCCCTGCAGTTCCCGCTGGGTATCATAGAGGGTGGTCAGGGTCTGGTTGGAGCGTACCAGGGCCCGGGTTTGTTGCTCCACCTTTTCTTCCAGCTGGCCGTAGAGTTCGGACAGCTGCTGGTTCATGGTGTCCACGGTGGCGGCCAGCACCGCCATTTCATCGTCGCCGGCAATACCGCTGCGGCAGGCGAAATCACCCTGGCCTACGGCCCGCGCC
This sequence comes from Zobellella iuensis, assembly GCF_016746085.1. Lineage (GTDB taxonomy): Bacteria > Pseudomonadota > Gammaproteobacteria > Enterobacterales > Aeromonadaceae > Oceanimonas > Oceanimonas iuensis. Next base: position 11,033 of record NZ_JAERTZ010000018.1, read on the forward strand.
ACCAGCAACAGCCGGCGCAACGGGGTGAGCAGCCGTTGGTGCAGGTAGATCACCGCCGCCACCAGGATCAGCAGCATGGCCAGCATCACCATGAACTGCAGCCAGCTCTGCCGCTGCAGACTGGCCTCGGTATTCTGCTCGATCTGGATCACCAGGGTATCGATGGCATCGACGAAGGCGGCCACCTGGGTACTCACCGGCCCGCGGTCCGAAGCTTGCAGCAGGCTGGCCTTGAGCTGCAGCCATTGCTGTTGCAACTGCCGGTGTTCCTGGCTGAGGCCGTCGTTATCCAGCACCCGCACCAGCACCGGATCCCGCAGATCCCGTTCCAGCATCAGCAGGTCAGCGTCGTCCTGCAAGGGAACCCGGCTGAGCAGTCGATAACTTTGCATCCGCAATGAGCCGGCCTTGTTGATCACATAGGCCCGCCCCCCGCTCTTGTCGGACAGCCAGGCCGAGGCCGCCAGGCTGACCAGGGCCAGCAGCACCAGGATCAGCATCAACAGGGTGATGCGGGTCAACAGGGAACGGGATAAGGGGATCGATGACATGGCGTCCTGTCCTTGGTAGCAATAACAGTCCCGCTGGCCCCTCCGGCCGTCGGAAGAGCCACGGGATTCAGATGCATTTCACTGGCTTGGGCAGTCCGGCCAGCTTGGTGGCCTGCTTGGCCGGCCCCTTGGGAAACAATCGGTACAGGTAACGGCTGTTGCCTTTTTCTTCGCCCAACTCCTTGGCCATGGCTTTCACCAGGGCGCGAATGGCGGGGGAGCTATTGTATTTGAGATAAAATGCCCGGACGAACCGGATCACTTCCCAGTGTTCGGGGGTGAGGCTGATGCCTTCCTGTTCCGCCAGCAGGGCAACCATGGCCGGTTGCCAGTCCTGATGGTCCTTGAGATAACCCTGGGCATCGGTTGCAATGACCCGCCCTTCAAATTCGAACATAGTGACTCCTCTGTAGCGCCGCCATCTTACCCAAGTCGGTCGGCCGCTGCATCTTCTGCCGGCGTCTGCTGTTGAAAGCCTCGGGCCAGCTGGTAGAGATCGTTGACCAGCAGGGTGATATGGCCGAGCAGCTGGTGCGTCAGGATCACCCATTCGTCGTCGCTGTCCGTGCGGGTGGTCGTCAAGGGGGAATAGGCCGGCAGCTCTTCGCCGCTGCGTAAAGCCTTGGCCGAGGCCTGCAGCCTGGCCACCAGTTGTGGCACCGGGGTGCCGGTCAACACCTCCGAATGGATGCGGTGCGCGCCCAGGGTCGACAGGTAGGACAGCAGGGCATGGTTGCGGTAGGCGATGTCGAAGCAGAGGTTCAGCCAGTGCCTGGGTACCGGCTCGACCCGGATATTCTGCCAGGCCAGAGCCAGCTGGTTGTCGGCCAGGTGGGCCTGCTTGCGTGGCAGCCGGTAGTCCAGTTCGTCGTTCCGCCCCCGTTCGAACTGGCGGGCGATGGCCGCCAGGTAATTGGCATTGGCCTCCATGGCATCGGCCATCAGCCGGGGCAGGTGGCGTCGTTGCCAGTCGGGCCAGATAAACCAGACCGCGACGAAGGCCATGGCGCAGCCGGCCAGGGTGTCGAACAGGCGCGGCAGGAAGATCGGGTCCTGGCCGCTGCCCTGCAGGTTGAAGGCCAGCAGTACGAACAGGGTAACGAAACCCACCGCCCAGCTGTAGTAGATCTTCACCTGGGTGAAAAAGATAAAGTTGCACAGCAGCAGCACGACAATCTGGGCACCGACCGAAGGGAAGAGGTACAGCAACGGAATCCCCGCCAGCAGGCCGCCCAGGGTACCCAGGGTCCGCTGTACCAGGCGTTTTCGGGTGGCGCTGAAGCTGGGCTGGCACACGAAGAGGATGGTCAGCAGTATCCAGTAGCCCCGTTCCAGCTCGAGGCTGGCTATCAGGGTATAGCCGAGGGCGAAGCACAGGCCCAGGCGCACGCCGTGGCGAAAGAGGATGGAATTGGGGTGCAGCAGCGCCTTGAGCTTGGGCCAGAACGGCTGCCGGGGCGGGCGGGCCAGTTCGACCTGGCTTGCCTCGGGCGGCGTCTGCCGCCGGGTCAGATCCTGGGCACGCAGCAGGGCCTGGTGCAGGTGCTCCATATTGCGGCTGAGAAACTTCATCGGGCTCAGCAGGGAACGCGGGTAATGGCGTTTGAGGTGGCTGTAGTCGAGCTGATCCTGCAGCGCGCTCAGCTCCCAGGCGATGCGTTTGCTATGTTGGTAGGCATTGTGGGTGAGGATGGCATAGCCCAGCCGGTAGCAGGCTTCGCCCAGCTCCACCAGCAGGGTCTGGTAACCGGCCAGCACATTGACCTGGTTGAGATCCTGGTTGAGCTGCCGGTAGGAGTAGTGGCTGGAGGCGGCCCGTTCATGCATGTCCTGCACCAGCAGGTAGAGCGCCAGCAGGCGGCCCAGCTCCGCGTCCTGTTTGCCGTGGTCCTGGATGCGGCGGTTAAGCATCTGCTTGGTACTTTCCAGTGCGTTCACCAGCTGGATATTGAGCTGGGCCAGCCCATGGCGCAGGTGCTGGTGTTCCTCCTCGGGGCTGTCGAAGAAGCGCGATTTCTCCAGCAGGTAGCGGGACAGGGCGAAGTAGCACTGGGCCAGTTGTTCATGCACCTGCTTGTAGGGCCAGGCCAGCAGCACCAGCCAGGACAGCAGGCCGTACCAGGCCGCCCCCAGGGTCAGCAGCAGCGGCTGGTACCAGAAATAGGGGCTGTCCGCATGCCCCTGCATGGCATAGAGGGACACCAGCAGGGTGCCGAAGCCGAGGCTGCCGGCGGTGGGCCCCCAGGCTCCCAGCAGCACCAGGACGAAGGTGGTGAACACCAGCAGGGGACCGAACAGCCAGGGCGAGTCGATCAGCCAACTGACACCGGTGATGGCGACGAAGAAGCACAGCAGGCTCAGCAGCAGGTGGCGCAACCGGCCTTTGAGGTCCTGATCCACCTCGCTCAGGGCGCCGGCCATGGCGCCGAGCGCCAGGGTGACGGCGGCGGGCACCTGTTCCAGCCACCATCCGGGCAGCAACAGGCTGGACATGGCCAGCAATACCTTGAGGGCGAAGAAGAAATGGCTGTCGGTGAAGACGCGTCTGAGCCAGATAATTCCGGGCGACATGATCCCTGTTAGCAGTTGGCCGGTCAGAGGACGATAATACCCAAGTCGGTGCCGATGCACAGCCGCCGGGGGCAATAAAAAAGCCCCGGACGGGGCTTTTTTGAAAAAAGGAGGGGGAGATTAATCCCGGCTCAGGCCCAGCAACTGCAGCAGGCTGAGGAAAATATTGAAAATCGACACATACAGGGTCACGGTGGCGGAGATGTAGTTCTGCTCGCCGCCGTGGATGATGGCGCTGGTCTGCATCAGGATGGCACCGGACGAGAACAGGATGAACAGCGCGCTCAGGGCCAGGCTCAGGGCCGGCAGGGCCAGGAACAGGTTGGCCACGAAGCCGACCAGTATCACCACGAAACCGGCCATCATCATGCCGCCGAGGAAGGACATATCCTTCTTGGTGGTCAGCACATAGGCGGACAGGGACAGGAAGGTCAGGGCGGTGCCGCCGAGGGCCAGCATCACGGTCTCGGTACCGGAGGAGGTGCTCAGGTAGTAATTGAGGATGGGGCCTATGGTGTAGCCGGTAAAGGCGGTAAAGGCGAAGATGCACAGCAATCCCAGGCTGCTGTTCTTGTTGCGTTCGGTCAGGAACATCAGGCCGTAGAAGCCGACCAGGGTGATGATCAGGCCCGGACGGGGCAGGGCGAGCATGGCGCTCACGGCGGCGGACAGGGCGGCGACCACCAGGGTCATGCCCAGCAGCATGTAGGTATTGCGCAGGACCTTGTTGGTCTCCAGCGCGCCCGCCTGGGTGCGGGACAGGGTATTGTTGTATCGCATTGTTCAGACTCCTTTAGTGTCTAAAACAGGGATGGAACCACCGAATAATGAAGTGTATTGTGGACATAATATGACCCGGTTGTCGAGCTTTCCGTGCCCGAATTCAAGGACTTGTCTCGCAAGGGTGGGTCTTTTTGTCCATTAAATATCCATTCGCACCGGGGCCGGCATTTATCAGTTTACAAGATGATGGGGCCTGAGTACTATTGTCGCCCGTCGGAGGGGTGGCAGAGTGGTTGAATGCACCGGTCTTGAAAACCGGCGTAGGTTAATAGCCTACCGTGGGTTCAAATCCCACCTCCTCCGCCAGACCTGAAAAGCCCGCTGCGTCACCCGCAGCGGGCTTTTTGCATTGTCCCGCCCGGAGTTTGCCCATGGACATACTGCTACGCCACGACCATTTCTACGTGATCAACAAGCCCGCCGGCATCGGCATGCACCAGGAAGGGGACAGCCCGGGTCTGGTGCGGCGACTGAGCGAGGAGCTGGGTGAACCGCTCTACCCGGTGCACCGACTCGACAAGATGACCACCGGTGCCCTGCTGCTGGCCCGCACCCCTGAAGCCAACCGCGAGCTCAGCCGCCAGTTTGCCGAGCGCAGTACCTGCAAGCTGTACCTGGCGTTGTCGGATCGCAAGCCCGGCAAGAAGCAGGGGTTGGTAAAGGGCGACATGGAAAAGGCCCGGGGCGGCAGCTGGAAACTGACCCGGGGCAGCGCCAATCCGGCCATTACCCGCTTTTACAGCAGCCTGCTCGATAACGGGTTGCGGGCTTTCCTGCTGCAACCCCACACCGGCAAGACCCACCAACTGCGGGTGGCGCTGAAAAGCCTGGGTAGCCCCATACTGGGAGATGAGCGTTACGGCGGCAGCCCGGCGGACCGGGGCTATCTGCATGCCTGGCAGCTGGAGTTTGGCTATGGCGGCGAACGACTGAGCGTCCGGGCCCCGCTGACGGAGGGAACATGCTTCCTCGAGCAGGCCGAGGCGCTCGAGCGCTGGGCGTGCGGGCTGTCGGGGGCCTGCGAGGCCGGTTAGGCCCGCCAGCTGGGGCGCCGAACGGAACAACATCGATCCCGACGTGGGCTGGAGTGGCTGATGTAGGGTCCATTTCAATGGACCATGCCACCCCGATGCTTCATCTGCGGTTGCCCCGGTTCAGCGCTTGTGCAGTATCCGTGGTACCGGGTAATGGCCGCTGCGGTAGTTGCCCCGCACCGCATCCAGCGTCAGGTTCAGTACCTGCTGGGTGACGATATGGTGATCCTGGGCGATGGTGTTGATCGGGCTCGACAGAAAATCGAGCAGCCGGTGATCACCGAAGGTGCCGAGCCGCAGGCGGGAGGGCAACTGGGCTTCGTGCTGGTAGAAATAATCCAGCACCCCTTCCAGCAGCACGAAGGCGGTGGTAACGATGGCCTGGGGGCGTTGCCAGTCCACCTGCTCCAGCTCGTTCAGCAGGCGAAAGGCGGTCTGGCGCTCGAACCGTTCGCCATAGAGCACCTGGTAAGGCACCCCGGTTTTCTCCAGGGCCTTGACGAAGCCCTGCTCCCGCTCCAGGCTGATGCCCAGATCCGGGGCGGCGGCAATCAGCCAGGCTTGCTCCAGCCCGGGGTCGGCCAGGGTCTGGGTCAGGCGGAAGGAAGAGGCCTTGTTCTCGCTGCTCACATAGATCAGGGGAGCGGGCAGGGATCTGTCCACCCCGATAACCGGCAGCTCCTGGTTGACCTTCAGGTAGAAGTCGTCGTCCAGCGGCAGGCAGGACGCCACTATCAGGGCATCCACCCGCCGTCCTTTCAGCATCAGGGCCAGATCCTTTTCGGTATCCGCTTCGTCATCGGAGCAGGTCACCAGCAACTGGAAACCGGCCTTGCGGGCGTGCCATTCCAGCAGTTTGGCCATGCGGGCATAACTGGGGTTCTCCAGGTCCGGCACTATCAGGCCGAAGGTATGGGACAGGGCTCCGCGCAGGGCGGCGGCCTGGCGGTCGGGCTGGTAGTTGTGGGCCCGTACTACCGCCATCACCTTATCCTGGGTGGCCTGGCTTATCCGGTGCTGTTCCGCCTTGCCGTTGATCACGTAGCTGGCGGTAGTGCGCGATACGCCGGCCAGGCGGGCGACTTCGTCAAGTTTCATTGTTCGTTAAATCCATCAAAATGTGCACCAGATCATATCATTGCAATCTGCCGGTGCAGATAGCTTGCTTGAATTGCTGAAACGATTCAGTATGAATTCAGTTACAAAATAACCCAAGTTCTTTCCATCTTGTTCTAGGGTGTAAATATCCTTGTAAATCAGCAGGTGATGTCATGCTTTCACTGTCTACACAAGACGTAAAAATCGGTGCCGCCTTGGCCGACAAGGCTTCCGTGATCAATGCGCTGGCCCAGTGGCTGGAGCAGGACGGCAATGTGGCCGCCGGATACGAGGCCGGCATGCTGGCACGCGAAGCCCAAACCGCCACTTACCTGGGGCAGGGCATCGCCATTCCCCATGGTACCCAGGATACCCGCCATCTGGTGAAAAAAACCGGTATCAAGGCCATTCATCTGCCCGCGGGCGTGGAGTGGGGTGACGGTGAAAAAGCCTACCTGGTGCTGGGCATCGCCGCCGGCTCCGACGAACACCTGGGGCTGCTCAAGCAACTGGCCCGGGCCCTGTCCCAGGACGACCTGGCCGAGCGGGTCAAGGCCGCCAGCGAGCCGCAGGATATTCTGCAGTTATTGCAGGGCGATAGCGAGCCCGAATTGGCCCTGGGTGTGGAAAGCATCGCCGTCAAGGCCAAGGCCAGCTCCCTGGGCCAGCTGGCCGAACAGGCCGCGGTGCTGATGCAGGCCAACGCCAGCGAGCAGTCCGCCCTGATCAAGGGCGAGGCCAGCCACCTGGGGCAAGGCTGGTGGCTGAGCCAGACCCCGACCAGCGGCCCTTCCCGGGCGGCGCTGGTGACAGTGGACTCCTTCGAGCACCGGCAGCAGCCGGTTTCGGCCCTGCTGGCGCTGGCGGTGAAGGGCGCGGCCCACAAGGGCCTGCTGACCCAGTTGGCCGACTGGCTGGCCGCCGGTAAGGGCAATGAGCTGGCCGGCCAGGCTTCCGCCGAGGCCCTGCTGGCTGCCCTGAGCCAGGGGCCGGCTGCCGTGGCCGTCGGCGAGGTGACGGTGGAAGTGCGCAACCCCCATGGCCTGCACGCCCGCCCCGGCGCCATGCTGGTACAGGCCGCCAAGCAGTTCCAGGCCGATATCAAGGTGCGTAACCTGAACTGCGACGGCAAGGCGGTGTCCGCCAAGAGCCTGATGAAGATCATGACCCTGGGTGTCAAACTCGGCCATACCCTGGCCTTCACCGCCGACGGCGAAGATGCCGATGCCGCCCTCAAGGGCATGGTGGAGGCGGTGCGCGCCGGCCTGGGTGAGGAAGTGGTACCGGCACCGCTCGAGAGCGAGGCGCCAGCCCTGGCCGCCAACGAACGGCTGGTGGTGGTGCGCAACCCCCATGGCCTGCATGCCCGCCCCGGCGCCATGCTGGTGCAGGCCGCCAAGAAATTCGAGGCCGATATCCAGGTGCGCAACCTGGACGGCGACGGCCACAGCGTGTCCGCCAAGAGCCTGATGAAGGTCATCAGCCTGGGCGTCAAGGCCGGACACCAGCTGGTGTTCAAGGCCGAAGGCAGCGACGCCGAGGCCGCCCTGGCCGGCCTGGTGGAGGCGGTGAACAGCGGCCTGGGTGAAGAACTCGTCCCGCTCGCCGCCGCCCCGGTGGCCGAGGCCGAGCAGCCCGAGATCCATCAGGTGCACGACATCGCCCCCAATACCGAAGTACAGGGTGTGGCCGCCTCGCCGGGCACCGCCATCGGGCCGGTGTTCGTGGAAGCCCCCATCCAGTTCGACTATCCGGAAAAGGCCGCCGATGCCGCCGCCGAACAGGGCAAGCTGAGCGCCGCCATCAAGCAGGCCCACAGCGACCTGGCCGACAGCGTGGTCAAGGCGACCCAGCCCCAGGCCCGCGAGATCATGGCCATGCACCAGGAGCTGCTGGACGATCCTTCCCTGGCCGAAGGCGCCGCCGAGCGCATGAGCAAGGGGCTGTCCGCCGCCGCGGCCTGGTGGAGCGAGATCGACTCCGCCGCCACCCTGCAGGCCGCCAGCCCCGATGCCCTGCTCGCCGAGCGGGCCGCCGACATCCGCGATATCGGCCGCCGGGTGATGGCCATTTTGTGCAACACCAGCCTGCCGCAAAAACCGGATACCCCCTACATCTGGGTGGCGGAAGACATAGGTCCTTCCGACGTGGTCAACATGGATCCGGCCAAGGTGCTGGGCATGGTTACCGCCGGCGGCGGCGCCTCTTCCCACAGCGCCATCCTGGCCCGCTCGCTGGGCATTCCGGCCCTGGTGGCCATGGGCGGCGCCGTCATGACCCTGAAGCAGGGCACCGAAGTAATACTGAACGGCGAGGCCGGCACCCTTTGGGTGGCGCCCGAGGCCGAGCAGCTGGCGCAGGCCAAGGTCCGCCAGCAGCAAGAGAAGGCGCTGGCGGAGAAAGCCTGGGCCAGCCGCGATCAGCATGCGACCACCCGCGACGGCCATCGCATGGAAATCTGTGCCAACCTGGGTGAGACCGCCAAGGCGGTGGAGGCGGTGGAGGCCGGTGCCGAGGGCGTGGGCCTGCTGCGTACCGAGTTCGTGTTCATGGCCCAGAGCAGTGCCCCCGGCCTGGAGGCCCAGATTGCCGAGTACAAGAAGGCCATCGACGCCCTCGACGGCCGTCCCCTGGTGGCCCGGACCCTGGACGTGGGCGGTGACAAGCCGCTGCCTTACTGGCCGGTGCCTAAAGAGGAAAACCCCTTCCTCGGGGTGCGCGGTATCCGCCTGTGCATGCAGAAGCCCGAACTGCTGGAAACCCAGTTGCGCGCCCTGCTGACCGCCGCCGGCGACCAGCCGATCCGCATCATGTTCCCCATGGTGGCGGACTGGTCCGAATGGCGCTGGGCCAAGGACATGTTCGACAAGGTCCAGGCCGAGGTGCAGGCCAAGGACGTGCAGGTGGGCATCATGGTGGAAGTGCCTTCCGCCGCCCTCAACGCCCAGGTGTTCGCCGAGGAGGCCGACTTCTTCAGCATCGGCACCAACGACCTGACCCAGTACACCCTGGCGGTGGACCGCGGCAACGGCGAGCTGGCCAGCCTGTCCGACGGCCTCAACCCGGCGGTGCTGCGCCTGATCAAGATGACCGTCGACGCCGCCCATGCCAAGGGCAAGTGGGTCGGGGTGTGCGGCGAGCTGGGCTCGGATCCCAAGGCGCTGCCGCTGCTGGTGGGCCTGGGGGTGGATGAGCTCTCGGTCAGCCTTAAACGGGTACCCATGGTCAAGGCCCAGGTCCGTGACTGGAGCCTGAGTGCCTGTCAACAACTGGCCGAACAGGCACTGCTGGCCTCCGATGCCAATGCGGTGCGCGCCCTGGTAGGAGAAGCCAAATGAGTATACTGACCCTGACCCTGAATCCGGCCCTGGACCTGACGGTCTCCCTGGATTCCCTCAAGCCCGGCGAGGTGAACCTCGCCAAATCCGGCCACCTGGGCGCGGCCGGCAAGGGCATCAACGTGGCACGGGTGCTGGCCGATCTGGGCCATACCCCCCGGGCCTGCGGCTTTCTCGGCCTGAACAACGATTCTTCGTTCCGGGCCCTGTTCAGCCAGCACGGCATCGAAGATGACTTCGTGCGCCTGGCAGGCGATACCCGGGTCAACGTCAAAGTCAGTGAGGGGGACGGCCGGGTCACAGACATCAACCTGCCCGGCCTCAAGGTGACCGACGTGGACTGGAACCGGCTGCTGGCGCGGCTGGAATCCCTGGCCAACAACTTCGACACCCTGGTGGTGGCGGGCAGCCTGCCGCCCGGGGTCCATCCCCAGCAGCTCGAAGGCATGATCGAGATGTGGCGCGAGCGGGGCAAGGCGGTGTTGCTGGATGCCAGCGGCGAGGCGCTGCGGGCCGGCATCAAGGGCCTGCCGGCGCTGATCAAGCCCAACATCGACGAGCTGGCCGGCCTGGTCGGCCGCCCCATCCAGGATGACGCGGACCTGGCCGCCTGTGCCCGCGAACTGCAGGCCCAGGGCATCGAGCACGTAGTGGTGTCGGCCGGCGCCGATGGTGTGCACTGGTTCAGCCCCAGGGGCTACTGGCGGGCCCAGGTGCCCCAGGTCAAGGTGGTCAGCACCGTCGGGGCAGGGGACAGCCTGGTGGCCGGCCTGTGTGCCGGCTTTGTGGAAGGACTGGAAGAAGCAGAGACCCTGCGCCGGGCCGTGGCACTGTCGTTGATGGCGGTGACCCAGATCGGGGTGGGAATTCGTAATCAAAAGGAAGTCAGTGACTATCAGAACGCGATCCTGATCACTCAGGTCGAGGCCAAGGAGATATAAATAATGAAGACATTGATCGTTACCGCCTGCCCCAGTGGCATGGCGAGCAGCTACATGGCCGCCCGCCTGTTGCGCCAGGCGGCGGAGGAGCTGGGTTGGCAGGCCACGGTGGAGTGCCACAGCCAGCTCGAGCCGGTGATCCCTTTCACCCAGGCCCAGCTGGACGAAGCCGAGCTGGTGGTGGTGGCCGCCGGCACCGAGCTGGACTTGTCCCGCTTTGCCGGCAAGCCGCTGTACAAGAGTGATATCCAGCAGGCCCTCAACAATCCCAAGGCCTGGCTGCAGCAGGCCGCCGGCCAGGCGGTCAAGCAACAGGGGAGCGCGCCAGCCGCCGCTGCCGGCGTCCGGCTGGTGGCCATTACCGCCTGCCCGACCGGGGTAGCCCACACTTTCATGTCCGCCGAGGCTTTGAATGAGACCGCCAAGGCCATGGGCCACCAGATCAAGGTGGAAACCCAGGGCTCGGTGGGCGCCCAGAACGCCCTCACCGCCGAGGACATCGCCGCCGCCGACTGCGTCATCGTGGCCGCCGACATCGAGGTCAACCTGAGCCGCTTCGACGGCAAGCGGGTCTACCGCACCAGCACCGGCCAGGCGCTGAAAAAGCCGAAGATCACCATCGAGACCGCCCTGGCCGAGGCCAAGATGTACCAGCATCAGGGGCAGAGCAGCGCCGCCCAGGACGGCCAGGACGACAAGAAACAGGCCGGGCCCTACCAGCACCTGCTGACCGGGGTGTCCTTTATGCTGCCCATGGTGGTGGCGGGCGGCCTTATCATCGCCTTGTCGTTCGTGTTCGGCATCGAGGCCTTCAAAGAAGAAGGCAGCCTGGCCGCCGCCCTGATGCAGATCGGCGGTGCCTCGGCCTTCGCCCTGATGATTCCGGTGCTGTCCGGCTATATCGCCTACTCCATCGCCGATCGTCCCGGCATCGCGCCCGGCATGATCGGCGGCATGCTGGCCAGCTCCCTGGGAGCCGGTTTCCTCGGCGGTATCATCAGCGGCTTCCTGGCCGGCTACGCGGCGCGTTACCTGGCGCGTAACATCCCCATGCCGAAAAGCCTGGAGTCGCTCAAGCCGATCCTGATCATCCCGCTGTTTGCCAGCCTCTTTACCGGCCTGGTGATGATCTACATCGTCGGCGGTCCGGTTGCGGGCATCATGAACACCATGACCGACTTCCTCAACAACATGGGCTCGGCCAACGCGGTGCTGCTCGGCATCATTATCGGGGCCATGATGTGCTTCGACATGGGCGGTCCGGTCAACAAGGCGGCCTACGCCTTCTCGGTCGGCCTGCTGGCGTCCGAGACCTACGGCCCCATGGCGGCGGCCATGGCGGCGGGCATGGTACCGGCGCTCGGCATGGGCATCGCCACCTTCCTGGCCCGGCGCAAGTTCAATACCAACGAGCAGGAAGCGGGCAAGGCCTCCTTCGTACTGGGGCTGTGCTTTATCTCCGAAGGGGCCATTCCCTTCGCCGCCCGGGATCCGCTGCGGGTGATCCCGAGCTGCATGATCGGCGGAGCCCTGGCCGGCGCCCTGTCCATGCTGTTCGGCGCCAAGCTGCTGGCACCCCACGGCGGTATCTTCGTGCTGTTCATCCCCAATGCCATCCAGCAGCTGCTGTGGTACGTGCTGGCCATCGCCGTCGGTTCCCTCGTTACCGGCGTGCTCTACTCGGTATTGAAGCGCAGCGACGCGGAAATGCTGGCCGCCGGTCAGCAGGCCGCCGCCAAGGCTTAAACTGCGAGTCGTGGATAATAAAGCCCCGGGCAGGTCCCGGGGTTTTTTTGATCGCGAGGACAGCCGGGGAGAGCGGCTATTCTTTCAGCATATGGCCGAGCTTGCCGGCCTTGGTGTCCAGATAATGCTCGTTGAAGGGGTTGCGGCCGGCACCCGCTCTACCACCTCGATGCCGAAATTTTCCATCGCCTTGACCTTGCGCGGGTTGTTGGTCATCAGCCTGAGCTGTTTGACACCCAGGCTGCGCAGCATATCGGCACAGATGGTGTAGTCGCGCATGTCGGCGTCAAACCCGAGTTCGACGTTGGCTTCCACCGTGTCCTTGCCCTGATCCTGCAGGTGGTAGGCGTGGATCTTGTTGTCGACCTTAATGAAGTGATCATGACCGCGACCCTGGCCTCCGTCGGCACCGCCGGGGTGCCCGGCGTGGGCCTGGTGATGCTGGCCATGGTGCTGAACCAGGTTGGTCTGCCGGTGGAAGGATTGCGTTGATCATCGGTGTGGATCGCCTGCTCGACATGATCCGCACCGCCGTCAACATTACCGGTGACGCCGTGCTCAGCTGCATTGTGGGCAAGAGCGAGGGGGCCATGAACCTGGTGCGTTTTCACGATCCCCACGCCGGCGAAAAGGAAGAAGACGTGCACTTTGGCAAGGAATGACGAATGCACCTTCTTCACTAAAAACGGGCGTTGCGGCGCCCGTTTTTAGTGGGTGAGCCATAGTTGAAAGACCAGGCATCGAAGAAGGACGGCAATGAAGGCGACGGCCGGGGTACGGATTGTGTTTCTGGGGAATCCTCTGCGGGGCGACGATGCCGCCGGTTTGCGCGCGCTGGCACTGTGCCGGCGCTTTTCCTGGCCCGACGGGGTCGAGCTGGTGGACGGGGGCACGGGGGGAGTGAGTCTGCTGCCGCTGTTTCGCCACTGCCGGCGCGTGATACTGGTGGACACTTTTTTGGCCGCCGGACGTGCGGGCGGAATTTGCTTGTTGCGCAATGTGACGGCGGACGCGCTGGCGGGCAGTGATGGGCCTGAACATGGCGGCGGCATCAAGGGGCTGCTGGCGCTGGTGCCGCAACTGGTATCACCGGCCCCGGTTGTCGATCTGATGGTGATTGGCGGGCACTGTTTTACGCCCTGTACCCTCGAGCTCAGCCATGAGCTGGCTTGTGCCCTGCCGGCATTGTGCCGGCGCCTGCATGGCTATGTAACGGAAGAGCTGATGCCGCCCGGCCTGGTGAGCGAAGCGCTGGCGGGTTATCGCCTGCACATTACCGGGTGTGTGCAGGGGGTGGGCTTTCGCCCCTTTGTTTACCGTCTGGCCACCGGGCTCGGTCTAGTGGGGGATGTCGGCAATATCGGCGCCGGAGTACAAATCCGGCTGGCCGCCGATGAGCCCAGGGTAGCGGCGTTTTGCCGGCGGTTGCGGGCCGAGTGCCCGCCTCATGCCCGCATTGAGCGTATCGATACCGAGCCCTTTGACTGGGTGTCCGTGCCCCGTGAGTTTGGGGTGGTGAACAGCCAGACAAAGGGACAGGGCGCCCGGATCCCGCCGGATCTGGCGCCTTGTCCGGTGTGTCTGGCGGAGCTGAACGACGCCACTGACCGGCGCCATGGTTACCCCTTTATCAACTGCACGAATTGTGGCCCCCGCTATTCCATTGTGCGGGTCCTGCCCTGGGACAGGGCCCATACCGCCATGGCGGATTTTGCCCTGTGCACTGCCTGTGATGAAGAGTATGGCGATCCCGGCAACCGGCGCTTTCATGCCGAGCCCGTGGCCTGTGCCGTTTGCGGTCCGCATTTGTGGCTGCAAGGTGCCGAAGGGCAGCATATCCGGGGGGCCGCGGCGAGCCTGCTGGCGCAATGTGCCACCTGGCTGAAGCAAGGTCGAGTGCTGGCGCTTAAGGGCATTGGCGGGTTTCAGCTGGCCTGCGATGCCGGCTCGGCAACGGCCATTGGGTTATTGCGCGAGCGCAAGCACAGACCCGCCAAGCCCTTTGCGGTCATGATGCGGGATCTGGCGCAAGTGGACGCCTGGTTTGAACTGAATGACGCTGAGCAGGCGCAACTGAGCAGCCCGGCGGCGCCCATTGTGCTGTTGCCCAGGGCGCGGCTGCGACAGCGGCTGGCGGGCATGGCGGCCGAAGCGCTGGCGCCGGGGCTGGCGCACCTCGGTGTGATGGTGGCGAGCTCGCCGCTGCACTGGCTGTTGCTGAACGAGCTGGACGGTCCGCTGGTGATGACCTCGGGCAATGCCGGGGGCGAGCCCATCTGTACCGGTAACCGGCAGGCCCTGTCGGCGCTGGCCCCACTGGCCGATGCTTTTCTGCTGCATAACCGACCCATAGTGAACCGCTGCGATGATTCGGTGCTGGCCGTGGTGGCTGGCCGGCCCAGGCTGATTCGCCGGGCCCGGGGTTTTGTCCCGGATCCCATCCCCCTGCCTGCCGGGCTGAACGGCACCGTGCTGGCGCTGGGCGCGGATTTGAAAAACAGTTGCTGCCTGGCAGGTTCAGGCCGGGCGGTGCTGTCTTCACACATGGGCGATCTGGCCAGTCCGGCCTGTCTGGATGCGTTAGGACAGGAGGTGGAGCGTCTGCCGGCGCTGCTGGGCCTCAAGCCCCGGGCCATTGCCGTCGATTTGCATGCCGACTATGCCGCCACCCGGCTGGGCGGGCGCTTGGCAAGGGAGCGCGGACTGCCGTTGTACCGGGTGCAGCATCATCATGCCCATCTGGTGTCCTGCCTGGTGGAAAACAGCCATGGGCCAAATGAGCCGGTGCTGGGCGTGGTGCTCGACGGCCTGGGCCTTGGCGATGACGGCAGCCTGTGGGGCGGGGAGTTCATGCTGGCCGATTATGCCGCTTACCACCGGCTGGGGCGGCTGCGGCCTTTCCCTTTACTGGGGGGCGATCAGGCCAGCCGCCAGCCCTGGCGCAACCTGCTGGCCCAGCGGGTATCGTTTTCTTTATGGCCGGAGCTGCAATCCCGCTGTCCGTTACTGTTCAGGGATGAGGCCGAGACGTTGCTGGCCATGGCGCCGCGCTTTCCGCTGACCTCATCGGCGGGGCGGTTGTTCGATGCGGTGGCGGCACTGCTGGGCGTGGCGCCTGCCGAGCAGAGTTTTGAAGGGGAAGCGGCCATGAAGCTTGAAAACCTGGCCGGCAGGGCGCAGGCCCGCGCCTGTTATGACTTTCGGGTAAGCCGCGAAGGCGGACTCTGGCAACTGGATCCGGCCCCGATGTGGCCCCTGATGATCAATGCCCTGCTGGCGGGAGCAAGCGAAGCGGTGCTGGCGGCCAATTTTCACCTAAGTTTAGTGAGTGGGCTGTGCCGAATGGTGCAGCAGTTGCAACGCCAAGCGCGCTTTGACGTCGTGGCCCTGAGCGGTGGTGTGATGCAAAACCGCCTGCTGCTGGCGGCCCTGATTGAGGCGCTGGAAGCCATGGGGCTGACGGTGCTGACCCAAAGCCAGGCGCCATGCAACGACGGGGGCATTGCCCTGGGTCAGGCCGCCATCGCCCTTGCCCGGGGCAGGCGCAGGGGGAAGGCGCCGCGTTAGCCGGCGCGAGCAGGTTGTTTCGACCTGCGCCGAGGGGAAGGGGGTGTTTATGTGCCTGGGAATACCGGCCCGAATCGTGAGCATTGTGGATGCCGACGCCGGCCTGGCGCTGGCAGAGACCGCCGGGGTACGCCGGCAAATCAATATCGCGCTGCTGGCTGCCGATGGGCGAGCACTCTCGACGCTGGTGGGGAAGTGGGTGTTGCTGCATGTGGGTTTTGCCATGGCGCTGATTGACCAGCAGGAAGCCGACCGCACCCTGGCCTTGCTGGCGCAAATGGAGCAGAGGGAATGTGATGAGCCTTAACACAGACTTTCGTGATGCCGACCGGGTACGGGCCCTGCTGGCCGCCATGACCCCGGTGGCCGGGCGGGTGGCGGCGCGCCTTGGCCGGCCGTTGCAGATCATGGAAGTGTGTGGCGGCCATACCCATGCCATTTTTCGTTTCGGGCTGCACCAGCTCATCCCTGACGCCATCGAGTTTATTCACGGCCCCGGCTGCCCGGTATGCGTGCTGCCGGTGGCGGCGGTGGATCAGGCGGTCGCTCTGGCCCGGCAGCCCAATGTGATCCTGGCAAGCTTTGGTGATCCGCTGCGGGTGCCGGGCAGCCGGGGCAGTTTGCTGCAGGCCAAAGCCGAGGGCGCCGGGGTGAGGGTGCTTTATTCCCCCTATGACGCCCTGGCGCTGGCAAAGGCACATCCCCGCAAACAGGTGGTGTTTTTTGCCATCGGTTTCGATACCACCATGCCGGGCACCGCCCATTCGATTCTGGCCGCCGACCGTGCCGGCATCGGTAACCTGCGTTTTCTCTGTCACCACATTCGGCTGATGCCGACCCTGACCGGCCTGCTTGAGGCGGGCGAGGTAAAGCTGGATGGCTTTGTGGGGCCGGGGCATGTCAGCATGGTGATCGGCAGCCGGGTGTATGCCCCCATTGCTCAGCAGTACCACAAGCCGCTGGTGATTGCCGGCTTTGAGCCGGTGGACTTTCTGCAGGCCCTGTATCAACTGGTGTTGCAGCTGGATCAGGGGCGTTGTGACATCGAAAACGCCTATGCCCGGGTGGTGGCGGAGACAGGCAATCCGGCCGCCCTGCAAGCAATCGATCAGGCGTTTGAATCGGGCGTTGACGGCCACTGGCGCGGCCTTGGCCGGGTGCCGGGCTCGGGGGTGCGGATACGCGCACCATACCGGCATCTGGATGCGACCGGGCTGCTGGCCGTGGCAGTGCCGGTCAAGGCCGCCGATGATCCCGCCTGGTGCCATGGCGTGCTCACCGGCCGGATCAAGCCGGATCAGTGCCCGCTGTTTCGCCGCGGGTGCACCCCCGAGCACCCGGAGGGAGCCCTGATGGTATCGAGCGAGGGCGCCTGTGCCGCCTACTACCAATACCGGCCCGAGCAAGACCACCCCGAGGAGGCCCGCCGTGACTAGCGCCGAAAAGACCATCACCCTGGCTCACGGGGCCGGGGGTGGGGCCATGCATGGGTTGATCGACGGCCTGTTTTTGTCCGCCTTTGGCGATATGCCCTTGCTGCAAAAGGAGGATCAGGCCCGCTTGCCATTGGCCGGCCTGCAGGCCCGGGGGGACCGGTTGGCGCTGACCACCGACAGCTTTGTGGTCAGCCCGCTGGAATTTCCCGGGGGCGACATCGGCAAGCTGGCGGTGTGTGGCACCTTGAACGATCTGGCCGTGGGCGGGGCCGTGCCGCTTTATCTGAGTGCCGCCTTTATCATCGAGGAAGGACTGCCGCTGGCGCTGCTTGAACGCCTGGTCGGCTCCATGGCCGAGGCTGCCCGCCAGGCCGGGGTTACCATCGTCACCGGGGATACCAAGGTGGTGGAACGGGGCATGGCCGACAAACTCTTTATCAACACCACCGGCGTGGGAGTGATCCCGGCGGGGTTGAGCCTGTCCGTTGCCGCGGCCCGGCCCGGTGACAGAGTGCTGATCAACGGTCATGTAGGCGATCACGGCGCCGCCGTCATGCTGGCCCGGGAAGAGCTGGGACTGGAGGGGAAGCTTGCCAGCGACTGTGCCGCCCTGCACACGCTTATTCAGCCGGTGCTGGCGCAATGCGCAGGCGTGCGCTGCCTGCGCGACGCCACCCGCGGCGGCCTGGGAGGGGTGCTGAACGAAATGGCCGAGGCGTCGTCGGTGGAGATTCGGCTGAACGAACAGGATCTGCCCATTCGCCCGCAGACCCAGGCGTTGTGCGAACTGCTGGGGCTGGAGCCGCTGCTGCTTGCCAATGAAGGGCTGGCCGCCATGGTGATCGCCCCCGAGCAGGCCGAGCAGGCCCTGGCGTTGTGGCATGCTCACCCCCTGGGCCGCCATGCCCGCATTATCGGCGAGGTACGGGCGCCGGCTTCGCCGGGACGGCTCAGCCTGCTCGGTCCCTACGGTGGCGCGCGGCTGCTGGAGGTGCCTCATGGCCTGCAATTGCCACGGATCTGCTGAGCATGCATGAGCTCTCGGTGGTGCGGGCCCTGCTGACCCAGCTCAAGCCTTATCAACACCGGGAGATCCGCCGCATTACCGTCGAGGTGGGCGCCATGAGCTGCGTGGATGGTGAGCGGCTGCAGTTCTGTTTTGACATGGTCAAGGAAGAGGCCGGGTTAAGCGGTGCCGAGCTGGTCATCCAGATGGTGCCGGCCCGGGCCGAATGCCGGCACTGCGGCCGGCATTTCACCCCGGACAAGCCGGGGGACGCCTGTCCCTGCAGCAGCCACGACTATACTTTGATGTCAGGAAGGCAACTGCTGTTAACGGAAATAGGATTCGGCTGATGTGTGGTCACTGCGGATGTTCTGGCGACAAGGCCCGGTTGTCGACACCGGGCAGCGAAATCCATCGTCACCTTCGCCATGAAGGTGACAGCCTGCAACTGCAGCAGGCGCTGCTGGCCGGCAACGACGAACTGGCCCGGCAAAACCGCGACTGGTTGACCGCCCATGGTATTACCTGCATCAACCTGATGGGCACCCCGGGCGCCGGCAAGACCCGGCTGCTGGAAGCCACGTTTACCCATGTCAATGCCTCCAGACAGACCGGCGCCGGCTGGCCGCCGATGGCGGTGCTGGAAGGGGATCAGCACACCCAGAACGATGCGCGGCGCATTCAGGCCTGTGGCGGCCGGGTGGTGCAGATCAACACCGGCACCGGCTGTCATCTGGACGCGCACATGATACAGGCGGGGCTGGCCACCCTGGCGGCGCCGGACGGCGCGCTGGTGCTGGTCGAAAACGTCGGCAACCTGGTGTGTCCGGCGCTGTTCGATCTGGGCGAGCAGCACCGCGTCGCCATGATGGCGGTGACCGACGGCGACGACAAACCGGAAAAATATCCTCATCTGTTTGCCGGCTGCGGGCTGGCCATTATCAACAAGGCCGATCTGCTGCCTTATCTGGAGGTTGATCTCGACAGCATAAAAAGCGCCCTGCGCCGGCTTAATCCTCATGTTCAGATCCTGGTGCTGTCGGCCCAGAGCGGCGAGGGGCTGAATGCCTGGTACGACTGGCTGTTGAGCACGCGGCCATGAGCCGGCGTTTTCTGCCGCGAAAGCACCTGCACCGGCTGCATCACGCGCTGGTGCAGGCCGGTTATGAGGTGATTGGCCCGCAAGTGAAAGACGACGCCATTGTGTTCGCGCCGCTGGCACATGTCGATCAACTTCCCTGGGGCTGGCAGGAGCAGGCCGACGCGGGCAGCTACCGCCTGCAGCGCACCGCCGGCGAGCGCGCCTTTGCCTGGAACACCGGCCCGCAGGGCCTCAAACCCTGGCTGTTTTTACCTGAGCAACCCCTTTGGCGGGCCGAGCACACCGGCGATGGCCTGCGTTTTCGCGCCGTGGAGCCGAAGCCCAGGCTGCTCGCGTTTATCGGCCTGCGGGGTTGCGATCTGGCGGCACTGCGCATTCAGGATCAGCATTTTATCAAAGGGCCTTATGCCGATGCCTTTTACCGGGCTCAGCGCGAGCACCTCTTTATCGTGGCGGTGAACTGCGGCCGCAGCGCCGACACCTGCTTTTGTGTGTCGACCGGCGACGGCCCCGAGGCCCGTTTCGGTTTTGATATTCTGCTCGACGAGCTGGCCGAGGGCTACCTGTTGCAGACCGGCAGCGACAAGGGCGAAACCATTGCGGCTCAATTGCCGCTGAACAAGGCGACGAATAAGCAACTGAGCGAGGCGAAAACCGCGCTGGCGGCAGCCCGCCGGCAACAGCGAGTCATGCCCGGTGAAGCCGAACTGGCGCAGCTGGTGGACCGGCTCGACCACCCGCGCTGGCAGCAGGTGGCCGAACGCTGCCTGGCCTGCGGCAACTGCACCTCGGTCTGCCCTACCTGTTTTTGCTCGAAACAGGACACCGAAGGCGACATTCGCCATCGGCAGGCCGAGCAGGTGCAGCGCTGGGACTCCTGTTTCAGCGAGCAGCACAGTTACATCACCGGCAAGGTGATCCGCCATGAACTCCGCCACCGCTACCGGCAATGGCTGGTGCACAAGCTGGCCACCTGGCAGCAGCAATTCGGCCGCAGTGGCTGTGTCGGCTGCGGTCGGTGCATTGCCTGGTGTCCGGTGGCCATCGATCTGGTGGAAGAGAGCCAGGCCCTGCTGGAGGAGCCATCACAGAAGGGCAAACATGGCTGACGGGGTGCCCATGGTCGCCACCCTGGCGGCCAAAACCATGGAGATGCCGGGAGTACATACCCTGAGTCTGGCGCTGGACACGCACTCACCGTTCGACTTCGATTACGGCCAGTTCAACATGCTTTACCTGTTTGGCGCCGGTGAGGTGGCCATTTCCATCATGGGCTGGCATCAGGGGCTGTTGCAGCACACCATTCGCGCCGTGGGCCGGGTCACGCGGCCGCTGGTGGCGCTGGAGGTCGGCCAGCAGCTGGGCCTGCGCGGCCCCTTTGGCCGGGGCTGGCCACTGGCGCAGCTGCGGGGGCGGGACCTGGTGTTTATTACCGCCGGGCTGGGCTGTGCCCCGGTGGTGGCGGCCATTCACCATGCGGTGGCCAACCGGGATCAATACGGTCGCATCGTGATCCTGCAAGGGGTCAAGCACCATGCCGATCTGCTGTGGCAGACGCAGTACCGGCGCTGGCAAACCCTGGGCGAATGCCAGGTATTGCTGGCCGCCAGCGAGGAACACCGGCACCGGCATCACTGGCGGCTGGGGCTGGTGACCGAATTGCTGGCGCTGGCGGAGTTTGCTGCTGATCACTGTGCGGTCATGATGTGCGGGCCTGAGATCATGATGCTGGCGGCCCTTAAACAGCTGGCGCGCTTAAAAGTGGCGGACGAGGCGGTTTACATGAGCCTGGAACGCAATTTTCAGTGCGGCCGGGGCCTATGTGGTCATTGTCAGCTGGGTCCGTATTTTGTCTGCAAGGATGGCCCGGTATTTCATTATCCGCAGGTCAAGCCCTGGCTGGGCAGGGAGGGCGTATGACGGCAAAGCTGACCCTGGCGGTGCACAAGCTGACCTCCTGCTCCGGCTGCCAGCTGGCCTTGCTCAATCAGGGGCCGGCGCTGCTGGATTTATTGGAGGAAGTGGAGTTTGTGCATTTCATCGAGGCGGGCATAACCGGGCCGGAAAAAACCGTGGATGTGGCCTTTGTCGAGGGCAGTGTGTCCACGCCGGACGATCTCGAACGCGCCCGGCGCCTTCGCCGCAACAGCAAGCTGGTGGTGACCATGGGTGCCTGTGCCACCAGCGGCGGCATTCAGGCCCTGCGCAATCTGGCGGATGGCCCGGGCTGGAAAGCGGCCGTTTATGCCCGGCCTGACTTTATCGCCACCCTGGCCACGTCCACCGGGGTAGCCGAGCACATTCAGGTGGACTTTGAACTCTGGGGCTGCCCCATTACCGTGGAGCAGATGCGCCATTTTCTGCGTCAGTTGCGCCTAGGCGTGTGGCCCCGGCCCGAGACTGAAAAGCTGTGCATGGAGTGCAAGCGCCGCCAGCAGGTGTGCGTCATGGTCACCAGGGGCGCCCCCTGTCTGGGGCCGGTGGTGCGCACCGGCTGCGGTGCCCTCTGTCCCGCCTTTGGCCGGGCCTGCTATGGCTGTTTTGGTCCGTCCGAGCAGCCCAACGGCGACAGCCTGGCCAACCGCTTTGCCGGCCTGGGGCTGCTGCCCGACGACATTGCCCGGCGGTTTGCCGCCATTCACAGCCACAGTCCGCCGTTTCGCGAGCAGTACCGGCGCTGGCAGCGCATCGATGTGCGGGAGGTCGACGAATGAAGAAAAAGGCCAGGCGTCGCATCGCTCTCAAGGTGCCTTTCGTGACCCGGCTGGAAGGGGAAGGCAGCCTGGAGCTGAACGCCAGAGGCGACCGCATCGACAGGTTGCATCTGGCCATTTTCGAGCCGCCCCGGTTGTTTGAGAAGTTTCTGGAAGGGCGGGGCTATCAGGAGGTGCCGGATCTCAACGCCCGCATCTGCGGCATCTGCCCCATGGCCTACCAGCTCACTTCCATTCAGGCGATGGAGCGGTTGTTCGGCATAGAGCTGCCCCCGTCGCTGGTGCAACTGAGACTGCTGATGAATCTGGGAGAGTGGGTGCAAAGCCATGCCCTGCATATTCACTTTCTGGCGGCACCCGACTTTCTCGGGTTTGATCATGCTCTCGACATGGCCAAGGTGTTCCCCGAGGTGCTGAAACGGGGCATGTTGCTGCAGGAAGCCGGAAATGCCCTGATGGCGCTGCTGGGCGGTCGCTCCGTACACCCGGTGGGGTTGCAGGTGGGGGGCTTTGGCCGTCTGCCCGATCACGAACGCTGGCATGAAGTGCGTGGGCTGGTGAAGCAGGCGCTGCCCGCCGCCGAGGCACTGGTGCGCTGGACCGCGGAGCTGACGTTGCCCGATTACAGCCACGACTTTATCTGGGTCAGCCTCACCGAGCCCGACGGTTATGCCATCAATGGTGGCTGTATCACCAGCAGCCATGGACTGAGCCTGGATTATTCCGACTACCCCCGACATTTTGCCGAGCATCAGGAGCCTCATTCCACCGCGCTCTATTCCCTGCTCGATGGCCAGGATTACCTGGTCGGCCCGCTGGCGCGGATGAACAACAGTTTTGAGCGGCTGCCTGCCGAGGTGCGCGCCCTGGCCCGGGAATGCGGCTTTGCGTTTCCCAGTCGCAACATGTTTACCAGCATTCGAGCCCGGGCACTGGAAATATACTGGGCTCTGTTCGAGGCCAATCGGTTGCTGGCGCAGCCATGCCCCAACGGCGAGGCCAGCCTGCCGGTCACTCCTACCGCGGGAGAATGCTGTTTCTGTACCGAGGCGCCGAGGGGCATGATTTATCATTATTACCGGCTGGATGAGCAGGGCCGGGTGCTGTCCTGCTCCATCATTCCGCCCACCAGTCAGAATCAGGCCCGTATCGAGCAGGATCTCAGGGCTTCGGTCACCCGCTTTGGCCTGCACCACAGCGATCAGGAGCTCAAACTGTTCTGCGAGCGGCTGATCCGCAACTACGACCCCTGCATTTCCTGCTCCACCCATTTTCTGCGGTTCAGGCTGCGGCGCGAATAGCCGGTTTATGGCTAAACTTGCCTCAAGAGCGTCAAAGGGCGGCATCATTCGGTCACCCGCTCTGCCACCCGTAAAGCCACCGGCAAGCAGGAGGCTCGCATGGGCTTTGAAATCATCACCAAGACACCGGGGCCGTCCGGCGTCAGACCCAATCTGCCGGACTACCGGCAAGGCTGTCGTCAGTTTCACTGGCAGCAGGCCCAAGCCAGGATCAAGGGCCATGAGGGGGGCATCAACATCGCCTTTGAGGCGCTGGATCGCCATGTGCTGGAGGGGCAGGGCGAGCAGACGTCGCTTGTCTGGCTGAGCAAACAGGGGGAGCGGCGCACCTTCAGTTACCGTGAATTGCAGGGGCTCAGCAACCGCTTTGCCAGCCTGCTGGCCAGCCTGGGAGTCGTCAAGGGAGAAACCGTGTTCAGCCTGTGCGGGCGCACGCCCCAGCTGTATGCCGCCTTGCTGGGCAGCCTGAAAGCCGGCGCTGTGTTTTGCCCGCTGTTTTCCGCCTTTGGCCCCGAGCCCATTCGTTCCCGTATGGAGATTGGCAATGCCAGGGTATTGATCAGCAGCGCCCGTCTCTACCTGAAAAAAGTCGCGCCCTGGCGCAGCGAGCTGCCCCAGCTTGGGCAGGTGTTGCTCTACGACTGCCACGGCGACTGCCCCGCCGGCTGCCTGGATCTGGACTCCGCTCTGGCGGGGGCCGCCGAAACCTTTCACATCTGCCCGACTCAGCCTGAAGACCCGGCCCTGCTGCATTTTACCAGCGGCACCACCGGCCTGCCCAAGGGCGCCCTGCATGTGCATGAGGCGGTGGTGTATCACAGTTATTCCGCCTGGTGCGCGCTGGATCTGCATCCCGGCGACATTTACTGGTGCACGGCGGATCCGGGCTGGGTTACCGGCACCAGTTATGGCGTCATTGCCCCCTTGTGCAACCGGGTCACCCTGGTCGTGGACGAGGCGGAGTTCGATCCCGAGCGCTGGTACCGGATCCTGGCCGACGAAAAGGTCAATGTCTGGTATACCGCACCCACCGCCATTCGCATGCTGATGAAAGCCGGTGACGAGCTGGTGGCCCGTTATGATCTGGGGGCACTGCGTTTTCTGGCCAGCGTCGGCGAGCCGCTCAATCCCGAGGCGGTGGTCTGGGGGACGCGGCTGTTTGGCATGCCCTTTCACGACAACTGGTGGCAGACCGAAACCGGCGGCATCATGCTGGCCAATTTTGCATCCGAGCCGGTGAAGCCGGGCTCCATGGGGCAGCCGCTGCCGGGCATCACGGCGGGCATAGTCCGGGTGGATGACCAAGGGCGGCTCACCGAGCTGAGCGCTCCCGGCCAGGTGGGCGAGCTGGCGCTGAGGCCGGGCTGGCCGTCCATGTTCAGGGGCTATCTGCATGATGAGCAACGTTACCGCAACTGCTTCAGGGACAACTGGTATCTGAGCGGCGATCTGGCCTGGCGGGATGAGGACGGTTATTACTGGTTTGTGGGGCGCAGCAAGGAGCTGATCAAGTCTTCCGGCCATCTGATCGGTCCCTTTGAGGTGGAAAGCGTGCTGCTCGAGCACCCGGCGGTGGCAGAAGCCGGGGTCATTGGTATTCCCGATGTGGTCGCCGGGGAAGTGGTGAAGGCCTTTGTGGCGCTCAAACCCGGTTATGAGGCCGGTGAGGACTTGCTGAAAAGCCTGATGGCTCATGCCAGAAAGCGCCTGGGCCCGGCGGTGGCGCCCCGGGAGATCGCCATCAAGGACAATCTGCCCAAGACCCGCAGCGGAAAGATCATGCGCCGCCTGCTGCGGGCCCGCGAGCTGGGCTTGCCACCGGGCGATATTTCCACCCTGGAAAGCGATGAGGGCAATGGTCATGAACACTCCCCCCGAAGCTGACGGCAGCGGGCCGGACAGCCGTCACTTGCTGCAGTTGCTGCAGGCGATGTTGCGCATTCGCCGTTTTGAAGAGCGCTGCGCCGAGCTGTATATGGAAGAAAAAATCCGCGGTTTTCTGCATCTTTATATTGGTGAAGAAGCAGTGGCGGTGGGCGTGATGCAGGCGCTGACGGCGGAAGATGCGGTGATCGCCACCTACCGGGAGCACGGCCATGCGCTGGCCCGGGGGCTGGACATGAAAGCGGTGATGGCCGAGATGTTCGGCAAAGTCGGGGGCAGCAGCCGGGGGCGGGGCGGCTCCATGCATATTTTCGACAAGAACAAACGTTTCTATGGTGGCAATGCCATTGTCGCCGGCGCCCTGCCGATGGCGGTGGGACTGGCATTGGCCGACAAGCTGCAGAACCGCCGCCGGGTAACCTGCTGCTTCTTCGGTGAAGGGGCGGCGGCGGAAGGCGAATTTCACGAAAGCCTCAATTTGGCCCAGCTGTGGCAACTGCCGGTGCTGTTCGTGTGTGAGAACAACCGCTACGCCATGGGCACGGCCCTGGCCATCTCCGAGTCGGAGCAGCACATTTACAGAAAGGCCGCCAGCTATGGCCTGGACGCCCGCGAGGTGGACGGCATGCAGGTGGCGGCGGTGGAAGCGGCAGCCAGGGAGTCTTGTGACGCCATTCGTCAGGGGGGCGGGCCCCGCTTTCTGGAATGCCTGACCTACCGTTTTCGCGGTCACTCCATGTTTGATACCCAGCTTTACCGTACCCCGGATGAAGTGGAGCAATGGCAGCAAAAGGGCCCCATTGTGCAGCTCAGGAAACTTCTTGAACAGCGCGGTGAGCTGGATGACGCCCGGTGGCAGCAACTGGAGCAGGCGGTCAGATTGGAGTTGAATGAGGCTGTTTCCTTTGCCGAGCAGTCGGTGTTTGAGCCCGAGTCGGAGCTGTGCCGTGGCGTCTATCAGGAGCCGGAAGCATGAATATGCCAGACATCAGCTACCGTGAGGCGGTGCGGGAAGCCATACGGGAAGCCATTCGGCAGGATCCCCGGGTATTCCTGATGGGCGAGGATGTGGGCCATTATGGCGGCTGCTATGCGGTAACCAAGGGGCTGCTGCAGGAATTTGGCGAGCAGCGGGTGCGGGATACGCCCTTGTCCGAGTCCGGGTTTGTCGGGGCGGGGATAGGCGCGGCGCTGGGTGGCATGCGGCCCATTGTGGAGGTGATGACGGTCAATTTCAGCCTGCTGGCGCTGGATCAGATCGTCAACAATGCCGCCACCCTGCGCCATATGTCCGGTGGCCAGCTGGGGGTGCCGTTGGTGATCCGCATGGCCTGCGGCGCCGGCCGGCAGCTGGCGGCCCAGCATTCCCACAGTCTGGAAAACTGGTATGCCCATGTGCCCGGTCTCAAGGTGCTGGCGCCGGCCACCCTGGCCGATGCTCGCTACATGCTGGCCATGGCCCTGGCGGATCCCGATCCTGTGCTGCTGTTTGAACATGTGTTGCTCTACAACATGACGGGGCCGTTGCCCACACCAGAGCAGTGCCCCGACATGCACCGGGCGCTGGTGCGCCGGCAAGGGACAGATCTCAGCCTGGTCAGTTACGGTGGCTCCATGCCTAAGGTACTGGACGCCGCCGAGTTGTTGCAAAGCCGGGACATCAGCGCCGAGGTGATCGATCTGCGCTGCCTGCGCCCACTGGATTTCGACACCCTGTTTGCCTCGGTCAACAAGACCCGGCGCCTGCTGGTAGTGGACGAAGGCTGGCGCACCGGCAGCCTGGCCGGCGAGATTTGCGCCCAGGTGGCGGAGCATTGCTTCTGGTCGCTGGATGCACCGCCCCAGCGGGTGTGTAGCAGAGAGGTACCGATTCCTTATCCTCGGCATCTGGAGCTGGCGGCCACCCCCCAGGTCGAGGGCATAATGGCTGCCGCCATCAGGGTGGTGGGAAAATGATCAAAATCATCAGGATGCCCTCTTTCGGATCCGACATGGCCAAGGGCACGGTGGCGGAATGGCGGGTGAAACCCGGGGATGCGGTGCACCGGGGCGATGTGATCGCCACCATCGACACCATGAAGGGGCTGATTGATCTGGAAGTCTTTGACGAAGGCGTAGTTGAGACACTATTGGTACCGATAGGTGAGCCGTTGCAGGTGGGTGAGCCCATCGCTCACTTGCGCCTGAGTGGTGATGCCGAACAGGAGGAAACGGTCAGAGAACCCCGGGTACCGAATATGCCTGCGCCGGAACCGACCAGGCCAGCGGCTGTCGGGAGATCCGTTCGCATTTCGCCGGCGGCCCGCCAGCGGGCCGGCCAGCTGGGCATCGACTGGCGTGGTCTGGGACCCGGCAGCGGACCCGATGGCGCCCTGGTGCTGGCGGATATCGAGGCGTTGGCGTCATCTTCAAAGCCGCAGGAAGCGGAGCCGCGGATGCGCCAGGCCATTGCCGCCGTGGTGAGTCGCTCCAAGCGGGAGATCCCCCATTACTATCTGGAGCAGGATATTGCCCTGGCGCGGGCCCAGGCCTGGTGCACGGCCTTTAATCATGGCAAGCCCGCCGAACAACTGGTGCTGGTCAATGCCCTTGTCTACTGTGCCCTGGCTCGAGCACTGGCCGAGTTTCCCCGCTTCAACGGTTTTTACCGGGACGGTCACTATTACAGCGAACCCCGGGTGCACCTGGGCAACGTCATCCACCTGCGCCGGGGCGGGCTGGTGGTGCCGGCCATCCATGACGCGCACCTACTGGGAGCGGCACAAATGATGGCGGCCCTTCGGGATCAGGTGATCCGGGCCCGGGAAGGGGGGCTGCGCAGCACTGAACTGCAGGAGGCGACGGTGACCGTGTCCAGTTTGGGGGAGCGGGGAGTGGATCGCATTCAGGGGGTTATCTTTCCGCCGCAAGTGGCCCTGCTGGGTATTGGTCGGGTACGTCTGGCTCCCTGGGTACAGCAGCAGAACATAGTGCCCATGCTCCAGGCCAGCTTCAGCCTGGCCGCCGACCACAGGGTGAGTGACGGTCACGAGGGCGCCCGTTTGCTTAACCGGATAGACAACTTATTGCAACAACCGGAGCAACTGGAATGAAAGACAAGCAAGCGCTGACCGAGCTGGTCTGTCGCCACATTCGGGATATAGCACCGGATGCCGATACCGCACAGCTGGATCCGGGAGAAGACATGAGAGACGCACTCGATCTGGACTCGATGGATTTTCTGCGGCTGGTTGAGGCGCTGGGCCGGGAGCTGGGGATACATATTCCGGAAGCCGACTTTGCCAGCATCACTCAGCTGTCGCAGATGGTGGATTACCTGAGCCGGCACGCCGGCGAGTCCGAGCAAGAAAATACCGGCCAGGGGCCGGTATGACTCATGGGGTGGGGGAGAGGAACCTTCAGTCCTGCTCTTTCAGCATATGGCCGAGCTTGCCGGCCTTGGTGTCCAGATAATGCTCGTTGAAGGGGTTGCGGCCTTCCTGCAACGGCACCCGCTCTACCACCTCGATGCCGAAATTTTCCATCGCCTTGACCTTGCGCGGGTTGTTGGTCATCAGCCTGAGCTGTTTGACACCCAGGCTGCGCAGCATGTCGGCACAGATGGTGTAGTCGCGCATGTCGGCGGCAAACCCGAGTTCGACGTTGGCTTCCACCGTGTCCTTGCCCTGATCCTGCAGGTGGTAGGCGTGGATCTTGTTGAGCAGGCCGATGCCGCGCCCTTCCTGGCGCACATAAAGCAGTATCCCGCGGCCCTCTTTGGCGATCCTTTCCATGGCGGCCTGCAATTGAAAGCCGCAGTCGCAGCGCAGGCTGAACAGGGCATCGCCGGTCAGGCATTCGGAATGAATGCGACCCAGTACCGGCAGGCCATCGTCGACATGGCCCATCACCAGGGCCGCATGATCCTTGCCCGTGCCTTTTTCTTCAAACCCGACCAGGGTAAAGGTGCCCCAGGGTGTCGGCAGTTTTGAGTTTGCCATCCGGGTAACACTGCTCATGGCGTTCCTCTTCGATTATCAAGCAACAAAAAATAGCGGCCATTGTAAAGCGGATGGGCGTACAGGTATAGGCGCATATCGGGTCATTCGGTGTTAATTAATTGTAAATTATGCCTTTGTTCGCCAACTCGGGTATAATGCCGGCCGCGCGGCACCCGAGGTGCCCAGACCCATGATTTTCTGGAGGATGCAATGTCTGAACTAGCTCCCGTCATCACCGTCGATGGCCCGGGCGGAGCCGGCAAAGGAACGCTTTGTCAGTTGCTGGCCGAAAAACTGGAATGGCATTTGCTGGACTCCGGCGCTATCTATCGCGTGCTGGCCCTGGCGGCACTGCATCACAATGTGGCGCTGGATGATGAGGCCGGGTTGATGCCGCTGGCAGCTCATCTGGATGTGCAGTTTCCGGTGGTGGAAGGCCAGATTAAAACCATCCTGGAAGGCGAAGACGTGTCCCGCTCCATTCGTACCGAACAGGTCGGCGAAGCCGCCAGTAAAGTGGCCGCTTTTCCGCGGGTGCGCGAAGCCTTGCTGCGACGCCAGCGGGCCTTTAGGAGCAAGCCCGGGCTGATTGCCGACGGCCGGGACATGGGCACCGTGGTGTTCCCCGACGCACAGGTAAAAATTTTCCTCGATGCCAGTGCCGAGGAAAGGGCGCAACGCCGGCTTAAACAGTTGCAAGATAAGGGTTTTGATGTTAGCTTTGACCGCCTTTTAAGCGAAATTCAGGCGCGTGACGAGCGGGATCGTAATCGCAGCGTGGCGCCCCTTAAAGCGGCCGATGACGCCCTTATTATCGACTCCACGTCGTTGTCCATCGCCGAGGTGCTGGACAAAGTGCTGAGTCATACTAAGGTTATGCTTGGTCGCTGATGCGTTTTGGCAATGCCCGCCTTATGGAAGAGGCAGGTCAGTGATAATCACCCCACCGGTGCCGGATTGCCCTGTGGATGTTCAACCTTAAACAGTGTATTCATTAAACATGATTGAATCTTTTGCTCAACTCTTTGAAGAGTCTCTGAAAGAACTCGAAACCCGCCCGGGCTCCATCGTTAAAGGTACTGTCGTTGCCATCGAGAACGGTATCGTTCTGGTTGACGCAGGTCTGAAGTCTGAATCCGCTATTCCCGCCGAGCAGTTCAAAAATGCCCAGGGCGAGCTGGAAATCAGCGTTGGCGATACCGTGGACGTCGCGCTGGACGCAGTAGAAGATGGTTTCGGTGAGACTCTGCTTTCCCGCGAAAAAGCCAAGCGTCACGAAGCCTGGCTGCAACTGGAAAAAGCCTACGAAGATCAGGAAACCGTTGTTGGTATTATCAACGGCAAGGTCAAAGGCGGCTTCACCGTAGAAGTGAACAGCATCCGTGCCTTCCTGCCCGGTTCTCTGGTTGACGTGCGCCCGGTACGCGACACCCTGCATCTGGAAGGCAAAGAGCTTGAGTTCAAAGTCATCAAGCTGGACCAGAAGCGCAATAACGTAGTGGTTTCACGCCGTGCCGTGATCGAAACCGAGAACAGCGTTGAGCGCGAGCAGCTGCTCGAAAACCTGCAGGAAGGCCAGGAAGTCAAGGGTATCGTCAAGAACCTGACCGACTACGGTGCCTTCGTCGATCTGGGTGGCGTAGACGGCCTGCTGCACATCACCGACATGGCCTGGAAGCGCGTCAAGCATCCGAGCGAAATCGTGAACGTGGGCGACGAAATCAACGTTAAAGTGCTGAAGTTCGACCGTGAGCGCACCCGTGTGTCTCTGGGCCTGAAGCAGCTGGGCGAAGATCCCTGGGTCGATATCGCCAACCGTTATCCGGAAGGCACCCGCCTGTCCGGCCGCGTGACCAACCTGACCGACTACGGCTGCTTCGTTGAAATCGAAGAAGGCGTTGAAGGCCTGGTACACGTGTCCGAAATGGACTGGACCAACAAAAACATCCACCCGTCCAAAGTGGTTTCCGTTGGCGACAGCGTAGACGTGATGGTACTGGATATCGACGAAGAGCGCCGTCGTATCTCCCTGGGCCTGAAACAGTGCAAGTCCAACCCTTGGCAGCTGTTTGCAGAAACCCACAACAAGGGCGACCGTGTTTCCGGCAAGATCAAGTCCATCACCGACTTCGGCATCTTCATCGGCCTGGACGGCGGTATCGATGGTCTGGTGCACCTGTCCGACATCTCCTGGAACGCCAATGGTGACGACGCCGTTCGCGAATTCAAGAAAGGTGACGAAATCGACGCCGTGGTACTGCAGGTCGATCCGGAGCGTGAGCGCATCAGCCTGGGCGTGAAGCAAATCGACGAAGATCCTTTCAATAAGTATCTGTCTGACAACAAGAAAGGTGCTATCGTTAAGGGTACCATCACCGCCGTTGACGCCAAGGGTGCCGTGGTTGAGCTGGAAGAAGGCGTGGAAGGTTACATCCGCGTTGCCGACATCTCCCGCGATCGCATCGAAGACGCTTCCACCGTACTGAATGTGGGTGAAGAAGTCGAAGCGCGTTACATGGGTGTTGATCGGAAGAACCGCACCGTCAGCCTGTCTATCCGCGCGAAAGACGAAGCTGAAGAGAAAGCCGTTATGGATAACCTGAACCAGCAGCAAGAAGAAGTTGGTTTGAGTGCCATGGCCGAAGCTTTCAAGGCGGCAAAAGGCGAATAAGCCTGTCCGAATTCAAAAGGGGGCCTTCGCGCCCCCTTTTTGTTTGGTGATCAGGAGAAGACACATCATGACCAAATCCGATTTGATTGAGCGCCTGGCTGAACAATACGGTCATCTTTCCGCCAAGGACGTTGAAAACGCCATCAAGGAAATTCTCGAACAGATGGCGTCTACCCTGCAGACCGGGGATCGTATCGAGATCCGTGGTTTCGGCAGTTTCTCTCTGCATTATCGCGCCCCGCGGCAGGGTCGCAATCCCAAAACCGGTGAGAAAGTGGAATTAACCGGTAAATATGTACCACATTTCAAACCCGGTAAAGAGTTGCGTGAGCGGGTGAATCCTGCCTGATCGCAGGCAAGCCGCCCGATATCACTTTTCATGATTACCCGGCTGGCGACGACGGTGCTTTTACGGGATAATGCCAACACTCAAAATCAGGAAGTTGAGAGGGTAAGGTGAAAATTATTTTTGGCCTGGTATTCCTGGCAATTCTGTTCGCGGTCGGTTTGACCCTGGGTTCGCAAAACGATCAGCTGGTGCATGTGAATTACCTGCTGGCACAGGGTGACTACCGCCTTTCCACATTGCTGGCCGTGGTGTTTGTTTCCGGCTTTGTTATCGGTTGGCTGGTATTTGGCCTGGTGATGTTACGTCTTAGGATGAACAACAGTGGCCTGCGCAAGAAGGTCGAGCGTCAACATAAGGAATTGGAAGAGCTCAGGGCCTTGCCTCTTAAGGATTGACGAGCCCCATGCTGGAATTGCTGTTTTTGCTGCTTCCGGTAGCGGCGGCCTATGGCTGGTATATGGGACGCAGGGGAGTCCGGCAGGATGCTCAGAAACAATCCAATCACTTCTCCCGGCAATACGTTGCCGGGCTGAATTTTCTGTTATCGGATGAACCTGACAAAGCGGTCGATCTTTTTATCCAGTTGCTGCAGGTCGACAGCGAAACCATTGAAACCCATCTGGCGCTCGGCAATCTGTTCCGCTCCCGGGGCGAAGTCGACCGGGCCATTCGTATCCATCAGAACCTGATAGCCCGCCCCAACCTGTTATTGGAACAGCGGCACCTGGCCATGCTTGAGCTGGCCCGGGATTTTCTGGCGGCCGGTCTGCTGGATCGGGCCGAGCATATCCTGGTCGAGCTGAAAGAAGATCCGGATTACGAAGAAGAGGCTCTGGGTCAACTGATGCTGATCTATCAGCAATTGCGTGATTGGGAAAAGGCGATTGTGGTTGCCGAGCGCCTCAAGAAACGTCAGGGCGGTAAAGCCATGACGCCGGTGGGGCACTTTTATTGTGAGCTGGCCGAGCAGAACTGGCGCCAGCAGGAGAGCAAGGCCGCGATCCAGCATTTCAAGAAAGCACTGAAAGTCGACCCCGGTTGTGTTCGGGCGAATATGCGCCTGGCGGCCATCTATATAGCTCAAGCCGAGTGGCACCAGGCCGTTACTTGCCTGAGGCAGGTCACCGAGCAGGATCCGGACTTTATCAGTGAGGTGCTGGACGATCTGCGGCATTGTTATCTTGAGCTGGGTAAAGAGCCGGACTTTGTCCGCCTGCTGGAACAGTGGGTTGCCAAAGACAGTGGTGCCAGTACAGTGCTGATGCTGGCCGACAAGGTCGGCGAACAGCAAGGGTTGCTCAGTGCCGAACAGCTGGTATTGTCGCAATTACAACGTCATCCGACCATGAAGGGTTTTTATCGGCTGATGTCCTACCATGCGGCCAATGCCGAGCAGGGGCGGGCGAGGGAGAGTCTGGAGATGCTCAAGTCGCTGGTGGCCGAGCAGATTAGAATCAAGCCCAGCCATCGTTGCGGCCAATGCGGCTTTTCCTCGCAGACTTTATTCTGGCAGTGCCCCTCTTGCAAGCAGTGGGGCAGCATAAAACCGGTACGTGGTCTCGATGGCGAATAAAGGGTGAGGCGTGAGGCGTGAGGTGTGAGGTGTGACGAGTGAAGGACGCCTTACTGCTCACCCCCCACTCCTTACGACCCGTGATAAAAAAGGTAACTCATGCAAGATTCAAACATTCATGATCCCAAGATCCTCATCGCGCTCGACTTCGCCGATCGGCAGGAGGCTCTGGCGCTGGTGGCCAGGCTGGATCCGGCCAGCTGCCGACTGAAGGTCGGCAAGGAAATGTTTACCCTGTTTGGCCCGGAATTCGTTCGTTCGTTGGTGAGTGCCGGATTCGACGTTTTCCTCGACCTGAAGTTTCATGATATTCCCAATACCGTGGCCAAGGCGGTGGCGGCGGCGGCCGAACTCGGGGTGTGGATGGTCAATGTGCATGCCAGTGGTGGCCCACGCATGATGGCGGCGGCCAAGGAAGCCCTGCAGCCTTATGGTGACAAGGCACCCTTGCTGATTGCCGTCACGGTACTGACCAGCATGACCGGGGATGAACTGCACCAGGTGGGGGTGCTGCGCTCTCCCGCGGAGCAGGTGCTGGCCCTGGCCCGCCTGACTCGCGATGCAGGCCTGGACGGCGTGGTCTGCTCGGCACAGGAGGCCAGCTTGCTGAAAGCCGAACTGGGACCGGATTTCAAGCTGGTGACACCGGGGATCCGTCCGTCCGGCAGCGATGCCGGGGACCAGCGCCGGATCATGACGCCGGAGCAGGCCATCGCCGCCGGCAGTGATTATCTGGTGGTGGGGCGACCCATTACCCAGGCCGCCGATCCGGCCGCCGTATTGGCACAAATAAACTTCAATCTGGCGGCCTTGTCTTAACACCGCTGTCCTCAACAGGGGGACGGGTGGGGCACGGGTTGTTATATCCCGGGGCTGAGTTATTCGGCCCTGGGTTTTTTACTGTATTCGCGGGGGTTAACGATGCCAATTCAGGCCGCGGAGCTGTTTACCATTATCAGCAAGCCCATGCCGTTCGGAAAGTATAAAGGGCTGCCGTTGCTTCGGCTGCCCATGGCCTATCTGTGCTGGCTTGAACGCAAAGCATGGCCAGCCGGCCAACTCGGTGCCGAGCTCGCCCTGGTATATGAACTTAAGTTAAACGGCGTGGATCAGGAACTTTACTCATTGCTGGACCGGCGTTAACGGCTATCCACCCGACAGGGCAACAGGGCCGACAGCTTGGGATACGCGAGCCAAGCTCGAGGGTGGCGGAGGGGCGGCAGGCGCCGCCCTCAGCGTCGTTTGGCCCGGCTGTCTTAATTGACAGGCATAGGGCCATCAGACCTGGTTTTTATCGGTTAAGGCTTTACTTGATCAGGAAATCTTCCAGAGTTTTCTCACCGCTCTCCAAGGCTTTCTGAATCGCAGCGGGCTTACGGCCCTGGCCGGTCCAGGTTCTGAGTTCACCGCTTTCGTCCTGGTATTCATATTTGGCCGGACGCTTGCTACGGGCAGCAGTGGCTTTTTTGCTGGGCTCAGCCAGCTCAACGAGTTCGCTGATATCGATACCGTCGGCAGCCATCATGCTTACATATTCTTTCAGCTTGCGCTCACGTTCTTCGGTCGCAGCCCGCTCGGCAGCTTTGCTTTCGCGTTGTTCTTCAACAACGGAAGTTAATTTGGCCAGGCCTTCTTCCATCTGCTCCAGCGTCAGCTCTCGGGTTGCGGCACGCAGGCTGCGAATATTGAGCAGTGTCTTCAAAAATTCAGTCATTGGATCCACCTATGGTGTTCTATTGGTTTTGTAATAAATTAAATTTACAACTTCATTTTAAATGAAGCAAGTTAATTAATACAAACTGCAGGAGATGACGACTTATCAGACATTACTCAGGCGTATATTGATGGAGATGGCCTTGCATTTTGCAAAAGCATTCGCTAATTAATATTTTTGATGGCTCTGTTATCTCAAGCAGCAATAGCATTCAGTGGCTGCTGTTGCTATCGGTAATTCCATATTTCACAACAAGCTGTGAACCAGACAGCATTTTTTCACCACCTCAGTGGAGGGAGGTATGTTATATGGGATAGGTAGCTCAAAGAATGAGCACTGTTTTTGGTTAAATATATTGATCTTTGTCTTTTTGACAGTAAAATCCACCGACTTACCTGCGTAGAGGTGCGTGTCTTATCAGTAAATCAGGTCAGGGTGATGCCGTTTATCCTGGTTGAAAGGAAGATGCGCCGAAGTCATGCTGTTCATCAGATAGCCTGGCTGGGATTGGTGCCGAAAGGGCCGATACTGTCATGAAATTTGTTTCATGATGCGCTACTGCTGGGAAAGAGAGGACGACATTGATATCGGTTTCCTGCTCCTGGTGGTTATGTTGACAACTCAGATTCAGGTGTCGTCATGGAATCTCATCCTTTTGTTCAGACCTTTTGGTCCCTGCTGCCGCCATTATTGGCGATCATATTGGCCATTTTTACCCGTCGGGTCTTGTTATCCCTGGGGTTTGGCATTGCCCTGGGTGCCTTGTTATTACAGCAGTTCAACCCTTTTGCTGCATTGACCCATTTGGCTACAGGCGTGATGGCGCTATTCTGGTCAGATCATGCCGTGAACGAATGGAATGTGAATATACTGCTGTTTTTACTGTTGTTGGGGTGCATGATCAGCATGCTCAGCCGCACCGGCGCTACCCTGGCTTTCGCCGAATGGGCACAGGCGCGTATCAAAACGCGCCGTCAGGCTAAAGTCATGACCGGCCTGCTGGTATTTATCTTCTTTATTGACGATTATTTTCATAGCCTTTCTGTGGGCACGATTTGCCGGCCGGTAACCGACCGTTTCCGTATTTCCCGCGCCAAACTCGCCTATCTGCTGGACTCAACCGCAGCGCCGGTTTGCGTATTGATGCCGGTGTCTTCCTGGGGCGCTTATATTATCGCGTTGGTCGGCGGTATCCTGGCCAGTTATGGCCTGACCGGACAGAGCGCGCTGGGCGCTTTTCTGACGATGGGAGCCATGAACTTTTATGCGCTCTTTACTCTGGTGATGGTGCTGCTGGTGATCCGGGGAGGATGGGATCTGGGGGCCATGGCGCATCATGAACGGCAGGCGCTGAACGGTATCTTGTTTGATAAAGCCAAAGGCACTCCTCCGGGGGTGGCCGATACCGCCACGGGTGTCGGCCGTGTCGCGGACTTGTTGAGTGCGATTGGTGCGCTGACCCTGGTGACGGTGACGGCTTTGCTGGTGACCGGCGCGCAGGCATTGGCCGAGAATGGCATGGCGTTTTCGGTGCTGTCAGCCCTTGAAAATACCAATGTCGGGCGTTCCCTGGTCCTGGGCGGCGTGGCCGGGGTTCTGGTGTGCGTGCTGGCCATGTTCAGACACAAGGCCTCGTCGGCCGAATGGAGGCATACGCTGAAAGTCGGGGCGAAGGGGATGTTGCCGGCGATTTATATTTTGCTGTTTGCCTGGGCCATTGCCGGGCTGATCGGCGAGCTGGAAACCGGTAAGTACCTTGCCTCCCTGGTGCAACAGAGCATGCCGCTGTTTGTGCTGCCGGCCGTCCTGTTCCTGTTGGCCGGGGTGATGGCCTTCGCCACCGGGACCAGTTGGGGTACCTTCGGAGTGATGCTGCCCATCGCGGCCGATATGACCATGGCCATAGATGCCCAATTGCTGTTGCCGGGGATGTCGGCGGTGATGGCGGGAGCCGTGTTTGGGGATCATTGTTCACCCATTTCGGACACCACTATTCTGTCTTCCACCGGGGCTTCCTGCCATCATATCGATCATGTCATCACCCAGCTGCCCTATGCGCTTTCCATCGCCATGGTCAGTGTGATCGGCTACCTGACATTGGGCTACAGCGCCTCCCTGCTGATGGGCTTTGCGGCGGCATCGACAGGCTTCCTGCTGATGCTGGCATTCTGGGCCTGGAAACAAAGGGGATAATCGCCATGGCCTCTCTGCACTACAAATATGCGGCCATGAATTCGGGCAAGTCGACCCAGCTGATACAGGCTCATTTCAACTACCTGGAAAGGGGGCTCAGCCCCTATGCCATGACACCCCGGCTGGATACCCGGGCCGGCGCCGGCATCATCCGGGCTCGGGTAGGCCTGAGCCTGCCGGTCGATACCTTTGGCCGTGACTGCGATCTGTTTGAACTGATAAAACAGCGTTGCGAAGGGCATCCCACCGATGTTTTTATCCTGGATGAAGCCCAATTCCTGACGCGGGCCCAGGTTTATCAGCTGGCTCGCATCGTGGATGAGCTGGGCATCCCGGTGATGGCCTACGGATTAAAAACCGACTTCCGGGGGGAATTGTTCGAAGGGGCCCACTACCTGTTTTGCCTTGCCGACAAGCTGGAAGAATTAAAGACCATCTGCTGGTGTGGCAACAAGGCGCATATGAACGCCCGGCTGGATGCAGGAGGGCGAGTGGTGCGCGAAGGCTGCCAGATAGAGATTGGCGGCAATGAGCGCTACGTTGCCCTGTGTCGTCGCCATTATATGCAGGGCAAGACCAGGGAATAAGAGGGCAATCAGTTCAAGCGGTGCTGATTGCCGAGCCGGTTACTCCACTGTACCGCCTGTTCATAGCTCTGGCTGCTGGCCGTTTCGCTGAGTCCAATAAAGGCGAGGCGTTGCTGCAACTGCGGCCAGTTGGCCTGTTCATGATCATGCACCAGCCCCATAAAAAAACCCAACTGGCCCTTGTCTTCGAGTAGCGCCTGGGACACGTTCTCCGCAACCGACAAGTGCGGTAATATTTCGGCCATGGGGCGCTCGAGCAGTACATCCAGCAATGAGAACAGCCCGCAGATAAAGGCGTCATCTTTTAGGCCCGAACTGACCTGTTCGGCCAGCAACTCGCACCATTTGGCGCGGATAATGGATAACCGGTAAAGCTCGATATTTTTGTTCTTGCTGACATAGGCGGTCATGACCAGGGCGGTGAAGCGCTTGAGCTGCTGATGGCCCAGATAAACGATGGCACTGCGCAGGTTTTCGATATTCTGGTGGCGATATCCCATATGCAGGTTATTGACATAACG
Organism: Zobellella iuensis; assembly: GCF_016746085.1. Lineage (GTDB taxonomy): Bacteria > Pseudomonadota > Gammaproteobacteria > Enterobacterales > Aeromonadaceae > Oceanimonas > Oceanimonas iuensis. Next base: position 49,693 of record NZ_JAERTZ010000018.1, read on the forward strand.
GAGCAGGTTATAGGAGAGCGAGAGGTCGCGGCTGAACAGCTCGGTCAGCCTGTTGTAGTCGATATCGTTGTCACTGACCGCCGCCAGCAATTCAAAGGCGGTGAGCTCGTCGGTGGTGAGAATACGCCGGCGGATGACCTGGGGTTGCTGAAAGTAATAGCCCTGGAAAAATTCAAAACCCGCGAGCTCTGCGGCGGCAAATTCTTCGCGGGTTTCCACCTTTTCGGCAATAAAACGCAGCTGCGGGTAGCGGCGGCATGCCTGGATAAAACGTGCGCAGTCGGCAAGGGAAGTCTGGCGTAAGTCCAGCTTGATAAAATCCATAAAGGGCAGAAAGGCGTCCCAGGCACTGCCCGGCAAATGGTCGTCGAGTGCCAGCTTCAGACCCAGACCTTTCAGTCGTTTGACCGCTTCCAGCAAGGCCGGATCCGGGGTGGCGTCTTCCAGTATTTCAATCACCAGCCGGTGCTGGTGAAAGGCATCGGCCATGCCCTCACGCAGCAGGGCATCGGGAAAGTTGACAAAGCACAGGGCTTCACCGACCAGATCTTCGATTTTCTGGCTTAAAAATTGTTCAGCCATTAAACGGCGGGTAGCCAGCTCGGCTTCGATATCGGGAAAGCGATTATCGAGACCAAGGCGGAATAACAGCTCATATCCGAAGGGATTACCCTGTTTGTCGAGAATGGCTTGTCTGGCTACAAAGCAGTTCATGGGGACCTGGCGTGTCAAAAACAGGTTGTGGAATATACAGGATAATCACCGGGTTGACAAAGCAGACGCCAATAAAAAGCGCCTCGGGAGGCGCTTTCGGACTGGTCCATCGGATGGGCTTAGAAGCGGTAGTTCATCTGCAGCCCAAAGAGGTAGGCATCGCCGCCGGAGATAAATTCGAAGCCGTCTTCAACCACATCCACTTTTTTGCCGTCCAGGAAGGCAAAGGCGGCATCAACGCTCAGATTCTGGTTATAGGCGTAGGTGGCGCCCAGGGTATACCAGGTCCGGTTGCTGTCCGGAATGGAAATAGAGCGATATGGCTCCTGTACGGGTGACATGTCATAAGCAAGGCCGCCACGCAGGGTCCACTGCTCATTCAGATAGTGAGTGGCCCCGGCACTGATACGCCAGCTGTTTTTGAACTGCTCGGGTTTCTCCAGACATACACCGTCATTACACTGGCTGCTGGTGGCCTTCAGCTCGTCAAAGTGGCGCCACTCCGTCCACATCAGCCCATAGTGTACCGCCCAGTCCGGCGAAACTTTATTGAAGCCGGATAACTCGGCGATGGCCGGCAGGGTCAGGTTCAACTGCCCGGGAACGGTTTGAAAACCCGAGCTTACACCGCTGTACTGGCCATCAAAGGTCAGGTCGACCTTGGAACGGTAGGTCAGGGCCCAACGATTGTTTTCGTCGGCCTGAAACAGTATGCCGGTGTTCCAGCCGTAGCCCCAGTCGTCTCCGGTTAGGCGGGCAACTTCGGTGCCACGCCCTTCAAGACCCTGTTGGGCCAGCCCCTGAGCGGCAAGCTGGGAGGCTTGCTCTGCGGAAAGTCCGGGATTGGTTGCCAGGATCCCCTGGGTTGTTTGGCCAAGCAGTTGATCGTAGTGAGCCCCGGCGTGACGAATTAACTCGGCATCGGCGTAGACGGCGTTGAAGCCCAGGCCTAAAGAGAGTTGGTTGTTCACTTTAAAGGCGAGATTGGGATTGAGGTTCAGGGTTTTGAGCGAGGTCTTACCGGCAACCGGGCCGGCATAATAGTCATTGGGATAGTTGGTTGCCAGGCCATAGTTGGTAAAAGCGCCAAAACCGGCCACCCATTGCTCATTAATAGGATGTACGTAATAGAAAAAGGGCACCACGGCGTCATTGGCAATGTCATCGGCAGTTTGCGCAAGAGAGCTGCCTTTCCCCTCCACATCCACTTCCGGATTGATATAAACGGCGCCGGTAGACAGCGCGGGGCTTTCGAACAGGGTCATGGCGGCGGGATTGCGGCCCAATACGGAGGCGTTGTCGGCAACGGCACCTTCGCCGGAGTAGGCGCGGCCGAGACCTGTCGTGCTTTGCTCGGCCAGCTGGAAAGCGGCGGAATGGGCCGGCCCTGCTACCACAGCAATGGCAGCGGCGAGCACGGACAGTTTCAACGTCTTTTGGCTCATAGAAGACTCTCTTGTCGTTGTTATGTGAATCGGGCGCGACAGCTTTTTGCGCAACTGGCAGGAGGTGTGAACTCTTACCAGTTGGGAGCATAAAAAAATGTAATCAAAAAGTAAAACACTTGTTTATAAAAAAAGGGCCTGCCGGCCCTTTTTGTGATAGTAATCAAGGATTAAAGGTCAGATTCCATCCGCCGGAAACCGAGCATTACCGCCTTTGACGGCGCCTTGTCCATCTGGCTGACGAGGATACAGGCCAGGCCACAGATAAGGAAACCGGGGATGATTTCATAAAGATTGAACAGTCCGCCGCTCAGCTGTTTCCAGCCGATCACGGTCAAGGCGCCCAGGATGATGCCCGCCAGGGCGCCGTTGCGGGTCAGCCGCGGCCAGAACACCGAAAGGATAATCACGGGGCCGAAGGCGGCGCCGAAACCGGCCCAGGCATAGCTGACCAGGCCCAGCACCGTGGTTTGCGGATCCAGGGCAATCAGCATGGCAGACAGGGCGACCCCCAGCACCGCAAAGCGCCCCACCCACACCAGTTCGGCATCCTGTGCCGAGGGGCGCAACCAGCGTTTGTAGAAGTCTTCGGTAATGGCGGAAGAGCACACCAACAGCTGGGAATCGATGGTGCTCATGATGGCGGACATGATGGCCGCAATCAGCAGGCCGGCCACCCAGGGGTTGAATACCGCGTTGGCCAGGGCCAGGAACACGGTTTCCGGGTTGTCGAGCGGGGTGCCACTGAAGTAGAGGGTGCCGGCCAGGCCGACGCCCAGGGCGCCGATCAGCGACAGTATCATCCAGCTCATGGCGATACGGCGGGACAGGGGCACAGAACGCGGCGAGTCGATGGCCATGAAGCGGGCCAGGATATGGGGTTGCCCAAAGTAACCCAGTCCCCAGGCCAGCAGGCTGAGCCCACTCAGCCAGGAGAAATCATGGAACAGGTTGAGCTTGCTGCTGTCCATCTGTTCCAGATCGGCAAAGGTCTGCGCCATGCCACCCAGTTCGTTCATCACCACCCAGGGCAGTACGATCAATGCCAGCAACATCAGTATGCCCTGGAAGAAATCCGTCCAGGATACGGCCAGGAACCCCCCCATAAAGGTATAGGCGACGATAACGCCGCCGCCGATGACGAGCGCGGTCAGGTAGGGCAGGCCAAAGACTTTTTCGAACAGGATGGCGCCGCCCACCAGGCCGGAGGCGGTGTAAAAGACAAAGAACACCAGTATGGTCAGGGCCGAGATCACCCGGATCAGGCCGCTGCGGTCGGCCAGGCGATTTTCCAGGAAGTCGGGCAGGGTGAGGGAATCGTTGGCCTGCTCGGTGTAGACCCGCAGTCGCCTGGCGACGAACAGCCAGTTGAGCCAGGCCCCGATCACCAGACCGATACCGATCCAGGCCTGGTTGATGCCATACAGATAAACCGCACCGGGCAGGCCGAGCAGCAACCAGCCGCTCATGTCCGAGGCGCCGACACTCAGGGCCGCCACACCGGGGCCGAGGCGACGACCGCCGAGAATATAATCGCTCAGCGAGCGCGTGGCTTTATAGGCCACCAGGCCGATCAGCATGGTCAGCAGCAGGTAGCCGACAAAGGTGAGCAGGATAGGGAGTTCTATGGTCATGGGCGCATTCCTGTTGTTCCGAACAGCGTTTTCGCTTCCGTGTGAGCGGGGAGGCCGAATGTTACACCATTAAGCCATTGAACTCCCAGCGGTTGAGCCTAAATTTCTCGGGTTGGAAGCGCCCATCAGGTTATAGTGCCCTTTCCAGCGATGCCTGGACTTTCTGGGCCATGGAATGCACATTCTCCAGTTTGTCGCCGACCACGACCAGGCGGTTGTAGGTCATGGGTATCACCTCGCCGTGCAGGTTGGCGTCGGAAAACTCGCGGACGATCTGCAAGGCGCGTTCCATGGGGATCAGGAAGACGTGGACACGCTCGTGTTCGCCCTGGATCACCAGGTGTGCCGCCGGGCCACCGGCAAAGATGCAGTGATTGGCGTAGTAGATCTTGCCGATAGCGGCGATGTCCTTCAGCTTGGCGCCGTAGGGGCGCAGCTTGGCGTTGACCGTGGCCAGGGTCAGCTCTTCATCGACATAGCGGGTAAAAGGCATTTCCATCTGCACATGATGCATGGCCACCTTGGCCACCGAGGGGGGCAGGTTGCCGGATTCCGCGGACAGGTGCATAAAGCGGGTGGAAAATCCCAGGGCAAAGGCGACGGACGCGGCCACCGCCAGGTGACGCCAGCCCAGTCCTTCCTTGTTGTCCTGTTGACGCAGCAGGTGCGAGAGCATCAGTTTGTCGGGCAGTGCCGGAGGAACCGGTTCGTTCAATGCCCGCTCCAGCTTGCGGTTGAACTCTTTCAATTCATCCATGAATTGGCGGTTGCCGGCGTTGGCGGTAGAAGCGGATACAAATTCCGGGCTCTTGTCACAGGGATCGGCATAAGCCCGGCGGCGAAATTCCAGATCATCCATTGCATCGGCCTCGCGAACTCTTGTCCTGCTCCAATGCCTCTTTCAGCTGGTTGCGGGCGCGAAAGAGGCGGGTCATTACGGTATTCTTGTTCAAGTCCAGTATCTCGGCGATTTCTTCGCCACTGAAGCCGCCGATCACCTGCAGCAGCAGTGGTTCCCGGTATTCCTCGGCCAGTTCGGCGATATGCCGGCGCAGCCATTCGTTTTCCATGTCCTGTTCCAGTCCCAGGCTCTGCTTGTCGGCCACGGGAACGCTGTCCAGATCCACCAGCTCAAACTGCTTGCGTTCGAACCGGCGGGCGTTTTCCCGCCGCAGTATGGTAATCAGCCAGGCCTTGGCGGCTTTTTCGTCTTTCAGACTGTCGAGCGCCTTCCAGGCGCGCAGAAAGGTTTCCTGCACTAAATCTTCAGCCACTTGCCGATCATGGCATAGCCAGTAAGCATAGCGAAACAAATCGCCGTGCAAGGCATATACCAGCGCCTCATAACGCTTTTGTTTTATCATCATGCTGTTAGAGACCGCATCTGGCTTGGTCTTCTTTCGCCTGAACAGGGAAATCATCGTTCACCGTTAAGTCAAGGGTGGCTTCTATCAGTCTACTCACTCTTGGCAGCGCACGCGATAGGCGTTTGGTTCGACTCCCCATGGCGGTGCAGAAAATTTCAATCACCTGTTTAAAACTTGTAGGGGCATTGTTAAGATGGCGTGGAGGTCAGACCTCTTGCCAACAAGGAGCAGACATGACGCTGACTAACCCTTTAACCACCAGAACCGGCGATCGCATCGCCATCGTCTCCGGGCTGAGAACCCCCTTCGCCCGCCAGTCCACCGCCTATCGCGGCATACCGGCCCTGGATCTGGGCAGGATGGTGGTGGCCGAACTGCTGGCGCGCACGCCGATGGACGCCAGCGAAGTGCAGCAACTGGTGTTCGGCCAGGTGGTGCAGATGCCCAAGGCCCCCAATATCGCCAGGGAAATCGTGCTCGGCACCGAGTTGCCGGCCAGCACCGATGCCTACAGCGTGACCCGGGCCTGCGCCACCAGTTTCCAGGCGGTGTCCAATATCGCCGAGGCGATGATGGCGGGCCATATCCAGGTGGGCATCGCCGGTGGCGCCGATTCTTCCTCGGTGCTGCCGATAGGGGTATCCAGCCGGCTGGCCGATGCGCTGCTCGATCTGAGCAAGGCCAGGTCGTTTGGTGCCAAGCTCGCCATATTGCGCCGGCTGAGGATCAAGGATCTGGCGCCGGTGCCGCCGGCGGTGGCGGAATATTCCACCGGGCTGTCCATGGGGCAGACCGCCGAGCAGATGGCCAAGAGCCACGGCATCGACCGGTTGGCCCAGGACGAGCTGGCCCACCGCTCGCATCAGCTGGCGGCCCGGGCCTGGCAGCAGGGGCTGCTGGCCGACGAGGTGATGGCCGCCTATGTGCCGCCGTTCAAGGCGCCCTTCGAGCAGGACAACAACATCCGCACCGAGTCCAGCCTGGCCGATTATGCCAGGCTCAGGCCCGCCTTCGACAAGCGCCACGGCAGCGTGACCGCCGCCAACAGCACCCCGCTCACCGACGGTGCCGCCTGTGTGCTGATGATGACCGAAAGCCGGGCCCGGGAGCTGGGGTTGAAGCCGCTGGGTTACCTGCGCAGCTACGCCTACGCCGCTATCGACGTCCGGCAGGACATGCTGCTGGGGCCGAGCTACGCCACGCCCCTGGCGCTGGAAAGGGCCGGCTGTACCCTGGCGGACATGGAGCTTGTCGAGATGCACGAGGCCTTCGCCGCCCAGACTCTGGCCAACCTCAAGATGTTCGAGAGCAAGACTTTCGCCGAACGGCAGCTCAACCGCGGCCAGGCCATAGGCCAAGTGGATATGGCCAAATTCAACGTGCTCGGCGGCTCCCTGGCCTACGGCCATCCCTTCGCCGCCACCGGCGCGCGCATGATCACCCAAACCCTGAGAGAGCTTAACCGCCGCGGCGGCGGCCTGGCGCTGACCACCGCCTGCGCCGCCGGCGGCCTGGGCGCGGCCATGGTACTGGAGGCAGCACAATGAGCGACACTATGACCCAAACGACTTTCAGCCTGCGCAACGAAGAGGGTATCGGCATCATCACCATGGATGTGCCGGGCGAGCGCATGAACACCCTGCGGGCGAGCTTCGCCACAGAGATCCGTTCCCTGCTGGAGCAAATCCGGGCCGACGGTGCCATCAAGGGCCTGGTGCTCTGCTCCGGCAAGCCCGACTCCTTCGTGGCCGGGGCCGATGTCCATATGCTGGCCGCCTGCCAGAGCGCCGAGGAAGCCGAAGCCCTGGCCAGGGCCGGCCAGGACATGTTCAATGAGCTGGAAGCACTGGCGGTGCCGTTGATTGCCGCCATCCACGGCCCCTGCCTGGGAGGCGGCCTGGAGCTGGCCCTGGCCTGCCATGGTCGGGTGTGCAGCGACGACGACATCACCCGCCTGGGGCTGCCGGAAGTGCAGCTCGGCCTGCTGCCCGGCTCCGGCGGCACCCAGCGCCTGCCGAGGCTGGTGGGGCTGACCAGGGCGCTGGACATGATGCTCACCGGCAAACAGCTGCGGCCCAAACAGGCGTTGAAAGCGGGACTGGTGGACGACATGGTGCCCCCCAGCATACTGCTGGAAACGGCGATTGCCCTGGCCCGCAAGGGCAAGCCGAGCCACAAGCGCAAGCAGGACATCAAGACCCTGGCGCTGGAGGCCAACCCCTTCGGCCGCAAGCTGGTGTTCGACAAGGCGCTGAGCGCCCTGCGCCACAAGACCCGGGGCAACTACCCGGCGCCGGAAAAGTTGCTGGAGGTGGTGCGCACCGGCCTGGAAGACGGCATAAGCCAGGGCCTGGCGGCCGAAGCCAGGGCCTTCGGCGAGCTGGTGATGACGCCGGAATCGGCTTCCCTGCGCCACCTGTTCTTCGCCACCACCGAGATGAAGAAGGAAAAAACCTTCCAGGGCGCCGAGCCCATGGCGTTGAAGCGCATCGGCGTGCTGGGCGGCGGCCTGATGGGTGGCGGCATCGCCTTCGTCACCGCCACCAGGGCGGGGTTGCCGGTGCGCATCAAGGACATTGCCCATAACGGTATCAACCAGGCCATGGCCACCGCCCACCAGCTGCTGGCGCCCAAGGTCAAGAAGAAGCAGCTGCGCGCCACCGAGATGCAGCAACAGCTGGCGCGGATGACCGGCACCCTGGACTACCGCGGTTTCGACCGGGTCGACCTGGTGGTGGAAGCGGTGTTCGAGGATCTGGAGGTCAAGCGCAAGATGGTGGCGGAGGTGGAGGCCCATTGCCCGGCCCATGTCATCTTCGCCTCCAACACCTCCTCCCTGCCCATCCACCGCATCGCGGAAGGGGCGGCGCGCCCGGAGCGGGTGCTGGGCCTGCATTACTTCAGCCCGGTGGACAAGATGCCCCTGGCGGAAATCATCCCCCACGCCGGCACCGGCAATGAGACGGTGGCCACCGCCATCAAACTGGCCCGGGCCCAGGGCAAGACCCCCATAGTGGTGCGGGACAAGGCCGGCTTTTACGTCAACCGTATCCTGGCGCCCTACCTCAACGAAGCGGCACGGCTGCTGCTGGAAGGGGAACCCATAGAAGCCATCGACCGGGCCCTGGTGGACTACGGCTTCCCGGTGGGGCCCATCACCCTGCTGGACGAGGTGGGCATAGACGTGGCCGCCAAGATATCCCCCATCCTGGAGCAGGAGCTGGGCAGCCGCTTCAAGGCGCCCGAGGCCTTCGGCAAGCTGCTGGAGGACAAGCGCTACGGCAAGAAGAACGGCCGCGGCTTCTACCGGTTCGACAAGAAGGACAAGCCGGCGGACGAGAGCGTCTACAAGCTGCTCGGGCTCAAGCCCCAGGGCCGGCTGCCAGCCCGGGACATGGCCGAACGCTGCGTACTGCTGATGCTGAACGAGGCGGCCATGACCCTGGAGGAGGGCGTGGTGGCCTCGGCCCGGGACGGGGACATAGGCGCCATCTTCGGTATCGGCTTCCCGCCCTTCAGCGGCGGCCCCTTCTACTATATGCACCGGCAGGGCATCGGCGAGATCGTCGCCAGGATGGAGGAATACGCCCGTAAGTACGGCGAACGCTTCGCTCCTTGCGACTCCTTGCGCCGGCTGGCGGAAGAAGGACGCAGCTACTACTGACTAAAGCTTGAAGCTTGAAGCTTGAAGCTTGAAGCTTGAAGCTGGAAGAGTCATCCTTCCGGCTTCCGGCTTCCGGCTTCCGGCTTCCGGCTTCCGGCTTCCGGCTTCCGGCTTCCGGCTTCCGGCTTCCGGCTTTGTTTCCCGCCGCCTCTTGAAATCCCCGCATCCAACCCCATCTTTCTGGCTGTAGGTTAACCCAAGCAAGGAACTTATCATGTCAGAAGCCGTGCATACCGAAACTCATGGTTTTCAAACCGAAGTCAAACAACTGCTCAACCTGATGGCGCACAGCCTCTATTCCAACAAAGAGGTGTTCCTGCGCGAGCTGGTGTCCAACGCCGCCGACGCCGCCGACAAGCTGCGCTTCAAGGCCCTGTCTGACAGTGAACTCTATGAAAATGACGGCCACCTGCGGGTACGTCTGATCCTGGACAAGGATAACAAGACCCTGACCATCTCCGACAACGGCATCGGCATGAGCCGGGACGAGGTGATCGAGCACCTGGGCACCATCGCCAAGTCGGGCACCAAGGCCTTCTTCAGCCAGTTGTCCGGCGACCAGGCCAGGGATTCCCAGCTGATCGGCCAGTTCGGGGTGGGTTTCTATTCCGCCTTTATCGTGGCCGACAAGGTGACCGTGCTGAGCCGGGCCGCCGGCCAGGCCGCCGACCGCGGCGTGCGCTGGGAGTCCGACGGCGACGGCAGCTTCACCGTGGCCGACATCGAGAAAACCGGCCGTGGCACCGATGTGATCCTGCACTTGCGCGAGGAGGAGCAGGAGTTCCTCGACGACTGGCGCCTGCGCAGCATCATCGGCAAATATTCCGACCATATCAGCATCGCGGTGGAAATGTGGAAGGACGGCGAGCCCGAGCGGGAAGAAGACGGCGAAAAAATCCCTGCCACCGAGGGCGAGTGGGAGCAGGTGAACAAGGCCACCGCGCTCTGGACCCGCGCCAAGGGCGAGGTGAGCGACGAAGAATACCAGGAGTTCTACAAGCATATCTCCCACGACTGGCAGGACGCCCTGGCCTGGAGCCACAACAAGGTGGAAGGCAACCAGGAATACACCAGCCTGCTGTATGTGCCCGCCAAGGCGCCCTGGGACATGTGGAACCGGGATCAGAGCCACGGCCTCAAGCTGTATGTGCAGCGGGTGTTCATCATGGATGACGCTGAACAGTTTATGCCAACATACCTGAGGTTCGTCAAAGGGGTGCTCGACTCCAACGATCTGCCGCTCAACGTCTCCCGCGAAATCCTGCAGGACAACAAGGTGACGGCGCAACTGCGCAAGGCCTGCAGCAAGCGGGTACTGTCCCTGCTGGAGCAGATGGCCAGGAACGAGCCGGAAAAATACCAGGGCTTCTGGAAGGAATTCGGCAACGTGCTGAAGGAAGGTCCGGCCGAGGATTACGGCAACCGCGAGCAGATCGCCGGCTTGTTGCGCTTCGCCAGCACCCATAACGACGCCGACGCCCAGAGCGTGTCGCTCGACGATTACCTCGGGCGGATGAAGGAAGGCCAGGACAAGATCTACTACATCACCGCCGACAGTTATGCCGCTGCCAGCCACAGCCCGCACCTGGAAATCTTCCGCAAGAAGGGCATCGAGGTGCTGCTGATGTGGGAGCGGGTGGACGAGTGGCTGATGAACCACCTCAGCGACTATAAAGAGAAGCAGTTCGTATCCGTGACCAAGGGCGAGCTGGATCTGGGCGAGCTGGACGACGAAGAGACCAAGAAGGCCCAGGAAGCAGCCAAGGAAGCCCTGGCGCCGCTGCTGGAGCGGGTGAAGACCGCCCTGGGTGAGGAGGTGAAGGAAGTGCGCCTGAGCCATCGCCTGACCAGCACCCCGTCCTGCGTGGTGGCCGGCGAGCACGACATGAGCACCCAGATGATCAAGCTGATGCGCGCCGCCGGCCAGCCGGTGCCGGAGCAGAAGTACATACTGGAGCTCAACCCGGATCATGTGCTGGTGAAAAAACTGGAGAGCCTGGCCGAAGGCGAGCAGTTCACCGAATGGTCGCACCTGCTGCTGGAGCAGGCGCAACTGGCCGAACAGGGCGGCCTGAAAGATCCCGCCGCCTTCGTGGCCCGGGTCAACCGCCTGCTGCTGGGCTAAGCACAAAACCGCCCCGACGCACCGGGGCGGTTTCAGCCGGGTGACAAAACCCGGCACCTGCTTGTCGCCAGATATTTCCTTAGAGATATCTGAAGGTTTGTCAGCCGTCTGCAACGCCCTGCCTTCGCAGGGCGTTGCTTTTTCAGGGGGCTGGCGGCCGTTGATGGTAGGGTTCGACATGCGAGCCCTGGAACAGCTCCCGGCCGGCGATAATGGTCCTTTCCACCGCCAGGTCCCGCAGCCGCAGCGGATCGACGCTCAGGGGGTCTTCGGCCAGCACCACCAGATCCGCCACCTTGCCCGCCTCGATGCTGCCGCGCTCCTGTTCATCGAAGGTCAGGTAGGCGGGTCCCCGGGTGTAGGCCCGAATCGCCTCTTCCACGGAAATCGCCTCCTCGGCACCATACACCTTGCCATCATGGCCGAGACGGTTCACCGCCGCCCAGATCCCGAGCAGGGGACCATGCGGCAGGCCGTCCGAGCCGTAGGCGATGCGGATGCCGTGCTCCAGCAGCGAACGCTGCGGGTTCTGCCGTTCCAGCCGGTTGCCGCTCACCGCGGCCAGCATAAAGGCGTTGTTGTAATAGGTATAGTTGGGCTGGGTGTCGACGATCAGCTCCAGTGCGGCGATCTTGGCGAGGGTTTCTTCCGGCGGCCTGATGGTCAGGTGATGCAGATGGTGGCGGTGATCCTGCCGGGGTCGCTCATGCAGCACCCGCTCCAGCACCTCGACCGCCTCGACCACGGCGGCATCCCCTATGGTGTGGATGCCGAGCTGCCAGCCCAGTTCATGGGCCCGGCTGGCCACCCGGTACAGGCTGTCCTTGGGGATCACCGTCACGCCGTCGAAATCGCCCTTCCGGTTGTCCCAGGGACCGCGCTCCTTGAAACGCTCCTGGCCGTCATAGGGTTTGAGGGTCCTGAAGTCCGGTACGGCGATGGCGCCATCCATGCTCATCTTGATGGCACCGAGTTTCAGCCGGTCATCGCCGATACCGGTACGAAAACCGAGGCCTTCCAGCTCGGCGAGGCTGGTGTCGACATCGTCGTAGCCGGGAAACAGGAAAATCTGCAGGGTGGCTCGGGGCAACTCGTCGCCCCAGCGCTGGTAGACATCCTGGATCAGGCGCAACTCGTTCGGGCGTACGCCGGCGATATTGACGCTGGTGACCCCCATGGGCAGGAATTTTGCCAACTGGGCGCGCAGGTTGTCCCGGGCGCTGTCGTCACTCAGCGCCGGGTTGGGGATGACCCGGGTGGCGTAGCGGCGCGCGCCCATGGTCAGCACGCCCTGCGGCTCGCCCTGCTCGTCGCGCACGATAAGCCCATCCTTGGGCTCCGGCGTGTCCCTGCTCAAGCCGGCCAGCTCGATGGCCCTGGAGTTGAGGGTCAGCTTGAGCACGCCGCAGGCCAGCATCACCGGGTGGTCGGGCACGATGGCGTCCAGCTCCCGGCGGTCGGGCATCTGCAGATGGCAATGGGGGCGGTTCATCATCCCGACCAGCCAGTCGCCGGCCGGCACCGTGGCGGCCTGCTGAGCCAGTATCTCTGTTAATTGCTCCGGGGTGGGGACATTGAAGGTGGCGCCGAAGGGGCGGGGGCCTGTGCCCACGTGAATATGGCCGTCATAGAAGCCGGGCAGCAGGGACTTGCCCTGCAGGTCGATCTGCCGGGTGTCATCACCGGCCAGTTCCCGCAGCTGATCATAGCGGCCGACCGCCATGATGCGCCCGTCCTTGATGGCCACGGCCTCGGCGATATCGAAGTTATCGTTCACTGTTACCACCCGGGCATTGTGGTATAGCGTGTCGGCCATTCCCTCGGGAGTGCTGGCACCGGCGCTGAATATCGCCATAGGGGCGAAAGCCAGTAAGACCCGAGCGGCCTTGCACATTATGTTGTCCATTGTCTTTCCTCATCACATCCATTGGGATGATATTTGCCTGCACCATGCCAAGGCATTCCTGAGCTGATGGTGACCGTTATGCTAGCTATGGTAATAAATATTGCTAGCAATTATCATCTCAATGGATCCGAGGCCGGGTGGTTAGAGCCAGTGGCTGCACCCTGGTGGAACCAGCCATGGTGGTTCACAGCCAGGATTGTATCTCCAGCAGGGTCAGCCGACCCCGGGAGCTGAAGGCGCCGGTGTCGATAAACAGGGTATTGCCGAGGCGGGTGATGGCGGGGACTATGGTGTGTCCGACCAGAACCAGGTCGATATGGGCGATGGGGCTTCGGTCGCGGCGGGTTATGCGCTCCCGTGCCCACAACAGCTGGGCGAGCCGTGCTTCCGACAGGGGATGCTGCAGGCTGTGCCAGTCGTGAGCCGGCACCTCTGCATGCACCAGGCCCACTCGTTTGCCGCCAACATCCACTTCGATGGCATAGGGCATGCGGGCAAGCGCGGCGCGGGCACAGGCTTCCACGTCGGCCTGGTCGTGTTCTAGCATCCACTGGCCGCCGTTCATATACCATAACGGCAGGGCGAGGGGACTGGCGCGATCGAAGGCATTGAGCATCATCTGTTCGTGATTGCCTCGTATTGCAAAAAACCAGGGTTCGAACACCAACTGCAGGCAACCGAGCGAGTCGGGGCCCCGGTCAATCAGGTCACCGACGCTGAACAGGCGATCACATCCGGTATCGAAGCCGGCCTCGGCCAGCCGGGTGACGAGTTGTTCACGGCAACCGTGCAGATCGCCAATGGCAAAGTCACGGCCCCGAGCATTGCGGGTAAAGGTCTGGAGCTGCACTGCTGTGCTCCTTGGCTGAATGCGCAGAAATCATGCCCTGTTTTCAGTATCGGTATCTTTTGTTGTTTCGTCCCTTGAGCGGGTGCTCGATATGGTTTGGCCTCCTTTGAAGACGCAGTGTTGTCGCCAATATCATCAATAGGTCTAACACCCTCTTGCTCTCCCTTGTCCCCATGCCGGTGTCATGCCACAATCATGCCCCAAATTACGAATGACTAATCAAAAAGAGGACGCTGTTATGCGCATCGTTTTGCTGGGTGCTCCGGGCGCGGGTAAGGGAACGCAGGCTCAATTCATCATGGAGAAGTTCGGCATTCCGCAAATCTCCACCGGTGACATGCTGCGAGCCGCTATCAAGGCCGGTACCCCGCTGGGGCTGAAAGCCAAGGAAGTCATGGATCAAGGACAACTGGTCTCCGACGACATCATCATCGGTCTGGTTAAAGAACGCATCAGCCAAGACGACTGTGCCAAGGGCTTCCTGCTCGATGGCTTTCCGCGCACCATTCCTCAGGCCGATGCCATGAAGGAAGCCGGCGTGCCCGTCGACTATGTGCTGGAGTTTGCCGTGCCGGACGAGGAAATCGTCAAGCGCATGAGTGGCCGCCGGGTACACCCGGGCTCTGGCCGGGTGTACCACCTGGTCTACAATCCGCCCAAGGTGGAAGGCAAGGACGACGTGACCGGTGAAGAGCTGGTGATCCGTGCGGACGACGAAGAGAGCACGGTGCGCAAGCGCCTGGCGGTGTACCACGAGCAAACCGCGCCGCTGATCGACTATTACAAGCAAGAAGCTGCTGCCGGTCACACCCGTCATTATAAAGTGGACGGGACACAATCGGTTGAGCAAGTCAGCCGCGAACTGACCGATATTCTGTCCTAATTCCATTGTGTTTGGCCGGGAGCCCGCGGCTCCCGGCCTTTTTCTTCAGGATATGGTAACAAGGTGAAAACAGGCGTTTTACTGGTTAACCTGGGTACCCCCACCGCCCCTACCGCCAAAGCGGTCAAGACCTTCCTCAGTCAATTCCTGCACGACCACCGGGTGGTTGATGTGCCCAGGGCGTTGTGGTGCCCCTTGCTGCACGGCATTATTCTGCCTTTTCGCTCGCCCAAGGTGGCCAGGCTGTATCAGTCCATCTGGTGGCCGGAAGGGTCTCCGCTGATGGTGGTGAGCCGCCGCCAGCAAATGGCGTTGAGCGAGGCACTGAAGGCGGCGGGTATCGATATGCCGGTGGCACTGGGCATGAGCTATGGTGAACCGTCCATGGCTTCCGCCTGGCAGGCGCTGAAAGCCGCCGGGGTGGACCGGGTGGTCCTGTTGCCCCTGTACCCCCAATATTCGGTCAGCACCACGGCTTCCGTGTTCGACAGCTGGGCCCGGCTGATGAAAAAAGAGCGCCTGGTGCCGGCGTTTCGCTTTATTCATGATTATCACGACCACCGGAGCTATATCCAGGCCCTGGCCGAGTCGGTGCGGGCGCAGTGGGATGCGCACGGCCGGGGAGACATGCTGCTGCTGTCTTACCACGGTATTCCTAAACGGTACGAGGATGAAGGGGATCCCTACGGCCAGCAATGCCATCGTACTTCCGAACTGGTGGCGGCGGAGCTGGGGCTGGAGCGCCATCAGTGGCGAACCACCTTTCAGTCCCGCTTTGGCCGTGAACCCTGGTTGCAGCCCTACACCGACGACACCATGGCAGCGCTGCCGGGGGAAGGCATCAAGCGCCTGGATGTGATCTGCCCCGCCTTTTCCGCCGACTGCCTCGAAACCCTGGAAGAGATCGCCGAGCAAAACCAGGCGCTGTTTATGGCCGCCGGCGGCGAGGCCTATCACTATATTCCCGCCCTCAATGACCATCCCGCCCATATCCGTATGATGATGGATCTGGTTTGCCGGGAGCTGGTGTAGTCCCCTGGAGTGGCCCTGCCTTAGTGGCCCGCCTTGGCGGTCCCACCCTAATGCAGCAGGGCCGCCTCTCTGCTGGCTGCAATCAGGAACACCTTGTTCCGGTGGCGCTGTGCCGCCAGCTCCAGCAGCCGCTGCTGTTCCGCCGCGGGCCTGCATTGCCAGCATACCACCGCGGCTATCCCTTTATGGCTGATGGCCCGCTGCACCAGATTGAACAGGTTGGCACCTACCTTGCCCATGTCTACCACATGGGCCGGCGCCACGCCCATTGCCGCCAGCGCGTGGCGTGAGAGGGGCGCGGGGGTATTGATCGTCAGGATCCAGCCACACCGGCGCTGGCTGATGGCGGCCAGTTCAGCCAGCAGGCGGCGTTGCCGGGCGGCACTCCAGTCATCGATGCGCTCAATCAAGCCGGGGGCGGCCACAGTATGAGTAACAGCCGTGCCATGCCACTGCCCGGGTAGAGAAGGGAGCTCGGGGTTGCGAGTTAACAAGATGGTCGCCATATGCATTCCTTCCTTGTTGGTCTTTACTGTTCATATATACAGTATTGTCCAACCGGGTCCCGGGTCAAGAAGAATACTGTTTAAATTTACAGTATTCCGAGCGGTGAGGATTCAGGCTTCAGGCTATACTGAGCTGAAACGCCGACTCGGGAGCTGGGGATGAACAAAGCACAACTGGAGCACATGGACAATCATATGCTGCTCAGCATCATCAATGAGAAATTGCGGCTGGAGTGCGACAGCCTGGATGCCCTGCTGGCACTGTATGAGCTGGATGGGGGGCATTTGCGCGCCCGCATGTCCCAGATTGGTTACCATTACGATGCGGGCAGCAATCAGTTCAAGGCCCACTCTTGATCACGGTGGGCGAGGCTTGAGATAGTAGCCGGTTTGTTGCACTCAAGGATTTGATATGGACGCCCATTTCTGGCATCAGCGCTGGCAGTCATCCCGCATCGGTTTTCACCAGCAGCGGGTCAACGAGCATCTCAGCCGCTTCTGGCGGCAACTCGGGGTAGCCGAGCGCACCGAGGTACTGGTACCGCTGTGCGGAAAAAGCCGGGACATGCACTGGCTGGTGGAGCAAGGCCATAATATTGCCGGCTTCGAGCTTTCCCCCCTGGCGATCCGGGACTTTTTCAGCGAGGCGGGAGTCATCCCGCAACGGCAGGAACTCGAGCATTATTGCCGCTGGCAGGCTCCGGGTTTCAGCCTGTATGAAGGCGATTTCTTCCAGGCCGACACCCTGGGCCTGCGTTTTGATGCCGCTTACGATCGGGCGGCGCTGATCGCCTTGCCCGCACCCGTCAGGCCAGGTTACGCGCGCCTGCTGGCCCGTTTGCTGAATCCGGGAGCCACCATGCTGCTGGTCACCCTGGACTATGCCCCGATACAGCATGAATCTCCCCCTTTTTCGGTGAATGAGGCGGAAGTCAAGCGCCTGTTTGGCGCCGACTTCGAGGTGGTTTTCCTCGGCGGCATAGAGGAGGGGAGCGCCAACCCCCGGGTAGCCAGCGGGGAGTGCGAGTTTTTCAATGAACTGTGTTTTTCTCTGCGGAGAAGGTAGTTTTTCTTTTTCCGCATGCAACCCACACCGGTGTTCGACAAGGCTGCTTTTGCAGCCTTTCTTGTTTTGTGCGCGGGATCTGTTTGCATGGCGGTACAAAATCTTTATACTCCTTCCCTGAAATTAACAAGTCAGAACAAAAATCTAACAATATTTGTTTTTGTGGGGTTATGTTTTGATTATGTCTTTTGATTAAATATATTTGGCTATAAAATAAGTATTCAGAGAGCTTTCCTGTTAGCGGTAACTTATGCATTTTTTAGTTGCTTTTATTCTGGGTGGCTGGGCTGGGCTGCATAAAAGTGCGGTTTTTACCCTTTTTTAGCCGAGTTGGGTGCTGTTGCCCGATAAGGAAGGAGTAATCATGGAAAAGACGTTGACGGCGCAGGCTGCGGTAAGCAAGCGGAACCTGCTGATGTTCTTGCTGCCCTCGCTCGCGGGCATACTGCTGTTTATGACTCCGGTCAGCTATAACGGCGACCTCACCATTATGATTGCGGTGCTGGCCAAGGGCCTGCAGGCGTTGCTGGCCGACTGGCTGACGGCCATAGTGACCGGCCTTATCGCCCTCTCGGCGCTGCTGTCGCTGCTGACCAGCCTGTTCAAGCCGGCCTTTGTGACCCGCAGCCTGTTCCTGAACACCCTGTTCAACGTGCGTCCGGTATGGCTGTTCAGCCGGCTGCTGGGTGCGGCCTTCGTGCTGATGGTCTTTACCCAGTCCGGCCCCGAGCTGCTCTACAGTGGCGACACCGGTGGCCTGGTCTTGAACGACCTGCTGCCGGTGCTGTTCGCGGTGTTTATTTTCGCGGGCCTGCTGCTGCCGCTGTTGCTGGACTTCGGTCTGCTGGAGTTTGTCGGTACCCTGCTCACCGGCCTGATGCGGCCGGTGTTCCGCCTGCCCGGCCGGTCGGCGGTGGATTGCATGGCCTCCTGGCTGGGAGACGGCAGCGTGGGTATCCTGCTGACCAGCAAGCAGTATGAAGGCCATCACTATACCCAGCGGGAAGCGGCGGTGATCGGCACCACCTTCTCCGCAGTGTCCATCACCTTCAGCCTGGTGGTGCTGGCCCAGGTGAAGCTGGAGCATATGTTTCTGTCGTTTTATCTGGCGGTGTGCCTGGCCGGCATAGTGGCGGCCATAGTGGTGCCGCGGTTGCCGCCGCTGTGCTGGAAAAAAGACACCTTTATCAATGGCGAGCCCCGGCCGGCCAACGATGAGAGCACCCCGGCCGGCTATTCCCGCCTGAGCCACGGCTACGCCCTGGCGCTGGCCCGGGCCGGCAAGGTCAAGAGCATGGGCCAGGTGGCCCGCACCGGGGTGCATAACGCCTTGGACATGCTGTTCGGCGTACTGCCGGTGGTGATGGCGTTCGGTACCCTGGCGCTGGTGATCGCCGAAACCACGCCGCTGTTCACCTGGCTGGGCCTGCCCTTCGTGCCGCTGCTGGAACTGCTGCAGATCCCGGAGGCCGCCGCCGCTTCCGCGACCATAGTGGTGGGCTTTGCCGACATGTTTATTCCGGCCATCCTCGCCACCTCCATCGAAAGCGACATGACCCGCTTCGTGATCGCCGCCCTGTCGGTGACCCAGCTTATCTACATGTCGGAAGTGGGCGCCCTGCTGCTGGGCAGCAAGATCCCGGTCAATATCGTCGAGCTGTTCGTGATCTTCCTGCTGCGGACCCTGGTGACCCTGCCGGTGATCGCCCTGGTCGCCCACCTGGTGTTTTAATCCCTCCCTCATCCCCTATACTGTGGCCAGATATTCACGGTATAGGGGAACCTCATGTATCAGTCTGTACTGGATTTCTGGTTTGAAGAGCTGTCTCCCGAGCGGTGGTGGCTCAAGGATCCGTCCCTGGACGAGGTGATTCGCCAACGCTTCGGCCGGCTGCACGCCCAGGCCTGCCTGGGCGAGCTGTTTGAATGGCGTACCCGGGCCCGGGGACGACTGGCGGAAGTTATCGTGCTCGATCAGTTCTCCCGCAACATTTACCGGGACAAGCCCCAGGCCTTCGCCGCCGATGGCATGGCCCTGGCGCTGGCCCAGGAGGCCATCAGCAGCGGTGCCGAAAAGGGCTTGAACCCGCAGCAGCGGCTGTTTCTGTACATGCCCTTTATGCACAGCGAGTCGCTCAAGGTGCACAATGTGGCGCTGGCGCTGTTCGAGAAGAACGGTCTGGCGGACAACCTGGACTACGAGGTGCGCCACCGGGACATCATCGCCCGTTTCGGGCGTTATCCCCATCGCAACGCCCTGCTGGGGCGGGAGTCCACAGAGGAAGAACAACGCTTCCTGCAACAGCCGGGATCGAGCTTCTGACCCAACGAAAAAGGCACCCTCGGGTGCCTGTGCAGACGGCTGACAACGCGTTGTCATGTGCTGTAGTCACTCCCGCGAAGGCGGGAGTCCAGTGCCATATGTCATGGATCTCCGCCTGCGCGGAGATGACCAGGGGTAAGAAGACGGAGATGACCAGGGTTAAACAGCTGCGACAAAGGGAAATGTCTGGCCAAAAAGCAGGCAGTGGACTTTGCCGTCAAGCTGTTTTCTACGCAAGATCCTGCCGGTTACTGCTGCTGGATAGCCCAGATCTGGAAGGCGCGGCGGGTATCCTGGTCGGCGGCGTTCCACCAGTGTTGCAGCATTTCCAGGGCATCCGCATCGACGGCGGCATCGCCGAACTTCGCCTGGGCGGCGGCCACGGCGGCATTGGTACGGCCGCTGAAGGCCTGGCCCTGCTCCTGCAGGTAGTTCTGGATACCGCGGCCGAGATCCAGCCCCGCCGGGATGGGGATGGTGAAAATGTCGGCATCCATCACCCGGCCGCTGGCCTTGTCGAGCACCCGTACCCGGGTTTCCTGCTCGCGTAAAAACTGGGTTGCTTGCTGATAGTTGGCGGGGGCGCTGTAGTCCAGGCTCAGCTGGGCGTCGGCGGGCACTTCCAGGGTGATGATCACCGGCTGGCCACTCAGTACACGCGCGTCGGAACGGGTGGAGAAATCCTTGCTGTAGGCCACGGCCAGCTGATGCTTGCCTTCGCCCAGGGTGACGTTATATACCGACTGGGTGATGCTGTTGGTGGTTTTTTCACCGTTCACCAGGTGGATCTGGTAAGGCTCTTGGACTTCGAAGGTGGCCGCGCTGGCACCGAAAGACAGGCCGGCAACAACCAGGGTGGCGAGGGTTGAACGCATTTTCATCAGGGGCTCCTGAGCCATTGTGATGCCCGTAACGGGCTGCTAAGTAATTGAACCAAATACCCACTAAACCGCGCGATTGTGGCAATTAATGGGCTGGCGCGCAATGGTCAAAACCAGGCCTGCCAGGCCAGCTTGGCGGAGATGGCCAGTACCATGACCACGAAGATGGGACGGATAAAGCCGCCGCCGAAGCGAATGGCGGAGCGGGCACCGATAAAGGAGCCGGCCATGATCCCCAGGCTCAGGGTCAGGCCCAGCACCCAGTCCACCTGGCCCAGGGCGACAAAGGTCAGCAGCGAAACCGAGTTGCTGATAAAGTTCATCGACTTGGCCAGGCCCGAAGCGAGCAGGATATTCAGCCGGTACAGGGCCATGCCCGAGACGATAAGAAAGGCGCCGGTGCCGGGGCCGAAGGCGCCGTCGTAGGCGCCGAGCAGCAGCCCCTGACCCCACTGGCGGCGATAGAGCCGTCGTCCGGCCCGGGGCAGCTGATTGCCCTGGGGCTCACGCTTGCGATTAAGAATGGTATAAACCGCGACCATCAGGATCAGCAGTGGCAGGGCTTTTTCCAGCCAGGCGGCGCTGATCTGGTTGATAAGCAGGGTGCCCCCCAGGGCGCCCAGGGCCGCGGCCAGGCAGGCCCGCCACCAGAAGGCGGGGGCAAAGAGTCGCTGGCGATAAAAGGTGGTGGCCGAGGTCAGCGAACTGATGCTGGCGGCGACCTTGTTGGTGCCCAGCGCCAGGTGGGGCGGCAGGCCGGCGCTGAGCAGGGCGGGAATGGTGATAAGGCCGCCGCCACCGGCCACCGCATCCAGGAAGCCGGCAACCAGGCCGGTGGCGGCCAGTAACAGGTAAACGGAAATATCCAGGCTCATGACAGCTCCCGGCTGAAGGGGGGCAGGGCGTCCAGCAGGGCGGCGCCGTAACGGCGGCTGACCAGGCGTTTGTCGAGCAACACGATACGGCCGTGGTCGGTTTCGGTACGCAGCAGCCGGCCACAGGCCTGGATCAGCTTGCGGGAGGCTTCCGGCATGGCCAATTGCATAAAGGCATTGCCACCGCACAGGGTGATCCACTCGGCCATGGCTTCTTCCACCGGCGAGGTGGGTACGGCGAAAGGCAGCTTGGTGATGATAAGGTTGGTCAGGTAATGGCCGGGCAAGTCCAGCCCTTCGGCAAAGCTGCCGGTACCGAACAGCACGCTGGGCTGGTTGCCGTCGCACCTTTGCCGGTGCAGCTGCAACAGGGCCTGGCGGCTGGCTTCGCCCTGCACCAGCAGGGAAAACCCCTTGGCCCGCAGTGCCTCGGCCACGCCCTGCATCTGCCGGTAGGAGGAAAACAGCACCAGGCTGGCGCCCTGGCCCGCGAGCCAGACGGGAACCTGCTCCGCCAGTAGCCGATCAAAACCGGCGTCCGTGGGTTCGCAGTCCAGGCGGGGAATGATCAAAGGGGCGCTGCGGTAATCGAAGGGGGAGTGCAGGCGCAGGTAATGGCTGCCGTCGTCCGCCCTGAGCCCCACGGCCCGGCGGAAATAGCCGAAGTCGTTGAGTGCCGTGAGGGTGGCCGACACCATGATCACCGCCGCCGCCCGCGACCAGCACCATTGTTCGAGCAAGTGGCCGACCGCCAGGGGAGTGGCGCACAGGGTCAGCTCCTGCGGCTCCTGCTCCAGCCAGCGGGCCGGCGGGGTTTGCCTGGGGCCGGTGGGGCGCAACAGCAGCTCGCACAGATCCCGGGTCTGCTCGCCGCGCCGCTGTTGCTGGCTCAACAGGGCCAGGGCCGCTTCCAGGGCCGCGGCCCTGGCCGGCTGGCGCTTGAGCTGGTCGCCCAGCTGTCCCTGCACCCGCTCCAGCGCTCGCGCGAAGGCCTTGTTATCTTCCTTCAGGGCGCTCAGCGCTTCGTCCATAAAACCGGGTAATTCACCGGTGGCAAAGCGCAGGCAGCCCTGCTCGTCGGGGCAGAGCTCTGTGCGCTGCAGGGCGCCGGCCAGCTGGTTATAAAGGGTGGTGAGCGCCGGCAGCAGCTGTTGCAAGGCCTGTTGCAGCCGGCCCAGGGCGGGCTGGCCTTCTTCCCCCAGCAGATCGCTGAAGGAGCCCAGCCCTTTGTTGAACTGTTCCAGCCCGCGCCGGGCCTGGCGCAGGGCCAGGCGGGCCGAGCCCTGCTCGCGGGCCACCGCGGCAATATGGTGGGCCTCATCCAGTATATAAAGGCATTGCTCGGGCTCGGGCAACACCACGCCGCCGCCCATCTTCAGGTCGGCCAGCAGCAGGGCGTGATTGACCACTATGATATCGACCCTGTCCAGCTCGGCCCGGGCCAGGTGAAAAGGGCAGTTGTGGTGGCCCCATTGGGGCTGGCAACTGTGCGCCTCCGCCTGCAGCTGTTGCCAGAGCGCATCCGCGATGGGCTCCGGCCAGCTATCCCGGTCTCCGTGCCATCTTTTGTCGCACCAGGCCTGCCAGAGCTCGGCCAACTGCCGTTGCTGGGCGGGGGTGGGGCCCTCGGCCGCTTCGAACAGGCCGAGCTGGTTTTCGCCCAGGGCCAGGGCCTCCAGCCGGCGCCCGCAGCAGTAGCGGGCCCGGCCCTTGGCGAGGGCAAAGGTAAAGCCGGGTTGGCAATGGGGCTGGAACAGCGGCAGATCCTTGGAAACCAGTTGTTCCTGCAGCGCCAGGGTGGCGGTGGAAATAATCAGTTTTTTTTGATTAAGGCGGGCCCAGGGGATACCGGCCTGCAGGTAGGCGAGGGATTTGCCGATGCCGGTGCCGGCTTCGGCCACCAGGATGCGCCGCCCGCTGTCGTACTGCCCCAGCAGCACCTTGCCGATTTCCGCGACCAGGTAGTTTTGTTCCCGGCGGGGCTTAAATCCTTGAATCGACTGGCTTAAGCGGCGGTAATTGGCACGCACCAGGGTGCGGTAATCGGCGTTGGGCATGGGCGTGGACTGGAATGAGGACAGGGGGCCAGTATACCCGTCGGTGGCGTTTATGCCAGTTGCAAGCGCCGGCGCAAGGAAAGGTGGCGGTAGTCACATTTACGTACGCTAGGAACATCTTTGTCATAAAAAGTTCCCGCGATTTTGTTGCAAGCTCAAAAAACCGGTGATAGGCTGCCTGCCATAGTAACGTACGCGTTGCTAACACAGGGAATAACAAGGACTTAGTGTTTAATTACAGTAGGCATTTAAAACTATGAAAAAGACTATTCTTGCACTGACCATCCCTGCGCTGTTCGCAACTTCTGCCAGCGCTGTGACCGTTTACTCTGATCAAGGCGCCCAGGTCGACGTCTATGGCCGTATCCAATACGATATCGGCGAGCTGAAAGGCGCTAACAACGAAGATATCGGTGGTGACGGCAAAGCCCGTCTGGGTGTTAACGTCAAGTACAACGTAAACAACGACGTAGACCTGATCGGTAAATTCGAATCCGAAGTAGCTGCCGAGTCTTCCCAGAACGGCAAGTTCAACTCCCGTTACGCTTGGGCCGGTTTCCGTTTTATGGGCACCACCGACCTGACCTTCGGCAAGAGCGAGAATCCCTTCGTTCAGCTGTCTGACGTGACCGATATCTTCAACCTGTGGGGCGCTTCTGCCTATTCCCACAACTGGCGTGTCGATGACCAGATCCGCGTGAGCTATGCCGACCAGGGCTTCGACCTGCGCGCCGCCTACGCCTTCGCTGACGACAACCGCACCAGCGACACCGTGGGTGCCAAGAACCAGTACAGCCTGTCCGCCGGCTACGCCTTCGCCACCGGCCCCGGCGAGCTGGGCCTGGTTGCCGCCTATGAAGCCCGTAACTCCAACGAAGTTAACAGCGATGAAGAAGAATGGGGCCTGGGTGCCAACTTCTCCATTGACGGCTTCTACTTCGGTGCCACCTACGGTGAAACCGATTTCGATGCCGGCAGCGACGAGCGTTTCTGGGAAGTGGCCGCGTCTTACAACGTAGATGCCTGGACCCTGGGTGCCGCCTACAACAACCGCAAAGAAACCCAAGGCGCCAAGGATAAGTTGGTTGACGAGTACCTGCTGGCCGTTCAGTACGCCCTCAACTCCAAGGCCAAGCTGTACGGTGAGTACGTGATCAACGACCTCAGCAACAGCAACGACCGTTACGGCGTTGGTATCCAATACAACTTCTAAGTTAGCCTTAAGCTAAATTAGCAAGTTCAAAAAAGCCGGCGAAAGCCGGCTTTTTTATTTTTGAACTTATCGATTGACGTCAATACTGCCAGTCCCCAGTCCCCAGTCCCCAGTCCCCAGTCCCCAGTCCCCAGTCCCGTTCTTAGAACCTGTTCACGATCTTCGTAGCAGTAGGGCCAGGAATGCCAAGTGGATGAACTGCAAGCTGGTGTTGAGCTTACGCTCGCAGTTCTTCCACAACCGCCTGTTCTTCTCTAGCCAGGCAAAGCTGCGTTCGACAATCCAGCGCTTGGGGATCACCGCAAAGGTATGCAACTCACTGCGCTTGGTCACCTGCACCGTGGCCCCTAGGATCTCATGTACTCCCTGGGCAAACGGCTTACCGGTGTAGGCGCTATCTACCAAGACACTCTCGACTTGCCCCAACCCTGACTGACATCGCTCAAAGGCCTCCAGGGCTCCCTTTCGATCCGTCACGTTCGCTGTCGTCACCGCCACCGCATGCGGCAAGCCCTGAGTGTCGACGGCAATGTGCCGCTTAATACCCGATACCTTCTTGCCCGCATCGTAGCCTTTCTGTACGGCGCTATCGGTGTTCTTCACGCTCTGCGCGTCCACGATCAAGAACGCGCTGCAGGCGTTGCGCCCCTGTTTCGTACGGGCCGCGCCAACCTGATTTTTTGAGTGCCCGCTCCAGCAGGCTGATCCCTTCCGCATCCGGCTCACTCCATTTGGCAAAGTACGAGTACACCGTCCGCCACTTGGGAAAGTCATTGGGCAAGGCTCGCCACTGGCAGCCGGTGCGCAATACGTACAATACCCCGCACCAGACCTCGTACAGGTCCACTGTTCGTGGTTTGGTCCGCCTACGGGCACTTTCCAGTAGCGGCCGAATGGCCTCAAACTGCTCTTGCGTGGTATCGCTGGGGTATTTCTTCCGTTTCATCCGCCCAGTATCGGATATTTACACGAGATCGTGAACAGGTTCTTACAACTCCCAGGCGCCGTGCTGGGCCTTGCGGTATTTCTGTTCGCAAGGGTCGCACCGCTGGCGGCAGGGATCGTCCCACAGCTGCTCGGGGGTGAGCTCGGCTTCGCAGTCGCTGCACAGGCCGTACAGGCCCAGTTGCCACTGGCAGAGGGCGGCGTCCGCCTGTTTCAGCAGTTTCAGCTGCGGCTGCAGCTGCGGGTAGCCGGCCAGGGGCGGGTAGTCGGCCCACTCATCCGCCGGCAGCCGGTGCAGCGCGGCGGCCAGGGGGGCGTCCAGGGCCAGCAGCGCCTGCAAGAAGAGCTGGCGCCGTTGCTCCGCCACCGCCAGCAGCCGGGCCTCCAGCTGGGACTCGGTAATGATGCTGCTCATGATGATATCCAAAAAGGGGGAATACTGGCCGCCAGTATAGGGCCCTGTCTAGCGGCACATCATGATGCAAATCAAAGGGCAGCCAGAGTCCGGCGGATATCGGCGGTGTGCTTCAGGGTGCGAACCTGGCCGAACAGGGCCTGGGCCTCGGGGTATTGCAGCTTGAGATAACTGAGCCACTGCTTGAGGCGGTTCGGGTAATAGAGCCCCTTGTCACCCTCTATCTCCATATCGGAATAGTCCAGCAGCAAGGCCCTGATTTGCGCCCAGCTCAGGGCAGCGGTGCCGGCCTTGATGGTGGCGGCCAGGTTGGGCAGCGCCAGGGCGCCCCGGCCCAGCATCAGGTCCTGGCAGCCGCTCTCCCTCCTGGCCTGGTCGGCCTGGGCGGCGTTCCAGATCTCCCCGTTCACCACCACCGGAATGGCGAGGGCCGCCCTGATCTCGGCCACCAGCGGCCAGTAGGCGGGGGGACGATAGCCGTCCTGCTTGCTGCGGGCATGCACCGCCAGCTCGCTGATGCCGCCCTCATACAGGGCCAGGCTGTTTTCCAGGTAGGAATCCCGCTCTTCCAGCCCCAGCCGGATCTTGGCGCTCACCGGCAGGCCGGCGGGCACCGCCGCCCGCACCGCCCGGGCGATGCGGTAGAGCTGCTCGCTGTCGCCCAGCAAGGCGGCCCCGCCCCTGTGCCGGTTGACGGTTTTGGCCGGGCAGCCGAAATTGAGGTCGATGCCGCCGGCCCCTAGCCGGCAGGCCTGGGCCGCGTTTTCGGCCAGCCAGTCCGGATCCTGGCCGAGCAGCTGGATGCGCACCGGGGTGCCCGCCGGGGTACGACAGCCCTGGTACAGCTCGGGACACAGCCGGTAGAACACCCGGGGAGGCAGGCGCATGTCTACCACCCGGATAAACTCGGTCACGCAGAGATCGAAGGGATTGAGGCGGGTCAGCAGATCCCGCATCAGGTGGTCCAGTACCCCTTCCATCGGGGCCAGTATCAGGCGCATGGCGGCTCTAAGGTGCTAAAAGCGGGGATTGTATAGCGGCAAGCGGTTCAGGCAAAGCGTTTGGGACTGGGGATGCGGAATTGTCTCCTAATCCCCAATCCCGGGTTTTTACAGATCGTAAGGCTCGACGCTGACGCCTTCGAGGGAGTAGGAGGCGTTGGCCACTTCATGGCTGGCGCTGACGGTACGCAGGGTGCCGGTGACCCAGACCGCGTCCCAGAGATCGTCCACCCGGGCGCCCTTGGGGAAGTCCACGTAGACTATCTGGTTGGTGGGCGGCGGCGGCACATGGATGCAGGCGCCGAAATAGGGCACCAGGAAGAAGGTGGTAATGGCCTTGCTGTCGCCTTCGAGCGGCACCACAAAGCCCGGCAACCGCACTTTCTGGCCATTCAGCGACGGCACTACCTTGCCGATCGGCTGGGGCGGAATGGCGAATTCGTCTTCATGGTTCACCTCGGGGAAGGGCGGCGGGTTGAGCCGCTCTTCCATCGGGATCAGATCGTCCCATTCCAGCAGGGTGAAGTCATCGCCCCAGGCCGGGGCCACCAACAGGGCCAGGGTGGCCAGCCATATCTTTGCGGTTTTCACTGTTTAATACTCATTCCATCGTTGACCGAGTAGCGGTAGGCCTGGGCCGCCGGCAACAGGCCGATCACCAGGCCCGCCAGCCAGATAAGCCCCAACAGGCGCCATTCGGCCGCCGTGGGCAGGCCGGGATACAGCAGCAGCCCGTACTGGGCCTGCACCAGCGGCGCCGCCAGGACAAGGCCAAGATACAACAGCAGCAGCCCCAGTAAAATACCCAGGCCGGTCAAAATGGCCGCTTCCAGTGCCAGCAGTACGAACAGGTGGCGTGGCCCGGCGCCCAGGGAACGCAGTATCGCCAGCTCCCGCCGCCGGGCCGAGAGGCCGGCGAGCAGGGTGGTGAGCATGCCCAGCAGGCCGGCCACCACCACGAACAGGGCGATAAAGGCGATGGCCTTCTCGGCCATGCTCATCATGCTCCACAGCTCGTGCAGGGCGGTACCGGGCAGAATGGCGGACAGCGGCTCGGCCCGGTAGCTGTTGATGGCCCGCTGCAGCTGGAAGGCCAGGATCTTGTTGTCCAGCCCCACCAGGAAGGCGGTGATGGCCTTGGGGGTCAGGTCGGCGGCGCGGGCCTCATCGTGGCTGAGGCTATGGGTCTGGCGGCCGCTCTGCCAGCCGAGGTGGATGGCTTCGAGGCCGTCCAGCCGGACATGCACCGTTCTGTCCACCGGCGTGCCGGTGGGGGCCAGTATGCCCACCAGGGTAAAGGGCAGATCCTCGTGCAGGCTGAAGGAGGTGCTGCCGGCACCGTGGGCGATCACCAGCTCTTCTCCCAGCCGGTAGCCGAGCTGGCGCGCCACGTCGCTGCCTATCACCGCGTCGAAGGTATCGGCAAAGGGGCGGCCCTGGGCCAGTTGCAGCGGTTGCTGGCGGCCGTAGGCGTAGTGCGTGAAGTAGTCCTCGCTGGTGCCCAGTACCCGGAACCCCTGGTGGGAGTCGCCCAGCGACAGGGGAATGGTCCAGGCCACGCCCTTCTGCTCCCTGATGCGCTGATAGGAGTCCCAGCTGATGTTGTTGGTGGGGTTGCCGAGGCGGAACACCGAATACAGCAAGAGGTTGATCTGGCCGGAGCGGGCACCCACGATCAGATCGGTGCCGGAGATGGTGCGGGCGAAGCTGTCTTTCAGCTCATGGCGCACCTTTTCCACCCCCACCAGCAGCAGCACGCTGATGGCGATGGCGGCCAGGGTGAGGCCGGCGGTGAGCCGGCGTGCCCACAGGCTTTTAAAGGCCAGCATTAACATGGAGGTACCTTATTCAGTTCGGGCAGGGACACCACCCGGGAAAACAGCGGCTCCAGATAGGGATCATGGCTGACGAACACCAGGGTGCTGCCCTGCAGGTTGCACTCGTTGAACAGCAGCTCGATAAAGGCGGCCCTGTTGTCGGTGTCCAGCGCCGAGGTGGGCTCGTCGGCGATCACCAGCTCGGGGCGGCCGATCAGCGCCCGGGCCGCGGCCACCCGCTGCTGCTGGCCGATGCTTAAACTGTGCACCGGCTGCTGCCACAGGCTGGCGGGCAGTTGCAGCTCGGCCAGCAGCCGCTCGGCCTCTTCCCGGGCCGGGGCCTGCAACCGGTCGCGCTTGTGGCGGGAGAAAATCAGCGCCGAGGTCACGTTTTCCAGCACCGACAGGAAGGGCAGCAGGTTGAACTGCTGGAAGATATAGCCCAGGTGATCGGCCCGGAAGCGATCCCGGGCCCGGCCCGACAGCTGCGCCAGATCCTGGCCCAGCACCTCGAGCCGGCCCTGGCTGGCCCGCTGGATGCCGGCCAGCAGGCCGAGCAGGGTGCTCTTGCCGCTGCCGCTGGGGCCCTTGATAAAGACGCGCTCGCCGGCGGCCAGCTCGAGCCGCTCGATATGCAGCAGCTCGGGCTGGCCGGGCCAGGAAAAGCGCAGGTTTTCCATGGAGATCAGAGCAGTCATCTATTACCAGCTGAGTTGGGTTTGTGCCGGGGTCAGGGTGGCGGCCACCTGGCCCGAAGGCAGGATACCCTGTACCTCGAGGCGATTAAAGCTCGGGAATTGCTCGAACAGGGCCACGTCGATACGGTTCAGGGCCTGGGGTTGCTCGCAGTGGTAGAAATAGTGCACCTGCACATCGCTGTGGCCATGCTCATCATGGTCATGGTCATGGTCATGGTCATGGTCATGGTCCTTATGGTCGTCGCCATGGGCGTGCTGATGATCATCATGATGGTCGTGGTCGTGGTCGTGCTTATGATCATCATGATGGTCGCGGTCATGATCGTGTTTATGATCATGGTGGTGCTCATCGTGTTCGTCCTTGACCAGCTCGACCTTCTCCAGCCGGCAGCCCGCCGCCGGGGCCAGGGTGAAGAGAGCATCGGCCTGGCGGATTTTTTCCAGGGCCGCAGTCAGCTGGGCCTTCTCGGCGTCGGTGGTGGCTTTATGCTCGAAGCCGACGATATCTGCCGCCGGGGCGGTCAGCTCCAGCACCAGATGCTGCTGCTCCAGGGCCAGGTTGAGCTGGCCAAAGCCGTGCTCATGCACACCGAGCTGGGTTTGGGCGGACAGGCCGAGGGGCAGCAGGGCCAGGGAGAGGGCAACGGGGTTGAGTTTCATACGACGCTCCAGTCAGTTTGATTTGTTACGTTATAACGTTTTTAGTGTCGCTCTGTAAAGGCCGGCCCGGGGGTTCCGCCTCCGGCCGCCGTCCTGAACGTTAACATGGGCCCCGGGGCTGCTCCCGGATAAAGTCGATAAAGGCCTGCTCGGCCCGGGACAATCGCCGGTCGTCCGGCCAGGCCAGGCAGAGGTCGAGGAAGTAGGGCTCGCGGAAGGAGACGGCGAACAGCTCGGGATCGTCCTTGACGGCCATGCGCAGGAAGGTGGTGATGGCAAAGCCCTGGCGGACCACCGCCTTCAGCAGCGGGATCAGGTTGCTTTCGAAGCCGATGCGGGGGCTGATGCCGGCCCGGCGGGCCACCTCCTCGATATACTCCCGGTGGAAGAAGCCGTGGCGGAACAGCGCCAGCTCCTGGCGCAGAAAGTCCTCGATGGCCATGCTGGGCTGGTGGCGGGCCGGGTGCTCCGCCGGTACCACCGCCACCATTTCCTCCCGCAGCAGGGGCAGGCCGGTGAGCCCGGCCGGCAGCGAGGGGGTGAGCACTATGCCGAGGCCGAGTTTTCCCTGGCACAGGCGTCCGAGCAGATCCTGGGTGCCCGCGTCTTCCACCCGCACCGACAGCCCCGGGTAGCGATGCTTGAACGCCATCAGCAAGGGCGGGAAGTAAAAGGAGCCGAGCATGCTGGGAATGCCGATACAGACCTCACCGCTGTTCAGGTCGTGCAAGGCCGCCATGTCCTGCTCGGCCAGCCGCAGGGCGCCGAGGATACGCTCGGCGTGCTGGTAAAGCCGCTCGCCTTCGGCGGTCAAATGCATGCGCCCCTGCCGGCGGTCGAACAGGACGATGCCGAGCTGTTGCTCCAGCTTCTTGATGGTCATGGTCACGGCGGGCTGGGCCAGGCGCAGTTGTTCGGCGGCCCGGGTGATACTGCCTTCCCGGGCCACGGCGGCGAACTGGCGCAGCCACTTGGTCTCAAGCATAACGTTCAATTATTTTTTCTATAAATTATATATATTTCATTTATGCATTGGCGGGCGCTAAGGTCAAGGCTGTGATCCCGGAGGCCCCATGATAGACCTGAAAACCCCGCTCTGGTGGCGTGCCACCCTGGCCCTCGGCCTGGGCTCCATGCTGGTATTCGTCAACCTCTACCTGACCCAGCCGTTGTTGCCGCTGCTGGCCCGGGACTTCGAGCTGTCGGCGCTGAGCGCCAGCTGGGCGTTGTCGGTATCGACCCTGGGGCTGGCCGCCGGCCTGTTGTTCTGGGCCCGGGTGGCCGACCGCCTTGGCCGCAAGCCGGTGATGCTGGGCTGCCTGCTGGTGGCCATCCTGCTCAGCCTGCTGATTGCCCTGGTGCCCGGCTTTACCGCCTTGGTGGTATTGCGGGCCCTGCAGGGCTTCTTCCTGGCCGGGCTGCCGGCCACGGCGGTGGCCTACATGGGGGAAGAGTTCACGCCCAAGGCGCTGGTGACCAGCATCGGCATCTATATTGCCGCCAATTCCGTCGGGGGCATCGCCGGGCGGGTACTGGGCGGGCTGATCGCCCAGTGGGCGGGAGGCTGGCAGGCCAGCTTCCTGATCCTCGGCGGGCTCAGCCTGCTGCTGTGGCTGCCGCTGCTGAAGCTGCTGCCCCGCTCCCGGCAGTTCGTGCCGGCGGCCAGGGGGGAGGGCGCCAGCGCCCTGCTCGGGCATGTGCGCAATCCCCTGCTGTGGCCGGTGTATCTGGTGGGCGGGCTCAACTTTATGGTGTTTCTCAACCAGTACACCTATGTGGCCTTTTACCTGGCGGCGCCCCCCATCAGTCTGGCGCCGGCGGCCCTGGGGCTGTTGTTCCTGACCTACCTGACCGGTACCTTCGCCTCCGGCATCAGCGGCTGGCTTATCCACCGCTTCGGCCTGTGCCAGACCCTGCTGCTGGCCATCGCCATCATGGCGGTGGGCAACCTGGGGTTGCTCAGCCAGCGGTTGCCGCTGATCCTGCTGGCGCTGCTGGTGGACAGCTTCGCCTTTTTCCTGGCCCACGCCTGTGCCAGCAGCTGGGTGGGGCGTAGCGTACGGCAGCACCGGGCGCTGGCCTCGTCGCTTTACCTGGTGTTTTACTACCTGGGGGCCAGCCTGGGCGGGCTTTATC
The DNA here is from genome assembly GCF_016746085.1 of Zobellella iuensis. Taxonomy (GTDB): domain Bacteria; phylum Pseudomonadota; class Gammaproteobacteria; order Enterobacterales; family Aeromonadaceae; genus Oceanimonas; species Oceanimonas iuensis. The sequence goes on from NZ_JAERTZ010000018.1 coordinate 81,906, forward strand.
TCTACCCGTTCTGGGAAGGGGCGGGCCTGCCCGGCGTGGCGATGGGCATGATGCTGGTGCTGGTGGTGACGGCGGGGCTTAGCCTGCGGCTGTGGCGCCTGGAGCGGCGGGTGCCGGTCAGCACCTGAAGTAGTCCGCGGGTACCGGCACCACCTCATTCCGGGCGATTTCCGCGGCTATGGTGTCCGCCAGGCTCTGCAGGTGGAATTTGAGCTGGTAGGGGGCCAGGGCCAGGGTCAGCTCCGGCGGATGCTGGGCCAGCCCCCTGGTATCAAACGGCACGGCCGGATAGTCACGCAGCAATTGCTCCAGCTCGGGCACTACTATCTCCCCGTGCTCCAGGCCGTGCAGATGGGTTTTGCCCGGCTTGGGCGCGGCCAGCTCCAGGCAGGGGACGGGGCCGAAAGGGCCTGCCAGCGGCTGGTGCAGCCGGAAGGTGATAATGGGCCGGCCGGCAATCATGCCCTCCACCAGGCAATCGCCCTCCGTCGCCAGGGCTTGGCGCAGTTCAAGGTACTGGTCGTTACTCTCGGCCCGGTAGCAGATATGGTCCATGGGACCCAGAGCGAGGGGCAGGCCATGCTCTTGCAGGCCCCGGGCCAGTTGCTCGAAGAAGGGGCGGGGATCGCCCAGTAGCTGTTTCAGCATCGGGGTTACCATTTGCGCTTGGGTTCGAACAGCACGTCCAGCTCGGACTTTTCCTGTTGCTCTTCCCGCTCTTTTTGCTCCTGCTCAACCCGGATCTGGCTGCTGGTAAGATCGCTCAGCCGCTGTTGCAGGACTTCTTCAACCTTCTTCAACTGCTCATCCTTATCCATGACCTGTTCCAGCACCGTCAGGCCTTTCTGAAGCATCTGCCGGGCCATGGCGTTATCACGGTTTTCGTGGGCCATGCGCGCCCGTTTGGTCAGGTTGGACAGATTGATCTTCAACTGTACCAATTCCAGCCGGCGATCTTCCTGGACAAAGGTCTGGGTGCCGAGCTTGCCCTTGTTATGCTCGATACGGAGCACGGCCCGCAGCCGTTTCACGATTTGCAGCATATGGATGGCCTGCTGATCGGACTCCGGTGGCTTCAGGGCGGATTGCTCCATCTGGTAATGTTCTTTGACCTGCTGCAGCTGCTGCTGAATATTGACGAGGCGGGATTTGACCTGGCTGTTTTTCGGATCCTGCTGCTGCATGGTTTGCAGGCTGGATAAAATGCGCTGGTAGAGGGCCATCACCAGGGTTTTGCTGTAGGGCAACTGGCCGGCGTTCAGCAGCAGCTCATCGGCTTCGTTGATGATGTTCTTGTGCTTGAGCAGCAGGGCGCGCTTTTCGGCTTCCTGCTTTTGTCGGTATTGCTGGAGAATATTGTAAATGATGACCAGAAACAGCAGGGCGCCTATGGCTATGAGTACCAGGGTCAGAGTCATCTGTCAGCGGCTCGCTTCGGTTACGGTGAGAGTCAGGGGGAAATGTTAACCCAGTAATAGCGCTTTGGCTAACTTCCTGCGCGTAAAGACGGCAAAACCGGCGGCAGTTCAGATGATTAGCATATTCGGTGCGGTCGCTACAGAGGATCTTTTTCCAAGGTCTGATAGTATTTAGCTAAGTCACCCTAACCCTGAGACGCCATGAAACTGCAACAGTTGCGCTACATCGTCGAAGTTGCCAACCATAACCTGAATGTATCCGCCACCGCCGAAAGCCTGTATACCTCCCAGCCCGGGATCAGCAAGCAGGTGCGGATGCTGGAGGATGAACTGGGAATTCAGGTATTTGAGCGCAGCGGCAAGCATTTGACCCAGGTGACCCCTGCGGGAAAGGATATCATCCGCATCGCCAGCGAGATCCTGGGCAAGGTAGAGAGCATCAGGGCGGTGGCCAGCCAGCATACCCACCCGGATCAGGGCTCGCTCAATATTTCGACCACCCATACCCAGGCCCGCTACGCCCTGCCCGAGGTGATCAAAGGCTTTATCGCCCGCTATCCCAAGGTGTCCTTGCATATGCATCAGGGCACCCCGGTGCAGATCAGCGAGTCGGTGGCCAAGGGCGCCTCCGATTTTGCCATCGCCACCGAGGCGCTGCACCTGTATCAGGACTTGATCATGCTGCCCTGTTACCATTGGAACCGCTGTATTCTGGTGCCCAAGGGGCACCCGCTCACGGCCATCGATAAACCCAGTATCGCCGATATTGCCCAGTATCCGCTGGTGACCTATGTGTTTGGCTTTACCGGCCGTTCCGAGCTCGACATCGCCTTCAACCGGGCCGGCTTCGAGCCCAAGGTGGTGTTTACCGCCACCGATGCGGATGTGATCAAAACCTATGTGCGGCTGGGGATTGGCATCGGCGTGCTGGCCAGCATGGCGGTGGACCCGGTGCAGGATGCGGACCTGGTGGCCATCGACGCCAGCCACCTGTTCGCCGCCAGCACCACCAAGATAGGTTTCCGCAAGGGCACTTTTCTGCGCAGCTATATGTATGACTTTATGGAAAGGTTCGCGCCACACCTCACCCGGGAGCGGGTGGACAGGGTGATCGCGCTGAAGGCGCCGGAAGAGATAGACAAACTGTTCGAAGGGATAGAGCTGCCTTATCGATAGCCGGAAGCTTGAGGCCGGAAGCCGGAAGCTGGAAGTGGGGCAACTTCCGGCTTCAAGCTTCAAGCTTCAAGCTTCAAGCATCCAGCTTTAGTCCCCCAGCCCTTTGCCGGCGTCTTTCTTGGCGATCAGCTCAATCTTGTAGCCGTCTGGGTCTTCCACGAAGGCGATGACGGTGGTGCCGCCCTTGACCGGGCCCGGCTCGCGGGTCACCTTGCCGCCGGCGGCGCGGATCTGCTCGCACATGCCGTAGATGTCGCCGGCTTCGATGGCGATATGGCCGTAGGCGGTGCCCAGATCATAGCGCTCGGTGCCCCAGTTGTAGGTCAGCTCCAGTACCGCTTCGTCCTTTTCCTCGCCGTAGCCGACAAAGGCCAGGGTGTACTGGTACTCGGTGTTTTCGCTGGTACGCAGCAGTTTCATGCCCATGATGTCGGTGTAAAAGGCGATGGACTTGTCCAGATTGCCGACCCGCAGCATGGTGTGCAAAATACGCATAATCAAGGCTCCCAGTAGTTCAATTAAAGTTTGAAATCAGTCCGTTATGGTTATTCCACCATGTCCAGTATGGTGTCGATGATATCGGTAATGGTGATAAGCCCCACCAGGCTGTTGTTGTCCAGCACCAGTATGCGGTTGAAACCGTAGCAGGTCATCAGCCGGGCCACGTGCTTGATGGCCAGATCCTGGCCCACGGCGATGGCCGGCTTGGCGCAGACATCGTAGACATTGATCAAGTCGATGTCGCCGCTTTCCGCCACTATGGTCTTGATGACGGTGGAGTAGGTGATAAGGCCGTAGGCGTCGTGCTCGCTGGCCTTGTCCACCACCAGGCATTTCACCTTGTGCCGTTTCATCAGGCTCAGGGCTTCCCGCACCTTGGCGAAGGGGGAGACGGTGATGACCTCGGACACCATGATATCTTTTACCAGCATGAGCGTGCTCCTTGACTACCTGACCCTAATTTTGTCGTATCGACCGGGTCTGCTTAGCGATACCCGGCCGTTGTTCCGGGTGATCTTCTGTTTAAAAGTCGTCCTTGATAAAGCGTTCGAACTGCTCGAGCTGGGCTGCCTCTATGCCGCCCAGGTGCTCCAGGGGCAGGGTCAGCACCACGCCCTTGGAGGCGCCTTCTTCCTTGTCCTTCGGGATGATGGCAAGCTCCGCCTGAATGGCCTTCAGCACATGCAGCGACAGGTTTTTCTCCAGCACCATCAGCAGTATGCTCTGGGAGCCCTCGTAGGTGAGCCCGAAAAAGGTCTTCTTGCTGCTGGTGCCTATGCCCCGGCCGCTCATGATGGTGACGCCGCCAGCCCCGGCCCCTTTGGCCGCATCGATGCACTCCTGCTCCAGCTCTTCCGGCACTATGGCCACCAGTAACGAAAATTTCATGAGGATGCTCTCCGGTATTTAAATAGCAGATCCGCTGCGATGGCGTAGATCATCACCGTCACTATGGGGTAGATGGAGGCGAAGGCGATAAGGCCAAAGCCGTCGATCAGCACGTTGCGCCCCTCGATATGGCTGGCCAGGCCTATCCCTAAGGCGGTGATCAGCGGCACCGTCACCTCCGAGGTGGTGACCCCGCCCAGATCGAAGGCCAGCGCCAGTATGTTGCGCGGGCAGAACCAGATCAGCAGCAAGACCAGCAGGTAGCTGCCGATGATGAAGTGGTGGATGGAGCCGCCATCGATGATGCGGTGTACCCCCAGGGTGATGCCCAGGGCCACCCCCAGGGCCACCACCAGGCGGATAGCCCGGGCGTTCAGCTCGCCGGGGGCGGCCTGCTCCGCCTGGTGGCCCACGGCGATCAGTGCCGGCTCCGCCATGGTGGTGGCGAAGCCGATGGCGAAGGCGAACAGGTAGATATAGAGCACCCGGTCCTGGCCGATCAGCTGTTCGGCCATGCGGGTACCTATGGGGAAGAGGCCGAGCTTGAGACCGACCACGAAGGCGTACAGCCCCACCAGCACCAGCAGGAAGCCGAAAAACACCCGGGTCGGGTTGGACAGGGAACGCTTGAGCACCAGGTACTGGAAGAACAGCACCACCACCAGTATGGGGGTCACGTCCCGCAGCATCAGAAAGAGATCGAGAATGACACGCAACCAAGGGGCATGGATGGCGCTGTCCTGGATGCCGCTCGCCGACAGCGGCAGGGGGGCCGTGCCCAGGCTGTAGGTGACGATGCCGTAGAGCTGTACGCTGACCATGGGCACCATCACCGCCAGGGCCACCAGGCCGAAGCCGTCCATCAGCGGGTTGCGGCCCTTGATGGACGAGGCCAGGCCGATGCCCATGGCGGCGATCAGCGGCACCGTCACGATATTGGTGGTGACCCCGCCCGAGTCGTAGGCCAGGCCCACGATTTCGGGCGGGGCGAAGAAGGTCACCAGTACCACCAGGCTGTAGCCGCCTATCATGTACCAGTGCAGGCCCTGGCCGAGGATGATGCGCAGCACCCCGGCGGCCATCACCAGGCCCACCGACAGGGCCACGATCAGGCGCAGGGTCAGGGCCTGGATGCGGCCCTCGCTGACCAGCTCGGCCTGGGAGGCCACCGCGATCAGCGCCGGCTCGGCGATCACCGCCGAAAAGCCCATGGCGAAGCCGAAGCAGAGCAGTATGGGCACCGAGCCCCTGCGGGCGAACTGGTTGGCCAGGCTCTTGCCGAGGGGAAAGATGCTGAGCTCCAGCCCCTGCAGGAAGAGGGCGATGCCGGCGGCCACGATAAGCAGCCCCAGGGCCATGCCGGCGGCGTCCTCCGGCCACTGGCCGAGCAGCAGCTGGAACAGCAGCACTACCCCTATGATGGGCAGCAGGTTGTTCAGGGCATGTAAAAAGGCGCCGGCGAAGAGCCTGATGGTGTGCAAGCCATGCTCCTTGGGTTACTCGGTTGAACCCCAGTCTACCCCGGACCGCGGGGGAAGGATCAAGCCCAAGGTTCAGGAATCGGGATATTGCTTGTCTTTATACTCGCACAAATCCTCGATGATGCAGGCGCCGCAGCGCGGCTTGCGTGCCAGGCACACATAGCGGCCATGCAGGATAAACCAGTGGTGCACGTCCAGCTTGAACTCGGCCGGCACCCATTTCAGCAGTTTCTGCTCCACCTCGTCCACGTTCTTGCCCGGGGCGAAGCGGGTGCGGTTGGCCAGGCGGAAGATATGGGTGTCCACCGCTATGGTGGGCCAGCCGAAGGCGGTGTTGAGCACCACGTTGGCGGTCTTGCGGCCGACCCCGGGCAGAGCCTCGAGGGCTTCCCGATCTTCCGGCACCTCGCCGCCGTGCTGCTCCAGCAGCAGGGTACAGGTCTTGATGACGTTCTCGGCCTTGGCATTGAACAGCCCTATGGTCTTGATGTGCTCCCTGACCCCGTTCACCCCCAGGGCCTGCATGGCGGCGGGGGTGGGGGCGGCGGCGAACAGGCCCTTGGTGGCCTTGTTGACGCTCACGTCGGTGGCCTGGGCCGAAAGCAGCACGGCGATCAGCAGCTCGAAGGGGCTGGCGTAGTTGAGCTCGGTGGTGGGCCGGGGGTTGTCCGCCCGCAGCCGCTCCAGGATTTGGCGGCGTTTTTCCATGTTCATAAGGAGGTGACCCTTGCTCTGGTGATCTCGGCCTTGGGCGCCGGGGCGCGGCGGGCCGCCAGCCGCCCGTCCAGCCAGTTTTTGGCGGCGATCAGCAGGCCCAGGCCGAGAAAGGCGCCGGGGGGCAGTATCGCCAGCAGGAAGGCATTGTCCAGGTGCAGCACATCGATGCGCAGCCCCGCCGCCCAGTCGCCCAGCAGCAGCTCGGCACCGTCGAACAGGGTGCCCTGGCCCAGCAGCTCGCGCAGCCCGCCCAGCACCAGCAGCACGGCGGTGAAGCCCAGGCCCATCATCAGGCCGTCGAGGGCGGCGAGCGGCGGACTGTTCTTGGAGGCGAAGGCCTCGGCCCGGCCGATGATCACGCAGTTGGTGACGATAAGGGGGATGAAGATGCCGAGCGACTGGTACAGGCCGTAGGTATAGGCGTTCATCAGCAACTGCACGCAGGTGACGAAACTGGCGATGATCATCACATAGATGGGGATGCGCACCTCGTTCGGCACCCAGCGGCGCACCAGGGAGACGGTGACGTTGGAGCCAATCAGCACCAGCATGGTGGCCAGCCCCAGGCCCATGGCGTTGGTCAGGGTGCTGGTCACCGCCAGCACCGGGCACAGGCCGAGGATCTGCACCAGGGCCGGGTTGTTCCGCCACAGGCCCTGGCGGATGATGTCTTTGTGTTGTTCGGTCATAGGGTATCTCCGCAGCGGGGGGAACGGCTCAGCAGCCCGGGCTCCTGTTCCAGCATCAGCAGCACCTGGCGCACCGCCTTGACCACCGCCCGGGGGGTGATGGTGGCGCCGGTAAAGGCATCGAACTGGCCGCCGTCCCGGCGCACCGCCCAGCGGGGGTCTTCCTCGCCCTGCAGTTGCATGCCGTCGAAGGCCAACACCCAGGGGGATTTTTTCAGCTCTATTTTGTCACCCAGGCCCGGGGTCTCGTTATGGGCCAGCACCCGCACGCCCGAGAGGCGGCCGTCGGCGTTCACCCCCACCACCAGCTTGATGGCGCCGCTGTAGCCGTCGGGGGCGATGGCCTCGATGGCGTGGCCCCGCACCTCGCCGTTTTTCACCGCGGTGAAGGCGGGCAGCGGATCCCGGCTGCCCAGGTAGTGTTCGTTGCTCACCAACATGCAGTGGTCGAACAGGGGCTCGTCGTGGCTGTCGGGGGGCAGCAGATCATTCAGCACCAGCAGCAGCTGGGCCTGCTCCTGGGCCACTATGGTGTGGCGGGTCAGGCTGTGGGTAAAGGCCACCAGGGCGGTACAGCCCAGGGCGAACAGGGCCAGGATGAGACCGTTCTTGCGCATCATCTCCAGCATCAGCGGGCCTCCCCGTAGGTCTTGGGTTTGGTCAGGCTGTCTATCATGGGCACCGTCATGTTGGCCAGCAGCACCGCGAAGGCCACCGCGTCCGGGTAGCCGCCGAAGGTGCGGATAAGGTAGATAAGCAGGCCGATCAGGGCGCCGTAGACGAGGCGGCCGCGGAAGGTGGTGGAAGCCGACACCGGATCGGTGGCGATAAAGAAGGCCCCCAGCATGGTGGCGCCGGAAAAGAGGTGCATCATGGGCCCTATGCTGCCGTCGGGGGACACCATAAAGCCCACCAGACCGAGCAGGAAGAGGGTGCCGAGCATGGCCACCGGAATGGGCCAGCTGATGAGCCGCAGCCGCAACAGGGCCAGGCCGCCGGCCAGGTAGGCCAGGTTGACCCACTGCCAGCCGACGCCGGCCATGCCGCCGAACGCCGGGCCGGCCAGGATTTCGCCGCTGGTGTGGCCTTGGGTGAAGCCGGTTTTCAGGGTATCGAGGGGAGTAGCCATGGTGGTGCCGTCGGCCAGCTCGCGCAGCTGGTGGGGGGCGAAGCCGTCCAGGGTGAAACCGGTGAAGATGGCGGACAGGCTGTCCAGCAGCCCCGGCGGGTAGGTCTGCAGCGCAAGCGGCGGCAGCCAGCTGGTCATGGGCAGGGGAAAGGACACCAGCAGCAGCACATAGGCCACCATGGCCGGGTTGAACAGGTTCTGGCCCAGGCCGCCGTAGAGCTGCTTGGCGACGATGATGGCGAAGGCGGTGCCGATCACCACCAGCCACCAGGGCGCGAGCGGCGGCACGGCGATGCCGATCAGCAGCGCCGTCAGCAGGGCCGAGTTGTCCCTGAGGGGAGCGAAGCGCCGCTTGCGCAGGGCCAGCACCAGGGCCTCGGCGGCGTAGGCGGTGGTCACGGCCAGGGCTATCTGGACCAGGCTGCCCCAGCCGAAGAACCACCACTGCACCAATATGCCCGGGATCAGGCAGTAGCAGACCCGCCGCATCAGGGTGGCGGTGTTCAGGGGGACGTGATCATGGGGTGAGCTGCTGAGTGTAAACGCCATTAGGACTCGTCTTCTCGATCGGGGTGAGAGGGGGTGGTCTGCTGCTGGGCCCGGCGGGCCTTGGCCCGCTCCACGGCGGCCTTGATGGCCGCTTTTTTGGCGGCGTCGGCATCCTGGGTTTCAGCCGGCGGCTCGGCCGCAGGGGGGACAACGACTGCTCCGGCCGGGGCGGCCCCGGCTTGCTGCCCGGCCTTGCGCGCCTTGGCCCGGGCGATGGCGGCGGCCACGGCGGCCTTTTTGTCGTCGTCGGACTTTTCCGCCGCCGGGGCGGCCCCGGCTTGCTGCCCGGCCTTGCGCGCCTTGGCCCGGGCGATGGCGGCGGCCACGGCGGCCTTTTTGTCGTCGTCGGACTTTTCCGCCGCCGGGACGGCCCCGGCTTGCTGCCCGGCCTTGCGCGCCTTGGCGCGGGCGATGGCGGCGGCCACGGCGGCTTTTTTATCGTCGTCGGATTGCTCCGCCGCCGGGGCGGCGTCGGCGTCCTGTCCGGCCTTGCGCGCCTTGGCGCGGGCGATGGCGGCGGCCACGGCGGCCTTCTTGTCGTCGTCGGATTGCTCCGCCGCCGGGGCGGTGTCGGCGTCCTGCCCGGCCTTGCGCGCCTTGGCGCGGGCGATGGCGGCGGCCACCGCCGTTGCCTTGTCGGCGGCCGGCGCCGGGGGGCCTTGCTCCGTTTCCTGGGCCTTCAGCTCCCGGTTGCGGCGTGCCTCTTCCTTGCGGGCGGCGCGGGCGGCGGTCATGTCCTCCTGGCCCTGCTCCGGCTGTTGGCGGGCCTTGACCCGGGCCAGGGCGGCGGCCACCGGATCCTCGCCGCCGGCGGCCACCTGCTCGGCCATGCGCGCCTTGCGCTCGGCGGCGGCCTTCTCGTGGCGGGCCTGGCGCTCGGTCTTTTCCCGCTCCAGCCGGGCCTGGCGGGCCTCGAAACGGTGTTTGGCCCGCTCCGCCAGCTCCGCCTCGCGCTGGGCTTGGCGGATATCGGCCTTGGCCACCCGGTAATACTGCACCAGGGGGATCTGGCTGGGGCAGACATAGGCGCAGGCACCGCATTCGATGCAGTCGAACAGGTTGTGGCTGTTGAGCTTGTCGTGCTCCCCGGCGCGGGCAAACCAGTACAACTGCTGGGGCAGCAGGCTGGCGGGGCAGGCGTCGGCACACTGGCTGCAACGGATGCAGGCCAGCTCCTCGCCGGCCGGCGGCAGCTCGGCCCGGGTCGGCGCCAGCACGCAGTTGCTGCCCTTGATGATGGGGGCGCTGGCGCTGTGCAGGGTAAAGCCCATCATGGGGCCGCCCATGATGATGCGCTGTTCGGGCTCGGGCCTGAGCCCGTAGCGCTTGAGCAGGTAGCGCACCGGGGTGCCGATATGCACCCAGGCGTTGCCGGGCTCGGCGAAGGCGTCGCCCGCCAGGGTGACCACCCGGCGAGTCAGGGGCTCGTCGTCCATCACCGCCCGCTTCACCGCGAAGGCGGTGCCCACATTCTGCACTACCATGCCGATGTCGGCGGGCAGGCCGTTGTGGGGCACCTGCTGGCCGGTGAGGATCTCGATCAGCTGCTTCTCACCGCCGGAAGGGTACTTGGTGGGCACCGCCACTATCAGAATATGGTCGTCATCATTGGCCTCGCGCAGGGCGGCCAGGGCCTCGGGCTTGTTGTCCTCCACCGCCAGCACAGTGACGTGCGGTTGCACAATGTGCCGCAGGATGGCCACCCCTTGCAGTATTTCCTGCGGGTGTTCGCGCATCAGCCGGTCGTCGGCGCTGATATAGGGCTCGCATTCCACCCCGTTGATGATCAGCGCCTCTATGGCCTTGCGCCGGGGCATCAGCTTGACGTGGGCGGGGAAGCCGGCGCCACCCAGGCCGGTGACGCCGGCGGAGTGAATGCGCTCCAGCAGCACGTCGGCGCCGAGGGCCTGGTAATCGCTGATGGGGAAGCGCGGCCGCCACTGGTCCTCGCCGTCGGGCTTGAGCACCACGCAAGGGCCGTCCAGCCCCGAGGGGTGGCACAGGGGCCTGTCCTCGACGGCGGTCACCACTCCCGAGGTGGGGGCGTGCACCGGTATCATCATGGGGTTGAGCGGCTCGGTCAGGGGCTGGCCCTTGAGCACCCGGTCGCCGACCCCGACCTTTATCCGGGCCGGCTGGCCGATATGCTGGCGCACCTGCAGCACCAGCTCTTCGGGCAGGCCGGCCTCGCCGATGGGGGCAATATTGGCCGGCGCCTTGCGCTCGGGCGGATGGATGCCGCCATGAAAACCGTGCAGCTTGCCTGCGTTCAGATCCTGTAACAGCGACATCTTACTCTACCTGCTTGATGGCGATGGACGGCAGTTGCCATTTCCAGTTGTCGGGGGTGACCGGCAGCGGGATCATCTCGATACAGTCGGTGGGGCAGGGATCCACGCACAGATCGCAACCGGTGCATTCGTCGCGGAGCACGGTGTGCACCGCCTTGGTGGCGCCGACGATGGCGTCCACCGGGCAGGCCTGGATGCACTTGGTGCAGCCGATGCACATGTCTTCGTGGATAAAGGCGACCTGCTTCACCGGCTCGGCGGCTTCCTCGCCCATGGCCTGGGGTTCCACCCCCATCAGGTCGGCAATCTTGCGCATGGTGGCGTCGCCGCCGGGCACGCACTTGTTGATGTCGTCGCCGTTGGCGACGGCCTCGGCATAGGGACGGCAGCCCGGATAGCCGCACTGGCCGCACTGGGTCTGGGGCAGCAGTTCATCCAGCTGCTCGACGACGGGATCCGACTCCACGCGGAACCTGACGGCGGCAAAGCCCAGTACCAGACCGAAGATCAGCGCCAGCAGCGCCAGTACCGCGATGGCGATTAAGATATGCATCATGTTAAAACTTGACCAGTCCGGTAAAGCCCATAAAGGCCAGCGACATCAGGCCGGCGGTGATCATGGCCAGGGCCGCGCCCTTGAAGGGCGCCGGCACATCGGCCCCGGCCAGGCGTTCGCGCATGGCGGCGAACAGCACCAGCACCAGGGAAAAACCGAGCGCGGCGCCGAAACCGTACACCAGGCTCTGCATAAAGTTGTGTTGTTCGTTGATGTTCAGCAAGGCCACCCCCAATACCGCGCAGTTGGTGGTGATCAGCGGCAGGAAAATGCCCAGCAGCCGGTACAGGGTGGGGCTGGTCTTGTGCACCACCATCTCGGTGAACTGCACCACCACGGCGATCACCAGAATAAAAGACAGGGTGCGCAGGTATAAAAGTTCCAGCGGCAGCAGTAGGTACTGGTTGACCAGGTAGGAGCAGGCGGCGGCCAGGGTCAGCACGAAGGTGGTGGCCAGCCCCATGCCGATGGCGGTTTCCAGTTTTCCCGACACCCCCATAAAGGGGCAGAGTCCGAGAAACTTCACCAGCACGAAGTTGTTGACCAGCACGGTGCCGACAAACAGCAGCAGGTATTCAGACATGATCACTCGGCGATATGAAATGGCGGCCGGTATTATCGGACTTTACGCCTCGTTTAACAATGCCACATATTCTATGGGATTATGACAAGGTATTGATTAACATGCCGATCACCGCCAGGGTACAGAGCAATAAAGATCCGTAATGCATCACCGGCCTGGACACCAGGTGCAGGGTCTGCACCGCCAGCCAGTTGCCGAGCAGGGCCGCCGGCACCAGGGGAGCGGCCTGCAGCAGCTGGGCCTGGCCGAAATAGCCGCCGCCGATCAGCGCTATCACCGACATCAGGCTGGACACCAGGAAAAAGCCCGCCAGGTTGGCGCGGATACGGTGCATGTCGGCGCCGTGCAGCACCAGCACCATGGGTGGCCCGCCGATGGTGGTGCTGGTGCCCATGACCCCGGACAGAAAGCCGCCCAGGGAGAGGGTGGCGGTGTTGGTGGGCAGGGCCAGGTTGCACAGGCGCACCAGCACCCCCAGCATGATGGTGAAGGCGATAAGGATGGCCAGCCACGACTGGGACATCACCCCCAGCAGCCAGACCCCCACCAGGCTGCCGGGCACGCGCGCCAGCAGCGCCGGCGCCAGCAGGTTGAGCTCCAGCCCCTTGCGGAAACGCCAGCCGTTGATCAGGCACATCATCAGGATCACGAAGGACAGGGGGCCGGGCACCAGGGCCGGGTCCAGGTAGAACATCAGGGGGGCGGCGATGATCGCCATGCCGAAGCCGATGGCGGTCTGCACATAGGCGCCGGTAAAGCAGGCCAAGGCAGCGAGCAGCAATACCTGGGGGTCGAGTTCGATAATGTCCAGCATGTCAGGGCCTTGGAACAGCAAGCAGGGTGCCATTATGGCCAAGGGCGGCAGGCGGGGGAAGGCGGAAAGGGGCTGGCCTTATGGATATTCCGGGTTGGCACCACAGGAGCGCAGGCGGCCCGCCTGCCGATGGACCCCCGCCTTCGCGGGGGTGACGGTTCTGAAGGTTCTCGCGACCTGCCCTGGACGAACGGCATTGGAGCCGGCCGAACAGGACTCAAAAACCGACTGGTTTCAGGAGGACTTTTCCTCCTGCTTCGGCTCCGCCTGCTGTTGTTCCGTCTGTTTCTTGTCCTGCTCTTTGTCCTGGCCGCCGCAGGCGCCGCAACATCCGCTCATGGTGTTCTCCTCTGGGTTGATGACGGGAGCCAGCATAGCCTTTGGGAAGGCGGGGGCACCTTGATCGGGGACAATAAAGATGTATTAGCGATGATAATTAAAAAGCGGAGAAATAAAGGCAGGCGGAGCGCCTGCCTTGAGTACCCTCAGAACAGGGTGTTGGACAGCTGGTACATCTCTTCGTTGAAGGGACGCTTGAGGTGCTTGATGGAGTCGATGATATCGTGATGCACGATATGGTTGTTCTGAAGGCCGACGCAGCGACCGCCATAACCTTCCAGCAGCAGCTCCACCGCCCGCGCGCCCATGCGGCTGGCCATGATCCTGTCCTGGGCGGTGGGGGTGCCGCCGCGCTGGATATGACCGAGGATGGTGGCGCGGGTATCGCGGCCGGTGGCGGCCTGGATTTCCTTGGCCAGCTCGTTCACGTCACAGACATTTTCGCAGATGGCCACGATGGCGTGCTTCTTGCCTTTGGCCACCCCTTCGTGGATTTGCCGGATCAGCTCGTCCTTGTCGAAGGCGATTTCGGGCACGATAACGTACTCGGCGCCACCGGCCACGGCCGCGGAGGAGGTGAGGTCGCCGCAGTGGCGGCCCATGATCTCCACCACCGAAATCCGGTTATGGGAGCTGCAGGTGTCGCGCAGCCGGTCGATGGCTTCCACCGCCACGTTCAGCGCGGTGTCGAAGCCGATGGTGAACTCGGTGCCGGCGATGTCGTTGTCGATGGTGCCGGGGATGCCGATGCAGGGAAAACCCATTTCGGTCAGGCGCATGGCGCCCATGTAGGAGCCGTCACCGCCGACCACCACCAGGGCGTCGATGCCGTGTTTCTTCAGGTTTTCGACCGCTTCCTCGCGCACCTTCTCTTCCTTGAACTCGGGAAAGCGGGCCGAGCCCAGGAAGGTGCCGCCGCGGGTGATCACGTCGGACACGCTGTGGCGCTCGAGCGGCCTGATGTCGTCGGCGTGCAGGCCCTGGTAGCCGTTGTAGATGCCGAACACTTCCAGGTTATGGTGCAAACCGGCCCGTACCACGGCACGGATGGCGGCGTTCATGCCGGGGGCGTCGCCGCCGCTGGTCAGTACCCCAATTCGTTTAATCATCTTGGCCTCAATTCAAAATCGTGGTTGAAACCCGGAACAGCGGGCATATGTAGTAAAATTACCAATATGCCCGTTCTTTTTAGGCGCCGGCCTTGATAATGGCGGCAAATTCATCCGCCTGCAGGGCGGCACCGCCCACCAGGGCGCCGTCGATGTCTTCCATGGCGAACAGGCCGGCGGCGCTGGCGCCCTTGACCGAGCCGCCGTAGAGGATCTGCACGCCGGCGGCCACATCGGCATCCTGCTTGGCCAGGAAACCGCGGATGGCGGCATGTACGCTCTGGGCGATGTCGGGGGTGGCGGTCTTGCCGGTGCCGATGGCCCATACCGGCTCATAGGCGATCACGGCGCTGGCCAGGGCCTGGATGCCGCTGTGGTCGATCACCGCCTGCAGCTGGCGCTCCACCACGGCCTGGGTTTCATTGGCTTCAAATTGCTCCAGGGTTTCACCGATGCACAGCACCGGCACCAAGCCGGCTTGCTGGATGGCGGCGAACTTGGCGGCCACCACGGCGTCGGATTCCGCGTGCAGGGTGCGGCGCTCGCTGTGGCCCACCAGCACATACTGCACCCCGAACTCACCGTACATGGCCGGGGAGTTTTCGCCGGTGAAGGCGCCCTGGGTGTGGACGTCCGCGTCCTGGGCGCCGAGGGCGATGGTGCTGTCGGCCAGCAGCTCCTGGGCCTGGCCCAGGAACAGCACGGGCGGGCATACGGCCACGGCCACGTTGCCGGCCTCGTCGGCGGGGGCCTTGAGGGCGTTGATCAGCTCCGCCACCATGGTCTTGCTGCCGTTCAGCTTCCAGTTGCCCATTACCAGTATTTGTCTCATGAGTTGTTTCCTTTCAGTTAAATGTGATCATTATAGGGACATAGATCCGGTGAAACTAGGAACCAGGGCACAATTTGATGTAATTTTTCATCTTATTTGTTGTGCCCGGTCAAAGATGTGGCCTGGGTGCGGCCGAGTCGCTGCCACCACAGCCCCAGGTACTCATGCCAGGCCAGCTCGCTGCGCCATAGATAGCGGGCCCGGGGCAGGTAAGTATAAAGCGGCAGGGCGGCACCGCTTTCCTTGGCCTGGTGATCGACCGGGGCCGCCAGGGGCGCGGCGCCGGCGGCGGCGAACAGCGCCATGGCCCGCGGCATATGGCTGGCGGAGGTGACCAGCACCGCCCGGCGGCCGATGATGAGCGGGGCCATGGCCCGGGCCTCTTCCGCCGTGTCCTTCGGCTCGGGCAGCAACAGCAGGCGCTGGCCGGCGACGCCGAGCGCCACCGCCACTTCGCCGTAGAGTTCGGCGCTGGAGCGGCTTTCGCCGCCCGCATAGCCACTCAGGATCAGTCGGGCTTGCGGGTAGGCATGGGCCAGGCGCACCCCCTCAATGATGCGGTAGAGCCCGGCCTGGCCGAGCTGGCTCAGCAGCGGCAGGCGCGGGTCCGCCACCTGGGCGGCCCCCAGCACTATGATGTCCTGCACCGGCTCGGCGGTGATCTCATGGGGGGGATAGCGCGATTCCAGCGGCGCCATCAGGGCATTGGCCACCGGGCGGGTGGAGAGCAGCATCAATGTTGCCATGGAAAGGACAAGCAGGCAGATCCCGCTGCGCTTTTGCCGCAACAGCAGCAGAAACAACCCCAAAAAACCCAGGAACAGCAGCAGGGGTAGCGGTAATAACAGGCTACCCAGCCACTTTTTCGCCAAAAACATCGTCTCCATGCACGCACGCATTTGTTAACCGTAGCGGTTATGCCAGAATAGCCTCCCCCGAGTCACGAAGAAACACCCAGGTGCAGCCAAATACCAGCTTCGATGGCAAAAGCCATACCTTTTCCCGCAATATCTACGGCACCACCAAGGGCCGCATCCGGCTGGCGGTGCTGAACCGGGATCTGGACGAGCTGCTGCAGGGCTTGCCGGACAGATCCTTGCGCATCCTGGATGCGGGCGGCGGTTTCGGCCCCCTGTCGCAACCCCTGGCGGCCCGGGGCCACAGCGTGGTGCTGTGCGATCTTTCCGGCGAAATGCTGGCCCTGGCCCGGGCCCAGGTAACGGAAAAGGGGCTGGATGATCGCTTCGACTTTATTCAGGGCCCCATCCAGTCGTTATCGGCGGAAGATCTGGGCCGGTTCGACCTGATCCTGTGCCATGCGGTGCTGGAGTGGGTGGAGGATCAGGCCGGCCTGCTGAGCGTCCTGAATGCCCTGCTGGCGGACGACGGCCACCTGTCGCTGATGTTCTATAACCGGGATGGCCTCTTGTTCCACAGCCTGGTGATGGGCAACTTTGATTACGTGCACGCCAACCTGGTCAAGAAACGACGCCAGAAACTGACGCCGGCCTGGCCCTGCCGGCCGGACGAGGTTTACCGATGGCTGGCGGAGCTGGGCTTTGCTATAACCGGGCGCAGCGGCGTGCGGGTGCTCCACGACTATATGGTGGATCGCCAGGTGAAAGCGGAGCGCCCGGAAGAAGTGATAGCCATGGAGCTGGCCCACGCCCGCCGGGAGCCCTTTGTGCACCTGGGCCGCTATATCCATGTGCTGGCGCGCAAGAGCGCCGGGCCGGCCCCCGAGTGAATGGACCCCCGCCTTCGCGGGGGTGACGGCAAGCGCGTGGACGACGGAAAAAGCCGCAACAGTATAAGAGCCGCCGGGCAAGGCCGGGCGGCGCCAACGGTGAAGAGAGCAAAAACTGATGACGGAAATGTCCCGCACCCTGCCGGACTGGATCGGCTGGGTCAGAGAGGAAAATTTGGGGCTCAACCTGCCCCCCGAGCGGCTGGCCTTCCTGCTGGCGGTGCATGTGGTCGGCCGGGGCGGCGAGCAGCCGCAGCTGAGCGAGGCCGAGCTGCACCATGCCTTCGGCTATGTCAGCAAGGGCTTCGCCCAGGCCGACGACACCCTGGCCAGCCGGGCCAACAACGCCATCAACGATCTGGTGCGCCAGCGCCTGCTGAGCCGCTTCCAGGGCGAGCCGGGGGAGGGCGAAAGCCTCTACCGCCTGACCCGCCTGGGGTTGGCCATAGTGGCATTCTTCGCCGCCCAGCGGGAAGTGAGCCAAATAAAGCTCTCGCTGCTGCTGGCGCAGATCGCCCAGGATCTGGACAAGGTGGCCGAGGCCATCGCCGCCGGGCCGGACGAGCAGGCCTGGGCCCAGGAGGTGGAAGGCCGGCTCAAGTACTCGGTGGCCGAACAGCTGGCGCGCATCGACGACACCCAGCGCGCCATGGACGAGCAGCAGAACGCGGTCAAGGCCAACATCGCCGCCCTGCTCAACAAAAACTGGCACGAGGCCATTTCCGCCTGCGAGCAACTGCTGCGGGAAACCGGCCACACCCTGCGCGAGCTGCAGGACACCCTGGACAAGGCCGGCCACGGCCTGCAGCAGAGCCTGCTCAATATCGAGGAGCGGCTGCAGCAAAGCCCCCGCGGCATCGGGGTGGCGCCCCTGTGCCAGCAGCTGCAGGCCAGGCTTGACGCCATCATCCACTGGGGCAGCCAGTGCATCGAGCTGTGGTCCCGCTACGACCGCCACGTGCACCGCTTTATCCGCACCGCCATCGACATGGACAAGAACCGCGCCTTCAGCCAGCGGCTGCGCGAGTCCATCCGCCAGTTCGAACAGCACAACTGGCGGCTGCGGATCAGTCAGGCGCAGCCGTTGCTGGAGCTGCGCGACGAGACCATGGCCGCCTACGCCGAGGAAGTGACCGGCGAGCTGCCCGAGGAGCTGGAATACCAGGAGATGGTGGACCTGGCCGCCGAGCTGTCGGAGCGCATCCGCGGCCATTTGCAGGACTTTCCGCTGACCGGCCGGCCGCTGGATCTGGCCCAGGTGCTCAGGGACTACCTCAACGATTTTCCCCATTACCAACATTTTGATCTCGCCCGCCTGCTGATCGACGAAGCGGTCAAGCTGGGCCATGCCGACGCCGAACGCCAGGGCGCGGCCATGCCGGACTGGCAGACCATCAATGCCCACGGGGCCAAGGTACAAGCACATGTCATCGACCAATACTGAACTCGCCCTGGACCCCCGCCTGGCCCAGGCCATCGCCAACCCGCTGTTTCCGGCGCTGGACAACCAGCTGCGCGCCGGCCGCCACCTGACCGCCGACGAGCTGGAGCAGCACTCGCTGCTGCAGGAATACTTCACCGAGCTGGAGGCCTTTTACCAGCGCTACCAGGTGGAGCTGGTGCGCGCCCCCGAGGGCTTTTATTACCTGCGGCCGCGCTCCACCAGCGAGCTGGGCACCTCCATCCTCTCCGAGCTGGAGATGCTGGTGGGCAAGGTGCTGTGCTACCTCTACCTGAGCCCGGACCGGCTGATCAACGAAGGGGTGTTTTCGCTGGCCGACCTGCAGGAAGAGATTTTGACCCTGTCCAACGAGCAGGCACTGCTGCGCATGGTGAACCAGCGCGCCGGCGGCTCCGATCTCGACAAGCGTAAGCTGGCCGACAAGCTGAAAAGCGCCATCCGCCGGCTCAAGCGCCTGGGCATGGTCAGCGCCGTGGGCACCCAGGACAAGTTTCGCATCACCGAGGCGGTGTTCCGCTTTGCCGCCGACGTGCGCAGCGATGAAGACCCGCGCGCACTGCAATTGCGCATGATAAAAGACGGCGAGGCCGTGGCCGGCACCGACAACGAAGAAGAAGAGCAGGAGAACGAGCAGTGAGCAGCGTTAACAGAGGCAAGTTTCACTCCCTGACCATGGTCAACTGGAACGGCTTTTTTGCCCGCACCTTCGAGCTGGACGCCCTGGTCACCACGCTTTCCGGCGGCAACGGCGCCGGCAAGTCCACCACCATGGCGGCCTTTATCGCCGCGCTTATCCCCGATCTCAGCCTGCTGCACTTTCGCAACACCACAGAGGCGGGCAGCCAGTCCGGCAGCCGCGACAAGGGTCTGTACGGCAAGCTGCAGCGGGGCCACTGCTATTCGCTGATCGAGGTGGACACTTCCCAGGCCGAGCGGGTCTGGTTCGGCGTGCACCTGGAGCAGGTGGCCAACCGGGACAACAAGGTCAATATGGTGCCCTTTGCGGTGCAGGGCTTGTCCGAAGGGGTGAGCGAGGGCCGGGCCCCCACCGAGCTGCTGCTGAACCGCCTCGACGACGGCCGCGGCCAGGTGCGCTCGCTCAACGAGCTGAAGGCCGCCGCGGTGGAGGCGGGCCTGCGCTTCACTCGCTTCAATACGGTGAGCGAGTATCACAACTTTTTGTTCGACATCGGCGTGACCCCGCGCAAGCTCAAGGATCAGCGCGACCGGGTGAAGTTCTACCGGCTGATCGAGGCGTCCCTGTACGGCGGCATTTCCAGCACCATCAGCCGCAGCCTCAAGGACTACCTGCTGCCGGAAAACGCCGGCATTCGCAAGGCCTTTAACGACATGGAGGCGGCCATCTTCGAAAACCGCCGCACCCTGGAGGCCATCCGCGAAACCCAGCGCCAGCGGGACCTGTTCCGCCAGCTGATCACCGAAACCACCCATTACGTGGCCGCCGACTATGTGCGCAACAGCGCCGAGAAAAAGCGGCTGTCCGGGCAGGCCCTGGCCGCGCGCAAGGCCCTGGCCGAGGAGCGGCGCATCCTGGCCGAGGAAAAGGCCCGGCTGATTTATCTCGCCGACGAGCTGGACAACCTCTCCGCCCGGGAACGCATGCTCACCGAGGAGCTGGACATCGCCTCCGAGCACCTGGCGCGGGTGCTGAGCGGGGTCAAGCTCAACGAGAAGATCGAGTCCTACCAGCAGGAGCTGGACGAGCTGGAAGAAAAGCTCGCCATCCAGGAGGAAATGCTGGCCGAGCTGCAGGACGAACATGAAGAGGCCGCCGCCACCCGCCTTGCCGCCGAGGAAGAGGTGGACAGCCTCAAGAGCCAGCTGGCCGACTACCAGCAGGCGCTGGACACCCAGCAGACCCGCGCCATCCAGTACCGCCAGGCCCAACAGGCGCTGGGGGAGGCCAAGGTGCGCTGCGGCCTGCCCGAACTGAGCCCGGAGCAGGCCAGGGAAGAAGAGCAGCGCCACCAGGGCCGCGAGCAGGAACTGACCGCCGTGGTGCTGGAGCAGCGCCAGCAGCTTTCCCTGGCCGACGCCGCCAGGGCCCAGTACGACCAGGCCCTGGGGTTGCTCGAGGCCGTGGCCGGCCCGGTGGAGCGGGCCGCCGCCTTCGGCAAGGCCTGCCAGCTGATCGAGCAGGGCCGCGACTACCAGGGCCTGCTGGGGCGGGAAGAGGGCATTCGCCGCGCCCTGCAGGACGCCGAGCAGGCCGCCGAGCGCCGGCAGAGGGTGCAGGCGCTGCAGGCGGAGCTGGCCCGCCATGGCCGCGCCGTGCACGACGAGGCCGAACTCGAGCTGCAACTGGCGGAGCTGGAGGAACAAAAGGCCGAGGTGGAAGAGCAACTGGCCGACGGCGCCGAGGACAAGCGCCAGCTGCAATCGCAACTGGCGCAGGTGGCCCCCCGGGTGGCCCGGCTGCGCGCCGAGGCGCCCGCCTGGCACAAGGCCCAGGCCAAGTTGGAGCGGCTGCGCGAGCTGAGCGGCCAGATGCTGGCCGACAGCGCCGAGGTGACCCATGCCATGCAGCAGGCCCTGCGCGACGAGCACCAGGCCGAGCAGAGCAAGCAGCAGTCGCTGGCCGCCAAGCAGCAGCTGGAGCAGCAGATCCGCCGCCTCGGCAGCGGCGTCGATGCGGATCCGCGGCTGCTTGCCCTGTGCGAGCAGCTGGGCGGCACCCTGCTGGCGGACGTGTACGACGACATCGCTGTGGACGATGCCCCCTATTACGAGGCCCTGTACGGCCCGGCCCGCCACGCCATCGTGGTGGCCGATCCCCAGGCGGCGCTGGCGCAACTGCAGGCGCTGGAGGAATGCCCGCCGGACGTGTATCTCATCCAGGGCAACCCGGACGCCTTCGATGAAGATCTGCTGCAGGCCACCGAGCTGGACGGGGCCATCTGGGTGCAGAATGGCGAGCGCCAGCTGCGCTATTCCCGTTTTCCCGCCGAGCCCCTGTTCGGCCGCGCCGCCCGCGAGGCGCGCATCGAGATCCTCGGCGCCGAGCTGGAGGCGGTGAGCGCCCGCTATGCCGAGTCCGCCTTCGCCCAGCAAAAGCACAGCCGGCTCTACCACCAGTTGAGCGAATTCGTGAACGAGGGCCTGCAGCTGGCCTTCGGTCCCAGCCCGGAAGAGGCCTTGGCCGAGCTGGCCGGGCAGCAGCAGGAGCTGGAGCAGGCGCAGGCCCGGCTGGCCGAGCAGCAGGCCCAGTGGCAGCAGAAACTGGCCCTGCTGCGCGAGCAGCAGGGGCTGCTGCACAAGCTGCTGCCGCTGGCCGCCTGGCTGGACGCCGAGGGGCTGGAAGAACGCCTGGCCGCCGCCCGCGCCGAGGCCGACCGGCTCAAGGCGGCGCGCGACTTTATGGCCGCCCACGGCCAGCGCCTGGGCCGGCTGGCCGAACAGGTGCAGGTGCTGCGCCAGGATCCCGCCGGTTATGAGTCCCTCAGGGCCCGGGTGGAGCAGGCGGAAGCCGAGCTGACCGAGGCCCGTACCCGCACCTATGCCCTCAACCAGCTGGTGGCGCGGCTGCCCCATTTCGCCTACGCCGACGCCGAGCAGCTGCTGAGCCAGAGCTCGGCCATGAACGACAGCCTCAAGGCCAAGCTGGTGCAGGCGGAGGAGGCCAGGCGCAAGGCCGGCCTGCGCGCCGAACAGCTGGCCGGGCGGGTGAGCGACGCCCTGCAGGCGCGCACCGCCCTGGTGACCGGCCGCGACGCCCGAAGCCAGACCCTGAACGAATTCCGCGAGGAGCTGGCGGCGCTGGGCATCGTCCTTTCCGCCGACATGGAGGACAAGGCCCGGGAGGCCAAGCGCGAGCTTGAAAACGACCTGGTGCAGACCCGCAACCGGCGCAGCCAGACCGAGGCCCAGCGCCAGGTGACCAAGCGCGAGATAGAATCCTTGAGCCAGCGCCTGGGCAAGGACGGCCAGGGCTACTTTGCCGCCCGCAAGGCGCTGGTGGCCCACAAGGCCAACTGGGCGAAAGTGGAGCGGCTGGCCCGGGAGCACGGGGTGGAGCGCAGCCTGAGCCGGCCGGAGCTGGCCTACCTGGACGCCGAGGAGCTGAGATCCATCTCCGACAAGGCGCTGGGCGCCCTGCGCATGGCGGTGAACCACGACGAGGAGCTGCGCGACGCCCTGCGCCTCTCCGAGGGCAACCGCAACACCCTGCAGAAGGTGCAGTTCTACATACTGGTGTTCAGCTACCTCAAGGCGCGCATCCGCCACGACATCATCCGCGCCGACGATCCGGTGGAGGCGCTGGAAGAGATGGAGGTGGAGCTGGGCCGGCTGGCCGACGAGCTGAGCCTGCGCGAAGGCCAGCTGTCGCTCTCCTCCCATGAGGTGGCGGCCAAGATCACCACCATCATCCGCCGGGAGCAGAACCGCATCCGCCTGCTTAACCAGGGGCTGCAGAACATCCGCTTCGGCCTGGTGGCCGGGGTGCGGCTCAACGTGAACATCCGCGACACCTACCAGCGCCTGCTGGAGGCCCTGAGCGACCCGGAAGGGCGCCACCAGGATCTGTTCAACAGCAAGGAGCTCAGCTTCTCCGAGGCCATGGGCAAGCTGTTCCAGCGGCTCAACCCGCAGCTGGAGCAGGGCGATCGCAGCCCGCAGGTGCTGGGCCAGGCGCTGCTGGACTACCGCAACTACCTGGATCTGGACATCGAGGTGCAGCGCGGCGCCGACGGCTGGCTGCGCGCCGAGAGCGGGGCGCTGTCCACCGGCGAGGCCATCGGCACCGGCCAGGCCATTCTGCTGATGGTGCTGCAGAGCTGGGAGGAGGAATCCCGCCACCTGCGTGCCCGGGAAGTGCTGCCCTGCCGCCTGCTGTTCCTGGACGAGGCCGCGCGCCTGGACGCCCGCTCCATCGCCACCCTGTTCGAGCTGTGCGAACGCCAGGACATGCAGCTGCTGATCGCCGCGCCCGAGAACATCAGCCCGGAAAAAGGCACCACCTACAAGCTGATCCGCAAGGTGCACGGCAAGCAGGAGCACGTGCACGTGGTGGGCCTGCGCGGCTTCGCCGGCGTTGCCGCCTGATCCCTGTTGTTGAGCCCTGGGGTCCATTTCAGCGGACCCCTTAACCACAAGGGGCGACGTCAGTCGATCAATAACCTGTTTCGCCGATGCCTTGCCAGTCTCCTGGGGCCCGTTCAATGGGCCCCAGGCACCACTCTTTCCCGCCCCGCCCGGCCTTGCTACCATCCCGGCCTTGTCTCCCGCTTTTTTCCGTTTGCCGTTCGATCTGCCCGGCGCGCCCTTCAGGCGCTATCATGGGCCCCGGACGGAACGGTATAAGGAACCCAGATGCAGCATGACGAGGCCTTGACGCCGGGGTTGATGGTGGTGCACGGCAACCACCTGGAGGAATTGCGCGAGCTGGCGGTGGCCTGGATGCGGCGCTATCCGCTGGCCCCGCTCGAAAACGAGGTGATACTGGTGCAGAGCAACGGCATCGCCCAGTGGCTCAAGCTGGCCCTGGCCGAGCACCGCAGCGGCGGCATCGCCGCGGCGGTGCAGGTGGAGCTGCCGGCACGCTTCTTGTGGCAGACTTACCGCACCGTGCTCGGCAGCCACAGCATTCCGCTGCAGTCGCCGCTCGACAAGGCGCCGCTTACCTGGCGGCTGATGCGGTTGTTGCCCGATCTGCTGGCGGACCCGGTGTTCGCCCCGCTGCACCGCTTCCTGCGGGACGACGCGGACGCGCGCAAGCGCTACCAGTTGGCCGAACGGCTGGCGGATCTGTTCGACCAGTACCAGGTATACCGGGCCGACTGGCTGGCGGCCTGGGCCGAGGGGCGGGATGAAATCATCAATATGCGCCAGGGCGCCCAGCCCCTGGACGAGGCCGTGCGCTGGCAGCCGGCCCTGTGGCGTGCCCTGCTGGCCGACGTGGGCCGGGATGAGCTGGCCGGCAGCCGGGCCGGGGTGCATCCGCGCTTCGTGGCCGAGCTGCGTGAACGGGACTGTGCCCCCGCCGGACTGTCGCGGCGGGTAGTGGTGTTCGGTATCTCCTCGCTGCCGGCCCAGACCCTGGAGGCCCTGGCGGCCCTGGCGCGCTTCAGCCAGGTGCTGCTGTGCGTGCACAACCCCTGCCAGCACCACTGGGGCGACATAGTGCCGGATCAGGATCTGCTCCGGCACCAGTATCGCCGCCACCGGCGCAAGCCCGGCCAGCCCCCGGCGCTGAGCGACGACGATCTGCACCAGCACGCCCACCCGCTGCTGGCGGCCTGGGGCAAGCAGGGGCGGGACTACATCAACCTGCTCGACAGTTACGACGATCCCGACCACTACCGGGCCCGTTTCGACGCCATCGGCAGTCGCATCGATCTGTTCGGCGAGGGGCAGACCGACCACCTGCTCGGCCAGTTGCAGGACGACATCCTCAACCTGCGCCCGCTGGCGGAAACCCGCGCCCAGTGGCCGCCGCTGGCCGACGAGGCCGCCTCCATCCGTTTCCATCTGGCCCACAGCGCCCAGCGCGAGGTGGAGATACTGCACGATCAGCTGCTGGCGCATTTTGCCGCCGACGACAGCCTCAAGCCCCGGGAAATCATCGTGATGGTGCCGGACGTCAACGCCTACGCGCCCCATATCGAGGCGGTGTTCGGCCAGTACGGCCGGGACGATCCCCGCTATATTCCCTTTACCCTGGCGGACCAGGGCAGCCGCGGCACCGAGCCGCTGCTGATCGCCCTCGAACACCTGCTGCGGCTGCCGGAAAACCGGCTTACGGTGAGCGAGGTGCTGGATCTGCTGGATGTGCCGGCCCTGCGCGATCTGTTCGGCATCGAGGAGCAGGACTTGCCCACCCTGCACCGCTGGATAGAAGGGGCGGGCATCCGCTGGGGGCTGGACGCCCGCCGCCGGGCCGAGCTGGGCCTGCCCGCGGAGCTGGAGCAGAATACCTGGCGCTTCGGCCTGCGCCGCATGCTGCTCGGCTATGCGGTGGGGGCGGGGGAGGCCTGCCAGGGCATAGAGCCCTATGATGAAATCGGCGGCCTGGACGCGGCGCTGATCGGCCCCCTGGTGCGGCTGCTGGACGCCCTGGACCGGCTGCACGGGCAACTGGCGCGGCCGCTGCCGGCCGCCGACTGGGGCGCGGTGCTGCACGGCCTGCTGGCGGATTTCTTCCTGCCCCGCCAGGAGCGGGATCAGGCACTGCTGGCGGGGCTGACCGAGGCGCTGGAGCAGTGGCAGGAGCTGTGCGCCGGGGTGGCGCTGACCGAGCCGCTGCCGCTCAACGTGGTGCGCGAGGCCTGGCTGGGGGCCCTGGATCAGGGCCGGCTCAGCCAGCGTTTCCTGGCCGGGGCGGTCAACTTCTGCACCCTGATGCCGATGCGCGCCATTCCCTTTCGCATGGTGTGCCTGCTCGGCATGAACGACGGCGACTACCCGCGCAGCCAGACTCCGCTCGACTTCGACCTGATGGCCGGGGACTACCGCCCCGGCGATCGCTCCCGGCGGGAAGACGACCGCTACCTGCTGCTGGAGGCGCTGCTGGCCGCCCGCGAGCAGCTCTACATCAGCTGGGTGGGGCGCAGCATCCGCGACAACAGCGAGCGGCCGGCCTCGGTACTGGTGGGCCAGCTGCGCGATCACCTGGCCAACGGCTGGGTCATGGCCGACGGCCGCCCCCTGCTGGCGGCGCTGACCACCGAGCACCCGCTGCAGCCGTTCAGCCGGGACTATTTCGGCACCGGCCCCCTGTTCAGCTATGCCCGGGAATGGGCCGAGCTGCACCGCCCCCGGGCCCCGGGAGAGGCCCGGGCCCTGCCGCCGCCGGTGATCGAGGAGGCCCAGCCGCTGGAGCGGTTGCAGCATTTCCTGCGCGATCCGGTCGGCCATTTCTTTACCCAGCGGCTCAAGGTGTACCTGGACGAGGAAGTCCAGCCCCAGCTGGATGAAGAGCCGTTCCGGCTGGACGGCCTGCAGCAGTACCAGCTGAAACAGCACCTGCTGGAGCAGGCCAGCCTGGCGGCGGAGGCACCCTTGCCGGCCCTGGCGCAGGCCGCCCGCCGGCTGCAGGGCAACGGCGTGCTGCCCCTGGCCGGCTTCGGCGAGCGCCTGAGCCAGCAACTGCTCGCGCCCCTGCCCGAACAGTTGCAGCGGTTCCAGGACCTGTGCCGGTGCTGGCCCGAGCGGCTGGACTCGCCGCTGCCGGTGCAACTGGCCCATGCCGGGATCGAGCTGCAAGGCTGGCTCGGCGGCCTGCACCGGGCCGGCGAACGGCTGGCACGCATCGAGCTGCAACCCGGTACCCTGCTGCGCAAAGCAGGGCCCAAGTGGCACCGAATATTGCGCCCCTTCGTGGCCCAGGTGGCGGCGGCCGCCGCCGGCATAGAGCTGACCACCTTGCTGGTGGGGGAGGATACGACCCTGCATTTCGCCCCCCTGGCGCGGGACGAGGCCGAGGCCATCATGCAGGGCTGGCTGGAGGCCTGGCGCGCCGGGCAGGCGGCGCCGCTGCCGGTGGCGCTCAATACCGCCATGGCCTGGCTGGACCAGCAGGACGAGGCCAAGGCCGAGGCCGCCGCCCGCCTGGCCTATGAGGGCGACGGCTACCACGGCCCGGGCGAATGCGGCCAGCATGCCGCCCTGGCGCGGCAGTTTCCCGACTTTGCCGCGCTTTGCGCCGATGGCGGCTTTGCCACCTGGAGCCGGTTGCTGTACCAACCCTTGCTGGACCATCAACCCGAACTGCTGGAGGCCGACGCATGAGCCCCTTACCCACCCGCCCGCTGGCGCTGCGCTTCGTGCTGCACGGCAGCCGCCTGATCGAGGCCAGCGCCGGCACCGGCAAAACCTTTACCATCTCCGCCCTCTACCTGCGGCTGGTGCTGGGCCATGGCGGCGACGCCGGCTTCGCCCGCGAGCTGCTGCCGCCGGAGATCCTGGTGGTGACCTTTACCGACGCCGCCACCCGTGAGCTGCGCGATCGCATTCGCGCCCGGCTGGTGGAGGCGGCGGCGGTGTTCCGCGCGGAGCAGGCCGGCGATCCGTTGCTGCAGGCGCTGCGCGACGACTTCGATCCCGAACGCTGGCCGGCTTGTGCCCGCCGGCTCGATATCGCCGCCCAGTGGATGGACGAGGCGGCGGTGTCCACCATCCACGGCTGGTGCCAGCGCATGCTGCGCGAGCACGCCTTCGACAGCGGCAGCCTCTTTACCCAGACCCTGGAAACCGATCACGGCGAACTGCTGGCCGAGGTGGTGCGCGACTACTGGCGGCGCCAGTGCTACCCGCTGGCGGGCGAGGCGCTCGACTGGGTGATGGCGCACTGGCAGGCGCCGGATCTGCTGCTGGGCGAGGTCCGTCCGCTGCTGGGCGAGCAGGATGCCGTCGGCGGCGAGCTGGGCGAGCTGCTGGAGCGCTCCCTTGGGGAGCAGGCCGAGGCACTGGCGGCGCTCAAGGCGCCCTGGCGCCTCTGGCTGGAAGACATTGATGGCATATTGCAACCGGCGATAGCGGCAAAACAGGTACACGGCAAATGGTTGCAGGCCAAGCGAACCGACGGTTGGCTGGCCGCCATACGCGATTGGCTCGAGAGTGATGAGGTTGCGCTGTCGCTCAGCGAGGCGGCGATTTATCGTCTGACGCCCGAGGGAATAGCGGAAGCCTGGAAAGTCGGGGAGGCACCGTCACACCCCGCCTTTACCGCCATGCGGACGCTGCCCGGACAGCTTGCCGCCCTTGCCGCGCCGCTCGAGGCACCCCGCCGCCACGCCGCCGCCTGGATCCGCCGCCGCTTCGACGAGGAAAAGCGCCGCCGGGCCGAGATGGGCTTCGACGACATGCTGTCCCGGTTGGACGAGGCCTTGCAGGGAGAGAACGGCGATCGCCTGGCCGAGGTGATCCGCCGCCAGTTTCCGGTGGCCCTGATCGACGAATTCCAGGACACGGATCCGCTGCAGTACCGTATTTTCGACCGCATCTACCGGCTGGCGGAAAACGACCCGGCGTGCGGCCTGTTCCTGATCGGCGATCCCAAGCAGGCGATCTACGCCTTTCGCGGCGCCGATATCCACACCTACCTGGCGGCGCGGCGGGCCACCGACGGCCGCCACGACAGCCTGGACACCAACTTCCGCTCCGCCACGGCCATGGTCGACGCCGTCAACCGGGTGTTCGAGCTGGCGGAGCGGCGGGAGTCAGGCCAGGGTGCCTTCCTGTTCCGCTCTGCCGCCGACAACCCGCTGCCCTTCCTGCCGGTGCGGGCCCAGGGCCGCAAGGAGTGCTGGCAGCTTGACGGCGAGCCCGGGCCGGCGTTGACCTGCTGGCAACTGGAGCAGGAGGAGCCGCTGTCGGGCACCACCTACCGCGCCGAGATGGCGGCCCGGGCGGCGAGCGAGATCACCCGCCTGCTGAGCCTGGGCCGGGAGGGACGCGCCGGTTTTGCCGGCGACCAGGACTTCGCCCCGCTGCGGCCGAGCGACATTGCCGTGCTGGTGCGGGATTTCAAGGAAGCCGAAGCCATCCGCGGCGAGCTGGCCGCCCGGGGCGTGCGCAGCGTCTACCTGTCCGACAAGGATTCCATCTTCGACAGCCGGGAGGCGAGGGATCTGCTGTTGTGGCTGCGCGCCTGCGCCGAGCCGGAGCAGGATCGCCGGTTGCGGGCGGCCCTGGCCAGCCGCAGCCTGGGCCTGGAGCTGCATGAGCTGGAACAGCTCAACCAGGACGAACGCCACTGGGAGCGGCGGGTGATGCAGTTTCGCGGCTACCGACAGCGCTGGCAGCGCCAGGGCGTGCTGCCCATGGTGCACCAGCTGCTGCACGACTTCGCCCTGCCGGGGCGGCTGATGCTCCGGGCCGACGGCGAACGGGCCCTGACCAACCTGTTGCACCTGGCCGAGCTGATGCAGCAGGCCGCCGCCGGCCTGGACGGCGAGCAGGCATTGATCCGCCACCTGGCGGAGCTTATCGGCGGCCAGGGCCAGGCGGCGGACGAGCAGGTGCTGCGGCTGGAAAGCGACGCCGCCCTGGTGCGGGTGGTGACCATCCACAAGTCCAAGGGGCTGGAATACCCGCTGGTGTTCCTGCCCTTTATCTGCTCCTTCCGCGAGGCCGGCAAGGGGCGGCCGGTGCAGCTGCACGACGGCGCCCGCCGCCGCCTGGTGCTGACCCCGGACGAGGACGACCTGGCCCTGGCCGACCGCGAGCGGCTGGGGGAGGATCTGCGGCTGCTGTACGTGGCGCTGACCCGCGCCCGCCACGCCTGCTGGCTGGGGCTGGCCGATCTCAAGGTGGGCAACGCCAGGGCCTCGCGCCTGCACCGCTCGGCGCTCGGCTACCTGCTCGGGGGCGGGGCCGAACTGCCCGCCAGCGCCGCCCTCGGCGACTGGCTGCACCCGCTGGCGACGGCAGGCGATACGGTGGTGCTGCCGGCCCCGGCGAGCAGCGGGCAGTGCCTGCCGGTCGAGACCGGGGCGGAGCGGGAGCTGCGCTGGCGCACGCCCGGACGCGCCGCCGCCGAGCACTGGTGGATTGCCTCCTACAGCGCCCTGCGCACCGGCGAACAGGGCGGGACGATACCGGCCCGGCGTTTCGAGGACGCGGCGCCGGAAAGCCCGGCGGCGGCCAAGGTGGCGGACGACGAGCGGGAGGCGGTGTTCGTGCCGCTGCGGCCGGGTGAAACGCCGACCCTGCACCGCTTTCCACGCGGGCCCAACCCGGGTACCTTCCTGCACGGCCTGCTGGAGCTGGCCGGGCGCGAGGGCTTTGCCGGCGATGCGGCCGGGCTGCGCGAGCAGCTTGCCCGCCGCTGCCAGCTGCGCGGCCTGAGCGAGTGGATACCCCCCCTCGGCGACTGGCTGCGGCAACTGCTCGGGGCGCCCCTGACCGAGGACGGCGCCACCCTGGCCGGGCTGTCGGCCTGGCAGCCGGAGCTGGAGTTCTGGCTGGAAGTCAGCCGGGTAGACGTGCGCCGCATCGACGAGCTGGCGCAGGCGGCGGTGCTGCCCGGCCAGCCCCGGCCGGCGCTGTTGCCGGACCGGCTCAACGGCATGCTCAAGGGCTTTATCGATCTGGTGTTCGAGCACGACGGCCGCTATTTCGTGGTGGATTACAAGTCGAACTGGCTGGGCTCCGACGACGACGCCTACACCCCGGAGGCGATGGCGGCCCAGGTGCTGAAACACCGCTACGATCTGCAGTACCTGCTCTACCTGCTGGCGCTGCACCGCCAGCTCCGGCTGCGCCTGCCCGACTACGACTACGACCGCCACCTGGGCGGCGCCCTCTACCTGTTCGTGCGCAGCCCCGGCGCCGTTTACCGCCACAAGCCGCCGCGCGAACTGATCGAATCCCTCGACGCCCTGTTCCGGGGCGAAGACCCGCAGGAGACCGCCGCATGACCCCGTCCGAGATGATCACCGAGCCGGCCCTGCAGCGGCGGGAGGAGATGCTGGCCCTGCTCGATGCCTGGGTGGCGTGCGGCTGGCTGCGGGCCCTGGACCGGGCCCTGGCCGGCTTTTTCCTCGAGCTGGATCCGGACGCCTCGCCCCTGCTGCTGCTGGCGGCGGCCCTGGCCAGCCACCAGCTCGGCCAGGGCCACGTCTGCCTGGATCTGGCCGCCACCCTCGACAATCCCGACTTCGCCCTGTCGCTGCCGCCGGAAGGGGAAGCGGCGGACGCCGGCTGGCTGCCCTCCCAGCTGCTGGCCGGAGTGAGCCTGGCCGCCTGGCAGGCGGCCCTGGCCGCAAGCCCCCTGGTGGCCGACGCCGGAGGCGACACGGCGACGCCGCTGGTGCTCGACGGCGAGCGGCTCTACCTGCGCCGATACTGGCGTTACGAGCAGTCGGTGGCCTCGGCCCTGGCGGCGCGGCTGCGCCGGGAGCCGCCCCTGCCGGACGCGCTGGCGGCGCGGCTGGATCGGCTCTTTCCCGATCCGCTGGTGGTGGCGGGGGAGCGGCTGACCGACTGGCAGAAGCTGGCCTGCGCCCTGGCGGTGAGGGGCAATTTCGCGCTGATCACCGGCGGCCCCGGCACCGGCAAGACCACCACAGTGGTGCGGCTGCTGGCCCTGTTGCAGGAGTCGGCCGGCGAGCGGCCGCTGCGCATCCGGCTGGCGGCCCCCACCGGCAAGGCGGCGGCCCGGCTGACCGAGTCCATCGGCGGCCAGGTGGCGTCGCTGCCGGTGAGCGAGGCGGTGCGTGCCCAGATCCCGAGCGAGGTGACCACCCTGCACCGGCTGCTCGGCAGCCTGCCGGCCAGCCGCCATTTCCGCCACCATGCCGGCAACCCGCTGCCGCTGGACGTGCTGGTGGTGGACGAGGCCTCGATGATCGATCTGGAGATGATGGCCTGCCTGCTGGCGGCGTTGCCGCCCCATGCCCGCCTGATCCTGCTGGGCGACAAGGATCAGCTCGCTTCGGTGGAAGCCGGCGCCCTGCTCGGCGACCTGTGCCGGGACGCGGAGCGCGGCCGCTACGATCCGGCGCTGGTCGACTGGCTGGAGCAGGTCAGCGGCGAGTCCGTGTGCGATCCGGCACTGGTGCCGGGCCATGCCGACCGGCATCCGCTGGCCCAGCGCACCCTGATGCTGCGCTATTCCCGCCGCTTCGGCAGCGGCTCCGGCATCGGCCGCCTGGCGCGGGCGGTGAACGAGCAGGACGCGGCGACGGCCCGTGCCATACTGGCCGAGGCCGGTGAGGATTTGCACCTGCGGCGGCTGCGCGGCGAGCAGGACTCGGGATTGGACAGCCTGCTGCGACGCGGTCGGGGCCAGGCCCGGGGCTACGGCCATTACCTGGCGGTGATGACGGCGGCGCGCCCGGCCGCAGACTGTCCGCCGGAGGATCCGGCCTGGGAGCATTGGGCGGCGCAGGTGCTTGCCGCCTTCGACGAGTTTCGCCTGCTGTGCGCGGTGCGCAAGGGCCCCTGGGGGGTGGAAGGACTCAACCTGCGCATCGCGGCGCTGCTGCACCGGCAGGGCCTGCTGGAAGGGGATCAGGGCTGGTACGAGGGGAGGCCGGTGCTGGTGACCCGCAACGACTACAGCCTGGGGCTGATGAACGGCGATATCGGCATCGCCTTGCGCCTGCCCGACGAGCCCGGCCGCCCGGTGCTGCGGGTGGCCTTTCCCCGCAACGACGGCTCCGGCGGCCTGAAGTTCATCCTGCCCAGCCGGCTGGGCGCGGTGGAGACGGTGTTCGCCATGACGGTGCACAAGTCCCAGGGCTCGGAGTTCGCCCACACCGCCCTGATCCTGCCGGAAACCCTCAACCCGGTGCTGACCAAGGAGCTGCTCTACACCGGCATCACCCGGGCCCGGCACTGGTTCAGCCTGGTGGAAAGCCGGCCCTCGGTGTTCGACGAGGCGGTGAAACGCCGGGTGGAGCGGCGCAGCGGCCTGCTGGCCGGCCTGCAGGGTGAGGCGTGAGAGCAACAGTGGTCGATGGGATGCGGACGGTAGGCTCCATTTCAATGGACCTCCCGACCACGGTGCCGTGGTTTGGTCGAATAAATTCGACCCTAGGGGACAGCCTGTTCTCCGGGGAACTGGCCAGAATAAAAAGGAAGGACTGAGATGCAACTGCAACCGGCAACGATGGTGCGCGCCCATGGCGACGGTTAAACGGCCGGCGCCGGCTTCGCTGGCGGATCCCTACTACTACCTGGTTAATGCCCGCACCCTGGTGGGCTGGGTGCTGGAGCATCACGGCGATCTGCTGCTGGACGGGGAAAAGGCGCAGCTGGCCGCCTGGCTCGGCGCCGGGCGTGAAGCCCGGGCGCTGCTGGTGCGCATGGTGATGCGCAAGGGCGAGCACTTTCGGCTGAGCCGGCTGCGCTATCCGGAGATTGGGGCGCCGGCTCCGGTCGCGGAGGAGCTGGTGTCGCTGGGGCTGGTGCAGAGCCGGACGCCGATCCCGGTGGAGGAACTGACCGACCTGCTCACCCTGGCAGAGCTGAACCGCTGTTTTGCCGGCGCCTTCGCCGAGGCCGGGCTGGTCCGCGCCAACAAGGGCGTGAAGCGGGACTGGCTGCGGGCCCGGCCCGAGTACGCCACGCCGCGCCCCTTTGCCGACTGGTGGCCCGCCAGCCAGGACCGCCTGCTGAGCCTCGCCTGCATGCCCCTGTTCGAGCGGCTGCGACTGATGTTCTTCGGCAACCTGCACCAGGACTGGTCTGAGTTCGTGCTCACCGAGCTGGGCAGCCAGCGCTACGAAAGCGTGGCCTTCACGCCCGAGTCCCGAGCCTTCCATCACCGCGCCGAGGTGGATCATTATCTGGTTTTGCACCGGCTGCGGGAGCGGCTGGAACAGGGTGAAGCGCCGGCCACCTTACTGGAAGCCTTGCCGGCCCCGCTCGATAACGACTGGCTGGCGGCTCGTCGGGCCAAGCTGATGTACCAGCTGGCCCGGGCGGCGGAAAAGGCCGGCGACGGCGATACCGCCCTTCGGGCCTATCGCCACAGCGATGACCGTGAGGCCCGGGTGCGCCAGGCCCGGCTGCTCGAACGCCGGGGCGACCATGGCGACGCCTTTGCCCTGGCCCAGGCGGGGCTGGCACAGCCCCGGGACGAGGCCGAGCTGCAGGGCATGACGCGGTTGTACCGCCGGCTTTACAAAAAGGTGGGTGGCCCGGCGCCGGCGCCCGTTACCGAGGCCCCCGTCGTCACCCGCACCCTGACGCTGCCGGCGTCGGAGGAGCGAGTAGAGCGGTTGGCGGCCAAGGCCCTGGCCGGGCCGGACACACCGGTGTATTACGTGGAAAACCAGCTGTTCAACGGCCTGCTGGCGCTACTGTGCTGGGAAGCGCTGTACGCGCCCCTGCCCGGGGCCTTCTTCCATCCCTTCCATGCCGGACCGGTGGATCTGTACCGGCCCGGTTTTGCCGAGCGGCGTCAGGATTTGCTCGCCGCCTGCCTGGCCCGGCTGGAGAACGGCAGTTACCGGCCCGCCATCCTGGCGCGCTACCGGCAGAAGCTGGGCATCAGCTGCCCGCTGCTGGCCTGGCCGGCGCTGTCCGAGCCCCTGCTGGCGCGTGTGCTGAGCTGCATACCGCCGGCGCACCTCAAGGCCATCTTTACCCGCCTGCTGTCGGATCTGCGCGGCCACGGCAGCGGCCTGCCGGATCTGATCCGCTTCCTGCCGGACGGAGGCTATGAGCTGGTCGAGGTCAAGGGCCCGGGGGATCGGCTGCAGGACAACCAGCGCCGCTGGCTGGCGTTTTTCCACCAGCAGGGTATTGCCGCCTCGGTCTGCCAGGTGCGCTGGTCGCCTTAGCCAGTGCCCTTTCACCTATGCTGAAAGCAGTCATCACCAGGAGGCGGCATGAACAGGATGGAACAGCTGGCGCGGCTTAACGCCGAAACGGCGGATGACGGTCCGGCCCTGGGCCTGCTGGCCGAGGCCCTGGCGGCCGGGGCGCGGGGCGACTACCCGGTGGCGGCCTGGCTGATGGATGCCTCGGGCCGGGTCTGGGCCAGCGGGCAGAACCGGGTGTTCAGCGATGGTTTTTGCTCGGCGGCCCACGCTGAGATGCAGGCGCTGGATACCTTTGAACGACTGTCGGTGCGTCCGGCCGCCACCGGGCTCAGTCTCTGGGTGAGCCTGGAGCCCTGCCCCATGTGCCTGGCCCGGGCCCTGTACGCCGGGGTGGGCGAAATCGTCTATCTGGTGGAGGACGAGGCCGGCGGCATGGTCCATCGCCGTGACCAACTGCCACCGGCCCTGCTTGAGCTGGTCCGCCGGGTTCGCTGTCGCCCGGCCCGGCTCGGCTGGGCGGTGGCGCGTTTCGCCGGGGAGCTGGCCCGGGCCTCCCGGGCCGAACTCAGGGCGGCCCTGCTGGCGGCCCGTGAGGGCGATGGCCCCTGATCATCAAAAAACACGGAAAATTTATTTTTGCCTGCATCCTTTTGTGCTCCTGGCGGGTAGTACAAGGGTGGCACCTCTTGCCGCGCTCGATACGACCGTCATAAGGAGACATGACATGCAAAAGCCTCACCTCAAGATGACCCCTGTGCTGGCCCCGGCCCTGCTGCTCGGCCTCGCCTTCGCCGCCCACGCCATGGTGCCCGAGAGTATACAGGTGCCGGCAGGCCACCAAGTGGCCTGGGAAACCGTGGGGGTAGGTGAAATCACCTACGAATGCCGCGACAAGCCCGACGCCCCCGGTGAACTGGGCTGGGTGTTTGCCGGGCCGGATGCGGTGCTCAACGATCGTGCCGGCGCCGAGGTGGGCCGCTACTACGGCCCGCCCGCTACCTGGGAGGCGGCGGACGGCTCCAAGGTCACCGCCACCCAGCTGGCCGTGGCCCCGGCCGGCGAGGGCAATATTCCCTACCAGCTGGTGCAGGCCGATCCCGCCATGGGGGAGGGCGCCATGACCGGCGTCACCTATATCCAGCGGCTGGACACCCGGGGCGGGGTGGCGCCTGCCATGGCCTGCGGCGAGGCCAACAAGGGCGAACGTCAGATAGTCCGCTACCAGGCCGATTATATTTTCTGGAAAGCCGGCTGAAGAGGGGTGGCTGCGCCGTCCGCGGCATGGTGGTCTACACTTGAGTCTATATTCAGTGGGCTTCGTTTGGCCACCATGTGTATGGTGCTTCGCTTATGACAGAACACAGTCAGAATTTTGATTACCAGGCCGCGTTGGCGGCCTGTGCCCGTCATGATCGCCATGGCCTTCACGCCTTGTATGAGCAGGAAGGCGGTCGGCTGCTGGGCGTGGTGGTGCGCATAGTGCGCGACCACGCCCTGGCGGAAGACATAGTGCACGACGCCCTGATCAACATCTGGCTGCGTGCCGACAGTTTCGACCCGGCCCGGGGCTCCGCCCGGAGCTGGATTTACAGCGTGGCCCGGCACCTGGCCCTGAATACGGTGCGTAACCGGGGACGGGAGCTTGGACTGGATCAGCACGGCGCCGCGGCCCTGGATGCCCGCCAGTCCTATGAACACTGGCAGCAGAGCCGGGATGGGGAATCCTGGAATGACCATGGCAAACGGGTTGAATATTGTCTGGAGCAGCTCGAGCCCGAGCGGCGCAGCTGCATACTCCACGCCTATGTGGACGGCTGCACCCATCATGAGATTGCCGGCCGGATGGGCGCCCCGCTGGGCACCGTCAAGGCCTGGATCCGGCGCAGCCTGGCAGCCCTGAGGGAGTGCATGGCATGAGCACTTTACATCAGCAGGATCCCGAACTGTACGATCTGGCCGGTGAATATGTGCTGGGCACCCTGGCCGCCGACGAACGGCGGCAGCTGGAGCAGCGGCTGGCGCAGGATGAACCCTTGCGGGCGGCGGTGGCGGAGTGGGAAGAGCGGTTGCATCCATTGACTGGGCTGGTGGTGCCACAAACGCCTTCTACCCGGCTGTGGCCCCGGGTAGAGCGCAGCCTGGATGCCTTGGCCCGAGCCAGGGAGGCAGCCGAGCCCGCCCGTGGGTGGCGGCGGCTGGGGCTGTGGCGGGGGTTGACCGCTGCCAGCCTGGCCATGAGTCTGCTGCTGGCAGCGGTACTGGTGTATCGCCCCTTGCCCGAGCCCCGTTACATAGTGGTGCTGGTGGCGCCGGAAGATCGGGCGCCGGGCTGGCTGGTCCAGGCCCGGGATCCGCGGGAGGTCCAGCTGATCCCGCTGGCTTCGGTGGAAGTACCGGCGGACAAGGTGCTGGAGTTCTGGACCAAGGGCGACGACTGGAGCCAGCCCGTCTCCCTGGGCCTAGTGGCGCCGGGTGAGCGGCTGCGCATCACCATGGATGAGCTGCCTCCCCTGGCGCCTAACCAGCTGTTCGAGCTGACCCTGGAGCAGGCCGGCGGCTCGCCCACCGGCCTGCCCACCGGGCCTATCCAGTTTATCGGCCGGGCGGTCGAACTCTAGTCGCCGGGGGCACTGTGCTCGTTCCCGGTGTGCTCGCTCAGCCGGGCGCGCCAATGGTCGGAACGTTCCGGCTGGCCGAACCAGTAGCCCTGAAAGGCGGTGCAGCCCAGCTCCTGTAGCCGGCTTGCCTGCTCGGCGGTTTCCACCCCCTCGGCGATCACCTGCAGGTCCAGGCTGCGGCCCA
The DNA here is from genome assembly GCF_016746085.1 of Zobellella iuensis. Classification (GTDB taxonomy): domain Bacteria; phylum Pseudomonadota; class Gammaproteobacteria; order Enterobacterales; family Aeromonadaceae; genus Oceanimonas; species Oceanimonas iuensis. The sequence continues at coordinate 119,224 of NZ_JAERTZ010000018.1, forward strand.
GGGCGATGATGGTGCGCACTATGGCTTCGTCGTTGGGATCCCTGAGCAGGTCGCGCACGAAGGACTGATCGATCTTCAGCTGGCTGAGCGGCAGCCGCTTGAGGTAGCCGAGCGAGGCATAGCCGGTGCCGAAGTCGTCCAGGGAGAAGCGCAGCCCCAGCCGGCGCAGCTGCTCCATCCGGTCGATGGTCTGCTCGATATCGTCGATCAGCAGGCTTTCGGTGATCTCCAGCTCCAGCCTGGCCGGCTCGGCGCCGCTGTCCTGCAACAGGCGCTGCAGGCCGGCCACGAAATCCGGATGGCGGAACTGGCGCGGACTGATATTGACCGCCAGGCCGAGCCGGGCCAGGGCCGGCTCCCGGCGCCATTCGGCCAGCAGCCGGCAGGCCTGGGCCAGCACCCAGTCGCCCAGGGGAACGATGAGCCCGCTGCTTTCCGCCAGGGGGATGAAGTCGGCGGGAGAAACCCGGCCCAGCTCCGGGTGTTGCCAGCGCAGCAGGGCCTCCATGCCGGTGATCCGTTCGCCGGCATCGACCTGGGGCTGCAGGTGAAGTTCCAGTTCATCCCGCTCCAGGGCCAGGCGCAGATCGTGCTCCAGCCGGCTGCGGTGATTGGCGTCGTCCTGCATCGCCTGGTTGAAGAAGTGCAGATTGTTGCGACCATCGGCCTTGGCGGTAAACATCGCCAGATCGGCGGCCTTGAGCAATTCCTCGATATTGCCCTGGGCGTCCGAAAACATGGCGATGCCGATGCTGGCGGAGCAACGGTGCGCCTTGCCCGCTATGTCGTAGGGCATGGCCAGCCGCTCGAGCAGTTGCCGGGTCCGGTTGCGGGCCTGCATGACGGCGTCTTCCTGCCGGGGGCTGAGGTCTTCCATGATCAGTACGAACTCGTCGGAGCCCAGGCGACCGGCGGTGTCGGTGCCGGCCAGGCTGTGCCGCAGGCGAGCGGCGGTCTGTTGCAGCAGTTGGTCGCCGCAGTCGTGGCCCCGGGTGTCGTTGATGTCCTTGAAGTTGTCGAGGTCGATCAGCACCAGGGCACCCTGGTAGCCGGTGGCCTGGCTGCCGGCCAGGGCGTGGCGCAGCCGGTCCAGCAGCAGCCGGCGGTTGGCCAGGCCGGTGAGGGGATCGAAAAAGGCCAGTTGATGCAGCTCTTCCTGCAGCCGGCGATATTCGGTGATGTCGGTGGAGATGCCGCACAGGCCGTGGATGCGGCCATCCGGGTGGCGCAGGGGCAGCTTGACCGAGAGAAAGGTACGCCGCTCCCCGTTGCGGCTCAGGCCGTTGACCTCTTCCCCGGCCACCCGTTCGCCCTGCTGCAGCACCCGCCGATCGTTCTGTTGCAACAGGGCGCAGGTCTCGGTGTCGAAGAAGCGGTCGTCGGTCTGGCCGAGGATCTGCGCCGGCGTAACGCCGAACAGCTCGCACACCCTGCGGTTGGCGTACTGGTAACGCAGTTGGTCGTCCTTGATGTAGATGCAGGCTTCCACGCTGTCGAGGATGGTGTTGAGCCGGGTTTCACTGGCCTGCAGGCTCAGGGTGCGCTCGGTGACCTTGCGCCGCAGCAGCAGGTTGAAGCCGATGGCCAGCAGCAGGGCAGAAAGCAGCAGCCCCAGGCTCCACCACAGGGCCGGTGGCAGGGGCGCGGGGGCGGGCTCGCTCCAGCGTGCCAGTATGTCGAAATAGCGGGAGCCGTTGTCCGACTGCCAGCGCTGCAGATGCCGGTCGATGCGTGCCAGCAGGGCCGGATTGGTGCCGGCCGGCACGGCAAAGTAGAGCTTGCTCGGCTGGAACAGGATAGGGGAGGCCACCAGATCCCGGCTGGCCGCCTGCTGGTTGCCGATGAAGTGGTTGGCCGCGGCGGCATCCGCCCGGCCGCTGGCCACGGCGTCGAACACCTGATCCAGGCCATCGAGCGGCAGCCATTCCACCTGCAGGCCGAAGCTGTCGACCAACTGGCCGAGGAACTGTTGCTGCACCGAGCCGCGCAGCACTGCCAGCCGCTTGCCGTCCAGCTCCAGCAGGCTGGCCAGGCGGCGATGGGAGAGGGTATAGATCTGTGACCAGCTCAGCAGGGCCGGGGTGCGGTGAAAATCGAAGCGGGTTGCCCGCTCTTCGGTAAAGGCCACGTCGGGCATCAGGTCGATGCGTCCCTCCGCCAGCCACTCCAGGCACTGTTGCCACTGGCAGGGCACCGACTCCAGCTGCCAGCCCTCTTCCGCCGCGATCTCGCTGATCAGATCGCCGAAGATGCCGCTGGCTTGCCCCTGGGCGTCGGCCATTATCTTGGGGGGATTATGGTAGAGGCCGAGGCGTATGGATTGAGCCTGGGCCGGGGACAGCAGCAACAGCAGCAGCCATGGCAACAGCCGCCGCAGCGGGGTGTTCGGGAACATGATGCTCAAGGGTATCCCTATCCTCGTGCCGGTTTTTTGTGGGGGGCATTGGCTCCATTTATAACAGATCCTGCGACTTTGGTCGGATATTTCGTTATGCAATGCGCGCTGTGTCCTAGGATATTTATCGTGGCCAGCCGGATTGCTGGCTCAGGCCGGGCCGGCCAGCCGGGCTTGCAGGGCCGGCTCCAGCTGGGACAGCTGTTGTTCCACCAGCGGCAACTGCCCGGCCGCCGCCGCCAGCTCGCCATTGCGGGCCAGGGTTTCCAGCGCCAGGGCGGCCTCACCCAGGGCCCGGCCGCCCACCACCAGGGCCGCACCCTTGAGGGTATGGGCCGCCCGGCGCAGCTCGGCGGCGTCTCCTCGCGCCAGGGCCTCGGTCATGGCCCGCATCAGGCCGGGCGCCTCCTGCAGGAAGAGCCCGGCCATCTCCGCCAGCAGGGCGGTGTTGCCTTCCAGCCGGGCCAGGGCGTCGCTCCAGTCCAGGATGGCGGTGCTATCCGGCGTTTCTGCGTTTTCTGGCGTCTTGGGTGCCGCCGCCGGGGTGTCGGGCGGCCCGCTCCGCTCTGCGGCCATGGCCGCCTTCTGCTCCACCGCGGCGTAGAGTTCGGCGGCGCGGAACGGCTTGGTGACGTAGTCGTCCATGCCGGCGGTCAGGCAGCGCTCCCGGTCTTCCTTGGTGGCGCTGGCGGTCATGGCGATGATGGGCACATGGCCGCCGTGTTCGGCCTCTTGGGCGCGGATGGCCCGGGTGGCGGCCAGGCCGTCCATCACCGGCATGTGGATGTCCATCAGCACCACGTCGAAGCTGTCCCGGGTCACGGCGTCGACGGCTTCTTCCCCGTTCTCGGCGAGTTCGACCTGGTGGCCCCGCTGGCGCAGCAGATCCATGGCCACCCGCTGGTTGGTGAGGCCGTCCTCCACCAGCAGCACCCGGCGCGCCAGCGGCCTGGCCAGCGCCTCGCCGGGCGGGGGCGGCGCCTCGGCCAGCACGGTGCCGAGGGCCTCGCCCACGGCGTTGAGCAGCTCCGACTGCTTCACCGGTTTCATCAACTGGCGGGAGATGCGCAGTTGCCGGCGCAGGGCGGTGTCGCCCGAGTAGCCCCCCGAAGACAGCATCAGGATGCGCAGGCCGGCCAGGGCCGGCCGCTCGCGGATGCGGGCGGCCAGCTCGAAGCCGTCCATGCCCGGCATCATGACGTCGAGCAGGGCCAGGGGGAAGGGATCGTCCCGGCTCTGGTCGAGCAGGGTCAGGGCCTGCATGGCGCTGTGGGCCAGCACCGGGCGCATGCCCCAGTTCTGCAGTATTTCCTCGAGGATCATGCGGTTGGTGTGGTTGTCGTCCACCACCAGCACCCTGAGCCCGTGCAGGGCGGTGGGGGCGGCGAGGGGCTCGCTGCGCTCCGCCGCCAGGCCGAAGTCGGCGTCGAAGGAGAAACGGCTGCCCCGGCCGCCGGGGCCGCTGTCCACCCGGATCTGGCCGCCCATCATGCCCACCAGCTGGGCGGCGATGGACAGGCCCAGCCCGGTGCCGCCGCTCTGGCGGGTGGTGGAGCCGTCGGCCTGGGCGAAGGCCTCGAAGATGCGCCCGCGCTGATCCTCGGCGATGCCGATGCCGGTATCGCGCACCTCGAAGTACAGGCGGATACGCGATTTCTGGCGCGTTTTCAGTTGCAGATCCACCACGATCTCGCCGCTTTCGGTGAACTTGATGGCGTTGCCCACCAGGTTGACCACCACCTGGCGCAGCCGCACCGGATCGCCCACCAGCCGGTCCGGGATCTCGGCGGGAATATGCACCGCCAGCTCCAGGCCCTTTTCGTCGGCGCGCAGGGCCAGGGTCTGCAGGGTGTCGCCCAGGGTGTCGCGCAGCAGGAAGGGCAGGGAGTCGAGTTCCAGCCGGCCCGCCTCTATCTTGGAGAAGTCGAGGATATCGTTGATAAGGCCGAGCAGGGTGTCTGCCGATTTCTCGATGATGGCCAGGTATTCGCTTTGCTGCTCGGTCAGTTCGGTGCGGGCCAGCAGCTCGGCCACGCCGATCACCCCGTTCATGGGGGTGCGGATCTCGTGGCTCATGTTGGCCAGGAACTCGCTCTTGGCCAGGTTGGCCTGCTCCGCCAGGTCCCGCGCCCGCTGCAGCTCCGCCTGGGAGCGGCGTAACTGCTCGGTGGTGGCCTGCAGCTCCTGGGTGCGTTCGGCCACCAGTTCCTCCAGGTGGTGGCGGTGATGTTCCAGCTCGGTGACATCGGTGTACACCGCCACATAGCCGCCGTCGCCGGTGCGGTGCTCGCTCACCTGGACGGCGAGGCCGTCGCTGCGGATGAAGAAGTAGGGGCCCCGGGGCTGACGATGCCGCTCGAGCCGCTCGGCTATCCACTGCTCGCCCGAGGCGTAGCCCAGCGGCACATGCCCCCGCTTGGCCACGTCCCGCAGCAGCGCCTCGAATGCCATGCCCACCGCCACCAGATCGTTGGGCAGGGCGAAGTGCTCCTTGAAGCGGGAATTGAACAGCACCAGGCGATCGTCGGCGTCGTACAGGGTGAAGCCCTCGGCGATGGACTCGATGGCCTCGGTCAGTTGATCCCGGGCCGATTCGGCCCGGCGCTGGGCCTCTTCGGTCAGCCGTACCTGTCGTTCGAGATCCTCGCGTTGCTCTTCCAGCTCGGTGATGTCGGTGTAGATGGCGACCACGCCGCCGTCTTTGGTGCGGCGTTCGCTGACCCGCAGTTGCAGGCCGTCGGTCCGCTTGAGCTTGAACGGCGGCCCCGGATGGCGCCGTTGCGCCAGGCGCCACTCGAACCATTGCCGGCCGTCGTCCTCGCCGAACTCGAGCAGGCGCCGGTCCACCACCGCCTGGATCAGATCCCGGAAGGGCATGCCCACCCGCACTATGTCGGGCGCGGCGGAGTAGTCGCGAAAACGGGAGTTGAAGGCCACCAGGCGATCGTCGGCATCGTACAGGGTAAAGCCCTCGGAGATGGACTCGATGGCCTCGGTCAGTTGCTGGTGGGCGGCCTCGGCCCTGGCCTGCAGGCGGCGGGTTTCCTGGTATTGCTGGGCCAGCTCCAGCTCGGCCTGGCGGCGGGCGGTGATGTCGGTGATAAAGCCCTCCAGCAGTTGCAGCCGGCCGGCTTCGTCGAACACCCCGCAGCCCTGTGCCCACACCCATTTCTCCTCGCCGCCGCGGCTATGGATGCGGTATTCGAACTGGTAGGGGCGCTGATTCTTGATGGCTTCCTGCACCTGTTGCCACAAGGCCTCGCGATCCTCGGGGTGGATCAGCTCAATAAAATGGGGATGGCCGGCGATGACCTCTTCCGGCGCATAGCCGGTCAGGTCTCGGCAGCCCTGGCTGAGGAAGGTCATGGTCCACCGGGGATCGTTCCGACACTGGTAGGCGATACCGGGCAGGTTGGCCATCAGGGTGGCCAGCCGGCGCCGGCTTTCCTGCAGCTCGCGGGCGGCGCGCTCCCGCTCCATCACCCGGCCCAGTTGGGTACCGATCTGGGCCATCAAATCGAGCAGCGGCGGATCGGGCTCCTGCACCCGGTCGGAGAAGAATTCCAGCACCGCCACCACCAGGTTGCCGGACAGTACCGGGAAGGCGGCGCCGGCGCGTACCCCGGTATCCTGTTCCTGATGGGCGCGCTGAAAGCCCGGGTCCCGGGTCACGTCCGGGATCCAGGCGGGCTCGCCGCTTTTCAGCACCCGCTCCGGCAGGCCCATGCTGGAGCCGTAGCGGCTGGCTTCGGTAATGTCCTTGAACAGGCGAAAGCGCTCGCTGTCGCCCAGGTGCCAGAGCCGGGTCGACACCAGGCCGTCCCCGTCTGCGGACGGGTACCAGGCGTGGCCCAGGGGCCAGCCGGTATGGGCACAGACCAGGTCGAGGGCGGTCTGCATCGCCTCGTCGACGCTGCGCGCCTCGTTGGCGGCCCGGGTGATCAGCTGGTTGAGGCGCAGCAGGCGGCTTTCGGTGCGGCGGTGGGCCATGATGTCGTCCCTCAGGGGAAGACGCCGCGCAGCAGCTTGGCCTCGGTGACCCGGGAGACGCCCTCGATCAGGGCTGCGGTGCGCATGTCGATGTGGTTGTCACCGGCCCGCTTGAGGGTGCGGTGAAAGGCGTCCAGCAGTATGGCCTGTAGCCGGGCGTTGATCTCCTCCAGGGTCCAGGTCAGGCTCTGCATGCCCTGCACCCATTCGAAGTAGGACACGGTCACGCCGCCGGCGTTGCCGAGGATATCGGGCAGCACGAAGATGCCCCGTTCGAACAGGATGTCGTCGGCCTCCAGCATGGTGGGGCCGTTGGCCCCTTCCGCCAGCAGCCGGCACTGGAGCCTGCCGGCGTTTTCCACCGTCACCTGGTTTTGCAGCGCCGCCAGCGCCAGCACGTCGCAGTCGAGTTCGAGCAGTGCCTGGTTGCTGACGGCCTCGGCATCCGGGAAGCCGGCCAGCACCCGGTGCTCGGCCACATAAGCGAGCAGGGCGTCCACCGACAGGCCGGCGGGGTTGAACAGGCCGGTGGAGACGTCGCTGACCCCGACCAGTTTGACCCCGGCCTCGGCCAGGAAGCGGGCGGTGTAGCTGCCCACGTTACCGAAGCCCTGCACCACGGCGCTGGCCCCGGACAGATCCAGCCCCAGGTGCTCGGCCGAGGCCTTGATCAGGTAGACCAGGCCGCGGCCGGTGGCTTCCTTGCGGCCCAGGGAGCCGCCCAGCACCACCGGCTTGCCGGTCACCACCGCCGGCACCGCATGGCCCACCTGCTGGCTGTAGGTGTCCATCAGCCAGGCCATCACCTGCTCGTCGGTGCCCATGTCCGGCGCGGGAATGTCCCTGTCGGGGCCGATGATGTCGATGATCTCGGCGGTGTAGCGCCGGGTCAGCCGTTGCAGCTCGCGCTTGCTCAGGCTGGTGGGATCGACCCGCACCCCGCCCTTGGCACCGCCGAAGGGCAGCTTCATCAGGGCGCATTTCCAGGTCATCCACATGGCCAGCGCCGCCACCTCGCCCAGGTCCACGTCCTGGTGGTAGCGGATACCGCCCTTGGTGGGGCCCATGGACAGCACATGCTGCACCCGGTAGCCGAACACCGTCTCGACCTGGCTGCGGTCGTCGCGGAAAAAGGGGAAGGACACCACCTGGGTGCGCTGGGGAAACAGCAGCCGCTGGCGGATATTGTCGTCCAGATCCATGTACTGGGCGGCCTTGAGGAACTGCTGCTGGGCCAGGCGGAACATGGGCGAGTCCCACTCTCCGCCCCGGGCCCGCGCCCGGGACAGGGTATAGCGGATGGAGCGGCTGAGGGCGGTGCTCTTGAGGTTGGACTTGACCAGGTAGTCGTAGGCGCCGGACTCCACCGCCCGCGCCGCCAGCTTGACGTCGTCCAGGCTGGTGAGGATCACCACCGGCACCTGGGGTGCGGCAAGGCGCACCCGCAGCAGGGTTTCGAGCTCCTGGCTGTCGGGCAGCACCAGATCGAGCAGCACCAGATCCACGTCGTTGCGGGCCAGGCGGGCGAGGCCGTCGGCCAGCCGCTCCACCGCCTCCACCTCGCACTGCAGCTGGGGATCGGTCGTGAGCAGCTGCTGGATCAGCCGGCGATGGAGCGGGTTGTCTTCGATCAGCAGCAGACGAACGGGCAAGTCGAGCATGGGACGCCTCGCAACGCTAGCGGACGGGCGGAGCCCGGAGCCGGTGTCATATAGGTTTAAGCGTAGGCCAGGCCGGGGCAAGGCTCCACCGGACTAGGGCGAGGGCCGCGGCTCCCGGGCGAACAGCGTGGCCTGCTCCTGCAACCAGAGCCGCAGGGCCCGGATGCGGGGGTTGTCTTCCTCGCCCGGGCGACTCAGCAGGTAATAGGCGAAGTCGGTGCCGCGCCAGGGCAGCAGGGGGCGCAGTTCACCCGCCTGCAGTAGCGGCTGGGCCAGGGACCAGCGCCCGAGGCAGAGCCCCAGCCGCTGGCGGCAGGCGTCGAGGGCGAGGCCCGCATCGGTCACGCCGATGGTGCCGGCCGCCTCGACCCCGGCCTCCCGCAGCCAGGGGCGCCAGCTGCTCCAGGGCTCGGTGGCCCGGACGCCGATGTCGTCCAGCAGGGGGGTGTTGGCCAGCCAGTCGCCGGGGCGACGGCGGGGGCGGCTGTCGAGCAGGCGGGCGGCGGCCAGCACGGTAACGGCATCGTCCAGCAGCAGCTCGCTATGCAGCCCCGGGTAGTCACCGGCGCCGAAGCGGATGGCCAGATCCGCCTGGCCGGTGCGCAGATCCGCCAGCCGGTCTTCGGCCTGCAGGGTCAGTCTCAGTCCGGGATGACGCGCGAGCAGCCCGGCCAGGCGCGGCAACAGCCAGTGCCGGCAGAAGCCGTGGGGCAGGGAGAGCACCAGGGGGCCGGCCAGCGGGGGCTGGCTCAGCTCGGTGGTGGCACTGGCGATGATGCCGAAGGCGTCGGCGATCCTGGCCTGGTAGCGGCGTCCGGCCTCGGTCAGGCTGACGCCCCGGGCCCGGCGGATGAACAGCGGCACGCCCAGGGCCTGTTCCAGCTCCTTGATGCGGTGGCTGATGGCGGCGGCGGTCAGGTGGAGCTCACCCGCCGCGGCGCTGAAGCTGTTGAGCCGGGCCGCGGCCTCGAAGGCGCGCAGGGTGTTGAGGGGCGGGGATACGGGCATCTTTAAGGATAATGTCAGCTAAGTCTTAGGGCTAGAATATAGCAGTTGTCTTAACTATGGCTAATGTCAAAATGCGCCTGTCACCACCACAGGAGAATGATCGATGAACGAGCCCCTTTATCGCCTCGCGGCCTTCAGCACCAGCCCGTCCGGCGGCAATCCCGCCGGCGTCTGGCTGGGCGAGGCCCTGCCCGACGCCGCTACCATGCAGCGCATCGCCGCCGAGGTGGGCTATTCGGAAACCGCCTTCGTGGCGCCGCTCGACGGAACCGAGCGCCATATCCGCTATTACAGCCCGCTCCGGGAGATCAGCTTTTGCGGCCACGCCACCATCGCCGCCGGTGTGGTGCTGGGCCAGACGGCGGGCGCCGGCCGCTACCGGCTGCAGACGGCGGTGGGCGAGGTGCCGGTCGAGGTGTTCCGGGACGGTGAGCAGTGGCTGGCGGCGCTGACCTCGGTCGAGCCGGAGCAAAAGGCGGTACCGCCCCGCTGGCTGGAGAAGGTGCTCGAGGCGCTGCACTGGCGGCCCGAGGAGCTGGATCCGGCGCTGCCGCCGATGCTGGCCTACGCCGGGGCTTGGCACCTGGTGCTGGCGGCGGGCTCGGCCGCGCGGCTGGCCCGGCTGGAGTACGACGTCGAGCGGCTGAAGGCGCTGATGGAGGACGCCGGCCTGGTCACCCTGCAACTGGTATACCGGCAGGACGAGCTGGTGTTCCAGGCCCGCAATCCCTTCCCGGTGGGTGGAGTGGTGGAGGATCCGGCCACCGGGGCGGCGGCCGCGGCCATGGGCGGCTACCTGCGGGCGGCGGGGCTGATGCCGGTGCCGGGCGAGCTGCTGATCCGCCAGGGCGAGGCCATGGGCCGGCCCAGTGAACTGCGGGTGGGGGTGCCGGCCGCGGGCGGTATCCGGGTCAGCGGCGCGGCGGTGGCGCTCTGAGCGTGCGGCATCGGCTCAGAAATGATAGCTGACCAGCAGTCCGGTGATGGCCTGGGTGGCATCGCCGACCCGGGACACTATGGGGCTGTCCTTGGCATCGCCGGTGAGCCGGGTTAGGCCGGTGATGCCGGTGACCGACCAGTCGGTGGCGAAGCGGTAGTTCAGGCTGCCGCTTAGCCCCAGGCGCCAGTAGCCGTCGTCGGGACGGTAGGCACTCAGGCCGGAGCGGGCGGCCTCTTGCACCGATATCCCGAACATGTCCCGGGTCCATTCGCTACTGCTGTAGGTCAGGCTGGGGCTGATGCGTACCGACCAGTCGGGCGCGAGCTGTTCGCGCCAGTTGGCGGTGAAGCTCAGCTGGTAGCCGTCCACGTCGCCGGTGGCGGCGGTGTGCCCCTCGAGCTGGTAGCGCCAGGGGCCCTGTCGGTAGCCGAGCCGCAGCCCGGCGGTGGCCCCACCCTTGACCTTGTCGAAGCGGCTCAGGTCTCCGGTGTTGTCGCGGCCGGGGTGGTAGCCGATAAAGGGTGACAGGCTAAAGCCCTGGTATTGGAACAGATTCCAGCCCAGGCCGTCACGCCAGCTGACATAGAAGAGATCGCCATAAGTCAGGTTGGCATCGGGAACCGCCCGGGTCTTGTAGTTGTCGCTGCCCAGATAGTCGGGGGCCACCAGGGCACCGGCGCCGATACTGCCGCTCCAGCCCTGCTGGGCCAGGACCGGGGGGGCTGCCAGCGGCAGCAACAGCAAGGCGGGCAGGAAATAAGTGCGGGACATGTGCGGGCCTCCTATATGGCATGGTTCTCTTGGGATGGGCAGGATCAGGACGTCGGCACCGACCGGGCTGCCGTGCTCAGACAAGACTCGGCGAACTCGGTCGCCGGCATGGGCCGGCCGGTGAGCCAGCCCTGTACCAGGGGGACATGATAGCGGGCCAGGGCGTCGAGCTGGGCCGGGGTTTCGACCCCTTCGGCCACCACCTGCAGCTCCAGCTCCCGGGCCAGCCCGGTCACCGCGGCCAGCACGGCGCTGCTGCTGCGGCATTCGCCGAGCTGTCGGATAAAGGATCTGTCTATCTTCAGGCTGGTGACCGGCAGGGCGTGCAGGTAGCTGAGCGACGAATAACCGGTGCCGAAGTCGTCGATGGCCAGCGGGCAGCCCAGCTCGCGCAACTCCTGCAGCAGCCGCTCGGCCTGCTGCTGTTTGTCGAGCAGGATGCTTTCGGTCAGCTCCAGGCCGAGCAGCCCGGCCGGCAACCGGTAATCCGCGAGCAGGGTGCTGACCTCGGTCACCAGATCCTGCTGCCAGAACTGCTGGGCCGACAGGTTGACCGACACCGGCACCGGCGTCCGCCCCTCGTCGAGCCAGGTGCGCAGCTGGGCGGCGGCCAGACGCATCAGCCGCCGGCCCAGGGGCACCATAAGCCCGGCGCGCTCGGCCAGGGGGATGAAGTCGGCGGGTGACACCGCCCCCAGCTCCGGGTGCTGCCAGCGGGCCAGGGCCTCGGCGGCCCGCACCCGCCGGTCGGCGGGCTCGACCTGGGGCTGGTAATGCAGGCTGAGGCCCTCGCCGCTTTCCACCGCGTCGCGCAGTGCCGTTTCCATCTGCAGCCAGCGGTGTTCCTGCTGGTTCATGTCCCGGCGGAACAGCCGGTAGCCGTTGCGCCCTTCCTGCTTGGCCCGGTACATGGCGGCATCGGCGTGGTGCACCAGCTCCTCGGCGCCGGTGGCATCGTCGGGATAGAGGCTGATGCCGAGGCTGCAGCCGATGCGGAAACTCTGCTGGCCGATGCGAAAGGGCTCGCCGATGGCGTCGATCAGGCGCCGGGCGACGCGGGTGACCTCGTCCGCCTCTTCCAGATCGGGCAGCAGTACGATGAATTCGTCGCCGCCCAGCCGGGCCAGGGTGTCGTCTTCCCGCAGCCGGCCGCCGAGGCGGCGCGACACCTCGAGCAGCAGTTCGTCGCCGGCGGCATGGCCCAGGCTGTCGTTGACCTGCTTGAAGTGATCCAGATCGATGAACAGCACCGCCAGCCGCCGCTGGTGGCGGTGGGCGTGGCGGATGGCCAGCTCCAGGCGATCTTCCAGCAGGCGGCGGTTGGGCAGGCGGGTGAGGGGATCGTAGTAGGCCAGTTGGCGGATCTGATCCTCGTTCTCGCGGATGTGGGTGATGTCGGTGAACAGGGCGGCAAAGTTGGTGATCCGGCCCTCACCATCGCGGATGGCGGTGATGGTCAGTAACTCCAGGTAGAGCTGGCCGCTCTTGCGCCGGTTCCAGATCTCGCCGCGCCAGTAGCCCTTTTCTCGCAGCGTCCGCCACATCTCGGTATAGAAGGCGCCGTCGTGGCGGCCGGAGGAGAGCACCGCCGGGGTGCGGCCCAGCACTTCTTCCGGGTCGTAGCCGGTGGTGTGGGAAAAAGCCGGGTTGACGAACTCGATACGGCCTTCGGCGTCGGTGATGATGATGCCTTCGAGGGAGGCCTCGATCACCCGTTCGGCCAGCTCCAGGTTGAGCCGGGAGCGGCTGAGGGCCTGGTCGCGCTGCTCCAGCGCCTGGCGCAGCTGCTGCTGGTAGCGGTGTTCGACACCGTCGAGGATGTTGCGAAAACCGAGCAGGCCCACCACCTGGCGGCCCTCCAGCACCGCCAGGTGGCGCACCCGGTGATCGATCAGCTGGTCCCGGGCGCGTAACAGGGTATCGCCCCGATTCACGGTCAGCAGCGGCCGGCTGGCCAGGCCGCCGACCGGGGTGTTGCCCGGATGGCGGGCGACGAAGCGGACCATGTCCCGCTCGGTGAGGATGCCGTAGCCGCCGTCGGCGCAGGCCACCACGGCGGCGTCCCGTCCCTGTTGATGCATGAGGGCCGCTACCTCGGCCAGGGACAGTGCTCCCGCCACCGTCAGGGGCTGGCCGTCCATGGCCTCGTGCACCTCGCGCAGGCCGAGGTAGGGCTCCAGCCCCTGCTTCAGCGCCATATCGGTCTGGGAGACGATGCCCCTGGGCCGGCCCCGGTCGTCCACCACCAGGAAGTGCCGGTGGCCTTCGGCGCGAAAACGTGCGGCCACCGCTGACAGGGGCGTGTTCGGGTGCAGCTGGCTGACCGGCGTGCTCATCATCTGGCCTATGGGGGTGAGCAGGGCCTGGGGATTGTTGAAGTCGAGGCGCAGGCTGTCGCGCTCGGTCCAGATCCCCAGCACCTGGTCGCCTTCCATGACCAGCATGGAGCTGCAGCGACGCGAGGCCATGCGCTCGGCCGCCTCGCGCAGCGGGGTGTCGGGGCCGCAGCTGAGCAGCCCGGTTTGCATCAGCCGTTCGACCGGCGGGTCGGCCGTTACAGGGTCTTGATATTTCACGTCGCGTGACCTGGATTGCGGGGGAATGGGCCACACTATCATATCTGTCCCGGGGGACAGAAGCCTTTGGGCGTTCCCCGTATGCAAAGGCGCCGGACTGGGATTATGCTCTGGTGAGAGCCTGGAGGTGTCGCATGAAACGTCGTATCTGGTGGCTGTTATTGCTCCCCCTGGCCGGTTGCGCCAGCCAGCAGGAGCAGACCATGAGGCGGCTGAACGACATCGCCGAGCAGTTGCTGGCCCGGGAGTGCGACCAGCCCCAGCTCAGCTACCGGCAGGTGGAAAATCCCCATGTGCCCGGCCTTATCGACGAGGTGGAAATCCTGCGCTGTCCGGGCCTGGTGGCGCAGATCTACCTGTCCGAGGCGGCGTCCAATCCCAATGGCATGCCGATACTGCTGGAGGTGTCCGAACCCCAGCCGGGGCTGCCGTCCTTTATGAACGTCGGCGCCGACCGGGCAGGGCTGGTGGCCGAGCTGGGCCGGCCGGCCCGGCAGGGACCCGAACTGCTGCGTTATCAGTCCCGCGAAACCACCGAGAATGTGACCTTCAGGCTGCGGGGCGAGCGCATCGCCAGCATCCGCTGGGAATGGTATTTCGACTGAGGGCGTGAACCGCCGCTACCGCTGGGGCCGCCGGACGGCATGGCCCTGCTGTTCCGGGGTAGTCTGGGGCTCGACATCGCCGAAGCGGTCGACCCGCAGCAGGGATCTGAAGCCCCACATCCAGGTGCCGGCCACCGCCAGGGTGGAAACCCCGCCAATGACGGCGGCGGGCACGGTGCCGAACCAGGCGGCGCTGGTGCCGGCGCGGAATTCCCCCAGCTCGTTGGAGGAGCCGATAAACAGCATGTTCACGGCGCTGACCCGGCCGCGCATCTCGTCCGGGGTGGCCAGCTGGATTAGGGTGGAGCGGATATAGACGCTGATCATGTCCGCCGCGCCCGCCACCAGCAGGGCGGCGAAGGACAGCCAGAACAGGGTGGAGAAGGCGAACACCAGGTTGGCCACGCCGAACACCAGGACGGCGATAAACATGGCCGGCCCCACCCGGCGGTTGAGCGACCAGGTGCTGAGCGCCACCCCCATCAGCAGGGCGCCGAGGGCGATGGCGCTGCGCAGGGCGCCCAGGCCCTCCGGCCCCACCATCAGCACCTCCTGGGCGTAGATGGGCAACAGCGCCACCACGCCGCCGAGCAGCACCGCGAACAGGTCCAGCGAGATGGCGCCGAGGATGATGGGGCGCGAGCGGATGTAGCCGATGCCGGCGGTGAAGCGGTGCCAGGCGGTGGCCTCCGGCGCTTTGGCGCCGCCGGCGTAGCGGGGCTGCACCGGGGCCAGCAGCACCAGGGCCAGCAAGAAGGCGCCGAGGCAGACGCCATAGGCCAGGCTGCCGCCCAGGGCATAGAGCAGGCCGCCGACCAAGGGGCCGCCGATGACGGCGAGCTTCATGATCATGCTGTTGACGGCGATGGCCCGGGCCAGTTGGCCGCGGGGCACGATTTGCGGCAGCAGGCTTTGCAGGGTGGGGCCGGTGAAGGCCCGGGCACAGCCGTAGAGCACCAGCACGGCGTAGTAGAGCCGTACCTCCGGCTGGGGGGAGAGCGACAGCATCAAGAGCAGGCCGCTGCACAGGGCCTGCACCAGCCAGCTGCCGGCGAGCAGGCGCTTGCGGGAGTGGCGGTCGGCCAGATCGCCGGCCGGCAGCAACAGCAGCAGCATGGGAATGAACTGGGCCAGGCCCACGTAGGCCAGGGCCAGGGGATCCCGGGTCAGGTCGTACACCTGCCAGGCCACCACCACCGCCTGGATCTGCATGGCGAACACCGCCGCCAGCCGGGCGATCAGAAAGGGCAGAAAACCCTGTTGGCGCAGCACCTGGGTGCCGCCGGGATGGGAAGACATGGATTCTTGGGCAAAGCGGAACGGACGGGCAGTGTAAATCCGACGGCCCGCGGCAGCAAGTCGGGCGGGCGCGCCTCGGCAATAGGGCGCCGGGTTCGGTCGAATAGATTCGACACCCTACGGACAAATGTGCCGTAGGGTCCACTTCAGTGGACCTCCCGACCACGGCGCCGCGCCCGGTCGAATAAATTCGACCCTACAGCCTGGGCCTAGGGTCGATTACTGCGCTCAGTAGGACTGGGTATGCACACCCTTGACCGCGCGGCCGGAGGGGTCGGCCATGTTTTTCCACTGCTCGTCCCATTCCAGCGCCTTGGGGGTGGAGCAGGCCACGGAAGGACCGCAGGGCACGCAGTTGGCGGCGGAATCCTGGGGGAAGTGGCCTTCGAAGATGGATCTGTAATAGTAGGCTTCCTTGCTGGTCGGGGTGTTCAGCGGGAAGCGGAACGCCGCCGTGGCCATCATCTGATCGGTGACCTGCTCTTCCACCATGGCCTTGAGGCTGTCTATCCAGGAATAGCCCACGCCGTCGGAGAATTGCTCCTTCTGGCGCCAGGCCACCTCGTGGGGCAGCATGTCGCTGAAGGCCTCGCGCAGTATGTGCTTTTCCATCTTGCCGTTGCCGCACATCTTGTCGGCCGGGTTCAGGCGCATGGCCACGTCCATGAATTCCTTGTCGAGGAAGGGCACCCGGGCCTCGACACCCCAGGCGGCCATGGACTTGTTGGCGCGCAGGCAGTCGAACATGTGCAGCGCCTTGAGCTTGCGCACCGTCTCTTCGTGGAACTCCCGGGCGTCGGGCGCCTTGTGGAAGTAGAGGTAACCGCCGAACAGTTCGTCGGAGCCTTCGCCGGAGAGCACCATCTTGATGCCCATGGCCTTGATGCGCCGCGCCATCAGGTACATGGGGGTGGAGGCGCGCACCGTGGTGACGTCGTAGGTTTCCAGGTGGTAGATGACTTCGCGCAGGGCGTCCAGGCCTTCCTGCACCGTGTAGTGCAGCTCGTGGTGCACCGTGCCCAGGTGATCCGCCACCTTGCGGGCCGCTATCAGGTCCGGGGCGCCTTCCAGGCCCACGGCGAAGGAGTGCAGGCGCGGCCACCAGGCCTCGCTGTTGCCGTCGTCTTCCACCCGGCGCTCGGCATACAGCTTGGCCACGGCGGAGATGATGGAGGAATCCAGGCCACCGGACAGCAGCACCCCGTAGGGCACGTCGCACATCAGCTGGCGCTTGACCGCCGCCATCAGCGCCTCGCGCAGCTCGGACACGCTGGAGACGTTGTCCTTGACCGCGTCGTAGTTTTCCCAGTCGCGCTGGTAGTAGCGGCGCGGCTGGCCTTCCTTGCTGTACAGCAGGTGGCCCGGGGGGAATTCGCTGATGGTCTTGCACACCGGGGTCAGCGCCTTCATCTCGGAGGCCACGTAGAAGTTGCCGGCTTCGTCGTAACCGGTGTAGAGCGGGATGATGCCCATGTGATCGCGGCCGATGAGATAGGCGTCGTTCTCCTGGTCGTAAAGCACGAAGGCGAAGATGCCGTTCAGATCGTCGAGGAATTCCGGCCCCTTTTCCTGGTACAGGCCGAGGATGACTTCGCAGTCGGACTTGGTCTGGAACTCGAATCCGCAGGTGAGCTCGGCTTCCAGCTCCTTGTGGTTGTAGATCTCGCCGTTCACCGCCAGGGCATGGGTCTTGGCCGGGTTCAGCAGCGGCTGGGCGCCGCTGTCCAGGCCGACGATGGCCAGGCGCTCGTGCACCAGGATGGCGTTGTCGCTGCTGTAGACGCCGGACCAGTCGGGGCCGCGGTGGCGCAACAGCTTGGACAACTCCAGGGCACGGCTACGCAGGGCGGTGGGATCGGATTTGAGTTCGAGAATACCGAAGATGGAACACATGGGGGCTTGTCCTTAACACATTGATCTACATGAATGAACTCAGGTTGCCAGAGTCAAACCGGGATGAAAAGAGAAAATAGCGAAAATTTATAAAAAAAGGCTGCTAATTTTTTATTCCATATTTAAGGTGGTTTTATTTGGAAAATAGATAATAAAATGGTCGTTATATTGATTATTCGTTAAAAGTGCTCGGGCGGGTCTGCTCCGGATACACCGGCGGGCTGCCGGCCTTCATTCGGGTAGGCGGCGCTGTCATCAAAGCGATGTGCGGGGGTAGTATGGTACAGGAGGGCGGGCTTCGGTAGCTTGGCGCAACTCGGAGGCTTTTATGCTGTTTCGTTCATCTCGGCGTCGTTCCGTCAGCCTTGCCCTGCAGGGCGGTGGTGCCCACGGCGCCTTTACCTGGGGCGTACTCGACGCCCTGCTGGAAGACGGCCGCTTTGTCATTGATGGGATCAGCGGCGCCAGCGCCGGTGCCATGAACGCCGTGGTACTGGCCCATGGCCTGTTGCAGGGGGGCAACGAGGGTGCACGGGAGGCACTGGCCCGTTTCTGGGAAGCGGTCGCCGACTGTGCCCCCATGCTCAATGCCGGCGCCGACAGTGAAAGCGGCCGCCTGGCCACCGCCATCAGGATCATGCTGTACTGGACACGGCAGTTTTCACCACAACAGTTTAATCCTTATGGGATCAATCCGTTACGGGATATTGTCGGTCGGCAAATCGATTTTGACCGCTTGCGTGAGCGCTGCCCGCTGAAACTGTTCATTGCCGCCACTCACGCCAATAGCGGCAGGCTGCGGCTGTTCCGGACGGCCGAGCTGACGGCGGACATGTTGCTTGCCTCGGCCTGCCTGCCGACCCTGCACCATGCGATATTGATCGAGGGAGAGCCGTATTGGGACGGCGCCTTTGCCGCCAACCCGGCGGTTTTTCCCCTGGTCTACGAGGTATCTTCGGCGGATATCCTGCTGGTCTTGCTCAGTCCCTTCGAACATTCGCAACTCCCGTTGACCCATGAGGAAATACACCATCGCACCCAGGAGCTGGCGTTCAATAGCACCTTGCTGCGTGAGCTGCACAGTCTGGCGCTGGCGCGCCAGTTTGCCCGCCAGACGCTGTGGCCGGGGGGACGGTTGGAGCGGCGTCTTGCCCGCACCAGGATGCACCTGATCGATACCGGGGATCTGGTCGGCCGGCTGGCCATGGAATCCAGGCTGACGACCAGCCGGTCGTTTCTGGAGATGCTGCGCGATCAGGGCCGGGCCCGGGCCGGCGCCTGGCTGTCGGAACACGGCGATAGCGTGGGGAAAGGGGCTACGGCGGACATTGCCAAATTGTTTCTTTGAGCGCGGGGAGGAGCCGGGGGCGGTACTGGTGGAGCCTACGGCAGTAGCGCCGGCGCCAGGGGATCGTCGATCCGGAACCAGCCGGCGATGCTCAGCCGCTCCCGCCGGGCCGGCAGCACCTCGTGGGGAAACAGCTCCGACAGGAAACACACCAGGGTGCCGGCCTCGGGCCGCACCCGGTGCAGTACTGCCTTGCCTTTTTCAGGATAAACCAGCAGCTCGCCGCCATCGTCGTCCTGCCAGTGTTCGTTGAGGTAGACGACAGTGGTCAACCGGCGGTTGCCGCGGCCACGGAAGGCATCCAGGTGCTTCTTGTAGAAATCTCCGGCCTGGTAGAGCGCATAGTGGCATTCATAGTCCTTGAGCCCCATAAACAGCTGGCGGTTCATCTGTTGCTGCAGGCCGGCCATCAGCGTCTGGTAATCGCGCTGGGCCGGGCTGTCAGCCTCCAGCCAGCGGGTCTTGTCGGTGCGGATACGCTCGTTGGTGTGATGGGTTTGCTCCCGGCCGATGCCCGCAGGCGTGAGCTGCCAGGGGGGCAGGGCGGCGAAGTCCTGGCGCAGGGCCGTGACCTGCGCCTCGTCCAGGAAGCGGGGGAAGATGCCGATACCCGGCCCGGCGATGGCGTCCACCACTTCATCAAAGGCTTGTTCTAGCTGCGACACGGTATTCAAGCGATAAACCCTCCAGTAGGAGCGCCTATGTACACCCAGAGCGGCCCTGGTCGCCAGAGAGAAAAACTGTGCGTCAAATAAAATAATACTTCTCGCGGGCCCCGGTGCCCGCCCTCTTTCCGATCACGGCCCCGGACACGATAATAGAGGGCAGGATGATTCGATGGGTGCAGGCGGTGATGAGGCGGGTAAGAAAACTGTTTTTCGTGGCGATGCTGTCCAGCCTGATGCTGAGTGCCGGTACTGTGTTGCCCCAGGCCCGGGACGCGGCGCGGATCTTCTGGTGGCAGGGCGATCCGCTGTTGATGGCGCAGTTCCGCCTGTCATGGCTGCCGGCGGCTCGTTACCAGGCGGCACTGGAGCAGGCGCTGCAGCAGGAAGATGTGGAGCTGGCCCTCTCCCTCTATCAACTGGCGCAGGAGCAGGGGGTGGTATTGGACGACGTCCTGATCGCCCGGTTGCAGGAGGCCGATCGCTGGCAGGCCCGGATGCTGCGCTCCGCCGGGGACATCTGGCAGGGGCTCAGCACCGGTCGGGCCGACAGCGCCGAGGGGATGGCGGCGGCGGTGATCACCGACCTGACCCTGCTGGGGGATCTGCGTGATCTGACCCGGGAAGGCCTGGCCTGGCCGGATCACGATCCCCTGTTGCTGGCCCTGGCCGGCACCGGCATCGGGCTCAGCGCCCTGAGCCTGGCCAGCGGCGGTGCCACTGTGCCGGCCCGGGCCGGGGTGTCGCTGCTGAAGGTGGCCCGCAAGAGCGGTCGCATGAGCCGGCAACTGGGGGAGCAGCTCCACCGCCTGAGCCGGGAGGCCATCGACGGCCGGGCGGCGCGGGAGCTGGGTGAACGCCTGGGCCGGCTGGAACTGAAGCAGCTGAGCCGGGCGGAGCTGGACGAACTGGCACTGGCCGCCGGACGCATCGTCGGCACCGAGGCGACCGGGCAGTTGGCCTCCACCGGTCGGGCGGTGCGCAATATCGCCGGTCACAGTGGCGCCCGGGGCGCCATGGACTCCCTCGGGCGGGCCGATTCGGTGCGGGAGCTGGTGCGGCTGGAGCAATTATCATCGGGGTATCGCGGCGCCTACCGCGGGGTGCTGCGGTTGCTGCCGGACGCGGGCAAGGGGCTTTACCGGCTGTCGCTGCTGATGGCCTCCCTGCTGCTGTGGTTGGGATCTTTTCTGTTATGGTGCCTGGGTGTCCTCTGGACCCTGCAGGGCTTGCTGCGCGGCTTGTATCGGGGCTTGTTCGGGCGACGCACCGGCTGAGCCATAACGAAAAACCCCGAGCATTTCTGCTCGGGGTTTCAAGGTGGCGGTGAGGGAGGGATTCGAACCCTCGATACGTTGCCGTATACACACTTTCCAGGCGTGCTCCTTCAGCCACTCGGACACCTCACCAGATTTTTTTGCGTTTTTTGTTATCGGTGTTACCTTCACCGGCCCCGCTTGGGAACGGGGCGTAATTTAACGACTTGCCGAACGTTGTTCAAGGGTTTTTTAACAGGCTTTGGTGCAACTGCCTTAACCGCGTGCAATTTGCGGGCTTAATGCACAGCCGAAGGCATTTTCTGCGGCTCGTCCTGCATCAGGAAACCCAGTTCGGTGATCTCCTGCACCAGCTGCTGGGTGGCCACCATGGTCTGCTGCACTATCCACAGAAACTGGTGCTGTTCCAGCCCGGCCTGGGTATGCAGGTAGTCGGCCACGATCAGCCGGGGCAGGTTGTCGTCAACGATATCGACAAACACCTTGAGGCTGGGGTAGTTCATGTTCAGCCGGCCCAGGTCGGCCACCAGTGCCAGCAGGGCGGTGGGACGGATTTCCACTTCGGTGGTGATGATGGCGTCTTCATGTTCAACAAACAGCCGGCTTTCCAGCACGCCATCCAGACCCTGCAGCTCGGACAGATGGATGCCGTGGCAGTTTTCACAGATGTAATGGTCGATATAGCCGGCGGTGAGCCAGCGCATGGCGATTTCTGCTGTTAACACTGAAATTCCTGAAAATTGGGCTTGAAGGGACGCTAGTGTAAACCAAAGGCCCGGCGAGGAGAATCAAAAGCCGGACCGGGCCTTGAAACCGGGGGGACTGAAAAAGGGCTTTCATTTGATTTTATGGCAAAAAGCGGGAATGCTCATGGTACGTCAATCATGGATCCGCCGTGACGCGATCCCTCTGTATAAGGAAAGCCGAGATGAAAACGCTGCTTGCTGCCATCGATCTGGAGCCGGAGTCCGCGCTGGTCGTAAAAAAGGCGGCCGAACTGGCCGTGCAACTCAACGCCAGCCTGCATCTGGTTCATGTGGTGGACGATGCCCTGACCCTGTACGAGCCCCTGGTGGAGATACCGGTACGGCATCGGCTGAAACAGGCGGCGGAAACCGCCCTGGATACCTTCTTCGATGCCCTGCCCGGAGCGGTGAAACCGGACGGCGGACGGCATGTGCTGTTGGGCAAGCCGGATCGGGCGCTGATCAAGAAGGCGGCGGAGCTGAACGCCGATGTGATCATCGTCGGTAAACATCATATGGACCCCATGCGGGATCTGTTTCTGGGCACCACCGCCGAACGTCTGTTACGCCACTGTGACATTCCGTTGCTGATGGTGAACACAGAGACCACCCAACCCTATCAGCAGGTGCTGGCCGGCAGCGATTTCTCCCGCAGCTCCCATCATGCCCTGCAGGCCGGTTTGTGGCTGGCACCCCAGGC
The DNA here is from genome assembly GCF_016746085.1 of Zobellella iuensis. Classification (GTDB taxonomy): domain Bacteria; phylum Pseudomonadota; class Gammaproteobacteria; order Enterobacterales; family Aeromonadaceae; genus Oceanimonas; species Oceanimonas iuensis. The sequence continues at coordinate 141,098 of NZ_JAERTZ010000018.1, forward strand.
CCAGGTACGGCTGGTGCATGTGTTTGACCCGCCTTTTATGGGGTTTGTCCGCCATGACCAACTGGAGGTCGACACCCTGATGGATCACCAGAAGGTGCGTATCGAACGGGAAGTCAAAACCGAAATGGCCCATTTCCTGGCCGACGACGATCAGAGCCGGATTACCACCGAGATCATGGCGGGGGAAACCCAGGCCTGCTTGGCACAGGCGGTAGAAAAACATAAACCGCAGTTACTGGTGTTGGGCACCCATGGCCGGCAGGGCATCAGCCGGCTGCTGATCGGCAGCATCGCCATGAGTTTTCTGAGCATGCCGCCCTGCGACGTGCTGGTGGCCCGTTGAGACGGGGAGCTATGTAAACCGAGGCCGGGTGTCCCCGGCCTTGTTGCGTCAGAACAGGGCGGTCCAGTCCTGCTCGCTGTTACCCAGCACCAGGAAGTGGGGATTGAGCAGCTGTTGTGGCGTCGCGTAGCCGAGCGGACTGCCATCCAGCCGCACCACCCGGCCGCCGGCCTGTTCGGCCACGCAGTGGGCGGCGGCGGTATCCCACAAACAGGTGGGCCCCAGGCGCGGATAGGCGTCGGCGGCACCTTCCGCCACCAGACACAGCTTCAGTGAACTGCCCATGGGCACCAGCTCATGCTCACCCAGCCTGGCCAACAGGCGCGGCATCTCCTCGCCGGCGTGGGAACGGCTGCCCACCACCCGCCAGGGGGTTCCGGGCTGGTGTTCGGCGACCCGGATGGGGCGGCAATGGCCGTCGGCATCGGTCTTGCTGGCGCCCAGGCCGCGGGCGGCGGTGTAGCACACGGCCAAGGCCGGGGCATAGACCACGCCCAGTACCGGCCGGCCCTGCTCGATCAGGGCGATATTGACGGTGAACTCGCCGTTGCGCTTGATGAATTCCTTGGTGCCGTCGAGCGGATCCACCAGCCAGTAACGGCCCAGGGCGTCGGGGCCGCTGAAGTGCTCGGTGTCTTCTTCCGACAACAGCGGCAGGGGCAGGGGCAGGGCGGCCAGGCGCTCGGCAATCAGCCGGTGGGCGGCGGCATCCGCCTCGGTGAGCGGGGATTTGTCGGCTTTTTCCTCGACCGAAAACTCCCGGCGATAGATGGCCATGATGGCGGCGCCGGCATCCCGGGCGATAGCTTCAACCTCGGCGACCAGATCGGCGGTTATATACTCTGAGTTCACCATGTTCTCCATGGGGTGACCTTGAAACGGCCCCCATGATATAAAAAAACGCGGTTTATTCCCAACAACAAGGACACGCCATGAACATAGCCATACTGGATGATTACCAGGACGTGGTGAGGACTCTGCCTTGCTTTGGCCGCCTGGCGGCCCACCGGGTAACGGTGTTTACCGACGGTTGTTCCGACCCCGAGGCGCTGGCCGAACGGCTCGCCCCCTTCGAGGCCCTGGTCCTTATCCGGGAGCGGACCGAGATAAATGCCGGGCTGTTGGCCCGCCTGCCAAGGCTGAGGCTTATCAGCCAGACCGGCAAGATAAGCAACCATATCCGCCTGCAAGACTGCAGCAAGGCCGGCGTGGCCCTGGCGGAAGGGGCGGGCTCGCCGGTGGCACCGGCGGAGTTGACCTGGGCGCTGATCATGGCGGCCAGCCGGCAGTTGCTGCCCTATTGCAGTGCGCTCAAGGCGGGCCAGTGGCAGCAGAACGGCGATCTTGGGCTGGGCCGCAGCCTGGCCGGCAAAACCCTGGGAATATGGGGGTACGGCAAAATCGGCAGGCGCATCGCCCGTTTTGGCCAGGCCTTCGATATGCAGGTGCAGGTATGGGGCAGCGAGGCTTCTCGGGCCCAAGCCATGGACGATGGCCTGATGGCGGCCCCCGACAAGGCGACGTTTTTTGCGAGCAGCGATGTGCTGAGCCTGCACCTGCGGTTGAACGAGGCGAGCCGGCATCTGATCTCGGCAGCCGATCTGGCCCTGATGAAGGCGGACGCGCTGCTGGTGAACACCAGCCGGGCCGAGCTGTTCGCCCCCGGCGCCCTGGTGGCGGCGCTTGGACGAGGGCGGCCGGGCTTTGCCGCCGTGGATGTGTATGAGCAGGAACCGGCCGGGGCGCAGTTGCAACAGCTGCTGTCCCTGCCGAACGTACTCTGCTCGCCCCACCTGGGGTATGTGGAGCGGGGCGGCTACGAGCTCTACTTCGGCGCCGCCTTCGACAATATCCTGGCCTACGCCGAGGGCCGGCCGGTGAACATCGCCAACCCCGAGGTGCTGGAGTATCAGGATGACTAGGCGAGGGCGGCGGCGACACTTCAACCTGCGCCTGCTCGGCGGCGCCCTGCTGCTCGGCCTGGCGCTGCTGTTTCAGGGCCTATGGCCGGGCGATCCGGCCCCAGCCAATCCGCAACTGGCCGAGACGCTGGTGCTTATCGAGCAGGGCGGGCCCTTTCCCTACCGCCAGGACGGCACCATTTTCCACAACCGGGAAGGGCTGCTGCCGGCCCGGGAACGGGGTTATTACCGGGAATACACGGTGGATACGCCCGGGCTGAGCCACCGTGGCCCCCGGCGGGTGGTGACCGGCGGTGACCCGCCCGAGATCTGGTATTATACGCAAGATCATTACCGCAGCTTTGTTGAGCTGGAACGCGAGTAAATCCCATCCGCTGCCGCGTCGGCAACGGATGTCGTGGCGGGAAGGGGGCGGTATCGGAGCCGGCCAGTGGTAGTCATCGATATGGTTCAATAGTTGGCGCCTTTGGCTATGCTTAGAACTCCGGGAAAAGCTGTCCGCCACGGAGGGCACTATGGATATCAGCCAGGGATTGACCGCCGGTGAGCTTATCGAGTTGCTGTCCTCTTTGCCAAGGAACAGCAAAGTGATGCTCATTGACAAAGCAGGTAAGTTTTACTCGCCGGCACTGCTCGTCTGGCCGGACAAGTTTGTTGCTATGAATATCTGCGGCCACACCATTTTCGATGCGGCAGACGCGGCGGTTGATTGCAACAACCCGGTGGGCAGTCCATTCGAGGGGGTGCTGATATTGCCCACCCCCCCGGAGGCCGAATAAAAAAGCCCCGGGGTGCGCCCAATGGGTGCCGGTGATGAGGAGTCACCCTGGCGAGGGGACAACTACGCTACCGAAAACCATGACCGCCGTTTTACCGAGCTCAGGGTGAACCATGAATGAAACCGAATTGACCCGCCTGCTGAAGGCCGGGCCGGCACGCAGCTGTTGTATCCCGCCCGACGCCCAGTTGGCGCTGGAGCTGTCGGCCCGGCGGCTGGGGCTGGACTTTTATCTGGTCGACTTCAGCGGGGTCGACTCCAAGGCCGGCTGCATCGCGCAACTGGCCGGTGCGCTGGAATTGCCGGCCTGGTTCGGGCAGAACTGGGATGCCCTGAGCGATGCCCTGACCGAGCCGGCGCTGATCGATGGGCGGGGCGCCGTGCTTTGCCTGCAACAGGTGGAGCGCTTTGTCTGTCGCGAGCCGCCCGGCTGGTTGACCCTGCTCGATATCATGAGCGAGGCGGCGGAATATTGGGGGCAGCAGCAAAAGCCGTTCTGGTGCGTGGTGCTGAGCACGTCTCCGGCCCTGGTGTCGGTGCCGGTGCTGGCTAACCATTAATGCTGCACATACTTTGAACTTTGGCGCCGACATCGGTATCCTTGGCGGTCTGTGGCGATACCGTCATATCTTGTTCCGCTAATTTAGTGAGTCTGCTCCTTGATTTCCACCAACAACATTACCATGCAGTTCGGCTCCAAGCCGTTGTTTGAAAACATTTCCGTCAAATTCGGCGACGGCAACCGCTATGGCCTGATCGGTGCCAACGGCTGCGGCAAGTCCACCTTTATGAAGATACTGGGCGGCGATCTGGACCCTTCCGCCGGCAACGTCAGCCTGGACGTGAACGAGCGCCTGGGCAAGCTGCGCCAGGATCAGTTCGCCTACGAAGAGGCACGGGTGCTGGACGTGGTGATGATGGGACACAGCGAACTGTGGGCCGCCATTCATGAGCGCGACGCCATTTACGCCAACCTGGAGGCCAGCGATGACGACTACATGAGGGCGGCGGAGCTGGAAGGCAAGGTGGCGGAGTACGACGGCTACACCGCCGAGTCGCGCGCCGGCGAACTGCTGCTGGGGGTGGGTATTCCGCTGGAACAGCATAACGGCCCCATGAGCGAGGTGGCCCCGGGCTGGAAACTGCGGGTGCTGCTGGCCCAGGCCCTGTTCTCCAACCCCGAGATCCTGCTGCTCGACGAGCCGACCAACAACCTGGATATCGACACCATCCGCTGGCTCGAAGACGTGCTCAACGAGCGCAACAGCACCATGATCATCATCTCCCACGATCGTCACTTCCTGAACAGCGTCTGCACCCATATGGCGGATCTGGACTACGGTGAGCTCAGGGTCTACCCGGGCAACTACGATGACTACATGCTGGCCGCCACCCAGGCCCGGGAGCGGCTGCTGTCCGACAACGCCAAGAAGAAGGCCCAGATTGCCGATCTGCAATCTTTCGTGGCCCGCTTCAGCGCCAACGCTTCCAAGGCGCGCCAGGCTACCTCCCGCGCCAAGCAGATTGAAAAAATCAAGCTGGAGGAAGTGAAGGCGTCCAGCCGGCAGAACCCCTTTATCCGCTTCGAGCAGGAGAAAAAGCTGTACCGCAACGTGCTGGAGGTGGAGCAGCTGAGCAAGGGATATGGCGACGGCCCCCTGTTCAAGGGCCTGAACATGCTGGTGGAAGTGGGTGAGCGCATCGCCATCCTCGGCACCAACGGCATCGGCAAGTCGACCCTGGTCAAGACCCTGGTGGGCGAGCTCGCTCCCGATCAGGGCCAGTTCAAGTGGTCCGAAAATGCCACCATCGGCTATTACGCCCAGGATCACGCCGCCGACTTCGACAAGGATCTGACGGTGTTCGAATGGATGAGCCAGTGGCAGCAGGCGGGCGACGACGAGCAAACCATCCGCGGCGTGCTGGGCCGGCTGCTGTTCGGCCAGGACGACATCAAGAAGAAGGTCGGGGTGCTGTCCGGGGGCGAGCAGGGTCGCATGCTGTTCGGCAAGCTGATGCTGCAGCGGCCCAATATCCTGGTGATGGACGAGCCTACCAACCACCTGGATATGGAATCTATCGAGTCCCTGAATATGGCGCTGGAGCTGTATCAGGGCACCCTGATCTTCGTGTCCCACGACCGGGAGTTTGTGTCGTCCCTGGCCACCCGCATCCTGGAGCTGAGCGAAAACGGCATCCGCGACTTCAGCGGCAGCTACGAGGAGTACCTGCGCGAGCAGGGCGTGGTGTAACGCTAGCTGACCCGCCGGTAGCGCGGCGCCGTGGGCGGGTGGTCCACTGCAGTGGACCCTTGGATGGAGGTGCTTGTAGGGTCGAATTTATTCGACCGAACCTCGGCACCGGTGTCGGAAAGGTCCATTGAAATGGCCCCTATATCGGACCCCGGTTGTCAACTTACCCGCCGATAGCCCTGCTCCGCGCCGCCCTTGGCCAGCACCCACTGCCACAGCTGAATATCGCGGGCGCGGAAGGCGCCGGCGCAGGCCAGCAAGTAGTAGCGCCACATGCGGTAGAAGCGCTCGCCCAATTGCTCCCGGAAGCGGGGCCAGGCTTGCTCGAAGTTGGCGTGCCAGGCCATCAGGGTCTTGTCGTAGTCGGCGCCGAAGTTGTGCAGATCCTCCACCACGAACAATTGGTCCACCGCATCGCCTAGCTGGCCAATGGAGGGCAGCTCGCCGTTGGGGAAGATGTACTTGTCTATCCAGGGATCCGTGTGGAGGCGGCGTTCGTTCTTGCCGATGGTGTGCAGCAGAAAGAGGCCGCCGTCCGCCAGGCAGCGATGGACCACTTCCATGTAGGTGCGGTAGTTCTTGTGGCCCACGTGCTCGAACATGCCCACGCTCACCACCCGATCAAAAGTCTCGTTCAGCTCCCTGTAATCCTGCAACCGGAATTCCAGCGGCAGTCCGGGGTAGCGTTGCCTGGCCCATTGGGCCTGCTCCCGGGAGATGGTCACGCCCACGCATTCCACCCCGTAGTGTTCGGCGGCGTAGCCCATAAAGCTGCCCCAGCCGCAGCCGATGTCCAGCACCCGCATGCCGGGCTCGAGCCCGAGCTTGCGGCAGATAAGATCCAGCTTGGCGTCTTGCGCCTGCTCCAGGGTGGTGGCGTCTTGCCAGTAGCCGCAGGTGTAGGTCAGGCGCGAGTCGAGCATGGCGGCGTAGAAGTCGTTGCCCAGATCGTAGTGGGCTTCCCCCACCTGCCAGGCCCGCTTGCTGGTCTGGCGGTTGAGCAGCCGGGCCTTGAGCGCATGGAGCAGCAGGCGGGAGGGACGTACCTTGCGGTGCAGATGCGCCTTCAGCAGCCGGCAGATCAGCTCGTCGGGCTGCTGGGCGTCCCAGGCGCCGTCCATGTAGCTCTCGCCCAGCCCCAAGCTGCCCCCGGTCAAGATGCGCTCCGGCACGCCCGGCGCCTTCAGTTGCATGTCCCAAGGCTGGGGACCGTTGACTTCAATACCGGCTCCCGCCAGCAATTCCTGCCACAATCGGTGCAGGCTGGAATCTGGATAGAGAAAAGCGGTGTCTGTCACACCCGTGTATTCAGCGCCACCCATAAGGACTACCTCTTGCCATCGTTCAAGCGGAGCCGGCTCAATGGTTGCAACGAAGTATCCGCACCCAGGGGTCGGCTTTTTGGAGTTCTGCCATTTTATTAAAGGACAGTTTTTTACACTTTTGTAGTCGGCGTCACATTTTTATCGGGTGGTTTTATTTGCATTTTTTAACTTTTCATTAACCGTTTCCGCCTGCTGTTGGCCGGCCCGCCTCGGCGTGTGTTCAGCGCAGCACCAGCAGCGGCACCCGAATGGTGCGGAGCATGGCGGTGGTGGTGCTGCCCAGCAGCCAGCGGCGCAGGCGGGAGTGGCCGTAGGCGCCCATCACCATCAGATCGATGCCGTTGTCCTGCTGATAGCGGGGCAGAACCAGCTCCGGCTCGCCGGGGAGGACCAGGGCGAATGCCTCGACGCCGGCCTGGGTCAGCAAGGCCTGTGCCTCCTCCAGCAGGGCCCGGTGTTCGCCATCGATCTTCCCCACCAGTAGCAGGTGCAGCTCCAGCCCCTGGAGCAGGGGACTTTGGGCCAGCAACGCCAGCCCCCGGCGGCTGCCGGCACTGCCGTCGTAGGCCAGCATGGCCTTTTGCGGAGTCCGGAATTCCGGTTGGGCCACCAGCATGGGCTGGTGCAGGGCGCGGACCACCTGCTCCACCTGGCTGCCCAGGCGAGCGAGAGACTCGCTGCTCTGCTCCCCGTAGGCGCCCAGCACCAGCAGCCGCTCGTCCTGCTCCAGCTCGGCCAGGTTGTCGACCAGGGCGCCGTGGCGCTGCAGGCACTCCACTCTAGTGACCCCGGCCGCCAGGACCCGCTCCCGGGCGGCGGCGAGGATGAGTTTGCCTTGCTCCACCGCCAGCCGGCTGCGTCGCTCATCCAGACGGGACAGCTCCTGGAGCAGCTCCCGCCGGCCCTCCAGCCCCAGGTAACCGCTGAAATCGGCTTCGTGGATGTACTGGCTCTGATCCAGCACGTGCAGCAGGGTCAGCGGTGCGGACAGGCGCAGGCTGGCCCAGCCGGCCAGGTCGCACACGGCGCCGGCCTGGCGAGAGCCATCGATACAGGCCATCAGTTGAGTGATCATGATTTTTCCCCCGGTTGACGGCGGGCCCGGTTACCGGGCCCCTGGATACAGTGTAATGCGCCGTCGGCCGGGGGGACGATGGCGCCTGGTCATGGCGTTGTCAGCGCAGTACCAGCAGCGGCACCCGGGCCGAGCGGATCATGGCGGTGGTGGTGCTGCCCACCAGCAACTGGCGAATGCGGGAGTGGCCGTAGGCGCCCATCACCATGAGGTCGATGCCGTTGTCCTGCTGATACTGGGGCAGGGCCTTGTCGACCTCACCGGCGACGATGGCGGCACTGGCGTTGATGCCGGACTGGGCCAGGGTGGTCCTGGCCCAGTTGAGCTGCTCCCGGTTGTCGTCGGTGTCGGCGCCCACCAGCACCAGGTGCAACTCCAGCCCGTTGAACAGCGGGCTCCTGGCCAGCATCTCCACCCCCTTGCGGGTGGTGGCGCTGCCGTCGAAGGCCAGCATGATCTTTTGTGGTGCGCTGAATTCGCCCTGGGTCACCAGAGTGGGGCGGTGCAGGGCGCGGATCACCTGCTCCACGTGGCTGCCGAGGTGGGCGTAGACGGAGGCCGACTCTTCGCCGTGGCGGCCGAGCACCAGCAGCCGGGTGTCGGGTTCGAGCGCCACCAGGGCGTCCACCAGGCCACCGTGGCGCTGCAGGGTGGCGGGCTCGCTCACCCCGTCTTCAATGGCGCGGGTGCGGGCCGCGTCGAGCAGGATGCGGCCCTGCTCCTTGGCCAGCTTGCCGCGTTTTTCATCGAGTTCGGCCAGTTCTTCCAGCAGGTGCTCCTGGCTGCCCAGGCCGATGCTGCCGCTCAGGTCGGCCAGGCCCGGCTGCCGACCTTTATCCAGCACATGGATAAAGCTCAGCGGTGCCGCCAGGCGCAAGCTGGCCCAGCTGGCGTAATCACAGACTGTGGTGGCGTGGCTGGAGCCGTCGATACAGGCGAGTACGTGGGTGGTCATGGTCATTCCTCTCTCAGTGGCCCATCAGCTTTTCTACCGCTTTCGGATCCTTGTGAACAGCAAAGCGGTCCACCAGTGTGGCGCTGGCCTCATTCAGGCCGATCATTTCCACCTCGGTGCCTTCCCGGCGGAAGCTGAGCACCACCTTGTCGAGGGCGCTGATGGCGGTGATGTCCCAGAAATGGGCCCGGCTCAGATCGATGCGCACCTGGTCGATGACCTCCTTGAAATCGAAGGCGGCGATAAACTGCTCGGCGGAGCTGAAGAACACCTGGCCCACCACCTGGTATTCCCGGCTGTTGTCGCCGGTTGCTTCCGAGCCCACATAGAGGATCTGACCCACCTTGTTGGCGAAGAAGAGGGCGCTGAGCAGTACGCCCACCAGCACGCCGTAGGCCAGGTTGTGGGTAAAGACCACCACCACCACGGTGGCGATCATCACCAGGCTGGAGCTTTTGGGCAGGGTCTTCAAGTTCTTCACCGAGTCCCAACTGAAGGTACCGATGGACACCATGATCATCACCGCCACCAGGGCGGCCATGGGAATTTGCGACACCCAGGGGCCGAGGAAGACCACCAGGATCAACAGCACTGCGCCGGCCACCAGGGTGGACAGCCGGCCGCGGCCGCCGGACTTCACGTTGATGACGGACTGGCCGATCATGGCACAGCCGGCCATGCCGCCGAGCAGGCCGGTGGCGATGTTGGCGATGCCCTGGCCCTTGCACTCGCGGTTCTTGTCGCTCTGGGTGTCGGTCAGGTCATCCACTATGGTGGCGGTCATCATCGACTCCAGCAGGCCCACCACCGCCAGGGACAGGGAGTAGGGGAAGATGATGGCCAGGGTGTCGAGGTTGAGCGGCACCTGCGGCCACAGGAACACCGGCAGGCTGTCGGGCAGCTCGCCCATGTCGCCCACGGTGCGGATATCGATGCTGAAGGCGATGGCCACCAGGGTCAGTACCACTATGCATACCAGGGGTGAGGGCAGCAGCTTGCCCACCACCGGCACCAGGGGCAGCAGGTAGATGATGCCGAGGCCGGCGGCGGTCATGGCGTAGACATGCCAGGTCACGTCGGTCAGCTCCGGCAACTGGGCCAGGAAGATCAGGATGGCCAGGGCGTTGACGAAGCCGGTGACCACGGAACGGGACACGAAGCGCATCAGCTCGCCCAGCTTCAGGTAGCCGGCGATGATCTGCAGCACGCCGCACAAGAGGGTGGCGGCCAGCAGGTATTCCAGGCCGTGGTTTTTAACCAGGGTGACCATCAGCAGGGCCATGGCGCCGGTGGCGGCGGAGATCATGCCCGGACGGCCGCCGGCGAAGGCGATGACTACCGCCATGCTGAAGGAGGCGTAAAGGCCGATCTTGGGATCGACCCCGGCGATGATGGAGAAGGCGATGGCCTCCGGGATCAGGGCCAGGGCGACCACCAGACCGGCGAGCACATCTCCCCTAATGTTCGAGAACCAGGTTTGCTTGATGCTGGGTAACATTGTGGTTGTTCCAAGGTGGTGGGTAAATGCAGTCCATACCAGGCCGGCGCCAAGGGCGGGCACAGCGGTACGGGAGCCGGGTTTTTGGGTTAAAGCACAGCACTCGCACAAGGGGTGAGCAGGGAGAGAGCAGAATGCGGTAAATGCAGGGCCTGAAGGCTAGGGTGGCGTAATCGCTTTATTCAAAAAATTCATAAAAGTTTAATTTTTTATAAGCTCTGTTCGTTAGGCTGCGGCTATTATAGGTGGCCAGCCGTCCAGGGACAAGGGCGGCTCCGGGTTCGTCCGGATGTCTTGCCGACGCATCCCGGGTGGCAACCAATGGCACTGTTTTTGCTTGGTTTATATTGGTGCAGCAAGAGGGCGCCGGGATCGAGTTCGGATAATAACAACATCAAGAAAGAGGCAATCTATGAATAATAAACGGATGCTGGGCAGCAAAATGCTGGATGTGCTGCAGCACATCGGCCTGATTATCGTCGCCATCTCCACCGTGGTGGCGGTGGGTATTGAAGTCAACACCATGTGGCAGGCCAGAACGGTGACCCTGGCCGATCTGCTGCTGATGTTTATCTACCTGGAAGTGCTGGCCATGGTGGCCATCTACCTGCGTTCCGGCAAGCTGCCCATCCGCATTCCACTCTATATCGCCATCGTCGCCCTGGCCCGCTACCTTATCCTGGACATGAAGGGCATGGACAGCTGGCGCCTTATTACGGTGGCGGGCGCCGCCCTGGTGCTGGCCCTGGCGATACTGGTGATCCGCTTCGGCCATATCCACTACCCCTACGATAAGGACGAAGGCGGACACTGAGGTGCGGGAACTGGGGATTAGGGGTGTCCCCAGTCCTGGCGCTATTTACCCGGCGTGCTCTATCACATGGCGGGCAAAGCCGCTGCCCGCTTCCTCGTAGATGTCAAACACCTCGTCGGCGCCCATATCGCGCAGCTGGGCACCTTCTTCCGGATAGCGGATGATGGCGGCCACCCGGCCCTTGAAATCGGCCTGGTGAATTTGCTCCAGGGCATAGAGGTTACCGGCGTGGTTGGGCATGGCGAGGAAGATATAATCCAGCTGGCCGTTAATATTGGTCTTGTCCCAGAAGTCCGAGTCGGAGGCGTCGCCCTTGATGGCGTTGATGTTCAGCTTCTGCAGCAGCTCCACCTTTTTTTCATCGCTGTCGATGCCGAGCAGCTTGCCGTCGAAACGGCTTTCCAGCTCCATATAGGCGCCCTGGCCGATACGGCCCATGCCGACGATCAGCACCCGGGCGTCGCCCAGCTCGATGGGCATGTCGTCCGGATGCAGGCGCCGCTTTTCCTTAGGCCGGAAGCGTGCAAGCAGGCGGCGGTAGATGTTCTCGTTGTGGCTGTTGAGGGGAGCCGCCGCCACGAAGGAAATGGCCAGGGCGATGGAGGCGACGATGACCCAGTCGTTGCTGAGCAGCCCTTGCTTGGCGGCCAGTGCCGCCACTATCAGCCCGAATTCGGAATAGTTGGTCAGGCTGAAGGTGGCCAGCAGCGAGGTGCGCATGCGCAGGCCGCAGCGGGCGTAAAGCAGGTAGTAGAGCAGGCTCTTCGCCGGCAGCGCCAGCAGCAGTATGGCCGCAATCCACAGGGCGTCGGTGGTGGGCATGCCGTTCAGGCCGATGTTGAGGAAAAAGGCCACCAGGAACAGCTCCTTCATGTTGAAGAAGGACTTGGCCAGGCTTGATGCGCTGTAGTGGGGGGCCAGCATCATGCCGATGATCAGCGCGCCCAGGTCGCCCTTGAGCCCGACCAGCTCGAAGCCGCCCACGCCCACCACCAGCGCCAGGAACACCGCGAACAGGGTTTGCAGCTCGCCGTGGCCGGCCCGCTCCAGGACGCGATAGAACAGCGGCCGCAACAGCGGCAGCAGCACCAGCAGGCTGAGCGCCCAGGGGCTGGGGATCTTGCCGGCGGAGGCGGTAAGGAAGGCCACCGCGAACAAGTCCTGCATCACCAGCACCCCGATGGCGATGCGGCCGTAGAAGGTATTCATGTCGCTGCGCTCTTCCAGCACCTTGACCGCGAACACCGTGCTGGAAAAACTCAGGGCGAAGCCCATCAGCATGGCCTGGCGCCACTCCAGCTCCATCGCCAGGCTGAAGCCGAGGGTTTTCACCGCCAGCAGCACCCCGGTGAACAGCAGGGTGGACAGCAGCACATGGCCGCTGGCCGTGCCCCAGACTTCCTTCTTCAGCAGCGTCTTGATATCCAGCTTGAGCCCGATGCTGAACAGCAGCAGGGTCACCCCTAGGTTGGCCAGGGTCTCCAGGGTATCGTTGCTTGCATAGCCCATGGCGTTGAGCACGAAGCCCGCCGCCAGGAAGCCGATCAGCGGCGGCAGCTTGATCAGGTAAACCGCCAGGCCGCAGCCGAAGGCGATGGCGATAAAAATAGGATCCATGGTGTTTTGTATATTGTTGTCAGTGTGGGGAGGGGGGCTCAAGATGGGCTATAGTGGTGCCGTATGCCTATCTTGTCAATGCAGGGGGAGGTATGGTGGGCCGGAAAAACCAGGCCCTGGAGTGGCCGAAGCATGTTAGCCAATGGGGAGTACCACGATGAACTTCAAGTTGTTGATGGTCTTTGTCGATGATGACAAGACGGAAAAAATACTGGATATGGCGAGAGCCGCCGGCGCCACCGGCGCCACCATCATCACCAGCGCCAAGGGGCTGGGGCTTGAAAAACTGATCGGCCTGTTCGGAGTCGAGCTTTACCGGCAGCGGGATGTGATTCTCATCTTGGTGGAGGAACGGCGGGCCGACTTCGTCTTGCAAGAAATCGTCGATGTCGGCGACCTGGATGAAAGCCTGGGGACCGGCATCGCCGTCATGCTGGATGTGGAAAAGGCCATGGGGCTCACCGAGCACGTGAAAGCGCTGGAAAAACAACACCCGCTGCCCTACTGATACCCGTTCAGCTCACCATTGTGGAGCCGGGCTGCCCTGCCCCGAGTTGCCAGCGGATCTGCTCCAGTTCGTCCGGGGTGCCGAACAATACCAGTACGTCGCCGGTTTGCAGCAGGGTATCCGGCCCGGGCGAAAGGGATCTTTTACCGTCTCTCACCAGGACAGTGGCGATCACCCCCCGGCTGGCCAGATCGAGTTCGGCCAGCCGCTTGCCGATTACCGGGCTTTCTGCCTGCAACTGGACCGGATAGAGCCGGTCCGCCTTTTGCTCGTCCAGTCCTTCCAGGGAGGCGGTGGTGCCGGGGAAGAGCTCTCTCAGCATCTGGTAGCGGCTGGTGCGCTGCTGCTGGATGTAGCTCGCCACCTTATGCAGGGGCACCCGCAGCGACAGCATGGCGTGGGAGGCCATCATCATGCCCGCTTCGAGCGTTTCGGGGATGACTTCGGTGGCGCCGGCGGTACGGAGTTCCTCCACGTGGGTTTCGTCACGTGTCCTCACCATGATCGGCAGCTTGGGGTGATGGCGCTTGAGGTAAGCCAGGGTTTTCAGGGCGGCACTCAGGTCGTCGTGACCGATCAGCAGCAGGCGGGCCTTGCCGGCCCCGGCGGCTTCCAGCACGGCGGGATCCGCGGAATCCGCGAAGAAAACGGGCTCGCCGGAAAGGCGGGCGTCCTTGACTCGCTTGGCGTCCATATCCAGCGCAATATAGGGAATGTGTTCATTTTCCAGGAAGTGGCCGACAATCTGGCCGATACGACCATAGCCGCAGACGATAACGTGATGGTTAAGATGATGCCCTTCCGGAACCTCCTGGCCTTGTTCGGCGATGGGGCTGCGGTTTCGCAAACTGAATAGCCAGGTAGCCAGGGGCTGGTTAAAGCGGATCAGAAAAGGCGCGAGTATCATCGAAAAGAGCACGGCGGTCAGGGCTATCTGGGCGGGCAACACCGCTATCACTTTGGCGTCCAGGGCGATGGCCAGCAGGGCGAAGCCGAACTCTCCCCCCACGGCCAGCACCATACCGGTACGAAAGGCGGTGGGGCCGTCTATCTTCGCCCATCTGACGATGGCGGTGACCAGCAGCAGCTTGATAAGCAATAAAGCGCAGGCGCCGACCAGGGCCTCCAGCCAGATGTCGGGGAGCAGGGCGGGATCGATCAGCATGCCGATGCTGACGAAAAACAGTCCCAGCAGCACATCCCTGAAGGGCCTGACAGTGGAGTCCACCTGATGGCGAAATTCGGTTTCCCCCAGCATCATGCCCGCCAGAAAGGCGCCAAACGCCATGGAAAGTCCCAGGCTCATGGTGGTCCAGGCCGCGATCAGCGACACGAACAGCACCGTCAGGGTGAAGAGTTCGGCTGAGCGTTGCTCGGATACCATATGGAAAAAGGGACGCAGTAAATAACGTCCTACCAGGAAGACGATGGCAAAAGCCGCTAACGCCTTGACCAGGGCGATACCAAGGGCTCCGGCTACCTCCTGGGCGGCGGCGATGCCGAGCACGGGAATGATGATGACGAAGGGCACCGCCGTAATGTCCTGGAACACCGAGAGGGTCGTGCCCAGCTTGCCGTGCCGGGTCTGCTCCTCTCCTTGTTCGGCGAGCTGCTTGCTGATGATGGTGGTCGAGGACTGGGCAAAGACGGCGCCGATCACGAAGGCGGCGATGCCGGGTACGCCCATGGCCCACAGCAGCAGGGCGACCACGGCGGTGGTCAATACCACCTGTGCCGTGCCCAGCCCCAGTATCAGGTGGCGCAGGGCATAAATCTGGGAGAGCGAGAAGCTCAGTCCTATGGTGAACAGCAGGAAGACGATGCCGAATTCGGCGATAAGCTTGATGTAGTGTTCCTCCAGCACCGGGCCGGCGGTGTGGGAGCCGAGCAACACACCCACCAGCAGATAACCCAGGCTCGGGGGGATACGCAGGCGCTGGAACAGCAGCACGATAAAGACCGTCAACCCGAGGAGGATCAGTAATTGTGTGAGTGTCTGTTCAATCATAAGAGGGCTGCTTCATATTAGTCGCTAGGTACCGCTGGGGCTCGGCGAAACGGCAGCGGTACAGAAAGTGCGTCGGGTGTGTCAGAACAGGTCGATCTCGGCGACGGAAGGGTAGATATGCTGGGGACGGAAGGGCATCTTGTCAATATCCGCGACCTGGCTGACGCCGGTGAGCACCAGCACCGTTTCCAGCCCGGCCTGGAAACCGGCGAGGATGTCGGTGCGCAGGTTGTCGCCCACGATCAGGGTGTTTTCGGAATGGGCGTCCATATGGTTGAGGGCGGCGCGCACTATCCAGGCGCTGGGCTTGCCCACGTAGAAGGGCTTTTTGCCGGTCATGCGCTCGATGGGGGCGCACAGGGCGCCGCAGGCCGGGTGCATGTGCGGGCCGTGGGTGTCCGGGTTGGTGGCGATAAAGCGGGCCCCGCCGGCCACGAACTTGGCCGCCATCTGGATCATGCTCCAGTTGTAGTTGCGGGTCTCGCCCACCACCACGAAGTCGGGATCGATGTCGGTGATGGTGAAGCCGGCCTTGTACAGCTCGTGGATCAGGGCCCCTTCGCCGATCACATAGGCCTTTTCGCCGCTTTGGCGCTTGAGGAAGTCGGCGGTGGCCATGGCCGAGGTGTAGAAGCAGTGCTCGGGCACCTCGATGCCGGCGGAATAGAAACGATTTTGCAAGTCTTTGGGGGTTTGCGCCGGGTAATTGGTGAGGAACAGCAGGTTCATCTCCTGCTCCAGCACCCGGCGGATAAAGCCGTCGGCGCCCGGGATCAGATCATTGTTGTGCAGGATGACGCCGTCGATATCACAGATCAGGTTTTTTTTATTCATTCGCTCTCCTCGTCGCCGGTCGGTTCCGGCGCTGTTCCCACTGTCATGGCAGCTTATGACAAATTGATGACAAAGGGTAAGGCTTTTATGAAGCCCTGATACAAGCGAGCAGGGGCCCCAACTGGTTGATACGAGTCTGGATGGTGGCGGCCCGGCGCTGGATATAGGGTGAAGGGCGGCCGGCATGGTAGACCCTGGGATTGGGCAGCACGGCGGCCAGCTGCGCCGCCTGCTGGCGACTCAGGTTGGCGGCGGAGGTATTGAAATAGGCCTGCGCCGCCGCCTCGGCACCGTAGATGCCGGGTCCGAATTCGGCGATATTCAGATACAGGGTCAGGATGCGTTCCTTGGGCAGTATCAGCTCCAGCATGGGGGTGTAGAGTGCCTCCAGCACCTTGCGGCTGTAGCTTCGCCCCGGCCACAGATAGAGGTTCTTGGCGGTCTGCATGCTGATGGTGCTGCCGCCGCGCAACCTGCCTTCGCTGCGGAATTCGTTGAGTACGTCACCGAAGGCTTTCCAGTCGAAGCCCCGGTGGCGGCAGAACAGGTTGTCTTCGGAGGCGATGACCGCCATCTTCAGGTGATTGGAAATATGTGCCGACGGCTGCCAGTCTTTAGCCAGGCCTTCGCCTTCGAACAGCCGGATCACCATCAGCGGGGTCACCGGCACCGGCACATAGCGATAGGCCAGGGTGAGCAGCAGCGGCGCCAGCACCAGCAGGGCGGCCAGCCAGAGTAAACAACGCTTGAGCAAAGGTATCATCAACATAGAGTCCGTAACTGGAGCCTGGCGCACAGGCGCATCGCTTTTTGACCAACCGGTTATATTTTCGCAATGACGGCGGCCGGATTTTTGTTATCTTTAAGGTATCGGGAGCAAGGGAGGAATGCCATGTCCACGTTTATCAATGGATTACCCAAGGTGGAGCTGCACCTGCACATAGAAGGAACCCTGGAGCCGGAGATGGTCTTTGCCCTCGCCGGACGCAATGGTATCACCCTCGATTACGCGGATGAAAGGGCGCTGAAGGCGGCCTACGACTTCAAGGATCTGCAGTCCTTCCTCGACGTCTACTACCAGGGCATGCAGGTATTGCTGACCGAGCAGGATTTTTTCGACATGACCTGGGCCTATCTCGAACGGGCCCACGCCGAGCAGGTGCGCCATAGCGAAATTTTCTTTGATCCCCAGGCCCATACCGACAGGGGAGTGCCCCTGGCGGCGGTGATCGGCGGCATCCATCGGGCGCTGGAACAGGCCCGGCAGCAGTGGGGGCTGACCAGCCGCTTGATCATGTCCTTCCTGCGGCACCTGCCGGAGGAAAGTGCCTTCGAGACCCTGCACCATGCGGAGCCTTTTCGCCACCAGCTGTCGGGCATAGGGCTGGACTCTGCCGAAAAAGGCAACCCGCCGACCAAGTTCACTCATGTGTATGCCGCGGCCCGGGAGCAGGGCTTCCGCCTGGTGGCCCACGCCGGCGAAGAAGGGCCGGCCCAGTATATCCGTGATGCGCTGGATATCCTCAGGGTGGAGCGCATCGATCACGGGGTGGCGGCGGCGGGGGACCGGCACCTGGTGGAACGGCTGGCCCGGGAGCGCGTTCCCCTTACCGTCTGTCCCCTGTCCAACCTCAAGCTCAGGGTAGTGGAGCGCATGAGCGAGCACCCCATGTTGAGGCTGTTGCATGCGGGAGTGTGCGTGACCGTCAACTCCGACGATCCGGCCTATTTCGGTGGTTACATGAACGCCAACTATCAGGCTTTGCAGGATGGGCTGGGCGCCACCGACGGGGAACTGCTGCAGATGGCGCTGAACAGCGTGGAGGCGTGCTGGCTGTCGCCGGAAGAAAAGGCGGTGCTGGCCCGGGAGATCCGGGCCCACGGGGAGGCGGCGGGGCTTACACTCAAGCACTAGTACTAAAGCTATGGCGCCGGCTGCCGATACAGAGCTTAACGGTTAACAGGAGACATCTGGCGTGCGCATTCTTCCCCTGGTGGCGGGGCTGGCTTGGTGCTCGGGCGCCTGGGCCCAGCCCCGCACCTTTATCGCGGATATTGAACAGTCCTTGTGGCGGCTGACGTCGGACTCGGCGGTGGAATGCCGCCTCGAGCACCCCATCCCCGGTTTCGGTACCGGCGCCTTTGTCAGCCGGGCCTCCAAGAACATCAATCTGGTATTCGAATTGAACCCCTTGCGGGCGCTGCCGCGTACCCAGTCCGCCGCACTGAAGAGCGAGCCGCCCCAGTGGCAGCCGGGGCGGGGGGCGCGCAACCTGACCCGGGTGACCTTCTATCAGCAGTTCGACGCCATGGTGGAGCAACAGTCCGCCTGGGTGATGCTGGACGAGCTGAGCGAAGGCCGCTGGCCTATCTTCTATTTCGATGACTGGTACCGTAATAACCAGACCACGGGCGTGGGGCTGTCGTCGGTCAATTTCCGCGCCCGTTACGCCGCTTTTCTCGACTGCCAGCACAACCTGCTGCCCTATGGCTTCGAAGACATCGCGTTCAGCGTGCTCAACTATGTCAACAATGCCGATGAACTGACGGCCCATTCCAGCCAACGGCTGGCGATGATTGCCGAATACGTCAAGGCCGATCCCCATATCGGGGAGGTCGTGATCAACACCTATACCGACAGCTTCGGCAGCGAATACCACAATAAACAGCTGTCCCAGCGCCGGGCCGAGGCCATCAAAGGCCGCTTTATGGAGCTGGGCCTGCCTGCAAACGCCATCTCGCTCGAAGGGCATGGCGAGCGTCGGCCCATCGCCGACAACAGCACCCCGGAAGGGCGGGAGGTCAACCGTCGGGTGGTGATCAGCCTGGGCCGCGAACGGCTCTGAGTCCTTTTGCCGGGCAGAAGGGGATTGGCTTTTGCCGCCGGCTTAGGTAGCTTATGGCCTTTTGCTTTTTTTAGGGATAAGCGCATGACCTGGTTGATGTATCTGGTACTGGGGGCCTTTGCCGGCACCCTGGCCGGACTGTTTGGTGTGGGCGGCGGGCTGATCATAGTGCCGGTGCTGATTTTCAGTTTCAAGTTGCAAGGCATCGGCGGGGACTGGGTGGCGCACATGGCGGTGGGCACCTCGCTCGCGACCATCATGTTTACTTCGTTGAGCGCCATCCAGACCCACCATAGCCGCAAGGCCATCGACTGGCGGCTGGCGGCGTTGCTGTCGGCGGGCATAGTGTTCGGAGCCTGGCTGGGCGGTTTTACCGCCGACAAGCTGTCGGGCCTGCACCTGCAGAGGCTGATCGGGCTCTTTGCCTGGGCCATGGCGGCACAGATGCTGTTTCATCTGGCACCCAAAGGTGGCAGCGGTCTGCCCCGCAAGCCGGTGCAGGTGGCGGTGGGGGGGGTTATCGGCTGGGCCTCGGGCATCTTCGGTATCGGCGGCGGCTCCCTGACGGTGCCCTTCCTCAGCTGGTGCTCGGTACCCATGCAGCGGGCGGTGGCGGTGTCGGCGGTGTGCGGTTTCCCCATCGCCCTGGTGGGGGCGCTCAGCTATGTGGTGCATGGCCTGCCGCATCAGGGGCTGCCCGCCGAGGCCTGGGGTTATGTGTATCTGCCGGCGATGATCGGTATCAGCCTGGCCAGCATGCCCTTCGCACGCTTCGGTGCCATCCTGGCCCATAAGCTCTCGGCCATAGCGCTGAGGCGGGCTTTTGCCGGCTTCCTTATTCTGGTGGGCGCCAAGTTTCTGTTTTTCCCGGGCTGAAGATAGCTACTGTGGGGACTGGGGACTGGTGCAGTTTCCAATCCCTAATCCCTAATCCCTAATCCCTAATCCCTAATCCCTGTTTTTCGTTTTTCCCGCGCCATCAGCCAGTCGTCGGTTTTGGCCACCAGCCAGAGTACCAGCAGGCCGGCGGCCACCAGCAGCAGATAGTGCAGCCACGCCATTATTTCCCCCTGATCCGGCGGATACCGGCTTCGTAACGGCCTTCATCCGAGTCCACCTGGGTCTGGAAGTATTTCAGGAACCACATGTACTGCTCCGGCCAGTCGGTGAGCAGGGCCTCGATCTCCGCGTTCATGGCCCGGGTATCGGCATGAAGATCGGCGGTGGGGTAGGGCGTCATGGCCGGACGGATAATGAGCTCGTAACGGTGCTGTTCGGTATTGTAGACCGAGAGCACCGGCAACACGGTGGCGCCGGTGAGCCGGACCAGCTTGGGCAGGGCCGGCAGGGTCGCCTTGGGCTCGCCAAAGAAAGGCACGAACAGGCTGGCTTCCCGGCCGTGATCCTGATCCGGCAGGTAGAAAAAGTGATTGCCGTCCCTGAGGGTCTTGATCACCGACTTGATGCCCGCGTCCCGCTCGTAGATCAGGCCGCCGAAACGGGTCCGCTGGCGGTTGATAAACCAGTCGAACAGCTCGTTCTTGGCGCTGTGCATCATGGTGCACATGGGCAGGCCGAAGGAGTTGAGGTAGAGACCACCGGCGTCGAGGGTCCAGGTGTGGGGGATCATAAAGATGATCTTGTCGCCGGCCGCCAGGCAGGCGTCCAGGTGTTCCTGGCCCTGCACCCTGAAACGGCTTTGCAGATAGAGCTTGCTGCGGGCGGTCCACTCACCATAACCGAAAAAGCCCATCAGCCCCACCTCGATGGAGTGGCGCAGCATCCGCTCGCGCTCCGCCTCGGGCAGCTCGGGAAAGCACAGCCCGATATTGGTGCGGGCGATATAGCACTGTTTCTTGGCGAAACGGATAAGCAAGGGGGCTAAGGCGGCGGCGACGCGGTCGCGCAGGCGGACCGGGACCCAGGCCAGCAGCCAGAGGGCGGCGATGGCCAGCCAGGTCGGCCAGTATTTGGGGTACAGGTAACGGGGTTTGAACGGGTGCTGGTAAACGGGATCGTGCCCGGACATAACATCATCCTCATAATGACAAGGCGGCAAGTGTAAGAAAAAAACTCGGCTAAATCACCTGTTGCGCTTGGGACGGAAGTAATCCCGGTTCAGGTAGAAGGCGGGATCTTCGTTGGCCGGCCACCAGCCCGGGATGCCGAGCAGCGGCACCGGCAGCAGCGGGCGAGGCCGGTCGAACAGCGCGCTGTGCTCCAGGTGGGTACTCAGCCGGGCATCGAGCAAGGGGTAGCGCTGATGAGTCGGGAGGCGGAAAAATCCGGGCTCCATTTCTACCAGCACCGCCTTGCCGGTGAACCCGATAAAGGGGGACAACGCCTGCTCATAGAGGGCGTGGCCGAAGACGAAAGGCTGCCAGTCCCGGCCCCAGCGGGGGCGATTGGCGAGAAAGAGCTGCTGCCAGTCGTGTTCGAGCAGCAGGGGCTCGAGTTCGTGGCACTCGGGGACGGCCAGCACCAGGCCGCATTCGTCGAAATGGGTGAGCCGGTCGCGCCGGGGTGTGCGCCGGCGGGATCCGCAATCCTCGATATCTTGCATGTGCAGGCGGTTGAGCAGGGCCTTGGTGCGGGGAAACAGATACCAGATCAGCGCCCCGAAGAAGTCGTGCCAGTTGTCCGCGCGAGTGGGCACCATACCCAGGGACACGGCCTCTTCATAGCCACAGCCGAGTTCGGCGAAGTGGTCGTTATCGATAAATCGTACCGGCAAGTGTACGGCCAGCAGCCGGTTAAGCTCGCTCAGGGGCGGCCACCGGACATCTTCTATCGGTACCAGCCCGCCCAGGGTGGCCAGTATGGCGTTACGCTCGGTAAAAGCAGGGTCCCAGTCCATTCTTGCTACCTAAATGGATTAAAACGGCAGAGCATACCCCGAGTCGGCGCCGAGATCAGGATAAAATGAGCGATAATTCTTGGTATCAACCCATTTCCCGGCGGCGCCGGCTTGGATAAGATAGCGCCGTCAAATTCTGCCGCACCCGAGGAATGTGCTGATGAAATGGTTGTTTTCACTGGTATTCGTTATGAGTTTGCTGATCCCCAACGCGCATGCCCAGCCTCCGGGCATCGACGACGTCAAGATAGGCGACAAGTGGCTGCTGGGCCGGGTGGAATGGTTGTGGCTGCCGGTGCTGGGCGACAACGTCAAGGCACGCATCGATTCCGGCGCCAAGACCTCGTCCATGAGCGCCACCGAGATTGAAGAGTTCAGGAAAGACGGCAAGCGCTGGATCCGCTTCAGCTTCAGCCATAAGAACCACCTGGAGCAACTGGAGGCCCCGCTCAGCCGCTATGTGCGCATCCGCCAGGCCAACAGCAAGAAGCTGGACCGGCGCCCTGTCATCCTGCTGCCGGTGCAGTTGGGCGGCATGGAAAAAGAGGTGGAGTTCACCCTCAAGGACCGCACCCGCATGATCTACCCGGTGCTGCTGGGGCGCGAGTTTATGGCCAAGGACGTGCTGATAGACCCCTCCCGGCTCTATATCCAGCCGCTGCGGGAGAAATAGGCTTGGAAGCTTGAAGCTTGAAGCTTGAAGCTTGAAGCTTGAAGCTTGAAGCTTGAAGCTTGAAGTTAGATGCTTCCGGCTTCCGGCTTCCGGCTTCCGGCTTCCGGCTTCCGGCTTCCGGCTTCCGGCTTCCGGCTTTCAGCGTGCCCGCATGCGGAACGCCCGGTAGATGCACAGGGCGGCCCCGCCCCAGGTAATGCCCAGTCCGATCAGCATCATGATAATGGCGCCCGTGGTCATACGCTTGCCTCCTTCTTGCTGGTGGTATTGATGGTGATGGCCACGACCAGCATCACCGCTATCATGCCCCAGCCCATAAACAGGATCTCGCTGTTGGAATAGCCGCCGTAGTTCTCCCGGAAGGCGCCCAGGATGTTGCCGAACAGGATCACCACCAGCATGGCGATGGAGACATACTTGATGCAAATGAGCCACCAGGCGCCGACGGCGAAATCGGACAGGCGGTTGGCATGGTCGCGGAAGTCTTCCAGCCGGCACAGCCAGCCCACCAGCAGCAATTCGAGCAGGCAGGAGCCGAGCAGGGCGATGTTGTTGATAAAGTAGTCCACCAGATCCAGCAACAGCAGGCCGCCCTGGGTAATGAACAACAGGCTTACCACGAAACCGACGCCGCAGAAGACGGTCGAGGTTCTGGCCCGGCTCCAGCCCAGCTTGGCCATCAGGCCCGCGGTCACCGCCTCGGCGATGGAAATATGGGAACTGATGCCGGCAAATACCAGGGCCAGGAAGAACAGGGGCCCCATGATGCCGGGGGCGGGCAGCAAATTGATCGCCGCCGGCAGGGTGACGAAGGCCAGGCCCACGCCGGAACTGACTACTTCGGTCAGCGCCTTGTCCTGGGCCATGGCCATATAGCCCAAGGCGCCGAAGATCAGGATGCCGGCCACCATGGAAAAGCCGCAGTCCATCAGTGCCGTTATGGAAGCGTTGTTGTTGATATCCGACTTTTCCGGCAGGTAGCTGGCGTAGGACAGCATGATGGCGAAGCCCACGCTCAGGGTGAAGAAGATCTGGCCGTAGGCGGCGGACCATACCTTGAGATCCCAGATCTTGCTGAAGTCGGGGGCGAACATCCAGTTGATGCCGTCCACCGCGCCGGGCAGGAAGACGATGCGGCCGATCAGCACCAGCACCAGCAGGAACAGCAGCGGCATCAGTACCTTGTTGATTTTCTCGATGCCGCCCCTGACGCCCCTGTAGGTAGCGTAATAGGTGGCGGCCCAGGCCAGGCACAGGGGGGGCAGCAGGTGCCACTGCAGGCCGCCCAGGCTGGAGGGAGCATTGTCGCCGGTGAGCCCCAGGAACTCCCCGAAGAAGAAGGCATTGCTGTCATCGCCCCAGGACTGGCCGACGGCGAAATAGACATAGGAGATGGCCCAGGCGATCACCACCACATAGTAGAAGGCGATGATGGCGGAGATCATCACCTGGAACCAGCCCAGCCATTCGAAGCGGGCGTTCAGGGCCTTGAGGATACCGGGCGCGCCGGTGCGGTATTTGTGCCCCAGGGTGAACTCCAGGATCATAAAGGGGATGCCGGCGGTGAGCAGGGCGAACAGGTAGGGGATAAAGAAGGCCCCGCCACCGTTCTCGTAGGCCACATAGGGAAAACGCCAGATGTTGCCCAGCCCCACGGCCGAGCCCACGGCGGCGAGCACGAAGCCGGCACGGGTACCCCATTGTTCTCGTTGCATAAGTCCACTCCTTGAACAGGCTCTTTGCTTCTAAGGATAGATAAGGCTCCGGAGGGCGCCCATTTTTGTTGTTGCACAGTTGTTGGGAGGAGGGAGGGCGTTATCCGGGGGCTAGCGCCGGCAACGGTGTCGACCGGAACGAGAAGACGTAGCCGGTAGCGTTTATTTATGCGAAACAGGGCGCTCACGGCAGGCCCTGATGGTGATTTTGTGCATAAAATTTCAGCGTTGCCGGATACCTGGATTCTAATGAAATTTATTTATAACCGCCCCGCAATGTGGTTTGTTTTTAGTTTGTTAAATACTTATTAAACAGTATGTTGAAAATTAAGCTTAATACATTAACCATTAGAAAAGCTAATTATATAATCGAATAAAAGTTGGTTGAGTCGGTCGGTCCGCCTCACTATCCTGTGGCCTGAATCACATCAGGAGGTGCACCATGAATGCAATCAACTACCAGAACATCGACCTTGTCAGCACCGAACCGCATGCCGCCGAACCCGGCCTGCTGGCCACCCTCGGCCTATGGCTGCAACGCAGCCGCACCCGTCGCCAGCTGTCCGAGCTGCCGACTTATCTGCTGAAAGACATCGGCCTGAACGAAGCGGAACGCTACCAGGAAGTCAGCAAGCCGTTCTGGCAACAGTAATCGTCAGCAAGGATGCGCCCATAAAAAAGCCGCTGGATATCCAGCGGCTTTTTTGTTTTCGGCAGGGCTCAGCCGAGCACGAAGAAATAGAAGGCCAACAGGCCGACACAGACCAGATTCAGGAAGAAGCCGGCCTTCATCATGTCGCGCTGGCGAATCAAGCCGGAGCCGAACACTATGGCATTGGGCGGGGTCGCAACCGGCAGCATAAAGGCGCAGGAGGCGGACACCGCGATGACCGAGGCCACCATCACCGGCGTCAGCCCCAAGCCTTCGGCCACCGCCACGAATACCGGGATCAGCAGGGCGGCGCTGGCGGTGTTGGAGGCCAGCTCGGTGAGGAACACCACGAAAGCGGTGATGGCCAGCAGGATCACGAAGGGATTGGCATTGCCCAGCAACTCGGCCAGGTGGTGGGCCAGAAACAGGCTGGTGCCGGTTTCCCGCAGGATATGGCTCAGGGTCAGGCCACCGCCGAACAGCAACAACACGCCCCAGTCGGTGTGCTTTTCAATATCCTTCCATTCGGCCACCCGGCTGATGCCGATCAAGATGATGGCCAGCAGCGCCACCAGGGTATCGAAGGCGGCGAGGTTGCCGAGGGCGGCGGAAACCGGGCCGGAAAATATCCACAGGGCCACCGTCAGGATAAAAATGGCCAGGGTGATCTTGCGTTTGCCGGTCCAGCCGATATGTTCCTGCACCAGCTCGATGCGCTCATTCAGCCGGGGGCGGAACAGCAGGTACAATACCCCTATGGCCACCGGCAACAGCAGCAGGGTGATCGGCAGGCCCAGCGCCATCCAGTCGCTGAAGCTCAGGCCCACCTCGGCGGCGGCAATGGCATTGGGCGGGCTGCCGACCAGGGTGGCGATGCCGCCGATGCTGGCGCTGTAGGCGACCCCCAGCAGCACGAACACGAAGGTGTTGCGGTGCTGTTGCTCATCCAGACAGGAAAGCAGGCCCAGCGCCAGCGGCAGCATCATGGCGGCGGTGGCGGTATTGCTGATCCACATGGACAGGAAGGCGGCGGTCACGAACAGCAGCAGCACCGCCGCGCTCAGCCGACCTTTGGCCAGCACCAGGATGCGCCCGGCGATCAGCCGGTCGAGTTGCTGGCTATGCATGGCGGCGGCCAGGGCGAAGCCGCCGAGAAACAGGAAAATGATGGAGTTGGAAAAGTTGCTCAGGGCGGCATTGGTATTGAGGATGCCGAGCAGGGTCGCCAGCAGCGGCACCAACAGGGCGGTAATGGTAATATGCACGGCTTCGGTCAGCCAGAGCACGGCAATAAAAATGAGCAGGCTGAGGCCCTTGTTGACGTTGTCTTCGAAGGGCAGGGTGGTGAGCAGGATCAGGAACAGGGCGATGTTGGCAATCAATACGCCCCATTTGGCCCTGATATTAACAGCTTGCTGCGAAAGTTCTCCAGACATGTTTATTTCTCGTTATGTTATTGTTTTGTATAAGGTTGTAAGTATATCACCCGGCAATGGATACAACAGATGACGAGTTCTGTAAAACAACGTATTTTTCTGCTGCCGCGCAGGGTCGCCCTGCTGTGCGGCCTGCTGATACTGTTGCTCATGGCCGGCTACGGCGGCCACGAGTACCGGCAGTACCGTTACTACCTGGCGTTGCAACAACAGGCGGATCCGGTGATCGACACCCTGCATCATCTTCATCACAGGGTGATGACCGAGCTGGAAAGCGGCCTGTTGCTGGATGAGCAGGTCCGCTTCCTGTCGTTGAGGCTGTCGCGCTTTGCCCGTTTTTTGGAACAGCAGCAGGGGCCGCCGGCAGCAACGAGCGAGGTGCTTGCGGAGCTGAACCGCTATCTGGAAAACCTGCGTGCCCTGCAGGATGCCGACATCCACAGTCGTTATGCGTTGCAAACCTTCATCGACAGTCTCCGGACGCCGGCAACGATGGCGAACCGCGCCGCCCTGGAGCGGTTGGTTCAGCTTAGCCGGCTCTATCTGAATGCGCCCAGCCTGTTGTTTGTCTATGAGCTGGAACAGGAGGCGGAACGGTTGCTGCGGGGTGGAAATACGGAGCTGCAGGCGAGCCATCAGCAGCATCAATTGTATCTGGACAGTTTGAAAGCGCTGATCGGCCTGCGCCGGCACATGGCGGCCGATGATATTTCCGCCTTGCTGGCGCGCAGGGCCGCCTGGCAGCAGCAGGGCGAAGACAGCTGGGAGCGCCTGCTGCTGCTGCTGGCATCGGCATTGCTGCTGATCTTCAGCCTGGGGCTGTTGCTGCTGTATGCGCGCAACCGCCAGCTGCAAGAGGGCAGCCGGGCTTCTTATGCCCTGGCCCAGGCCAAGACCGATTTTCTGGCCAACATGAGCCACGAAATCCGTACGCCGATGAATGCCATTATCGGCTTTTCCTCCTTGTTGCAGCAGACGCCGCTGGATGACCAGCAGTCCGAATACCTGAAAAAAATCAAGAGCTCGTCCGACAACCTGCTGCTGCTGATCAACGATATCCTGGATTTGACCAAGGTCGAGGCGGGCAAGCTGGAGCTGGAAGACATCGAGTTCGATCTCAATGAGCAACTCGAGCGACTGTCGGCGCTCTTCGCCGACATGTCCGAGCAGAAACAGCTGGAAGTGATCATCAGCAAGGCACCGGAAGTGCCCGACAGGGTACGAGGGGATCCGCTGCGCCTGGGCCAGGTGCTGGTCAATCTGGTGAGCAACGCGGTGAAGTTTACCGAGCGTGGTGAAGTGGTGCTGTCGGCCCGGGTTGTGCACGAGCCGGATCCCCGTCTTTGCTTCGAGGTCAGGGATACCGGCATCGGCATCATGCCCGAGCAACTCGATAAACTGTTCCTTTCCTTTACCCAAGTGGATGCCAGTACCACCCGCAAGTACGGCGGCAGCGGTCTGGGGCTCAGTATCAGCCATCACCTGGTGCAGTTGATGCAGGGCAGCATTCGGGTAGCGAGCCTGCCGGGACGGGGATCGACCTTTACCGTGACCCTGCCGCTGCGTGCGGCGGAGCGCCTCGACGACAGCGCCACCGAGCCGGTGTTTGTGCCGGGGCAGAAAGTGTTGCTGGTGGACGATAACGCGCTGGTGATCGAGATGATGAGCCAGCTGCTTCGGCGGGCCGGTTTCGTGGTTTACGCCGCCCAGGATCTGGACGGCGCCAAGGCACTGATCCAAAAGCGCGGCAGCGAGCTCAGGCTGGCCCTGATCGACTGCTGCCTGGGCCAGGACAACGGCCTGGACGTGGCCCGCTATCTGGTGCAGCAGCCCCATTTGCAGGATATCGGCATCGTGATCATCAGTGCCTTCGGCCGGGAGCGTCCCTCGGCGCAGATGCGGGCGCTGGGCATCGACCATTACCTGTCCAAGCCGGTGACCCAGAGCAGCCTGCTCGGCTGCCTGTCCCGAGTCCTCCATGCCCCGTCCGGGCCGCATCTCCGGCCAGCGGCCGTCGGCCAACCGGATACCGAGTTCTATCGCGGCCGGCTGGCGGGACGGCAGATACTGCTGGCGGAAGACAACAGGGTCAACCAGCAACTGATCGTGGAATTCCTGAAAAAAGTCGATGTCGCCGTCACGCTGGCGGACAACGGCCGGCAGGCGGTGGAGCAGATGGCCCGGCGCACCTTCGACGCCATCCTGATGGACTTGCAGATGCCGATCCTGGACGGGGTGGAGGCGACCCGCCAGATCCGCAAGCTCAGGGTAAACCACGATATTCCCATCATCGCCCTGACCGCCAGCGCCATGCGGGGGGATCGGGAGACCAGCCTGGGGGCCGGCATGAACGCCTATGTGACCAAACCGGTGCATCGCTTCGACCTGTACCAGGCCTTGGTACAGGCGATCGGCAGCGGGGGCATGGCCGACCCGGCCGGGGACGCGTGCGCGGACCATGCGGCCGCGCCCGCCGGGCCACTCCCGGTACCGGAGCCCGTTGCCGCACAGCGGCATCAGGGCCAGCGGTACTTTGCCGAGCAACACCAGGATGATATCTGGTTATTGCAGGCGGCCCTGGCCGGTCCGGACTGGCAGGACGCGCTCGCTACCGTGCGGGCACTGGCCGAGGGCGCCGAGGCCTGCCGGGCGGAGGCTCCGGCGACACTGGCCCGGGAGCTGGAACAACGGCTGCTCCATAAGCAGTTGCCGGATCCGGAGCAGATCCGCGCCCTGGCCCAGGCCATCGCCGATATCCGGGAGCGCAGCGCGCGGTAACGGCAAGATCCCTGTTTTTACGATTTTGAGATATTTGTCACATTTGCGGGCATCGTGGTTTTATGTGCCGATTTTAGTAAATAAGTTGGAATTTTATACCAACCAAAAATCTTCGCTCAGATAAAGATGGAACCCCCTTGTTTACTGCCCATTTACAGGCCGCTCCCGCCTGGAAGTGGGCTTTGTTTTGCTCTGGATTTTATTTCTTTTTTAGATGATATTGTTGCCGTGAGCGCATCTTGATAGGGGAGTGTTATGAAAGTATTAGTGTTGGGTAGTGGGGTCGTCGGTGTCACCAGCGCCTGGTATTTGTCGCAACTGGGCCACGAGGTGGTGGTGATCGACCGCCAACCCGACGCGGCGGAAGAAACCAGTTTCGCCAACGCCGGCCAGCTGTCGTTCGGCATGACCTCGCCCTGGGCCGGCCCCGGTATTCCGCAGAAGGCGGTCAAGTGGATGTTCCAGTCCCACGCTCCCCTGAAAGTACGGCCCAGCCTCAATCCGGCGCAGTGGCAGTTTATGCTGTCGATGCTGGCCAACTGCAATGAAAAATCCTACGGCATCAACAAGTCGCGCATGGTGCGGGTATCCGAATACAGCCGCCAGTGCATCAACAGCCTGCAGGAAGAGCTGCAGCTGCCGTTCGAAGGCCGCAAGAAGGGCCTGCTGCAGGTGTTCCGCACCCAGAAGCAGGTAGATGATGCCGCCAAGGACATCAAGGTGCTGCAGGACTTCAAGGTGGCCCATGCCATGCTCAACGTAGACGAGTGCATCGCCCGTGAGCCGGCCCTGGCCCGGGTCAAGGACAAACTGGTGGGTGGCCTGCACTTCCCCGACGATCAGACCGGTGACTGCAACCTCTTTACCAAGGCCCTGGTAAAGAAATGCCAGGACAAGGGTGTGGTGTTCAAGTTCGGTACCGAGATCAAGGCGTTGGTCAGCGATGGCGATCGGATCCGTGGGGTGCAGACCGCCAACGGCCTGGAAACCGCCGATCAGGTGGTGGTGTGCATGGGCAGCTATTCTCCCTTCCTGCTCAATCCGCTGGGCATTCGCCTGCCGATTTACCCGGTGAAGGGCTACTCCCTGACCATAGAGGTGAAGCAGGATGCGGACGCGCCCCAGTCCACGGTGATGGACGAAACCTTCAAGGTGGCCATCACCCGTTTCGACAATCGCATCCGTGCTGCCGGCACCGCCGAACTGGCCGATTTCAACGGCGATCTGCCCAATGCGCGCCGTGAGACCATCGCCCATTCGGTGAAAAGCCTGTTCCCGGAAGGCGGCAAGGTGGACGAAGCCATCTTCTGGAGCGGTTTCCGCCCCATGACCCCGGACGGTACCCCCATTATCGGCGGCACCCGTTACAAGAACCTGTGGTTGAATACCGGTCACGGTACCCTGGGCTGGACCATGGGCCCGGGCTCCGGCAAGCTGATTGCCGATCTGGTCAGCGGCAAGCAGCCGGAAATCGACGATAACGGCCTGGCCTTCAGCCGCTACGGCTGACTTAAGCTGGAAGCTAGAACTGGAAGACTGAGGCCGGAAGCGTGAAGACCGGCTTCTGGACAGGGCGGGGTCCAGGCGCCATACTGGCGCCTTTTGGCCCCGTCCTTTTTTATGTTTCTTACCCTGCTCAATATAGTAGTGCCGGTATTTGCCGTGGTGGCCGTGGGCTTCGCCTTCGGCCGGCGTCAACGCCACGGGGAGATGGGGTTTATCAATCTCGCCAACGTGGCGGTATTCTGCCCGGCCCTGGTGTTTTCCGCGCTGGTCGACAACCCGGTATCGCCCGGCGAGAGCTGGCCGCTGATCCTGGCCGGGGTACTGATCGTGCTGTTGCCGGGGCTGCTGCTCTGTTTATTTCGTTTCCCGGGATTGGAGCGTCGGACTTTAGTCGTAGCCGGCATGTTCCGCAACACCGGCAATATCGGCATCCCCTTGATGATGCTGGCCTATGGCGCCGATCAACTGGGTGCCATCATTATTCTTTTCGTATTGTCCAACCTGATCCATTTTTCGCTGGGGCTCTTTATCCTGTCGCGGGAGGCAGGGCCCTGGCAGTGGCTGCAGAACCCCATTATCTGGGCCGCGGTATTGGGCATGCTGCTGGCCGATAATACCGCCCTGTTGCCGGCCTTCGTCTATACCACCGCCGATCTGCTCGGGCAGATGGCGGTCCCCCTGATGCTGTTTGCCCTGGGGGTGCGGCTGTCGGGCGGGGAGATGGGGGCGCTGGGGCTGGCGTTGCGGGTCAACCTGGCCTACCTGCTGGTGGGGGCGGCCAGCTTCGCCCTGGTGGCCTGGTGGCTGCCGCTCGGCAACGACTGGCTGCGGCTGCTGGCGCTGTCGGTGATGCTGCCGCCGGCGGTGCTCAATTACCTGCTGTGCGAGCAATACCGCTGCCAGCCCGAGAAAATGGCCAGCATAGTGCTGCTCGGCAATGCCATGGCGGTGGTCACAGTTCCGCTGGTGGTCTATCTTACCTTGACCTTCCTCTGATTACCTGCGCCGACCAGGCCCCCGTGGCCTGGTGCCATTGTTTAATTTTTGTTAATCAATCGTTAATACCAAAGTCTAAGTTTCAACAGGCTTCTAACGGAGTACTGTTACTTTCGAACCGTATTCGGCTATTCAAGGAGAAAGAGAATGGCGTTCGAAAGTAAGGAAAAAGCAAAAGCGTACTGGAGCGAAAACCTGAGGCTGATGGCCATATTGCTGGCGGTCTGGTTCTCGGTGTCTTTCCTGTTCGGCATTATCCTGGTGGATCTGCTCAATGCCTTCACCATCGGCGGTGCCAAGCTCGGCTTCTGGTTCTCCCAGCAAGGCTCCATTTATGTGTTCGTGGTGCTGATCTTCGTCTACGTATGGCGAATGAACGTGCTCGACAAAAAATACAACGTTGACGAAGCGTAAGGGGTAGGGCATGGATATCCAAACCTGGACATTTATTCTGGTGGGCCTGAGCTTTGCCCTCTATATCGGTATCGCCATCTGGGCCCGCGCCGGCACCACCGGCGAATTCTACGTGGCCGGCGGCGGCGTCAACCCGGTGGCCAACGGCATGGCCACGGCGGCGGACTGGATGTCGGCCGCCTCCTTCATCTCCATGGCCGGGGTGATTTCCTTCGCCGGCTATGACGGCGGCGTCTACCTGATGGGCTGGACCGGCGGCTATGTGCTGCTGGCGCTGTGCCTGGCCCCCTACCTGCGCAAGTTCGGCAAGTTCACCGTGCCGGATTTCATCGGCGATCGCTACTACTCGCAAACCGCGCGCATGGTGGCGGTGTTCTGCGCCATTTTCGTGTCCTTCACCTATGTGGCGGGCCAGATGCGCGGCGTGGGCGTGGTGTTCTCCCGCTTCCTGGAGGTGGACATCAACCTGGGCGTCATCATCGGCATGGCCATCGTGTTCTTCTACGCGGTCATGGGCGGCATGAAGGGCATTACCTATACCCAGGTGGCCCAGTACTGCGTGCTGATCTTCGCCTTCCTGGTACCGGCCATCTTCGTCTCCCTGATCGTGGCCGGCACTCCCATTCCGCAGCTGGGCTTTATCGGCCAGACCGCCGCCGACGGCGTTTACCTGCTCGACAAGCTGGACGGCCTGTCCCAGGAGCTGGGCTTCACCGAATACACCTCGGGCAAGAAGTCGGGCATCGATGTCTTTTTCATCACCGCCGCCCTGATGGTGGGCACCGCCGGCCTGCCCCACGTGATCATCCGCTTCTTCACCGTGCCCAAAGTGCGTGATGCCCGCATCTCCGCCGGCTGGGCGCTGCTGTTCATCTCCTTCCTCTACACCACAGCCCCGGCCGTGGCCGCCTTCGCCCGCGCCAATATGATCGAAGGCCTGAACGGCACCGACGGCCAGGGCGTGATCGCCGAGCAGGCGCCGGGTTGGGTGGCCAACTGGGAGAAGACCGGCCTGGTGAAATGGGAAGACAAGAACGGCGACGGCCGCATGTTCTACGCCGGCGACGAGCGTAACGAAATGACCATCAGCCCGGACATCATCGTGCTGGCCAGCCCCGAAATCGGTCAGCTGCCGAACTGGGTGGTGGCCCTGCTGGCGGCCGGTGGCCTGGCGGCGGCGCTCTCTACCGCGGCCGGCCTGCTGCTGGTGATCTCCACCTCCATCGCCCACGATCTGCTGAAGAAGGGGCTCAAGCCGGACATGACCGACAAGCAGGAGCTGCTGGCCGCCCGGGTGGCCGCCGCCTTCGCGGTGATCGGCGCCGGTTACCTCGGCATCAACCCGCCCGGCTTCGTGGCCCAGGTAGTGGCCTTCGCCTTCGGCCTGGCGGCGGCGTCCTTCTTCCCGGCCATCGTGCTCGGCATCTTCTACAAGAAGATGAACAAGGAAGGGGCCATCGCCGGCATGGTGACCGGTATTACCTTCACCGCCGCCTATATCGTGTACTTCAAGTTCATCAACCCGGCCGCCGACAATGCCGCCAACTGGTGGTTCGGCATTTCGCCCGAGGGTATCGGTACCCTGGGCATGCTGCTCAACCTGGGCGTATCGCTGCTGGTGGCCAAGCTGACCACCGAAACCCCGAAAGAGGTGCAGGAGCTGGTGGAGAGCATCCGCTTCCCGAAAGGGGCCGGTGCCGCCCACGACCATTGATCCCGATCAAAGATTGTGAACCAGGGGCGCCGCGGCGCCTCTTTTTTATGCCCGGCTAAATAGTGGCTTGTTTCTAAACCGCTTTTATCTGTTTATACTGGCGCTTTACCACTTTCGTGCAGGGCAGATGGCCTTTATTCCCAACTGGTTCAAACCCGCCAAGGCGTCTTCTTCGGTCGGGATATACCTTACTCAACACGCCCTTCTTGCGATTGATGAGCATCAGCCCCGGCAGGAGGTGCAGCGAGCGGTCGGCAGCAGTGAGTCGCCCCTGTCCGCCTTGCAGGCGCTGATCGGCGAACAGGGCTGGCAGGGACGCCGCCTGCATCTGGCGCTGGGCCGCCACTGGTATAATCAGACCCAAATGGAAAAGCCTGTCATGCCCGACGAGGAGCTGGCCCAGGCCTTGCCATGGTGCATGCGGGAGCAGGTAAGCGAGCCGGTTGAAAACCTTCTGTTTGACTATATCGACTTGCCCCCCGGCCCCCAGGGGCAGCCGCGCATCGCCGTCTATTACAGCGTCCGCGAACGGCTGGCGGCCCTGGTCAAGGCGCTGACGCCCCAGTGCGATATCGCCACCATCGGCGTGGATGAGCTGGCCCTGGCCAACTTGCTGGAGCCGGAAGTGCGCGGTTTGCTGCTGCACAAGGTGCCCGGCCAGGATCTGACCCTGACCTTCATCCACCAGCAGCAATGGCATTTTTCCCGTACCATCCGCGGCTTTCAGGCGTTGGATGACGAACAGGTCGCCAGCGACCAGTTCGTGTTCGACAACCTGTTGCTGGAGCTGCAGCGCAGCATCGATTATGCGGTGGGGCAACTGAAACTCAGCGTGCCCAACCGCTGGTATCTGGCCTTGCCCCAGCGGGTCACGCCGGCGGTAGAGGGCGCCATCAGTCAGGTGTTTGATCTTCGGCCCGAGTCCTTGACTACGGACAGCCTGAGTCCCATCAGCCTGCCGGCACTGGGAATACTGCGGGAGCCAGGCCGATGAAAAGTCGCGTCGAGTTTTATCAGGCCGGACTGAAGCCATCCCGGGAAAGGCCCACCTTTGCCTGGCTGACGCGGGGGGGGATGCTGATCCTGCTGCTGTGGGGGGGAGCCTTTGCCGTTGCCGCCTTCGCCAACCATCGCCTGCAGGAGCAGAACCGGCAGCTGGAAGCGGCGGTGGAAGCCGGCGCCGCGGGCCTGGCCCAGTTGCAGCAAAGCCTGGCCCTGCTCAGCCGCAGCCAGGACGACTCCCAGCGCCAGCGCCTGGAGCAGGACATCCGCGCCCGCCAGCGGCTGCTCGGCGTCCTGAATAAAGAAAGTTTCGTGTCTTATGCCACGACCCTGAAGGATTTGGCGCAGATCCCCTGGCAGAATGTGGCCCTGCAAGGGCTTACCCTGAACGGCAGGCACATGGTGTTGCGGGGCGAGGCGAGCCGGGGGGCGGCGGTACCGGCCTGGATCATGGGCTTCGAGCAGAGCGACAGCCTGCGCGACCATGCCTTTGGGCGGCTCGATATCCGGCAGCAGGGCGAGGGCATCTGGAGCTTTACCCTGCACAGCGAGGGGGCGACACCATGAAGGGATGGAAAGAGCAGGCCGGCGCCTGGTTTATGGCCCGTCCCCAACGGGAACGCTGGCTGCTGCTGGCCGTTGGCTGGGCCACCCTGGCCTGGAGTGGGCTGGAACTTTATGAACACAGCCTGGGGGCCAGATCGGCCCAGCTGGGCCAGCAGCAACAGCAACTGCATCGCACCCTGGCCGAGCAGCAAAGCCAGCGGGAAGAGCTGAACCAGGGCATCGCCCGGCTGTCGGCCAATAATGAACAGCAGCGCATCGAGCGGCTGAACCAACGACTCAGCCGCCTGAACGAAAACGTTGAGCAACGCATGCGTACTTTGGTGGGGCCGGAGCAGATGGCGGCCTTGCTGCTGTCGGTGCTGGAGCAGAGCGACGGACTCCAACTGCTTCAACTGAGCAATCAGCCTCCCCGCCTGCTCGATGGCGGCGACAGCGAGCTGCTGTATCGGCACGACCTGAGCCTGCACCTGGTTGGCGGCTATCTGCAACTGCTCGATTATATCGAGCGGCTGGAACAGCTGTCCGGGCGGATCTTCTGGCATGGCCTGGAGTTCCAGCTGGAGCAGTATCCTAACGGAGCCATTCGTCTGGATTTCTTTACCATCAGCCAACATAAGGAGCTGTTGCGTGGTTAATTCACTGCTTTTGCTGGTGCTGAGCGCGGCCTCCGGCTTGCAGGACCCGACCCGGCCGCTGGGGGCGCCGGTGGCGGAGCCCCGGGCCGAAGGAGTGCAGGCGCCTTCTTCCGTACCGCGGCTGGAGGCGATTTTCAGCGGCGAGGGGCGCTACAGCGCCATCCTGAACGGACAGCGCTATCACCCCGGCGACAGGGTGGGCGACTACCGGCTGGTACGGATAGCACCGAATCATATTTTGCTCGAAGGGCGGGGTGAGTCACTGGAGCTGACCTTGTTCCCTTCCTTATCAACCTTGAGTAGCCAATGAATTTAACGAAACGACCTTTTGCCGTGGCCCTGCTCGGTGCCTCCCTGGCCGCTTGTGTTAATGCACCGGATGGCTCCTTGCCCAAGGCCACCCTGGATGAAGCCCTGAGTACCCGCCCCGACGCGGTGCCGGCGGCGGTAGAGCAGGAATTGCTCCTGGCCCGTCCCGGGGCGCCGGCACCGCGTGGCGAGCCCCGCCTGCGCCGTTTCGACATCGCCGCCAACGAGGTGGAGGCCCGCAGTTTCTTTACCGCCCTGGGCAGCCAGCACGGCATCAGCATAGCGGTGCATCCGGAGGTGGCTGGCACCATCAGCCTGAACCTGCGCCAGGTCACCCTGCCCGATACCCTGGCCGCCATCTCCGGCCTGTACGGCTATGGCATAGAGCGCCAGGGTGGGGTCTATCAGGTTTACCCCAATGGGGTGCGCACCCGTACCTTTAATGTCAATTACCTGATGCTGTCCCGCCGCGGCCAGTCCCAGACCGCCATCAGCGGCAGTACCCTGACGGCCAGCGACGGCGGCGGCAATGCGACCCGTATCGATACCCAGTCCAACAACGATTTCTGGAACGATCTGGAGTCGGCCCTTGCGCGGCTGATCGGCAACGAGCAGGGCCGGGTGGTGGTGACCAATCCCCAGGCCGGGCTGGTGAGCGTGCGTGCCGCTCCCGATGAGCTGGTGCTGGTGGAGGATTTTCTGAACCAGGCCCAGCGCCAGCTCAAGCGCCAGGTGATACTGGAGGCCCGCATTCTGGAAGTGGAGCTGAGCGATGGTTATGAGCAGGGCATAGAATGGAATAACCTCAGTGCGCGCAGCCGCAGCAACGGCACGGGCCAGAACGCAACCGGAAACACCTTTCCCTTCCCGGGATTTCTCAGCCCGGTAACCAATCAGCTGGGGGGCGGGGCCGTCTTTACGTACACGGACGGCAACTTTGATGTGGTGGTCAATTTGCTGCAGACGCAAGGGGAGGTGAACACCCTGTCCAACCCCAGGGTCACCACCAGCAATAACCAGAAGGCGGTGATCAAGGTCGGTACCGATGAATACTTCGTGACCAATTTTTCACTCACCACCACCACCAGCAGTGCGACCACCGAAGTGACCCCCGATATCGAGCTGACCCCGTTCTTTTCCGGGATATCGCTGGACGTGACCCCCCAGATCGCCGAAGACAACAAGGTGCTGCTGCATATACATCCGTCGGTCACCGAGGTGACCGACAGCACCAAGATTATCGAATTCGGTAACAATTCGGTCACCTTGCCGCTTGCCAAAAGCACCATCCGCGAGTCGGATACCATAGTGGAAGCCCGCTCGGGGGAGATTATCGTCATCGGCGGCCTGATGCAGGAGCGCCAGGGGCAAATCGAATCCGGCATACCTGTGCTCAGCCAGATCCCCGTGCTGGGTAATCTCTTCAAGAACCGCAATCTCAGCACCCGCAAGAGCGAGCTGGTGATTATGCTGCGGCCGGTGGTGGTGGAGGAAAACACCTGGCAGAACGAATTGCAGCGTTCCCGCGATCTGCTGGAGAAATGGTATCCGCCATTGGCCGAGCCGCTGGCCACCTTGCCGAGTGGGGTCAGGTAATGAAAAGACGCCATCACTGGACAAAGCTGCTACTGACGCTGCTGCCTTTTGCGCTACCCGCCCAGGCCGAAACCTTCGAGGAAGACTGGAACCAGGTGGACTGGGCCGACCTGATGGTGGAGGTGCCCGCTGCGGAAGCCGAGCTGAACATCACCGAGGTGACCCTGAGCCGGGCCGACTGGCTGGCGGAGGCCAACAAGCAGGCCGATGCGGCCCTGGCCGCCGGCGACTGGGCGCGGGCCGAGTATCGCCTGGCCCAGGCGCTGGCGGAGTATCCCGACGCCCACGACACCCGGCTGCGGCTGGCGGCCATGCTGTTTGGCCGTGGTGACCCGGATCAGGCCCGGGTGCGGCTGCAGCAGGGCCTGGAGCTGGTGCCGGATCATGCGGATATGCGCCTGGCCCTGGCCCGGCTGCTGGCCGCCCAGGAACGCTTCCCCGCCGCCTTGCGGGTGCTGGACGATGTCAGCCCCCTGTTGCACCGTCATCTGGATTATTACAGCCTGAAGGCGGAAATGGCCCGGCGCAGCGGCCGCTGCGATCTGGCCATCGGCCTCTACCAGCGGCTGCTGGACAGCAGCCGGGTCGGTGCCTGGTGGCTCGGCCTGGGCCTGTGCCAGCGGGAGCTGGGGCAGAATTTTACCCTGGCCTTTGAGCAGGCCCGGGCCAGCGCCGATCTGGGCAATGCCTCGTTACGTTTTGTCGAGCAGCAACTGGAGCAATATGGTACAGCGCAAACTCACTAAACGCCTGGGCGAGCTGCTGATCGAACACGGGGTGATTTCCCCGGTGCAGCTGGATGCGGTACTGCAGCAGCAGCAGCGCGAAGGCGGCCGTATCGGCACCTTGCTGGTACAGATGGGCATGCTGGGCGAACTGGAGTTGCTGGGCTTTGTGGCCCGCCAGCTGGATTTGCCGCTGCTCGATTTGAACAGGACGCCGATCGACAAGCAGGCGGTCAAGCTGCTGTCCGAGGTCTATGCCCGCCGCTACCGGGCCCTGGTGATCGAGAGTGATGATACCCAGGCCACGGTGGTGCTGTCGGATCCGGCGGATCTCGACACCCAGGACGCCATCAGCAACCTGCTGGCGCCGCGGGACATCAACCTGGCGGTGGCCCCCCACGGCCAGCTGCTGGGGCTTTATGACCAGCTCTACCGGCGCACCGATGATATTGCCAACCTGGCCGAACAGCTGCACGTGGAGCACGCACCCAGCCGGCCGGCCCTGGATGCGGGCGGCCTGGACGACAGTGACGCCACCGTGGCCAAGCTGCTCAACTCCCTGTTCGAGGATGCCTTGCAGGTAGGGGCGTCCGATATCCATATAGAGCCGGATCAGAAGGTGGTCCGGCTGCGCATGCGGGTCGACGGCCTGCTGCAGGAAACCGAACTGAAAGAAGTGGCCATAGCCCCGGCGCTGGTGTCCCGGCTCAAGTTGATGGCCGGGCTGGATATCGCCGAGCGCCGCCTGCCCCAGGACGGCCGTTTCGAGCTCAGGATAAAAGACAGCCCGGTGGATGTGCGCATGGCCACCATGCCGGTGCAGCATGGCGAGGCGGTGGTACTGCGGCTGCTGGACCAGTCGCAGGGGGTGCGCAGCCTGGCCCAGGCCGGTATGCCGGCCGCCCTGCTCGGCGCCTTTCGCCGCCGCCTGGCCAGCCCCAACGGCATCATACTGGTGACCGGCCCCACCGGCAGCGGCAAGACCACCACCCTCTACGGCGCGCTGTCCGAGCTCAACACCCCGGATCGCAAGATCATCACCGCAGAAGACCCGGTTGAGTACCGGTTGCCGCGTATCAATCAGGTACAGGTCAACGCCAAGATCGGCCTGACCTTCGCCCGCATCCTGCGTACCAGCCTGCGCCAGGATCCCGATGTCTTGCTGATCGGCGAGATGCGGGATCAGGAAACCGCCGAAATCGCCATGCGCGGCGCCCTCACCGGCCACCTGGTGCTCTCTACCCTGCATACCAACGACGCGCCCAGCTCGGCGGTGCGGCTGATGGACATGGGAGTGCCCGGTTACCTGGTGGCCAGCACCCTGAAGGCGGTGCTGGCCCAGCGGCTGGTGCGCAAATTGTGTGAACATTGCAAGGTGCCGCACCGGCTGGAGGAAAACGAGCTGCAGTTCCTGATGCATTTGAACCCGGAGGCGTTCAAGGGGGGCTTTTATCAGGCGCCCGGCTGTGCCAGTTGCAACCACAGTGGCCACAAGGGACGGGTCGGCGTCTATGAATGGCTGGAAATCAACCACGAGATGGCCGACGCCCTGCGCGAGCACGATATCGAAGCCTTCAACGGCCTGGTGGCGGCGGTGCCCGGTTTCACCACCCTGGCCCGCTCGGCCCTGCAACTGGCGTTGCAAGGGGAGATTGCCGCCACCGAAGTGCTGCGCCTGGCCGAGTGGATGGACTGATGGCCTTTTACCAGTACAAGGCGCGCAACCGCCAGGGCCAGCTCAATGAAGGACGGCTGGAGGCCGCCTCCGCCCGGGCCGCGGCCGACAGCCTGAGCAACGCCGGCCTTATCCCCATCGAGGTGAAAGAGGCACGCTCCGGCACCAAGACCTGGCTGCAGCTGCGCCAGTTGCTCAAGGGCGGCATCACACCCGAGGCCCTGCTTATCCTGAGCCGGCAGTTCGCCTCCCTGACCCGGGCCGGCATTCCCATACTGCGCATCGTGGAAGGCTTGCGCGACACCACCGACAACAAGGTATTGCGCGAGGCGCTGGGCGAGGTGAGCCAGGCCCTGAACCAGGGCCAGACCCTGGCCAACGCCCTGGCGGCCCATCCCCATCTGTTCAATTCGCTGTTCGTGTCCCTGGTGGAAGTGGGCGAAAGCACCGGCCAGCTGGAGCAGGCCTTTCTGCAGCTGGCCCACTATTACCAGCTGGAGCTGGACACCCGGCGGTGGGTCAAGGCGGCCATCCGTTATCCGCTGTTTGTCAGCCTGGCCATGATAGCGGCCATGGTGGTGCTCAACCTCTATGTGATCCCGGCTTTCAGTGGTATTTTTGCCCGTTTGGGTGCGGATTTGCCCTGGACCACCCGTTTTCTGCTGGGCACCTCCCATTTCTTCACCCACTATATCGGCCACCTGGCGCTGGCCCTGCTGGCGTCGGCGGCGCTGCTCTGGCGCTATATCGGCACGCCGGCCGGGCGCTATCGCTGGCACCGCTGGCAGCTGCGCATCCCCATCGTCGGGCCTTTGATCAAGCGCATCCTGCTGGCGCGCTTTTGCCGCAGTTTCGCCATGATGCTGGCCGCCGGCGTGCCCATTACCCGGGTGCTGACCCTGGCCGGCACCGCCACCGGCAACGCCTTTCTGACCCGCGCCATCCTCGGCATGGGGGAGGGGCTGGCCTCGGGCAACAGCCTGTCGGCGGTAGCGGCCAAGAGTAACGTCTTTACTCCCTTGATTTTGCAGATGTTCCGGGTGGGGGAAGAGACCGGCCGGGTAGACGAAATGGTGATGGAAGCGGGCCGTTTCTACGAGGAGGAAGTAGACTACGATATCGCCAACCTCACCGCCAAGATCGAGCCCCTGCTGATCGTCGGCATTTCGGTCATGGTGCTGATCCTGTCGCTGGGCATCTTTACCCCCATGTGGGATATGGTCAACGTGGCCAAGGGTTGACACAAAAAATGCGGCTAACGTTGGATTTTTACCCAAAAGGGCTGGATTGGCCCCCGGCGGCAAAGTATCATAGCCCGGTTTTAATCCTTTGGTAGTAGCAATAAAAAACCATTTTATTTACAACAAGATAACTATTTTCTAGAGACGAGGAAAGAATGAAAAAAGCAGCGGGTTTCACCCTGATCGAGCTGGTGATTGTAATTGTAATACTCGGCATCCTGGGCGCCGTGGCCGCGCCGCGCTTTATCAACCTGCAAGGGGATGCCTATGAGGCCAATGTAAATGCATTGAAGGGTTCTATCCAGTCGGCAGCGACGTTGGCTAATACTCGGGCAGTTCTTGATGGGAAAGAAAATGGCACTGATGTAACCGGTTTTGATGATGTCGTTTTTGCTGCTGGTT
Source organism: Zobellella iuensis (assembly GCF_016746085.1). Taxonomy (GTDB): domain Bacteria; phylum Pseudomonadota; class Gammaproteobacteria; order Enterobacterales; family Aeromonadaceae; genus Oceanimonas; species Oceanimonas iuensis. The sequence goes on from NZ_JAERTZ010000018.1 coordinate 182,766, forward strand.
ATCCAATTGCTGGCACTGAAGATGAAGATTTTAAAGATGGGATTTTAGGGGCATTGCAAGATTTTGACTTAAACGCCTATAAAGTCGATGAGGCTGCTGCGGCAGGTTCAAATACAGCATCTATTACTATCAGACCGAATAACCGTAATACTGCTAGCTGTCAGATTCAATACTTTCAGGCAAAAGCGGCTGTAGCAGCTACAGCGGATGATCCGGCAGAGCCTGCGCTTCCTGCACGGATTGTAGCTGTCACGACCGGCTGTAACTGATACTTCCGTGTTAGAGGCGGCTTAGGCCGCCTTTTTTAACCCTATGACCTTTCAGCGCGGTTTTACCCTGCTTGAACTGGTGCTGGTGCTGGTATTAACCGGCATACTGGCGGCGGTGGCCTTGCCGCGGCTGTCGCTCTCTTCCTCTTTCGATGAACGCCTGCAGGCGGATAACCTGGTGGGCCTGCTGCGCCTGGCCCAGCTTAGGGCCATGAACGATCCCGGTGCCTTGCAAGCCAGTACGGATGTAAGCCGTTGCGGCCGGTTGGTGATAACCTCGACCGGGTTTTCCCTGTCTGAGGATTGCAATAGCACAACCTTGCTTAATGGGATTGCCTTGAATAATGCCGACAGTCAGGGCCTTTTTCTGGGTAAAACCGGCATTGCCATCGGTGCCGGTCATTCCCTGCCGCTGGTGCTGCAATTCGGCCGTCCGGCGCAAGATCCCAGGTTTTTAAGCAGCGACAGCCGCCTGGGGCGGCCCTTTTTGCATCAATCCGGTGCCGCTGCGGTTGCTTTAACCACTCCGCTGGAGATCATTATTGGCGGCAAAACGGTCAGGATAGAAACCGAGGGCTATATCCATGCGCCCTGAGGCAATACGCCAGGGGGGCCTCAGCCTGCTGGAGTTTGTACTGGGGCTGACCATACTGGCCATTGTGCTGGTGGGCAGCACCCTGTTTTTTGCCGCCCAGCCCCGCCAGCTGGATCCGGTATTTCAGTACCGCGCCGTTTCCCTGGCGGAAGCCCTGGCCGAGCAGGTACTGGCGGTCAAATATGATACCAATAACGATCCAGCCAGACAGGAGCGCTGCGGTATTACCGAAGGAGCGGAAGATTGCGGGGAAACTCCATCGGCCAGTGCCATTACCGCACCTGAGTTGGGCAATTTTAAATCGGTAGATGATTTTCAGCTTTGGTGTAATAACGGTCATCATGGCGCCCTGGGTGCCATTGATGGTGAACTGCTGGCCGATCAGCTGGACCTGCCTGCAACGCGGCTCTACCGGCGCTTTAAGGTGGAAACCTGCGTCGACCCGGAAGAGGATGATAACGGCCAGCCTTTCAAAAAGGTCACCATCGACGTGGATATCGACCAGGGCGGTACCCTTTCCTTTGTCCTGCACAGGTACAATATCCGATGAGGGCGCGCGGCTTTACCCTGCTGGAGCTGGTGATAGTGCTGGTGCTGGTCGGCATTAGCGCCCTGTTCGGCACCCGCTTTATCGCCGATATGGCGACCAGCTATACGGGAGCGGCGGAGCGTGCCCAGGCCCTGGCCGGCGCCCGCTTCGCCCTGGAGCGGATAAAGCGCGAACTCAGCCAGGCCTATAGCCCCAGCGTGTATTTCAGTGACGATGGCCGTTGTGTGTCCTTTGTGCCCGTGCTGGCATCGGGAAAATATGCGGGGGATGTTACCGACCAGGCGACCTTTATTATTCCCGCGGCCCTCGACCACCAGCAGCCGGAGCCGACTTATATGGCGATAAGGGCCGATTCCGGCGAAGAGCACTGGGAAGACTACCCCGCTACCCGGCCCGCCCATCTCTTCGCGTTGCTGGATCCCGCCGCCATTGCCGGCGGGGATAGGGTGCCGATGGCCGAGCTGATTGGAGAGGGGCTGCATTTCGATATCAACAGCCTCGACAGCCGCTTTACCCTGCTGGCGGCACGCCAGACGCGCTATTGCCTCGAGTCCGGCTCCCTCTGGCGCCAGCAGCGTGAGGCGGGGGAGTGGTCGGAAAAAATACTCATGTTGACCCAGGTCACTTCGGACAGCGCCTTTATGGAGTATGATGAGTCCCTGCAACTGCTGAAAATGGAGCTTTCGGTGCACAGTCGCGACGGTACCCTGGTGTTGCCCGGCCAGTTTATGGTGGTCTATGAACCCTGAACAACGGGGCAGTATGCTGCTGAGCGTGATTTTTATTATCCTGGTCATGGCCGCGCTGATGGCGGGCATGGCTACCCTGTCCGGCCAGAGCAGCCGGCAACTGGTGTACGAAGCCCAGGTGCTCAAGGCCCGGCTGGTGGCGGAAGCGGCCCTGGAGCAAAAGGTATTCGAGCTGCTGGGCAATATCGACCATGAAGATCCCATAGCGCCACTGCTGGTTTCGGGCTGCCAGGGAACCGCGGAGGTCGGGCAGGTCATCAGTCCGACTCAAAAATCAGTGCTCGCCACCGGAGAATGCGCCAGCCCGGCATTGACGGTAATACGCCATATCGAAGTTGAGGTCATAGAATGAGAATTATATTTAACACTTTTTTGGCTGTTAACCTGTCGCTGTTAGGCTCTGCCACCGTTCAGGCACAAGATTACTCCAGTCTAAGAAGCCAGATCATGACCTCTTTCCTGGATTCTGCCCAGAGTCATCATTCATCTGGCACTTATACGCGTAGTGATGCTGCCAAAGTCCTGGGCGATGAGGATAACCGCCTTAACTTTAACAAATATAATAATCAGAATGGCTATGTCCTTACCTGCGGTGATGCTCCCTGTACCCTAAGCTATGAAGAAAGGAGTAAAATAAGTCTCCCCTCCTTCCAGAAACAAAACGGTGGTAGCTGGTTGAGCATCAGCAGTTGGAACTGTCCCCAGTCAAGCCGTTTGAGTTCAACCAATTTTAGCGGCCTGGAAGTGCAGAACTGTGAGGTGGAGGTGAGCCCCTTTAAGGCTGACCAGGTCACCGTCAATAGCGGGGGCCGCTTAGTTTTGAATGAAGGGGTATACTGGTTCGGTTCATTCAGTATGAACAACAATGCTGAGTTGGTCATCAATGGACCCGTTACCATATTTGTCAAGGATCGTTTTGGTATAACCGGGGATGCGGAAGTAAATCCGGAAGCGTCTTCACGATCATTGTTGATGGTGTCTTACAATGAAAACGGTTACTCATCCATAAATAATAATGCGCTTTTTAATGGGTTTATTTACTCCGCCGCCGGTGTCGTTCATCTTACGGGTGATGCAGAAGTAAGAGGTCGAGTGAATGTGTACAGCCTCACGATGAACAATAACACGGTCATTGCCGGCGATGATGCGGTAGAGAAAAATGACCTGGCAGGCTCGATTCACCACTATGAGCTGCATTTTAACAGCTGTAATGCGCTGCTCACCGCGAAGGCTTGTGGCGATGCAAGCTGCTCGGTGCTTTACGACAAAAAAGCAACCATCCATGTACAAAACCAGGACCGTCCACCGCGTAATATTGCCAACTTCAATAACTTTGTCGGCCTTGCCCAACAGAGCATTGCCAAGACGGCACAGAGCCTGAACTATCGCTTTACTCTGGGCTATCAGGCGAATGGTAATGGCGGAAATTTATCACCTAAACCCGCTTCTGGCTTGGTCTGCTACGTTGATGGCCAGCGTACCTGTACGGTGAATGGCAAGAGTTCTTCCGGTAGCGGTAGTGGTTTCAACTTTGCTGCCGATACCGCCTATGCGGGTGGCGAAGCCCGTGTCAGCATGGCTACTAATGCTTGCTCGGCTACGGCGGGGCAGGCCGAGCTGACCTTGAACTTCAGCACCGCCAGCCAGCACAGCCACTCCTTGGCAATACGCTGGCCCGGCGGTGTTGCTACCTTGCAACCTGGCCAGTCACAGCTCCTTACATTGCCAACTAATGGGGTCACATTGAGCTACCCCGAAGCCGAGTTGATTACCCTGACGGTGAAGGAAACAGAGACTGGTAATACCCGGCAGGAACAAGTGGCCTTTGTGCCCAAAGCATGGCACGTGAATGATCCCAAAGAGTGCCTGGATGATCAGGGGCATTTTATCTATGGCGAGCATGCCCAGAGCTGCGAGCCGCTGGCGAAAGTGGGTGATCCGGCTCCCTTCCGGGTGTCCGCACTGGATATAAAGGGTGATGAAATAACCTTGTCCAACTGGCTGCTCGGCAAGATACAGGATAATAGCCTGATCGAGTTCTCCGTTAAGAATGGCGATATCACCTATAGCTACAGCCAGGGGCTGAAAGCCGGTGAACAAGATGCCCAGCCGGATATTGTGGGTGTGGCGTCGCTACGGGTAAAAGACTGGACCGCCGGCTATATCCCGCAGGGCGATACTCCGCTCCAAACATCCGGTGATAAAAACACCATAGGTCGCACCGTGCCTGCAAGTCTGCTGGTCGTCGAGAAACGTTCTGGTAGCCTGGCGGATGGCGTTGTATATGCGGGCAACGCAGTATCATTTGATGAACCCCCTGGGTTTATCATTCAGGGGCTGAATACCAAGCAGCAGCCCCTGCACAGCTATAGGGGGGAGTTTGCCAAGGGACTGTTGAAGCACAGCCGCGTATGGCTCGATGCGCTCCATGAATACAACGGGCTTGAGCTTGAGCTGGCCAACAGCGCGCAGGGGCGGCATGAGTTGGCAGTGATAAATCGGGAACTGACATTCGTCAAAGGGGAGCCCTTCGCCGAAACCGGGCTGGATGTGCCGCTGCGATTCAAAAGTGAGGACCACGATTTGACCGAAGGCACCACTGATGACGTGTCGTTGACCGACGCGGGTGAGCGGCTGCGCTATGGCTATCTGACCCTTATGGATACCGAGCTGGGTATCAATGAGACTGGTAGGATGGCCAGCCTTCTCCATTATCTTGACTTGGGCGGCAAGGTCACAGAGGACAGAATCACCCGCTACAGCCTGGTTGGCGTATCGGTGGACTACCGTCCTGTGCTCGATCCCGGACTGGTGCTTGAGGCTAAGGAGAGCGATGTCTCCGTGGTCCCCTATGGCCGGGAAGTCAGTGATATCAGAGTCAGGCTTGAGGGACTCGCATCCTGGCTGCAGCCCTATCGCGATGGCGAACTGGCCGCACCCGAGGCCCGCCTGGATATCGTGAAGAAACTGCGCCGACGAGCCAACGACAGCACCTTCAACCGGCGTGAAGTGATCCGCTGAGCCATCATCACCAGGGCGCCCCGGCGCCCTGGTGGCGTGTTTCACCTGCTGCGGGTGTGACCGGCATGATCCAGCTCAAAGAAGAACGATAGCCCTTCAACAATTGTTTTACCTTTTGTTCACACTTGGTTATTGTTGCACATAATCAACAAAATAGCGCATCAGGTAAGGATACCCGAGCCGTGCAAAATACCATCAGTTACCTGGAGAAGCGGCCATTGCCGGCCGGCGAGCTGCATTTCCTTGAGCACAGGGTCCACTTCAAGAGCCAGCTGCTGCAGCATGTGTTCGACCATGCGGTGGAGTCCATCATGGTCACGGATGCCGAGGGCGTGATCGAGCGGGTCAACGCCGCCTTTAGCCAGATCACCGGCTTCAGCGCGGAGGAGGCCGTCGGCCAAACCCCCAGGCTGGTGCAGTCGGCCCGGCACTCCCCCGAGTTTTACCAGCGCATGTGGCAGCAACTGCTGCTAACCGGCCACTGGAGCGGCCAGGTGTGGAACCGCCGCAAGTCCGGCGAGGTCTACCTGCAGTGGCTCAGCATCAATACCCTGACCGACGACCAGGGCCGGGTCACCCACAGGGTGGCCATCGGCCATGATCTGACCGCCCTCAAAACCACCCAGAACGAACGCACCCTCTTTACCTTCAAGGATCCGCTGACCCAGCTGGGCAACCGGCAACTGCTCACCAGCCGGCTGGATCAGGCTCTGGCCGAAGCCCAGCGCAACAAGATCCGGGTCGGGCTTATGGTGCTCGATATCGGCCGGCTGAAACCGGTCAACGAACAGCTGGGGCTGACCTGGGGCGACGACGTGCTGCGCCAGCAGGCCCGCACCCTGCAGGCGGCCATCGACGAGGCCGACACCCTGGTGCGGCTGCAGGGCGACATCTTCGCGGTGCTGCGCCACAGCAAGGCGGAAGATGCCACCATGGCGCAGCTGGCCGACAAGCTGCTGGGCCTGCTGGGGCAACCCATAGTGCTGGCGGATCAGAATATCGTCAGCCTGCAACCCAGCATCGGCATCGCGGTGTTTCCACGCGATGCCAAGGACAAGGAAAGCCTGCTGCAGGCGGCGGAATATGCCCATGCCATGGCCAAGCGGGAAGGGCGCAACCGTTTCCAGTTCGTGGATCTGCGCCAGCACCAGCTGCACCACAGGGAGCTGGCCATAGAGCATCGCCTCAGTCACCTGCTGAACAGCGGAGACAGCGAGGGGCTGAGCCTGCATTTTCAGCCCCAGATCTGCCCGCAAAGCGGTGCCCTGTGCGGACTGGAAACCTTGCTGCGCTGGCGGCATCCCGTGCTCGGCCCCGTTTCCCCGGCGGAATTTATTCCGGTGGCGGAGCAGAGCGGCCTGTCGGTGCGGTTGGACCGCTGGGTGATCGAGCGGGTCTGCGAACAGGTGGCGGCCTGGCAGGCACGACATCCCGGACTGCCGGTGGTGTCGGTCAACCTCGGGGCCCAGCAATTCAGCCAGCCCGATTTTGCCGACTGGCTGCAAGACTGTGTCGTCCGTGCCGGTATCCGGCCCGAGCAGCTGAAACTGGAGGTGACCGAAACCACCATGATGGCCAACACGGAGTCCTGCGTGGCCATGCTGGGGCGGCTGCGCCAGTTGGGCTTTCGTATTTCCCTGGACGACTTCGGTACCGGTTATTCGGCCCTGTCCTGCCTGCACCGCTTTCCGTTGGATGAACTGAAAATCGATCGCAGTTTCATGGTGGAGGCCAGCCAGAGCGAGCGGGCCTATATTCTGCTCAAGACCATAGTGGGCCTGGCGCATCAGCTGTCGCTGAGCCTGGTGGTGGAAGGGGTGGAGCAGGAGGACCAGCTGGCCCTGCTGGCGGACTTTGGTTCCCTGACGGTGCAGGGCTACTATTTTTACCAACCGCTGCCGGTGGAGGAAACAGAGCGCCTGCTCGAAAGCCGGCGCCCCTAGTGCTGCAGGGTTGGCCGTCAACCGGCCAATCTGTTTTGCTCCATTCCCAGTTTGGACTGCAGGTACTGGTGCAGCCGGCTCTGTTCAGCCTCCGTTAAGTACAGCCCCAGCTTGGTACGACGCCAGATGATGTCTTCCACCGTCCTGGCCCATTCGTGCTCCATCAGGTAGTCCACTTCCGCCTGGGTCAGGGCGGCGCCGAAGCTCTCGCCCAGCTCGGCCAGGCCGTGGCGGCCTTCCAGGAAATGGTGGCAGAGGTTGCCGTAGCTACGCACAAAGCGCTTGATCATGGCCTCGGGCAACCAGGGGAACTGCTGCCCGAGGGTGGCCGCCAGGCTGTCGTGGTGCTCGAAATTGCCGCCGGGCAGCGCCGCCGCCTTGGTCCAGGGCCCCCTGGCCTGGGGGAAGAAGCGGCAGATGGCGTTGGTGGCGGCTTCCGCCAGCTTGCGGTAGGTGGTGATCTTGCCGCCGAACACCGACAACAGCGGCGCCTCGCCTTCGGGCGCATCCACCTCGAAGCTGTAATCCCGGGAGGCCTTCTGGGCTGCGCCATGCTCGTCATCCATCAGCGGGCGTACGCCCGAGTAGGTCCACACCACGTCCGCCGGGCTTATCTTGTGCCTGAAATGGGCGTTGACCACGGCGCAGAGGTACTCCACTTCTTCATCACTGATGCGGGCGTCGGAGGGGTTTCCGTCATAGTCCACGTCGGTGGTGCCGATCAGGGAGAAGTTGTCCTCGTAGGGGATCACGAACACGATGCGGTTGTCTTCGTTCTGCAGGATATAGGCTTCGGGCTCGTCGTGCAGTTTCGGCACTATGATATGGCTGCCCTTGACCAGGCGGATCTGCTTGGGCGCCTTGAGGGTCATGGCGTCGTCGAACAACTTGCTGGCCCAGGGGCCGGCGGCGTTCACCAGGGCGCGGCAACGGTAAAGCTGCTGCCGGCCGGTGTCGGTATCCTGCAGGGTGACCTGCCAGAGGCCATCCCGGCGCTCGGCCTTGACGCAGCGGGTGCGGGTTTTGATGTCGGCGCCGTTCTGGCGGGCGGCCATGGCACAGAGCACCACCAGGCGGGCATCGTCCACCCAGCCATCGGAATACTCGAAGCCTTGGGTGATGTCGCTCACCAGGGGGCTGTCGGCACCGAAGCGCAGGCCGTTGGAGCCGGGCAGCAGCTCCCGCTTGGCCAGGTGATCGTAGAGGAAGAGGCCGATGCGGATCATCCAGGCCGGGCGCAGGTGCGGGCGGTGGGGCAGGCGAAAGCGCAGCGGCCACATGATGTGGGGGGCGTTGCGCAGCAGCGACTCCCGCTCGGCCAGGGCTTCCTTCACCAGGCGGAACTCGTAATGCTCCAGGTAGCGCAGGCCGCCGTGGATCAGCTTGCTGCTGTTGGAGGAGGTGGCCGAGGCCAGGTCGTTCATTTCACACAGCACCACGCTCAGCCCCCGGCCGGCGGCGTCCATGGCGATGCCGGTGCCGTTGACGCCGCCACCGATAACCATCAGATCATGAATGGTGTGCTCAGCTGTCATGCTTCTCTTCTCCTTAAGGGAAGCCAACACCGGAGCGTGGCGTCCCTGTGCCTGGGGGGTGGGGGTCATAGTCAGTCACCATAGTTGGATTATAATCTTCGAAAAAGAAAATAACCAACCGCAAAACAAACATCAAGCAACATTTTAGTACATTTTGTATTTTTTTTAACTAAAGCGCGCATTTTTGCCGGGTCGTAATGTTCGTATGGTGATGCTTCTGCTATCTTGGGCTGCCCCGGCGTACCTTGTTATGGAGAGTCATCTCGCGATGGAAACGACACTGATTGCCCCCTTCAGCCTTTCGGCCCTGCCCCGGATCCGGTTTGGTCCGGGTCTCTTCTATCAACTGGTGAGCGAAATCGAAACCTTCGGCTCGCGCATGCTGCTGGTGACCGGCGCCGGCTCCTTCGCGGGCGGCGAGCACTATCGATGGTTGCAGGCCGAGCTGGAGGCCCGGCGGATCACCTGGTTCAGGGTCGCCATCGGGGGTGAGCCCACCCCGGAGATGGTGGACGAGGCGGTGGCCCGCTTCGGAAAGGAAGAGATAGCCGTGGTGGTGGGGGTCGGCGGCGGCAGCGCCCTGGACGCGGCCAAGGCCATCGCCGGCCTGCTCAGAACCGGCACCCCGGTGTGCGATCACCTGGAAGGGGTAGGGCCTGAGCTGCCTTACCTGGGCCCGGCGGTGCCCTTTATCGCGGTGCCCACCACCGCCGGCACCGGCAGCGAGATGACCAAAAACGCGGTGATCACTCGGCCGGGTCGGTTCAAGAAGTCCTTCCGCGACGAGGCGCTGCTGGCGCGCCTGGCCCTGGTCGATCCCGAACTGCTGCTAAGCTGTCCGCAGCCGGTGCTGCTGGCCAACGCCATGGATGCCTTTACCCAGTTGCTGGAAGCCTATACCTCGACCCGCGCCAGCCGCTTCACCGACGCCCTGGCGGAAGACGGCATCCGCGCCTTTGCCGCCGGCTTCGCGCCGGGAGCCGGTCAGCCGGTGCGGGATTATTCGGCGCTGAGTTATGCGGCCATGCTGTCGGGGATCTGCCTGGCCCAGGCCGGACTGGGGGCGGTGCACGGCATGGCCTCGCCGCTCGGGGCCTGTTTCCCCGTGCCCCACGGCATGGTGTGCGGCATCCTGCTGGCCGACACCACCCGCGCGAACATCGCCGCCCTGCGCGAACGAGCGCCCCTGAGCCCGGCCCTGGACAAGTATGCCCGGGTGGCGCGCTGGCTGAGCGGTGACGACGGGGCCGGGGCCGAGGATCTGGCCGGGCTCCTGCAGGGCTGGACCCGCGCCTGCCGCCTGCCCCGACTCGCCGACTACGGCATGGCCGCCGCCGATATCCCCCGGGTGGTGGCGATGAGTGGCGGCAACAGCATGCAGACCAATCCCCTGGTGCTGACCGAGGCCGAGCTTGGCGACATCCTGCGGCGCTGTCTCTGAGCGGCTGTGCCCACCGCCGCCTCTTTTCTCGTAATCTCCTCCATTTCCCGCTCCCCGGTGGATACCGGAGCGGGCCTGCCCGGCGCCGGGGCGCCGCCTGCTGTGCATTTGGGCATTGAACGAGTACAATCGGGCGATGAAGTCGTTTCCATTACAGGGAGTTACCGCGTGAAGCAAACCCTGCGTCATCAACAGATCCTGGAGTTGCTCAAGCAGAAAGGCTTTGCCAGCACCGAGGATCTGGTTGCCCAGTTTGACGTGAGCCCGCAAACCATTCGCCGGGATCTGAATGATCTGGCCGAGCACAACCGCATTCGCCGCCATCATGGCGGGGCTTCGCTGATGTCGAGCACGGTCAACGCCGCCTACGATTCCCGCAAGGTGATGTATGCCAAGGAGAAGGACGGCATAGGCCGGGCCATCGCCGCCGAAATTCCCGATGGGGCTTCCCTGTTCATCGACATCGGCACCACCACCGAAGCGGTGGCCAGGGCGCTGCTCGATCACCAGGAACTCAGGGTGATCACCAACAACATCCACGTGGCCAGCATCCTCAGCCAGAAGGAGGACTTTACCGTGATCATCGCCGGCGGCGAGGTGCGCAACCGGGACGGCGGCATCGTCGGCGAGGCGACCCGGGACTTCGTGCAGCAGTTTCGTACCGATTACGGCATCATCGGTATTTCCGGCATAGATACCGACGGCTCCCTGCTCGAGTTCGACTACCATGAGGTGCGCATCGCCCAGGCCATCATCAACAACAGCCGGCAGGTGTTCCTGGCCGCCGACCACAGCAAGTTCGGCCGCAACGCCATGGTCAACCTGGGCCATATCAGCCAGATCACGGCGCTGTTCACCGATGCGGCTCCCCCCGCGGCGCTGCAGAAGATCATGGAAGAGCACCAGGTGGCCTGCCATATCGCCGATTGAGCGAGTGGTTCAAAGCAGAAGGGCGCCTTACGGCGCCCTTGGTATTTTCGCTTTCGCTCAGTGCTCGGCCCAGTCCAGGGAGCGGGCCACCGCCTTCTGCCAGCCCCGGTACAGGGTGGCGCGGGTGTCCTTGTCCATCTGCGGCTTGAATTCCTTGTCGACCGCGAACTTGTCGGCCAGTTCATCGGTGCTCTGCCAGATACCCACCGCCAGGCCGGCGAGGAAGGCCGCGCCCATGGCGGTGGTCTCGGTCTGCCGGGGGCGCACCACCCTGGCGTTGGTGATATCGGACTGGAACTGCATCAGGAAGTCGTTGGCCACGGCGCCGCCGTCCACCTTGAGCGCGGCCAGCTTGAGGCCGGAATCTTCCTGCATGGCCTCCAGCACGTCCCGGCTCTGGTAGGCCACCGCTTCCAGCGCCGCCCGGATGATGTGGTTGCGGTTCACGCCCCGGGTCAGGCCCACCAGGGTGCCGCGGGCGTAAGGGTCCCAGTAGGGGGCGCCCAGGCCGACGAAGGCCGGCACCAGGTAGACGCCGTTGCTGTCCTTCACCTTCTCGGCGAAGTAGCCGGTGTCGTCCGCCTCGCGAATAAGGCCCAGCTCGTCCCGCAGCCACTGGATGGTGGCGCCGCCCATAAATACCGAGCCTTCCAGCGCGTAGTTGACCTCGCCCTTGGCGCCCACCGCCAGGGTGGTGAGCAGGCCGTGGCTGGAGCTGACCTTCTGCTCGCCGGTGTTCATCAGCAGGAAGCAGCCGGTGCCGTAGGTGTTCTTGGCCATGCCCTTGGTGAAGCACAGCTGGCCGAACAGGGCCGCCTGCTGGTCGCCGGCGATGCCGGCGATGGGAATGCGGGTGCCGCCCTTGCCGCCGATGTTGGTCTTGCCGTACACCTCGCTGGAGGGGCGCACCTCGGGCAGCATGGAGGCGGGGATGCCCATTTCATCCAGCAGCTTCTGATCCCATTCCAGGCTGTTGATATTGAACAGCATGGTACGGGAGGCATTGGTGTAGTCGGTGACGTGCACCCGGCCGTCGGTCAGTTTCCAGATAAGCCAGGTGTCTATGGTGCCGAACAGCAGCTCGCCGTTATTGGCCTTCTCCCGGGCTCCCTCGACGTTGTCCAGTATCCACTTGAGCTTGGTGCCGGAGAAGTAGGCATCCAGCACCAGGCCGGTGTTGTCGCGGATATAGTCGGTCAGGCCGCGTGCCTTCAGTTGCTCGCAGATGTCGGCGGTGCGGCGGCACTGCCAGACGATGGCGTTATAGACCGGTTTGCCGGTGCTCTTTTCCCACACTACCGTGGTTTCCCGCTGGTTGGTGATGCCGATGGCGGCGATCTGGTCCGGGCTGATGCCGGTCTTGGCCAGCACCTCGGTCAGGGTGGAGCGCTGGCTGGCCCAGATCTCCATGGGATCGTGCTCGACCCAGCCGGCCTGGGGGTAGATCTGGCCGAATTCCCGCTGGGCCACCCCCTGGATGGCGGCATTTTCGTCGAAGATGATGGCGCGGGACGAGGTGGTCCCCTGATCCAGTGCAACCACGTACTGTTTGGCTTGTGACATTATGTGTCCTCCTTGTCGGGTCGGTATTCAGGCCGAGGCCCGTTGTTCCTGTTGTGAAGATGAAGGCGCTTGCTCGGCGGCGGCTTCGGCCGCGGGCAGGAAGCGGGCGATGGCATTATCGTACAGCCAGGCTCCCAGGCAGGCACCCGCGATGGGGCCGAGAATGGGAACCCAGAAATAGGGGTTGTCGCGCCCGCCGGTAAAGGACAGCTCTCCCCAGCCCGCCAGCCAGGTAAACAGCTTGGGTCCGAAATCCCGTGCCGGGTTCATGGCGAAGCCGGTGAGCGGGCCGGTGGCGGCCCCGATCACCGCGATCAGCAGGCCGATCAACAGCGCGGCGGCCATGCCCTTGGGGCCGCCGTTGCGGTCGTCGGTCAGCGCCAGTATGGCCATCATCAGCACCGCGGTAACGGTCAGCTCCACCATAAAGGCATGTCCATTAGACAGCAGGCTGTGCGGATAGGTGGAAAAAATACCGGCCAGGGCCAGGCTCTCCTCGCTGCCCCTGAGCACGCCCGCCGCTTGCTCCCACTCGATAAAGAGTGGTTGGTACAGGCTGTAGACCAGGGCGGCGGCCGAGAAGGCGCCCGCCAGCTGTGCCAGGATATAGGGCAGTACCTTGCGCTTGTCGAAGCCCCGGAACAGGGTGAGCGCCAGGGTGACCGCCGGGTTGATATGGGCGCCCGACACCCCGCCCGCCACATAGATGGCGATGGCCACGCCCACGCCCCAGCTGATGCTGATTTCCCAGAGGCCAAAACTGGCATTGGCGACTACCAGGGCCGCTACGCAGCCCGCGCCGAAGAAGATCAGCAAGCCGGTGCCGATAAATTCCGCGATGCATTCCCCGAACAGGGTGTTTGGTCGTTTGATAGACATTTCCTACTCCATTGTGTGTGTACAGTCATCCTGTAGCCCTGATTCTGGGTTATTTGTTCGTATTCGAAAATAACATGTTAGTGAATTTGTGTTCTTGATCACTTATTTTTGACCTTTCACCTTCGTTGTAACACATGGCTACCACTTAGGGTGTACTGCTAATGCGCCGAAATATGCGCATTTGGCGCCCGGTTTTCGCCTGCTCTGGTCGTTTACGGGGTGGTTGTCGTCGCATTCAGGCTTGAACCGAGATAAATGGCCGCCAGTTTTTGCTTGTCTTTTACGGGTGGGAATGTATTTTTATGCTCGAATATGATCGTTTGGGCCTGGTTTCGCCGTTGCCGGCGGGGGAAGGCGACCTTTGGCCGGGCGGATGCCCGGCCTTTTTTAGTACAACGACAAGGAGGCCGTTATGCCGCTCAGGCTTAAAAGCCGTTACAACCTGCTGCTCCTGCTGTCTATGGCCGGGGTACTGCTGCTGACCATCGCCGGCCTGCGCTGGCTGCTTACCCCCAGGCTGATGGCGATGGAAAGCGAACTGATCCGCCACGAACTGGTACAGATTGGGGAGGAAATACAACGGGAGCTGGCCCAGGTACAGGCCCAGCAGCGGGCCATTACCCAGTTGGTGCCTGCGCTTGCCAGCGACCAGATCGATGCCCAGCTACCGAGCCTGCTCGATCAGTACGGTGAGCCCAAGGTGTTCGGCGGCGGCATCTGGCCCCTGCCCCGGGCGAGGACGCAGGATCGGGACAGGCACAGCAGCTTTTATCATCGCGATGAGGCGGGCGGGCTTATCGTCAACCATTACTGGAACTCCGCCGAGGCGCCCGCCTATTACCAGCAGCCCTGGTACCGGAACGGGCGCGAGGCGCCCCGGGGGCAGTGCGCCTGGGCCAAGGCCTACCGGGACGGCGCCAGCGCCGAGCCGCGCACCAACTGCGCCATGGGCATCTACCGGGACGGTGCCCTCTACGGGGTGGCCACCCTGGACGTGACCCTGGGCTTTTTCAATGAACTGGTGCGCCGCAGCGAGGCGCGCATCGGCGGCCAGGTGCTGATCCTGGAGCGGGACGGTACCCTGGTGAGCAATACCTCGGCCATAGGGGAAGAGGTGGTGCTGAGCTCGGTGGCCGAGCAGGCGGGGCGTGCCGATGTTACCCGCCAACTGGCGGCGCTGGGGAATGCGCTGTTCCGCACGGGGTCCGAACGGCTGGAATACCGTGGGAGGGAAGGGGAAGCCCTGACCCTGCTGCTCGAGCCCATCGCCGGCACGCCCTGGCTGATGGCGGCCAGCCTGCCCTCGGCGCTGCTGCAGCAACAGAGCCATGCCCTGTTCCGCCTGCTGCTGGGCTTGCAGATCCCGGCCCTGCTGCTGTTGCTGCTGTTGGCGGGGCTGGTCCTGCACCGGTTGATGGCCCGCTTGGTGGCGCTGAAAGCCAGCATCGACCGGCTCTGTGCCGGCGAGGCGGATCTGACCCGGCGCCTGGCCATCGGCCGGGGGGATGAAATCGACGACATCGGCGAGTCGATCAACCGTTTCATGCTCACGCTGCAGCGGATGATCGGTCGCATCGCCGAAGCCAGTGGCGATATCCGCCAGGCCCTGCAGCAATTGAACGACGGCGCCCGGCTCAACGGCGAGGTACTCGAATCCCACGCCCGGGAAACGGAGCAGGTGGTGACCGCCATCAACCAGATGAGCGCCAGTGCCGACGAGGTGGCGGGCAGCGCCCAGGATACCGCCAGTTTCATCCGCGAAGTGAATCAGCAGGCGCAGGCCTCCCGGGCCCTGGTACAACAGGCGTCCACGGCGGTGGCCGCCTTGCTGGGCAATGTCGAGGGTACCTCCGGGCAGGTGGCGCAGATGCGCGGGGCGGTACAGCAGATCACTCCCATCCTCGACAGCATCGCCGGTATTGCCGAGCAGACCAACCTGCTGGCGCTGAATGCGGCCATCGAAGCGGCCCGGGCCGGCGAGCAGGGGCGGGGATTTGCCGTGGTGGCGGACGAAGTGCGGGCCCTGGCGGCTCGGACCCAGAGCAGCACCGGCGAGATTGGCGCCCGGCTGGCGCGACTGACCGGCGGGGTGGAGGCGGTGGTGGCGGCCATGGCCTGCACCCGGGAAAGCTGCGATGCCACCGCCGCCCATACCGAAGCGGTGACCCTGAGCCTGGATCAGATGGCGTCGGCGGTGGACCGCATCCATGGCCTGACCGACCAGATCGCCGGTGCCGCAGGGCAGCAGCGAACGGTGTCACGCCAGATAGATGCAAACATGATCAGCATCCGCGACATGGTGACCACCCTGGTGGCCCGGGACAGGCACAACATCGCCGTCTCCCGGACCCTGGACGAGGCCAATGCCGGGCTGGAACGGCTGGTGCGGGGCTTCAGGGCTTGACCCAGCCCACGCAGGCCTTGGGCAGGACGGGCCGCCAGGGCGCGCGCGGGCCGGCGGTGATCTCGCCGGCCCTGTCGTTGATCCAGCCGGCCAGCTCGGCGCCGCAACCGGTACCGGCCGGTACCGGCGCCTGGGGCTGGCAGTGGGCCTGGCCCCGGGGGCAGCTCAGGCGGACATGGAAATGGCTGGAATGGCCGAACCAGGGCCGGATCTTGCGAAGCCAGGGGGATTCGCCATAGGACCGGCACATGGCCTGCTTGATCAGCGGGTGTACGAAGATGCGGTCTACCCGGTGATCCTGGGCCGCCAGGGCGATTAACTGGCGCTGCTTATCCTGAAAATCGGCGGTCAGCACATAGTGGCGGTGATCGACCATGTCCACCGCTGCTATGGTTTCCAGTTGCCGGGGCAGGGGATTGTCCGGCGGGCTGCGCAGCCAGATGTCCGCGTCCAGTCCGGTCTGGTGGCTGCGGTGGCCATAGGCGAAGGGCCCGCCCCGTTGCATGGCGATGTCCCCCACCAGCATGGGCGGCAGCCCGGCCTGGCTGACCCTGAGTCCCAGATCCTGCAGGTAGTGGATCATCTGCGGTTGGCCGTAGTAGCGCTGGCGTTCGCTTCGGATCACATAAAATCCGGGGCCGCTGCCGGGCAGGGCCTGGGCATTCATCTGACAGCCGGCGGAATAGCCGCCGATGGCCTGGGCCCAGAGCGCGCCCGGCAACAACAACAAGAGCCAGCACCATTTCACCATCTGCGTATTTCCTCCTCTGCGGTATGGGCCATTATTTATGGCCGGCGCTTTTTTTGCTAGGGTTGTCATCCTTTAGAACGACGGAACAAGATGATGACAGTGCAGCGATTACCCCTGCAACAGGTGCTCGAGCGCCCCCTGGAGTTCGTGCTGTGCCCGCCCGCGGTGCGCTTTTACCTCACCCACGGCCTGGTGCTGCTGGCCAGCCTGGCCGCGGTGACCCTGGCCCTGTGGGACGGCCAGGACGGCTTCGGCCTGATCCACTGGGTGGGGGTGATTTTCGGCGGCGTGGTGCTGCTGATGAGCCTGTGGCCGCCGAGCTGGAGCCGGCAGCGGCTGATCAACCTGGCTTTCGACGCCGAGCGGCTCTATATCGTCAACGGCGTCGGTAAGGTCGCCATGGCGCTGCCCCGGGAGCGGGTGCAGGCGGTGAACCGGGGCAAGCTGCCCGGCCACGACGGCGCCGTCATCGCCTTTACCCTGGACCTGTCCCTCAACGAGCAGGAACTGGCGCAAATCAACGACGCCCTGGGTGCCCAGGTGGAGGAGCGTTTCAAGCTTGACGACCATCGCTACCGCTTCGGCTTCGTCGGCAACTGGCAGCCCAGGCGCAAGTTGCTGGAAGCCATAGCGGTACTGGCGCCGGTGGTGGCCATCTCGGCCCGCGACGAGCCGGCCAGGGACGAGGATGACGACGACTGGGACGATTGAGTCCACCCAGCCTTTGCTATACTGGCCGGGTAGCCATACAGACAGGAGTCTTCGTCATGCGCAAACCCGACCCCGCCGCCATCCCCAAGCCGGCCTTCGACCTCTACGATAAATACGCCCATGGGCTGATCGACCGGCGCCAGTTTATGGCCGGCCTGGGCCGGCTGGCGGTGGGCGGCATGAGCGCCGCCGCGCTGTTCGCGGCCCTCAGGCCCGACTATGCCCGGGCCCAGCAGGTGTCCTTCACCGATCCGGATATCCTGGCCAGCTACCGGGAATTCGACGCGCCCGAAGGCCACGGCAAGGGCCGGGGCTACCTGGTGCAGCCCCGCAATCCTTCGTCCCCGCCCGGCCTGGTGCTGGTGGTGCATGAGAATCGCGGCCTCAACCCCTATGTCGAGGACGTGGCCCGGCGCCTGGCCAAGGCCGGCTTTATCGCCTTCGCGCCCGATGCGCTCTTCCCGCTGGGCGGCTATCCGGGCAACGACGATGACGGCCGGACCCTGCAGCAGCAACTGGACGGCGACAAGATTGCCGCCGACTTCGCCGCCGCCGCCCGCTTCTTGCAACCGCTGGAGGGGGGCAACGGCAAACTCGGGGTGGTGGGCTTCTGCTTCGGCGGCTTTATCGCCAACAAGCTGGCCGCCGAATTGCCGGAACGGGTCGATGCCGCCGTGCCCTTCTACGGCATGCCGCCGGCGCTGGACAAGGTGGCCGACATCCGGGCCGCCCTGCTGGTGCAGATGGCCGAGGATGATGAGCGCATCAACGCCGCCTGGCCGGAGTATGAAGCCGCCCTGCAACGCCACGGGGTGAGCTACCAGGCTTATCAGTATCCGGGTACCCAGCACGGCTTCCACAACGACTCCACCCCCCGCTACCACCCCGAGGCGGCGGAGCTGGCCTGGTCCCGCACCCTGGCGTTCTTTAGCGAGCATCTGGCGGGATAGGGCCTATGGCCGGGACGGCCCGGGGCGGCGCGGCGGTACCGGTTTTCTGGGGGGATGATGGGGGGCCGGCGGGTTGCGCGGCCCCTGCTTGGGTTTGACCATGGGACACCTCCTGCCCTCAGTGTGGCAGAAGGCGACGCTCAGCGCAGGAAGGGGTTGTGCAGCCGCTCTTCGCCCAGGGTGCCCTCCGGGCCGTGGCCGGGCACGAAGGTGATGTCGTCGCCGAGCGGCAGCAGGGTGTGCAGTATGCTGTCGATCAGCTGCAGGTGGTTGCCCCTGGGAAAGTCGGTGCGGCCGATGCTGCCGTGAAACAGCACGTCGCCCACGAAGACCAGCCGCTGCGCCCGGTGCAGCAGCACCACATGGCCCGGAGTGTGACCGGGGCAGTGATACACCTCCAGGGTCTCCTCGCCGATGCTGACGCTGTCGCCCTGCTCGAGCCAGCGGTCGGGCGCAAAGCCCTTGACCGGGGGAAAGCCGAACATCTGCGCCTGTTGCGCCAGGGCCTCAATCCAGAAGGCGTCTTCCCGCTCGGGGCCGATGATGGGCACCCCGGTTTTTTCCTTCAGCTCGCCGGTGGCGCCCACATGATCCAGGTGGCCGTGGGTGAGCAGTATGCTGTCCAGCTCGAGGCCGCGCTCCGCCACCGCCGCCAGCAGCCGCTCGGTCTCGCCGCCGGGGTCGATGAGGGCGGCCTTGCGGCTTTGGCTGCACCAGATCAGGCTGCAGTTCTGGGCGAAGGAGGTAACCGGCAGGGTGATTCGTTCAAGCATGCGGTGTTTCCGTTTTTAACATAATGAATGGGTGGGCGAAGTATCGAGCTGGTGCCGGCGGGCCAGCCAGCCAGCTCTTCGGCGTTGCCGCGCTTGACCACCCGGGCTTCCTTCTCGGCCAGGTGGCGGCGGTAGATGGGATCGTCAGCCAGCCTGAAGATTTGTCGGCAGTCTGAGGGGCCGGAAGCGGCCCCTGGCCGTTACCAGGCGCGGACCACCAGCCCCTTGAGGTAGTGGCCTTCCGGATAGGCGGTGCCGATGGGGTGGTCGGCGGCCTGGTTGAGCCGCTCCAGGATCTGGGCGTCGCGGCCGGCGTCGAGGGCGGCGTCCGCCACTATCTTCTGGAACAGATCCGAGGTCATCAGTCCGGAGCAGGAGAAGGTCAGCAGCACGCCGCCCGGGTTGAGCAGCTGGAACGCCAGCATATTGATGTCCTTGTAGCCGCGGCAGGCGCCGTTGAGCTGGGCCTTGCTCTCGGCGAACTTGGGCGGGTCCAGCACGATGACGTCGAAGCGCTGGCCCTGCTCCCGGTAGTCGCGCAGCAGCTTGAACACGTCCGCCTGCTCGAAGCGGGCCCGGCTCAGGTCCAGGCCGTTCAGCTCGGCATTCTGGCGGGCAAGCGCCAGGGCCGACTCGGACACGTCGGCGTTGATCACCTCATCGGCGCCGCCCTTCAGGGCATAGACGCCGAAGGTGCCGGTGTAGCTGAAGCAGTTCAGTACCCGCTTGCCCTTGCAGTAGCGGCCGGCGATACGGCGGTTGTCGCGCTGATCCAGATAAAAGCCGGTCTTGTGGCCGTGTTCCACGTCCACCAGGATGCGCACCCCGTTGTTTTCCTCGATCACCACGGGCTGGGGCGGCAACTGGCCCGCCAGCAGGCCCTTGCGCTCCTTCAGGCCCTCCTTCTTGCGCACCGCCACGTCGGAACGCTCGTAGATGCAGGCGCCCGGATAGAGCTGCTTGAGTGCCTCGACGATGGCCGGGCGCCAGCGCTCGGCGCCGGTGCTGAGCAACTGGCACACCACCACCTCGCCGTAGACATCGATGGTCACCCCGGGCAGGCCGTCGGACTCGGCGGCGCACAGGCGGTAGCCGGTGAGCCCCTGCTCCTCGATAAGCGGTTGGCGGCCCTCCTTGGCGCGTTGCAGCCGGCGCAGAAAAAAGGCCTGGTCCACGGTTTCGCTTTGATCGAAGGTCCATACCCGGGCGCGGATCTGGGACTGGGGCGAGTAGAAGCCCCGGCCCAGCCACTGGCCGTTGTGGCTCAGGATGTCGACGGTGTCCCCGGCGTTGGGCTGGCCCTGTACCTTGTCGATGGCACGGGAAAACACCCAGGGGTGGCGGCGCAGGAGGGACTTTTCCCGTCCGGCGATAAGGGTAATGGCTGCGGTCATAGGCTGGAGCTGCTGAAAATAAGGGGCCACAATTCTAGGGTGCGGCGCGGTAAAACACAAACGAGGAGCCGAATCATGGGCGAGATGGCGAAAAAAATCCGGGTCAGCGGTGTGGTGCAGGGGGTGGGCTTTCGCTTCTACACCCAGCGCGAGGCGGAGAAACTGGGACTCAGCGGCTATGCCCACAACCTGCCCGACGGTCGGGTGGAGGTGCTGGCCGAAGGGGAGGCCGGGCAGGTGCAGCGGCTGGTGGACTGGCTGAAGGTGGGGCCGAGCAGTGCCCTGGTCGAAGATATCGAAGTGGAAGAGGTGGCGCCGGGCGGTCATCGGGGGTTCGAGACCGGTTAGCCGGGCTTTCAGATTGCCGGCAAACCCTCGTCGTTTTCTGTGGTCACTCCCGCGCATGTGCTGAGGGGCCCCAGTTTCTTGCTGGCCATGCCGGAAAAATGTAAAAGCCCGGCAGTGCCGGGCTTTGATAACATCTGGCTTCCAGCTTCCAGCCGCCGCCGTCAGGCTTTCAGCTGGGCGTCCAGCTCTTCGATTTTGGCCTGCCAGATGGCGGGGCCGGCCACGTGGGCGTTGTTGCCCTCGGCGTCCACCGCTACCGTCACCGGCATGTCTTCCACCTCGAATTCGTAGATGGCTTCCATCCCCAGATCCTCGAACGCCAGCACCCGGGCCTTTTTCACCGCCTTGGCCACCAGGTAGGCGGCGCCGCCCACGGCCATCAGGTATACCGCCTTATGGCGCTTGATGGACTCGACGGTGGCGGGGCCGCGCTCGGCCTTGCCCACCATGCCGATCAGGCCGGTCTGCTCCAGCATCATGTCGGTGAACTTGTCCATGCGGGTGGAGGTGGTGGGGCCGGCGGGGCCCACGGCCTCGTCGCCGATGGCATCGACCGGGCCCACGTAGTAGATGAAGCGATCCTTGAAGTCGACCGGCAGCTGCTCGCCCTTGTTGAGCATGTCCTGGATGCGCTTGTGGGCGGCATCACGGCCGGTGAGCAGTTTGCCGGACAGCAGCACGGTCTCGCCCATCTTCCACTGGGCGATATCGTCGCGGGTGACGGTGTCCAGATTGACCCGGCGTACGTTTTCGCCCACTTCCCAGGTCACTTCCGGCCAGTCTTCCAGTTTCGGCGGAGTCAGTTCGGCGGGGCCGGAGCCGTCCAGGTGGAAGTGCACGTGGCGGGTAGCGGCGCAGTTGGGGATCATCACCACCGGCTTGGAGGCGGCGTGGGTGGGGGCGGACTTGATCTTGATGTCCACCACGGTAGTGAGGCCGCCCAGGCCCTGGGCGCCGATGCCGAGCTTGTTGGCCTTGTCGAAGATCTCCAGGCGCAGTTTTTCCTCGGTGGTTTCGGCGCCGCGCTCGATCAGATCGTGGATGTCCACCGGATCCATCAGGGCTTCCTTGGCCAGCACCGCGGCCTTCTCGGCGGTGCCGCCGATGCCGATGCCCAGCATGCCCGGCGGGCACCAGCCGGCGCCCATGGTGGGCAGGGTTTTCAGTACCCACTCGACGATGTCGTCGGAGGGGTTGAGCATCACCATCTTGGACTTGTTCTCGGAGCCGCCGCCCTTGGCGGCGATGGCCACCTCGACGTGATCGCCGGGCACCATGTCGATATGCACCACGGCGGGAGCGTTGTCCTTGGTGTTCTTGCGGGCACCGGCCGGGTCGGCCACTATGCTGGCGCGCAGGGGATTATCGGGATTGTTGTAGGCGCGGCGTACCCCTTCGTCCACCATTTCCTGTACCGTCAGGTCGCTGTCCCACTGCACCTGCATGCCTATTTTCACGAAGCAGGTGACGATGCCGGTGTCCTGGCAGATGGGCCTGTGGCCTTCGGCGGACATGCGCGAGTTGATCAGGATCTGGGCGATGGCGTCCTTGGCGGCCTGGCTCTGCTCTTTCTGGTAGGCTTTTTCCAGGGCCTGGACGAAGTCCAGCGGGTGGTAGTAGGAGATGTACTGTAGGGCGTCGGCAACGGAGTCGATAAAGTCCTGCTTCTTGATAATGCTCATGGCTTCCTCATGGGTTATCGGCATTGGCTCTGTGTTGTTATAAGCCCCGCTATGATACGCTTAGCGCCCCCCGGCTGCCAGCCTGAGCCTCAAGCCGGATGCCAAAACTGTCGAGTGGATTACATTAATGGGACCGCGTTTGCACATTCACAGCCAGCCGTTCTCCGGCTCGGTGCATGACTTCTTTTCTCCCGTCGCCCATCTGCCCTGGGCCATGTTGCTGGAGTCGGCCGCCCCCCATCGGGCCGACAGCCGTTTCCATATCATCAGCGCCGCGCCCCTGGCTACCCTGGTCACCCGGGGGGAGGAAACGGTGATCGATCATCAAGGCCGGAGCCAGGTCTCGGCCGCTTCCCCCTTCGCCCTGCTGAAGGAGTGGCAGCAGCGGCTGCTGGGCGAGCTGAGCCTGCCCGTTGCGTTTCGCCATCTGCCCTTCGCCGGCGGCGCCCTGGGGCTGTTCGGCTACGATCTGGGCCGGCGGCTGGAGCGGCTGCCGAGCCTTGCCGTCAACGAGCTGGCGACCCCGGACATGGCGGTGGGTATCTACGACTGGGCCTGGGTTATCGATACCCGGGAGCGGCTGGCCCACCTGCTGGTGCTGGGCGACGAGGCGGCGCTCGCCGCTCGACTGGACTGGTGGCGGCAACGGCGGGAGCGGGCGGCGGTGTCCTTCCGTCTGGCCGGTCCCTGGCGGGCCAATCAGTCCCAGGCCCAGTACGGGGCCAACTTCGAGCGGGTGCAGGCCTATCTGGCAGCCGGCGACTGCTATCAAATTAATTTGACGGTGCGCTTCGAGGCCCCCTTCGAGGGCGATGCCTGGGCCGCCTATCGCCACCTGAGCGAGCACAACAGGGCGCCTTTTTCCGCCTTTCTGCAGTTGCCCGAGGGCGCCGTGCTCAGCCTGTCGCCGGAGCGCTTTATCGCCCTCGAGGGGCGGCGGGTCGAGACCAAGCCGATCAAGGGCACCCGGCCGCGGGGGGCCGATGAGGCCGAGGACCGGCGGCTGGCCGAGGAACTGGCGTCGGCGCCCAAGGACAGGGCCGAGAACCTGATGATAGTGGATCTGCTGCGCAACGATATCGGCCGGGTGTGCGTGCCCGGCTCGGTGCGGGTACCGGCCCTGTTCGCCATCGAATCCTTCCCGGCGGTGCACCACCTGGTGTCCACCATCACCGGCGAGCTGGCCCCCGGGCTCGACGGCACCGATCTGCTGGCGGCCACCTTTCCCGGCGGCTCCATCACCGGCGCCCCCAAGATCCGGGCCATGCAAATCATCGAAGAGCTGGAGCCCCATCGCCGCCACGGCTACTGCGGCAGCATCGGCTACCTCAGCGCCCACGGCCGCATGGACACCAGCATCAGCATCCGCACCCTGCTGGCGGAGCGGGGGTGTCTCTATTGCTGGGCCGGCGGCGGTGTGGTGGCCGACTCCGAGGCCGGCGCCGAATACCAGGAGTTGTTCGACAAACTGGGCAAGATCTTGCCGGTGCTGGAAACCCTATGACCCGGGAACAACTGCTGACCCGCTTCAACCTGCTGCAACCCCTGCCGGATGCGGTGCTGCCCGCCCAGGCCCGGCCGGCGGCGGTGCTGCTGCCGCTGCTCGAGGGGGAGCGGGGGCTGGAGCTGGTGCTGACCCGGCGCAGCCGGCAGCTGCGCCAGCACCCGGGCCAGGTCAGTTTTCCCGGCGGCCGGGTGGATGACACCGATGCCAGCCTCTGGCATACGGCGCTCAGGGAAAGCCGGGAGGAAATCGGGCTGGATCCGGCCCTGTGCCGGCCGCTCGGGCGGCTGCCTTCCCAGTACACCGTCTCCGGCTTCGCGCTCACCCCCTTTATCGGCCTGGTCGAGGGCCGGCCGCACTTTGTCCTCAACCCGCAAGAGGTGGACGAGGTGTTCCAGGTGCCCCTGGCCTATGTCCTGGATCTGCGCCGTCACCACCTCTTTACCCTGCGAAGGCGTGGCCGGCTGCACACCGTCTGTTTTATTCCCTGGCAAGGCATCTGGATCTGGGGCATCACCGCCGCCGTCATCCATCAGTTCGCCCTGCAGATCGCCCGCTGACGGGCGATCCCGGTCACAGATCCCGCTTCCTTTCGCCGCCCCCTTAAAAATTAGTTGGGTTGAAACTCAAATAATTCTACAATCATTCAATATAAGTTGAATGATTGCGTTCAGCCCTGTTGTACTTCGGAGTGTTCCCATGATCAGTGTGTTCGACATGTTCAGTATCGGCATAGGCCCTTCCTCCTCCCACACCGTGGGTCCCATGCGGGCGGCGCACGCCTTTGTGGCGGGTTTGGCGGAGCAGGGAACCCTGACCCGGGTCAGCCGGGTCGAGGTGGAATTGTTCGGCTCCCTGGGCCAGACCGGTATCGGCCACGGTACCGGCAAGGCGGTGATTTTGGGGCTGGGGGGCTTCGACCCGGAAAGCGTGGACGTGGACATGATCCCGGGCTTCCTGGCCGAGGTGGACACCAGTCAGCGCATCCTGCTCAACCGTGAGCATGCGGCGGAGTTTCCCCGCAGCGGCGCCATCGTCTTCCATCGCCGCAAGACCCTGCCCCTGCACAGCAACGGCATGACCTGCCGGGTGTTCGAGGGCGACGCCGTGCTGGCCGAGCAGTCCTACTATTCCATCGGCGGTGGCTTTATCGTCAAGGCGGAGGAATTCGCCGAGACCAAGGCCGGCGCCCAGGCCCAGGCCGTGGCCCGTCCGGCGCCCTATCCGTTCAAGAGCGCGGCCGAGCTGCTGCGCCTGTGCCAGGAAAACGGCATGTCCATCAGCGGCCTGATGATGGCCAACGAGAAGGTCAACCGTTCCGAGGAAGAAATAGTCCGGGGCCTGCGGGAGATCTGGGGGGTGATGCAGGCCTGCGTCAAGCGCGGCTGCAAGACCGAGGGCATACTGCCGGGCGGGCTCAAGGTCAGGCGCCGGGCGCCGGCCCTCTACCGCCGGCTGACCAGCGAGTCCCAGTACAACAAGGATCCCCTGAGCGTGATGGAATGGGTGGATCTGTTCGCCCTGGCGGTGAACGAGGAAAACGCCGCCGGTGGCCGGGTGGTGACGGCGCCGACCAACGGCGCCGCCGGTATCATCCCCGCGGTGCTGCACTATTACGACAAGTTCGTGCAACCGGTGGATGACGACGCCCTGGTGCAGTATTTCATGACCGCCGCCGCCATCGGCATCCTGTAC
This sequence comes from Zobellella iuensis, assembly GCF_016746085.1. Classification (GTDB taxonomy): domain Bacteria; phylum Pseudomonadota; class Gammaproteobacteria; order Enterobacterales; family Aeromonadaceae; genus Oceanimonas; species Oceanimonas iuensis. Next base: position 208,453 of record NZ_JAERTZ010000018.1, read on the forward strand.
AAGGAAAACGCCTCCATCTCCGGCGCCGAAGTGGGCTGCCAGGGCGAGGTGGGCGTGGCCTGCTCCATGGCCGCCGGTGCCCTGACCGCGGTGGTGGGCGGTACCATAGAGCACGTGGAAAATGCCGCCGAGATCGGCATGGAACACAACCTGGGGCTGACCTGCGATCCGGTCGGCGGCCTGGTGCAGGTGCCCTGCATCGAGCGCAACGCCATGGGCGCGGTCAAGGCCATCAACGCCAGCCGCCTGGCCCTGCGCGGCGACGGCGAGCACAAGGTGTCGCTCGACAAGGTGATCAAGACCATGCGCGACACCGGCATGGACATGAAGACCAAGTACAAGGAAACCGCCCGCGGCGGCCTGGCGGTCAATATCATCGAGTGCTGACGGCGGGAGGCTAGATGCCTGAAGCTGGAAGTAAAAAGCCCGGTTCATAAACCGGGCTTTTTGTTGTCAATACAGCCAACGCTGTGGCTGTGTACCGGCTAAAGAGGCGCCTGAAAACAGCGCCACTTCCAGCTTCCAGCTTACGGCTTCCAGCTCTTATTTAATGCGCATGCCCGGCTGGGCGCCGGCCTGGGGCTCGAGGATCCACAGATCCTTGCCGCCGGGGCCGGCGGCCAGCACCATGCCTTCGCTCATGCCGAAGCGCATCTTGCGCGGGGCCAGGTTGGCCACCATGACGGTGAGCTTGCCTTCCAGATCTTCCGGCTTGTAGGCGGACTTGATGCCGGCGAACACCTGGCGGGTCTCGCCGCCCAGATCCAGCTGCAGTTTGAGCAGCTTGTCCGCTTCCGGCACCGCTTCCGCCTTCTTGATCAGCGCCACCCGCAGATCCACCTTGGCGAAGTCGTCGAAGCTGATGGTCTCGCCAATGGGATCCTCGGCCAGGGGACCGCTGGGCTTGGCGGCCTGCTCGGCGGCCAGATCTTCCCTGGAGGCTTCCACCATGGCGGCGACCTTGTCCGCCTCGATGCGGCTGAACAGGGCACTGAAGGTGTTGACCCTGTGGGCCAGCAGCGGCTGTGCCACTGCGTCCCACTCCAGAGTACAATTCAGGAAGGCCTCGGCCCGCTCGGCCAGTGTCGGCATCACCGGCTTGAGGTAGGTCAGCAGCACCCGGAACAGGTTGATGCCCATGGAGCAGATGGCCTGCAGCTCGGCCTCCTTGCCTTCCTGTTTGGCCACCACCCAGGGGGCCTTGTCGTCCACATAGCGGTTGGCCTTGTCGGCCAGGGCCATGATCTCGCGGATGGCGCGGCCGAATTCCCGCTGCTCGTAATACTGGCCGATGCGCTCGGCAGCCTCGGTAAACTCCGCGTACAGGGCGGGCTCGGCGCACTCGGCGGAGAGCTGGCCATCGAAGCGCTTATTGATAAAGCCGGCGTTGCGGGAGGCCAGGTTGACCAGCTTGTTGACCACGTCCGCGTTCACCCGGGCCACGAAGTCGTCCAGGTTCAGATCCAGATCGTCGATGCGGCTGGACAGCTTGGCGGCGTAGTAGTAGCGCAGGCACTCGGGATCCAGATGAGCGAGGTAGGTGTCGGCCTTGATAAAGGTGCCCTTGGACTTGGACATCTTGGCGCCGTTCACGGTGACGTAGCCGTGCACGAAGATATTGCTGGGCTTGCGGAACCCGCTGCCCTCGAGCATGGCCGGCCAGAACAGGCTGTGGAAGTAGACGATGTCCTTGCCGATGAAGTGGTACAGCTCGGCGTCGCTGTCCGCCTTCCAGTAGTCGTTGAAATCGAGGTTGCCCTGGCGGTCGCAATAGTGCTTGAACGAGCCCATGTAACCGATGGGAGCATCCAGCCACACGTAGAAGTACTTGCCCGGGGCGTCGGGGATCTCGAAGCCGAAGTAGGGGGCGTCGCGGGTGATGTCCCACTGCTGCAGCCCGGCCTCGAACCATTCTTCCAGCTTGTTGGCCATTTCTTCCTGCAGGGCGCCGGAGCGGGTCCAGGCCTTGAGCATGCCCTCGAACTGGGGCAGGTCGAAGAAGAAGTGCTCGGTGTCCTTCATCACCGGGGTGGCGCCGGACACCGCCGAACGCGGGTTGATCAGCTCCGCCGGGGTATAGGTGGCACCGCACACCTCGCAGTTGTCGCCGTACTGATCTTCCGCCTTGCAGCTGGGGCAGGTACCCTTGACGAAACGATCCGGCAGGAACATGTTTTGTTCGGGATCGTACAGCTGGGAAATGGTGCGGCTCTGGATAAAGCCGTTGGCCTTGAGCTTGCCGTAGATCAGTTCGGCGAATTCGCGGTTTTCCGGGCTGTGGGTGGAGTGGTAGTTGTCGAAGCTGATATTGAAGCGATCGAAGTCGGCTTTGTGCTCCTGCTGCACCGCGGCGATCATCTGCTCGGTATCCAGGCCCAGTTGCTGGGCCTTGAGCATGATGGGGGTGCCGTGGGCGTCGTCGGCGCAGATAAAATGGATTTGATGGCCACGCATTCGCTGATAACGAACCCAGATATCGGCCTGGATGTGCTCCAGCATATGACCAAGGTGGATAGAGCCGTTGGCATAGGGGAGGGCGCAGGTGACAAGTATCTTACGTGGATCGGTAGCCATAATGTCCATTTTGTTGAGTCAATTACGTGGGACTGAGCATGTTACCCGAGTTTTTTCTGTTATACACTCCTCGACCGCTTTTTCCCCTTTTTAACCGGTTTGAGCAGGGAGTATGACATGACAACGGCTTGTCTGATTGCGGATATTGGCGGCACCAAGGGCCGCTTCGCACTGGTGGAGCAGGGGACCCTGGCGCCTCGGGACATCCGGGTGCTGGCGGTGAGCGCCCACGAACACCTAGAGCAGGCCATCCGCCATTACCTGGCCGAGGAGGCCGGGGCATGAGCGAGTGGGCCGGACGTCATATCCTGGTGGTGGACGATGACGAGGAGATCTGCGCCCTGCTCAAGTCCTACCTGGAGCGCAGCGGTTTCAGGGTGAGCGTGCTCAACAACGGCGAACGGCTGCTGCAGGCGCTGGAGCTGGTGTCGCCGGACATGCTGATCCTGGATGTGATGATGCCCGGCGAGGACGGCTTCACCCTGTGCAGTCGGGTACGCAAGGTTTCCCAGGTGCCCATCATCATGCTCACCGCCTCGGCGGACGAGAGCGACCGCATCATCGGGCTGGAGCTGGGGGCGGATGATTATGTGCCCAAGCCGTTCAGCCCGCGGGAGCTGCTGGCACGGATCAAGGCGATTTTCCGGCGGGTGGGCGGCGTGATGCCGGGCGACCATCACCGCTATTACTGTTTCGCCGGCTGGCAGCTGGACACGGTCAACCGCAGCCTGACCGACCCGCAAGGGGAGGAGCAGGCCCTGTCCGGCGCCGACTACAGCCTGCTGCAGCTGTTCCTGGAGCGGCCGGGCGAGGTGCTGAGCCGGGACGATCTGCTGGGGCTGACCCGGGGCCGGGAGGCCAATCCCTTCGATCGCAGCATAGACGTGCAGCTCAGCCGGCTGCGCCAGCGGCTGGGGGAGGACGCCAAGGATCCCCATATCATCAAGACGGTGCGCGGCGCCGGCTATGTGCTGGCGGTGGCGGTGGAGCTGAAATGAGACGCTGGCTGCGCTGGCCCAACTCCCTGTTCGGGCGCATGTCGCTGGTGATGATACTGGGGGTGGTGCTGGCTCAGCTGGTCAGCAACGCGGTCTGGGTGCAGCAGCTCAACAAGGACAAGGCCGAGGCGGCGGGCCGCATGGCCGAGGAGCTGGCCGACAGCGTGGCCTCCACCGTCAATTTCTTCCGCGCCCTGCCGAGCAACTACCAGCACCTGGTGCTGTCCCAGCTCAGGGACATGGGGGGCACCCGTTTCTTCGTGTCCCTCAACCGGGAGTTTATCGAGATCCAGGACATTCCCGACTCCCCCGTCAAGGCCATCGTCACCCGCCGCTTCGAGCAGGAGCTGCGCCGGCGCCTGGGCGGGGAGCTCGAGCTGCACATAGGGGTGTCCCATCCTCAGACCCTGCACGTGTACAAGAACGAGGTGCGGCTGCTGGACCTGCCCGCCCGCTGGGCCCAGCAGAGCCAGATCCACGATCCGGACGCGCCGCCCATCCTGGTGATGCAACTGGCCATGGGCGAGGGCGACTGGCTTTACCTGGCGGCGCTGCTGCCCGATCGGACCCTGCTGGCACCGACGTCCTACCTGGACGGCGAGCGGCTGCTGTTCCTCACCCTGCTGGTGCTGGTACTGCTGCTGGCCGGTGCCCTGATCTTCCGCTGGCTCAACCGGCCCCTGCGCCGCCTGGGCCGGGCCGCCGAGCGGCTGGGGCGGGGCATGGCGGTGGCCAAGCTGGATGAGAGCGGGCCGCGGGAAATCCGCGCCACCGCCCGCGCCTTCAACCTGATGCAGGACCGCATCGGCCGCTTTATGGCCGATCGGGAGCGGCTGTTCTCGGCCATTTCCCACGATCTCAAGACCCCCATCACCCGGCTGCGGCTGCGTGCCGAGCTGCTCGACGACGACCAGACCAGGGCCAAGTTCGAACAGGATCTGATCGCCCTGGAGCAGATGGTGAAGGGCGCCCTCGACTGTGCCCGAGGCACCGATATCCGCGAGCCGGTGACCCGGGTCGACCTCTTCGCCCTGTTGCAGGAACTGTGCGACGACGCCGGCCTGATGGGGGCCGAGGCCAGCCTGCAGGGGCCGGCGCCGGCCTTCTTTCACGGCAAGGCGCTGGCGCTCAGGCGCTGCTTCGGCAACCTGATCGACAACGCCGTCTTCTACGGCCGCACCGCCGAGGTGATCCTCACCGCGGACGGGGGCTGGCTGGAGGTGCAGATCCGCGACCGGGGCCCGGGCATTCCCGAGGCGGCCCTGGAACTGGTGTTCGAACCCTATTACCGGCTGGAGTCCTCCCGCAGCCGCCACACCGGCGGCACCGGCCTGGGGCTCAGTATCGCCCGCAACATAGTGCACGCCCACGGCGGCGAGCTGAGCCTGGCCAACCGGGCCGGGGGCGGCCTGGTGGTGTCGGTGCGGCTGCCGAAGGGCGGCGGCTGAACTGTGATCCCGGTGTGAATAAAACCGGAATCCGTTAACACTTCGTTACAATTGCTTTCCTTATGTAACCCAAGCGCCTTGGCCGCCGTGCTTTAATGGCGGGGTGGCTCCAGGTGGGAGCCTGCCATTGAGTGAAACCACAAAAGGGAACCCCAATGAAACTGTTACGGAAATCCATTCTCGGTGTGATGTTAGGCGGTGTGCTGGCCCAGCCGGCCTGGGCGGGCAAGGTGGAAGTGCTGCATTTCTGGACCTCGGGCGGCGAAGCAAGATCGGCGGCCGTGCTCAAGGAGCTGCTGGAAGCGGAAGGCCACGGCTGGGAAGACTTCGCGGTGGCCGGCGGCGGCGGCGAGAGCGCCATGACGGTGCTCAAGTCCCGCGCCGTGTCCGGCAACCCGCCCAGCGCCGCCCAGATCAAGGGGCCGGACATCCAGGAGTGGGCCGAACTGGGGTTTCTCGCCAACCTGGAAACGGTGGCCCGCCAGAGTGGCTGGGACGAGCTGCTGCCCAAGGTGGTGGCGGACGTGATGCGCCACGACGGCCACTATGTGGCGGTGCCGGTGAACGTGCACCGGGTCAACTGGCTGTGGGCCAACCCGGCGGTGTTCGAGCGGGTCGGGGTAGCGGTACCCACCAGCTGGGATGAATTCATGGTGGCGGCCGACAAGCTGAAGGCGGCCGGCGTCACCCCCCTGGCCCACGGCGGCCAGGCCTGGCAGGACGCCACCCTGTTCGAGGCGGTGGCACTGGGCAAGGGCGGGGTCGACTTCTACCGCAAGGCCCTGGTCGAGCATGACGACGCCACCCTGTCCGGCCCGCAGATGGTGGAGGTGCTGTCCCTGTTCAAGCAACTGCGCGACTATATCGACGCCGATGCCCCGGGCCGGGACTGGAACATCGCCACCGCCATGGTGATCAACGGGGACGCGGCCATGCAGGTGATGGGCGACTGGGCCAAGGGCGAGTTCAGCGCCGCCGGCAAGGTGGCGGGCCAGGACTACCTGTGCGTGGCCGCGCCCGACACCCGGGACGCCTTTACCTTCAATATCGACAGCTTCGCCATGTTCGAGCAGCGCAACGACGACGACATCCAGGCCCAGAAGGATCTGGCGCGCCTGATCATGGAGCCGACCTTCCAGGAAACCTTCAACCTCAACAAGGGCTCCATTCCCGCCCGCACCGGCCTGCCCCGGGACAAGTTCGACAGCTGCGCCCACCTGTCGATGGACGACTTCGTGCGCACCGCCGAGCAGGACACCCTGGTGCCGAGCATGGCCCATGGCATGGCCACCAGCTCCGCCATCCAGGGCGCCATCTATGATGTGGTGACCAACTACTTCAACAGCGCCGCCATGAGCGCCGAGGACGCGGCCCGGCAGATGGCCCGGGCGGTCAAGGCAGCCATCTGAGCCCGACGGGCGGGCTCTTGCCCGCCCGTCGTCTTCCGGTCTTATCTCAGGGATTTGACATGACCAAGTATTCCATGACCCGGGCCCTGCCGCGGGAAGAGGCCCCTGTCCGCGCCGGCGGCGGAGCGGCGGACCGGCTGCAGCGCTGGCTGCCCAGGCTGGTGCTGGGCCCGACCATGATCACCACTGTGCTGTTCGTATACGGCTTCGTGGCCTGGACGGTGCTGCTGTCCTTCACCTCGTCCCGTTTCCTGCCCAAGTACGATTTCGTGGGCTGGCTGCAGTACCAGCGGTTGCTGGACAACGATCGCTGGAGCGTGGCCTCGCTCAATATCCTGATCTTCGGCGGGCTCTTCATCCTGATCTGCCTCGCCCTCGGGGTCTTGCTGGCGGTGCTGCTGGATAGGCAGATCCGCGCCGAGGGCGCCATCCGCACCGTCTTCCTCTATCCGATGGCGCTGTCCTTCATCGTCACCGGCACCGCCTGGAAGTGGGTGCTGAACCCGGGGCTGGGGCTGGAGAAGCTGATGCGGGACTGGGGCTTCGAGTCCTTCACCTTCGACTGGCTGGTCAATCCGGACATGGCCATCTACACCCTGGTGATCGCCGCCGTCTGGCAGTCGTCGGGTTTCGTGATGGCGCTGTTCCTGGCCGGCCTGCGCGGGGTGGACGACGACATCATCAAGGCGGCCCAGCTCGACGGCGCCGGCCTGTTCACCATCTACCGGCGCATCATACTGCCCTACCTGCGGCCGGTGTTCTTCAGCGCCTTTATCATCCTTTCCCATATCGCCATCAAGAGCTTCGATCTGGTGATGGCGCTGACCGGCGGCGGCCCCGGCTATGCCACCGATCTGCCGGCCACCTTTATGTACACCACCGCCTTCAGCCGTGGCCAGATGGGTCTGGGCTCGGCCAGCGCGGTGATGATGCTGGGGGTGGTGCTGGCGATACTGGTGCCTTATCTGTATTCCGAACTGAGGGGGAAACGTCATGGTTAAAACCGCTGCCAATCCCGTCGCCCGGGGGCTGCTGTATGGCGTGCTGGGCCTGGCGGTGCTGTTCTACCTGTTGCCGCTGCTGGTGATGGTGCTGACCTCGTTCAAGACCATGGCGGACATCCGCGGCGGCAACCTGCTGGCGCTGCCGGAAGTCTGGGTGCTGGAGGCCTGGGCCAAGGCCTGGGGTAGCGCCTGCACCGGGGTGAGCTGCGCGGGGGTGCAGCCTTATTTCTGGAATTCCTTCGCCATCACGGTGCCGGCGGTGCTGATCTCCACCCTGCTCGGCTCCCTCAACGGCTATGTGCTGACCAAGTGGCGGTTCCGGGGCTCGGAATTTTTCTTCGGCGCCATGCTGCTGGGCTGCTTCATCCCCTTCCAGGTGGTGATACTGCCCATGGCCCAGACCCTGGGCTGGCTGGGGCTGGCCAACACCATTCCGGGCCTGGTGTTCGTGCACGTGGTCTACGGCATGGCCTTCACCACCCTGTTTTTCCGCAATTTCTACGTGGCGGTGCCGACCGAGCTGGTGAGCGCGGCGCGCATCGACGGGGCCGGTTTTTTCCGTATCTACTGGCGCATCATTCTGCCGGTGTCGGCGCCCATCTTCGTGGTGACCGTCATCTGGCAGTTCACCCAGGTGTGGAACGATTTCCTGTTCGGGGTGGTGTATTCCGGCGGCAATACCCAGCCGGTCACGGTGGCGCTGAACAACCTGGTGAACAGTTCGACCGGGGTGAAGGAGTACAACGTGGACATGGCGGCGGCGATGATAGCGGCGCTGCCGACCCTGCTGGTGTATGTGCTGGCGGGCAAGTATTTCGTGCGCGGCCTGACCGCCGGCGCGGTGAAGGGATGATGAAGCGGCATGGGTGGCAGGAAATGGCGGCGCACCGGCCAAAGGGACAACTCCGCCGACACGCCGTAAGACATGACACTCGCTGTTTCAGCCTGCTGCGAACATTCACCGGATGTTCGGTCAGTCTGAAACGGCTCGTCACGGCGAGGCAAGCTCGCCCCATGGGGGCTCGGACATGCCATCCCTGGCATGTCACGGTCGGCGGAGCCGCTCCCTTTGACCGTCACCCGACTAGGGCGTTGTCTGTCCACCATGGCGACGCGGCAATATATTGAAGAGGACGCCATCATGGCAGCATTGGCAATTCAGAACGTAAAGAAAAGTTTTGGCGATACCCATGTGCTCAAGGGCATCGATATCGAAATCAAGGACGGGGAGTTCCTGATCCTGGTGGGACCTTCCGGCTGCGGCAAGTCGACCCTGATGAACGCCATCGCCGGGCTGGAGGAGGTGACTTCCGGCGATATCCGCATCGGCGAGCGGGTGGTCACCGGGCTGCAGCCCAAGGACAGGGACATCGCCATGGTGTTCCAGTCCTATGCGCTCTACCCGAGCATGACGGTGCGCGACAATATCGCCTTTGGCCTGGAGATCCGCAAGGTGCCCAAGGCTGAGCGGGAGCAGGAGGTGCAGCGGGTGGCCGAGTTGTTGCAGATAAGCCACCTGCTCGATCGCAAGCCGTCCCAGCTCAGCGGCGGTCAGCGCCAGCGGGTGGCCATGGGGCGGGCGCTGGCGCGCCGGCCCAAGATCTACCTGTTCGACGAGCCGCTCAGCAACCTGGACGCCAAGCTGCGGGTGGAGATGCGCACCGAGATCAAGAAGCTGCACCAGCGCCTGGGTACCACCATCGTCTATGTGACCCACGATCAGATAGAGGCCATGACCCTGGCGGACCGCATCGCGGTGATGAAGGACGGCATCGTCCAGCAGTTCGGCACGCCGCGGGAGATCTACGAGAACCCGGTGAACATGTTCGTGGCCGGCTTTATGGGCTCGCCGGCGATGAATTTCCTGCGTGGCGAGCTGGTGGCGGGCGAGCAGGGGCTGGGGGTGCAGGTGCTCAACGGCGACGGCGAGGTCTTCGTCTTCCCCCTGGGGCCGGATACCCGCGGCCTGACCGGCCGGCTGGGCAAGGAGGTGGTGCTGGGCATCCGTCCCGAGCACCTGACCCAGGTGATCCCCCATCAGCAAGGGCTGGCGCAGGTGTGCCGCTTCCGGGCACGGCTGGAAGTGGTGGAGCCGACCGGGCCCGATACCCTGGTGGAAATACAGCTCAACGGCCAGGGCATCAACTGCCGGGTGCACCCGGCCGAGGCGGGCCGGGCCGGCGAGCCGATGGCGCTGATGGTGGACATGGGCAAGGCGGTGCTGTTCGACCCGGCGACCGAGCAGCGGTTGTTGTAAGCCATCTGCTGCCTAATCCCCTTTACAACCCGGGCCGGCGTTTCGCCGGCCCGGGCTTTTTGGTAGAGTGCAGGGCAGATTCCCTATCAGGCGAAACAGCATGAACAACGAACAGATTAGCGCCCGGCTCGCGCAATTCAGGCCGCCGCACTGGGCCCAGGATCCGGTCGGTGCCGGTTTTGTGCGCGGCATCGCACTCGAGCGGGACGAACTGGTCATCAGCCTGGTGCTGCCCTTCGCCGAGCTGGCGGTGGAAGCGGCGCTGCACGGCCTGGACGCCGAGCTGTGCGCCCTGAGCGGTGCCCGCTCGGTGCGCTGGCAATTGCGCGTCGACGTGGCCACCCTGGCCCGGACCAACGAGATCCAGGGCGTGGCCGGGGTGCGCAATATCATCGCCGTCTCCTCCGGCAAGGGCGGGGTGGGCAAGTCCACCACCGCGGTCAACCTGGCGCTGGCGCTCAAGCGCCAGGGGGCCCGGGTCGGCATCCTGGACGCGGACGTCTATGGACCGTCCATCCCGCTGATGCTGGGGGTGCCCGACGCCCGGCCGGAAAGCGACGACGGCAAGACCATGAGCCCCATCGAGGCCCACGGCCTCAAGGCCAACAGCATCGGCTTCTTGGTCGCGGCGGACGACGCCACCATCTGGCGCGGGCCCATGGCCAGCAAGGCGCTGTCGCAGATCCTGCGCGAGACCCGCTGGGGCGAGCTCGACTACCTGGTGGTGGACCTGCCGCCGGGCACCGGCGACATCCAGATCACCATCGCCCAGCAGGTGCCCACCACGGCGGCCCTGGTGGTGACCACGCCCCAGAACGTGGCCCTGGCCGACGCGGTCAAGGGCATCAATATGTTCCGCAAGGTCAATATTCCGGTGCTGGGGGTGATCGAGAACATGAGCTACCACCAGTGCGGCGCCTGCGGCCACCGGGAAGCCCTGTTCGGCGAAGGGGGCGGGGTGCGGGTGTCGACCGAGCACCAGGTGCCCCTGCTCGGCCAGTTGCCGCTGGATGCGAACCTCTGCCGGCAGATGGACCGGGGGACGCCCACGGTGGCGGCCGATCCCGACGGGCATATCGCCCGGGCCTACCTGGACATCGCCGCCCGGGTGGCCGCCGGCCTGTACTTTACCGGCAAGACCATTCCCACCAGCCTCTATACCCGGTTGGTGTGACCCTTTTCTATTTTCAGGTAACAGAATGTCAGAACAACGCAGCTGCGTGATCATCGGCATTGCCGGTGCATCCGCCTCGGGCAAGAGCTTGATTGCCCAGACCATTTACAACGAGCTGATGGCGGAGCTGGATGCCGCCGAGATCGGGGTGATCAGCGAGGATTGCTATTACCGGGATCAGGGTCACCTGACCATGGAAGAACGGATAAAAACCAACTACGACCACCCCCGGGCCCTGGACCACGAACTGCTGGCCGAGCAGCTGCGAGCCCTCAGCCGGGGCGAGTCGGTGGACATTCCCCAGTATTCCTACGTGGCCCATACCCGTACTTCGGAGAGCATCCACTTCCTGCCGAAGAAGGTGATCATCCTCGAAGGCATACTGCTGCTCACGGATCCGGTGCTGCGCGAGCTGATGGACGCCACCATCTTTATGGACACCCCCCTGGACATCTGTCTTATCCGCCGGCTGCAGCGGGATGTGGAAGAGCGCGGCCGCTCCATGGACTCGGTGCTGCAACAGTATCGGGACACGGTGAGGCCCATGTTCCTGCAGTTTATCGAGCCGTCCAAGCAGCATGCGGACGTGATAGTACCGCGGGGCGGCAAGAACCGCATCGCCACCGACATGATCAAGTCCCGTATCCGTCATCTGTTGATGGACTAATCACCGAATCAAGGAGTCTTCATGCGTCTGTGCGACCGTGATATCAAGCGTTACCTGGCCGAAGGTCTTATCCGCATTACCCCCGAACCGCTGCCGGAGCGGATCAGCGGGGTGAGTGTCGACGTACTGCTCGGCAACGAGTTCCGGGTGTTCCAGGATCATACCGCCCCCTATATCGATCTGAGCGGCCCCAGCGCCCAGGTGTCCGAGGCCATCAACCGGGTGATGAGCGACGAGATCTTTATCAACGACGGCGAAGCCTTCTTCCTGCATCCGGGGGAACTGGCCTTGGCAGTAACGCACGAGTCCGTTACCCTGCCCGATGACATCGTCGGCTGGCTGGACGGCCGCTCCTCCCTGGCCCGGCTGGGGTTGATGGTACACGTCACCGCCCACCGCATCGATCCGGGCTGGTCCGGGCGCATCGTGCTGGAATTCTACAACAGCGGCAAGCTGCCCCTGGCGCTGCGGCCCAAGATGGTGATCGGCGCGCTCAATTTCGAGACCATGTCGGGACCGGCGGAGCGGCCCTATATGAGCCGCGCCAGTGCCAAGTACAAGGCCCAGAAAGGAGCGGATGCCAGCCGGATCAACCAGGACTGAACCTCAACAGGGGATAATGACAATGAAGAAATGGCTCTACGGGCTGGGCGCCCTGCTGTTGTTACTGATGCTGGCGCTGGTGGCGCTGACGCAACTGGTGGACACAGAACGGGTCAAACGGGTGCTGATCGAGCAGACCCGGGAGAAGACCGGCCGCACCCTGGTGATAGAGGGCGACCTGAGCTGGCGCTTCTTCCCGTCCATCGGTTTCACCCTGGGTAATACCGCCCTGCTCAATCCGCCCGGTTTCCCGGAAGGGCCCACCCTCGCCATCGGCGAGGTGAGCCTGGACGTGGCCTTGAAGCCGCTGTTCGACAACCGGCTGGAGATCGGGGAAATGGTGCTGAACAACGCCCGCCTGCACCTGATCACCCGGGCCGACGGGGTGTCCAACCTCGACGATCTGCGCGAGCTGTCCGGGCGGGAAGTGCCGGCCGAGGCGGAGTCCGGGCCGTCGCGCGAACAGGAGGACGAGCGTACGCCCATGAGCCTCAGCCTGGCCGGGGTCAGGGTCACCGATGCCGAAGTGGTGATGCAGGACGAGGCGAACAATCGACTGACCCGGCTGAACCGGGTCAACCTCACCCTGGATGCCTTCGCCCCCGGCGAGTCGGTGCCGCTCAGCCTCTCCGGCAACCTGTTCAGCGACGAGGTGCAGGCCAATATCAGTGCCGACGGCCGGCTGTGGCTGGCGCCGGACTTCGATGGGCTGCGCCTGGAGGGGTTGCAGCTGGCGGTGGACGCCACCGGCCGGGCCATTCCCGGCACCAAGCAACTGCGCCTGGCCGGTGAGCTGGCCTACGATCTGGACCAGAAGCGGGCCGAGTTTACCGAGCTGGCACTGCAACTGGGTGCCCTGGATCTGAGCGGGGCCCTCTCGGTGCAGCACAAGACGCTGCCCGAGGTACGCTTCGCCCTGGTCACGCCGTTGCTGGACGTGGACGCCCTGCTGGCCGAATGGAGCCAGCAGCAGGACAGTTCGTCGACCGGCGCGCCGGCATCGGGCACGGGGGCCGCCCGGCCTTCTCCGGAAGCGCCCCGAGAGCCCGACCTGTCTTTCCTGAAAGGAGTGGATGTTGAAGGTAGCCTGAACGCCGACAAGGTCAGCGTCCAGGGGGTGGAGCTGGAGCAGCTGAGCATCCGGGTTCAACTGGATCAGGGTAAGCTGAGGCTGGAAGATGTGCAGGCGCAGCTGTACCAGGGCCGTATCGACGCCAGCGGCGAGCTCGACGCCAACACCAGCCCGGCCGGGTTCAGGGTGAAAAAGACCCTGACCGGGATCGATGCCCGGGCGCTGCTGGCCGCCGCCATGGACATCGACTATCTGGCGGGCAAGGCAACCCTGGCGCTGGACTTGCAAGGGCAGGGCCTGACCGCCGAGGCCGCCAGGCGCAGCATTCGGGGCAGCAGCGTGCTGAAGATGACCGACGGCGCCCTGCACGGGGTCAATATCCCGGCGATGATCCGCCGCGGCTATGCCCAGGTGAAGGGCCAGCCGCTGCCGGCGGAAGAGGCGGTGCAAAAGACCGACTTCAGCGCCCTGAGCGCCGACTTCAGGATTGGCGGCGGCAAGGTCACGACCGACAACCTCCAGATGTCATCACCCCTGCTGCGCATCCAGGGGGAGGGAGAAACCAGCCTGCTCGACCAGTCCCTGAATGTGTTGCTGAACACCGCCATCGTGGGCAGCCTCAAGGGCCAGGACGGAGAGGAGCTCACCGAGCTCAGGAACATCAGCCTGCCGGTACGCATCAGCGGCAGCTACCAGGCGCCGAGGTATGCCTTGGACATGCAGCAGGTATTCGATCGCTACCTGCGCGACAGGGTGGACAGGGAAGCCGAGCGGCTGCAACAGCGGCTCGACGAAAAATTGGGTGAGGAGCTGGGCGACAAGATCCAGCAGCGGCTGCCCGGCCTGCTGGACCGGCTCAAGCGCTGAAACAAGCGGGGCGGCTCCGGCCACCCCGCTTGTCCTTTTCAACCTCCCCGGAACTGCTGCAGCGCCTGCTGTTGCACCTCAGGTCCCCGACGGCGCGCCTCCGCCATGCAGTCCGTATCCCGGGTGGCGGTCATTGCTCCTTCCTGTAAGCCTCGGCCACCGCCTCAGCCTGGGCAGAGGTCAGCCCATAGGCCACCAGTTCCCGCCCCATCACTTTTACTGTGCCGGCCAGCCCGGTGTCCGGACCGGTCAGTACCAGGCGGCGGGTTAATCCGGGCTCGGCGGTTGCCAAGCCCCGGCTTTGGGCTAATGTCCTTGGTTTGCTATGCCTCATAGTATTCCCTCCGTTGGCCCAGGAAAAAGTGTAGCATGGGCTGAGAGATATGCTCACCTTGGGGGCATCGGGGTCTGTGCTGGCCGCAGAGTAGCGGCAGCTGGCAGCTGGCAGCCGGGGACGGTGGCAGAGGTTGTTTTTTCCGGAACTATTCCCCAAAATTATTCCTAATTCACTGAATATACAGGATTTGTTTATCACTCACTGAAGGCGGAAAATAGCCTCGAATAAGGGGTAATCCATTGAAAACAAAAAAAATCAGCGTCTTGTTCGTGTGCATGGGCAACATTTGCCGTTCGCCCACGGCCGAGGCGGTGTTCCGTCACAAGGTGCGGGCGGCGGGGCTGGATATCGGTATGGACTCAGCAGGAACCATAAGCTACCACAGCGGGGCGGCCCCGGACGGCCGTTCCCGGGCGGCGGGAGAGGCGAGGGGGTACGACTTCAGCGGGATCAGTGCGCGCAAGATAAGGAGGGAGGATTTTATCGAGTTCGATCTTATCCTGGCCGCCGACCGCAGCAACCTGGCCGATCTGAAAACCGCCTGTCCGCCGGAGCACCATCACAAGGTCAAGCTGTTGCTGAGCTTTGCCGCCGAGCCGGAGCAGGAAGTGCCGGATCCCTATTATGGTGGAGATCAGGGTTTTGAGCGGGTGTTGGACTTGATTGAATCTGCCTGTGACGGTCTGTTGAGCCATTTCCACCGACAGCGGGGATAACAAAAAAGGCTCCCGTCGCGGGAGCCTTTTGCGAGCTAGCCGAGCCGTTACTCGGGCTTGCTCATGGGCGCTGAAGCGGTACTGCGGGCCGCTCCTGTGCCGGCGTGCCGGCCGCTGGTCACAACGGCTTTGCGCTCCAGTGGCGGATAGTCCGGTTTGACGTAAGGCACAACGGGTACCGCCGGTGGCTTGGCCATGGGGGCAGAGGCCTGATGGGCGGCCTGATAGAGACCGGATACCTGCCCGGGCTTGCCATTCGCCGGGGCTGCCTCGGGCGCCGATACGGGGGCGGCGGCCGGCTGAGGGACAACCTCTGCCACCGGCTCGGCCACCACGGTTTCCGGCTCGGACAGCGCGGCCACCGGCTCGGATACCACGGTTTCCGGCTCGGACAACGCGGCCACCGGCTCGGATACCACGGTTTTCGGCTCGGACAACGCGGCCACCGGCTCGGCCACCACGGTTTTCGGCTCTGCCACCACGGTTTCCGGCTCGGCCTGGTGCTGGACGGGAGCTTCCATCACAGGCGCGACCTCGGGCTGTACGGACTCGACTTTCGGTTCGAGCACAACTGCAGGCCGGGGCTCGGCACCAACGACCTCTTCCTCGGAAAGAGGCGCCGGAGCGGCTTCCTCGGCAACCGCTACGGCTTGCACTTCCTGCTCAGAGGCTGCCTGCGGCACGCTCCGGGTCTTGTCAACCGCAGAGGGGGACGGCTCGGTCTCTACCGCCGGGATGGCGGCCGTGTCTTCCTGGGCGACCCATTTATCTTCACCCTGGGCGGCGATCAGGGCGGCAACGCTGTCCTGGCGGCGCTGGCGGCGGCTGTCTTCGTTGATGCGCTTGCGCTTGGGCATGGTGCTGCGCTGGTGATGAGACGGCTGCTCGGTGACGTCGGCGAGCGACTCTGCGGCCACTGCCGTTACCGCTTCCTCTTCCATCTGGGTTTTGGGCTGGCGGCGTGGACGGCGCTCTGCCTTTTCCTGAGCCTCGTCGGCCGGCACGGCTGCACCGGTGGGAGAGGTGTCACCCTGGCGGCCTTCCGCATCCATGCGCACTTTTTTACGCATCTGGCGACGCTGACGGCGCTCCGCCACCACCAGTTCCTTCTGCTCGTGCTCCACCAGCTCAGCTTCCTGTGCGGGGAGGGGAGCCTGCACCAGCGGCAGTTCGACTGCGGCGATTTCTTTCTGTTGCGGCTTCTGCCGCTCCTGTTGAGGCTGCTCGCGGCGCGGTTTACGACGCTCGCGGCGGGGTTTGTCGGTTTTCAGCTCGGCGGACGGCTCGGCCTGGGCCATCGGGGCCGGCCTGGGGGCACGCTCTTCATCCCGTGGTCTGCGGTTGCGGTTGTTGCGACGTTCGCCGCGTTCGCCGCGCTCCCGACGCTCGCTACCGCGGGCGGACGGACGAGCAGGCTGTTCACTTGGCTCCGCAACGGCTTGCGTCGGCTCTGCCGAGCCCTTGAACCAGCTGGACAGGGCGCAGAACAGGCGGCTCAGCAGGCTGGGTTGGGCCGCCGGAACGGGTTCAACCTTGGCTGCCACCGGTACGGGGGCCGGTGCCGGTGCCGGAGCGGCAAAGCCTTGCAAGGCCGGCTGTTCGCTCTTGGGCGCGCCCTGGCTTTGTCGAGGGGTGTACGCCGGTCTTTCGATCGTGGTTTTCAGATCGAAGCTGGTGACGTCTTCCACATCGTTGGTGCGTACCCGTGCAACCTCGAAGTGAGGCGTCTCGAGCTGTTCGTTGGGGATAATATAAATGACAACCTGGTAGCGGTTTTCCAGCCCGGCGATGGACTTGCGCTTTTCGTTGAGCAGATAGGCGGCCACGTCGACCGGCACCTGGGCGTGAATTTGCCCGGTGTTGTCCTTGAGCGCTTCTTCTTCGATCAGGCGCAGTATGGCCAGGGCCAGGGACTCGTTGTCGCGGATGGTGCCCTGGCCCAGGCAGCGGGGGCAGACGTGGGTGCTGGACTCGCCCAGCGACGGGCGCAGCCGCTGGCGGGACATTTCCAGCAGGCCGAAACGGGAGATGCGGCCCAGCTGGATGCGGGCCCGGTCCTGGCGCACGGCATCGCGCAGGCGGTTTTCCACCTCCCGCTGGTGGCGCACCGGGGTCATGTCGATAAAGTCGATTACCACCAGGCCGCCCAGGTCGCGCAGGCGCAGCTGGCGGGCGATTTCTTCCGCCGCTTCCAGGTTGGTCTGCAGCGCGGTTTCCTCGATATCGCCGCCCTTGGTGGCACGGGAAGAGTTGATGTCGATGCTGGTCAGCGCTTCGGTAGGATCGATGACGATGCTGCCGCCGGAGGGCAGGCGCACTTCCCGCTGGAAGGCGGACTCGATTTGGCTCTCGATCTGGTAGTGGCTGAACATGGGCACGTCGCCCTCGTACAGCTTGACCCTGTTGATGAAATCGGGACGCACCAGCTGGATGTGCTGCTTGGCCCGCTCGAACACCACCGGGTTGTCGATCAGGATCTCGCCGATGTCCCGGCGCAGGTAGTCGCGGATAGCGCGGACGATGACATTGCTTTCCTGGTGGATCAGGAAGGGGGCGGTGCGGCTTTCGGCGGCTTCCTGGATGGCGGCCCAGTGGGTTTGCAGCACGTGCAGATCCCACTCCAGCTCTTCGCCGGACTTGCCCACACCGGCGGTACGGACGATAAGACCCATGCCGTCGGGCAGCTTGAGGTGGCCGAGGGCTTCCTTCAGTTCGGTGCGCTCGTCACCCTCGATACGGCGGGAAATGCCGCCGGCACGGGGGTTGTTGGGCATCAGCACCAGGTAGGAGCCCGCCAGGCTGATGAAGGTAGTGAGGGCCGCCCCTTTGTTGCCGCGCTCTTCCTTGTCGATCTGGACGATGACTTCCTGCCCTTCCTTGACCACTTCCTTGATGTTGGGGCGGCCTTGGTAGCTGTAACCGGGGGGGAAATAGTTGCGGGCGATTTCCTTGAGCGGCAAAAAGCCGTGGCGGTCGGCGCCGTAGTCGACAAAGGCGGCTTCCAGGCTGGGTTCTACCCGAGTGATCTTGCCTTTATAGATGTTGGCTTTTTTCTGTTCGTGGCCGGGGCTTTCGATATCCAGATCGTAGAGTTTCTGCCCGTCTACCAGGGCTACACGCAACTCCTCTTCTTGGGTTGCGTTAATCAGCATTCTTTTCATTGAGTACTCTTTTTTATTAGGTTTTTACTGTTGTTACAGTGTTTGTATCCCCTGGTTGGCCATTGAATTCCGACCGGCACCGGCCTCGAGTCTGTTAGCGTAACGGGTACAGCCTCCCGGCTGGGTACGCATGAGGCGCATTTTCAGGTGTCTTTCACGTCAGAGGGGGGAGCCCAAAGGCCGCGAATAAAACGGATAACCAAGGGTATTCAGGCTGCGCCGTCCGGTTGCGGAAAGCACGAAAAACGCATGCATTATCACACTTTACCCTCAATATTAGCAAGGCGCCTTTTTTACAGCAAAAGCCCCGTGGCTGATGTTAGAATGGCGGCCATGAAACCAGAACAGCAAAACGTGCGGCTGCTCACCATAGAGGCTGAGCATGAAGGGCAGCGCATCGACAACTTTTTACGGACTCAGCTTAAAGGCGTTCCCAAAAGCCTGATTTATCGAATTTTGCGCAAGGGTGAGGTTAGGGTTAACAAAAAGCGCATCAAACCGGAATACAAACTGCTGGCCGGTGACGTGATCCGGGTGCCGCCGGTGCGGGTGGCGGAGCGGGAGCAGGAGTTGCCCTCGGCCCGACTCGACAAGGTACAGGCCCTGGACGCCGCCATCCTCTATGAAGACGACGCCCTTATCGTGCTGAACAAACCGGCGGGCACCGCCGTGCATGGCGGCAGCGGCCTGAGTTTCGGGGTGATCGAAGGCATGCGCGCCTTGCGGCCCGAGGCGCGTTTCCTTGAACTGGTGCACCGGCTGGATCGGGATACCTCCGGCATACTGCTGATTGCCAAGAAGCGCAGCATGCTGAAAAGCCTGCATGAGCAGCTGCGCGACAAGACCATGGATAAGCACTATTTTGCCCTGGTGCGCGGCCAGTGGCAGGCGCATCAAAAGGCGGTGACGGCGCCGCTCAAGAAAAATGTGCTGGCGTCGGGTGAACGCGTGGTGCGGGTAGATAAGGAAGGAAAACCCTCGGAAACCCGTTTCCGCATCATCCGGCGCTACCGGGAGGCGACCCTGGTGGAGGCCAGCCCGGTGACCGGCCGTACCCACCAGATCCGGGTACACAGCCTGCATGCGGGGCATCCTATTGCCGGCGACAACAAATACGGTGATGCCCAGTTTGATGACAGCATGCGCGAGCTGGGCCTGGGCCGGCTGTTCCTGCATGCCTGCCGTATCCGCTTCTACCACCCGCGGCTGGAGCAGACCATGACCCTGGAGGCACCGCTGGAACCGGGTTTGCAGCGGCTGCTCGACAAGCTGCCGCCGGCATGAAGTACCAGTTGGTGGTCTTCGACTGGGACGGTACTCTGATGGACTCTGTCGCGCGTATCGTTTCTTCCATGCAGGCCGCGGCGGCCGAATGCGGTCTGCCGCGGCCCGAGGCCGCCGAGGTGCGCCATATCATCGGGCTCAGCCTTCATCAGGCATTTCCGCTGCTGTTCGGCCCACTGCCGGCCGGGCAGGCGGATGCCCTGTTTGCGGCTTATCGCCGGCACTACCTGGAGCTGAATTGTACGCCTTCGCCGCTGTTCGACGGCGTTGCCGATATCGTTATGGGTCTGCACCGGCATGGCTATCGGCTGGCGGTGGCCACCGGCAAGGCGAGGGCGGGGCTGGATCGGGTGCTGGAGGAAACCGGGTTGGGCCCCTATTTTCATGCCTTGCGCGGGGCGGATGAGGCCCAGTCAAAGCCTCACCCGCTGATGCTGGAGCAGATCCTGAACGAGCTGCAGCTGACACCCGGGCAGGCGGTGATGGTGGGGGATTCCAGCTACGATCTGGCCATGGCCGAAGCCATCGGCATGGACCGCATCGGGGTGACCTACGGCGTCCATGGCCATGAAATATTATGCCAACATACACCGTTAACCCTAATCGATGATATCCGCCAGCTGCCGCGCTGGCTGTAACCATCCGGCAGGCAGTGCTGTAAACGCTCGGCTGGAAGCAGCCCGAGTTGCTTGACGACCCGGGCCGTGGTGCCGATGCTCCAGCTTCCAGCTTCCAGCTTCCAGCTTCCAGCTTCCAGCTCAGGGCACTTCCACCCCGAAACGGGCCAGCAAGTCCACCAGTCCGATCAGCGGCAGGCCGACCAGGCTGTTGGGATCCCGCCCCTCCATGCGTTCGAACAGGCTGATGCCGAGGCCTTCGCACTTGAAGGCACCGGCGCAGTCCAGGGCCGGCTCCCTGTCCAGGTAGCGGTCTATCTGGGTGTCGTTCAGCCTACGGAAATGAACCGTGAAGGGCTCGACCAGCGAGTGCAGCTCGCCGCTCGCCGCATCCAGCACGGCCAGGCCGGTATAGAAGGTGACGGCATTACCGCTGGCGGCCAGCAGTTGTGCCCGGGCCTGTTCCCGGGTGCCGGGTTTACCCAGTATCCGGCCCTGGTTGACACAGACCTGGTCCGAGCCAATCACCAGGCCCTTGGGGTACAGTGCGGCCACCGCCCGGGCTTTCTGCTGCGCCAGGCGCAACACCAGCGCGTCGGCGCTTTCATCGGGCAGGGGCGACTCATCGATAGCCGGGCTATGACAGTCGAAATCCAGTCCCAGCTTGCGCAGCAACTGCTGGCGGTAGCGGGAGGAAGAAGCGAGGATAATATGGGCCATGGTCACCTGGGCGCGTTACAGCAAAACCCGGATTGTAGTGCCTTGTCGAGCCGTCGTCATGCCCTGGGCATCGCCCGGGCCACCTTTGGTCTGGTTATTGACTTGCAAGGCATTTTTCCCTTTGACTCCCGTGTCCGGTCGCTATAATATGCGCGCCTTATGGAAAAGGTAAAGTTGCCCATTAAGGTTGATCCCGCTCGCTGCGCGCTTAAACGTCTCGATTATCAAGGCGCTTATGCCCCAGCGCTGATGCCCAGACTGGCGGAATCAACCCAAGGTATCCATGGTGATATTGACGTCTCTCTGAGCTTTGGTACAGATGCCCAAGGGTTGCGTGTGATGTCGGGCCAGGCCCGTGCGCAGGTAACACTCCAGTGCCAACGTTGTAATGAGCTGTTTGATACCGCTATAGAGTCCGAGTTTACATACACGCCTCTGCGTGAAGACGCCGAGGCGCCGGAGTTGCCGGAAGCCTACGACACCTTTGAGGTGGATGAGTTTGGTGAAATCAACCTGGTTCAGGTCATTGAGGATGAACTCATTCTCAACCTGCCACTGGTGCCGGTTCATGAAAATGAACACTGTGCCGAGGGCAAGTACGACATGAGCTTCGGGGATATCCCCACCACCGACGAGCGTCCGAATCCTTTCGCGATTCTGGAAGAATTGAAACGTAAGTAACTGATTTAGGAGTGAGGTCAAATGGCCGTACAACAGAACCGTAAAACCCGTTCCAGACGTGGTATGCGTCGTTCACACGATGCACTGAGCACTGCTGCTCTGTCTGTGGATCAAACCACTGGCGAAATCCATCGTCGTCACCACGTGACTGCCGATGGTTTCTACCGTGGTAAAAAGGTAATCGCCAAGTAAGGGTTGCCTTTTGTCGCAGCTGATTGTTGCGTTAGATATGATGGGGGGCGATCATGGCCCCTCAGTCACAGTGCCTGCCGCCGCGCAGGCACTGTCGCTTCTGCCCAATCTTAATCTGGTCCTCTTTGGCCCGGAAGCGGAACTTTCTCCCTGGCTAAGCCGGTTTCATTTACAATCCCATGCCCGGGTACGCGTACATTTCTGCTCCCAGCAGGTGGGCAATGAGCACAAGGCCGCTTATGCCCTGCGGCATCTGACCGATTCTTCCATGCGCAAGGCGCTCGATGCCCTGGCCACCGGACAGGCCGGTGCCTGTGTCAGTGCCGGCAATACCGGCGCCTTGATGGCGATGGCCATGAAGGTGCTCAATACCTTGCCCGGGGTGGACAGGCCGGCCCTGATCACCCGGCTGCCGCAAGCCGGCGGCGGTTATGCCTTGTTGCTGGATGTGGGGGCCAATGTCAGCTGTGACGCCGACCAACTGCTGCAGTTTGCGTTGATGGGGGAACAGGCGGCGCGCCATACCCAGGGATTGTCTTGCCCTCGTATTGCCTTGCTGAACGTGGGCGCGGAAGCGAACAAGGGCAACGAGGCGGTGCGTGAGGCCGCCCAGCGGCTAGCCAAGGTAGAGGGGTTGCATTATACGGGTTATGTGGAAGGGGACGATCTCTTTGCCGGCAAGGCCGATGTCATCGTGTGCGATGGCTTCGTCGGCAATGTGGCTCTGAAAGCCAGCGAGGGGGTGGCCCGGCTGTTGCTGGGATTGGGGCAACATCGCGGCATTTTGTGGAAAATGCTGACTTTTTGGTTAAAAAAGCGGCTTTCCCATCTGAACCCCGACCAGTATAACGGTGCGAGTCTGATAGGATTACGCGCCAGTGTGGTCAAGAGCCATGGGAGTGCCGGCTCACCCGCCTTCTTAAATGCGATCTTGCAGGCCGTGGCCGAAATTGAACATGAGCTGCCGGCAAGCATCGCGCATCGTTTTGACACTGCCCCACAGGACAGTCACGCAAGATAACGCCTATGAACAGTAGAATATTGGGAACTGGCAGCTACCTGCCAGAGGCGGTACGTACCAATGCCGACCTGGAGCAAATGGTAGAGACCAGCGACGACTGGATCCTCGAGCGCACCGGCATTCGAGAGCGCCGCATCGCCGGGGCGGAGGAGAGCATCGCCACCATGTCTTATGGCGCGGCGTTGCGCGCCCTGGACGCGGCCGGTATCGAGGCGCAGCAGCTGGACATGATAGTGCTGGCCACCACCAGTGCCGACAATGCCTTTCCGGCGGCGGCCTGTGAAGTGCAGGCCATGCTCGAGGTTCCCGGTATCCCGGCCTTCGACATCGCTGCCGCCTGCGCCGGCTTCAGCTATGCCCTGAGTGTCGCCGACCAGTTTATCCGCGGCGGCCAGGCCCGTCATATCCTGGTGATCGGCGCCGATGCGCTGTCACGCATGTGCGCGCCGGACGATCGTTCGACTATCATCTTATTCGGTGACGGCGCCGGTGCCGTGGTGCTCGGGGCCAGCGAAGAGCCCGGTATCTTGTCCACGCACCTGCATGCCGACGGCCGCTACGGCGAGTTGCTCAAGTTGCCCCAGCGGCAGCGGGGGGTCACCGGCAGCGAGATGGACGCCTACATGCACATGAAGGGCAACGAGGTGTTCAAGGTGGCGGTGTCGCGCCTGAGCGACATCGTGACCCAGACTCTGGAGGCCAACGGCATCGACAAGTCCGAGCTGGACTGGCTGGTGCCGCACCAGGCCAACTACCGCATCATCAACGCCACGGCCCGCAAGCTGAACATGCCGCTCGAACGGGTGATCCTGACCCTCGACAAGCACGGCAACACCTCTGCCGCCAGCGTGCCCATCGCCCTGGACGAGGGCGTGCGCGACGGTCGCATCCAGCGCGGCCATCTGGTATTGCTGGAGGCCTTCGGTGGCGGTTTTGCCTGGGGCTCGGCCCTGGTTCGTTTTTAAAGAAGGAAACACCATGACTTTTGCCATTACCTTTCCCGGACAGGGATCCCAGGCGGTGGGCATGCTCGCGGGCGTGCTGGCCGAGCATGACATCGTGAAGCAGACCTTTGCCGAGGCGTCTACCGCGCTGGGCTATGACATGGCCGAGCTGGTACTGAACGGCCCGGCGGAAGAGCTGAACAAGACCTGGCGCACCCAGCCGGCGCTGTTGACCGCGTCCGTCGCCCTGTGGCGGCTGTGGCAACAGCAGGGCGGAGCCGCACCGGCGGTGATGGCCGGCCACAGCCTGGGCGAATATTCCGCCCTGGTGTGTGCCGGCGTGCTGTCCCTGGCCGACGGTGTCCGGCTGGTGGAGCTGCGCGGCCGACTGATGCAGGAGGCGGTGCCCGAAGGTACCGGTGCCATGTCCGCCATCATCGGCCTGGACAACGACACCATCGTTGCCAACTGTGCCAAGGCCGAGCAGGGCGAGGTGGTGTCGGCGGTGAACTTCAACTCCCCGGGGCAGGTGGTGATCGCCGGCCACAAGGCGGCGGTGGAGCGGGCCAACACCCTGATGAAGGACAGCGGCGCCAAACGTGCGCTGCCGCTGCCGGTGAGCGTGCCGTCCCACTGCGCCCTGATGCGTCCGGCCGCCGAAAAGCTGGCCGAGACCCTGGCCGGGATGAGCTTCAATACACCGGCCGTGCCCGTGATCAACAACGTCGACGTCAGGGCCGAGACCGATCCCGCCGCTATCAAGGACGCCCTGGTGCGCCAACTGTACAGCCCGGTGCGCTGGACCGAAACCGTGGAAGCCATGGCCGGGCAGGGAATCACCCTGGCACTGGAGGTGGGGCCCGGCAAGGTGCTGACCGGTCTGGCCAAGCGCATCGACAAACGGGTCGAGGGCCTGGCGGTGAATGACGACGCCGGCCTGGAGCAGGCGCTGGCCGCCGTTAAGGGTTGATTAAGAGCGGAGGCGGGTTTTCCCGGCTTCGGCAAGTGACGAAATTCAATAGGGGATGGTGGAGCCTGTGTTGCGCCACCATCCTCCCCACGGTTTAAAGGAGTCATTATGAGTTTTTCCGGTAAAGTGGTGCTGGTCACCGGGGCCAGCCGGGGTATCGGCCGGGCCACCGCAGAATTGTTTGCCAGCCGCGGTGCCACCGTGATCGGTACCGCCACCAGCGACCAGGGCGCCGAGGCGATCAGCGCCTATCTGGGCGAAAACGGGACAGGCCTGGTGCTGAACGTCACCGATGCGGAATCCATGAGCCAGCTGCTCGACACCATCAAGCAGCGCTACGGCGACATCGACGTGTTGGTCAACAATGCCGGCATCACCCGCGACAATCTGATGATGCGGATGAAGGACGAGGAATGGCAGGATATCCTGGACACCAACCTGACCTCGGTATTCCGTCTGTCCAAGGCGGTGCTGCGTGCCATGATGAAGAAACGCTTCGGCCGCATCATCACCATCGGCTCCGTCGTGGGCACCATGGGCAATGCGGGCCAGGCCAACTATGCGGCTGCCAAGGCCGGTTTAATCGGTTTCAGCAAGTCCCTGGGCCGGGAAGTGGCGTCCCGTGGCATTACCGTAAATGTGGTGGCCCCCGGATTTATTGAAACTGACATGACGCGCGCATTGAATGACGAGCAAAGGGCCGCTATCTTGTCACAGGTTCCGGCACAACGTCTGGGTGAAGCCAAGGAAATTGCATCCGCCGTTGCCTTTCTGGCGTCGGAAGAAGCCGGTTATATCACCGGTGAAACGCTGCACGTTAACGGCGGCATGTACATGGTTTGATGAAAATCCCGGCAGTTAGACCCTATTTGACGGAAATTGCTGCATTTTTAGCATAAATTCTGGTTAGACCAGCCTCAAATAGGCTTGCAAACTACGGTCAATTTAATACACTACCGCAACGACACGCACTTGCGTATTTCTAAAGGAAAATACTGGTCATGAGCAACATCGAAGAACGCGTAAAGAAAATCATTGTTGAGCAACTGGGCGTTAAGGAAGAAGAAGTAAAACCCGAAGCCTCTTTCGTTGATGATCTGGGCGCTGATTCCCTGGACACAGTTGAGCTGGTAATGGCTCTGGAAGAAGAATTCGACACCGAGATTCCTGACGAAGAAGCGGAAAAGATTACTACCGTTCAAGCTGCGATTGATTACATCAACGCCAATCAGGAATAACAAACCTGTACCGGAGTGGCAGCCGCCGCTTCGGTTCTTTCCCCGTTTTAACCCCCATTCGGAGACGCTCCTGTGTCCAAACGCAGAGTCGTGGTGACTGGCCTCGGTATGCTCTCTCCTGTCGGAAACACGGTCGATGCCAGTTGGCAGGCCCTGCTGGCAGGTCAAAGCGGCATCACCAACATCGAGCACTTTGATACTACCGACTACAGCACCAAATTCGCTGGCCTGGTCAAGGACTTCGATCCCGAAGCACACGGTATCGCCAAGAAAGAAGCCCGCAAGATGGACTTGTTCATCCAGTACGGCGTGGCAGCCGGTTTGCAGGCCATGGCCGACTCCGGTCTTGAAATTACCGACGCCAATGCGGATCGCGTTGGTGTCTCCATCGGCTCCGGCATCGGCGGCCTGGGTCTGATCGAACAGAACCACAGCAACCTGATCGCCAGTGGCCCCCGCAAGCTCAGCCCGTTCTTCGTGCCGTCCACCATCATCAACATGGTGTCCGGTCACCTGTCCATCATGAAAGGTCTGCGCGGCCCCAATATTGCGGCCACCACCGCCTGTACCACGGGTACGCACAGCATCGGCCTGGCTGCACGCATGATCGCCTACGGCGATGCGGATGCCATGCTGGCCGGCGGCACCGAGAAAGCCTCCACCCCCATGGGCATGGGTGGCTTTGCGGCGGCCCGCGCGCTCTCCACCCGTAACGACGCGCCTGAGCAGGCCAGTCGCCCCTGGGATAAAGAGCGGGACGGCTTCGTGCTGGGTGACGGCGCCGGCGTGATGATGCTCGAAGAATACGAGCACGCCTTGGCCCGCGGTGCCCGGATTTATGCCGAGCTGGTTGGCTTCGGCATGAGTGGCGATGCCCACCATATGACGGCGCCGCCCGATGACGGCAGCGGCGCGGCCAGCGCCATGGCCAACGCCATCCGCGATGCGGGCATCGCCCCCGAGCTTATCGGTTACGTCAATGCCCACGGCACCTCCACCCCCCTGGGAGATGTGGCCGAGCTGCGCGGCGTAAAGAAAGTATTCGGCGATCATGCCTACAGGCTGATGGTCAGCTCCACCAAGTCTATGACCGGCCACCTGCTGGGTGCCGCCGGCGCGGTGGAAGCCATTATTACCGTACTGGCCCTGCGGGATCAGATAGCGCCGCCCACCATCAACCTGGACCACCCGGATGATGAGTGCGATCTGGACCTGGTGGCACAGGGCGCCAAGCCGGGACAGTTCGAGTATGCGCTGTCCAACTCCTTCGGATTTGGCGGTACCAATGGCTCATTGATTTTCAAGCGCTTATAATGGCCTTTTGGCCAATACCAGCCCGGCCTCAGCGCCGGGCTTTTTTATTCGGTGACCATGCAGAACATCATCACATCCGGCGAGCCACTGGCGGCGCTGGCCCGGGGCTGGCAACTGGGCGACGGGCACTTCAGTACCCTCCATGCGCAAGCCGGCAGGCTGCGCCATTGGCGTTACCATCAGGCACGGCTGCGTGATGCCTGCCGTCGGCTGCGGATGCCCGAGCCGGATTGGCCCCGGCTCCAGCAGGACGCCCTCGCGGTGCTCGATGGTTCCGATCAGGTGCTGCGCATCAGCTTGCTGCGCGGTCCCGGTGCCCGGGGTTACGGCATCGATGGCTGCGGCGAGCCGACCCTGGTGCTGAACACTGCTCCCTTTCCCGTTCATTACTACGACTGGCGGGAGCGGGGACTGGCCATCGGCCTGTGCCACGGACGCCTGGGCAGCAGTCCGCTGCTGGCGGGGCTGAAGACAGTCAACCGCCTGGAGCAGGTACTGCTCAAGGCGGAGCTTGAGCAGCGAGGTTTGGCCGAGGGTCTGGTGCTGGACGGCGCCGAAGTGGTACGGGAAGCGGTAACCGCGAACCTGTTCTGGCGAGAAGGATCGCGCATATATACCCCGGATTTGTCGCATGGCGGCGTTTGCGGTACCGTGCGCGCCTGGAGTCAGGATTACCTGGGCGGACGCCTGGCCATGGTCAGCGACGGGCTGCCCCGTTTGCTGGCGGCGGACGAAATCTGGCTGACCAATGCCCTGATGGGGGTGGTGCCGGTGACCCTGGTTGAGGAACAATGGAAATCATCTTCTTTTTCAACGGCAAGAGAATTACAGCGAGCGTATGAACAAACTGATTAAATGGCTGGGGCGGCTGATGCTGGCCCTGACCCTGGCTCTGGTGGGCCTGGGGATCTATGGCTTCAGCCAGTGGCAGAAGCTGGAACAGATGGTGATTGCCGAGCAGTCCGACCCCCTGTTCGTGGTGGCCCGGGGAGAAACTACCTTTCATCTTATCAACCGGCTGAGCCCGGAGCCCCTGTCCGAGCTGCACCGCCGCTTGTGGCTGCGCTTCCATCCCGAGTTGGCGGCCGTGCGCCAGGGGACCTACCAGCTGGCTCCCGGCACCTCCTTGCGCGATGCGCTGATGACCTTTGTCAACGGCGACATCTACCACCTGAGGGTAACCCTGGTGGAAGGGCTGCGACTGGTCGACTGGCAGAAGCGGTTGGCGGAGGCGGAATACCTCAAGGTTGAGCTGGATGGCCTGACCGAGTCCGAACTGGCCGAGCAACTGGGGGTGGAGCAGCAGAAGCTGGAAGGGCTGTTCCTGCCCGAAACCTACAGCTATACCCCGGGCGACAGCGATGTGTCCATTTTGCTGCGGGCCCACCAGGACATGCAGCGTTTTCTGGATGAAGCCTGGGAGGCACGGATGGAAGGGTTGCCGATAGCATCACCCTACGAAGCCTTGATCCTCGCCTCCATCATCGAAAAGGAAACCGGTATTGCCGAAGAGCGGCCGTTGATTGCCTCGGTGTTTGTCAACCGTCTGCGCCTGGGCATGAGGTTGCAGACCGATCCTACCGTGATCTACGGCATGGGCGAGCACTTCGATGGCAATATCCGCAAGCGGGATCTGCAAACCCATACTCCCTATAACACCTATATGATCGACGGTCTGCCACCGACGCCCATCGCCATGCCGAGCAAGGAGGCCATCCTGGCCACCTTGCAGCCGGACGAGAGCGACTATTACTATTTTGTGGCCATGGGGGAGGGACGGCATTATTTCTCCAGGACCCTGCGCGAGCACAATAACGCCGTGCGCCGTTATATTCTGAAAAGGTAACCGATGAGTCAGTTTATTGTGATCGAAGGGTTGGAGGGAGCCGGCAAAAGCACGGTGCAACGCCATGTGGTCGACTGGCTCGATGCCCGGGGCATAGCCGTGATGACCACCCGGGAACCGGGTGGCACCCCCCTTGCGGAAAGAATGCGGGCCCTGGTCAAGGAAGTGCACGACGAGCCCCTGACCATGGAGGCCGAGCTGCTGCTGATGTATGCGGCCCGGGTGCAGCTGGTCAAAACCCGGATCCAGCCGGCTCTGGCCATGGGCACCTGGGTGGTGGGGGATCGTCATGATCTGTCCTCCCTGGCTTACCAGGGAGGAGGCCGCGGTATCGACCTGGGCCTTATCCGCCAGATCAAGGCGGCGGTGCTGGGTGATTTCGGCCCCGATCTTACCCTCTATCTGGATATCGATCCGGCCGTCGGGCTGCAGCGGGCCCGGGCCCGGGGCCCGCTTGACCGCATCGAGCGGGAGCAGCTCGGCTTTTTTGAGCGTACCCGCGCCTGTTACCTGGAGCTGGTGCGGGGCGATCCGCGCTGCGAACTGCTCGACGCCGGCCGCAGTGAGGCCGAGGTGAAAGCCGCGGTGCTGGACTGCCTGGAGCGACGTCTGTGTATCCCTGGCTAGTCTCCCACCGGCAGCAACTGCAAGCCCTGGTGCGGCACGGCCAACTGGGCCATGCCTTGTTGCTGAAGGGCATGGCCGGGCTGGGCAAGCGTGAGCTGGCCAAGGAACTGGCACAGATGTTGTTATGCCAACATACAAGTATTACTCCCTGTAACAACTGTCACTCCTGCCAGCTCAACGCCGCCGCCAGCCACCCGGATCACCATGTGATCACCGGCGAGGAACGCAGCATAGGTATCGATGCCATCCGTCAGTTGGGTCAGGTCTTGAACGAAAGCGCCCGCCTCGGCCATGGCAAGGTGGCGGTGATCATGCAAGCCGAAAAAATGACGGAAGCCGCTGCCAACGCCTTGCTGAAGACCCTGGAGGAGCCGGCAGGGGAGGCGACGCTCATCCTGACCAGTGCTCACCCGGAGCAGTTGCCGCCGACCGTGCGCAGCCGATGCCAGCAGTGGCTGCTGCCGGTACCGGACAGCGCTGCGGTGCTGGCATGGTTATCGGCCCAGGGACAGGACGGCAGTCTTACCGCGCTGAATGTGAATCAGGGCTCTCCGCTGAATACCCGTGATTATCTGGCGGCGGGTACCGATCGGCAACGCCGGCAATTACTGCAGCAGTTTGCCGAACTGGCTGGCCATCGTCATTTACTGCCGACGCTGCAGCAGGGATTACTGGCCGAACCGAGGCATTTGCAGTGGTTGCAGCTGTTACTGCAGGATGCCTTGCAGCTGGCTCTCGGGGTGAACACCGCCTTGCGGCTGGTTGACAGCGAACCGCTGTGCCGACAGCTGAGCCGGCTTGGATCGGCGAGGCTCAATCAGGCGCTGACGGAGCTGGTCCAGCTACGCCGCACCTTGCAGCCCACCGCCGGCCGGCCGGTCAATGCCGCGCTGCAACTGGGGCAGTGGCTCAATCGCTGGACCCAGCTCTCGGCCGCCGGCGGCCGCGATGGCCGGCTTCCCCATTAACATATTCATCAGGAGACGGTTGTGCTGGTTGACTCCCACTGCCATCTGGACAAGCTCGACTACGGCAACAAACATGCAAACATGGCCGAGGCCATCGCCAAGGCCGCCCAACGTGGCGTCGACCATATGCTGTGCATCGGTGTCGGCCTCTCGTCCTTTCCCGCCATGCTCGAGGCCATAGCGCCTTTTCCTCAGGTGTTTGCCTCCTGCGGCGTGCACCCCCTGCACCAGCAGGACGAGCAGAACGATCCGGCCCTGTTGCGCCGGCTGGCCGCGCACCCCGCCGTGGTGGCCATCGGCGAGACCGGGCTCGACTACTTCTATGCACCGGAAACCGCCGCTCTGCAGCGACAGGCATTCGAGCAGCATGTGGCCACCGCAGTGGAGCTGGGCAAACCGCTGGTGATCCATACCCGCAATGCCCAGGATGACACCCTGGCCATACTGCGCCAGGGTGGGGGCGACCAGGTCGGCGGCGTGCTGCACTGCTTTACCGAGTCGCTGGCCATGGCCGAAGCCGCCATCGAGCTCGGGTTTTATATTTCCATTTCCGGCATCGTCACCTTTCGCAGCGCCGATGCCCTGCGCGAGGTGGTGAAGGCGCTGCCCCTAGAGCGGCTGCTGGTGGAAACCGACTCGCCCTGGCTGGCCCCGGTGCCGTTTCGCGGTGAGGAAAACGAACCCGCTTATACCCGTACCGTGGCGGAATATATCGCCCGGCTAAAAGGCGTGACCCTGGAGCAGGTAGCGGAGCAGACGACCGCCAACTTCTTTGAGCTGTTCAAACTGGCCAGGCGGTGAGCGCCCGATAGGGCCGGTGCCTCCGGCCCGATTTCCTTTCTGCCCCGAGGTCCTCTATAGTAAGGCTGCGTTTCGTTTGTATCCTGCTCCGGAGGTCAACCTTGCTTACCTGGCATTTATGGCTGATTGCCGCCCTGTTGCTGCTGCTGCTGGAGTTGCTGGGCACCGGTTTTTTCGCCTTCGCCATGGGGATAGCGGCGCTGGCGGCCATGGTGGCGGCACTGTTTGACGCCAGCACGACCTCGCAATGGTTTACTTTCGCCATCGCCGCCGCCCTGCTGGCCCCCCTGCTGAAACGGCTTTTTCGCCGTTATGCCCCTTCCCGGCGCACCAGCTTCCTCGCCGGCGAAAGTCGCCGGCAGCAGGGCGAGTTGGTCCGGTTGCCTTCCGGTGAGTTCCGGTTAAAGCTTGAAGGCGATCTGTTTTTGGTCCGTAGCGAGTCGGGGGCCCCCTTGACCGCCGGTGCCCGTGTTTGTATTCGCCGTTTCGATGGCATCACCGCCATCATTGATTAAAAAGGAAGCTCCAATGGATGCCATGTTAATCATTGCCCTGGTCTTTACCCTTGTCATACTGGCCCTGATCGTCAAGGGCCTGATGATAGTGCAGCAGTCGGAAGCCGTCGTCATCGAACGTCTCGGCAGTTATCAGAAAACCCTGGCTCCCGGAATCAACTGGATCATCCCCTTCGTGGACAAACCCCGTTCGATCAAGGTACGGCGTTACCAGGCCATCGGCGGGGAGAATATCCCCATAGTCCAGGAGGAAACCCGCATCGATCGGCGTGAAACCGTGCTCGATTTTCCCGGCCAGTCGGTGATCACCGCCGACAATGTCAGCGTCACCGTCAATGGTGCCCTCTATTTCCAGGTCATCGACCCGGAGCGGGCCGTCTACCAGACCGAGAACCTGATCCAGGCCATCGAGATCCTGGCCAAGACGTCACTGCGTTCGGAAGTGGGCAAGATGGAGCTGGACAAGCTGTTCGAATCCCGCCAGGAAATCAACGACAAACTGCAGATAGTGATGGACGAAGCCGGTAACAAGTGGGGAGTCAAGGTGACCCGGGTCGAGATCCAGGACATCACCATTCCCGCCGAGGTGGAAGATGCCATGCGCAAGCAGATGGCCGCCGAACGGGAGCGGCGGGCACTGGTACTGCGGGCCAGCGGCGAGCGGGAAGCGGCCATCGCCAAGGCGGAAGGGGAGAAGCGCTCCAACATCCTGGTGGCGGAAGGGGAGAAAGAGGCGGCCATCCTGATGGCCGAAGGCCAGCGGCAGGCCATCGACAAGGTCCTCGCCGCCGGCAATGAAAAGCTGGATCCACAGTTGGTGATCGGTTATCTGCTGGGCCTGGAATACCTGAAAACCCTGCCCGAGATCGGCAAACAGGGGGATCGCATCTTCCTGCCCTATG
Source organism: Zobellella iuensis (assembly GCF_016746085.1). Classification (GTDB taxonomy): domain Bacteria; phylum Pseudomonadota; class Gammaproteobacteria; order Enterobacterales; family Aeromonadaceae; genus Oceanimonas; species Oceanimonas iuensis. The sequence goes on from NZ_JAERTZ010000018.1 coordinate 241,380, forward strand.
AGGCCAGCAGCGTACTGGGCGCCGTCGGCAGTATCGAAGCCTTGCTGAAAAGTACACCCAGGTAAGACCGGACAACGTAGGGTCGGACAACAGAGGAGCCAGTGAGCTCCTCTGTTCATTTACATCATCCGCCTAGGCACGAACCGGGTCGTGCGCCGGGCAGGGGCCCTCGAGCCGGATCTATGCCATCACACCGCCATCCCCAAAAAAAGCCAGGTACAAAATCCGTGTACCTGGCCTAGGGGAATGGCTCATATGCTGAGCCGTGCGCTAGTGAGAAGGCACCAAAGGTGCGCTTCAACCTAAACTATTGGCCAGAATCCCACAGCCTGCCAGCCACAGGCCAAAAAAGTTGCTCTGATCCCGATGGTTGAGCCGTTTTCACTGCCCGGATGCCGGTTGTCGCCCAGAAGGGGCTTGCAACCGGCGGTACATAATATTACTGTATTTATATACAGATATGGGAGTCAGTCATGGCAGTCACGATACAGTACCTGGTAGTCAGAAACGGAATCGAAAAAATGACCTTCACCAATAAGAAAGACGCGGATGCCTACGACCGCCTGCTTGAATTGGCCGAACACCTCGACGAGTTGCTGGCCTCGGGCCCGGTGGCCCTGGGCGAGCAAGATCGTGAGGCACTGGCCCTGTTCCTGGCCCAGCATCAGGACCAGTTGAGCGGACCCAAGAAAACACCGGCCAAAAAAGCGGCCAAGCCGGCCGACGAGATCAAAGTCGTGGCCTGAGGGCAGAGTCAGTAATACAGGGTACGGTACAGCCCGGGCTGCTCCAGCAGTTCGTGATGGGTGCCGGACTGACTGATTTTGCCGTCTTCAAACACCAGCACCCGATCCGCCTGGCGCACCGAACTGAGCCGATGCGCCACTATCAGCGTCGTCCGGCCACGCAAAAAACTCGCCAGCGCCTGGTGCAGCTTCTGCTCGGTTTCCGTATCCAGCGCCGAGGTGGCCTCATCCAGAATGACGATGGCCGGGTTCTTCAACACCATGCGGGCAATGGCCATGCGCTGTTGTTGACCGCCCGACAGCCGGACACCCCGCCGTCCGATTTCCGTGTCCAGTCCCTGTTCCATGGCGGCAACCACCTGATCCAGCTGCGCCACCCGCAGCGCCTGCCACAGGGCGCTGTCGTCGTGCCGGTCGCCCAGGCTTAAATTGGCCCTGATGGTATCGTTGAACAGTATCGGTTGTTGCAACACGGTGGCGACATGTTCACGGATGGTGGCAAAACCGATATCGCCGCTGCGGACGCCACCAAAGCGGATATCACCGCTATCGGCCGGGTAGAGGCCGAGCAACAGCTGGATAAAGGTGGACTTGCCGCCGCCGCTAGCTCCCACCAGCGCCACCTTTTCCCCGGCCCGGATATGCAGGCTGACGTCATCCAGCACCTTGCGCTCGCCATTGTAGGAAAAGCTGAGTCTGTTGACCTCTATCGGCAGGGTGGTGGCGCCGTCGAAGGGATTGACATGCCCCTGGGGCTCGGGCTCCCCCCCCAGGGCCAGCATCCGGTTGATGCGCTTGAGTGCCGCGCTGGCGGCATAAAAGGAATACTGCATATTAAGCAGATCCTGCACCGGTCCCATCATGAACCACAGGTAACTGAATACAGCAAAGATCTGGCCCACGGTCAGATCCGTATAGAGCACCATGATCATGCCCACCGCCCTAAACAGCTCGACTCCGGACAAGAACAGCAGAAAACTGGCCCGCCCGGCCGCTTCGCTTTTCCAGGCATAGTCGATGGCGGTATCCCTTACCCCCCGGGCCTTGTCGATGACCCGCAGCAGATAGTGCCGTTCCCGGTTGGCCGCGCGGATCTCGTGAATGCCGTCCAGGGTTTCCACCAGCGCCTGCTGGAACACCTCGAAGGCGCTGTTTTCGTTACGCTTGAGGTGCTTGACCTTGGCACCCAGGCGGCTGGAGAAGTAGACCACCACCGGGTTGAGCAGCAGAATAAAGAGCCCGAGCTGCCAGTTGATCAGCAGCAGCACCACCGCCGTGCCCACCACGCTCAGCAGGCTGATCAGCAACCGGCTCAGGGTCTCACCGAGAAATTTGTCCAGGGTCTCCACATCGGTGACGTAATGGGAGCTGACGCTGCCGGCACCAATGGACTCAAAGGCACGCAGTGGCGTCTTCATCAGCTGCCGGGCCAGCCGACGGCGGATCTGAAAGGTCAGGTGCTTGGCCACCCGGGCGAATTGCTTGCCTTGAATGATATTGAACACCAGCGCCAGGGTACGCAGCAACAGGGTGATCACCAGTATCGCCAAGATGTAGCCGACGCCTTGCTGCCAGGCCGCCGGCAGCAGGTGATCCAGCCAGGCCAGCAGGGTGCCGGGGCTGTCCAGCAACACCTCGTCTACCAGCAGCGGCATCAACAGCGGTACCGGTACGGCCAGCAGGGTGCCGATCAGGGCGAACAGGTGGGCATAAATCAACAGGCGGCGATGGCGTTTCATCATATGGATAAGGTCCGGCCACTGCAAAACCGGGGTTTTCAGATTTTTTTTATCCATCAATCACCATCATCGGGTTTTCATTTGGAGAAAGGGCAGGTAAGTTAGGCAAAAATAAACGGCGCTTTCTCTTTTATGTCTGAAAAATCTGCATTTTATCAAAGCCTCACCGCGCAGGCACTGGCTCTGTGCGAAGGGGAGCCCAACCGCATTGCCAAGCTAGCCAACCTGTCCGCCCTGCTCAACCTGGCGCTGAACGATATCAACTGGGTCGGTTTCTATCTGCGCGAGCAGGATACCCTGGTGCTCGGACCTTTCCAGGGCAAACCGGCCTGTGTACGCATTCCGGTAGGAAAAGGCGTCTGCGGTACCGCGGTGGCCACGGCGGAGGTGCAGCGTGTAGCCAATGTACATGAATTCGCCGGCCATATCGCCTGTGACGGGGCCAGCAATGCGGAAATCGTGCTGCCCCTGGGGCAGGGCGATAACGTCTGGGCCGTACTGGATATCGACAGCCCGGTGTTCGGGCGTTTCGATGAAGAGGATGAAGCCGGTCTGAGGCTGTTTGTGGCCGCAGTGCTGCCTTTGCTATAACGCCGGGGTCGCTTTTGTCAGCGTGCCCTTTATAATGTGATTGTTTCAATGGGCGGTGCGCCCTTAGGTCTTAACCCAAGGTATTTCATGGAAAACTCGGAAAAACTAAAAAACAGCAAAGAAGTCATCGCCTACCTGGCCGAGAGCTTCCCCCAGTGCTTTGTTGCGGCCGGTGAAGCCAAGCCACTGAAGATCGGCATTTTTCAGGATTTGGCCGAACGTCTGGCCGAAGACCCCAAGGTGTCCAAGACGCTGCTGCGTACCGCCCTGCGTCAGTACACCTCCAGTTGGCGTTACCTGCATGGCCTCAAGGCCGGCATGAGCCGGGTCGATCTGGACGGCAACCCCTGCGGTGAGCTGACCCAGGAGCATATCGATCACGCCAAGGGTGCGCTCAAGGAAAGCAAGGATAAGGTCTTCGGTGCCCGCAAAGAGAAACCCGCCGCCAAGAAGCCGCGCCCCAAGGCCCGCAAGGTCGATCCGGCGAACTTGTCCGTGGAACAGAATGTCAAAGTATTACTGGGCAAGTCTCCGGTTCCCGCTACCATTAAGGAAGTTACCCGGGACGATGTCCAGGTGGAGCTCAAAACCGGTCTGTCGGTTCGCGTCAAGTTTGATCATCTTATCCTCTAAGGAGTAGGGTTTGACCAGTCACGGAATTCGTTTGTCTCTGGTAGCCGCCGGTATCATGGCTGCGGGGATGGCCTGGGCGGTGCCTCCGGCCATCGATGCCTCGGCGATTCCCGTTTTGGCACCGGAAAGTCAGCATGCGGCCGCCAGCAAGCGGATTACCGCGCTGTTCACCCGCTCCCATTATCAGCAGTTTCAGCTGGATGATGCCTTTTCGGCAGAAATTTTCGATCGCTTTATCGAAAGCCTGGACTTCGGCAAGAACATCTTCACCCGGGGTGATATCGCCCAGTTCGAGCGCCATCGCCACAGCTTTGACGACTTGCTCAGGGCCGGTCGCCTCGATACGGCCTTCGATATGTACAACGAAAGCCTGCGGCGCCGCTACGAACGCCTGGTGTATGCCCTGTCCTTGCTCGACACGCCGATGACCTTCGATGGGGACGAGCAATATCAGTTCGATCGCAGCAAGGCGGACTGGCCCAGGGACAGTCGTGAGCTGGACGAACTGTGGCGTCAACGGGTCAAGTTCGACGCCCTGAGTCTGGCCCTGGCCGACAAAGACTGGGATGAAATCAAGGACACGCTGGCCAAACGTTACAACAATGCCATCAAGCGCCTGGCCCAGAGCGAAAGCGAAGATGCGTTCCAGAGTTTTGCCAATGCCTTTGCCCGCGCCATCGAACCTCATACCAGTTATCTCAGCCCGCGCAATGCCGAACGCTTCGAGACCGAGATGAACCTCTCGCTCGAAGGGATCGGTGCCGTCCTGCAGGCCGAAGACGACTATACGGTGATCCGCTCCCTGGTGCCGGGCGGCCCGGCGGCCAAGTCCAACGAGCTGCAGCCCGAAGATCGTATCATCGGGGTCGGCCAGAGCGCCGAGCAGATCACCGATGTCATCGGCTGGCGGCTGGACGAAGTCGTGGATCTGATCAAGGGACCCAAAGGCACCAAGGTCTGGCTGCAGATCCAGCGTGGCCAGGCGGTCACGGCCACCCCGAGGGTCATCGAGCTGATCCGCGATACGGTGCGGCTGGAAGACAGGGCCGCCAGCGGCAAGGTGCTGCAGGTCGATGGCGAGACGATAGGGGTGGTCAGTATTCCGAGTTTCTACGTCAACCTGAGCGTGGATGTGGCCAAGGAAATCGACAAGCTCAAGCAGCAGGATATCAAGGGCCTGGTGATCGATCTGCGGGCCAATGGCGGCGGCGCCCTGACCGAAGCCTCGGCCCTCACCGGGCTGTTTATCCACAGCGGCCCCGTGGTGCAGATCCGCGACGGCCTGGGGCGGATCTCGGTCAATGGCGATGAGGACAACCAGCTGACCTACGATGGCCCCATGGCGGTATTGGTCGATCGCTATTCGGCCTCCGCGTCCGAGATCTTCGCCGCGGCGATGAAGGATTATGGCCGGGCCGTCATCCTGGGCGAGAATACCTTCGGCAAAGGTACGGTGCAGCAGCACCGCAGCCTGTCGCGCATTTACGATCTCTATGAAAATCCCATGGGATTCGTCCAGTTCACTATCGCCAAGTTCTACCGGATCAACGGCGGCAGTACCCAGAACCGGGGCGTAAAACCGGATATCCCGTTCCCGACCGCCATCGAGGCCGAGGAAACCGGTGAAAGCATGGAGAAGAACGCGCTGCCCTGGGATCAGATCTCCAGTCTCGAGTTTGATCGGCTCCATGATCTGACGCCCCTGCTGGGCAAGCTCCGCCAGCGTCATCAGTCCAGGATCGAGCAGGATCCGGAATTTACCTACATCTTTGAAGACATTAGGGAATACCAGCGACTGAAAGACAAAAGCGCGGTTTCGCTCAATCTGGCCGAGCGCAAGGCCGAGCTGGATGAGCAGGATGCCAAATCCCTGGCACGGCTGAACGACAGGCTGCGCCGGGCAGGAAGGAATACCGTTGACTCGCTCGACAACGCTCCGGGTGACTTCGAGCCCGACGACAGCTACCTGCAAGAAGCGGCACGCATTACCGCCGATCTGGCCAAGCTGCTTGGCTGACTGCCTGCCCGGCACCGCTTTTCCGGTGCCGGGCTTTCTTATTAAAGCCCCTCGGATGACTTTAACGAGATCCCCGCTATGACCCAAACAAAACCCCAAGTGCAATACCGCGACGATTATCAGCCGCCCCATTACTGGATTGATACCCTGGATCTGGATGTCCAGCTGCACGACAGCGCCACCGAGGTGGTTGCCATCAGCCGTATCCGGCGCAACGGTGAGCACAGCGAGCCCCTGGAGCTGGACGGCGAGCAACTCGAACTGCTGCAGGTGGCCATCAACGGGGTGGACACCAGCCAGTACCAACAAACCGGGAGCGGGCTGGTGTTGAGCCAGGTACCGCAGGAATTCGTGCTGACCATCAGGACCCGCATCAGTCCGGCGGCCAATACCGCCCTGGAAGGACTGTACAAGTCGGGCAATGCCTTTTGTACCCAATGTGAAGCCCAGGGCTTTCGGCGCATCACCTATTACCTGGACCGACCCGACGTGCTGGCCCGTTTCAGCACCCGCATCACCGCCGATGCCGGTCTTTATCCCTATCTGTTGTCCAACGGCAACCGGGTGGGGCAGGGCAGGTTCGACGACGGCCGCCACTGGGTGCAATGGCAGGATCCTTTCCCCAAACCGGCCTACCTGTTCGCCCTGGTGGCGGGAGACTTTGATGTGCTGCGTGACAGCTTCACCACTCACAGCGGCAGGGCGGTGGCACTGGAGATCTATGTGGACAAGGGGAATCTGCATCGGGCCGGGCATGCCATGGACAGCCTCAAGGCTTCCATGGCCTGGGACGAGCAGCGCTGCCACCTGGAATACGATCTCGACATCTATATGATAGTGGCGGTGGATTTCTTCAATATGGGGGCCATGGAAAACAAGGGCCTGAACGTCTTCAACGCCAAGTTCGTGCTGGCCGATGCGCACACCGCCACCGACAACGATTACCTGGATATCGAACGGGTGATCGGTCATGAATACTTCCATAACTGGACCGGCAACAGGGTCACCTGCCGCGACTGGTTCCAGCTGTCCCTGAAGGAAGGGCTGACGGTATTCCGCGACCAGGAGTTTTCCTCGGATCTGGGGTCGCGCACGGTCAACCGCATCCGCAACGTGCGTATCATCCGCGGCCCGCAATTTGCCGAAGATGCCGGTCCCATGGCCCATCCCATCCGTCCGGATGCGGTGATCGAGATGAACAACTTCTATACCCTCACCGTGTACGAAAAAGGCTCGGAAGTGATCCGCATGCTGCATACCCTGTTGGGGGAGCAGGCGTTCCAGCGCGGGCTGGCCCTGTATCTGCAGCGTCACGACGGCGAGGCCGCCACCTGCGATGATTTCGTGGCGGCCATGAGCGAGGCCAGCGGGCGGGATCTGAGCCGTTTCAAACGCTGGTACGGCCAGTCCGGAACCCCGGTGCTGACGGTGACCGACGACTATGACGCCGCCCGGGAACGCTATACCCTGACCGTGCGCCAGCATACCCCGGCCACCCTGGATCAGCAGGAAAAACTGCCGCTGCATATTCCGCTCAGCCTGGCGTTGTATACCGCCCAGGGCGAACCGCTCACGCTGATGGCCGAAGGCCGCTCGGTGGGGCCGGTGCTGGATGTCATGGAAGCGGAGCAGCAGTTTGTATTCGAGCAGGTTCCGTCCCGGCCGACACCGGCCCTGCTGCAGGGGTTTTCGGCCCCGGTCAAGCTGAACTACGGCTACACCGATGAGCAGTTGGCACTGCTCGCGCGTTGCTGCCTGGATGAGTTCGTCCGCTGGGATGCAGTACAGATGCTGATCAACAAGAGCGTCGTGGCCCATCTGGCCCAGGCGCAACGCCCAGAAGCACCGGCGCTGCCTCGCGCCCTGGTGGAGGTGTTTCGTGCTATCCTGGAGGACGCTTCGCTGGACCGGGCACTGAAGGCCGAAATGCTGACCCTGCCCGATCTGGGCAGCCTGCTGGAGTTGTTCGAACGGGTCGATATCGATGTGCTGGCCCGGGTGCATGAAGGCCTGCAGCAGGGACTGGCCGACGCGCTTCACCCTTTGTGGCAACAGGCCTACGCGGACAACCTGACCCCCGCATATCGCATCGAGCATCAGGACATGGCCCGCCGGGCCCTGAAGAACGTGGCCCTGGGCTATCTGGCTCTGGCCGGAGACGAGGCGCTGGTGCAACAGCAGTACCACCAGGCCGACAATATGACCGATACCCTGGCGGCCATGAAGGGGGCGGTGCGGGCCGGGCTGGAAGGCGGTCAGGCCATGCTGGCCGATTTTGAAAACAGATGGCGCCATGATGGGCTGGTACTGGACAACTGGTTCCGGCTGCAGGCCACGGCGCCGGGCGAGGGGACGCTCGAGCGGGTAAAAGATCTGATGCAGCACCCGACCTTCAGCTTGAGCAATCCCAACCGGGTGCGCGCCCTGATCGGGGCCTTCGCCGGCGCCAACCCGGTGCAGTTCCATCGCCGCGACGGGGCCGGTTATGATCTGCTGGTCTCGGTGCTGGAGCAGCTCAACCACAGCAACCCCCAGGTGGCCTCGCGGCTGGTCACCCCGCTCATCCAGTTTGCGCGGCTGGATGATACCCGGCAGGCCATGATCAGATCCCGGTTGCAACGGCTGATGGCCCTGCCGGAGCTGTCCCGGGATCTGTTTGAAAAGATCAGCAAGGCCCTAGCCTGATGCAGCGGTTGCGCTTTCGTCTGGCGATTTCCAAGGCGCAACTGCTGCGTTATTACCAGGGGCGGGTGGCCGCCCTGTCGGTCAATACCGAGCAAGGGCTGCGGCTGCAGGTGGCCTTGCATCATTTTCGCAGCTTCGTGGGACACGACGGTTTGAACGGTTATTTCGAAATCGAGCTGAATGAGCAAAACCGACTGCACCGGCTGAGCCGACTGCCATAAGCATCCATTCCATTGCATATAAAAGGCCCTGGATACGGGCTTTTTATCTTATTTACTCAGCAATTGCTGATAATTAATAAACTCCCCGCCTAACTATTCAAAATTAGATTGAAACAATTCATTCACCTTTAGCAGATTCTTTCGCTAAAGTATTTTCATGCATTGTATATATTCCACCCACAAGTGACCTGGTCGATATTTCTGGACCTTTTTTCACTGCTTCGCTCGCATTCCAGATAGGCCGGGCTTAAACTGGGCCCGTCCCGTTGGGGGCTCCACTCCCCATGGTTATTGCCTGTACCCGAGGAACACTACGCCATGACATTCAAAGACGCAGCAACATCCGTTTTGCTTGAAAACGTCAATCAATTGGTAGAAGACAAATTTTCCAATCACACCGCTTCCCTGGTGAACACCTTCGTCAGCAAGCTCTACGGCGGTATGACCCACGATGACCTGAACCACCGCAATGACAGTGATCTGTATGGTGCCGCCATCAGCCTGTGGAACTCGTTTGAAACCCGCGTCGATCAAACACCCTATGTTCGGGTATACAACCCCGAACTCTCCCGCCATGGCTGGCAGTCTCCTCATACCATTGTCGAGCTGATTATCAAGGATGCCCCTTTCCTGGTGGACTCCATCCGCATGGCGCTGACCCGGCTGGGTATTACCTCGCACCTGATGCTGCACCAGCCGATGCACCTGATCCGCGATGAGCAGGGAAAACTGCAACGGATCCTTGGCCGCCAGGAGCAGGCACAGCAAAACCGGGTGGAAACCGCTTTCCTGATCGAGATCGATCGCCAGCCCCAGGTCGAAGCCCGTGAGCGGTTGCGCGACGAACTGCTGTCGGTGGTAGAAGAAGTCGCGATGGCGGTGGGGGACTGGCAGCCCATGGTGGACCGGCTCGGCGACATCATCAAGAGCCTGCCCAAGCAGGCGAAGGAAGCCAATCCGGATGATCTGAAGGAAACCCTGGCTTTCCTCAGCTGGGTGGCGGATCACAACTTCACCCTGATGGGCTATCGCCGTTACAACGTGTCCGCCATCGAAGGCGACTATGAGCTGGTGCCCGAACTCGACTCCAGCCTGGGCTTGATGCGCAAGGCCCAGCAGACCGACGGCCTCAGGCTCAGCAGCCTGACCGCCACTGCCCGGGAGGCCGCGCTCAGCAAGGATATCCTGGTTCTGACCAAGACCAATCACAAGTCCCGGGTGCACAGACCCGCCTATATCGACTACATCGGCGTCAAACGTTTCGACAATAAAGGCAAGGTCGTCGGGGAAGACCGTTTTATCGGCCTCTATGCGTCCAGCATCTACAACACCAGTGCCATGCAGATACCGCTGATTGGCGCCAAGCTCAAGCGCATCATCGACGCATCCGGCCTGGAGCGCGGCTCCCATGCCTACAAGGCGCTGTTGAATATCCTGGAAACCTACCCCCGGGATGAACTGATCCAGGCGACCGAGAAAGAGCTGCTCGATATCGGCATGGGTGTGCTTGCCATGCAGGAACGGGACATGACCCGGCTGTTCGTGCGGCGGGATCTGTTCGGCCGTTTCTTTTCCTGCATGGTGTACGTCACCAAGGAACGTTACAACACCGCCCTGCGGGAAAAAACCCAGCGTATCTTCCAGCGTTATTTCGGCTCGGAAGAAGAAGTCGAGTTCACCACCTATTTCTCCGAAGGCGTACTGGCCCGCACCCATTATCTGATCCGGGTGCAGAATAACTCTATGGATATTGATGTGAACGAAATCCAGGCAAACATGATTGAAGCGGCCCGCAGCTGGGAAGATAAGCTCGAGCAGGCCCTGTCCGCCAGTTTCGGCGAGGCCGAGGGTAACCGGCTGAAAAACAAATACCGCAACGCCTTCCCACGTTCCTATACCGAAGAAGTGATGCCGGGGTCGGCGGTGGCCGACATCGAGAAGCTGGAGGCGCTGAACGATGATCATAAACTGGGCATGCTGTTCTACCGCGCCCAGGAAGAAGAGCGCGATTCCAACCGGGTACGGCTCAAGCTCTACCATCGCGCCGAGCCCATCCACCTGTCCGACGTATTGCCCATGCTGGAAAACATGGGGCTGCGGGTGATTGGTGAAACGCCCTATGAAATAGACTGTGCCGGTGAAACCTTCTGGATCCTCGATTTTTCCATGCTCTACACCGGCAGCCCGCTCGATCTGGATGCCAGCCAGGAGCGGTTCCAGAAAGCCTTTGCCCAGGTATGGAGCAACGAGCTGGAAAACGACGGCTTCAACCGCCTGGTGCTGGCGGCTGGCTTGTCCGGCCGTGAGGTCAGCCTACTGCGTGCCTATGCCAAGTACATGCGCCAGACCGGCGTCAGCTTCAGCCAGAGCTATATCGAAGAAACCCTGTCCCGTTATCCGGCACTGGCCGGGCTGTTGTTCACCCTGTTCCAGCGCCGACTGTCACCTAAGCTCAAGCAGGATCCCAAGCAGATCCAGAAACTGCATCAGCAATTGATCGAAGAGCTGGACAAGGTCGCCAACCTGGACGATGACCGTATCATCCGCCGCTATATGGAGATGATCGAAGCCACCCTGCGGACCAACTTCTACCAGCCGGCGGCAGATGGCAGCGACAAGCCGTATATTTCCTTCAAGATGGCGCCGGAATCCATCAGCGAGATGCCCCAGCCCCTGCCCAAGTTCGAGATTTTCGTGTACTCGCCGCGGGTGGAAGGGGTGCACCTGCGTTGGGGCAAGGTCGCCCGGGGCGGCCTGCGCTGGTCCGATCGCCGGGAAGATTTCCGTACCGAGGTGCTCGGCCTGGTGAAAGCCCAACAGGTGAAGAACACCGTGATCGTGCCGGTGGGCGCCAAGGGCGGCTTCGTCTGTAAACAGCTGCCGGTGGGCGATCGCGCCGCCTTCCTGAAAGAGGGGCAGGCCTGCTACCGCCTGTTTATCCGCGGTCTGCTGGACGTGACCGACAATATCATCCAGGGCGAAGTGATACCGCCGAAAAGCGTGGTACGTCACGATGAAGACGACTACTACCTGGTGGTGGCGGCCGACAAGGGCACGGCCACCTTCTCCGATATTGCCAACGAAATCAGCGCCGAATACGGCCACTGGCTGGGTGATGCCTTCGCCTCCGGCGGCTCGGTGGGTTACGATCACAAGAAGATGGGCATCACCGCCCGCGGCGCCTGGGAATCGGTGAAGCGCCACTTCCGTGAAATCGGCATCGACTGCCAGCAAACCGACTTTAGCTGTGTCGGCGTCGGCGACATGGCCGGCGACGTATTCGGTAACGGCATGCTGCTGTCGCCCCATACCCGCTTGGTGGGTGCCTTCAACCACCTGCATATCTTTATCGATCCCGAGCCGGATGCCGCCAGCACCTTCAAGGAGCGTGAGCGTCTGTTCCATCTGCCCGGCTCGAGCTGGGAGGACTACGACGCTTCCCTGATCTCCGAAGGCGGCGGTATCTTCCTGCGCTCGGCCAAGTCCATCAAGCTTACGCCCCAGATGAAAAAACTGCTGGGCACCCAGAAGGCCAGCCTGACCCCGACCGAGGTGATCCGTCACCTGCTGATGGCCGAGGTGGACCTGCTGTGGAACGGCGGTATCGGCACCTATATCAAGTCACGCCGGGAAACCGACGCCGACGTGGGCGATCGTGCCAACGACGCGGTGCGGGTCAACGGTGAAGAGGTGCGTGCCCGTATCGTGGGCGAGGGCGGCAACCTGGGCTGCACCCAGTTGGGCCGGATTGAATATGCCAGCCGCGGCGGCCGCATCAACACCGACTTTACCGACAACGTGGGTGGGGTGGATTGCTCCGACAACGAGGTCAACATCAAGATCCTGCTCAACGCCCTGGTCGACAAGGGCGAACTGACCAAGAAACACCGGGATCAGATGTTGTACGACATGACCCAGGACGTGGCCGGCATCGTGCTGACCAACGCCTATCGTCAGTCGCAGACCATCTCCATTACCGAGCACCGCGGCGCCAGCCCGCTCAAGGAGCACCAGCGCTTCATGCAATGGCTGGAGCGGGACGGCAAACTCGACCGTAACCTGGAGTATCTGCCCAACGACGAAGAGCTGGCCGAGCGCATGGCCGCCGGCAAGGGCCTGACCCGTCCCGAGCTGGCCATCCTGGTGGCTTACGGCAAGATGGTGCTGAAAGAGCTGCTCAACGTGCCCGAGCTGACCGACAATGCCTATATCGCCCGCCTGCTGCCGAGCAGCATGCCGGCCCAACTGGTGGAACGGTTCGGCGAGGCCCTGATGGATCACCCGCTGCGGGGCGAGATCATCGCCACCCGTCTGGCCAACATCATGGTCAACGACATGGGCTTCAACTTCGCCAACCGGATGCAGGACGAGACCGGCGCCAGCATGAGCGACATCGCCATCAGTTTCATGATTGCCCGGGAAGTGTTCGGCATGAATGAGCTGCTGCGCGACATCGAGGCCCTGGACAACCAGGTGCCGGCCGAGACTCAGCTCGACATGTTCTACCAGGTACGGCGCATGGTACGCCGGGCCACTCGCTGGTTCCTGCGCTCACGCAACCGTAACCTGGGTATCGAGGAAACCATCGCCCAGTTCAAGCCGGCCTACGACACCTTGGCGGAGCATCTCTATAGCGTGATGATCGAGGCGGAAGTGAACGAGCATCAAGCCGCGGTGGCCCGCCTGGAACAGCAGGGGATTCCGCGCTCGGTGGCACAGCGCGTGTCCCACATGAGCAGCCTGTTCTCCGCGTTGGACCTGGCCCAGGTGGCCGCAGAGCAAGAGCGGGACATCCGGGTGGTGGCCGAGCTGTACTTCCACCTCGGTGCCGAGCTGGAGCTGCACTGGTTCCTGGATCAGATCAACCAGCAGGCGGTGGGCAACCACTGGCAGGCCCTGGCCCGTGCGGCCTTCCGCGAGGATCTGGACTACCAGCAACGCAGCCTGACCTCGGTGGTGCTGAAAAACTGTAAAGCCCAGGGCGAATGCGCTAGTATGCTCGACCAGTGGCTTAATGAGCATGAGCAGCTGCTGAATCGCTGGCGTCACCTGCTGGCCGACTTCAAGACCTCCGGCAGTCATGAATTCGCCAAGTTCTCGGTCGCCCTGCGCGAGCTGAACCTGCTTCATCTCAACTGCATGAACGCCGTATAACGGTGCACAACGCAAAAGCCCCGGCCATGACCGGGGCTTTTTTATGAGGAAAACAACGTGTATTCACTGGCTAAATCCCTGCTTTTTCAATGCGATCCCGAGCATGCCCATGAATTGACCATCAAGGGCCTGGCCAAGACCCAGCATACCCCGCTGGCGACCCTGTACCGCCGGCCACTGATCCAGAACCCGGTGCAACTGATGGGGCTGACCTTCACCAATCCGGTGGGGCTGGCGGCAGGCCTGGATAAAAACGGCGAATGCATCGACGCTTTTGCCGCCATGGGATTCGGTTTTATCGAGGTGGGCACCGTGACGCCGCGCCCCCAGGAGGGTAACGAAAAACCCCGACTGTTCCGGGTAAAACCGGCGGAAGGCATTATCAATCGCATGGGGTTCAACAATAAGGGCATCGACTACTTAATCGAAAACGTGAAGCAATCCCGTTACCAGGGCGTGTTGGGTATTAATATCGGCAAGAATAAAGACACCCCCATCGAGCAGGGCAAGGATGACTATCTGCTCTGCATGGAAAAGGCCTATGCCCATGCCGGCTATATCACGGTCAATATTTCCTCGCCCAACACCCCGGATCTCCGTTCCCTGCAGTATGGCGATGCCCTCGATGATTTGTTGTCAGCGCTCAAGCAGAAACAGCGGCAATTGGCCGAGCTGCATCATAAACAGGTGCCCTTGCTGGTCAAGATCGCGCCGGATCTGTCGCCGGAAGAAATAGAACAGATCGCCGACAGCCTGGTACGCTTTGAAATAGACGGCGTCATCGCCACCAATACCACCCTGGATCGTGCCTTGATCTTCGATCTTCCCCACGCCTATGAGGCGGGCGGTTTGAGCGGCCGGCCGGTACAGGGCAAGAGCACCCAGGTGATTGCCGAGCTGGCCCGTCGCCTGAATGGTCGCCTGCCCATTATCGGGGTGGGGGGGATCGACTCGCTGACCGCGGCCCGGGAAAAAATGGCCGCCGGCGCCAGCCTGGTGCAGATTTATTCCGGCTTTATTTATCAGGGGCCGGCCCTGGTTCATCGGCTGGCCAAGCACCTCTAACTAATTGTTCCTAATCTAATAGTGCTACATCGACCGGGCCCCGCCGTGAACCCTTCCTGGGGGCTCCGCCGCGCCAGGGAGGGTGCGGAGGGGCTGCTTAGCGGAACCCTGTCGCTGCCGGTAGAGCTCTACCATTCGGAACCGTTATTTAGTTGTATCTTGTCAATGGAAGTTTTCCCCCCGGCGTCAAAATGCAATATACAATTAGAGCGTTGGGGATGAACTTTCTTTTTCACAAGGTGTGATCTGGATGCTGCTACAACCAAACGACAATTGGCGCTGGTTTCTCGGAAAAGAACGGCGGCTGATGCTGGACTTAGGGGAGGAGATGTTATTCGCCACCCCTTATCTGCAAAAACAGCTGGTATGCCCCGAAGGCATGCACCAGTGTTTTTCGGTGGAAGATACCGGCCTTTACTATACCTTTCTCGACAAGCTGAATACTATTTCCGCCCCGGCCCAGCGGGTTCAGGCGGCCCTCAATGCCGTAGCGGTGGCCCGCTTCTACAAGCCACTGATGCCACAAAGCTGGTTTTTCACACAACAGGCGGATTATCACCACCCCGAGCTGGGCGAGCTGATCGGCCTGGCGGTGGCGGGTGAACGGCTAACCCTGATGGCGGTGGAAACCTCGGCGTCCGCATCGGTATGCATGTCGCTGTCGGTGCCGGTCTCATTGAATGACAGCAAACAGTTACCGACCTTCGGTGCCATAAAAGTCATGAACGATCGCATTATCAGTCTCGAAGAAGTCGAGCAGGAAGAAGAACTGAGAAGGGTGGGGTAGTTGCCGATACGGTTGACAGTGATTGAAACGGGGGAACTGTAACCTGGTTATACTGTGCGCTAAGTTGGTTGCGGGAGCCGGATTTGAACCGACGACCTTCGGGTTATGAGCCCGACGAGCTACCAGGCTGCTCCATCCCGCGTCCGGTACTTAACGTATTGCCATGTTCTTCATCAAGTTGGTTGCGGGAGCCGGATTTGAACCGACGACCTTCGGGTTATGAGCCCGACGAGCTACCAGGCTGCTCCATCCCGCGTCCGGTACTTGACGTATTGCCATGTTCTTCATCAAGTTGGTTGCGGGAGCCGGATTTGAACCGACGACCTTCGGGTTATGAGCCCGACGAGCTACCAGGCTGCTCCATCCCGCGTCCGATACTTGACGTATTGCCGTGTTCTTCACCAAGTTGGTTGCGGGAGCCGGATTTGAACCGACGACCTTCGGGTTATGAGCCCGACGAGCTACCAGGCTGCTCCATCCCGCGTCCGATACTTGATGTATTACACCTTACTGTTATTGCTTGCTGAGAACTGGTTGCGGGAGCCGGATTTGAACCGACGACCTTCGGGTTATGAGCCCGACGAGCTACCAGGCTGCTCCATCCCGCGTCCTCAGGCTGCGTATACTAGTGATCCGCATCACTGAACGCAAGGGCTTTACCAGAACTTTATTCCGGTTGCGTAATAATGCCGCTATATGTCTATCTTCCACGCAACCTGGCGGCAATTTTTACAGACCGACCAAGGTTTAAGGTATAATACCGCCTTCTTTTATCAGACAAGCCTGACTATGCTGCCGTTTTTTGCTACCTGCCCCAAGGGCCTGGAATCCTTACTCACCGACGAACTGCACAGCCTGGGAGCCGCCGAGCTTCAGGAAACCGTGGCCGGCGTAGCCTTCAAGGGCGAACTGGCCACCGCCTACCGTGCCTGTATGTGGTCCCGGCTCGCCTCACGCATCATGCTGCAGCTGGCCGATTTCACCATGCGCGACGACATGGACCTCTACCTGGGGGCGGCCAACATCGAGTGGGAGCAGCATATTCAGCCGGGCCAGACCTTTGCGGTGGATTTCTCCGGCGGCAACAATGCCATCACCAATACCCAATACGGTGCGCTCAAGATCAAGGACGCCATCGTCGACCGGCTTACCAAGCGCCGGGGCGAACGACCGAGCGTCGATAAGCGGGCACCGGATATCCGCATTCTGGCCCACCTCAAGCGCAACCAGCTCAGCATCACCCTGGACCTGTCCGGCCCGGCGCTGCACCAGCGCGGCTATCGCCAGCAGGCGGGGGAGGCGCCGCTCAAGGAAAACCTGGCCGCCGCCATACTGCTGCGCAGTGGCTGGGATAAGAGCTCCCCGCTGGTCGATCCCATGTGCGGCTCCGGCACGCTGTTAATAGAAGCGGCGTTGATGGCCGCCGATCAGGCGCCGGGCTTGCTGCGGCCGCGCTTTGGCTTTATGGCCTGGTCCGGCCACGACGATGCCCTGTGGCAGCAGGTCAAGGCCGAAGCCACGGTGCGCGCGACCCGGGGCCTGAAGCAGGCGGTACCACACTTATATGGCTTCGATCAGGATCAGCGGGTGCTGGGCTTCGCCCGTGACAACGCCGAGGCGGCCGGGGTCGGACCGCTCGTCCACTTCGGGCAGGGCAGCGTCGAGACACTGACCAACCCCGCCGAACAGCCGGGCTGGCTGATCTCCAACCCGCCTTACGGTGAACGCCTGAGCGAGTTTCCCTCCTTGTTAGGCTTGCATCAGCACCTGGGTGACAAACTGCGCGACCAGTTCAAGGGCTGGCAGGTGAGCCTGATCTCCAGCTCACCCGAGTTGCTGAGCTGCCTGCGGCTGCGGCATGAGAAAACCTACAAGCTGTTCAACGGCGCCCTGGCCTGTGAACTGCGCAACTACCGCATCGCCGAGGATGCCAGGGCCGCCCGCCCGGTGGCGGAAGACTTCGCCAACCGCCTGAGCAAGAACCTCAAGGCGCTGGAAAAATGGGCCAGAAGCGAACAGCTCGACTGCTACCGGCTCTACGATGCCGACCTGCCCGAGTACAACGCCGCCATCGACCGCTACCGGGATCACCTGGTGATCCAGGAATATGCCGCCCCCAAGACCATTCCCGAACACAAGGCCCGTGCCCGCTTTTTCGATCTGGTGCAGGCCACCATGGCGGTGACCGGGGTGCCCGGCGGCAAGGTGGTGTTGAAGGTCCGCTCGCGCCAGCAGGGCAAGGAACAGTACGAAAAGCTGGACCGACGCGAACAATGGATGGAGGTGCAGGAGCATAACGCCCGCTTGCTGGTGAATCTGTACGATTATCTGGATACCGGACTGTTCCTGGATCACAGGCCCATCCGCAAGCGGCTGGGGGAGCTGGCCCGGGGCAAGGACTTTCTCAACCTGTTCGCCTATACCGGTACCGCCACCGTGCACGCCGGCCTGGGCGGCGCCAAATCCACCACCACGGTAGACATGTCCAGAACCTATCTGGCCTGGGCCGAACGCAATATGCAGCTCAATGGCCTGCGCGGGCGGGCGCACCAGTTCGTCCAGGCCGACTGCCTGAGCTGGTTGAGTCAACCTGGAACCGATTACGATCTGATCTTCGTCGATCCGCCGACGTTCTCCAATTCAAAGCGGATGGAGGACAGCTTCGACGTACAGCGCGATCATATCGAGTTGCTGCACCTGCTGAGCAAGCGGCTGCGCCCCGATGGTCTGCTGATCTTCTCCAACAACAAGCGCAATTTCAAAATGGATCTGGATGCCCTGGCCGAGCTGGGCCTGAGTGCCACCAACATCAGCAAGGCCAGCCTGCCCAAGGACTTCGCCCGCAACCCGCAGATCCACAACTGCTGGGAAATCCGCTGGAGTCCGCAAGCATGATGACGCTGTTTTCCACCGACGGCTGCCACCTGTGCGAACAGGCCTGGGCTTTGCTGGAGCAGACCGGCCTGGCCAACGGCACCGAGCAGAAAGACATCATGGACGACGAACAGTGGCTGGCGGCCTATGCGGTCCGTATTCCGGTATTGCGCCGGCAAGACGGTGCCGAGCTGGACTGGCCTTTTACCGCCACCGATATCATCGAATTTAGCCGAGTAGAATCATGAGTTTGCTAACCCTGCAGAACGCCCAACTGGCGTTTGGTGATGCCCCCCTGCTGGATGGGGTGGAATTGAATATTCAGGCCGGAGAGCGGCTCTGTATCGTCGGCCGCAACGGCGCCGGCAAGTCGACCCTGATGAAGGTGATCGCGGGCGACATTCAGCTGGACGACGGCCGCCGTCAGTTGCAGCAAAGTATCAATATCGCCCGCCTGGAGCAGGATCCCCCCAAGGTCGACGACGATCAAACCGTGTTCGACTATGTAGCCGGTGGCCTGGCGGAGCTCGGCGAGCTGCTGGCCCGTTACCACCATCAGTTGGAGCGGGTCAGCCACGACAGCTCCGACAAGGCCATGAACGAACTGATGCGGTTGCAGGAGCAGGTGGAGCACGCCAACGGCTGGCAGTTCGATACCCGTATCAACCAGAGCCTGACCCTGCTGGGCCTGAACGGTGACACCCGGCTCAACGACCTGTCCGGCGGCTGGTTGCGCAAGGTGGCCCTGGCCCGGGCGCTGGCCAACGATCCGGACATTCTGCTGCTGGACGAGCCCACCAACCACCTGGATATCGACGCCATCGCCTGGCTGGAGAGTTTCCTGCTCGATTTTCGCGGCGCCATCGTCTTTATCAGCCACGACCGGGCCTTTATCCGCAAAATGGCCACCCGTATCCTGGATCTGGACAGGGGTCGGCTCTCCAGCTGGCCGGGCAACTACGACGACTACCTGACCAACAAGGAAGAAGCGCTGCGGGTGGAGGCGGAGCAGAACGCCCTGTTCGACAAACGCCTGGCCCAGGAAGAAGCCTGGATCCGCCAGGGCATCAAGGCCCGCCGCACCCGTAACGAAGGCCGGGTACGGGCGCTGAAGGCACTGCGCAACGAACGCAGCCAGCGTCGGGAAAGCCTGGGCAAGGTCAGCGTCACCCTGGACGACGTGCGCCGCTCCGGCAAAATCGTGTTCGAGGCCGAACAGCTGGACTTCGCCTACGAAGGCAAGCCGCTGCTCAAGGACTTCTCCGCCCTGGTGCAGCGCGGCGACAAGATTGCCCTGGTCGGCCCCAACGGCTGCGGCAAGAGTACCCTGATCAAGCTGCTGCTCGGCAAGCTCGAGGCTCAGCATGGCAGCCTCAAATGCGGCACCAAGCTGGACGTGGCCTACTTCGATCAGTACCGGGAACAGCTGGATCCGGAGCGCTCGGTGATGGACAACCTGGCCGACGGCAAGCAGGAAGTGGACGTCGGCGGGCGCAGCCGCCATGTGCTGGGGTATCTGCAGGATTTCCTGTTCGAGCCCAAGCGTGCCCGTACCCCGGTGAAGGCGCTGTCCGGCGGAGAGAAAAACCGGCTGCTGCTGGCCCGCTTGTTCCTCAAGCCCAGCAACCTGCTGGTACTGGACGAACCGACCAACGATCTGGACGTGGAAACCCTGGAGCTGCTGGAAGAGCTGCTCGCCGACTATCAGGGTACTCTGCTGCTGGTCAGCCACGACCGGGACTTTATCGACAACACCGCCACCCATTGCTGGCTGTTCGAAGGTGAAGGCAAGGTCAGTGAATATGTCGGCGGTTACCAGGACATGCAGTTCCAGCGGGCGCGCCAGGCCGAGGCGGCACCGGCCAGGGAGAAGGAAGAGAAGCCCGCGGCCAAGGCGGTGAAACCTGCGGCCAAACCCGGCAAGAAGCTGTCGTACAAGCTGCAGCAGGAGCTGGAGGGACTGCCCGCCCGCCTGGAGCAGCTGGAGCAGCAGATCGCCACCCTGCAGGAAGAAATCAACGCACCGGACTTTTTCAGCCGGGCGGAAACCGAAACCCAGCTCACATTGCAGCAGTTGGCCGAGACGGAAACCGAACTGGAGCTGGCCTTCGCCCGCTGGGAAGAGCTGGAGGAAATGGCGGCCGGCTAGGCCGCCTGGTTTGAAGCGGTCCCCACCGAGGCGCCATGCCCTTGGTTTTGGCATTGAGTCAGCGGGGGCCGCAATGCCATCCATCGGTAACGAGGCCATGCCTGAAGTGAGCCACCTCACATTTCCGGCTTTTGCCCTTTCATCAAAACTTCATAAATATCAGTCGCTAATCCGCTAATCTGGGCTATGCTCAAAAATTACTCTTGATCTTGCCTCTCCGCTCAACTATTCATAGGGGGCGGTGGTTGCAACGCCACCGTGCACTTTTTGTTGATTAAATGAGGGTTATACCTATGAAGAGACAAAAACGTGACCGTTTGGAAAGAGCGCGTACCCGCGGTTACCAAGCTGGAGTCAGTGGTCGTTCTAAAGAGCAGTGCCCCTACAACGATTTCGATGCCAAAGGTTATTGGCTGGGGGGCTGGCGAGACGCAATGGAAGACAAAGGCTCTGGCCTCTTCATGAAGTAAACAGTGTTCACCTTCAACAAAAAAGGCCCCGATCTTCGGGGCCTTAACGTATCCGTTGTTGGTTCAGAAGCTGGAGGTATCGGTGAAAAGACCGACCTTCAGATCCTTGGCTTCGTAGATCACGCGGCCGTCCACTTCCACGATGCCGTCGGCGATGCCCATGATCAGCTTGCGCCAGATCACCCGCTTCATGGTGATCTTGTAGGTCACTTTCTTGGCGGTGGGCAGGATCTGGCCGGTGAACTTCACTTCACCCACGCCCAGGGCACGACCCTTGCCGGGGCCGCCTTTCCAGCCCAGGAAGAAACCGACCAGCTGCCACATGGCGTCCAGGCCCAGGCAGCCGGGCATCACGGGATCGCCGGGGAAGTGGCAGTCGAAGAACCACAGGTCGGGGGTGATATCCAGCTCGGCCAGGATCTCGCCCTTGCCGTGTTCACCGCCTTCGTCGCTGATGTGGGCGATACGGTCCATCATCAGCATGTTGGGGGCGGGCAGCTGGCTGTTGCCCGGGCCGAACAGTTCACCACGGCTACAGGCCAGCAGTTCGTCTTTGGTAAAGGCGTGCTTGCCCAGTTCTTTCTGTGAAGGCATCTCACTCTTCCTGATTCGAGCAGACCACAATGGCCTAGTTATAAAATTGGCGTCACTTTAGCGAACAGTTGTTAGCCAGACAAGTCCGATCTCTAATTCCGGCGGAACAAACGCCGCAAAAATCCGCTTTCCACGCTATGGCCGTTGAGTTCGTCCAGCCGTTCACGGATACGGCCGAACAGGGTCTCGGGCCTGTCCACGTCGCCCGCCGGACAGCCGGTGAGCAGCTCTATGGCCTGCTCGACATGGGCCACCGGGTAGATATGGAAACGGCCGGCGGCGATGGCGGCACAGACTTCGTCGGACAGGTTGAGCTGCAGCCGGTTGCTGGCCGGGATCAGCACGCCCTGCTCGCCGCTGAGCCCCTGGATCTGGCACAGCCGGAAAAAGCCCTCGATCTTCTCGTTGACGCCGCCCACCGGCTGTACGTTGCCGAACTGGTCCACCGCGCCGGTAATGGCGAAATGCTGGTAAATCGGCTCCCGGGCCAGGGCCGAGAGCAGGGCGCACAGCCCGGCGAGGGAGGCGCTGTCGCCGTCGATTTCATGGTAGGACTGTTCGAACACCAGGTTGGCGGAAAGCGGGGAGGGATGTTCGGCGCCAAACAGGTTGGCCAGGTAGCCATGGATGATCATCATCGCCTTGGCATGGATATGGCCGGCCAGCTCCGCCTTGCGCTCGATGTCGGCGATGTCGCCGTCGCCCAGGTGCACGGTGGCGGTGAGCCGCACCGGCTCGCCGAAGTCGTAGGGGTGGCCCACTATCTGGATCACCGACAAGCCGTTGATCTGGCCGATTTCCCGGCCCTGGGTCTGCAACAGGAACTGGCCGTCGCGCACCCCCAGATCCGAATGCTCCACCAGGAAGCTCAGCCGATAGTCCTGCTCCTGCTGGGCCAGCACCATATGGGCTTCGGTAATCAGTTCACTCTGCTCGCGCTTGGCGATCACATCGGCCAGCTGCATCAGGGCGAGCAGCTGGGCTTCCACCAGCGACAGCCGGTGCTGGTGTTCGGTGAGTCGGCTGCCGTAGCGGCACAGGCGCAGCATGGCGCCCCCGTCCATGTCCCGCAGCTCGTGCTTGCGGCGCAGGTGGGCCAGGAAGCCGATATAGGAGGGCAGATCCTGCTGGGCATCCCATTCCGGGATGATGTCGGCTCGCAGGAAGGCGAGGGTATCCAGCTCCCGGTCCAGCATATAGAGTTCGGCCACGGCCATGCGATCCCCCACCAGGATCAGGTGGATGTCCAGGGGCGGTGGCTCGGGCTGGAAGTAGAAGGCCGCCATTTCCGCCGGCCGGCTCCATTCCACCCGGCGGGTGACCAGGGCATTCTTGAGGCGGAACCAGAGGTTGGGCTGATCCAGCAGCTCTTCGATCGGCACTATCAGGTAACCGCCGTTGGCCTGGTGGATAAGGCCCGGCTCCAGCAGGTGATGGTGGCTGAACACCGAGCCCTGCTCGGTCTGGAAGTGGATGGCGCCGAACAGCTGCTCGGGGCTGAACTGGCGGGCATAGACGATGGGAATGGTGCTGTCGTGGCGGTGCACCATCAGGTTGATAAGAATGGGATGGCTGAAGCCTTCGCCGGCGGCCACATGCTGGGACAGCAGCGACAGGTAATCGGCAATTTTTTCGTCCTGGCCCTGCTTTCTCAGGATCCGTTCGACGATATGCTCCGCTTCCAGGTGGCGGGAAGACAGCTCCAGCAACTGGCCGACCAGTTCGCAGAACTCGATGCCGGTGCCGGCCTTGAGCCGGAGCCAGATCGGTTTTTGCGGGTGGTGCAGGTTTTCCGCGTAGCAGAGGTCGAACAGATCCGCATGATTGGCATGTTTTCTGACCAGATCCTGCACCAGCTCTTCGTAATCCACCCCGGGGAAGCCGTTCAGCAGCAGCACAGGGTTGGCGGCGTTCAGCCCCGACAGGGTGGCGAAGGCGGAATCGGCCCGGGCTTGCAGCGCGCTGAACGGCAGGGGAGTGGCGGCATTCAGGGTAGTGAGCTCAGGCAGGGCGAAAGCAGGATTCAGTTCGGCAGGACTCAGTGGTTGCACTCGAAAACTCATCAACTTAGGTAAATTGCAGCCAGTATACTTGAGCCGGCCGGCAGGTCGAGCCTCTGTGTAAAAATCTGTGCCGGCTTGTCGCGCAATCGTCATGCGCCGGTCACCGCCCTGTCATCCCGGCCCGCGACCATGGGAGCCGAGCAGGGAGGAGAGCCCATGGTACTGGATGTATTGACCCGCCTCGATCACCGGCTGTTTCGCCGGACCCAGGCCAGCCGCTACTGGCAGCAACGGGCCTGGCTGGCCCGCTGGATTTCCCGCACCGGCGACGGCCCGCCCTATGTGCTGCTGGGGCTGTTCTTCTGGCTGAGCCGGGAGGCCCCCTTGCAGGCCTATGTGCTGGATCTGTTGCTGGCCTTCGCCCTGGAGCTGCCGCTCTACCTCAGCCTGAAAAACGGCTGCCGGCGGCGCCGGCCGGCGCTGGCCCTGCCGGGCGCCCGGGCCTATATCGATCCCTCCGACCGCTTCAGCCTGCCGTCGGGCCATACCGCCGCCGCCATGCTGGTGGCCAGCCTGAGCCTGCTGCATTTCGGCGCCGCCGCCTGGCCAGTGCTGCCCTGGGCGCTGCTGGTGGGCTGGTCCCGGGTCTGGCTGGGGGTGCATTTTCCCTCCGACATCCTCGCCGGCCTGCTGCTGGGCGGCCTGGTCGCGCTGTTGATTTTTTAGGCAAGGAGTCCGATGCGCATTCTTTACGGAGTACAGGGTACCGGCAACGGCCATATCACCCGGGCCAGGGCCCTGGGCGCGGCGCTACGCCGGCGCGGGCTGGCGGTGGACTTTCTGTTCAGCGGCCGCCCGCCGGAAGACTATTTCGACATGGCGGAATTCGGCGACTACCAGAGCCGCACCGGAGTCACCTTTGTGACCCGAGGGGGATGCATAGCTCCCCTGGCCAGCCTGGGCCGCTGCCGGCCGCTGCAACTGCTGGGGGACATCCGCGCGTTGCCAGTGCGGGACTACGATCTGGTGCTGACCGACTTCGAGCCGGCCACCGCCTGGGCCGCCCGGCGGGCGGGGGTGCCCTGTGTGGGCATCAGCCACCAGGCTGCCTTTCTGAGCGATATCCCCAGGCAGGGGGAGAACTGGCTGAACCGCCAGCTTGTCCGCCATTTCGCGCCCGCCGGCTGCCAGCTGGGCCTGCACTGGCACCATTTCGGACAAAAGGTGCTGCCGCCGTTGATGGAGCCGGCCCCGCCCGCCACCGCCATCCGGCCCGACAAGGTGCTGGTATACCTGCCGTTCGAGGAACAGGGCGATATCGCGGCCCTGCTCGGGGGCTTTCCCCATGTCCAGTTTTACTGCTATCACCCCAAGGCCGAGCCGCGGGAGCAGGGGCATCTGCACTGGCGCGCACCGTCACGCCAGGGATTCCGGCGGGATCTGGCCGAGGCCGCCGGCGTTATCGCCAACAGCGGCTTCGAACTGCCGTCGGAGGCGCTGAGCCTGGGCAAGAAACTGCTGGTCAAACCGGTCGGGGGCCAGTTTGAACAGTTGTCCAATGCCCTGGCCCTGGCGCGACTGAACCTGGGGAGCGTGATGGCGCGGCTGGACAACAGCGCCGTGGCCGCCTGGCTGGCCCGGCCCGATGCCGAGCCGGTGCATTATCCGGAGGTGGCGGAGCAGCTGGTGGACTGGCTGCTGGCCGGCGACCGGCGGGATCCCGCGCCCCTGTGCGAGAGTCTCTGGCGGCAGGTGCGCTTTCCTTCTTACTGTACCCTGCCCGGGAATTAACCGCGGCGGCGAAAATCGGCCAGCCGCACCACGTTGTCGCGGGCCGGCCGGTCCGAATAGGGGCAGGGGAAATCCCCCACCGGAGTGTCGGGGTAGCTGGTCGCCGCCAGCCCCCGGCCGAAACGGAACAGGGCATCGTCCAGCAGGCGGATCACCGGCCGGAAGGGCTGGCTCCGGTTGCCGCCGACCCGCTTGTACTGCTGGTTGATATGCAGACCCAGGCCGTAACAGTGGTTGTCGTCCAGGTAGTCCAGCTCTTCATGGGTCAGGGTGCTTTTCAGCCACTCGCCGGCATCGGTGACGTGGCCGTTGATACTGGGGTCGCTGTTGTTGACCCAGGTGATCTGCCAGCCTTCGGCGAAGAAACGCTCCACCATCAGCGGCAGCTCGTCGTCGTTGACGGCGCCGCTCTCCAGGGCCAGGTGCAGCGCCTCGTTGCCCCAGCGCTCCAGCAGTATCGACTCCAGCTCCGCCCGTTCGGGCGGGGTCGCGAAGGGCAGCAGCAGGGCATAACGGCTGTGGGCTTCCACCGCGATCACCGTGTAATGACGCAGACAGCCAGGGCGGCCATGCTCCACCAGATGGCATTGCCAGGACACCCGACTGAAGCCCGTGGTCAGCGGCTGGGTGCCAATGCGCTTGCCGTCCGGGCTGGGCAGGCGGGGCAGATCCAGCCGCAGCCATTTGGCCAAGGCATTGCTGGCCGCGATAAGGATTTCCATGGGTTTTCCTTGTTATTCCGCCGATCATGCCGCCATGGTAGCGGGTCGGGACCGCCGGCACCAGGACAGCCGCAGAACGGGTGGCGGCCGTAGCACCCGCTATCGGATAAGGAAGCCATAAATGCGCAACCGATGACGTTATGTTAAATTCCCGGCGACTTCTGCGTATTTTTTGCCAGACTGGAGATGTAAGGCACGTCTTTTCACGGAAGGAGCCCTATGTCCCGGCGAACCTTGAGCCTGTTCCTGTGCGGCGATGTGATGACGGGCAGGGGGATCGACCAGATCCTGCCTCGCTCCTGCCCGGACGAACTGCACGAAGCCTATATGACCCGGGCGAGCGGCTATGTCAGGCTGGCCGAGCGGCGGTGCGGGCGGATCCCGCGACGGGTCGGCTTTGCCTATGTCTGGGGCGACGCCCTGGCCGAGCTGGCGCGGGTCGGGCCCGCGGTGCGGGTGATCAACCTGGAAACCAGCATCACCACCAGCGAAGACTGGCAGCCCAAGGGCATCAACTACCGCATGCACCCCGCCAACCTGCCCGTCCTCGGCGCCGCCGGCATCGACGTCTGTGTCCTGGCCAACAACCATGTGCTGGACTGGGGCCGGCGGGGGCTGCTCGACACCCTGGCCGCGCTGGAGCGACAGGGCATCCGCACCGCCGGTGCCGGAAGACAGCTCGCCGAGGCCCGGGCGCCGGCCAGGATCGGACTCGGGTCGGAGGAGGGCGGGCGCCTGCTGATCTTCGCCCTGGCCCTGGCCTCCAGCGGCGTGCCGGAAAGCTGGGCGGCCGGCGTCGACCGACCTGGGGTATTCTTTTTGCCGACGCTGACGGCGCCGGCACTCGACGAGCTCAAGGCCCTGATCCGGCGCTGGCAACGGCCAGGGGACCGGGTGCTGGTGTCGATCCACTGGGGCCCTAACTGGGGCTACGCCATACCGGCCGCCCACCGCGACTTCGCCCGGGCCCTGATCGACGAGGCCGGGGTCGACCTGGTGCACGGCCATTCATCCCACCATGTGCTGGGGCTGGAGCTGTACCGGGAGCGGCTGATCCTCTACGGCTGCGGCGACTTTATCAACGATTACGAGGGCATCCGCGGTTACGAGCAATACCGGCCCGATCTGGTGGTGATGTTCTTTCCGGTGCTGGAGCGGGACAGCGGCCGTCTGCAGTCGCTGCGCCTGGTGCCGCTGCAGCTGAACAAGTTCCGGCTGTGCCGGGCCCGGCCCGAAGACGCGGCCTGGCTGGCGCAGCGGCTGAACAGGGAAGGTAAGCGAACCGGCACGGCATTCCGCCTCCAGCCGGACGGCAGCCTGACGCTGGACCTGGGCTAGAGGCGGGAAGGTGCCATGTCTTGGGCCTTCCCGCCGCAGCCAGTGAAAACCCCGGCTAGCCGCCCAGCTTTTGTTGCACGCTGGCGACCTTGTCGGCCATGGTCTGCGCCCGGTCGTTGCGGGTGCCCAGCTTGATATGGCTGGTAATGCGCACGGCGCCGGCATCGTGCAGCACCTCGTGGCAGCGCTTGACCGCCGCCATCACCTCATCCCATTCGCCTTCCACATTGGTGCCGTAGCCGTGCATGGTGTGAACCAGGCCGGCATCCTCAAAGATTTGCTGGCACATGGCCACATAAGGCGACACCGACACGCCAACGCCGCCGGGCGAGACCATAATATCCATCAGTACGTACATAACAGCTCCCTGGTTAGAATGAATCGGTAAGTTGTATCACCCCGCCATTCGAGCCAATGCGCGCTCGGGCCGCAAGGGCCAGATGGGGCATTTGCGTTGGCCAGTGCATTGTGGTCATAGGATTCCATTGCACCTGCGCCAGGGTGCTGTCAGTAATGAGGGCAGTAAATGAGCATACTGCAAAAAATCATCAGCGGCGGCCAGACCGGCGCCGACCGGGCGGCCCTGGACGCGGCCATGGCGGCGGGATTTCCGGCCGGGGGGTATTGTCCATCCGGGCGGCGGGCGGAAGACGGGCCCATAGACGCGGTTTATCCCTTGATCGAACTGGCCGGCGGCTACCGGCAACGGACCCGCAGAAACCTGCAGGAGGCCGATGGCACCGTTATTTTTTACCGCGGCATGCCAACCGGCGGCACGGCGCTGACCCTGGCGCTGTGCCTCCGCGAGCAAAAGCCGTTCCGGCTTATCGACATGGAGCTGGTGTCGGTTGAACAGGCCTGCACGGCAGTGCTGGCGTTTATCCGGGCCCAGCGGATTGCGGTACTGAACGTGGCGGGCCCGAGGGAAAGTGGTCAGCCGGGGATCTATGACTACAGCTTTCGTGTGCTGACGGCGATGATCAGGGCATCGATGTCCTCGAACACTGGCCAGATGCCTTGCTGAGGATCGCCGGAAATGACGCAACCGAGCAGGGTACCGGACACAGCGGGCCAAGTAACGGTACCGATAAATCTTTAAAACCGGGCGGCAGAACCAGGGTGTCCTGAATCTTATAATTTCTTATTTAACATAATATAGATTATGCGTAGTGTTGGATCAGAAGGAAATGACCACTGCGATGGTCAGTACCAGTACTGGGCCGGCTTGTGGTTAAGCGGAAAAACCAGGCCGTCCGGATCGACACCTCGACGCACCAGACACAATACGCGCTGCACCTCCCGCCGTTCTGGCCGGGTCATCCGCAGATTACGGAACCAACGCGGTGACTTGGAATGCCACTTGGCGCAAGTGACCAATCGAGCACTTACCCGACGACGGCGCTTCAATCGAGCATCGGGCTGGCGGTCACGAGCCCTGTTCTTGATAGACATAGACACCTCTAAGTGATGAAAACACTTAGAAGATGTCCAGTGAACGGTACCAATGCAGCATCATCTCGCCGTTCCCCAGAACCGGGCTTCACTAAACCAAAATCCGGAATATTCCAGTCCCGATCATCAGAAAACATAAAATGGAGTTGGCGGTTCCTACACAGCTGGGCCAAGTCTTCGAAGAAACAAGACTCACATAACTCAACTTCGTACTGCTCGCCATCATGAGGCGAGCCATAGCCCCAAGCGGCTTGCAGCACACCGAACTGGGGTGAATAGCCCTCAGCCATCACCGTACTGCAGCCACACACGTCGCAGCGCACGTCGGTGACTAACTCAATCTGCTTCAGCGTTTTGACCTTCATTGGTCACCCCATCCAAGCCCCCAAAAAAAGTTGTGCCTTGGCCCAGATGCTATTTCCTCGCGCAGTTCGGCTATCTCCTGGTCGGTCAAGCGGCGAACGGTCATCAATACCCCCCTGTTTATTGACACTTGAGGGGCGTTCAGCCCCCTCAAAAGAAAATGCCGATAAACTGCATTATCGGCATTAAATCATCCAAGTAATAAGCAAAATAATAAGATTCTACGAATACTAAGAGTGCCACAAGGCGCTGCGTGCGTCCTGGCGCTGAGGGTCTGCCTAGTGGAACCCAGTCGCTGCCGGTAGTGATCTACCATCCGGAACAGTTAGTCAGAACAGCACCCAAATCTACCTATACTCCACCTACCCCAGCTTGGGCCACAAGCTCCTTTCCGGTTGCCCTGTCCTTTGCCATCCCTCTCTCGACGCCAAGCCGGCCGGGCCGTTGCGCTTAGTCGTCTGCACCTAGAACCGCTACCCCCGGACCAGTACTTCACCCGGCGGGATATCATGCAGCGGTAACATGGCAATAATCCTGCGCGGGGCCGTCGGAGACCTGTAGCTCCCCTGCCCTGTTCAGCCTGGCACCGGCGGTACCAGGCGTTCCCCGACCGGATTGCAACCGGGACTATGCCTCCACTCCGGATCCGGCTGACGTCAATCATGGCCGGTTTCGGCGAGCTGGCGAACTCAGTTGCGCCGTTCCCACCGGCGAAACAGTACGCTGGCATTGACCCCGCCGAATCCAAAGCCGTTCGACAGCGCGTACTGGAGCGGCATTTTCCGTGCGGCCGGGCCGACCAGATCGAGGCCGTCGGCCGCCTGGTCGGGGTTGCTGAGGTTCAGTGTGGGCGGAACCACCTGATCGCGCAGCGCCAGTATGGTGAAAATGGCTTCAATGCCGCCCGCGGCCCCCAGTAGATGGCCGGTACTGGATTTGGTCGAGGTAATCGCCGCCCCCGCTCCGGTCCCGAATACGGAGCGGATGGCGGCCAGCTCTCCCCTGTCACCGACCTGGGTGGAGGTCGCATGGGCATTGATGTGCTGAACGTCGCCGGGCGCAATGCCGGCCTGGCGCAGTGCCTGCTGCATGGCAAGCCGGGCGCCGCTGCCGTCCTCCGGCCCGGCGGTCAGGTGGTAGGCATCGGCGCTGGTACCGTAGCCGACCAACTCCGCCAACGGACGTGCGCCACGCGCCAGGGCATGATCCAGCGATTCGATCACCAGTAGACCGGCCCCCTCGGCCATGACGAAACCGTCCCGGTCGCGGTCGAAGGGACGCGATGCCTCCCGCGGGCGGTCGTTGAATCCGGTGGACAAGGCGCGTGCCGCGGCAAAGGCGCCGAGGGTAACGCGATGGATGGCCGCCTCGGTCCCGCCACACACCGCGATATCCGCCTCGCCGCTGCGGATCAGCCGGGCGGCATCGCCGATGGCTTGAACCCCGGCCGCGCAGGCGGTCACCGGCGCCCCGAGCGGCCCCTTGAAGCCGTGCTGGATGGAGATGTGCCCGGCCGCCATATTGGCGAGAAAGGAAGGCGCGGTGAAGGGTGAAAGGCGGCGTGACCCACGGCTGTCCGTCGTGCGCACGGCCTCGGCGATGGCGCCAAAACCACCGACGCCGGAAGCAATGATGGTCGCGGTTCGCCGGCGTTGCTCTTCCTCGGTCGGGTGCCAGCCTGCCTGGATAAGGGCTTCCTGCGCCGCCAGCAACGCAAACTCGATAAAGCGATCCATCTTCTTGCGCTCCTTGGCGGCAACGGCTCGCTCTGGATCAAAACCCGCTTGCGGATCTTCCATCAGACTTGGCACTTGCCCGCCTGGGCAAATGCCGGTGCCGTCGGCCAGATCGGCAGACAGGGCCCGAATGCCGGATTGTCCCGCCAGCAGGCGGGACCAGACTATCTCCGTACCACACCCCAATGGCCCGACGGTACCCGTTCCCGTCACCACTATTCGAACTGCATCTCGAACACCCATCATTATTCCTCGCTTTCCACAGTTGCGGTGCTTCGCAGTGAGCACCGCCTCGGTTGTTTCTCTCTGGCCGGCTATCCGGCCATCTCCGCTCTTCGTCAGGCCATCGGCACGTCGAACACAAAACAGGTTGCCGTCGCATGGGCATAGAGTTGGCCCTTTTCATCTTCAACACGGGCTTCGGCCGTGGCGAGTTGCCGGCCACCGTGGATCACCGTGCCGATCGCCCGCAACGGGCCGGTTCTGTGTGAGGCTGGCCGAACAATGTTGACGTGGAGTTCCGCCGTTGTGTAGGAGCGTCCGGCCGGCAGCGTGCTCTGTACCGCACATCCCAAGGCCGAGTCCAGCAGCGTGGCAAACCAGCCGCCGTGCACCGTGCCCAGAGGGTTATAGTGTTGCGGCAGTGGAATGCCCTGAAAGATGGCACGGCCGATGTCAACGCCCAGCAGCCACATGTTCATGGTCTCGTTCATGGGCGGGTATGGCAGTTCACCGGACATCATGCCCTCAAGAACCTCACGCCCGCTTTTGCCGGCGAGTTGCTCCATTCGGGTAAGGCCTGGCTTGCCGCCACCTGCAATCGAACGTTGTCGAGCGGCTTTTTGCTGGGCAGTCCAGTCTATGCTCGGTAGGGGCATGGGTTCTCCTGATCAATATGTTCAAAGGTGAAGGCCATTACACTCCGGATTGGCCGCGAGCCGGCATCCGAGCCAGGGCCTCAAGCAAGTCCGAATGTTTTTCTCAAGCCTGCATCGACGGGGCCGGCGGGCATAAAGCGGCGCAATTTGCGCAGCAGAGCGGCCTCGCCTTTGGGCGTACGCCGCATTTTCCACGCCCCCAAGGCGGCATCGACAATGGTGCTGGCGACGCCATCGGGATCCGGCGCCTTATGGACATTGTTTTGAATGGCCTGGGAAACGACAGCGCGCTCGGTGTCGTAGGCCGGGATTTTGGCGGCCGCCAGGGGCGCATTGATATCCATGTTGGTCTTGGTGAAGGAAGGCTCGACCAGCGCTATACGAATGCCGAACTGGCGCACCTCGTGATCCAGGGTCTCGGACAGCCCCTCCACCGCATGCTTGGACGCCGAATAGAGCCCCATGTAGGGCGCCGGAAGAAAGCCCAACACCGAGCTGATGTTGACGATGCGACCAGAGCCTTGCTCGCGCATGTGCGGCAGTACCGCCTGTGTGGTGCGCAGGATGCCAAACACGTTGGTGTCGAACAGCGATGCCGCTTCGGCAACCGAGGTTTCCTCCGTTGCGCCGAGCAGGGTCACGCCGGCACTGTTGACCAGCACGTCGATACGCTTGGCCTGAGCCATGATGGCCTGGACCCCGGCCTGAACCGACACTTCGTCACGGATATCCATCTCGACCAGCTCAACACCGGCTATTGGCTGTGCCGTTGCCCTGTTGCGCACTGTGCCGAATACCCGGCAACCCTGAGCGGCAAACTTCACGGCGGCGGCGCGGCCGATGCCTGACGATACACCGGTCACAACGACAACTTTTGATTTCGACATAACCACCTCTCTTTAATAAACGGGTAAACGGAATAACACGCCGCTCAGGCAGTGTCGCCGGGCCTGATCCTGAACCAGATGGCATACATGGCCGGCAGGAACACCAACGTAAGCACAGTCCCGGCAAAGGTGCCGCCGATCAGCGTATAGGCCAGCGCGCCCCAGAACACCGACTGGGTCAGCGGAATAAAGGCCAGGATTGCCGCCAAGGCGGTCAGGATCACCGGCCGGGCACGCTGCACCGTGGCCTCGACCACCGCCCGGAACGGATTCAGCCCCTCCTGCTTGTTGTGCTCGATCTGCCCGATCAGGATCAGGGTGTTGCGCATCAGGATCCCCGCCAGAGCTATCAGGCCGACCAACGCATTGATGCCGAACGGCTGCTGGAACAGCAGCAGGGTGGGCACCACGCCGATCAGCCCCAGGGGCGCGGTCAGGAACACCATGGCCATGGCGGCATTCGAGCGCACCTGAAGGATGATAATGAGCAGGGTGAGCGCCACCATGATCGGGAACAGCGGCAGCATGGCGCCCATTGCCTTGCCCGATTCCTCGATGGAGCCGGCTTCTTCAATGCGGTAGCCGCCCGGCAGTTTGTCCATAATGGGCTGGAGCTGACGGGTGATGGCGGCAGACACATCCGGCGGCTGCAAATGGTCGGCGATGTCGCCGCGCACGGTAATGGTCGGCATGCGATCGCGCCGGCGCATGACCGGGTCCTCCATGCGCACCTCGACCTCGCCCACCTGCGACAGCGGGATGCGCTGGCCGTTGGCGCCGGCCAGCGTGAAGTCGCCGATCCTGGCCGGATCGAGCCGGACGT
The DNA here is from genome assembly GCF_016746085.1 of Zobellella iuensis. Lineage (GTDB taxonomy): Bacteria > Pseudomonadota > Gammaproteobacteria > Enterobacterales > Aeromonadaceae > Oceanimonas > Oceanimonas iuensis. The sequence continues at coordinate 275,098 of NZ_JAERTZ010000018.1, forward strand.
CGCCGGCCGAGCGGGCGGCGACCTGCACGGTGCGGATGTCCTCGCGCACGGTGGTGACCGGCACTCCGGTCAGCAGGAACTGCAGTTGCTGCGCCACGTCGCTGGAGGTTAGCCCCAGGGCCTGCAGCCGATCCTGCTGCAAGGTAAAGTGCAGCGTGGGCGTGCGCGTGCCCCAGTCGGCGTTGACCGTGCGCATCATCGGGCTGGCATCCAGGACCCGCTGCACCTCGGCGGCGATGTCGCGCAGTGTGTCCGGGTCCGGCCCGGTGACCCGATAGGCAACCGGAAACGGCGAGTAAGGGCCAAACACCAGTTGGGTGACGCGTACCTGTGCCTCGGGGGCCAGGCCATCGGCAATCGCCCGGCGCAACCGGTGTTTCAAGGCTTCTCGCGCCTCCTGGCTGTCGGTGCGGATCACTATTTTGGCGAACGAGGGATCGGGCATCTCCGGCCCCATCGCCAGGAAGAAGCGCGGCGCGCCCTGGCCGATGTAGGCGGTGACGATCCCGGCCTCCTCCTGTTCGGCCAGCCAGTCCTCCACCTTGGCCGTGGCGGCGCTGGTCTGCGCAATCGAAGAGCCATAGGGCATCTGCACCTCGACCAGCACCTCGGGGCGGTCGGAGATCGGGAAGAATTGCTTCTTGACCACGTCCATGCCGAGGATGGCCAGGACGAAGAGCCCCACCACCGAGCCGGCGACCAGCCACTTGCGGGCGATGACGCGCTCCAGCACCCGCCGCATCTGGTTGTAGCGCGGCGTGTCGTAGAGCGCGGCGTGGCCACCCTCGACTTTTTTGACGTTGGGCAGCAGTTTGACCCCCAGGTAGGGCGTGAACACCACGGCCACCACCCAGGACGCGATCAGGGCGATGCCGACGATCCAGAACATGTTGCTGGTGTATTCACCCGCGGTGGAGCGGGCAAAGCCGTTGGGCATAAAGCCGACCGCCGTGACCAGCGTGCCCGACAGCATCGGCGCGGCGGTATGGCTCCAGGCATAAGCGGCGGCGGCGGCGCGACTGAGCCCCTCTTCCATCTTCACCACCATCATTTCGATGGCAATGATGGCGTCGTCCACCAGCAGGCCCAGCGCCAGGATCAGGGAGCCCAGGGTGATGCGATCGAAGTTCTTGCCGGTGGCGAGCATCACCAGGAACACCACCGCCAGGGTCAGCGGCACGGCCGCGGCGACCACCAGGCCCGCGCGCCAACCCATGCTCAGAAAGCTCACCAGCATCACCACCAGCAGCGCGGCGAAAAACTTGAGCATGAACTCATCGACCGCGGCACTGATATTGACCGCCTGATCCGTGACCTTGGTCAGGCTCATGCCCAACGGCAGCTCGGCGTTGATCGCCGTGACTTCGGCATCCAGCGCCTTGCCCAGGTCGAGTCCGTTCCAGCCTTCGCGCATGATAATGCCCAGCAGCAGGGCTGGCTCACCGCCGTTGCGGACCAGAAAGGTCGCCGGATCTTCATAGCCGCGTTTGACGGTGGCGATGTCCGACAGCGTCAGGGTGTGGCCTTGCGCCACCACCGGCGTATCGCGGATCTGTTGCAATTCGTCGAAAGCGCCGTCCAGGCGGATAAACACCTGCGGCCCCCGGGTTTCCACCGAACCGGCCGGAGTCAGGGCATTCTGGTTGTTGAGCGCGGCAAACACCTGTTGCGGGCTGACGCCCAGGGTGGCCAGGCGCTCGTGGGAGAACTCCACATAAATGCGCTCGGATTGCTCGCCGATGATATTGACCTTCTTCACCCCCGCCACGTGCAGCAGCCGCTGGCGCAGCGTTTCCGCATCGCGTACCAGCAGGCGCTGCGGCTCGCCATTGGCCTTGAGCGCAAACAATGCAAAGGTGACGTCCGCGTATTCGTCGTTGACCATGGGCCCGATCACGCCTGCCGGCAGGTTGATGGACTCGTCGCCGACTTTCTTGCGGGCCTGGTAGAACTGCTCCTGAACTTGTGCAGGCGGGGTACTGTCGAGCAGGGTCAGGGTGGTAAAGGCCAGACCGGGCCGGGTATAGGTTTCGGTTCGATCATACCAGCGCAGCTCCTGCAGCCGTTTTTCGATCTTCTCGGCGACCTGGTCCTGCATTTCCTGAGCGGTCGCGCCGGGCCAGGCGGTCACTATGGTCATCACCTTGATGGTAAAGGCCGGGTCTTCCGCCCTCCCCAACTGGAAGAACGAAACAACGCCAGCCAATGAGATCAGGCAGATCAGGAACAGACTGATGGCGCGCTCGCGTACGGCGAGCGCCGACAGGTTGAAACGGCCCTCGCTCATGGCTGTACTCCTGCACTCGCAACGGCAGCGGCCTGGCCGGCCACCCGCACCTGTTCGCCTTCGCGCAGCAGGTGCGCGCCGAGCGCGACGATCCGGTCGCCGTCCTCGAGTTCGCCGGCGATGAGGGCGCCATCCTCATCCAGGCGCTGGACCCTGACCGGACGCCAGGAAACCCTTGCCGGCTCGCCCTCGATAACCCAGACTCCCGGCCCCTTGCCCGGGTCGAACAAGGCGCCGATCGGTACCTGCAGGCCATGCGGTACGGACGGATGTTCATCCGGGATCCGGATGGTGACGGTGGTGCCCAAGGGCGCGTCGGCCAGTTCACCCTCCAGCACATAGCGCGCCTCGAAGGTACGGGTCAGGCGGTCCGCCGTATCCGAGAGCTGCCTGAGTTGGGTCGGAACACTACGATTTTCTGCGCCGAAGAGCCTGGCCTGCCCGGTCGAGCCGACCGCGGGACGCAGGGTTTCCGGCAGTTGGACCACGGCTTCGCGCGGTCCGGCGTGGGCCAGGCGCACCACCACCTGGCCGGCGCCCACCACCTGGCCGGGTTCGACCAGCGTGTCCATGACCACACCATCGGCATCGGCCACCAGCTCCGCATAGCGGGTCGCGTTGAGGGCCACTTCGGCCTGGGCCTCGGCCGCCTTGAGTTGCGCCCTGGCGGCGTCCGCCGCCGCCTTGGCCTGGTCGTAGGCCGACGCCGATATGGCGCCGGTGCCACGGAGGTTGCGGTAGCGGGCTTCATCCTCGGCCGTTTGTTTCGCCAGGGCGCGCGCGGCGGCAACCGCTTCCTGCTGGGCATGGGCCGCAAGCTTCAGATCGACGGGGTCGATGCGCATCAGCGGCTGGCCGCGCCGGACGCTCTGCCCGGTATCCACCAGCCGCTCCAGCACCTTGCCGGAAACACGAAAACCCAGGTCGCTCTGGACCCGGGCGGCTACGGTCCCGGTGAAAGCGCGCGATACGGCGGTGGCCGGCTGGACGGCGGCGGCACGCACCAGTGGCGCTTCGATGCGCGGATCCGGCGGCGCTTTTTCGCCGCAGGCGGCCAGGGCAAGCGGTAATGCACAGATGGCGGTAGAAGAAATGAGACGGCGACGAAGCATGGGAGCCCCCTTGGTGAACCAATCAGGGCTCCCACTATGATACTAGTGACCAATTTAGTCAATAGTCACCAATCATCTCGCTGCATCATGGTGACAGGCTGCGCAGCACCAGGCCGGACAGCTGGGCCGGCGCATCGTCGGTATGATCGAAGCTGTGCTGCAGGAGCAGCGGGTTGAGGTAAGGCCGCATGACCAGGTAGATCGACATCGTGACTTCATCGAGGGGGGTCTTGCGCTCGAAATCCCCCGTCTGCCGCCCTGCCTGCAGTATGTCCTGCAGCAACTGCTGTATGCGTTCCTCATAGGCTCGCGCGGCCGGCCAGCGGTCGGTGGCCGCCGCAGCCGCGATTTCGTAGAGATTTCGATCCTGGAAAAACAGGCGCAGGCTCGCCTCGACGATGGCCTTGAACATCCGCCGCAGCTTCTCCGGCGGCCGTTCGGCCTCGTCGACGGCCGCCCTGACCTCGACTTCAAGCTCGCGCAGGCAGTTGGCACAAATCATCTCGCCGATGGCCTGCTTGGACGCGAAAAACTTGTAGATGTAGGCCTTGGAAAAGCCGATGGCCTTGGCGAGATCGGAGACGGTGGTCTTCTCGTAGCCATAGCGACGGAAGTGCTCGGTGGCGGCGGCCACGATCTGATCTCGCACGTCGTGCGTCATCGGGCCGCGGGCCGAAACGGGATAGGTGTTTGCTTTGCTCATGGTTTGGAGTTTACCGCCAGTGTTGAAGATTGACAACGAGTGACCAAGGTGTATTTTAGTCACAAAGCTCAGAGTCCACATCTTTTATTCCGGAACACATTATGCTGCCAAAACACCCCCTTGCCATGCTTATCGTTGCCGGCCTTGCTGCCGGTTGCACCCTCGGCCCCGATTACGTCAGGCCCGACACGACCATGCCGGAACGGTACCTGGGTCAGACGGCCGTGGCGCAACGGCACGCCGGTGCCAGCGCCGACATGCTGGCATGGTGGGCGGGTTTCGGCGATCCGCAACTGACCCGATTCGTGACGCTGGCGCTGGCGCAGAATCTCGATCTCGCGCAGGCGTCCGCCCGCGTCGCGCAGGCCCGCGCCGGACTCGGGGTGGCGAAGGCCGACTTGCTGCCTGCCGGCAACGTCAGCGGCCAGGCAGCCAGAGCCTATCAATCCGCCGAAACCCCCTTGGGGCAAGTCTTGAACTCGGCGCCCGATCCCGACCGCTACGGCAATGCTTTTGAGGTCAATCTCGGCGCGAGCTGGGAGCTGGATCTGTTCGGCGGCCTGCGTCGCGGGCGGGAGGCGGCCCTGGCCGAGTACCAGGCATCGGCAGCCGGCGTGGCCGCGACCCGGCTGGCGGTGGCGGCGCAGACCGCCGATATCTATCTCGGCATCCGCGGGCTGCAAACCCGCCTCGATGTCGCCAGCCGGCAGGTGCAAACGCAGCAGGAACTGCTGTCAACCATCAACCTGCTGTATGGCAAGGGGCTGGCCGCCGAACTTCAAGTCCGGCAGGTCGAAGGCGCACTTGCCCAGGTCCGGGCCAGGGTCCCGGCCCTCGAAGCGAGTTTGGACGCGGCCATGAACGCCCTGGACCTGATGCTGGGCACACCGCCCGGGACGCACCGGGCCGAGCTGGCGGATGTCCACCCCATTCCGGCGGCACCGGAGATCGCCGCCATGGGTACGCCGGGCGATCTGCTCAGGCGCCGGCCCGACCTGATCGTGGCCGAGCGGCGCCTGGCCGCGGCGAACGCCCGTATCGGCGGCGCCATCGCCGAGTATTACCCCAAGCTCTCCCTGAGCGGACTGATCGGCAGCGCGACCTCGGTGTCAGGCGGCAACCTGTTCACCGGCGATGCCAGCCAGGCCGCCGGCATACTGGGCCTGCGCTGGCGCCTGTTTGATTTCGGCCGCATCAACGCGCAGATCGACCAGGCCAGGGGCCGGGAAGCCGAATGGCTGGCCGCCTACCGCCTGGCCGTGCTGCAAGCCACCGAGGAGGTGGAAAGCGCCCTTTCGGCCCTGGTCAACCGGGAAGAGCAAGCCGCGCTACTCGCGCAAGGCGTGGATTCGCTCGGCCGCGCGCGGGAGGCCTCCTTTGCGGCATACCAGCAAGGCCTCGTCAGCCTGATTGAAGTCCTGCAAGCCGATGAAAACCTGCTGCGCGCCGCCGATGGACAGGCGCAGGCGCAAACCGGCGCCGCGCGCGCAGCGGTCGCCGCCTTCAAGGCGCTCGGTGGCGGTTGGCAACCCGATACGGAGCCGATGTGATGGCCGAGTCATCGTCGCTCCGGGCGCTCAACCCGCCAGCAGCGCATCCAGGCCGATGTTCTGCACGTCCAGGTGCGATGCCAGGGCCCGGACGATGAGTTCGTGGTCGTCCCGCGCCGGCAGGCCCGATACGGTGATCACCGCGACGACGCCGACGCCCCCTACCCGCACCGGGAAGCTGCCGCCATGGGCGGCGTAGTCCAGCGGATCCAGGCCCATGCCGGGCCCGACTTCCTTGCCTTTCGCCGCCAAGCGTTCGCCGCACAGCAGTGACGAACACTGCTTGCGCAACGCCATGTTGCCCTTGCGGCGTGCCCATTCATCGTTGTCCGGTGCCGAGCCCGGCAGCGCCGCAAAGTACAGCCGGCGGTTGGCGGTGCGGATATCGATCACCACCGGCGCCCTCTCCGCCGCCGCCAGTTCGCGCAGCGCGGTACCCAGCCGATAGGCTGTCTCTTCATCGAAGCCGCTGAATACCAGGGCCTGCTCCTGCTGTTCGAGCGCGCCGATCAGATTGGTCATGCTCATCTCTTCTCCCGGATTATTGGATAGTGGCAGCTTGCTCTTCATTAAATATCACGCCGATCGGCTTTCTCACTGCATCCATGGCCGTCCGCGTTGCGAGGTACGGCGAGATGCAAATACCCCAATTCAGGGCTTCAGCCGGTCCAGCCGCTTGTTGGCGGCGCTTTCATGGCGCTCCACCCTGCCGGTGTGCAGGTACTGGGAGGTGGTGTCTATGCTGTCGTGGCCGGCGTCGGCCTGCACATGGGACAGCGGCCGGCCGTTGTCGTTGATGTCATGGGTGATACCGGTGTGGCGGATGCTGTGCACCGTCAGGCTGCGCATCTCGGCGGCATCCTGCTCGAAGCCGTCCGCCCCGGCGGCCTCGGCGGCGGCGGCCATCAGCTCGTCGAGCAGCTCGCGCAGCTGGCGGATGCCGAGGTTGGCGTTGAGCAGGCCCTGCTCCCGCCCCCGCCCCGCGGCCCGGTGGCGCACGAACAGCGGCGTGTTGTCGTTGGGCGCCGGCAAGGGCGGCAGCTTGAGGTAAGTCCGGTAGCGTTGCAGCGCCGCCAGCAGTTCCCGGGACACCGCCACCGTGCGCCGCTTGCCGCCCTTGCTCACCGGGATGTGGAAGCTCCAGATCCCGGTTTTGCCGTCGCGGCGGAACTGGCTCATCACCGGCGAAAAGCCGGGCCGGGCCGCCACCTCGGAAATGCGCAGGTAGCAGCCGTACATCAGCGACACCAGGAACAGGGTGCGCTCGTGCCGCTCCGGCTGTTCCCCGGCCAGGCGCTCGGCGGTGCCCATCACGTAGGACCACTGCAGATCGCTGAATACCCGTACTTCCTCTTCTTCGCCCACGGGGCCGGCCGGTGTCGGGCCGGTGCCGAAGCGGCTGTGGCGCATCCACATCACCGCCGGGTTGCGCTCGGTCACCTCCTCGTTGATAAGATAGGCGTAAAAGGATGACAGCACCGCCAGCTTGGTCCTGAGCGCCTTGTCGCTCAGCCGGTACGGCTGTGGCACGCCATCCGTCCTCTTGCCGAGAAAGGGCCGCCACTGGGGATTGGGCCGGCGTTCGCCCCAGTCCTTGTCCAGCACGAACTGGGCCACGTTGCGGTAGGCTGTCAGGGCCGGCGGCGGCGCCAGGCAGTAGTCCACATAGCGTTGGATGCCGCGCCGGCCCAGGGCCACCGGCGACAGTTGCTCCACGTCGAAACACCAGTGCAGAAAGGTGGTCAGCTCGCTGCGGTAGGTCTTGTAGTTGTTCTCGCTGTAACGGTTTTCCAGCAGCCAGTCCATGGCGTGTTCGTAAAGAAAGGCGGCGTCCGCCACCCGGTTCAGGGTGACCTCGGCGATATGCTGGTTGACCAGGCTGTTGCCCTCTTCCAGGTGCTGGGGGGCGTCGAACAGCGGAATAACGGGAGGAAGCTCGGGCATGATGGCTTGGGGTGGTGTAACAACAGTGAAATAGTTTACCAAAACAAAAGGTTACCATATACCCATAAATCCGGCCTCCGCCCGACGGCCGATAAAGACCATCCCGGCCGCCAGCGGCTATAGTTGGTAGAGACAGGCTGGACCCGGATGCCGCCGCATCCGGCCCGGCGGCGTGATCCACCGCAACCAGGGCGATCCGGTGCAAGACGAAGACGACAGCCCCCAACCCGACGGCGCCCGCGCGCAACAACTGCTCGCGCTGGTCGACCAGACCCTGCGCGATCTGCAGCCGGAAGCCCCGGCGATGCCGCCCGCCCGGCTCGACAGTAGCCTGGACCGGGATCTGGCCCTCGACAGCCTGGCGCGGATGGAGCTGCTGCTGCGTATCGAGCAGGCCTTTGCGGTCGACCTGCCGGAAGACACCCTGCAGCGGGCCGACACGGTGCGGGATCTGCTGCTCGCCATCGAGGGGGCGCCAAGCGCCGAAGCGGCCCGGGTCAGCCGGCGCCGCCCCCTGGGCGACCTCTCCCGCCCGGCCCCGGTGGCGGACGAGCAGGGGCTGCTGGCCGCCACCACCCTGCCGGAGGTGCTCGACTGGCACGAGCGGGCCCATCCGCAACAGGTACAGAGCATCCTGGTCACCGACGAATCCGAGCAACGGCTCAGTTACGGCGAGCTGGCGGCCGGCAGCCGGGGGGTGGCGGCCGCCCTGCAGCAGGCCGGGGTCGAGCCGGGCCAGCGGGTGGCCATCATGCTGCCCACCTCCCTCGCCTACTTCCACTGCTACTTCGGCATCCTGAGGATGGGCGCCATCCCGGTACCCATCTATCCGCCGGCGCGGGCCTCCCAGCTCGAAGACCATGTGTTGCGCCATGCCGGCATCCTCGCCAACGCCGCCGTGGTGCTGATGATCACCGTGCCCGAGGCCATGGTGGTGGGCCGCCTGCTGCAGGCCCGGGTGAGCAGCCTGCGCCGGCTGGCCACCCCCGAGCAGCTGGTCGCGCCGGCGGACAGCCTGCGCCCGGTCGACATTCGCGGCGAGGACACCGCCTTTATCCAGTACACCTCGGGCAGCACCGGCAACCCCAAGGGGGTGGTGCTGAGCCACGCCAACCTGCTCGCCAACATCCGCGCCATGCAGGGGGTGCTGGCGGCCAGCCCGCGCGACGTCTTCGTCAGCTGGCTGCCGCTCTACCACGACATGGGGCTGATCGGCGCCTTTCTCGGCAGCCTCTATGTGGGCCTGCCCCTGGTGGTGATGTCGCCCCTCACCTTCCTGGCCAGGCCGGAGCGCTGGCTGTGGGCCATCCACCGCTATCGCGGCACCCTCTCGGCGGCCCCCAACTTCGCCTATGAACTCTGCCTCAAGCGCATCGAGCCGGCGGCGCTGGAGGGGCTCGATCTCGGCAGTTGGCGGCTGGCCTGCAACGGCGCCGAGGCGGTCAGCCCCGACACCCTGCGCCACTTTGCCGAGCGGTTCGCCCCCTATGGCCTCAAACCCGAAGCCATCACCCCCGTGTACGGCCTGGCCGAGGCGTCGGTCGGCCTGCTGTTTCCCCCGCTCGGGCGCGGCCCCTTGATCGACAATGTGCGGCGCGAACCCCTGGCACGGGAACACCGGGCCCTGCCCGCCGCCGAGGGGGACGAGAGCGCCCAGCGCTTCGTGTCCTGCGGGGCGCCCCTGCCCGGCCATGCCATCCGCATCGTCGACGAGGCCGGCCGGGAGGTAGGCGAGCGCATCGAGGGCCGGCTGGAGTTCAGGGGGCCCTCGGCCACCCGGGGCTACTTCCGCAATCCCGCGGCCACCGCCGATTTGTTCCACGATGGCTGGCTCGACACCGGCGATCGCGCCTATGTCGCCGCCGGCGAGGTCTACCTCACCGGGCGGGTGAAGGACATGATCATCCGCGGCGGCCGCAACCTCTATCCCCAGGAAATCGAGGAGGCGGTCGTCGCCGTGGAGGGGGTGCGCAAGGGCGGGGTGGCGGTGTTCGGCAGCCCGGATCCGGCCACCGGCACCGAGCGCCTGGTGGTGCTGGCCGAAACCCGACTGGCCGGTAGCGCCCTCGCCGCCCTGCATGGGGCAGTGGTAGATGCCGTGCTGAAGGTGCTGGGCGAGCCGCCCGACGAGGTGGTGCTGGCACCGCCCCGCACTGTGCTCAAGACCTCCAGCGGTAAGGTGCGCCGTGCCGCCTGCCGCAGCCGCTATCTGCAGGGGGACATCGGCCAGGTCGCGCCCACGGCCCGGGTACAACTGCTGCGCTTAGGGGTAGGCAGCGCTGTGCTCTGGTTGCGCCGCCTGGGCGGGAAACTGGTTCGTGCCGCCTTCGGCCTGCACGCCATGCTGATGCTCGGACTGCTGACTCCCCCTGTCTGGCTGGCGACCCTCGCCACCCCATCGCCCACCGCCGCCTGGCGCCTGGGCGGCTGGGCGGCCCGCTGGCTGCTGCGCCTGACCGGCATCCCCTTCAGGGTGGAAGGCGTGGATCGGCTGCCGGCGGGCCCCTGCGTGCTGGTGTGCAACCACGCCAGCTACCTGGATGGCCTCTTGCTGGTGGCGGCCCTGCCCCGGCCCTACGCCTTCGTCGCCAAACAGGAACTGCGCGACCAGCTCGTCGCGGGTAGCTACCTGAAGAAGCTGGGGGTGGCCTTCGTCGAGCGCTTCGAACTGCGGCGCAGCGTGGAGGACGCCAACCGCATGGCCGGGTTGGTCAAGGGCGGGCACCCGCTGCTGGTGTTCCCGGAGGGAACCTTCGTCGCCCGCCCGGGGCTGCTGCCCTTCCACCTGGGCGGTTTTCTCGCCGCCGCCGGCGCGGCCGTGCCGGTGGTACCGGTCGCCATCAGCGGCAGCCGGGCGGTGTTGCCCGCCGAACGCTGGTGGCCCCGGCACGGCGCCCTGGCGGTGACCATCGGCTCCCCCCTGCCGCCCCGACGAGAGGACGAAGAAGTGTTTGCGGCGGCGGTGCGGCTCCGGCAGGCGGCCCGTGCCTGGATCGCCCAGCAGTTGGCAACGACAGAGCAGGAGGAGGAATAAGGGAATAAAAAACGACCCGCCGGAGCGGGTCGGATGGTCAGTAGTAGATATCTTCCGGGTTGTGCACCTGGGGGTCGTCCAGAATATCATCCAGATCCACGTCGAACTCCCGCTCTTCCCCCTGGGCCTTCATATGCAAGCTATGGTGTTCGGCATCGATCGACATTATCCAACCCGGGCCTTTTCGGGTGGCACAGAGCATGCCGCTGTGCAGCCTTGACAGTTCCATGATGGTTACCTCCTCCGCTGTACCTCTCTTCTAAAGTATTAACCCTCTGGCCAATACCCCCAAGTCGGCGGGTCTACACTGGGAGTGACGCGACATCAAAGGGAGACAACATCATGAAGGCAATGGCCATTCCCCTGCTGCTGGGCGCCTCCGCCCAGGCCGCCGTGGTTACCGAAGAGGTGCGCTACCAGCTCGACGGCCAGTCCTACCTGGGCTACCTCGTCTACGACGACAGCCTGCCTGCGCCCCTGCCCGGGGTGCTGGTGGTGCACGAGTGGTGGGGCCACAACGACTATGTGCGCCAACGGGCCGACATGCTGGCCGAGCTGGGTTATGCCGCCCTGGCCCTGGACATGTACGGCGACGGCCGGAACACCGAACACCCGTCCGAGGCGGGCGAGTTCGCCAAGGCGTCCCTGGCCTCCCTGCCCCTGGCGGAGCGGCGCTTCAACGCCGCCCGGGACTGGCTGGCCGCCCACAAACGGGTCGATGACGGCCGTATCGCCGCCATCGGCTACTGCTACGGCGGCGGCGTGGTGCTGCACATGGCCCGCGCCGGCGCCGAGTTGAAGGCGGTGGCCAGCTTCCACGGCTCGCTCGCGCCGCTGGCGGATCCCCTGCCCGCCGGCAGCCCGGTGCGCATCGCCGTGTTCAACGGCGCCGCCGATCCCTTGGTGCCGGCGGAGCAGGTGGCCGCCTTCCGCCAGGAAATGGACGCCGCCGGCGCCGACTACCTGCTGGTGGACTACCCGGGCGCCCTGCACGCCTTTACCAACCCCAGGGCGGACAGCGTGGCCGCCGAGTTCAATATGCCGCTCGGCTACGACGCTCAGGCCGACAAGGACTCCTGGCTGCAGTTGCAGGCGTTTTTGCATGAAAGCCTGGAATAAGAAAAGCCGGCCCGATGGCCGGCTCAGCTTGATGACAAGGCTGTTGTCATGACCGCATAAGTCGGCCAAAGGGCCAACTCCGCCGACACGCTGCAAGCACATCCCTGTGACGCTCGGCACATGCCGTCCCTGGCATGTGACGGTCGGCGGAGCCGTTCCCTTCGTCCGCCTGTTTTTGCATGGGTGTTACCTGTCTGGGTAAGCCTGAAGGGCAGTCTTAGCCGGCCTGGCGGCCGGCACAGGGCGAGTAGCGGGATCTGCGTTCCCGCCGGCCCAGACGGTGCTATTTCTCCGGCGTGCGCGGATCCCAGAGCCCGCGCTCCAGCCCCTGCTCGTAGGCCATGCCGCCGGGGGCGCTCACCAGCTCCAGCTGCAGGCCCCAGGGCGCCAGGAAGTAGACCCAGGTCAGCCCCGCCGCCGGCCCCTCGGTGAAGGTGCTGGGCTCACCCAGCACCCGCACGCCCTGCTCTGTCAGGTAGGTCACGGCGGCGGCCATGTCGTCCACGTAAAACGCCAGGTGATGGCCGCCGATATCGCTGTTGCGCGGCCCGCGCCGGTTCTGATCCGGGGCGCTGTACTCGAACACCTCCAGGTTGGTGCCGTTGCCGCAGCGCACCATCTGGAAGTCGCGGATGCGGGCCCGCGGGTGCACGTTCAGGTGGCGCTCCATCCAGTCGTCCTCGGAGCTGAACTCGCCGAAGGTGAAGAAGGGCTCGCAGCCGAGCACCCGTTCGAAGAAGTCGACCGCCTGCTCCAGTCGGGGCACGGTAATGCCGATGTGCTGCAGTCCCTTCATGCCCGGCATGGGATCGGCGGCGGCCGGGAGGTGGGTGGCCAGGGCGGCCCCGATCAGGGTACCGGTCAGTCCTTGTTTGATCATTGTTGCTTCCTTTTTGGTCAAGGGCGGGATCAGAGTTCCCGCCGGCTCATGGCGTTGGCGATGTATTCGGCCTGGCGTACCGCCAGCGCGACTATGGTCAGGGTCGGGTTGGCGGCGGAGCTGGAGGTGAACTGGCTGCCGTCGGAGACGAAGAGGTTGCCCACGTCGTGGCTCTGGCCCCACTTGTTGACCACCCCGTCCCGCGCCTTGGCACTCATGCGGTTGGTGCCCATGTTGTGGCTGGCCGGATAGGGCGGCATGTCGACAACCCGGGTGGCCCCCACCGCCTCCGACACCTTGCGCCACTGGGCCAGGCCGTGGCGGCGCATGATGGCGTCGTTGGTGTGATCGGTCTTGGTGACCACGGGCACCGGCAGGCCGTACTGATCCTTTTCGCTGGCATGCAGGCTGATGCCGTTCTCCTCCTGGGGCATGTCCTCGCCACAGACCCATACGCAGCTCATGTGGTCGTACTGCTCCAGGGCCGAGGTCACTTCCCGGCCCCAGCCGCCCGGCTTCATAAAGGCGGCGGTAAAGGGCAGGTGCAGGGCCAGGCCTTCCAGGTGGTAGCCGCCGAGGAAGCCCCGCTCCGGCTTGAGCTCGGCCTCGTCCGAGATCACCGCGGCGATGTCGAAGCCCCGGTACATGCGCACCGGCCCCTTGTGGATGGCCACCGCCGCCGCCGTGGTGTGGGTCATGTAGTTGCGGCCCACCTGGCCGGAGGAATTGGCCAGGCCGTCGGGGAACAGGCTGGAGGCGGAGTTGAGCAGCAGCCGGGGCGATTCGATGGAATTGCCCGCCACGCACACCACCCGCGCCTTCTGCAACTGCAGCTTGCCGTCCTTGTCGGCGTAGAGCACGCCGCTGGCCTTGCCCTGGGCGTCGTGCTCGATGCGCAGCACCATGCTCTGGGGCCGCAGCTCGGCGAGCCCGGTCTTCAGTGCACGGGGGATCTCCGCATACAGGGTCGACCACTTGGCGCCTATCTTGCAGCCCTGCATGCAAAAGCCGATCTGCTGGCAGGCGGGACGACCGTCGTTGGGCCGGGTGTTGGAGGCCACCGGCCGGCTGATGTCCTTGTAGCCCACCTTGCGGGCGCCGGCGGCGATCACCTGGTAGTGGTTGTTGGGCGGCATCTCGGGCAGGCCGCTGGCCTTGGTGCCCGCCACCCCCATCTTGCGCTCGGCGATGTCGTAGTAGGGAGCCAGCTCGTCATAGCCGATGGGCCAGTCCAGCACATTGGCGCCCTTGACCTCGCCGTAGACGCTGCGGGTCTCGAAGTCGTGGGGCAAAAAGCGCAGGGCCAGGCCGGAGAAGTGCATGGTCGAGCCCCCCACTCCCTTCACTATCCAGGCCGGCAGGTTGGGGTAGGTTTCGGCGTGGTGCCAGCCGCCGGCGGAAATGCGCTTGTCCAGCCAGGAAATCTTGTGGAACATGGCCCATTCGTCGTTCTCGAAGTCGGCCTGGGTGTAGTGTTTGCCCGCTTCGAGGATCACCACCTTGACGCCTTTTTGGGTCAGTTCGTCGGCCAGGGTGCCGCCACCGGCGCCGGAGCCGATGATCACCACGACGCTGTCGTCGTCCAGTGAGAAGGTCGCGCTCATAATGCTCTCCTTGGGATGGTTGTTGGCCGGGGCCGCCCGCTCAGGCGTCCTGCTCCAGCCAGTCGATGTCGTTGAAGCCCCGGTTGAGGTAGCCGCCCTGCTCCCAGGACGAGCCCTCGTAGCCGAACAGGGGCCAGACTTCCTTGTTGTCGTAAAAACCGGTGACCAGGTGGCCCTTCAGCCGCTGGAAGAAGGCGCCGTGCTCGATCTGGTAGAGCAGCACCAGGCGATCGCTCTCCCGCTCGATGGCGGCGTAGGGCCGCTGGAAGCGCGCCCCGGCCAGCTCGTCCAGGGCGGCCGTGCCCTCGGCCAGCAGTTGCCTGAGTTCGGCGTCGTCGGCGGCTTGGGCCTCAAGCGGCGCCAGGGCCTGCCGGTAGTAGCGGTCCTCGATGTGGTCGTGGGGAAAGATGTCCCGGGCCAGCACCAGCAGGGTGTTGCCGGCCTCGGCGCCCAGCAGGGTGAACTCCCGGGCCAGGGCTTCCCGGGCCGAGGCCTCGAGGCCGGTGGCCGACAGGGCACCCACCCCCAGGGCCACCATGCTGCCCGCGGCCAGAAAGCGCCGCCGGCTCAGGCCAGGGGGGGCCCCCACCTCGACTACCGGTATCCGTTCATGCTTGTCCTTCATCTTCATTCCTCCGTGAAAGATGCTGCTGCAGGGTGCGCCCCAGCAGCGCCATGGCGCTGTGGCCGGGCCCCAGCCCCAGCAGGCGGGAGACGGTCACGTGCCGGTCTTCCCGCACCCGCTGGGGTTGCCGGCAGTAGCGGTAAAAGTCGTTGGTCAGCCGGCACAGCTCGCCCTCGTCCTCGTCGCAGAGGATGGCGGCATGGGCCAGCACCGCCTGGGTCTCCCGCCCCTGCGCCTTGCGCCAACGCTGGGCGGTGCCGGCGAGCTTGCGGCCGTCCACCACCAGGTTGTAATCGCCATCGCAGAAGGCCCCGGGCACGGCGCCGCAGTAGGCGTCGATGCCCATCTCGGCCAGGGCCGCGAGCAGCGGCCGGCAGAAGCGCCGGTAGGCCTGGCCGATGGCCCCGGGGGCCGGGCTGAGGGTGAACACCATGGCCACGTTGAGCAGGTGCGGGCTCTGCACCGTGAGATCGCCCCCGGTCTGGCGCAGCACCAGGGGCCAGCCGCGCCGGGCCAGGCGCTGGCCGGCGAGCTCGAAGCCCGGCAGTCGGCTCGAGGCGGTGGGCACCACCAGGGCGCGGCGGCTGCGCCAGAGCAGGAAGCCGTAGTCCCGCTCGCCGCGCACCACCGCCTCCAGCAGTTGCTGCTCCCGGGCCAGCCCCTGCTCCGGGCCCAGCAGCGGCGGCAGGCCGCCGGGCAGGGCATCAGGGTTGGGCAGGCTCATCGGGTTCTCCTTCCAGCAACCGGCACAGGGTGTCGAAGAAGGCGGCGGCCGGTCCGCCGTCCACCGCCCGGTGGTCGAAGGTGAGCGACAGCCCCATCAGGGAGCGCACCCGTATCTCGCCGTCGGCGCCGACCACCGGCACCCGCCGGGTTTCGCCGATACCGAGGATGGCCAGCTGCGGCAGGTTGACCACCGGGGTGAAGAAGCGCACCCGCGAGCGACCCAGGTTGGTGAGGGTGAAGGTGCCGCCGGTCATCTCGCTCACCGACAGCCGGCCGGCCCGGGCCCGCGCCACCAGCGCCTTGCGCGCCGTCGCCAGCTCGGTCAGGCTCAGCCGCTCGGCGTCGAACAGCGCCGGGGCCACCAGTTGGGTCTCGCTCAGGGCCATGGCAAAACTCAGGTGCACCGCGTCGTAGTGCAGGATCTCGTTGCCCTCCAAACGGCCGTTGAGCAGCGGATGCCGCCGCAGCGCCCGGATCAGGCCGTGGGCCAGCAGATCCTCCAGCGACACCCGGATACCCGCCTCGGCCAGGGCCGCCCTGTGCTCCAGCAGGGCGGTGACGTCGCACTCCCCCTGGTGGCTGAGCTGGGCCGCCTCGTCCAGGCTCTTGCGCATGGCGCCGGCGATCATGGCGCGCATGCCCCGGAGCGGGGTGCGGCGGATGTCGGCAACCGCGGTCATGGTCATGATGCGTCCTCCAGTGCGGCGATCTGCTCGCCCTTGGCGACCACCTCGTCCGCGTCCTTAAGGATACGCAGGCGGCCGGCCGCCGGGGCCAGGATGTCGTGCTGTATCTTCTGCACCATGATCTCGGCCACCACCTGGCCGGCCTCGACCGCGTCGCCGTCGGACGACAGCCAGGCGGTGATCACGGCGTCGTCGGCTTCTTCCCAGAGATCATGGGGGATGAGTATGGCGTGGCTCATGCTTGTTGCTCCTGCATCAGTTGCCGACAGGCCTGGACGACCTTGTCCGCGTTGGGCAGCGCCCATTGCTCCATCGGCGGGGTAAAGGGAATGGGAATATCGGGAAAGGCCAGCCGTTTGGGCGGGGCCTTCAGGGCCAGCCCCCGTTCGGCGACGGAGGCGATGATCTCGCCGCTCAGCCCGAAGCTGTGGTAGTCCTCGTCCACCACCAGCAGCCGGCCGGTCCTGGCCACCGAGGCCAGCACGGTGTCGCGGTCCAGCGGCACCAGGGCGCGCAGGTCCACCACCTCGGCGCTGATGCCCTCCTCCGCCAGCAGGCGGGCCGCCTTCAGGCCGTGGTGCACCCCGGAGGTGATGCCGACGATGGTGATGTCGCTGCCTTCGCGCACCACCGCCGCCTGGCCGATGGGCAACTGGTAGGCCTCTTCCGGCACGTGGACGATGGCGTCCTTCTCGGTGCCGAGCCAGCCCATGCCCTGCAGCGCCTTGTGGAACAGGAACACCACCGGGTTGTTGTCGCGGATGGCGGCGATCATCAGCCCCTTGGCGTCGTAGGCGTTGGAGGGAGCCACCACCTTCATGCCCGGCAGGTGGGCGAAGGTGGCGTGCAGGCACTGGGAATGCTGGCCGGCGTCGCTGTAGCCGCCGCCGGTGGAGGCCATCAGCACCATGGGCACCGGGATCTTGCCGCCGGAGAAGTAGGTGTTCTTGGCCATCAGGTTGTAGATGGCGTCCATGCAGACCCCGAAGAAGTCGACGAACATCAGCTCGACGATGGGCCTCATGCCGTCGGAGGCCGCCCCCACGGCGGCGCCGATAAAGGCGGTTTCCGAGATGGGGGTGTCGCGCACCCGCTCCGGGCCGAATTCGTCGTAGAGGCCGCGGGTGTTGCCGAACACCCCGCCGAGCGGGCCTATGTCCTCGCCCATCACGAACACGGTGGGATCGGTGCGCATCTCCTGGGCGATGGCCTCGGCCATGGCCCGGGCTATGGTCAGTTTGCGTTCTTTGGTCTGGGTACTCATCAGGCTTTCCTCAAGGTTGAATGTTTCAAACGAATACCTTTTCCAGGGCGGCTTCCGGCGCCGGGTAGGCACTGTCCCGGGCGAAGCGGATGGCGGCGTCCACCCGCTCGCGGGCGGCCTGCACCAGGCGCTGATCTTCCGCCTCGGTCAGGGTGCCCTCTTCGAGCAGCAGGGTGCGGAAGGCGGGAATGGGATCCCTTGCCTGCAGCGCCTCCTTCTCGCCCTTGGGCCGGTAGCCCTCGGCGTCGCCCATAAAGTGGCCGGCCAGGCGGTAGGTTTCGATTTCGATAAGGCTGGGCCCCTCGCCCCGGCGGGCCCGGTCGATGGCCTCGCCCGCCGCCGCGAAGATGGCGACGGGGTCGTTGCCGGGCACGAAGGTGCCGGGCATGCCGTAGGCGGCGGCGCGGCCGTCGTTACGGTCCACCGCGGTGGACTGGCGCTTGGCCACCGAGATGCCCCAGGCGTTGTCCTCGATCACGAACACCACCGGCAGCTGCCATACCGCCGCCAGGTTCAGGGTTTCGTGGAAGGCGCCCTGGTTGGCCGCGCCTTCGCCGAGAAAGGCCACCGCCACCCCGGGTTTGCCCTGCAGCTTGCGCGACAGGGCCGCGCCCACCGCCGGGCCCATGCCCTGGGCGATGATGCCGGAGCAGGAGAAGTTCACCCGGCCGTCGAACAGGTGCATATGGCCGCCGCGGCCGCCGCTCAGCCCCGTTTCCTTGCCGAAGATCTCCGCCGCCATCTCGTTCAGGTTCACCCCCTTAGCGATGGCGATATGGTGGGGCCTGTGGGTGGCGGTGACGATGTCGCTGGCCGACAGGTGGGCACAGACCCCCACGGCGCAGGGCTCCTGGCCGTTGGACAGGTGCATTTCGCCGGGGATGGGGCCCTTGGCCATGTTGAAGGCGGGGCTCTTGCCTTCCATGTAGATTGTCTCGATCGCTTCCTCGAAGAAGCGACTGACCAGCATCTGTTGATACATCCAGTGCAATTGGGTGCGTTCGGGTTTCATATCCCCTCCTTCGCTGTGGTGATGACGAAGCAACACTCGCAAAGGCTGTGCCAAAGATGATAAAAGAGTGTTAATAGTGTGTTTACAGGCGGTGCCGGGGATCCGAGCGGGTGCTATCGGCGCCCAGGTGTTGCAGCCCTGCAACAGCTGTCGCAGCCCGGGTATTACAGCTGTCGCAAGCTGGACGATACTGAAACAAAGGAAAGAGCAAGGAGAGGTGCCATGTCGTTACCGGATGATGCCGTTGTCCGATTGCTGGGGGAGCGCCTGGGGCCGGACAACCGGATAGCGGATCCGCAGATTGTCGGCTCCTGGCGCCGTTGCCTGGAGCAGTACCGGCTCGATCCCGGCCATGCCCATCCCCGTCCCCGGCTGAGCGCCGCCGAACTGAAGGCTCTGCGCGAGCCCCTGGACGAACTGCTGAACCAGCCGGTCCCGGCCCTGACCCGGCTGCGCCGCAGCGCCTTCGAGGCCGGCTACAATCTGCTGCTGACCGACGCCCAGGGCGTGGTGGTGGCCAGCTACCAGGATGCGGACGCCAACCCCGAGCTGGCCCGCAAGGGCATGGCCCCCGGCTCGGTCTGGACCGAGGCCCTGGTCGGCACCAATGGCCTGGGTACCTGCCTGGCCACCGGCCAGCCCATCACCGTCTACGCGGGCGAGCATTTCGATGCCGGCCTCCACCCCTTCAGCTGCTCCACCGCCCCCCTGTTCGCCGGCGACGGCAGCCTGCTGGGGGCCATCGACATCTCCACCTACGCCCGGGGCAGCAAGGTTCGCCAGCAACTGGCCCTGGGGCTGGTGCAGCAGACCGCCGACGAGCTGGAGGCCCTGCTGTTCCGCCGCCACCACGCCGATGCCCTGCTGGTGGCGGTGAGCGCCCGGGGCCCGGTGGCGGAGCCCACCGCCCTGCTGGCCCTGGACGGGGGTGGCCGGGTGCAGGGCCTGACCACCGCCCTGCTGCGCCTGCTCTCCTTCCACCAGCGGGGCTCCCTGCTGGGCATGCCGGTGAGCGAGCTGCTCGGGGTCGGGATCGAGCCCCTGCTGGCCAGCCGGCCCGAGTCCCCCTGTCCCCTCGGCCTGTGCCATTGGCAGGCCTGGCGGCTGGCACCGGCCTTCCGCACCATCCCCGCCGTCAACACCAGCCGGGAGCCGGATCCGCTGGCGCAGGCCGCCAGCGAGGATCCCGGCCTGCTGCGCCAGGCCGCCATCTGCCGGCGCATGGTGGACAAGGGTATCAGCATCCTGATCCAGGGGGAAACCGGCACCGGCAAGGAAGTCTGGGCCCGGGCCCTGCATAGCAGCAGCGCACGGCGCGACCAGCCCTTCGTGACCCTCAACTGCGCCGCCATTCCCGAAAGCCTGATCGAAAGCGAGCTGTTCGGCTACGGCGCCGGCAGCTTTACCGGGGCGCTCAAGGGCGGCAAGGTGGGCAAGATTGCCGCCAGCTCCGGCGGCACCCTGTTTCTGGACGAGATTGGCGACATGCCGCTGGCGTTGCAGACCCGGCTGTTGCGGGTGCTGGCGGAGCAGGAGGTGACCCCGGTGGGCGAGCTCAGGCCGGTGCCGGTCGAGCTCAACGTGATCTGTGCCACCCACCGGGAGCTGACCGGACTGGTGACCGAGGGACGGTTTCGGGAAGATCTCTACTACCGGATCAGCGCGCTCAAGGTCGCCCTGCCGCCGCTGCGGGCGCGGCAGGACCGCCGTATCCTGATCCGGCGGCTGCTGGCGGAGCTGGCGGACGGGCCGGCCCCGGCGCTCGGCGCCGAGGTGGAACAACGGCTGCTCGGCTACGCCTGGCCCGGCAATATCCGCCAGCTCAAGAGCGTGCTGCAGTATGCCCTGGCCATGGCCGATGAGGAAATGATCGGGCCCGAACACCTGCCCGACGAGGTGACCGGCCCCGGTCTCGCACCATCACGGGAAGAGGAGGCGCCGCCGCCCCTGGCGGCGGTCCGGGAGCAGCAGGAGCGGCAGCTGTTGCTGGACACCCTGGAACGCTGCCAGTGGACCATTACCCGGGCGGCCGAGGCGCTCGGCATCAGCCGGGCCACCCTGCACCGCAAGATCAACCGCCACGGCCTGGTGTCGCCCAACAAGGGCGGGCGCTGAGGTTCAGCGACGCAGCTCGAACAGGAATGTCAGCCGCCGGCTTTCTTCCCCCTGCTCGATATCCAGCACCCAGGCCCAGACCATGCGGGCCTCGGTGCAGGCCCCCACCAGCGCCTGGCCCTGCCAGTGGCCGGGCTCGCCCTGCTCCAGCAGGGCCGGCAGGGTGCCCATGTACATGCTCTCCCCTTCCAGCACGCTGCGGGTCACCCTTACCTGCGGATCGGAGAAGCGCACCTCCAGCCGGAAGGGCTGCTCGGCCGCCAGCGGCTCCGCCAGCAGCCGTGCTTCTATTGCCAGGCCATCCAGGTGTTGCCGGCAGGCTTCGTGAGCGATGTCACAAAAATCAACATTTTCTTTCTCTAATACAGTGGTATCTTGGCCATCGGCGCAGGTTCGCAGCCAAAAGGCTCCCGACAAAATCCCCAACACCACCAAGATTTGCACCAGCTTGGGGCCGGTAAGACGGTCTCTCATACCAATTTATATCCTGTATTGCATACAATTCACTACTCCGATTGATCTCGATCAAAGCGGCCCCCTATGCCTTGTGGCGGGGTGAAGTGGTAATCATATTACTGTTTATACTGTTATTTTTGCAGCCACTCATTTATCATCTGCGCGGTGTCTTCAGTGCCTTCCGATTGCCTTTGTTAACAAACAGTTAACGAAGCCGTTCTGGCGCCTGAATATACCGATGAAAAACGGTTGTCTTTAATCCTTCCGACGTGAGCACCCTGGGTGAGCACAAACCTGAATAACAGCAGTGGAAGCGGAACTATAACGATGAGTCAAACTAATAATCAACCAAACTACAACTACACCGTAGTTCGCCAGTTTACGGTCATGACCGTGATCTGGGGCGTTGTAGGTATGTCGTTAGGCGTGCTTATCGCAGCACAACTTATCTGGCCTGCCCTCAACTTTGAAACTCCCTGGCTGACCTACAGCCGGTTGCGTCCGTTGCACACCAATGCGGTTATTTTCGCCTTTGGTGTCAGCGCCCTGATGGCAACCTCTTTTTACGTGGTACAGCGCACCTGTCAGGCCCGCCTGTTCGGCGGCCCCCTGGCATCCTTCGTATTCTGGGGCTGGCAGGCCATCATCCTCTCCGCGGTGATCACCCTGCCCCTGGGCTACACCAGCAGCAAGGAATACGCCGAGCTGGAATGGCCGATCGACATCGCCATCGCCGTGGTGTGGGTGGCCTACGCCATCGTGTTTTTCGGTACCCTGTATAAACGCAACACCTCCCACATCTATGTGGCCAACTGGTTCTACGGCGGCTTTATCCTGACCGTGGCGGTGCTGCATATCGTCAACAGCATGGCGATCCCGCTGAACGGCATGAAGTCCTACTCCATGTACGCCGGTGCCGCCGATGCCATGATCCAGTGGTGGTACGGCCACAACGCCGTGGGCTTCCTGCTCACCGCCGGCTTCCTCGGCATGATGTACTACTTCGTGCCCAAGCAGGCGGGCCGTCCGGTCTACTCCTACCGTCTGTCCATAGTGCACTTCTGGGCGCTGATCACCCTCTATATCTGGGCCGGTCCGCACCACCTGCACTACACCGCCCTGCCCGACTGGGCCCAGTCCCTCGGCATGGTAATGTCACTGATCCTGTTCGTGCCCTCCTGGGGCGGCATGATCAACGGCATCATGACCCTGTCCGGCGCCTGGCACAAGCTGCGCTACGACCCGGTGCTGCGCTTCCTGATCGTGTCCCTGTCGTTCTACGGCATGTCCACCTTCGAAGGCCCCATGATGGCGATCAAGACGGTGAATGCCCTGTCCCACTACACCGACTGGACCGTCGGCCACGTGCACTCCGGTGCCCTGGGCTGGGTCGCCATGGTCTCCATCGGTGCCGTGTATCACCTGATCCCCAACCTGTTCAATCAGGAACGGATGTACAGCATCAAGCTTATCAACACCCATTTCTGGCTGGCCACCATCGGTACCGTGCTGTACATCGTGGCCATGTGGATCAGCGGTGTGATGCAGGGTCTGATGTGGCGGGCGGTGAACGAAGACGGCACCCTGACCTACAGCTTCGTGGAAAGCCTGCAGGCGTCCTATCCGTTCTACTTCGTCCGCTTTATCGGTGGTTGCTTCTTCGTGGCCGGTATGCTGCTGATGCTGTACAACGCCTATCGCACCATTAAGGCGCCTAACGGCTCCCTTCAAGCTATCCCCCAACCGGCATAAGGAGACTCGTGAATGAAAAACCGTCATGAACTGGTCGAAAAGAACGTAACCTGGTTGGCGTTGTTGACCGTGGTCGCCATCAGCTTCGGTGGCCTGGTGGAAATCGTGCCGCTGTTCTTCCAGCAGCAGACCAACGAGCCGGTGGAAGGGCTGCGCCCTTATACCGCGCTGGAGATGGAAGGCCGCGATATTTATATCCGCGAAGGCTGCCATGTCTGCCACAGCCAGATGATCCGCCCATTCCGGGCCGAAACCGAGCGCTATGGCCACTATTCCGTAGCCGGTGAGAGCGTGTGGGAGCATCCCTTCCTGTGGGGCTCCAAGCGTACCGGCCCGGATCTGGCCCGGGTGGGGGGGCGTTACTCCGACGAATGGCACCGGGTGCACCTGATCGATCCGCGCGCCGTGGTGCCGGAGTCGAACATGCCGGCCTTCCCCTGGCTGGAAACCACCGAGCTGGACGGCAAGTATTCCGCCGCCAAGCTGCGTCTGTTCCGGGATCGCTTCGGTGTGCCCTATACCGATGCCGATATTGAAGGTGCCGAGGCCGCGGTGAAGGGCAAGTCCGAGATGGATGCCATCATTGCCTATCTGCAGTCCCTGGGACACGCCCTTAAATAACCGGAGTCGATAATGGATATCAGTACCTTGGAAGCCCTGAAGCCCATGCTGATCAGCTTTCAGACCCTGGCGTTGCTGGTGTTGTTTGCAGGCATCGTATTGTGGGCTTACAGCAAGCGTCGTAAAGGCTCGTTTGACGATGCCGCCAACTCCATTTTTGATGATGAAGACAAGGCGAAGGGAACACGCCAGGGTACTGAGCAGGATCGCGCAGGAGCTAACAAAAAATGAATACTTTTCTAAGTGTCTTTGTAACCGTGATTAGCTTGGGGACCATTTTCGGCTGCTTGGCGCTGCTGATCTGGTGTACCAAGGACAAGATGGGCATGGAAGAAGGCGCCCCGACCGGCCACACCTTCGACGGCATCTCCGAACTGAACAACCCTCTGCCCAAGTGGTGGAGCTACCTGTTCGTGTTCATGATCGTGTTCTCCCTGTTTTACCTGGCGCTCTACCCGGGCCTGGGCAACTTCAAGGGGCTGCTCGGCTGGCAGAGTTCCCACCAGGACATCCGTTCCCTGGAGGAGTCCCGCGCCGCCGCGGCCGAATCCCGTGAACAGGGGCTGCTGGTGCAATACGACCGCGAGATGATCCGGGCCGATGAGGTCTTTGGGGCCCGTTTCCGTGAACTGGCCTATGAGGCCGATGGCGAGACTTACCGCGCCATTGCCGATATCGCCCAGGATGCAAACGCCATCAAGGTGGGCCAGCGCCTGTTCCTGCAGAACTGTGCCCAGTGCCATGGCTCCGATGCCCGCGGTGCCCGCGGCTTCCCCAACCTGACCAACAACGACTGGTTGTGGGGCGGTTCGCCCGAGCAAATCAAGGCCACCATCATGCACGGTCGCCAGGGCATCATGGCCGCCTGGGGCGATATGCTGGGTGAGGAGGGCGTGAAGGAAGTGGCGTCCTACGTGCTGAGCCTGTCCGGTCGCCGGGTGGACGAGGTCGAAGCCCAGAAAGGCCAGGCCCGCTTCGCGGTCTGTGCCGCCTGTCACGGTGCGGACGGCACCGGCAATACCGCCCTGGGCGCGCCCAACCTGACCAACGGCATCTGGCTGTACGGGGGTTCCCGTGCCGCAGTAGAGGAAACCATCCGCTACGGTCGCCATGGCGTGATGCCGGCCTGGAACGACATCCTGGGCGAAGACAAGGTACACCTGCTCGCCTCTTATGTTTACAGTCTGAACAACTGATAAGCCCCCCGGGCTTGGATGAAAAAGCCCCGCTCGCCGGGGCTTTTTGTTATATTAAGCCCGCTTTTTTGTCGTAGGAATTTTTTATGCAACGTCCCTGGTATCTACAATTCTGGCCCTGGTTTCTGATCACCCTGCCGATGTGTGCGGTCGTCGCCAGCCTGTACACCTTCCATATTGCCCACAAGGGAGCCGACAGCATGGTGGTGGATGACTACTACAAAAAAGGCCGGGCCATCAACCAGGATCTGAGCGAGCTGAAGGAAGCCGAGCGCCTCGGCCTGGTGGCCGAGCTCATGCTTCAGGATGGCCTGCTGTCCCTGCGCCTGCAGGGAAACCACACCGAAGGCGAAGCCGTCCGCGTCCGCTTCAGCCACCCCACCCTGGCCGACCAGGATTTGGAGCGCCTGCTCACCAGCGGCGGTGACGGGGCCTATCGCTACCGCCCCGAACGCCCCCTGATGGAGGGCCAGTGGAACCTGCAGCTCGAAGCCTTCGACGGCCGCTGGCGGATACAGCGACGCATCGCCCTGCCGATAACGGACCGGCTTATTATTCGTGCAGAAGGTTAGCATGAGCATGGCCGGCTGTTTTCACTGCGGTGAGCCGGTACCGGCCGGCGCCGACTTCCGTTTCGAGTTCGACGGCGAGCAGAAGGCGTGCTGCTGCCCGGGTTGCCAGGCGGTGGCCCGCACCATCATCGACTGCGGCCTCGGCAGCTACTACCAGCACCGCAGTGCGCCGGCCCCCAAGGCCGATGCGGTCCCCGACGAGCTGAAGCAGCTGCAACATTACGATCTGGCGGAGATACAGCAGGACTTCGTCAGTGAAAAGGACCGCCTGAAGGAGGTACAGCTGTCCATCGCCGGCCTCAGCTGCGCCGCCTGTGCCTGGTTGATCGAACGGCACCTGTCCCAGGTGGCGGGGGTGGCCCTGATCCAGGTGAATACCACCACCGAGCGGGCCCGGCTACGCTGGAACGATGACACCGTCCCCTTGAGCCGCCTGCTGGCCGCCTTTGCCGAAATCGGCTACCAGGCCCGCCCCTTCCTGCCCCATCAGCAGGAGCAGGACTATAACCGCCAGGTGAAATCCTATTTGCTGCGACTGGGCGTGGCCGGCATCGCCAGCATGCAGGTGATGATGGTCGGCTTCGCCCTCTACGAAGATCTCTTTCCCGACATCGATGCGGATCTTATCCAGTATTTCCGCTGGATAAGCCTCTGGCTGTCGGTGCCGGTGATGGGCTATTCCGCCCTGCCCTTCTACCGCAATGCCTGGCGCGGGGTGAAAAACCGGGCGCTGAACATGGACCTGCCGGTGTCGCTGGCCATGATCTTCGCGTTCGTGGCCTCCGTCTATGCCACCGTCACCCATACCGGCGAGGTGTATTACGAATGTGTGTCCATGTTCGCCTTCCTGCTGCTGACCGGCCGCTTCCTGGAAATGCGCGCCAGGCGCAAGGCCTCGGAGACCACCGCCAACCTCAGCCACCATATCCCCATGCTGGCCCGGCTGGACACTCCGGACGGCGAGCAGGAAGTGGCCGCCAAGACCCTGATTCCCGGGCAGCGGGTGCTGGTGGCCCCGGGCAGCGTGATCCCGGCCGATGCGGTGATCCTGGACGGCACCACCAGCGTGGACGAGTCCATGCTTACCGGTGAACACCTGCCGGTGATCAGGCAGGCGGGCGATCCGGTCTTTGCCGGCACCACCAATGTGGAGTCGCCGTTGCGCCTGCAGGTCTTGCGGCCCCTGGCCGAGGCCCGGGTGTCCGAAATCCTGCGCGCCCAGGACGATGCCCTGGCGGAAAAACCCAGGGTTGCCATCCTGGCCGATCAGCTGTCCCGCTATTTTGTGGCACTGCTGCTGCTGGCGACCCTGGGCACCTACCTGGCCTGGCTGCAGTTTGCGCCGGACCGGGCCTTCTGGGTGATGCTGTCGGTACTGGTGGCCACCTGCCCCTGCGCCCTGTCACTGGCCACGCCCACGGCGCTGACGGTGGCCACTTCCCGCCTGACCCGCTCCGGTGTCCTGGTACGCCGCGCCCATGTGCTGGATACCCTGCCCAAGACAACCCGGGTGGTGTTCGACAAGACAGGCACCCTGACCCGGGGCGAGGTGACACTGGCGTCGGTGGTGTTGCTGGCGGAACACAGTGAAACGGAGGTGCTGGCCATCGCCGCGGCCCTGGAGGCCCATTCCGAACATCCCATCGCCCGCGCCTTCCTGCCCTATCGGGATCCCCGACTGCAGGTGAACGGGCGGGAAAACCGGATCGGACGCGGTCTCTGCGGCGTGATCGAGGGACGTAGCTGGCGCCTGGGCAGTGCCACCTGGCTCAACCCCGCCGCCGAAGATACGGAGCTCTGCGTCTATCTGGCCGATGACGATGGCCCGGTGGCCCGCTTCGTGCTGGCCGATCCGCTGCGAGAGGATGCCGAGTTGCTTGTCCGTCAGTGCAAGGCGCAGGGGCTGGCCACCAGCATCCTCACCGGTGATGGCTCCGGCCAGGCGGAGCGGGTGGCCGGCCTGCTGGGGGTGAACGAGCTGGTCAAGAATGCCGGCCCCGATGACAAGCTGGCCTATCTGCGCGCCCGGGACGCCGCCGGCGAGGTCTGCCTGATGGTGGGCGACGGCATCAACGACGCGCCCGTGCTGGCCGGCGCCCATGTGTCCTTCGCCATGGCCGGCGGTACCGATATCGCCAAGAACAGCGCCGACGCCATACTGCTCGGCGACGACCTGCAGCGCCTCCTCAGCGCCCGCCACGTGGCCGGGCGCTGCCGCCGGGTGATCAAGCAGAACTTCTCCTGGGCGCTGGGCTACAACCTGGTGATACTGCCGCTGGCGGCCATGGGCTATGTGTCGCCCTGGTTCGCCATGCTCGGCATGTCGGCCAGCTCCCTGATTGTGATGACCAACTCATTGAGGCTGTCGCGACTATGAGCGATAACGATATCTGGTACCTGATCATTCCCATCGCCATGATCTTCGTGGTGATTGCCATCGCCCTGTTCTTCTGGTCGGTTAAAAGCGATCAGTTCGAGGATCTGGATCGCCAGGGCAGCAATATCCTGTTCGATGACGACCGGGACTCCCACCGCCAGGCGCAGCAGCACAGCGACCATGACCAGTCAGCTTGATCCCTGGGCGGCGCTGCTGATCGGCCTGCTCGGAGCCGGCCATTGTATCGCCATGTGCGGCGGGGTGGCGGCGGCCTTCTCCATGGCGCTGCCCCGGGAGCAGCGCGGCTGGCACTGGCTCTATCTGCTGAGCTACAACGCCGGCCGTATCCTGAGCTATGCCCTGGCCGGCGCCCTGGTGGGCGGGGTCTTCGCCAGCCTGGCGGATGTCAGCCTGGGCCGGCAGGGCCTGACCCTGCTGCGGCTGCTGGCCGGGGTGATGATGATACTGCTCGGGCTCTATCTGGCACGCTGGTGGTTCGGCCTGCTGCGGCTGGAACGGCTCGGCAACCACCTGTGGCGTCATATAAAGCCCCTGGCCGGCCGTTTCCTGCCCTTCCGCCATCCCCTGGCCGCCCTGCCCTTCGGCATGGTGTGGGGCTGGCTGCCCTGCGGCCTGGTGTATTCGGCGCTGACCTGGAGCGCGGTGTCCGGCGGCATGACTCAGGGCGCCCTGGTGATGGCCCTGTTCGGTCTCGGCACCCTGCCCACCCTGCTGGCGCTGGGCGGGCTGGCGGGCCAGCTGCGGCATTGGCTGAACCACCCCAGATTCCGACAAGCTTCCGGCATCTTATTGATTCTTTACGGTTTGTTTACAGTTACCCAGGTGTTGCCGCTGCTTTACTAAGCTATTAAGTGCCGGTCATTGGTGCTATGATTGTGCTGTGATACCAATATAAAGTGTCGAGCCCATGGGAAATCAGTCTAAAGTCATCAAAGCTGCCACAACCGGCCGTGCCATTCACTGCCAGGATTGCAGCATCAGCCAGCTGTGTATTCCGCTCGGACTCAACTCCGACGAGCTGGACGAACTGGACAACATCATAGAGCGCAAGAAGCCCATTCAGAAAGGCCAGGAACTGTTCAAGGCCGGCGAAGAGCTGAAATCGCTTTATGCCATTCGTGCCGGTACCGTCAAGTCCTATACCATTACCGAACAGGGCGACGAGCAGATCACCGCCTTCCACCTGGCCGGTGATCTGGTCGGTTTCGACGCCATCAATACGGGCTCCCACCCTTCTTTTGCCCAGGCACTGGAAACCGCCATGGTGTGCGAAATTCCCTATGAGGTTCTGGACGATCTGTCGGGCAAGATGCCCCGGCTGCGTCAGCAGATCATGCGGTTGATGAGCAACGAGATCAATGGCGACCAGCAGATGATACTACTGCTGTCCAAGAAAACCGCCGAGGAGCGGCTGGCGGCGTTTCTGCACGGCCTGTCCAGCCGCTATTCCCAACGCGGTTTTTCGGCCCGCGAGTTCCGCCTCACCATGACCCGGGGCGATATCGGCAACTATCTCGGCCTCACCGTCGAAACGGTCAGCCGGCTGCTCGGCCGCTTCCAGAAGAGCAACCTGATCGAGGTCGACGGCAAATATATCCGTATTCTGGACTTGCCCGAGCTGGCCCGCCTGGCCGGGGCACCGGTGTCGGCCTGAGCATCACACCCAACCATAAGGGGCTCTGTATGATCAAGTATCAACGCATTCTGGTGGTCGTCGATCCGGTCGCCGAGACCCAGCCGGCCCTGCACCGGGCGGTGTCCGTCGCCGCCCTCGAGGACGATGCCACCATCACCCTGTTTCTGCCCATCTACGATTTTTCCTATGAGATGACCTCCATGCTGTCCAGCGAGGAGCGGGACGAAATGCGCGAAGGGGTGGTCCAGGGGCGGGAGGAGTGGCTGAAGACCCTGCTCGAACCCTATGCGGATAGCAAGGTTCACTTCGATGTCAAGGTGGTCTGGCACAGCCGTCCCTTCGAAGCCATCATCCACCAGGTACAGGACGGCCACCACGATCTGGTGGTGAAAAGCACCCACAAGCATGCCCTGATCCAGTCCTTTATCTTCACCCCCACCGACTGGCACCTGCTACGCAAGTGTCCCTGCCCGGTGCTGCTGGTCAAGGAGCGGGACTGGCCCATGGGCGGCCATATACTGGCGGCGGTCAACTGCTGCAGCGACGATAACGCCCAGGAAACCCTGAACAACAAGATCATTGCCGAAAGCGCCGAGGTGGCCCGACTGCTGTCCGCCACCCTGCACCTGGTGAACGCCTACCCTATCACCCCGGTGAACATGGCGCTGGAATTGCCCGACTTCGACCCCCACGCCTACAACGCGGCGGTGAAAAAACACCACGAGCGGGCGCTCTACGAATATGCGGTGCGCTTCGAGCTGGAGCCCAAGGTGCTGCACCTGCAGGAGGGGCTGGCGGAAGAAGTGATCCCCCGCTGCGCCGACGAGATCAGTGCCAGCCTGGTGATCCTGGGCTCGGTGGGCCGTACCGGCCTGTCCGCCGCCCTGCTCGGCAACACCGCCGAGCACGTGATCGACAAGCTCAACTGTGACGTGCTGGTGCTGCGACCCGACTCGCCCGCCACCTGACGCAACCACTGGCGCCTTGCCCTCGGGGCGCCAGTCACTATAATAGCCCCAGTTTTTTTGGCCGGGGTTATCATGTCAGTTCAAACTGCCAAGCAAGTGTACAACTTCAACAAGCTGCAAAAGCGGCTGCGTCGCCATGTGGGGGAAGCCATCGCCGACTTCAACATGATCGAAGAGGGCGACAAAATCATGGTCTGCCTGTCCGGTGGCAAGGACAGCTATGCCCTGCTCGACATACTGCGCAACCTGCAGGCCCACGCCCCCATCCGCTTCGACATTATCGCGGTCAACCTGGATCAGAAACAGCCGGGCTTTCCCGAACATGTGCTGCCGGCCTACCTGGACGAACTGGGGGTGGAGTACAAGATTGTCGAGGAAGACACCTACTCCATCGTCAAGGACAAGATCCCCGAGGGCAAGACCACCTGCTCGCTGTGCTCCCGCCTGCGCCGGGGCATCCTGTACCGTACCGCCACCGAGCTGGGCGCGACCAAAATCGCCCTGGGCCACCACCGGGACGACATTCTGGAGACCCTGCTGCTCAACATGTTCTACGGCGGCACCCTGAAGTCGATGCCGCCCAAGCTGGTGAGCGACGACGGCAGGCACGTGGTGATCCGCCCCCTGGCCTACTGCAAGGAAAAGGACCTGGTGCGCTACGCCGAAGCCAGGGCCTTCCCCATCATTCCCTGCAACCTGTGCGGCTCCCAGGAGAACCTGCAGCGCCAGGCGATCAAGACCATGCTGCAGGACTGGGATCGCCGCTTCCCCGGCCGCATCGAGAGCATGTTCCGCTCGCTGCAGAACCTGGTGCCCTCGCACCTGCTGGATCACCAGCTGTTCGACTTCAAGGGCGTCGACCGGAATTCCGGAGTGATCGACGGCGGCGATCTCGCCTTCGACAAGCCGGAGCTAGCGCCCCGCTTCGTCGACGAGGACGATGAAGAAAACGACGCCGATTTCGGCGAGCGGCTGCAGATTATTGAACTGAAATAACAAAAGGCGCCGCGGCGCCTTTTGAGTTACAGCCAGGGGCTGATCCGCACCGCCGGCAGCGTCAGACTCCGTTCGTCGGCCAGTTGCTGGTCGGACAGTTCCAGCCGGGCCTCGCCGTTCAGCCGCTGCCCCGGCTCGGCCGGAGTCAGGTGCAGGCCCTTGAGTTCGGGCACAAAATATTTCCCCGGCCAGCCCGCCATCTTCTGCAGCAGGCGCTGCATCTCATCCCGTACCTGGCGCAGTTCGGCGACGTTCACCTCTCCCGCCGGCAGCTCGGCCTGGATGCGGATGGAAATATCGCACCGTTCGGGGTGTTCCACCTCCAGCAGTACCACCGCCTTGTCCAGATCCAGCTGCTTGTCGAAGGGCAGCAGAAACTGGCCGTGGGGCAGCACCTCCACCCGGCCGCGGCGATCCCTGGCCACCATGACGGTGCCGGACTCGATATGGCACAGGCCCTGGCCGTCCTGCCGGCTCAGGTAGAAGCCCAGGGTGGCCTGCTCCACCCTGGCCTTGGCCACGGTTTCCATGTGCTTGTAGAAGCCGCTGTAACCCAGGGCCAGGGGCTCGGCCTGGACGGCGGTACCGGCCAGGGCCAGCAGCGTGGCTATCACCGGCATCTTCATGCGTCGAAGTGGTCCTTGGACTGATTAAAGGAAGAGGGCTGCGACTCGCCTTCGCTCACCACGGAGCCGGCACCTTCGATACCGCAGGCTTCGCGGTAGATGATGCCCTTCACCACGACATAGAGCGGGGCCACCCAGATAAGGCCGATGCCGAAAGTCATCACCCCTACCATAAAGCACAGTACCAGCAACATGTGGATCAGCAACATCGCCATCCACTGGCGGGCAAACAGCCGCAGCGAGGTCAGGATGGCCTGCAAGGGCGTCATGCCCTTTTCCAGGATCAGCGGAAAGGTAAACATCAGCGCCACGCTCAGCACCAGGGTCGGCAGCAGCGACAGCATGGGCGGCAATCCCAGGCTCTGCCCCAGGGGCAGGAACAGGCTGGTGATCAGCCCCATGATCATGCTGGCCAGGGCCAGCGGCACCAGGTAGCGGAAGTAGTCGAAGATCTGACTGGGCCGGATGGGCCTGTCCACCGCCCGGTAGATGCCCATCATGTCCAGGCCGCCGCTCATGGGCGCCATGATCATGGAAATGGCCAGCCCCATCAGGCTGGCGCCCCACATGCCGTCTTCTCCCTCCCCGGTCGCCATCACCAGCAACTGGTTGAGCAGCAGCCAGCAGCCGACCACGCCGATGGCGGCCAATAGAATCGGCATCTTGGCGCCGTAGATGCGGCCCCAGGCTTCCTGCAGCACGGCCTTTGGGGCCAGTTCGAAGCCCTGTTCCAGCGAGCGTTGCAGCCGGGCAAATCGTGGTTCATTCATAATGCATTCTCATTTCAAGGGTGGCGGTATTATAACGGATGACCGCGTCGGGGGAAGCCAAGCTAACCCATTATAAAAGTTGGGGAATTTTACAAAATAACAAACAGCAAAACCGCATCTTTCAAGCATAAAAATTCGCTTTGATTTCCGCAGGCCGGGATCTAGAATGCGCGCTCATTTTCATATCAGAACGCGGCGCGTTTTCATCGAGGTGAATAAAGGCAAATGGCCGAGCACAGCCCCCCCTTGGTCTCCCTGACCGGTATCAGCAAACAGTTTGACGGCAAAGCTATCATAGACAGCCTGGATTTATCCATTTATGACGGCGAATTCCTCACTATCCTGGGTCCGTCCGGCTGTGGCAAGACCACGGTGCTGCGCCTGATCTCGGGGCTGGAAGAAGCGGATAGCGGTCATATCCACCTGGCCGGGGAAGATATCACCCGGGTGCCCGCCGAGCTGCGCCATGTCAACACCGTGTTCCAGAGCTATGCCCTCTTCCCCCATATGTCCATCTTCGACAACGTGGCCTTCGGCCTGCGCATGCAGAAGGTGCCGGCGGCACAGATCCGCCCCCGGGTGATGGAGGCGCTGAAGATGGTGCAGCTGGAGCAGATGGCCAACCGCTATCCCCACCAGCTGTCCGGCGGCCAGCAGCAACGCATCGCCATCGCCCGGGCCGTGGTCAACAGACCCAAGGTGCTGCTGCTCGACGAATCCCTGAGCGCCCTCGACTATAAGCTGCGCAAGCAGATGCAGACCGAGCTCAAGCAGCTGCAGCGCCGGCTCGGCATCACCTTCGTATTCGTCACCCACGATCAGGAAGAGGCCCTGTCCATGTCCGATCGCATCGTGGTGATGCAGGGCGGCAAGATAGTGCAGGACGGCGCGCCCAAGGAAATCTACGAATCCCCCGCCAACCTGTTCGTGGCCAGGTTCATCGGCGAGATCAACATCATGGACGGCGAGCTGCTCGCCCCCGCCGGCGAGGCCGGTGCCTGGCACGCCCAGGTGGAAGGCCGCGGTTGCGTGGTGCACAGCCAGTACCCCTTCAGTGCCGGCGACAAGGTGTGCGTGCTGCTGCGCCCCGAGGATCTGCGCATGAAGATGCGCACCAGGGACGTCGCCGCCGAGGGCGTGCCCGGCCGTATTATCGATCGCCACTACAAGGGCGCCACCCTGGACTCCCTGGTGGAGCTGGAGTCCGGCCAGCAGGTGCTGATCTCCGAATTCTTCGACGAGGACGATCCCGACTTCGACTATTCCATCGGCCAGCAGGTGGATATCCACTGGGTCGACCGCTGGGAGGTGGTCCTGCCCTATGAACAGCACTAAGGGTTTTCGCGCCAACCTGTTCCGCAACATGGCGGTCAGCCTGATCGTGGGGTGGCTGCTGCTGTTCGTGTTTATGCCCAACCTGATGATCATCGGCACCAGCTTCCTGACCCGGGATCACGCCAGCCTGGTGAGCCTGGTGTTCACCCTGGACAACTACGGCCGGCTGCTGGATCCGCTCTACGTGCGGGTGCTGTGGCATTCGGTGTATATGGCCGGCATCGCCACCCTGATCTGCCTGCTGCTGGGCTATCCCTTCGCCTTCATCATCGCCCAGAGCCCCCGCCGCTGGCGCCCCCTGCTGCTGTTCCTGGTGATAGTGCCGTTCTGGACCAACTCCCTGATCCGCACCTATGCGCTCAAGGTGGTGCTGGGTACCAAGGGGCTGCTCAACAACGCCCTGCTGGCCCTTGGCCTTATCGACCAGCCGTTGCGCATCATGTTCACCGAACTGGCGGTGATCATCGGCCTGGTGTACATACTGCTACCCTTTATGGTGCTGCCGCTCTATGCCGCCATCGAGAAGCTGGACGGCCGCCTGCTGGAAGCGGCCCGGGATCTGGGCGCCGGCGCCTGGTCCCGCTTCTTGCGGGTGATAGTGCCGCTGACCATGCCCGGCATCGTCGCCGGCTGCCTGCTGGTGTTCCTGCCGGCCATGGGCATGTTCTACATCTCGGATCTGCTGGGCGGGGCCAAGAACCTGTTGATCGGCAACATCATCAAGACCCAGTTCCTCAATATCCGCGACTGGCCCTTCGGCTCGGCCACCAGCATCACCCTGACGATGCTGATGGCGGGCCTGATCTTCGTCTACTACCGGGTGGGCAAGCTGCTGAACAAGAAGGTATCCATCGATGATTAAATGGTTCAAGGGCGGTTTCCTGCTGCTGGTGTTCGCCTATCTGTACATCCCCATCGGGGTGCTGATCGCCAACTCCTTCAACAGCTCCCGCTTCGGCATCCGCTGGGACGGCTTTACCTGGGACTGGTATGTCCGCCTGGCCAACAACGCCGGCCTGATGGAGGCGGCCCGTCATTCGGTGACCATCGCCCTGGTGTCGGCCACCTTCGCGGCGCTGATCGGCACCCTGGCGGCGGTGGCCCTGTACCGCTACCGTTTCCGCGGCAAGGGCTTCGTGGGCGGCATGCTGTTTGTGGTGATGATGTCGCCGGACATCGTCATGGCCATCTCGCTGTTGGCCCTGTTCGTGGTGTTGGGCATTTCACTCGGCTTCTGGTCGCTGCTGTTCGCCCATATCACCTTCTGTCTTCCCTTTGTGGTGATCACCGTCTATTCACGCCTCAAGGGGTTCGACCTGCGCATGCTGGAAGCCGCCAAGGATCTGGGTGCCAGTGAGTTAGTGACCTTCAGGAAAATTATTTTCCCGCTGGCCAGGCCCGCCATCGCCGCCGGTTGGCTGCTGAGCTTCACCTTGTCCCTGGACGATGTGATCGTCAGCTCCTTCGTGACCGGACCGGCCTACGAGATCCTGCCGCTGAAAATCTATTCCATGGTCAAGGTGGGCGTGTCCCCCGAGGTCAACGCCCTGGCCACCATCATGCTGGCGGTATCGCTGGTGCTGGTGGTGACGTCTCAACTTTTGTTAAGGGATAAACGCTGATATGCAATCCTGGTTCCGTCCTCTGGCCATTGCCGTGGCCGCCAGCCTGCCCCTGGTGGCGCAGGCCAATAATCGCCTGTCCGTCTACGCTTGGGCCGAATACCTGCCCGACGCCGTACTGGCCCAGTTCACCAAGGAAACCGGCGTCAAGGTGGACTACGCCACCTTCGATTCCAACGAGGCACTCTATGCCAAGCTGAAGCTGCTGCAGACCAGCGGTGCCCGCGAAAGCTACGATCTGATCTTCCCCTCCAGCTACATGCTGAGCAAGATGGCGCGGGAAGGCATGCTGCAACCGCTCGACAAGAGCAAGCTGCCCCACCTGGAGCAGTTGGAGCCGAGCCTGCTGGACCGGGAATTCGATCCGGGCAACCAGTACAGCGTGCCCTACGCCTTCGGCAGCACCGCCATCGCCCTCAACCGGGACGAGCTGGCCGACGCCGAGGTGAACTCCTGGGCCAGTCTGTGGGACAGCCGCTGGCAGGGCCAGCTGATGCTGACCGACGACATCCGCGAGAACTTCCAGATGGCGCTGCTGACCTTGGGCCATTCCGCCAACAGCCAGGACGCGGGCGAGATCAAGGCCGCCTTTGAGAAGCTGCAGGCGCTGAAGGACAACGTGCTGCTGTACAACTCCGACAACCCGCGCATGCCCTACGTGACCGGTGAGGCCTCCATCGGCCTGATCTGGAGCGACCAGGCCTACAAGACCCAGCAGGACGGCATGAACCTGGAATACATCTATCCGGAAGAAGGCGCCATCTTCTGGGTGGACAGCGCCGCCATTCCGAGCAACGCCAAGTCGGCGGACGCCGCCCACCAGTTCATCGATTTCCTGATGCGCCCCGAAATCGCGGCGAGCATCATCGAGGAGCTGGGCATAGCGGTGCCCAACCAGGGCGCCAAGGCCCTGCTGCCCGCCGAGGTGGCCGAAAACCAGGTACTGTTCCCGAGTGGCGAAACCGTGGCCAAAGGCCACTTCCAGGACGATCTGGGCGACGAGGTGCTGGCCGTCTACGAAGAGCACTGGGTACGGCTGCGCGCCAACTAAGGAGCCGCCCCCTCCCCCATCAAGACCAAAGCCCGCATGATGCGGGCTTTTTGCTATTTTTTCCTGCCCGCCAGCAGCTCTTCCACATAGCGGCTGACCATCTGGGTGGCCGGGCCATAGCGGTGCTCGTCGAAATGGTTGTTGACCTGGCTCGGCTCCAGGTTGATCTCGATGGTATGGGCGTCGTGCATGGCCGCCTCGTGCACGAACCCCGCCGCCGGGTAGACGTTGCCCGAGGTGCCGATGGCGATGAAGATACTGGCTTGGCTCAGGGCCTGGTAGATACGATCCAGCAGCAACGGCATTTCGCCGAACCAGACCACGTGCGGCCGCAGCGGTTCGGGGAACTGGCAGCAGTGGCACAAATCCGTGGTATGCAGCGGGCCTGTCCAGGCCACCGTCTGGTTGGAATGGGGGCAGCGGGCCTTGAGCAATTCCCCGTGCATGTGCAGCACCTTCCGGCTGCCGGCCCGCTCGTGCAGATCGTCGATATTCTGGGTCACCAGGGTCACCTGCTCCGGCCATTCGGCCTCCAGCCGGGCCAGGGCATGGTGGGCGGCGTTGGGCTCCACCGTCTGCAGCAGCGCCCGGCGGGCGTTGTAGAAGCCGTGCACCAGCTCGGGATCCCGCCGGTAACCTTCGGGGGTGGCCACGTCTTCGATACGATGCTCTTCCCACAGGCCGTCGCTGGCCCGGAAGGTTCTGATGCCCGACTCGGCCGAGATACCGGCCCCGGTGAGGATAACGATATTACCTTTGCGCACGGAGGCACGCCTCTGCTGGATGAACTTGTATTCAGGCTAACAGCATAGCGGGTCGCAGGCCAATGCTGCCTTAGTCTAACCAGCAAAAAGCCAGGCTTGCGGCCTGGCTTGTGGTTTTACTCTGCGTCGTCGAGCAATGTTGTGTTTTCTACCCTGGCCTTGAGTTTCTGACCGGGGCGAAACGTCACTACCCGCCTGGCCGATATGGGAATATCCTCCCCGGTTTTGGGATTGCGCCCGGGGCGTTCACCCTTATTGCGTAATTCAAAATTGCCGAACCCGGAAATTTTGACTTGTTCACCTTGCTCCAGTGCAGTACGAATCTCTTCGAAAAACGCTTCGACCATTTCCTTGGCATCACGTTTACTTATGCCAAGCTCGGTGAACAAATGTTCTGCTATGTCGGCCTTGGTTAACGCCATACGCTTAATCCCTCAAGGAAGCATTAAACTCGTCGGAAAGGGCGGATACGATGCGCGCCACCGTATCGGCGATTTCCTTCTCTTCCAAAGTCCGTTGGGTATCCTGCAACACCAAGCTGAGCGCCAGGCTCTTCTTGCCGTCGGCAATACCTTGTCCTTGGTATACGTCAAACAAGTTTATGCCAACCACTTGATTTCCGCCAACTTTCCTAACTAAATCAAGGATATCCCCGGCGGCGACCGATTGCTCCACCACCAGGGCCAGATCCCGGCGGTTGGCGGGGAAGCGGGACACTTCGCCGGCCTCGGGCACCAGGCGTGCGGTCAGGGCGTCCAGCTCGATTTCAAACACATAAGCCTGGGATTTCAGCCCCAGCTTTTTCAGCAGGCTGGGATGCAGGGCACCGAGCAAACCCACCTGACGGCCAGCCCGCAACAGTGCGGCGGATTGCCCCGGATGCAGCGCCTTGATATCGGTGCGGGCAAAGCCGAAGTTCAGCTCGTCGGCGGTCAGGGCCAGCAGGCTCTCCACGTCCCCCTTGAGGTCGAAAAAGTCCACGCCTTTGTCGGCCATGTCCCAGTGCTCGTCCACCACCGGCCCCAGCAGCAGGCCGGACAGCACCGGGGTCTGGCGTACGCCGTTTTCGGCGGTTTCGTCGGGAATGAAGGTCAGGCCCTGCTCGAACAGCCGCAGCCGGGACTGCTGGCGGTTCTGGTTATAGACCGCCGCCTGGATCAAGCCCGGCCACAGGGACACCCGCATGGCAGACATGTCGGCGGCGATGGGATTCGGCAACACCATGGCTTCGGCCGCGGGGAACAGCAGCCGCTGCTGTTCCGGATCCACGAAGCTGTAGGTGATGGCCTCCTGGTAGCCGAGATCCACCAGGGCATCCTTCAGCCGGTTCAGGGGCAGCGCCGCCTCCTGATGACGGGACATGCTCAGGCCGGCCACCGGCGCCACGTTCGGGATCTGGTTGTAACCGTAGATACGGGCCACTTCCTCCACCAGATCTTCCTCAATGCCGATATCAAAGCGATAGCTCGGCACCACCGCCTGCCAGCCCTCGTGGGTCGGAGTGACCGCCAGTCCCAGGCGGGTCAGCATATCGGTCACCTGGTCGGCGGGAATGTCGATACCGATCAAGCGGTTGAGCTTGTCGTGGCGCAGGGTGACGGTGGCCGCCACGGGCAGCTCGGCGTCCGACACCGCCTCCACCACGGGGCCGGCTTCGCCGCCGCAGATGTCCAGCAGCAGCGCGGTGGCCCGTTCCATCACCTTGTGTTGCAGCCGGTAGTCCACGCCGCGTTCGAAACGATGGGAAGAGTCGGTGTGCAGGCCATAGCTGCGGGCCCGGCCGGTAATCGCCAACGGGCTGAAGAAGGCGCACTCCAGCAGCACATCACGGGTATTTTCATTCACTCCGGTGGCCTCGCCGCCGAAGATGCCGGCCATGGCCACGGCTTTCGAGTGGTCGGCTATCACCAGGGTATCGCCGTTCAGGCTGACCTCGTTGCCGTCGAGCAGGGTCAGCGTTTCACCCTGATCGGCCTGACGCACCACTATGCCGCCGTCGAGACGGGCCAGATCGAAGGCATGCATCGGCTGGCCCCACTCCAGCAAGACAAAGTTGGTGACGTCCACCACCGGATCTATGCTGCGGATACCACTGCGGCGCAGCTTTTCCTGCATCCACAGGGGCGTTTCGGCCGTGACGTCGATGTTCTTCACCACCCGTCCCAGGTAGCGGGGGCAGGCGGCAGGGGCGTCCAGCCGGATGTCGACCTTGTCGTCGATAGTGGCCGGCACCATCGGGATCTCGGGCCAGTTGACGTCCTGCCGGTTCAGTACCCCGACTTCCCGGGCCAGCCCGGCCATGCTCAGGCAGTCGGCCCGGTTGGGGGTCAGATCCACTTCGATGATGGCGTCGTCGAGGCGCAGGTAGTCGCGGAGCCCGGTACCGATGGGCGCATCGGCGGGCAGTTCGATAATACCGTCGGCGTCCACCTCGATACCCAGCTCACTATAGGAGCAGAGCATGCCGTGGGAAGGTTGGCCGCGCAGCTTGGCTTTCTTGATGGTGAAGTCGCCGGGCAATACGGCGCCGACCACGGCCACCGCCACCTTCAGGCCCTGGCGGCAGTTGGGCGCACCGCAGACGATGTCGAGCAGCTCGTCCGCGCCCACGTCGACCTTGGTGACCCTGAGCTTGTCCGCGTCCGGGTGCTGGCCGCATTCGACCACCTGGCCGACCACTACCTGGCTGAAGGCAGCGGCCACCGGCGCTATGCCGTCCACTTCCAGACCGGCCATGGTGATCTGCTCGGCAAGAGCCTCGGCATCCAGACCGGTATTGACCCATTCGTCCAGCCATGATTTTGAAAATTTCATTATTGCTCCTGCCGCTTACCGGAATTGCTTGAGAAAACGCAGATCATTTTCGAAGAAGGCGCGCAAGTCGTTGACGCCGTAACGCAGCATGGTCAGGCGCTCGACCCCCATGCCGAAGGCAAAGCCGCTGTAACGCTCGGGATCGATGCCCACCGAACGCAACACGTTGGGATGCACCATGCCGCAGCCCAGCACTTCCAGCCATTTGCCGTTCTTGCCCATCACGTCCACTTCGGCGCTGGGCTCGGTAAAGGGGAAGTAGGAGGGGCGGAAGCGGATTTGCAGATCCGCCTCGAAGAAGTTGTTGAGGAAGTCGTGCAACACGCCCTTCAGCTGGGTAAAGCTGACATTCTCGTCCACCAGCAAGCCTTCCACCTGATGGAACATGGGAGTGTGGGTCTGATCGTAGTCGTTACGGTAGACCCGGCCCGGCGATATGATGCGGATCGGCGGCTGTTGCTGCTCCATGGTGCGGATCTGCAC
This sequence comes from Zobellella iuensis, assembly GCF_016746085.1. Taxonomy (GTDB): domain Bacteria; phylum Pseudomonadota; class Gammaproteobacteria; order Enterobacterales; family Aeromonadaceae; genus Oceanimonas; species Oceanimonas iuensis. The sequence goes on from NZ_JAERTZ010000018.1 coordinate 315,819, forward strand.
GCCCGAGGTCTGGGTGCGCAGCATCAGCTTGGGATTGAAATAGAAAGTATCGTGATCGGCCCGCGCCGGATGGTGCGCCGGAATGTTCAGGGCGTCGAAGTTGTGGAAATCGTCCTCGATTTCGGGGCCTTCCGCCACCTGGAAGCCGAGTTCGCCGAAAAAGGACTCGATGCGCTTGATGGTGCGGCTTACCGGATGCAGGCCGCCCGCCGACTGGCGGCGTCCGGGCAGGGTGATGTCCAGGGTTTCGGACGCCAGCTTCTGGTTCAGTTCGGCCAGTTGCAGTGCCTCGCGCTTGCTGTTGAGGGCATCGCCCACCGCCTGTTTGGCGTGGTTGATGGCCTGGCCGGCGGCGGGACGTTCTTCGGCGGACAGCTTGCCCAGGGCCTTGGATTGTTCGGTGAAAATCCCCTTCTTGCCCAGATAGTGGACCCGGATTTCATCCAGTTCGACGGCGTTGGCGGCAGCCTGGATCTCCGCCTGTGCTTTGACGATCACGTCTTCCAGCTGATCCATGTGTTCCTCGTACTTGCCCGCGACAGGGCGGACGCTAAATAATTTGAAAGGCCTTGATAATAAAGGAAATGCCCCGCTCCCGCCACCACTGAGCCGGCTCGGGGCCAACAAAAAAGGAGGCCGGAGCCTCCTTTTTTATTTAATCGTCTGAACGACTTAAACCAGGGCTTCTTTGGCTTTGGTAACCAAAGCGGTGAAGGTGGTCTTGTCGTGCACGGCGATGTCAGCCAGGATCTTGCGATCGATTTCAACGGAGGCTTTTTTCAGGCCATCGATGAAGCGGCTGTAGGACAGACCGTTCTGACGGGCCGCCGCATTGATACGGGCGATCCACAGCTGACGGAACTGACGTTTTTTCTGACGGCGGTCACGATAGGCATATTGACCGGCCTTGGTTACGGCCTGGACGGCAACGCGATAGACGCGCGAACGGGCACCGTAGTAACCTTTGGCCTGCTTCAGTACTTTCTTGTGACGAGCGCGGGCAGTAACACCACGTTTAACTCTTGGCATTGTTCACTCTCCTCTTAAGCGGTCGGCAGCATGGATTTGATCTGAGCGACGTCAGACGCGGCCACCAGACACTTACCACGCAGCTGACGCTTACGCTTGGTGCTTTTCTTGGTGAGGATGTGACGCAGGTGGGATTGCTTGCGCTTGAAGCCACCGGAGCCGGTTTTCTTGAAGCGCTTGGCAGCGCCCTTGTTCGATTTCATTTTCGGCATAAAAACTCCGCATTGTTAATAACAACAAACAGCAAGGCGAGCCGGGCAAGTCATTGCCCGACTACTTGCAGGGCCTTACTGTTTTTTCTTCGGGGCAAGCACCATGACGGCTTGACGACCTTCCAGCTTGGGGAAGGCCTCGACCACGGCCAATTCGTCCAGATCCGCTTTGATGCGGTTGAGCAAATCGAAACCGAGCTCCTGGTGCGCCATTTCACGACCGCGGAACCGCAGCGTAACCTTGGCTTTGTTGCCCTCTTCCAAAAAGCGAATCAGGTTGCGTAGTTTTACCTGATAGTCGCCCTCATCGGTACCGGGCCGGAATTTGATTTCCTTGACCTGGATTTGTTTCTGCTTCTTCTTTTGTTCCTTGGTAGCCTTGCTCTTCTCGTAGAGGAACTTGCCGTAATCCATGATACGGCAAACGGGCGGCTCCGCATTGGGACTGATTTCCACCAGGTCTACACCTGCGCCGGCGGCGGCTTCGAGTGCCTCGGTAATGGACACAATGCCTAATGCTTCGCCTTCCAGGCCGACCAGACGGACTTCTTTCAGTCGGATTTCTTCATTCAGTCGATTGCGAGGAGCTGGTTTGCCCCCTTTTTTAGCGCCTTTTATAACCTATCCTCCACTGTTTTCTTACCGCGAGTACGGATCTCCTGCTGAATCAGCTGAGTCAGCGCTTCTACGTCGAAGGTACCGAGATCCTGTCCTTTCCGGGTACGAACCGCTACTTGGCCGGCTTCGACTTCTTTATCGCCGCAAACCAGCATGAAAGGTACCCGCTTCAGAGTATGCTCGCGGATTTTAAAGCCTATCTTCTCATTTCTCAAGTCCGCTTTGGCCCGAATGCCAACATTATTCAAACTGTTAGCCAGATTGCGGGCGTAGTCGGCCTGATTGTCGGTAATATTGAGCACCACCACCTGGGTGGGAGCCAGCCAGGTCGGAAACAGGCCGGCGTATTCTTCGATCAGGATGCCGATGAACCGCTCGATGGAGCCCAGGATGGCGCGGTGGATCATCACCGGCACGTGGCGGTCGTTGTCTTCACCCACGTAGCTGGCCCCCAGGCGGCCCGGCAGCGCGAAGTCGAGCTGCACTGTGCCGCACTGCCAGGCCCGGTTCAGGCAGTCGTGCAGGGTGAATTCGATCTTGGGACCGTAGAAGGCCCCCTCCCCCGGCTGCAGTTCATAGGCGATGTCATTGGCCTTGAGCGCTTCTTCCAGGGCCAGTTCCGCCTTGTCCCAGATCTCGTCGCTGCCGATGCGCTTTTCCGGCCGGGTCGACAACTTGACCGCGATATTGGTGAAGCCGAAAGTGCCGTAAGTGTCATATACCATCTGGATGCAGGCGGAGACTTCTGCCTGTATTTGCTCTTCGGTACAGAAAATGTGGGCATCGTCCTGGGTAAAGCCGCGTACCCGCATCAGGCCGTGCAGGGCACCGCTCGGCTCGTTGCGATGGCAGCAGCCGAATTCCGCCATGCGCAGCGGCAGATCCCGGTAGGACTTGAGCCCCTGGTTGAAGATCTGCACATGGCCCGGGCAGTTCATCGGCTTGATGGCATACTCGCGGTTTTCGGAACTGGTGGTGAACATGTTCTCGGCGTACTTGTCCCAGTGGCCGGATTTCTCCCACAGTACCCTGTCCATCATGAAGGGACCCTTGACCTCTTCATACTGGTACTCGCGCAGCTTGTCGCGCACGAAATGTTCCAGTTCGCGGAAGACGGTCCAGCCGTCGTGGTGCCAGAACACCATGCCCGGCGCTTCTTCCTGCATGTGGTAGAGGTCGAGCTGCTTGCCTATCTTGCGATGGTCGCGCTTGGCGGCTTCCTCCAGCTGGGTCAGGTAGCCTTTGAGCGCTTTCTTGTCGGCCCAGGCGGTACCGTAGATGCGCTGCAGCATCTTGTTCTTGGAATCGCCCCGCCAGTAGGCGCCGGACACCTTCTGCAGCTTGAAATGCTGGCAGAAGCGCATGTTGGGCACGTGCGGGCCCCGGCACATGTCGACGTACTCTTCGTGGTGATAGAGGCCCGGCTTGTCGTGCTGGCTGACGTTCTGATCCAGGATTTCAATCTTGTAGGATTCATGCCGCCGGGCGAAGGTGTCCCGCGCCTCCTGCCAGCTGACCTTCTTCTTGATCACCGGGTACTCGGTCTTGGCCAGCTCCAGCATGCGGGCTTCCAGCTTCTCGATGTCTTCTTCGGTCAGGGTATGATCCAGATCCACATCGTAATAGAAGCCGTTGTCGATCACCGGACCTATGGCCATCCTGGTTTGCGGCCACAGCTGCTTGATGGCATGGCCCAGCAGGTGGGCACAGGAGTGGCGGATGATGTCCAGGCCATCCTGATCCTTGGCGGTGATGATGGCCAGCTCGGCATCCTGGGATATCGGGTCGCAGGCATCCACCAGTTCACCGTTGACCCGGCCGGCGATGCAGGCCTTGGCCAGGCCGGCCCCGATATCCTGGGCCACATCCAGTACGGAAACGGCATGTTCAAAATGGCGTTGGCTGCCATCGGGAAGCGTAATTGTCGGCATGAAGCGTCCTTAACAGTGGTGCACCCTACCAAAGTGCACATGTAGTGTATGAAAAGTGAAAAAATTCATGACTGCCCCGACCATCTGGCTTTACCTTGCCAGTCTGGCGCGCCTTATGGTGCTACCCGGCGGCACAGGTCAGGGAGAGCAGACTCTACCAAACTTGAACACTTCCCGCCATGGCTGGCCAAGGATTATAGGCACTGCCGTTCGGCCCTGTGCTTCAGCTGGATAAAGCGGCTGTGGGGAATATAGAGCAGATCGGCAATCTGGCGGATCACCGCTTCCTCCAGGGGATCCAGCACCCCGTCGGTAAAAGCGATCAGCCAGAGGGCATGGAGGATGTTTTCCCGTTGCCCTGCCGGCAGGGTCTTGAGGCGGGAGGTGAATTCGTAGAGCGAGGCCGACTCCTGCTGCTGTACCCTGCCCTGCTCCAGCCAGTCGTGCACCTCGCCCTGGGTCTGGCCGAACAAGCGGGCCAGCAGCTGTTCCATCCGCAGCTGCTCCGCTGCACTGTCCGAGCCGTCGGCCAGCATGACTTCGGTCAGCAAGGCCGCCACCGCCACCTCTTGGCTCAGCTCGATCGGCTCCGCGGGTCTAGTACTTTCAAACCATTTTTTCAGCTTATCTATCATGGGGTCTCCAATTTTGATCCCGATGCGGTTTGCTCGCTTGCGCATGGCCTATACTGTTGACAAACCAAGCCTAAGCGGAGGCATTATGTGGCCAGTGATCGCCAATCAGATCTCGGAAGCAACCGGCAGCGACTTCACCATCCTCGACAAAAAGCCGCTGTCCGGGGGTGATATCAACCAGGCATTCCGGATTTCCGACGGTCATAAAAGCTACTTCGTTAAGTTAAATGACCGTGCCCGGGTGGATATGTTCCGCTGCGAATGGAACAGCCTGGACCATCTGCTCCGTACCCAGACCCTGGTGATCCCCAAACCCATCTGCTGTGGTACCACCGTCGGCAGCAGTTTCCTGGTACTGGAATATTTGCCTCTCGGCGAGTCGGACGAGCAGGACTGGCACATGCTCGGCCGTCAGCTGGCCCACCTGCATCGTAGCCACAGCCAGCCCATGTACGGCTGGGATGAAGACAATTTTCTCGGCACCAGCGTACAACCCAATGCCTGGCATAAAAAGTGGTCCACCTTCTTTGCCGAACAACGGGTCGGCTGGCAACTGAAACTGCTGGAAGAAAAAGGCATCCGTTTCGGCGATATCGAGGAAATCGTCGGCGCTATCAAACTGCGACTGGCCAACCATCATCCCAGCGCCTCCCTGTTGCACGGCGATCTCTGGCGTGGCAATCTTGCGTTTACCGAGCACATGGGGGTGCTGTTTGACCCTGCCAGTTATTTCGGTGATCGGGAAACGGATATCGCCATGACCGAGCTGTTCGGACAGTTTCCCCTGGTCTTTTACCAGGGCTACCATGCCGTCTGGCCGCTGGATGAAGGCTATACCGAACGGCGGGAGCTCTATAACCTGTATCACCTGCTCAATCATGTGAATCATTTTGGCGAGCCTTATTTTGCTCAGACCAAGACCAGTCTATATCGGGTTATTGCCAGTTAGGAGATGCTATGCCCCATCCCGTGGTATTGATTACCGGTGCCGCCAAGCGCATCGGTGCCGAAATGAGCCGTTACCTTCATCAGCGAGGCTACCGGCTGGTTTTGCACTACCATCGCAGCGAATCCCCGGCCATCGCCCTGGCCCGGGAGCTGAATGCCCAACGGCCGGACAGTGTCCGGCTGGTGTCTCAGGATCTGACCCGGCTCGATGAACTCAAGGAAATGGCCGACAGGGTGCTGAGCTGTTTTGGCCGCCTGGACGGGCTTATCAACAATGCCTCCGCCTTCTACCCCACCCCCTTCGGTGAGGCGACGCCGACGCAATGGCAGGAACTGGCGACAACCAATGCGGCCGCCCCCTACTTTCTGACCCAGGCCCTGGCGCCGGCGCTGAAAGACAGCAGCGGCGCCATCGTGAACATGGTCGACATTCATGCAGAAAAAGGCCTGAAACACCACTTGCTCTACAGCATGGCAAAAAACGCCCTGGCTACCCTGACCCGCGGCCTGGCCGCGGAGCTGGCTCCCGGCATCCGCGTCAACGGTATCGCCCCCGGCGCCATCATCTGGCCGGAGCATGAGCTGAACGAAGCACAAAAGCAGCGGGTGCTGACGTCCATTCCGATGGGACGGCTGGGCCAGCCCAGGGAAATCGCCGAAACCGCTGCCTTTTTACTCGAGGGCCCCGGCTATCTGACCGGTCAGATAGTCGCGCTGGACGGAGGCCGCTCCTGCCAGGGACTACCAGAGGCCTGAAGCCGACCTGAAACGAGGACAAGCCCGATGCGTGACTATTTCGAACAGAATATCCTGTGTCCCCACTGCGGGCATCATACCCGCATTATGGTTGATGCCTCCGAAGGGGATCAGGACTACTACGAAGACTGCATGGCCTGCTGCAATTCCATCCATATCACCATCACCCGCAACGAACAAACGGATGAGGTGGAGGTGATGGTGGATGCCGATGACGAGCAATATTTCTGAGCGGGCGACGGGGTTCAGAACCTATTGTATGTTGGCATAATTTATCGACCGGCCAGCACCCGCTCCACCGTATCCACTATGGCCTGGGTCTGGGGGTCGATCTCGATGTTCACCCTGTCTCCGGGCAAAATAGTCCCCAAATTGGTGCGCGCCAGGGTCTCGGGGATCAAATGCACGGCAAAACGATCGGCTTTCACTTCCCCCAGGGTCAGGCTGATACCGTCGATGCCGATATAACCTTTGGTAAAGACATATTTGGCCAGCCCGGCCGGCAGCGCGAACCAGAGGCAGGTATTGGTGTCCCTTTCCACTCGCTCCAGCAGTTCGCCCTGGGCCATGATATGGCCGGACATGGCGTGGCCGCCGATCTCGTCGCCGAAGCGGGCCGCCCGTTCCAGGTTGACGCTGTCCCCCGTCCGTAACCGTCCGAGGTTGGTGACCCTCAGGGTTTCCGCCATCAGATCGAAGCTCACCCTGTCGCCCTCGATGCGGGTGACGGTGAGGCAGCAGCCGTTATGGGCCACGGAAGCCCCCGGCTCCAACCCGGGCAACAGCGCCGCCGGCAGCCGGACCACATGGGTGCGAAAATCGGCTTTATCGATTATTTCAAGCACAGTACCCTGGCCTTGCACAATTCCGGTAAACATAGTTCTCATCCAATTTTAAAAGACAGTTGAATATACTGGGAAAACCCCATGATCGACGCTATATTGCCAACACCAGCCGAAGTTCCATGTGCTTTCCCCCACCCAGCGGACGCCAGATCCGTGTTTCGGCGGTGAGTTATCCCTATATTGCCGAGCGAGAATAACAAGATGGCGCTGAAGTCCTATTTTTCCGAAACCCTGCATCTGTTGCGGCTCTGCGCTCCCATACTGGTGGCGCAGATAGCCCAGACCACCATGAGTTTTGTCGATACCGTCATGGCCGGCCAGGTCAGCGCCACCGATATGGCCGCGGTGGCGGTGGCCACCAGTTTCTGGCTGCCCATCATCCTGCTGGTACAGGGCGTGGTCATGGCATTGACGCCCATCATATCTCAACTGAATGGTGCCCGTCGCCACGGCGAAGTGGCCGCTGCCGTGCATCAGGGCTTCTGGCTGACCCTGTTGGTGACCCTGCCCGCCATGCTCGTTCTTTATTATTCGCCGCTGGCCCTGCACTGGATGGAAGTCGAGCCGGTGCTGGCGGAAAAAACCACCGGTTATTTGCACGGCATTCTCTGGGGCATGCCCGCCTACGCCCTGTACCAGGTGCTGCGCAATTTCAGTGAAGGCTTGTCCCATACCCTGCCCACCATGGTGATCGGCTTTATCGGGCTGGCGGTCAACGTACCGGCCAACTATATCCTGATTTACGGCAAGCTGGGGATGCCCGCCCTGGGCGGGGTGGGCTGCGGCTATGCATCCGCCCTGGTATTCTGGGCCATGCTGGTGGCGATGATCCTCTATACCCGCCGCTCGGCCCTGTTGCAACGCTTTACTGTCTTCACCCGGCTCACCCCTCCCGACTGGCGCCAAATCAGCCGGATTTTCCGGCTGGGCTTTCCCATCGCCATGGCCATCTTCTGTGAAGTCACCCTGTTCACCGTGGTCGCGCTGCTGCTGGCCCCACTTGGTTCCGAGGTGGTCGCCGGCCATCAGATTGCCATCAACTTCTCCAGCATGGTGTTCATGCTGCCCCTGAGCCTGGGCATCGCACTGACCATCCGCGTCGGACACAGCCTCGGCGAAGGCCGGGCGCAACAAGCCAGGGTGGTCAGCATCGCCGGCATAGTGTTCGGCTGTACCCTGGCCGTATTCACGGCGCTGGCCACCGTACTGGGACGACACTGGATCGGGGGAATTTATACCGACAATAATGCCGTACTGGATCTCGCCGCCAGCCTGCTGCTGCTGGCCGCCCTGTACCAGATATCCGATTCGGCCCAGGTCATCGGTGCCGCCGCCCTGCGTGGTTACAAGGATACCCAGGTTATTTTCTATATCACCCTGGTGGCCTACTGGTTGTGTGGCCTGCCGATCGGCATGGTACTCGGTCTGACCGACTGGCTGATGCCGGCCATGGGCCCGCACGGCTTTTGGATCGGTTTTCTGATAGGCTTATCGGTAGCGGCATTCATGTTGATCTGGCGGTTGCGCATTATCTATGAAAGGGTGGAAGAACGCAGTCGGGCTGCTCTGCCTCTGGTTGACAGCCTGTAGCCCGCATAATGAACTGGAACATCATTTCCAGACCTACCTGGCCCGGGTCGCCAATGTCCTGGAGGTCACCCCGCCGGTACTGACCAAGGCCCCCCCCTTGCCTTCCCTGCCCGCGCAGCGGGAACTGCAACAGCAACAACAACGGGTCACCGCCGGCCTGCTGGACACCCTCAAGCTGGGGGAGTGCCGGCTGCTGGGCCTGGTCGGCGAACACAACAGCCCGGTGGGCAAGAGCCAGAGTGCCGCCGCCGTCTTGTTGTATCACCTGCAGTTCCAGCTCGGCGTCCAGGAATGCCTTGCTGCCGCCGAGGACCAGGCATTGAAAGACTGGTTGACCCGGGTTCAGACCCAGAAAGCGCCGCTGTTACCCGGCTATCACTGGAACATGATGGTGGCCGAGCCGGAGATCCGCGCCGCCCTGATGCCCCGCCTCCGTCCCCTGCGCTTTGCCCAACAGGGCGGCTACCAGGAAACAGTCACGGCGTTCAGCCTGTTTGAACGCCTGCTTCGCCTGGCCCAGGGCCAGGACGAACCTGGCCCGCTCCACGCCCGCGAATTGAATCAGGCCCTGAGCGGACTGTACGACAACGATTATCTGGGGCAGTTGTTCTACTCGCTGCACAGCGCCGCCCACTACCTTGAGGAAAGCCTGGCTTTCCTGCAACAGCTGGAGCTGTACGACTGCGGCCCCAGCGGCCGGTCCCGTGCCGAGCGGCTGCGTAATGCCATGCAGCACTACTATATCAGGGACATCCAGGCGTACCTGGGGCAGATCGATCGCCAGTTTGTGCAATTGGCCCCCCTGCTCGAACACACCCTGACCCCCCCCCCCTCCCAGCAGGATGCGCTGGCCGCCTATCGACGTTACTTTGCGCAGGGGCTCGACAGCCGGGTCTATACCCGTTACCGGGAGCGGACCCTGGAACATGCCCGGCTGTGGCAACGTTTCCTGGCTCGGTGCGATATTTCACCGACTTGAACAATAGTTCTTCATCCGCTTGTTCGATAAGAAAAAATGCTTGCCCCTGCCCGCGCCCTTGGCTAGTATACGCAGCGCCTGAAGGCAGCCTGCGTTCTTAGCTCAGTTGGTTAGAGCACCACCTTGACATGGTGGGGGTCGGTGGTTCGAATCCACTAGAACGCACCATCTTTTCCGCAGGAAAAGCTTCAGACTGAATATATGCGTCCTTAGCTCAGTTGGTTAGAGCACTACCTTGACATGGTAGGGGTCGGTGGTTCGAGTCCACTAGGACGCACCAGTTTGCCAAAGATTCGCGTTCTTAGCTCAGTTGGTTAGAGCACTACCTTGACATGGTAGGGGTCGGTGGTTCGAATCCACTAGAACGCACCAAATACTGAACCTGCTCCGGCAGGTTTTTTTATGCCCGCCCCCTGTTATGTCTAGCCCTATCAAACTGAACATTGAAACGGCGTGATTTTTCAACCTTAACTCTTTGACGACACTGTCTCCCGCTACGGTATGTTGCTGACCCGCAAACCATTCGACTAACGGAGAGACCCATGAATCATCAGAGTTTGGCCGCCCACTGGATGCCCTTTACACCAAACAAGGGTTATCGGGCACAGCCGCGCATGCTCACCGGCGCCAAGGGCATGTACTGGACCACGGACGATCGGCGCCAGGTGCTGGATATGACCGCCGGGCTGTGGTGCTGCAATGCCGGCCACGGCCATCCCCATATCGCCGAAGCCATCGCCCAGCAGGCCAAAACCCTGGACTACGCCCCTTGTTTCGGTTTCGGTCACCCCCTGTCCTTCGAGTTGTCGGAGCGCCTGGCCCGGCTGGCTCCCGGCAACCTGAACAAGGTGTTTTACACCAACTCGGGCTCCGAGTCGGTGGAAACCGCACTCAAGATGGCGCTGGCCTATCACCATGCGCGCGGCCAGGCCGGCAGGCAACTGTTTATCGGCCGGGAGCGGGGCTATCACGGGGTCAACTTCGGTGGTATCTCAGTTGGCGGCATCACCAACAACTACAAGGCCTTCGGCCAGTGGCTGCCGGTGGATCACCTGTCCCACACCCAGGATCTTGCGCTGAACGCCTTCTCCCGTGGGTTACCGCTGCATGGTGGGGTGGAGAAAGCCAACGAACTGGAACGGCTGATCAGGCTGCATGACGCCAGTCGTATTGCCGCCGTCATCATCGAGCCCATCACCGGGGCCGGCGGCGTGCTCCCTCCGCCGGTGGGTTATCTCAAGCGCATACGGGAAATCTGCGATCAGCACGGCATCCTGCTGATCTTCGACGAGGTAATCTGCGGTTTCGGCCGCACCGGCGAGCCCTTTGCCAGCCAGACCTTCGATGTGCTGCCCGATATCATGACCACTGCCAAGGGGCTGACCAACGGCGCCGCGCCCATGGGGGCCGTGTTCGCCGGAGACCATATTTATGAAGCGGTGGTGGACGATGCCGGCCCGGGTGTAGAATTTTTCCATGGCTATACCTATTCCGCTCACCCGCTGGCCTGTGCCGCCGCCATGGCCACCCTGGACGTGTATGAGCAGGGCGGCCTGTTCCGCCGTGGCGCCGCCGGGGGTGATATCGCCAGCTATTTTGAGCAGGGCCTGCACAGCCTGAAGGGCCTGCCCGGGGTCATCGACATCCGCAACTACGCATTGATAGCCGCCGTCGAATTCGAGCCGCAGGCAGGCAAGCCGGGCGCCAGCGGGGCACAGGTCCAGACAGCCGCCTGGGAGCAAGGCATGATGCTACGCTCGCTGGGAGATGCCATCGCCATGTCCCCTCCCCTGATCATTGAAAAACATCATGTCGACCAGACCATCGGCATACTCGAGCGGAGTATTCGTCAGCTGTTCGGCTGACAGAAAGCGGGCTGCCAAAGGCAGCCCGCTTTCTGTATGTTGGCATAATTTATTATTCAGGCGACCAGGGCCGCCAGGCTCTGTCGGGCCTGATCCAGCCCCGCCTGCTGCGCTTCCGCCCCCATGTTCAGGGCTTCCGCATACACGAACTCCACCTCGCGGAGGCCGATGAAACCCAATACGGTCTGCAGGTAGGGAGTAATCAAATCGGTCGGGCTATCCTTGTGCATACCGCCACGGGTCGTCACCACCACCGCTTTCTTGCCGGTGATCAGCCCTTCCGGCCCCTGCTCGGTGTAACGGAAGGTCACGCCGGCACGACAAACCAGGTCAATCCAGGCCTTGAGCTGTACCGGGATATGAAAGTTGTACATGGGGGCCGCGATAATCAGGGTATCGGCGGCCTTGAGCTCTTCCACCAGGCTATCGGACAGCGCCAGCAGGGCCTGCTGCTCTTCGCTGAGCCGATCGCCCCCCCGCAGGGCCATGGCGCCGGCACCATCCAGCATAGGCAACGGCTCGGCAGCCAGATCACGGATCTGTACCTCTTCGGCACCTGCCCGCTCAATCATGTAATCAATCAATTTTGCTGACTGTGAATATTCACCCAGGATGCTGGATTTCAGGATCAGTGTCTTGCCCATGGTTCACTCCGGTCTTAGTGTCATCAAGCAGCATTAACAACATGTTATTGTTATCCTTCGCTGCTACATTCGGTTGGTGATGGCACTTTAAGATAATGGAGCACGGGGATAAATCGGAAAAAAACGCATAACAACATCAAAAAAAATGAACAAACCACCCCCTCCGAATAATACGTTTACGTAAACGTAATTCAAAAGGCGTGGTTTTATGACAAAAAAGAAAACCCTCGCAAGCGAGGGTCAAACAAACGGAAACGTGCTTAAACAGAGCTACGCATCATACCTAACAAGTTGCTGAATTTAGGCTGGAGCAATTGGCTAGACCTTGATGCCCCCCCAATCTAACCGGGCACAAATGTGAAGTCAACGTAAAAAAATCACAAAAGGTGTAACTGAGCAGCAAACGAGCAAGATAGTTACGTTTACGCCAACGTAAGCAATGCCATGCTTCCTGCGCCTTCCACCGCGGACCGGGCGGCACCTGGTCAGGGCCTTTCCTCCCCTCTCGATGATGGGACTCACATGGGAAATATCGGAATGGGAACTGCTCCACAAAATCTTCGACTTTTCTGAGCGTTACACAAGCGCAATGCTGAAACCCTGTCTAACCTTTCAGTAAAGGATTGAAAGATGTGTGCGCAAGGCTCTTTCTTGTAATCAAGGATGTACGGAGCCGGGATTTTATGGGGGAAAGAACTATGGGAATCTTCGAGCACTACCAAACGCGCTATGAGAAAGCCAAGGAAGAAGAGTACAGCCTGCAGGAATTCCTGGACATGTGCCGGGAAGACAAGGCTTGCTACGCCTCCGCTTCCGAACGTCTGCTGATGGCCATCGGTGAGCCGGAAATGATCGATACCGCCCAGGTACCGAGGTACAGCCGGCTTTTTTCCAACAGGGTCATTGCCCGCTATCCGGCCTTCGCCGAGTTTTATGGCATGGAAGACAGCATCGAACAGATTGTCTCCTACCTGAAGCATGCGGCCCAGGGCCTGGAAGAAAAGAAACAGATACTGTACCTCCTCGGCCCCGTCGGCGGGGGCAAGTCCTCTCTGGCCGAATGCCTTAAATCGTTGATGCAGAAAGTGCCCATTTACCGGCTCAAGGGCTCGCCGGTCAATGATCACCCTTTCTGCCTGTTCGACACGAATGAAGACGGCCCCGTCCTCGAGCAGGAATACGGTATCCCGCGCCGGTATCTGAGGCCCATCATGTCGCCCTGGGCAGTGAAACGGCTGCATGAATACGGGGGAGACATCACCCGTTTCCGGGTTGAAAAGGTCCACCCCTCGGTACTCGACCAGATAGCCGTCGCCAAAACCGAGCCCGGTGACGACAATAACCAGGATATCTCCTCCCTGGTCGGCAAGGTCGACATCCGCAAGCTTGAACACTATGCCCAGGATGATGCCGACGCTTACTCCTACTCCGGGGCCCTGTGCAAAGCCAACCAGGGCATGATGGAATTCGTCGAAATGTTCAAGGCACCGATCAAAGTGCTGCACCCTTTGCTCACCGCCACCCAGGAAGGGAACTACAACGGCACCGAGGGGCTTTCCGCCCTCCCCTTCGAAGGCATCATCCTGGCGCACTCCAATGAATCGGAGTGGCAACACTTCAAGCACAACAAGAATAACGAAGCCTTCCTCGACCGGGTGTACATCGTCAAGGTACCTTACTGCCTGCGCATCACCGAAGAGGTGGAGATCTACAAGAAGCTGCTGACCAACAGCGAATTGTCCCAGGCCAAATGTGCCCCCGGTACCCTGGAAACCCTGGGACAGTTCACCGTGTTGTCGCGCCTGAAAGAGCCGGAAAACTCCAGCCTCTATTCCAAGATGAGGGTCTACGACGGCGAAAGCCTGAAAGATACGGATCCCAAGGCCAAGTCCTATCAGGAATACCGGGACTATGCCGGGGTCGATGAAGGCATGACCGGGCTTTCTACCCGTTTCGCCTTCAAAATCCTGTCCCGGGTGTTCAACTTCGACCATGCCGAGGTGGCGGCCAACCCGGTGCACCTGTTCTACGTGCTCGAGCAACAGATCGAGCGGGAGCAGTTCCCGCAGGATGTGCACGACCGCTACCTGGAATTCATCAAGGGCTATCTGATCCCCAAATACGTGGAGTTTATCGGCAAGGAAATCCAGACCGCCTACCTCGAGTCCTACTCCGAGTATGGTCAGAACATCTTCGATCGCTACGTGACCTATGCGGACTTCTGGATCCAGGATCAGGAATACCGGGATCCGGAAACCGGACAGCTGTTCGACCGCTCCGCCCTCAATGCCGAGCTGGAAAAAATCGAGAAACCGGCCGGGATCAGCAATCCCAAGGACTTCCGTAACGAAATCGTCAACTTCGTATTACGGGCCAGGGCGAACAATGCCGGCAAGAATCCTAACTGGACCAGCTACGAGAAGCTCAGGACCGTTATCGAGAAAAAAATGTTCTCCAATACCGAGGAGCTGCTGCCGGTCATTTCCTTCAACGCCAAGACCAGTGCCGACGAGCAGAAGAAACACGACGACTTTGTCGCTCGCATGATGGAAAAAGGTTATACCCGCAAACAGGTCCGGCTGCTGTCGGAGTGGTACCTGCGGGTACGTAAATCAACCTGATGGAAGGATGTTGGGGGAAACTATGGCGCATTTTATCGACAGACGACTAAATGGCCGCAACAAAAGCGCTGTCAACCGACAGCGCTTTATCCGCCGCTACAAACAACAACTCAAAAAGGCGGTGTCGGACGCGGTACTGAAACGCAGTATTCAGGATATCGACAAGGGCGAGAGTGTCTCCATTCCCACCCGCGATATCTCCGAGCCCTTTTTTCACCAGGGCAAGGGCGGTAAACGAGAGCAGGTTCATCCGGGTAACGATCAATTTATCACCGGCGACCGGGTCGAACGCCCCCTGGGGGGTGGCGGCAAAGGCGGCGGCCAGGGGGAGGCCAGCAACCAGGGCGACGGCGAAGACGATTTCGTGTTCGAGATCTCCAAGGACGAGTACCTGGACCTGCTGTTCG
Source organism: Zobellella iuensis (assembly GCF_016746085.1). Taxonomy (GTDB): domain Bacteria; phylum Pseudomonadota; class Gammaproteobacteria; order Enterobacterales; family Aeromonadaceae; genus Oceanimonas; species Oceanimonas iuensis. The sequence continues at coordinate 330,899 of NZ_JAERTZ010000018.1, forward strand.
ACGGCCTGGAACTGCCCAACCTGGAGAAAAACAAGCTCAACAAGATCAGTGAAATGAAAACCTTCCGTGCCGGCTACACCTCGGACGGGGTTCCGGCCAACATCAATATAGTGCGCTCCTTGCGCCAGTCCCTGGCCCGGCGCACCGCGCTGCAGGCCGGCAAGAAGAAAAGCGTGGTCGAGCTGGAGCTGGAGCTGGCCGAACTCGGCAAGCGGCCGGCGGAAAACTATGCCCGGATCCAGGATATCGAAGAGGAAATTCTCAACCTAAAACGCCGTATCGCGGCGGTCCCCTTTATCGATACCTTCGATCTCCGCTTCAATAACTTTGTCAAACGTCCCATTCCTTCTACCCAGGCGGTGATGTTCTGCCTGATGGACGTGTCCGGCTCCATGGATCAAGCCACCAAGGACATGGCCAAGCGTTTTTATCTGCTGCTCTACCTGTTCCTGACCCGGACCTACAAGAATGTGGACGTGGTCTTTATCCGTCACCATACCCAAGCCAAGGAGGTGGACGAACAGGAGTTTTTCTACTCCCAGGAAACCGGGGGCACCATCGTCTCCAGCGCACTGCAGCTGATGAAAGAGGTGATGCTGGAGCGCTATCCGGCCGACCAGTGGAATATCTACGCGGCGCAGGCTTCCGACGGCGACAACTGGGCCGATGACTCCCCCCTGTGCCGGCAACTGCTGTACAACGATATCATGCCGCTGGTGCGTTACTATGCCTACATCGAAATCACCAACCGGGCCCACCAGACGCTGTGGCACGAATACGAAACCATAGCGCGCAGTTTTTCCAACTTCGCGATGGAGCACATTCGTTCGGTAGAAGACATCTATCCCGTGTTCCGGGAACTGTTCAAGAAACAAGCGGCATGAGGTGACTATGGCAGAAGCAATCGCGAAAACCCGGCCACTCAGCGACGGTCCCGACTGGACCTTTGAACTGCTAGAAGCCTACCACCAGGAGATTGCCCGTATCGCCACCGGCTACGGGCTCAGTACCTATCCGAACCAGATAGAGATCATCACCGGCGAGCAGATGATGGATGCCTATTCCAGCATCGGCATGCCGATCGGTTACCATCACTGGTCTTACGGCAAGAAATTCATCCAGACCGAACAGACCTACAAGCGTGGCCAGATGGGCCTGGCCTACGAAATCGTGATCAATTCCAATCCCTGCATCGCCTACCTGATGGAAGAAAACACCATGCCGATGCAAGCACTGGTGATCGCTCACGCCTGTTATGGCCACAATTCCTTCTTCAAGAACAACTACCTGTTCAAAACCTGGACCGATGCCGAGTCGATCATCGACTACCTGCTGTTCGCCAAAAACTATATCAACGAATGTGAAGAAAAATACGGGGTCGCCGAAGTCGAGGCCATCCTCGACAGCTGTCACGCCCTGATGAATTACGGGGTAGACAGGTATAAGCGGCCGCAAAAGCTGTCACTGGCGGAGGAGCGGCGCCGGCAGAAAGCCCGTGAAGCCTACCTGCAAACCCAGGTCAACGAATTGTGGCGTACCCTGCCCCGCATGGATGATGCCAAGCAGGTCAAGAAGCTGCGCTATCCCCGCGAGCCGGAAGAGAACATCCTGTACTTTATCGAGAAGCACGCGCCCCTGCTCGAACCCTGGCAACGGGAAATCGTACGCATCGTGCGCAAGATCAGCCAGTATTTCTACCCGCAGAAACAAACCCAGGTGATGAACGAAGGCTGGGCCACGTTCTGGCATTACACCATTACCCAGCATATGTACGACGAGGGGCTGGTGACCGACCGCTTTATGCTGGAAGTGCTGCACAGCCACACCAACGTCATCTTCCAGCCGTCCTACAACAGCCGCTACTATTCCGGCATCAACCCCTATGCCCTGGGCTTTGCCATGTTCCAGGATCTGCGCCGCATCTGCGAGCACCCGACGGAGGAAGACAGGGCCTGGTTCCCGGATATCGCCGGATCGGATTGGGTCAAGACCCTGCACTTTGCCATGGAGAACTTCAAGGACGAAAGCTTTATCAGCCAGTTCCTGTCGCCCAAGGTCATGCGCGACTTTCATCTGTTCGCGGTGGCCGACGACGATACCCGCAATTACCTGGAAATTTCGGCCATTCACGACGAGCTGGGCTACCGCCAGTTGCGCCAGACCCTGTCGAACCAGTACAACCTGTCCAACCTGGAGCCCAACCTGCAGGTCTACAACGTAGAAGTGAAGGGGGACCGCTCCCTGACCCTGCGCCATGTGCCTCACAATCGCATCCCCTTGGCGGAGTCACGTCATCAAGTACTCAAGCATGTGCATCGCCTGTGGGGCTTCGATGTGCTCCTCGAGCAGGAAGAACCGGACGACGGCGCCACCATCATCGGCCGTTGCCCGGAGAAATCCCCTTCCTCCATCTAAAAAAACGCCTCCGTCAGGAGGCGTTTCATCAGTTCTGCACCAGGCTGTCCGGCATATGCTCGCGCATATCGAGCCACAGCTTACCCGACGCCTTGCCATATTCACGCACCGCTTCGGCCACCTCGTTCATCTTGCCGGCGGCAGCCAGGCCGGCCAAGGCCCGGTAGTAATCGGCGGCCAGGGTTCGGGCGGCGGCACGGGAAAAGTAATAACGCCCCACCCGGCAATAAAGGCCCCGGAAGCCATTGAGGATAAGCGCATAAATGGGGTTGCCGGAGGCGAACGCCAGTTGATGGTGGAACTCGTAGTCGAAGGCGGCGAAAGCATCGGCCTCGTCGGCCAACTGGGTCAGACCGGCCGCAGCACTGATCACCCGCTCCGGTGCGTTTTTCACCGCGCCGCGGATAAAGATGCTGCTGATATGGGTTCTGGCAGACAGCAACTGCTCGATAAGCTCAGGCACCTTTTCCTCGTCCAGACGGGCCAGGGTCTCCAGAATGTTCAGCCCCGACGTTTCCCAGAAATTGTTCACCCGGGTCGGCTTGCCATGCTGTATGGTCAGCCAGCCATCACGGGCCAGCCGCTGCAGTACCTCGCGCAGGGTGGTCCGGGTTACGCCGATCAGCTCCGACAATTCCCGTTCGGCGGGCAGGATAGAGCCCGGAGGAAATCGGCTGTTCCAGATGGACTCTATGATATATTGTTCTGCAAAACTGGCTGGGCTTTGTGCCTTGATGACCATGCAACCACTCTGTTAAATACGTTAAGGCAGGCGAGACTGATGACGATAATAACAGGGCAGACCAGTTTCTCACAAGCGTAACCACCCGGCCGATGTCGCCGTTCGTATTCTTTGACCTCATGAGGATCTGATGTTGTACGACTTTTCCCGCTCCCGTTTTGCCTGGGCCCTGCTCACTGCCGGCAGCCTTGCGCTGCTGCTGATCGCCCTGCTTTTCCAGTATGCAAAGGGCTATCACCCCTGTGTCATGTGTGTCTACCAGAGAGCGGCCCTGATCGGCGTCATCTTCGCGGGCGTGCTGGGCTGGCTGATGCCCCGACACCGCTTGTTCAGCACCCTCGCCCTGCTGGGCTGGCTGGCGGCGTCCGCCAAGGGGTACCTGCTGGCGGAAGAGCACGTGGGTTACCAGCTCAACCCCTCCCCCTTCAACCAATGCTCCAGTTTTGCCGAATTTCCGGCCTGGGCCCCGCTGGACCGCTGGCTGCCGGCGCTGTTCCACCCCACCGGCGACTGTGCCGACGTGGACTGGTCCTGGCTCGGCTGGAGCATGCCCCAGTGGCTGATGGGCGTCTTCGCGGTGCTGGCGGGCCTGGCAGCCTTCTTTATTGTGGTACGACTGGCCGGTGCATTGAGGCGTGAGGCGTGAGGCGTTCACGCCTTACGAAAGTCGGTTAGCTGGCCCAGGTAATGATATGGTCCTCCCAGTCGCCGGCCTGGGATTCGTGTACCACCTTGCCCCGCACCGACTGGCCGGCCTTGTGCATGGCGCTCTTGGAGCCGGTGCGCAGCGGATGCCAGGAAGGCAAGGCTTTGCCCTCCGCCAGCAGCCGGTAGGCACAGGTAGAGGGTAGCCAGTAGTAGTCGGCCAGCTTGTCCCGGGTGATTTTAAGGCAGTCCGGGACCCGGGCAAAGCGGTTGACATAATCGCTGCAGGCGCAGCTGTGGGTATTGAGCAGCTCGCAGGCCACGTTGGTGTGCACCAGTTCATCGGTTTCTTCGTCGATAAGCTTGTTGAGGCAGCATTTGCCACAACCATCGCACAAGGCTTCCCACTCCCGGTCGGACATCTCTGCCAGGGACTTGCTATACCAAAAATCAGCCTGCATGGGGATTATCCTGCTACCTTGGCACTGAAGCGGTACTGGCCGTCCAGCTGCATGTCGAGTTCATCATGCGGCTTCAGCTCCGCCACCCCCTTGGGTGTACCGGTCAGCACCACGTCCCCGGGATTGAGGGTAAAGCAGCGGCTCATCTCCGCCAGCAGCTCACCGATGGACCACAACATCATGGCGGTATTTCCGGCCTGACGTTCCAATCCATTCACCTTCAGGGAAAAGTCGAGGTGCTGCAAGTCATCCAGTACTTCGGGCAAGGCAAAGGGGCTGATCGGGCAACTGCCGTCAAAGGCCTTGGCCCGTTCCCAGGGATGCCCCTTGGCCTTGAGCTGCTCCTGTACCTCGCGCAGGGTCAAATCCAGCGCCAGGCCGACCCCAACCACCGCTTCCAGGGCATGTCCCGGCTCGGTATGGCACAACCGCCGGCCGACCAGCAAGGCCACTTCCAGCTCATGATGCACGGCGCCCTGGCCCTTGGGCAGCAGCAGGGGAACATCCAGTGCCACCAGGCTGGTCGCGGGTTTGATAAACAGCAGGGGCTGTTCGGGCACCGGGTTATCAAGTTCCGCCGCGTGCTCTTTATAGCTGCGGCCCACGCACACCACCTTGCCCACGGCGTAAGGCAAGGGATGTCCCTGTAAATCCAGATGTTGATACATACGCGGCTCCTGTTCGGTAGGCGGCGGAACAAACGAGGTCGGTCAGCTCGGTGACTGGGGGGCCGAGGCCAGATGGGCCTTCAGTAAATTTTCCGGCGGTGGCGGCAACTGCAGATAGTACCCCTGGGTGCGCAAGGCCTGCCGGACTTTGTCGATGTCCGCCTGCGCCAGCCGGGCCTTGGTGGCCAGATTGACGATCATCGCCAGTTGCGGAGAGCCAAAGGTATCCAGCAAGGAGCCGGGCACGCGTGAAAAATCGTCGCGACGCTCGATAAAAAGATAAGTATCGGCCTTTTTCGGGCTTTTATACACTACACACAACATGTAAATTGCTATAATCCGTCGGGTTTATTGCCAGTGAAGATGGCAAACTATAACATCAGCTCGACCAATAACAAAAAGGATCGCATCCTCGGGGGAAAGCCGCTTATGGCGGAGCGTGGCATCGAATTAAAAGGCAGTAGTTTTACCTTGTCGGTAGTCCATATTACCGATAACGACATTCAGCGGGTAAAGCAGCAGCTGGCGGAAAAAATTGCACAGGCACCGGAGTTCTTCCGGGCCGCGCCCTTGGTCATCAATATCGAAAAGCTCTCGCAGACACCCGACTTCAGTGCCCTGGCCAGCGCCATCAGGGAGCTTGAACTGGTGCCGGTCGGCGTCAGTGGTGTCCGGGACGAGTCGGCCCGTTCTGCCGCCCGGGCGGCCGGCCTGGCGGTGATGACCACCGGCAAGGTTCCCGTACAGGAAACCCCCGCCGCGCTGCTCAGCCAGCCCGGCACCAAGGTTCACCGTGGTCCGGTCCGGTCCGGCCAGCAGGTCTATGCTCCCAACGGCTCACTGGTTATCCTGGGAGCGGTCAGTAACGGGGCGGAAGTGATCGCGGACGACAGCATCCATATCTACGGCCAGCTGCGCGGCCGGGCCGTGGCCGGCGCCAAAGGCAACGACACGGCACGCATTTATTGTCAACAGCTGATGGCGGAGCTGATTTCCATTGCCGGCCATTACCAGCTCAGCGATGGCCTGCAAGGTCCCAAATGGGAACAGGCTGTCAGTATTTCCCTGGCGGGCGAACAGTTAAAGTTCGACAGGCTCTAATTTTACGACTTCTTAGGAACACACTATGGCACGAATTATCGTCGTCACATCAGGTAAAGGAGGCGTGGGTAAAACCACTTCCAGCGCAGCCATCAGCACCGGTCTGGCCAAGCTGGGCCACAAGACGGTAGTGATCGATTTTGATATCGGGTTGCGCAACCTGGATCTTATCATGGGGTGTGAACGTCGGGTGGTGTACGACTTTGTCAATGTCATCAACGGCGACGCCAACCTGAACCAGGCCCTCATCCGCGACAAACGGGTAGAACAGCTCTACATACTGCCCGCTTCCCAGACCCGGGACAAGGACGCCCTGACCCGGGACGGCGTCGAAAAAATACTCAACGACCTGGCGGCCATGGACTTCGACTACATCATCTGCGACTCCCCCGCCGGCATCGAAACCGGTGCCCTGATGGCGCTCTATTTCGCCGATGAAGCCATCGTCACCACCAACCCGGAAGTGTCCTCGGTACGGGATTCCGATCGCATCCTGGGCATCCTTTCCTCCAAGTCCCGCCGCGCCGAGAAGGGCATGGAGCCCATCAAGGAGCACCTGCTGCTGACCCGCTACTCTCCCGAGCGGGTCAGCCGGGGCGACATGCTGAGCGTGCAGGACGTGCAGGAGATCCTCGCCATCCCGCTGCTGGGCGTGATCCCCGAGTCCCCGGCGGTGCTCAAGGCCTCCAACGCCGGTGAGCCGGTGATCCTGGACGAAGAATCCGATGCCGGCCAGGCCTATGCGGACACCGTGGCCCGCCTGCTGGGCGAAGAACGCGCCTTCCGCTTCCTCGAGGAGGAAAAGAAGGGATTTTTCAGCCGATTTTTTGGGAGTTAACCTATGTCTCTACTGGACTATTTTCGTTCAAGAAAGCCCCAAAACAGCGCTAAGATCGCCAAAGAGCGTCTGCAGATCATTGTTGCCCACGAACGTAGCCAGCGGGATACCCCGGATTATCTGCCGCAGTTAAAACAGGATATATTGGACGTTATCCGTAAATATGTGGACATCGATCTCGATCAGATCTCGGTCCAGCTTGATCAGAAAGGGGACAACCTGTCGGTGCTGGAGCTGAACATCATGCTGCCCGAGCCGGAAGACAAGGATAAGGACAAAGAAAAAGACAAGGTCGGTCTGTAAAGGACAAGGGGCGCCCAGGCGCCCCCTTTTCTTCTACTCTTCTACCGGAGCCGGACGCCCAACAGCTCGCCGCGCCAGCCCTGCAACAGTGCCGGGGTGACGTCCTCGGCTTCTTCCAGCCGCCACTTCCAGCTCAGGTACTGATGGATCAGCCGCTTGGAGGCGATCAGCTCCGCCGGCACGCCGGCATCCGTAGCCGCCTGCTCGACGATGCCCTTGATGCGTTTGAGCTCACCCTTGTACCCCGGATAATCCACCAGCCGCTTCACCGGCTCGGGCCAGCTGTCGGGTGAGGCCAGCGCCTCCTGCACCAGCGCCAGCAGGACGTCGCCGTGGCGCTTGATCTCCATCGGCTCCAGGCCCAGGCGGTTGAGATCGCTCAAGGACCGGGGCGCCCGTTCCGCCACCAGGAACAGATGGGCCTCCTTGATCACGAAGTTGACCGCCAGATCCCGCCGTTTGGCCTCGCCCAGCCGCCACTGGCACAGCCGCTGCAGGACGCCCAGGGCCTGCCTGTCCAGGGTCCAGGCATTCTTGATGTCCAGGTAAGCCAGCTCCGGCAGGGTACTGACGCTGCGCCGCTTCACCGTCCACTCGCATTCCTGCTCGAACCAGGCGGTAAAGCCTTTCAGCTCAAGCTGCTGCCACAACTGCTGGTACAGTGGATAGAGGTAGATGACATCATCGGCGGCATAGCGCAGTTGTTCGGCCGACAGCGGGCGGGCCAGCCAGTCGGTGCGGGCATGGGCCTTGTCCAGGCCGACACCCAGCAGTTGCTCGACCAGGGCGGCGAAGCCGAGCTGGGTACCGAGCCCGAGGAAGGCGGCCGCCAGCTGGGTGTCGTGCACCCGGGCCGGCAGGGCACCGCTCTGGTGCTGGAACAACTCGAGATCTTCACCACCGGCGTGCAGCAGGCAGAGTCTGGCCGGATCGTGCAGCAGCCGCCACAACGGCGACAGATCGGTCACCGCCAGCGGGTCAATCAGCACGGTACGCTGGCCGTCATGGAGTTGATAAAGGCCGGGCTTGGCGTAAAAGGTGCGGGTACGGACAAACTCGGTATCCACCGCCAACAGCGGGGCGTCGGTGGTACAGAAGTCGGCCAGGGTCTGGTTATCGGTGATCAGTGTGTAGGTCATGGGCGCTCGATTACGGCAAGATAAGGCCCGGGCATCACCTCAACGGACAGTTGCGGATGCCCGGGTTTCGGCTCAGGCGGCCTGCTCTCTCAGCTCCCGGCGCAATATCTTGCCGACATTGGTTTTGGGCAATTCGTCGCGGAATTCTATCACCTTAGGCACCTTATAGGCAGTGAGATGTTGCCGGCAATGCCTGATCAGTGCTTTTTCATCCAGCTCCCCGCCCGGTTTCTTCACCACCACCAGCTTGACCATCTCGCCGGTCTCCTTGTGGGGCACGCCCACCGCCGCCGCCTCCAGCACACTTCTATGCAGCATGGCCACCTCCTCGACTTCGTTGGGGAAAACGTTGAACCCCGACACCAGTATCATGTCCTTCTTGCGGTCCACGATTTTCAGGAAGCCCTGCTCGTCCATGGTGGCGATGTCGCCGGTGCGCAGCCAGCCGTCGTGGAAGCTGCCGTCGTCGGCACTATTCTGTCCCCAGTAGCCGCCCATCACCTGGGGGCCTTTCACCTCCATCTCGCCGGGAGTATGGCTCAGGCTAATCACCTCACCGTTATCGTCCACCAGCCGCACTTCGGTGGAGCAGACCGGCAGGCCGATGGAGCCGTTGTAGCCGTCCATGTCGTAGGGACAGACGGTCACCAGCGGCGAACACTCGGTCAGGCCATAACCTTCCAGCAACTTGCTGCCGGTAATCGCCTGCCATTGCTCGGCCACCGCCCGCTGCACCGACATGCCGCCGCCGATGGTCAGCTTCAGGCTGCCGAAGTCGTGGCCCTGGAAGTCCGGGTTGTTCACCAGGGCGTTGAACAGGGTGTTGACCCCGGTCAGGCAGGTGGAATCGAAGCCCTTGAGCGCCTTGACGAAGCCGGGAATGTCCCGCGGGTTGGTGATCAGCAGATTCTGGGCGCCCAGGCGCAGGAACAGCAGGCCGTTCACCGTGAGCGCGAACACATGGTAAAGCGGCAGGGCGGTCACCACCCGCTCCGCCCCGGGGGCCAGCACGGGGCCATAGACCCCCAGGCACTGCTCCACATTGGCCAGCATGTTGCGGTGGCTGAGCATGGCCCCCTTGGACAACCCTGTGGTACCGCCGGTGTACTGCAGAAAGGCCAGGGCGTCGCCGGAGAGCTCGGGCCGGCGGTAGTCCATGTCCCTGCCCTTGGCCATGGCCTCCTTGTAACCGACATAGGCCGGCAGACGGTGGCGGGGCACCATCTTCTTGATGTGCTTGACCACGAAGTTCAGCACGCTTCCCTTCACCAGCCCCAGGTGATCCCCCATCCGGGTCAGGATCACCTGCTCCACCGCCGTCTGCTTGATGGCCTTGTCCAGGGTATGGGCGAAGTTTTCCACTATGACGATGGCGCGAGCGCCGGAGTCCCGCAGCTGGTGCTCGAGCTCGCGCGCGGTGTAAAGCGGGTTGACGTTGACCACCACCAGGCCGGCGCGCAGGGCCCCGAACAGACAGACCGGATACTGCAACAGGTTGGGCATCATCAGCGCGATGCGCTCGCCGGGCGCCAGCCCCAGCCCCTGTTGCAGGTAGGCGGCAAAGTCCCGGGACAGGCGGTCCAGTTCACCGTAACTGATGATCTTGCCGAAATTGCTGTAGGCCGGCTTGTCGGCATAGGCCGCCACGCTCTGTTCGAACATCTCCATCAGGGAGGCGAAGCAGTCCGCGTCGATATCGGCGGGCACGTCCGCCGGGTAGCGGTGCAACCAGGGTTTGTCGGATAAGGGAGCCGGCTGAACGCCGGACGGGATCTGTTCCATATCAGTCTCCTGCGACAGGGGAATAACTTTAAATCATCCGTTTAAAGTTTTAGCTCTAAAAATTTACCTGCGCATTCCAATAAAAACAACGAAATTTTAACAAGGGTGTGATGAAACCAAGGTCAGCGGCGTCGATGATGCCAGTGCCGGATCTGGCGCTGCTGCTTGCGCTGCCGACGCCGGCGGTACAGCAGCGCCCGGTGATAGGGTCGTTGCGGGTAAAGCAGCTGGGACTCTTCCTGCTCCTCCTGCTGCGGTTCTGGTAAGTTTGCCACCCGGGCTCCTGTTACCGACCCGGCAGTTTCTGCCAGGTGACCTTGTCTCTCAGATAGACGGGGCTGGCCTCGGCGGCACTGACCCCCTCCCCGGCCTGCAACGCCCGCAATGCCCCGGGCAGCATATCGCGCGCCTCGGGGAAGGGCACCGACTCGCACCCTTGTTCAACCCGTGCTGCCAGTTCAGGATAGGTGACAAAGCCGCTGCCGGCACCCTGCTCCCAGGACGAGGCCGTGCCCGCCAGGTAGTCGGCCGGAGCCAGTACCTGCTCTTCCTCCTCGATCACCATGACGCCCTGGTGCAGGCGAAAGCCACCCACATAGATTTCCCCCATGCGGGCGTCGATCGCCGTCAGCACCCGCTCGCACCCGCTCAGCCGGTGCGCGCCCTGGGCCAGGGCCTGCAGGTTGGAAACCCCGAACAACGGCAGATCGGCGCCGAAGGCCAGGCCCTGGGCGATGCCTAGGGTGATGCGCACCCCGGTGAAGGAGCCCGGTCCCCGGCCGAACGCCAGGCCGTCCAGTTGGCCAAGGCTGAGCTCCCCCTCGGCCAGCAGCTCGGCCACCATCGGCAGGATCAGATCCGTGTGTCCCCGGGGGGCGACCTGGTAGCGGCAGAGCACTTCGCCCTGCTGCCAGAGCGCGGCAGAGCAGGCTTCGGTGGCGGTGTCGATGGCCAGTAGTCGGGTCATGCTGTCTGTTACTCCAAGGTTGATAGAAATTCGGCCACCCGCTCCAGGGAACGGGTGCGCGGCATGGCCGGCAGGCTGGCGATAAAATCGGCGCCGTAGGCCCGGTTGACCAGGCGCCCGTCGGTGATCACCAGCACGCCCTTGTCCTGCACATCCCGGATCAGCCGCCCCACCCCCTGCTTGAGGGTGATGATGGCCTTGGGCAGCTGGACCCTGGCGAAACCGTCTTCGCCCCGACGGCGGCAATCCTCCAGCCGGGCGCTGAGCAGGGGATCGTCCGGCGCGCTGAACGGCAGCTTGTCGATCACCACGCACTGCAGGGCGTTGCCACGTACGTCTATGCCTTCCCAGAAGCTGCCGGTGGCCACCAGCACCGCCCGGCCGTCCTGGCTGAACTGCTCCAGCAGGCGGACCTTGTTGTCCTCTCCCTGCACCAGCACGGTCCGGTCGAGCCGGGCGCGCAGCACTTCGGCCACCTCGTTCATCACCTGGTAGCTGGTACAGAGGAAGAAACTGCCCCCGGGCACCCGGGCCAGGGTGTCGACCAGGGTATTGGCCAGTACCCGTCCGCGCCCGGGACCATTGGTTTCCGGCAGATAGCGGGGCACGCACAGGCGGGACTGGCGAGAGTAATCAAAAGGGCTGTCCAATTGCAAGGTGCGGCAGTGTTCGAGCCCGAGATCGGCGCAAAAATGGGCGAAACTGTCGCCTACCGCCAGGGTGGCGGAGGTAAAGACCCAACTGACCTCGTCCTTGGCCAGTTCGGTCGCGAAGCGATCCGCCACCGACAGCGGGGTCTTGTGGAAACTGATATGCAGCCGGCTGGTATCAAACCAGTAGGAATAACCGTTCTCCTCGACCCGGGTCACCGAGTCCAGTTGGGTGCGCAGACCGATCAGCCGCTCGAAGCACTGGCTGAGCTGCTCACCCCGGCCCAGGCACAGCTTGAGCACCTCGTAGGTAAACTCCAGGCTTTCGAGCAGCCGGGCCAGGGCCTGCGCCACTTCGGGCCGTGCCAGCATGGGCCTCAGCTGGCCACGCCCCGAGTCCAACCCCACACTGAGCCGCAGATCCTGGGCGCAACGTTCCAGTTGGTCCGCCGCCTTGCCCAGCTGCGCCATATCCCTGGCCTCCACCTTCTGGGCCAGCCGCAGATCCCGGGCCAGCTCCACGAACTGGCGGCTGGACTGGCTCTGGCCGAAATACTGGCCGGCGATCTCCGGCAGTTGATGGGCCTCGTCCAGGATATAGGCCTGGGCCTCGGGGATCAGTTGGCCGAAGCCGGTGTCGCGTACAGCCATATCGGCGAAGAACAGGTGATGGTTGACCACCACCACCTGGGCTTCCATCGCCCGGGCCCGGGCCTTGACCAGGTAGCAGTCCTGATAATGGCCGCAGTCGCGGCCCAGGCAATTGTCGTTGGTGCTGGTCACCAGGGGCAGGATTTCGCTGCGCTCGGGCAGGCCCGGGATATCGCCGATATCACCGCTGGTGGTCAGCGGGGCAAAGCGTCTGACCTTGTGCAGATCGGCCAGCCCCTCGGCCGACAGCGCAGGCACGGCGTCGTTCAGCAGGCCCAGCCGCTCCAGGCAGATATAGTTGGCCCGCCCCTTGAGCAGCGCCACCGGATGGTGATAGTCCATGGCCTTGACCAGGGTGGGCAAATCCCGGTGGAACAGCTGCTCCTGCAGGTTGCGCGAGCCGGTACTCAGCACCACCTTCTTGCCGGCCGCCAGCACCGGCGCCAGGTAGGCATAAGTCTTGCCGGTACCTGTGCCCGCCTCCACCACCAGAGGGACCTTGTCGTCCAGGGCCCGGGCCACCGCCGCCGCCATGGCTACCTGGGCCGCCCTGGGGGTAAAGCCGTCGATGGCCAGGGCCAGGGGGCCCTGCTCGGCAAAAAGAGATGAACTGTCGTGCGCTTCCACGGGCAAGCTGTATCCGCTGGCAAAAAACCGATGATAGCAAAATAGCGCGGCGACGGGCAGGTTCCAGTGCCTGCCCTGACACCGGCGGGAGGCGTTCAGGGGCCCCGGCCTTCTCCCCGATGTCGCCGGCGCCAGGTCGCTGGGGGCAGCCCGAAGGCGCGTTTGAAAGCCCGGCTGAAGGCCGCTTCGGAATCGTAACCCGCGTCGAGGGCGATACGGACGAGAGGCAAGGTGGACTCCGCCAGTTGCCGGGCAGCCCCCTGCATCCGCCAGCGGGCCAGGTAGCGCATCGGCGGCTCGCCCAGCAACATCCGGAACCGCTCGGCGAAGGCCGAGCGCGACAGCCCCGCCTCCCGCGCCAGCAGCGTCGTGGTCCAGCGCTGGCCCGGGCGGCCATGCAGCAGCCCCAGGGCCCGGCCGACCACGGGATCCCGCAGTCCCGCCAGCCACCCCTGGTGGGGCTGCGGCTGCGCCCGCAGCCAGCCGTTGACCGCCTCGATAAACAGCAGCTCCGCCAGCCGGGCCAGCATGGCCGGGGACTCCAGCCGGCCGCTCGCCAGTTGCCGGGCGGCGAACTGCAGGGAACTCTCGATCCAGTCCCCGGTGGCCGCGTCCACCACCCTGAGCACCAGCACCGCCGGCAGCAGCGGCAGCAAAGGCTCCCCCGGCCCATCGCAGCCGAGAAAGCCGCAGAGGATCCGGGTCCGTGCGCCTTCGCCCCCGTAGCGGATGGAGGACAGGCTCTGCCCTGCCCCGGCCGGCCGGATCAGGCCGTCGGCATCCATCGCCGGCAGCGTCAGGTCGCTGCCCAGGCGGTGCTCGTCGTTGTGGGGCAACAGCACCAGGTGGCCGCGGCTCAGGCTGACCGGCGCCCGGCCGGCCAGCTGCAGTTGCAGCTGGCCCTCGGTCACGTAGTGGTAGGCGATAAGATGGCGGGGCGTGGCGGAAAACGGATGGCAGTCCTCCGGCCCGACCCGGGCGACGACGCACCAGGGCGCGCCGAATTGCGCATCGAGAAAGAGGCCGCCACTCAGGTGCAGGCCATGCACTATGTCGGAAATGGGATCCATGGACGGCTCCGAAGGGTCGGCGGATCGGGCAAAAGTCCCGGCGCCCCGCGCATTGTTCAGGCGGTGCCCCGCGCCTAATCTTAGCACAGGAGAGCCGGGGGCCCGCGCAGGCGGCCCTGGCTCGGTCAGCTTCGCTTACCGGGAGTCCAACCATGAAGCTCAGCGATCAGCAAGGCAATACCCTCAGCGGCGCCTCGGCGGAGGCCGTCGTCCTGTTCGACCAGGCCGTGACCGCGTTCAACCTCTACCGGGGGGATCCCATCGGCCTGCTCGACCGCGCCCTCGAACTCGCGCCCGACTTCGCCATGGCCGCCATCATGAAGGCGCATATCCTGGCCGGAGCCACCGAGCCGGCGGCCTCGCGCGAGGCCGCCACCCTGGTCCGGCGTCTCGGCGCCATGCGCCTCAACGAACGCGAGGCTTCCCACCTCGGCGCCCTCGGGCTCCTGCTCGACGGACGCTGGACGGCCGCGGCAATCGCCCTCGAGCGGCACAGCATCGACCACCCCAGGGACATGGTGGCGCTGCAATGCGGTCACCTGCTGGACTTCTATCGCGCCAACGCCCGGGCGCTGCGCGATCGGCTGGCCCGCGCCCTGCCCTGCTGGTCGTCCGAGCTGCCGGGCTATTCCGTCCTGCTCGGCATGCATGCCTTCGGGCTGGAGGAGTGCGGTGACTATGGCCGGGCCGAGGAGCGGGGACGGCAGGCCCTGGCGCTGGAGCCCCTCGACTGCTGGGCCCACCACGCCGTGGCCCATGTGATGGAGATGCAGGGCCGGCCCGAAGACGGCATCGGCTGGATGCAGAGCCGGGAATCCTGCTGGTCGGGGGATGACAACTTCTTCAAGGTGCACAACTGGTGGCACCGGGCGCTGTGCCACCTGGAGCTGGGTCAGCCCGACCAAGCCCTGGCGCTCTATGACGGGCCGGTGCGCGAGGGACAGAGCACGGTCGCGCTGGATCTGGTCGACGCCACGGCCTTGTTGTGGCGGCTGCAACTGGCCGGCCTGGAGCCGGGCGCGCGCTGGCAGGAGCTGGCCGAGGTGTGGGAGCAGCACGCCGACGGCAGGCTTTATCCCTTCAACGACTGGCACGCAGCCATGGCCTACCTGGGCGCGGGGCAAGAGCAGAAGCTCGCCCAGCTGCTGGCCCGGTACCAGGCCAACGAGGACGGCGAAACCGCGACCTGGGCCCGGGAAACCGGCCGGCCGCTGATCGAGGGCTTCGTCGCCTTCCGGCACGGGGACTACCCGCTGGTGGTGGAGCTGCTCTACGGTGCGCGCCATATCGTCAACCGCTTCGGCGGCAGCCACGCCCAGCGGGACATCATCGATCTGACCCTGGCCGAGGCGGCCCTGCGCGGCGGCCAGACCCGGCTGAGCAAAGCGCTGGCCCGGGAGCGCCTGGCGCTCAAGCCCCACAGCGGCATCAACCGCAGCCTGCTGGCGAGAAGCCGCACGGCCTTATCCTGACCCACGACGGGGCGGAGCCTGCCCCGGGAGGCAACGATGAAACACCTGGCCATGGTCGTGCGCGAAGACGCCTACGACAAGCTGCTGACGCCCCTCACCTTCGCCTATACCCAGGCAGTGCAAGGGGTAGAGGTGGACATGCTGTTCGTGCTCTGGGCGGTGCGGGTACTGACCCCGGCGGGGGCGGCATCGCGCCGCATCGAGGGGGCCCACGCCGCCGACGCCGGCTGGCTGCGCGCCCGCCTGGCGGCGGACGGCGAGCCCACCGAGATCGCCGATTTCCTGCAACTGCTGGCCGACACCGGACGGGTGCGGCTCTACGGCTGCCGCTACGCGGCCCAGACCTTCGAGGTGGCGCCGGCCGAGCTGATGCCGGCGGCCACGGGCATCGTCGATCCGGGCTGGTTCCTCTCCGAAAAGGCGCTGAAGGCGGATCACTGCCAGTATTTCTGAGCGGCGTCTTGGCCGCGCGGGCTAGGGCGGCAGCGGCAGGGCAGTGCCGGGAACCTGGATGTACTCGAACCAGCGCCGGCTGGCGGGCCCGGCGCCGAGGCGCTCGAGCGCCAGGGGCACATGGAGGCCGATACCGATGAAGGGGTGCCGCCTGGGCTCGTCGAAAAAGTCGCGATCCCGCTCGGCAAAACCGCGGCTGCCGTAGCCCGCCTGCAGTTCTACCCACCGCAGCGCGTTTCCCTGGGCACCCCAGGCGTTTAGGGGAAAGGCCAGCAGCCAGCGCGAGCCCGAATAATCGGTGAAAATATCATGGTGCCGGCCCCGGCGCACGATGGGGGACGGCCAGTATTCCCAGCGGAACTGCACCCGCTCGCGCCAGGCCGGATGCCGCTGGCGCAGATATTCCAGCCCCACCCCGGCCAGGTTGACCACCTGATCTTCCCAGCTGAAGCCGTGCTCGGGAGAAAAGCCGTCGCCCAGCTCGACCGTGGTAGTCAGCAGCAGGCCGCTGAAGGCGCCCAGCCGGGCCGCCTCGGCATCGTCGTAGCCCCAGCGGCGATAGAGGGCGGCGGCCAGCGCCGTGGTCGCGGTGCCGGCATAGGCATGGCCCAGCTTGTCGGCGCCGCCGTGCTCGGTGTCGCGGCCGAACCAGCCCTCGTTTTGGGTGCCGAAGCTCGACTCCCCCCAGTCCCACACCGCCATGCCGTAGGCGGTGACCCCGCCCACTATCGCCAGGTTGAGCGCCCAGGTTTTCTGCTCCCGCGACCAACCATGAGTCTCGCCGCCCGGCTCCCGGGCCATGGCCAGCGGTGCCATCAGCAGCAAGGCTATCGACAGCACACTCGACTTGAACAACATGGGGGCTCCTTGCAGCGGAAACAGCATCCTCCTAAGTGTAGCGAGTCGGGCCCGGGGCGCCCTTGTCATCATTGCCATGGCGCTTGCTGGTGCCATTCAGCGCAGCCAGGGAGGTGAACGCAATTCAATATTCAACGCTACCAGTGCACATTACTGCGGAATAAAATCACTTTTAATAATAAAAATATGGAGCTTATCTCCAAAACTTTCTCCCCGAGGCCCTGCCCCGCCCGCCGCCCGCCGCCCTGCTCCGCCAAGTTTCTCAGGCGTCGGGGTTGGCAAAGCCCGCCCGGCTTGCTATGGTGAGCCCAGACCATTAGAGAGATTCAGGTTACGCCTTTATATGAACTTCCTGCACAACGCCAAGCATCATCATCATCCCGACTAGTCTTTCAGGATATCTATTCTGGAAGACCTTGCGCTTGGCGGCTTCCAGCAGGACAGAAATACCAGACCCTCGGAAGCTACCCTTCCGGGGGTTTTTCGTTTTACGGCTTTACGGTTTATCACAAGGAACACAGCACATGACATTGGATCAGAATCGCCTTCGCATCGCCCTTCAGAAATCCGGCCGCCTCAGCACCGACTGCCAGCAGTTGCTGAAAGGCTGCGGCGTCAAGCTCAACCTGCGCGAGCAGCGCCTGATCGCCCACGCCGAAAACATGCCCCTCGACCTGCTGCGGGTGCGGGACGACGATATCCCCGGCCTGGTGATGGACGGCGTGGTCGATCTCGGCATCGTCGGCGAGAACGTGCTGGAAGAAACCGTGATGGAGCGCCAGGCCACCGGCCAGTCCGCCGAGTACAGCGTGCTCAAGCGGCTCGACTTCGGCGGCTGCCGGCTGTCGCTGGCGGTCTCCGAAGAGTTCGACTATCAGGGCCCCAAGAGCCTGGAAGGCAAGCGTATCGCCACCTCCTACCCCTGGCTGCTGAAGCGCTACATGGACAGCCAGGGCGTCAAGTTCAAGAGCGTGATGCTGAACGGCTCGGTGGAAGTGGCGCCCCGCGCCGGCCTGGCCGACGCCATCTGCGACCTGGTGTCCACCGGCGCCACCCTGGAGGCCAACGGCCTGGTGGAAACCGACGTCATCTACCGCTCCAAGGCGGTATTGATCCAGAGCGCCAATCCCCTGGCCGCCAACAAGCAGAAGGTTATCGACAAGCTGCTGCCCCGCATCCAGGGCCTGCAGCAGGCACGGGAAAGCAAGTACATCATGCTGCACGCGCCCCAGGACAAGCTGGAGGAGGTGATCGCCCTGATGCCCGGCGCCGAGCGCCCCACCATCATGCAGCTGGCCGGCGAAACCAAGCAGGTGGCCATCCATGTGGTCAGCACCGAAGATTTGTTCTGGGAAACCATGGAAGGCCTCAAGGCCCTGGGCGCCTCTTCCATCCTGGTGCTGCCCATCGAGAAGATGATGGAGTAAGCCATGCAAACCTTCGACTGGAACCGACTGAGCACGCAAGAGCAGGCCGACGCCCTGCGCCGCCCCGCCCTGGCCCAGGGCGGGCGTGACGCCCAGGTCGCCGCCATCATCGGCCAGGTGCGCGCCGGCGGCGATGCCGCCCTGCGGGAACTGACCCGCACCCTGGACAAGGTGGAACTCGAGCGCCTGCAGCTGACCGACGAGGACATCGCGGCCGCCGGCAGCCGGGTGAGCGAGGAGCTGAAAGCCGCCATCGAGCTGGCCATCGACAATATCGAGGCCTTCCACCGGGCCCAGCTCCCCGCCCCCGTGGTGCTGGACACCCAACCGGGGGTGCGCTGCGAGCTGCACTACCAGCCCATCGAAAAGGTCGGCCTCTATGTGCCCGGCGGCAGCGCGCCCCTGGTGTCCACCGTGATGATGCTGGCCATCCCGGCCAGGCTCGCCGGCTGCGAGCGGGTGGTGCTGTGCTCGCCGCCGCCGGTGAACGACGCCATCGTCTATACCGCCCGGCGCTGCGGCGTGGACGCCATCTATAGCCTGGGCGGCGCCCAGGCGGTGGCCGCCCTGGCCTACGGCACCGAGACGGTGACCAAGGTGGACAAGATCTTCGGCCCGGGCAATGCCTGGGTGACCGAGGCCAAGGGCCAGGTGTCCGGTGATGTGGACGGGGCCGCCATCGACATGCCCGCCGGCCCCTCGGAGGTGCTGGTGATCGCCGACGAGTCCGCCGACGCCGCCTTTATCGCCTCGGATCTGCTGTCCCAGGCCGAGCACGGCCCCGACTCCCAGGTGATACTGGTCACCCCCAGCCGCGTCCTGGCCGAGCGGGTAGATGCCGCCCTGGCCGAGCAGCTGGCCAGCCTGTCCCGGGCCGACATCGCCCGCCGGGCCCTGGCCGAGAGCCGCACCTTTATCTGCGACGATCTGGCCCAGGCCGCCGCCATCTCCAACGCCTATGCGCCCGAGCACCTCATAGTGCAGACCGAAGACCCGCGTGCCCTGCTGCCCAAACTCAGGAACGCGGGCTCCATCTTCCTCGGCGCCTGGACCCCGGAGTCGGTGGGCGATTACGCCAGCGGCACCAACCACACCCTGCCCACCTACGGCTATGCCCGCACCTGCTCCAGCCTGGGGCTGGCCGACTACCAGCGCCGCTACACGGTGCAGGAGCTGAGCCCGGCGGGGCTGCAAGCCATAGGCCCGGCGGTGGAGCTGCTCGCCGCCACCGAAACCCTGGATGCCCACAAAAACGCGGTCAGCCTGCGGCTGGCCAAACTGGAGAAACAACAATGAGCCTCACCCAACTGGCCCGTGCCCAGGTTCAGGCGCTCACCCCCTACCAGTCCGCCCGCCGCATCGGCGGCCAGGGCCATATCTGGTTGAACGCCAACGAAGCGGCCGACAGCGGCCAGTTCACCCTGGACTGCTCGCGCCTGAACCGCTACCCCGAGTGCCAGCCGCCCGGGGTGATCAACGGCTACGCCGCCTACGCCGGCGTGGCCCCCGAGCAGGTGCTGGTCAGCCGCGGCGGTGACGAGGGCATAGAGCTGCTGATCCGCACCTTCTGCGAGCCGGGCCGGGACAAGATCATCATCTGCACCCCCACCTACGGCATGTACGCCATCAGCGCCGAGACCAACGGCGTGGGCATCATCGACGTGCCGCTGCAGGCGAGCCGCCAGCCCGACTTCGACGGCATCATCGACCGCCTCGGCGAGGCCAAGCTGGTGTTCCTGTGCTCGCCCAACAACCCGACCGGCGATCTGGTGGAGCAGGGCGGCCTTCTCCGCCTGCTCGAGGCCGCCCGCGGCCGCGCCCTGGTGGTGGTGGACGAGGCCTATATCGAATTCTGCCCCGAGCACAGCCAGGCCGGCCTGCTGGCCGACCACCCGGAGCTGGTGCTTATCCGCACCCTGTCCAAGGCCTTCGGCCTGGCCGGCATCCGCTGCGGCTTCACCCTGGCCAACCCGGAAGTGGTGGGCCTGCTGCTCAAGGTCATCGCCCCCTACCCCATCCCCGAGCCGGTGGCCCAGATCGCCGCCCAGGCCCTCAGCGAGGACGGCCTTACGCGGATGCGCGCGCGGGTGGCGGAGATCAACCGGCTCAAGGCGGAATTGGCGGCGCAACTCGCCGGCAGCGCCCAGGTCAAGGAAGTGTTCGCCCCCAACGGCAACTACCTGCTGGTGCGCTTCACCCCCGGCAGCGCCGTCTTTGCCCGCATGAGCAGGGCGGGTATCATACTGCGTGATTTTTCCAGCAAGCCGGGGCTTGCCGACTGCATTCGTATCACCATCGGCGATCAAGCCGAAATGGACGCGGTACTGGCCGTACTGCAACAGGAGCAATAAGTGACTAAGGAACGTATTTTATTCATCGACCGCGACGGCACCATGGTGGAAGAGCCGCCGGTCGACAAACAGCTGGACCGGCTCGACAAACTGGCCTTCCTGCCCGGCATGATCCCCGCCCTGCTCAAGCTGCAGGACGCGGGCTACCGGCTGGTGATGGTCACCAACCAGGACGGCCTGGGCACCGACAGCTTCCCTAAAGAAGACTTCGACGCCCCCCACAACCTGATGATGCAGATCCTGACCTCCCAGGGCGTCAAATTCGACGACATCCTGATCTGCCCCCATTTCCAGCACGACGACTGCGCCTGCCGCAAGCCGCGCCTGGGGTTGGTCAAAGACTACCTGCAAGGCGGCCGCATCGACTTCACCGACTCCTGGGTGATCGGCGATCGCATCACCGACATGCAACTGGCCGAGAACATGGGCCTGCCCGGCCTGCACTACGGCCACCACGACCTGGGCTGGGCCGAGATAGTCGCGCGCCTTCTGAGCCGCGGCCGCACCGCCGAGGTGACCCGCACCACCAAGGAAACCGACATCCGCATCAAGCTGGATCTGGACCAGAGCGGCGGCAACAAGATCCACACCGGGCTCGGCTTCTTCGACCACATGCTGGATCAGATCGCCACCCACGCCGGCTTCCACCTGGAAGTGGCGGTCGAGGGCGACCTGCACATCGACGATCACCACACGGTAGAAGACACCGCCCTGGCCCTGGGCGAGGCGCTGCGCAAGGCGCTCGGCAACAAACGCGGCATCGGCCGCTTCGGTTTCGTGCTGCCGATGGACGAGTGCGAGGCCGCCATCACCCTGGACCTGTCCGGCCGCCCCTATCTGGTGTTCGAGGCCGAGTTCCACCGGGACAGCGTGGGCGACATGGCGGTGGAGATGGTGCCCCACTTCTTCCGCTCACTCAGCGACAGCCTGGCCGCCAACATCCACCTGCGGGTGACCGGCGACAATACCCACCACATGGTGGAAAGCCTGTTCAAGGGCTTCGGCCGGGCCCTGCGCCAGGCCATCCGGGTGGAAGGCGATGATCTGCCGTCGAGCAAGGGGGTACTGTGAAGGTCGTCATTATCGATACCGGCTGCGCCAACCTGTCTTCCGTGCGCTACGCCATCGAGCGCCTGGGCTACCAGGTACAGGTGAGCAAGGATCCGCAGGTGGTGCTGGCCGCCGACAAGCTGTTCCTGCCCGGCGTAGGCACCGCCCGCGAGGCGATGAAGAACCTGAAGGCGCGCAACCTGATCGAACTTGTCAACCGGTTGCAGCAGCCGGTGCTCGGCATCTGCCTCGGCATGCAGATGCTGGTCAACCGCTCCGAAGAGGGCGACGTCGAGTGCCTGGGCAAGATCGACGCCGACTGCACCAAGCTGGTGGGCGGCGACGGTATCCGCCTGCCGCACATGGGTTGGAACCAGATCACCCCCATGCCCGGCCACCCGCTGTTCAAGGACATTCCCGACGGCAGTTTCTTCTACTTCGTGCACTCCTACGCGGTGCCGGTGGGCGAATACACCCTGGCCTCCTGCCGGTATGGCCAGGCCTTCAGCGCCGCCATCGGCCAGGAGAACTTCTTCGGCGTACAATTCCACCCGGAGCGCTCCGGTGCCGCCGGCGCCCAGTTGCTGAAAAACTTCCTGGAGCTGTAACCCATGATTATCCCTGCAATAGATCTGATCGGTGGTAAGGTGGTGCGCCTGTACCAGGGCGACTACCAGCAAAAAACCGAATACACCGCCTCGCCCCAGGAGCGCTTCGACCTCTATGTGGCCGAAGGCGCCAGCCAGCTGCACCTGGTGGATCTGGACGGCGCCAAAAACAGCGACCAGCGCCAGCTTGCCGTGATTAAAAGCCTGATTGAAAACACCGCCGTGCCGGTGCAGATCGGCGGCGGCATCCGCACCGAGCAGGACGTGAAGGACCTGCTCGACATCGGCGCCCAGCGGGTGGTGATCGGCTCCACCGCGGTGAAAAACCCCGAGCTGGTGGCCGGCTGGATCAAGCAGTACGGCCCCGAGCGCATCGTGCTGGCCCTCGACATCAACATCACCCCCGAGGGCGAGAAGAAGATCGCCATCGCCGGCTGGCAACAGGACAGCGGCATCACCATCGAGGCCCTGCTCGAGCACTACCTGCCCGCCGGCCTGTGCCATGTGCTGTGCACCGACATCTCCAAGGACGGCACCCTGTCCGGCTCCAACGTCGCCCTGTACCGGGAGCTGGCCGCCCGCTATCCCACCATCCTCTGGCAGGCCTCCGGCGGCATCGGCAACATCGATGATATCGAGGCGCTCAAGGGCACCGGCGTGGCCGGGGTGATCCTGGGCCGCTCCCTGCTCGAGGGCAAGTTCACCGTCAAGGAGGCCATTGCATGCTGGCAAGACGCATAATCCCCTGCCTGGACGTCAAGGACGGCCAGGTGGTCAAGGGCGTGAAGTTCCGCAACCACGAGATCATCGGCGACATCGTGCCCCTGGCCGAGCGCTACGCCGCCGAGGGCGCCGACGAGCTGGTGTTCTACGACATCACCGCCTCCAGCCAGGAGCGGGTGGTGGACAAGAGCTGGGTCAGCCGGGTGGCGGAGGTGATCGACATCCCCTTCTGCGTGGCCGGCGGCATCAAGTCCATTGAGGACGCGGCCCGCATCCTCGAATTCGGCGCCGACAAGATCTCCATCAACTCCCCGGCCCTGGCCAATCCGGCGCTGATCACCGAGCTGGCGGACACCTTCGGCGTGCAGTGCATAGTAGTAGGCATCGACTCCTACTACGACGAGGCCAGCGGCCAGTATCAGGTGCACCAGTTCACCGGCGACGAGAGCCGCACCCGGGTCACCCAATGGAGCACCTTCGATTGGGTGGAAGAGGTACAGCGGCGCGGCGCGGGCGAAATCGTGCTCAACGTGATGAACCAGGACGGCGTGCGCCAGGGTTACGACATCGAGCAGCTGCTGCGGGTGCGCGCCCTGTGCCAGGTGCCGCTCATCGCCTCCGGCGGCGCCGGCGAGATGGTGCATTTCCGCGATGCCTTCCTCGAGGCGGATGTGGACGGGGCCCTGGCCGCCTCCGTGTTCCACAAGGGCATCATCGACATCGGTGATCTCAAGCAATACCTCAAGCAACAAGGAGTGGTGATCCGTGATTGACGCCAACCAGCTGGACTGGGACAAGGTCGACGGCCTGATGCCCGCCATAGTGCAGGACTGCCACAGCGGCCGGGTGCTGATGCTCGGCTACATGAACCGGGAAGCGCTGGAAAAGACCCAGGCCACCGGCCAGGTCACCTTCTTCAGCCGCACCAAGAACCGGCTCTGGACCAAGGGCGAAACCTCGGGCCATGTACTGCAGCTGCGCGACCTCAGCACCGACTGCGATCAGGACACCCTGCTGGCACTGGTGGAGCCCATCGGCCCCACCTGCCACCTGGGCAATGTGTCCTGCTTCAACGATCAGCAACTGCCGTCCTTGAGCTTTCTCGCCGAGCTGGAGCAGGTGCTGGCCAGCCGCAAGGGCGCGGATCCGGCCACCAGCTACACCGCCAGCCTCTACGCCAAGGGCACCAAGCGCATCGCCCAGAAGGTGGGTGAGGAAGGGGTGGAAACGGCGCTGGCCGCCACGGTGCACGACCACGAAGAGCTGGTCAGCGAGTCCGCCGACCTGCTCTACCACCTCACCGTGCTGCTACAGCAGGAAGGGTTGCAGCTGACCGACGTGGTCAACAAGCTGAAAGCGCGGCATAAGTAAGCCGCCCCCCCTAAAAGGGGTCCTAGTCACTTTTTAATTGACTAGGACCCCTTTTTCTCTTTTGCTTCGCCCACACACAGATTATGTAAAATAGATGCGCCTACAGCCCCCCTCCCTGCCGGCCTGGCGTGCCACCCGATCCTGCTGCTTGCGCCGCGCCGTCTCGCCTGCTAGATTCAAAAGCACCCAAAGTATGTTGGCATAAATTATGTTCACCCTCGCCGCCCGCCTGCGCCACGCCTTCGCCGAGCTGGAAAGCACCACCAGCACCCTCTGCCAGTTCCTGGCCGAGGCCACCCCCTTCGCCCGCTGCTATACCCTGCCGCCCGTGCCCCTCGGCCAGGAGCATGAGCCGGTGGCGCGGATCCCTGTCAGCCCCCTGCGGGATGAAGATGCCCTGCACGCCGCCCTGGCGGCCTATCGCCGGTGGCACCTGCAACCGGACTGCTCGGCCAAGGCCAGCTTCCGCCTGCCCGGCCTGCTGCTGCTGCCCGCCGCCCTCGGGGACGACACCACCGCCCTGGTGGACGAGGTCAACCGGCTCAAGCAGGCGTTCAGGGCGCTGGTGCAGGAAGCCGAGGGCCGCGACCAGAAGTTCGCCCTGGTGCACGACACCCTGCCCGGCCTCGTCACCCTGCAGGTCTACCGCCAGCTGGTGCTGCTGCCCCGCCCCGCCTCACGGCTGGGCTTTACCTGGGCCAACAAGCAGATCATCCAGAAGCTGGATAAAGAGCAACTGGTCCGCCAGCTTACCGAGTCCCGGCAGAAGCCCCCTCCCCTGGTCGATGCCCTGACCTGGCTGCAATGCGTGGACCGGGAGATCTACGACGTCAAGCGGCTGCCGCCGGGGGTGGAGCTGCGCCTGCGCCGGCCGGTCAAGACCCACCCCATGGTCAATGTGCGCTGGTGCGAGGAGATCAAACCCCGCCAGCAACAGGTCAAGGCCCACCTGCCCCTTATCCTGTGCCAGGACGAGCCGCCGGCGGTGACTCCGCTCGGGGACTATCCCCCGGCCAACCACCGCAAGCGCCGGGAAGCCAGCATCAAGGACGAGCCGCTCATTCCCCGGCTGCATATCTACCCCTACCGGCCCTGAGACGAACATCTTTTGCATGATAATGGTTATCATGTTTAAATTGGTTGCACTTGTTACCGCCGGAAGTTCCTCATGGGTCTGCCCCTTTCCCTGCTGCTGTTGCTGGCGAGTCTCGCCGGCCTGACGCCGCTCGCCATCGACATGTACCTGCCGAGCCTGCCCACCATAGCCCGGGATCTGGGCGTGCCGGTGGCCCAGGCCCAGCTCACCATCAGCGTCTTCCTGGCCGGCTTCGCCCTCGGCCAGCTGTTCTACGGCCCCCTGGCCGACAGCGTGGGCCGCAAGCCGGTGATGCTCGGCGGCCTGGCGCTCTTTACCCTGGCCAGCATCGGCTGCGCCTTCGCCGACAGCATAGAGACGCTGATGGCCTTTCGCCTGCTGCAGGCCGTGGGCGGTGCCGCCGGCTCCGTGGTGCTCAACGCCCTGCTGCGCGACATGTTCGAGCGGGACATGTTCGCCCGGGTCATGTCCATGGTGATACTGGTGATGACGCTGGCCCCCCTGCTCGCCCCCATTATCGGCGGCTACCTGCTGCTGGTGGCCCACTGGCACAGCATCTTCGTGCTGCTGGCGGCCATCGGCGCCCTGGTCAGCATCGCCCTGGCCATCAAGATCCCCGAAACCCTCAAACCCGAGCTGCGCCAATCGTTCCGGCTGCTGCCCATACTGCGCAACTACGGCAAGGTGCTGAGCCACCGGGCGGCCCTGGGTTATATCCTGTGCGGGGCGCTGACCACCGCCTCCATGTTCGCCTTTATCTCCGGCTCGCCGCTGGTGTATATCGAACTGTTCGGGGTCCCGGCCCAGCACTACGGCCTGCTGTTCGGCCTGAATATCCTGCTGATGATGGTGCTCACCTTCGGCAACAGCCGGCTGGTCAAGCGCCTCGGCAGCGATCGCCTGCTCAAGGTGGGGCTCACGACGGCGGCCCTCGCCGCCCTGGTGCTGATGTTCAATGCCGCCACCGGAGCGGGCGGCCTCTGGGGCATAGTGCTGCCGATCATGGTGCTGATCGCCCAGATCAGCCTGATCGGCGCCAACGCCATGGCCGGCCTGCTCAGCCACTTTCCGGAAACCGCCGGCACCGCCTCGGCCCTGGCCGGCACCACCCGTTTCGGCCTGGGCGCGGTGGCCGCCTTCGCGGTCAATGCCAGTCATGTGCCCTCGGCCCTGCCCATGGCGCTGGTGATGAGCCTGTGCACCTGGCTGGCCCTGTCCGGCTACTGGCTGCTGGTGCATCCGGCACTGAAAGCCCGGGCATAAATTCCCCGGTGAAAGCCGTTTTTTAATGGGGGCGCAAGTGTTATAACTAGGGGCTGTCGCAGCCCGCGACCCGGACCCAATTTATTATCACAAGGAATCAACACTACCATGTTCGAGAAGGTCACCGCCGCCCCTGCCGATCCCATCCTGGGCCTCACCGACGCGTTCCGCCAGGATCCCCGTACCGACAAGATCAACCTGGGTGTGGGCATCTACAAAGACGAAGCCGGCCAGACCCCGGTGCTGCGTTGCGTGAAAAAAGCCGAAGCCCGCCTGGTGCAGGAGCAGACCACCAAGAACTATCTCAGCATTGAAGGCACCGAGGCCTACGGCCGCGTGGTGCAACAGCTGCTGTTCGGCACCGGCTCCGCCGTGACCGAAGCCAAACGCGCCCGCACCGCCCAGGCACCGGGCGGCACCGGCGCCCTGCGCATCGCCGGCGAATTCATCGCCCGCCAGCTCGGCGCCGGCACCATTTGGATCTCCAACCCCACCTGGGCCAACCACAGAGCCGTGTTCATCGCCGCCGGCCTGGAGGTGAAGGAGTACGGCTACTACAACGCCGACACCAAGGATCTGGACTTCGACGCCATGCTGGCCGACCTGGCCCAGGCCAAGGCCGGCGACGTGGTGCTGCTGCACGGCTGCTGCCACAACCCCACCGGCATCGACCCCACCGCCGAGCAATGGCAACAACTGGCCAAACTGTCCGCCGAGAAAGGCTGGCTGCCGCTGTTCGACTTCGCCTACCAGGGCTTCGCCAAGGGCATAGAGGAAGACGCCTACGGCCTGCGGGTATTCGCCGAGCACAACCAGGAGCTGCTGATCGCCAGCTCCTTCTCCAAGAATTTCGGCCTGTACAACGAGCGGGTGGGTGCCTTCACCCTGGTGGCCAGCGACGCCGCCGTGGCCGACACCGCCTTCAGCCAGGTGAAAACCATCATCCGCGCCAACTACTCCAACCCGCCCTCCCACGGCGCCGCCGTGGTGGCCCTGGTGGCCGAGGATCCGGCGCTGTACCAGGACTGGCTGAACGAGCTGGCCGAAATGCGCGACCGCATCCAGGAAATGCGTACCCTGCTGGTGGAAAAACTGTCCAGCCGCGGCGTGGATCAGGACTTCAGCTTTATCGCCCGCCAGAACGGCATGTTCTCCTTCTCCGGCCTGGACAAGGAGCAGGTGGAGCGGCTGAAGAACGAGTTCGGCATCTACATCGTCGGCTCGGGCCGCATCAGCGTGGCCGGCATCACCAAGTCGAACATCGACGCCCTGTGCGACGCCGTCGCCGCGGTGATCTGAGCCCGTTCACCCGGACGACAAAGCCCCGCTCCGGCGGGGCTTTTTATTGTTTATCGCCGTGCGGGCCGCGCCTGCTCAGCCCTTATCCGCCGTGCCATGTCCCCGCTCGCGGCTGCCGACCCGGTGCAGCAGGGTGGACAGCGCCTCCTGTCGATCGGGGCGGATCACCTCCAACTCCAGTGCATAGCTCAGGGGGAAGGACAGCGGGCCGCCGGCATTCACTGCCGCCAGCATCTGCTCCAGGCGTTCGAGGGCATGCTCGGTCTGTTGCCGGCCGGTATCGATCAGCAACACCACAAACTCATTTCCCCGCAGCCGGGCCTTTAAATCCGACTCCCGAAACGCTTCCTGCAGTACATCGGCAAAGGCCACCAGGGCCTGCTCCCCGGCCGCCTGCCCCCCCTGTTCACTGAACCGCTTGAACTCGTTCAGATCCAGCCACAGCAGGGCTGCCGGCAGCACCCGACGGGCACAGAAGCCCAGTATCTCTTCGGCCGCCTGCTCAAACCCCTGCCGGTTAAGCAGGCCGGTCAGGTGGTCGATACCGGCGGCCCGGTCGGCAACCAGCTCTCGTTCCACCAGATAAGCCAGATCGGCCAACAAGGCGACGTCCTTTTCACCGAACAGCCGGGGCACCTTGTCGATCAGGCAAAGGGTGCCCAGCTTGTTCCCATCGGGGGCCCGCAATGGACAACCGGCATAGAACCGGATACCGGGCTCGCCGGTCACCAGCGGATTGCCGGAATAGGCAGGGTCGGCCAGGGTATCCCCGACCACATAGACCCCGTTCTGCTCGATGGCGTGGGTACAGAAGGATATCTCACGCGGCGTCTGCTCCACCTCCAGTCCCTGCCGGGACTTGAACCACTGCCGCTTTTCATCCACCAGGCTGACCAGTACAACCGGCATGTCGAACAGCCGCCTGGCCAGCCGGGTCAGGCGATCGAAACGCTCTTCCGGCGGGGTATCCAGCAGCTGAATATCGTGCAGGCTCTGCAAGCGCCCGGCTTCCCGGCGCGTCTGGTAGTCCCGGATCCAGGCCAGCAGCTCCGCCTCCGCCATGGGCCGGGCGATCAGATAGCCCTGCGCCAAATCGCACCCCTGCTCCCGCAAATAGCCGAGCGTATCCTGATCCTCTATGCCTTCCGCCGTCACCTGCAGGCCAAGGCTGTGCCCCAGATCGATCACCGACTTGATCACCGCCCGCGATTCCTGGGACTGCCCGGCCGTCATCACGAAAGACTTGTCCACCTTGAGTTCGGAAAACGGCAGCCTGACCAGCTGCAGCATGGAGGAAAAGCCGGTACCAAAATCATCCAGCGACAGCTGGAACCCCTTCATCCGCAACCGGGTCAGGATATCCAGGGAGGCCACCGGATCTTCCATGGCGCTGGTTTCGGTCAGTTCGAAAATCAACCGCTCCGGCGCCAGCCCCAGCGCCTCGCAACGGCGCTCCAGCCGTTCGAACAAGGCCAGGTTGCCCAGGGAACGGGCCGAGACATTGATGGAGAGGGTCAGTTGCTTCAGGGGCGAGACCGGGGTCAGCACCGCCGCCAGCGGTCCGTCCACCCGGTGCAGCCGGGCGAACCAGTCCAGGGTCAAGGCCAGCACCTGCTCGGTCAGGGTGTCGATAAGCCCGCCCGACTCGGCCAAGGCGATAAAGGTCTCCGGGGCGATGGCGCCCAGCTCCGGGTGCTGCCAGCGGGCCAGCACTTCGAAACCGGTCAGCTCGGAACTCCGGCAGGCTACCTTGGGCTGGTAGACCACATGGATATCGCCGCGTTGCAGGGCCTGGCGGATGTCTTCCAGGCTGGGCGGCCGCAGGGCCGCCGCCTTGGTGTCGGCGGCGGCCTTGCCGGCCGGCGGCTCATCGGCCAGCAAGGCCCTGAACTCCGCAGGCGTAAAAGGCTTGGGCAGCACACCGGCAATATTGAGGCCATGCCCGGCGGCAGAGCGACCGGCGGCATCCAGCACCCGGCTGCCCACCCCGCTGCTGATGATCAGGCGGGCGGTGCAGCCCCTGTCGGCCAGGACCGACATCACCTGCACCCCGTCCATCTGGGGCATCACCAGATCGAGCGCTATGGTATCCGGTTGCCATTCCTCCAGCAGCCGGAAAAATTCGTCCGGGCTGGTGGTAAACCGGACTTCGGCCCCGGCAAACTCGGCGATGTGCGCCAGGGTCTGCCCGGTCATGGGGTCATCATCCAGGATTAACAGCCGTGTCTTGCTCATAAGGAAACCGCGCATCTTTGTTATGAATGATCAATCGCCTGGCGAACCTTCGCCATCAGCTCCGCCCGCCGGTAGGGTTTCCCCAGCAGCAGCACCCCCTGCTCCAGGCGCCCCTGATGGACAATGGCATTCTCAGTGTAGCCCGAAGTGAACAGCACCTTGAGCTCCGGCCTGAGTGCTCTCGCCCTGGCCGCCAGCTCGGCCCCTCCCAGGCCGCCGGGCATCACCACATCGGTAAACAGCAAATCGATGTCATCTCTCTGCCGCAGCAGGGCCAGCGCATCATGGCCGTTGCCGGTGCTCAGCACCCGGAATCCGTGGCCCAGCAGCTGCTCCTCCGCATACCGGCGAACCAGCTCATCATCCTCTACCAGCAGGATGCATTCGCCGCCACCATGCTGCACCGGCACCATGTTATCCGCCGGCTCCGCCTCGCGCGCCCCGGTTTCGGCCCTGGGCAGGTACATTTTCACCACGGTACCGATACCGAGTTCGGAATAGACGCTGATATGACCGTTGGTCTGGCGGATAAAGCCGAACACCATGGACAGGCCCAACCCCGAGCCCTTGCCCTTTTCCTTGGTGGTGAAGAAGGGCTCGAAAATCCGCCCCAGGTGTTCGGGGGGAATACCGCTGCCGGTATCCGATACCGCCAGCAGCACATAGTGGCCGGGCGCCACCTCCGCATGGCTGGCGGCATAATCCCGGTCCAGCCGAATATCGGCGGTTTCCAGGGTCAGTCGCCCGCCTTCGGGCATGGCGTCCCGGGCATTGAGGCAAAGATTGAGCAGGGCGCTTTCCAGCTGGCCCGGATCCACCAGCGCCGGCCCGAGCCCGGCGGACGGCCGCAGTTCCATGCTGATATGCTGGCCCAGGGCCCGGGTCAGCAGCGGGCCCATGCCCTCGACCAGCTCGTTGACCTGGATCACCCTGGGCTCCAGCGCCTGACGGCGGGCAAAGGCCAGCAGCCGATGGGTCAGATCCGCCCCCCGCTGAGCGGCCGTCACCATCATCCGCGCCAGCTCGGCCAGCGCCGGCTCCCGCGCCAGCTGTTCCTGCAGCAGTTCGCCGTTGCCCAGGATCACCGTCAGCAGGTTGTTGAAGTCATGGGCGATACCGCCGGTCAGCTGGCCCACGGCCTCCATCCGCTGGGCATGGCGCAACTGCTCCTCCAGGGAGCGCAGGGTGGCTTCCTGCCGGTAGCGCTCCAGCGCCAGCCCGACGATATGGCCGGTACGGCCGATCAGGGTAAGGTCAGCCTCGGTAGGCGCCTTGGGACTATGGTGATAGAGGGCAAAACTGGCCAATACCCGGCCCTCGCCGTCCAGCACCGGAATGGACCAGCAGGCCCGCAGCCCATGGGCCAGAGCCGGCTCCTGGTAGGCCGTCCACAGGGGATCGGTCGCGATGTCTTCCACGATCACCGGCTGGCGCCGGTACATGGCGGTGCCGCAGGAACCGGCCTCGGGCCCGATGGGCTGGCCGTACACCGCCTGATTGTAACTCTCGGGCAGGCTGGGAGCCGCCCCTTCGCGCAGGTGGATGCCGTCTTCGTCCAGCAACAGCACCGACGCCAGGGTATTGGGCAATACCTGCTCAATACCCAGCACTATCCGGGTCAGCACCTCGTGCCGGTTGGCGCCTTCGTAGATCATCTGCAGCGCCCGGGCCTCGGTCAACTGGATCTGCTCGTTGCGCTTGCGCTCGGTACTGTCCTGCAGCGACAGGGCCAGGCCCTCGCCGGTGCGCACATAGTGGCATGCCAGCCAGCGCTCGCATCGGGGATAAAAGAGCTCGGCTTCTCCCTCCGTCCGGTCGGACGCCAGCAACAGCTGCAACTGGGGGAAGACGGCCACCAGCGGCTGGCCCAGCATGGGCCGAGACGCCGTGCCCAGCAGCAGTTCCGCCTTCCGGTTGGCGAAGACGACCCTCTGTTTCTCGTCCAGGATAAAGAACGCCTCTGTCATGCATTCCAGGATGCTGCTCAGGCGCCCGGCCAGCCGTTCCGACTCCCGCCGGCTCCGCAGCTGTGCCCGATAGGCCGACTGCACCTGTTGCAGGTAGTGGATAATGGCGACGGAAAGGAGGCAGCTCAGGCCTATGCCCGCCAGGGCAAGCACGCGGTTGGCCAGCACGAACACAGGGGCAAACTCCGCTGGCGCGGCCGGGGATATGAAAATGCCCGCCACGGTCAGGCCGGCCGCCGCCAGCGCAATGGCGAGCACGAAGCCGGTACTGCCGGTAAACAGGGCCAGCAGGATGACGGGCGGATACAGGCTGCCATGGGCAAAGCCGAGCTGGGTCTGGCCATCGGCGGCAAAGATCAGGGCGAGCCCGCCCAGGGCGCACCAGCGCCAGGCCGGATGCCCGCTCAGGGCATGCAGCCATCGCCATCCCTGGCCGGTCGTCAGTGTCATCATGCTCGGCTCCCCGCTCTCCGACGGTTCAATTGCTTGGCGCCCGCCAGGAGCGATCCCGGGGGCTCATTCACTCCCTCAACGGCAGCGCGGCTTATCCCCGCAGCCGCTCTATGCAGCCCTTGCCCCTGGCCTTGGCGCCGTACATGGCGTTATCCGCCCGGGTCAGCAGGGCGTCGGCGCTGTCGCCGTCTTCCGGATAGAGCGCGATGCCGATGGAGGCCGACACCTGCAGGGCATGCCCGCTCCAGTCCAGCGGCGTGGACAGCAGCCGTAATAGGGTTTCGGCGATGCGCCGGGCCGAGGCTTCGTCGGCCACCGCCTCCAGCAACACCACGAATTCATCGCCGCCGGTCCGGGCACAACAGTCGGTGGCCCGCAAATTGGTTTTCAGGCGGTGACCGAGGGCGGCCAGGTAGGCGTCGCCCGCGTCGTGGCCATGGGTGTCGTTGAGCGCCTTGAAGCCATCCAGATCGATAAACAGCAGCGCGAACGGCTGCTGTTCCCGGCGGCCCCGGTGAATGCCGCGCAGCAGCTGTTCGTTGAGCAGGCTGCGGTTGGCCAGGCCGGTCAGGGGATCGTGCAGGGCCAGGTAGCGGATCCGCTCCTGCTGCAGGTGACGCTCCAGGATCAATGACGTCAGGTGGGCGATACGCTGGATCACCATCTGTTCATGGGCCGACGGATGGATGCGTTGACGGGGAAACACCGCGAAGAGAGTCTGCTGCGCACGGGCGCTGTCGTGAATGGGCATCAGCCAGCAACCGGCCATGTCATGGTCTTGCGCCAGCGCCAGCCAGGGCTGCCAGCGGAACGCCGAACCTTCGGCCACGAACACCTGCAGCCGGCCGCTTTGCAGCCCCGGCTGCAGTATGCTCAGCAGGCTGTCGGTCTGCAACTCGGCCAGGCGGCGGCAAAAGTCTTCCGGCAGGGAGGGGCCGTTGCTGACCTGCAGGCGGTCATCCGCCGCCCATCGCAGCACCGCCACCCGGCACTGCTCCAGCTGCCGCTCCAGCGCCAGGCAGATATGATCCAGGGTTTTGTCCGGCTGCTCGCCGGCGGTGGCCATTTCCAGGATCTCCCGCTCCAGGCGCAGCAAGGCATCGGCCCGCTCCCGCTCGGTGATGTCCTGGCCGGTATAGATCAGGTAACGGGGGGGCTGACCGGCATCGCCGACGCATTTCACCGTCCAGCGGATATGTATCTGTTCCCCCGCCGCATTGTGCATGCGGCAGACGAAGGGCCGGGGCTCCTCGTACTCCCGGGGGCCGTCGACCAGGTTGTTGAAGAGAAGATCGATGCTGAACAGCACCTTCAGCGGCTGGCCCCGCACTTCCTCCTCGCTGAAGCCGGTCTGCTGCTCACAGCTGCGGTTGATGCTGATGATACGCCCATAGGTATCGGTGACCACCACCAGGGCGCTGATGGTTTTCAATACCGTGTCGATAAACTGTTTTTCTTCGGACAGGGTCTGGTGCACCTTGCGCAGCGCCTGCTCCTTGTCGCGCAGGTGACGCTCGCGCCGCACCGCATTGGTGATGTCGTGCAACTGCACCAGGGTCAGTCCGTCACTCTCCGCCAGGGGCCGCAACAGCATGGAATGGAACAGCGGGCTGCCCGCCCCGGACGACGCCTGGCGACGCAACGGCAGCAGTTGCGGATGCAGTTGGTGAGACAACAGCCGCGACAGCCGGTGCTCGCAGGCGTCGCCTACCGCATCCAGCAGTACCGCCGGCAGCTCGCCAAACAGCTGCTCCAGCCGGCGACCGGCGGCCTCGCCGGCAGCGATGCCGCTGTGCTGCTCCAGCCAATGGTTCCAGAAACGGACCCGCCGCTCCTGGTCGAGGAGGATAACGCCACATTCAATATGATCCAGGGTGATCATGCTCAGCCCGTTCACCTGGCCCAAGGCGGCATTCATGGCGGCTGTCCTCACTCGAGCTCGGCCAGATAACAGCGCAACGCCTCGATAAAGGTGTCCGCCGAATGGACGTCGATCAGAAACGCCAGATACCCCTGCAGGGCGCTTTCACGCAGGCTGAAATCTATCTGTACCAGCATGATCATGGAGTCGTCGCCATTCGTATCCAGCGACAGCCGGTTCAGCAAGTGAGGGGTATCGACATTGAACGCCTGGGGCAGATCGGTCTGGATCTGCTGGCTGAGCATATTGGCCAGGGTCGCCAGGCAGTTGTTGAGCAGGATATTGCCGAGTTCGGCCAGGGTTTCCTGCTCCAGCTCGGAAATCTCGTCGGCGGACAGATCCGCCCCGAGCATGGCCCGGACCAGCTCCAGGCTGCGCTCTTCGGGAAACAACAGCGCGGCCCGGCCGCTCATAAAGCCCCGAAAGCCCTG
Source organism: Zobellella iuensis (assembly GCF_016746085.1). Lineage (GTDB taxonomy): Bacteria > Pseudomonadota > Gammaproteobacteria > Enterobacterales > Aeromonadaceae > Oceanimonas > Oceanimonas iuensis. The sequence goes on from NZ_JAERTZ010000018.1 coordinate 365,936, forward strand.
GATCACGCCGGCCAGCAAGCCGGGCATGGAGCGGCAGAAAATTTCCCTAGCCTCGGCCGGAGACAAAAACTGCAACTGGGGCACCGACAGCAACACCTCGTCCTGCACCAGTTGCGACAGCGCGCTGGCCGCCCGCCCGACGCCAATGTTCATCAGCTCGACAATGACATCATGTTCATCGGCAGTCAGGGTTAGGGTCATTCGGCTACCTCTAAGAAACGGGCCAGGCCTTCCAGGCTGGCGGGTTTGGCCAGAAACGTCATATCCAGCTCCCGGGCCCGTTTCACCAGGGCATCCTGGATATTGGCGGTGACCAGGGCCAGTTTCATCTGCGGGTGGCTCTGCCGAAAGAGGCCGGCCAGCTCGATACCATCGCGACCCGGCATATTGAAGTCGATCAGCGCCACGTCGGCCTGGCGCTCCTGCATCAGCGCCAGGGCGTCATCGGCCGAGGCGGCCTCCAGGATATCCAGCGACAGCGGCAAGCTTTGCAACTGACGCATCAGGCTGAGACGGGCTACTCTGCTGTCGTCGACCAGCAGCACGGTCATGGCTTTGGCTTGAGTCATTAATACATTCCGGAAACGGCTTAAAATTGCAACAAGCTAGGCATTATAGAGAAAACACAACCGTTTGAAATGGATATGAACGAATCTTTGGCAGAAAAAACGGCCCGCTCACGGGGTCCCGGACCAGGGCACCCGCGGTTCAGGCGGGCAGGACCACCAGCTGGTTTTTCCCCGCCTGCTTGGCGCGGTACATGGCGGCGTCGGCCCGCTGGATCAGGGCCTGTTCATCCAGCTCACCGGGACGGGACAGGATAAGCCCGATGCTCAGGCTGACCGGCAGCACGGCGGCTTCCCAGCGCACCGGCTGGCGGAGCACCGCCAGCAGTTTTTGCGCCACCCGCTGTGCCGTGGCCAAATCGACCTCCGGCAGCACCACCACAAATTCATCGCCGCCCAGGCGGGCGATGGTGTCGGACTTGCGCAGCGTCTCGCTCATTCGCTCCGCCAGGCAGGTGAGCACCTTGTCGCCGGCATGGTGGCCGTGGCTGTCGTTCACCCGCTTGAAGTCATCGAGGTCGATAAACAACAGCGCCACCTGCCGCCGGTGCTCGGCGGCCGTGCTCAGCGCCTGGGCCAGTTGCTCCCCCAGCAGGGTGCGGTTGGCCAGCCCGGTCAGGGCATCGTACTCGGCTCTTTCCCGCAGGGCCTTCCACTGGTCCTGCCGCTCCATGGCAAAACCCGCCACCCGGGCCAGCGCTTCCAGAAAAGCGGCTTCAGACGCGGAAGGACGGGTGGCTTGCCGGGGCAAAATCCACATGTCCCCCAGGATCCGCCACCGATCTTCGCTCAGTACCGGGAACCGCCACCAGGCCCCCGTTGCCGTATCGTGCCGGACAAAGGGAGTCTGCTCCACCCCGTAAAATACCGGCCGGGTGCCATTGAGGGGCGGCAGCGCAACCCTGGCCAGCTCCGGGTGAGAGACATACTCGGTATCCAGGCTGTTGTCGGTGAGGTGGCTGATCAGCACACGGGCTCCGGGCCGGTGATAAACGATGGCGTTGCCGATGGAGGCCAGAATTTCGGTCAGGGTATTTTCCAGGGTCACTTCGCGCAGGGTATGGGCCTGAGTGTCGCGCAGCGTTTCCTCTAGCCGCTCCTGGGTTTTATCCGTGACCACACAAAACAGGTAGGGCTGCTCATCCAGCCACAGCCGTTCGGCATTCACCCCGGCGATGCGCAGCGCCCCCTGTTTGTCCAGCAAGGGCCAGTCCCCCTTCACCCTCAGCCCCTGCGCCAGGCAGCTGTTGATCATCCGTGCCACGCTCGTCCTGGCCGCCGGCAGGGTCAGGGCCAGGGGATCGGCCCCCTTGAGGGCCTCGGCCGTCTGCTCCAGGATGCTGGCAACCTTTTCGTTGAGCTCGACGATGCTGCCGGCCTGATCCAGCAGCGCAAAGCCGATACCGGATGCGCGCTTGATCGCCTCCAGCAGTTGCGACTGGCGGTTGCGCACCCGCTCCGACTCCCGCAGGCGGCGGATGATCAGGCGGCTGCGCAGCCGCTCGCACACCAGCTCGGCCAGGGTGGCCAGCTGCAGCAGCTGCAATTCGCTCAGCCCCTGGGGCCGGGGGTCGGGATCGGCCACGCACAGGGTGCCCACGGCGCTGACGCCGGTTTGCACCAACAGGGGAATACCGACATAGAAACGAACGGATTGACGAGCCACCAGCGGGCTCTGCCGAAAGCGCGGATCCAGGGCGGCATCCTGCACCACCAGGGGCTGCCGCTGCAATATGGCATGGCCGCAGAAGCTGATCTCCCGCGGGCTCTGCCTGACGTCCAGCCCGTGGCGGGACTTGAACCACTGCCGCTGCCGGTCGACCAGGGTGATCAGGGCAATCCGGCAGCCGCTGATCTCCGCCGCCAGCCGGGTCAGGGCGTCAAACCCTTCTTCCGGCCCGGTATCCAGCACGGCCAGATCCCGGAGCAACTGCAGCCGGCGGGCCTCGTCATCAGGATAGCGGGGAAGCTGCAATGCGGTTACTCCATGTCATCATTCGGGCCAATCCTTGGCCGAACAGGGTCGGCTGAAACCATTCGAGGGCGCTACCACCAGCGCGCTGGTGGCGTCATTTTCATCATTTGTCAATATTCGTCAAGTAAACGGCTCTGGTTTCCGACAAAAAAACCGCACGCCTCGGCACCGGCCCGGCGCATATCGCCATGGCCCCCTGAAACACCGGGGCACCGGCCCCGGTTGTCCTTTATTAAGCAGGCAAAATTATCGTAGTATCAACCACTCATAGGCGGTATTCAGAGGTACAAGGTCATATTGACTGAACATAATACAGTTCCCGCACCCGGCGGGGCAGCCAACCCCCGCCGGCACCGGCGTCATTCCGTGTCCCGGCGCCGTTTGCGTGCCTGCCACGAGTGCGACCTGCTGGTGGCATTGCCGCCGCTGAAAGCGGGGGAGAAAGCCGAGTGCCCGCGCTGCGGCCACACCCTGGTGCGCCGCCACGCCAACCCGGCCGAGCGCAGCCTGGCGCTCAGCCTGGCCACCCTGCTCACCCTGGGGCTGTCTGTCGCCTTTCCCTTCGTCGGCTTCGATCTCAGCGGCATCGGCAACCGGATAGAGCTGACCGCCACCGCCTCCACCCTGATCGGCCTGCACCAGCCGCTGGTGGCCCTGTGCGTGCTGCTGACGGTGATAGTGCTGCCGGCGATTTACCTGTGCTGTGTGGCCTGGCTGTGCCTGGGGGTGCTGTTGCGCCGGCCGTTGCCCCGCAGCCGCCAGATTGCCCGCACCCTGCGCCACGTTACCCCCTGGATGATGGCGGATGTTTTCGTGATCGGCACCCTGGTGAGCCTGATCAAGGTGATGGGCATGGCCCATATCGAGCTGGGGCTGTCGTTCTGGACCTTCTGTGCCTACGCCCTGCTGCTGCTGTTCACCACCCAGTCCATCGACAGCGACTGGCTGTGGTTTTCCCTCGACCGGGAGCCGATGGCGCCGGAAGGCAGCCGCACCGGCATCACCGCCGCCGAGCAGGGCCTGACCGGCTGCCATACCTGCGGCCTGGTGAACCGCCTGCCGACAAGCGGCAAGGGCCGCTGCCTGCGCTGCGACGAGCCGCTGCACCCCTACCGGGGGGTGCGCAACCAGGCCACCCTGGCGCTGCTGGCCGCCTCGCTCATCATGTATCTGCCGGCCAACCTCTACCCCATCATGATCACCACCTCGCTCGGCAGCAGCCTGCCCTCCACCATCATGGGCGGGGTACTGTTGTTTATCCAGCACGGCGACTGGCCCATCGCCCTTATCATCTTTACCGCCAGCGTGCTGGTGCCGGTGAGCAAGATGCTGGCGCTGCTGTGGCTCTGTTACGTGGTGAGCCGCCGCCAGGACGCCTTCGACCGCCTGACCCGTATCCGGCTGTATCGCGTCACCGAGTTTATCGGCCGCTGGTCCATGGTGGACGTGTTCGTGGTCGCCATTCTGGTGGCGCTGATCCGCAGCGGCTCCCTGATGTCCATCGAGCCCGGCCCCGCCGCCCTGGCCTTCGCCGCCGTGGTGGTGCTGACCATGCTGGCCGCCATGGTGTTCGATCCCAGGGCCATCTGGGCCGGCACCGCCTCCGATACTCATTCCGACCGGCCGGATGACGGCCACCCCAACGCCTGCAAGGAACACGACCATGCCTGACAGCCTGCGTGCCGAACGCCGGACCCAAAGATCCCTCTCGCCCATCTGGATAGTGCCCCTAGTGGCCGTGCTGATCGGCGCCTGGATGATCTACGACAACCTCAGCAAACTGGGGCCCTCCATCACCCTGATCATGGACAACGCCGAAGGCATAGAGGCGGGCAAGACCCTGATCAAGACCCGCAACGTGGAAGTGGGTCGGGTGGAGCGGGTGAACCTGTCGGACGATCTGGCCCACGCGGAGATCACCGCCCGCATGAGCCCCCAGGCGGAAGCCATGCTCAACAGCGACACCCGTTTCTGGGTGGTCAAGCCGCGCATCGGCCGGGAGGGGATCAGCGGCCTGGGCACCGTGCTCTCGGGCGCCTATATCCAGCTGCTGCCGGGCAGCGGCGACCAGGCCCAGCGCACCTTCACCGTGCTGGAGCAGCCGCCGGTGGCCTCCCCCGACGCCCCCGGCCTGCGCATCACCCTGGTCAGCCAAGTGGGCAACGCCATCAGCACCGGCGATCCCGTCAGCTACCAGGGCTACACCGTGGGCCGGGTGGAAGACAGCCATTTCGATCCCAAGAAACGGGAAATGCGCCACCAGCTCTATATCCAGTCGCCCTACGAAACCCTGGTCACCAGCACCACCCGCTTCTGGAGCACCTCCGGGGTGGATGTACGGCTGGACTCCCAGGGCTTTCGGATCAATGTGGCATCGCTTGAATCCCTGATCGGCGGTGGCGTCACCTTCGGGGTCGCGGAGAACGCCGCCATGGGCCGCCCCGCCAAGCCGGGTGCCAGCTATGTGCTGTTCCCGGACGAAGACAGCGCCTACGAAGGCAGCTACAACCAGTATCTGGAATACGTGCTGCTGGTGGATGACACGGTGCGGGGCCTGAGCCCCGGCGCCCCGGTGGAATACCGCGGCGTGCGCATCGGTACCGTGGTCAGCGTGCCCTGGAACTTCAGCGCGCCCCAGCCCGACTCCCTCAGCCGCTTCGCCATTCCGGTGCTGATCCGCATCGAGCCCCAGCGCTTCGACGAGGAACAGCAGGAGATCGACATAGAGCAGTGGTACCAGCGGCTGGAACGGATGTTCGGCAACGGCCTGCGCGCCTCGCTCAAGGCCGGCAACCTGCTCACCGGCGCCCTGTTCGTGGATCTCAACTTCCACCAGGACGTGGTGCCCTTCCAGCGCATGAGCTTCGTGGAGCGGCCGGTGTTCCCCACCACCTCCGGCAGCTTCGCCCAGATCGAGCAGAAGGTGTCCAACCTGCTGGACAAGCTGAACAACCTGGACGTGGAGCCGATACTGAGCACCCTCAACGACACCCTGGCCACCACCCAGCAGACCATGGCGAAAGTCAGCGGCATCGCCGCCTCGGTGGATGCGCTGCTGGCCGATCCGGCCACCGGCCAGCTGCCGGAAAACGCCAACGCCACCCTGCGCCAGCTGCGCGACACCCTGCAGGGCTTCGCCCCCGACTCCCAGGGCTACGACGAGCTGACCCAGACCCTGTCCCGGCTGGAGAAGCTGATGCGCGAGCTGCAGCCGGTGGTGCGCACCCTGAGCGATCAGCCCAACGCCCTGATCTTTGACAAGAAACTGACCGAAGACCCACAACCGAGGGCCCCGAAATGAGAATGAGCACCCGCCCCCTGCCGGCCCTGCTGCTGGCCGCCCTGCTCGGCCTGGCCGGCTGTGCCGGCAGCCAGCCCGGCGGCGCCAGCTACCTGCTGCCGAGCACGGCGCCGGAGCGGCAGTTTGAACGCCGCCTGGCCATACAGGTGGCGCCGGTGCGGCTGGCCGGCCACCTGGACAGCGAGGGCATAGTGATGCAGCTGAACGACATCGAGGTGTACCAGGCGCGCCAGCACCTCTGGGCCGAGGACATCGCCGGCCAGTTGCAGCGGGTATTGCAGGAACGGCTCGGCCGCGCCCTGCCCCGGGCCCAGGTGGTGGGCCGCGGCCAGCCGCTGCTGGAGGGCGCGCCGGTACGCGACCTGCGGGTGCAGGTGAGCCGCTTCCAGGGCCGCTTCGACGGCGTCGCCCTGGCCGAGGGCCAGTGGCAGTTGCTGGACGGCAACGGCCGCCTGCTGGCCCAGGCCGCCTTCAGCGCCGAACAGCCCCTGGCCGACGACGGCTACCCCGCCCTGGTGCGCGCCCTGGGCGCCGCCTGGGAGCAAGTGGCCGACCAGTTGGCCGCGGAGCTGGGCGAAGCGCCCTGAGCCACAGTGCCGGCCCGGACCCGTCCGGGCCATCTCTCCGGGCTCCGCGCCCGGCTCCCATACCCGAGTCAAGATGCCGGATACCACGATACGACACAGCCTGAAATGGAAGCTCTGGTGCATGGCCCTGGTGGCGGCCCTGTGCACCGCCATACTGGCGGGCACCACCCTCTACCGCTCCGTCGACGGCTTCCTCCAGGCCCGGCATAACGCCCGGGACATCCGCCAGTTCACCACCGTCTTCGAGGCCGCCAACCTGATCTCCGCCGAGCGCGGGCCGGCCAACGCCCTGATGAGCGCCGACGAGGCACAACGGCCCCGGGCCCGGGCATGGCTCGAGCAGCTGCGCCGGCAGACGGACGACCACCTGCACCGGCTGGAGCTGGGCGCCTTTCCTCCCGAGCTGCTGGCGGCGGTGCATGCCCGGCTCGATGCCGGCCGCCGGGCGGTGGACAGGGTGGCGGCACAAGCCGCCGGCGCCCGCCGTGATGACGACATCCAGGCCGCCATCGAGGCCATGTTCGCGGCCTGGGACAGCTACTTCGGCCTGATCCAGTGGCAGGCCACCGAGCTGATGCGCCGGGACCAGGAGCTGACCGCCCCCCTGTTCAAGACCATGATGCTGGGCAACCTGCGCGAGTACGCCGGCCGGCTCGGCTCCTACCTGATCGCCCCCCTGGCGGCGGGCGAGCCCATCCCCTTGCGTAACCGCATCGAGGGCCAGATCACCCGCGGCCGCCTGCTCGAACTCTGGGCGCTGCTCAGGCCGAGTGCCGAGGCCCTGCCGCTCGACGCCGAGTTCCGCCAATTACGCCAGCAGGCGGAAATCCGCTACTTCGGCGACGGGCTCGGCCTGGTCGACCGCCTGCTGGCGGAGGCACCCGCCGCCGGAGGCTACTCGCTCGACGCCGTGCGCTTCACCGACCGCTACGTGGCCACCATGCAGCCGCTGGAGGCGCTGCGCGAGCGGCTGCTGGCACTGACGGTACGGGAGTTCGAGCAGCGCGAGCACAGGGCGCTGCAGGCCCTGGCCACGCTGGGGCTGACCACCCTGCTCTCGCTCTGCCTGCTGGCCGGCCTGGTGCTGGCGGTACAGCGGCGGTTGTTCGGCCCCCTGCTGCGGGCGGCCGACGCCGTGGTGACCCTGGCCGACGGCGCACCCGCCCTGCCCCACCCCCGGCCCGGTGAGGCCGGCGAGGTCCGCCGGCTGTACCATGCCATGGCCATGGTATCGGAGCGGCTGATGGAACGGGGGCGGCTCACCCGGGAGCTGGAGCAGCTGGCCCTGACCGACGGCCTGACCGGCCTGCTCAACCGGCGCGCCCTCGACGAGCTGGGCGAACGGGCGGCGGCCAGCCCCCGGCGCCAGGACTGCCCCCACCTGATCCTGCTCGACATCGATCACTTCAAGTCGATCAACGACGGCCATGGCCACCCGGCCGGCGATCAGGTACTGCGCGAGCTGGCCGAGCTGATGCGTGCCCAGCTGCGCCAGGATGATCACCTGGGCCGCTACGGCGGCGAGGAATTCGCGGTGTTGATCGAGGGCTACCGCCTGAGCGAGGCGGCCCTGCTGGCCCGCCGCCTGCGCCGGGCCATTCGCCATCACAGGGTACGGCTGGGGGGAGAGCAAACCCTCAGCATCAGCGCCAGCATAGGGGTGGCCGGCGGCCCGGGCCTGGGCTGGGAGCAGATAGTGCGCCGCGCCGATGAAGCCCTGTACCGGGCCAAGGCCGAGGGCCGCGACCGGGTGCGGATTTACCGCCGGCCGCCGGCCGGGGAACAGCCGTCCTCGTAAACGCGAATGGCTGCGTGTGCGGGCGCTCCTGCGGTGCGGATCAGTGGTTTTCCGGCATTTTCGAGGAGTGGTGGCTGGTGATCAGCCACTGCTCGCCATCCCAGCGGTAACTGTAGCTGTAACGGCCGCTGACGCTGGCGCCGGTGCGGGCGAAGGTGAAGGTATAGAGACCGGCGTCGACGGCACTGTTGCAACCGGTCTCAATCCGGCGCAGATCGATCCGCCCCGAGGGCCGGTCCGCCAGGAAATGCTCGAAATAGTCCTGCCGCTCCGCCTGGGTCAGCCGCGGCTGGTTGGACACCGTGGGCAGCAGGATGGCGTCCTCGGCGTAATTGGCCACCACCAGCGCCGGATCACCGCTGAGCAGGGACTGGTTCCAGCGTTCGAACAGAGCGGCCACTTCCTGCTCGGTGGGAGAGTGACACACCGGCTCCTGCACCCGCTGCACCTGGCGCCCGTCCTCGGCGGCACAACCGGCCAGTACGGCGGACACGACAATAATACCCATCAACCTCATTGCAATACTCCTTATCAGAGAAAAACTCCATGGGGGCGGCGCCCCTTGCGTACGGGTCACACCCGCGGGGCCGAGGGTCGCATCAATAAGATTCGATTGATACCCTTTCCATCTCAAAAACAGGGGATTGACGCCCGGGGCGGACTGAGCGCGACAGTTTTTTGCACGCCGGGCGCCCGCTTGCCCCTAGCCGCGCAAGGCCGAGGGCGGCAGGCCCCGGCTCTGGCGGAAGCGGTGGGCCAGATGGCTGGCGGAGCCGAAGCCGCAGGCCAGGGCGACCTCGGTGAGCGGCAAGGCGCTGTGGCGCAACAACTGCTCGGCCCGCAGCAGGCGCCGGGCCAGCACGTACTGGTGCGGCGGCAAGCCCTCGGACTGTTTGAACATGCGGGCGAAATGGTACTCGCTGAGGCAGGCCTCCCCGGCCAGCGCCTTCAGCGGCAGGGGCTGATCCAGGTGGGCCTCGATATAGTCCTTTACCCGCCGCAGCTGGGCCGGCGCCAGACCTCCCCGGACCGCCGGCGCCTGCCAGCGATACTGGGTATAGCCCTTGAGCAACTGGGTGAGCAGCAGGGTGACGGCGCTGCTGAGCGCCAGGCGCTCGCTGTTGTCCCGCCAGTCGCAGGCCAGCAGGAACTGGCGGTAGAGCGCCTTGATGCGCTCGTCCTCGGCGAAGGTGCGTTCCTCCAGCAGCAGGCCGGCGGGGGACTTGTCCCACACCTGCTCGGCCAGGGTGCGCAGATGGGCATCGGTAAAGTAGAGGTGCACGAACTCCAGGGGCCCGCGGATGTCCCAGGTGGACTCGTGCTGGCCCGGCATCAGGCAGAAGCGATCCGGCGCCCCGCCGTTGTGCCAGCCGGCGCCGGTTTTGCGGTAGGACTGGTAGCCGTCGGCCACGTAGAGGCTGAGGGTATGGTGCTCGGCCCGCTCCAGCTCGATAAAGTCGTCGTCGTTGTACCAGTGCGCCAGGGCGATGCCGTCGTCGAGGTCGACGCTGTCCTTGAGCTGGGCCTGGTGCTGGCTCAGGCAGTGGTGAACATGGTAACGGGGCGACATGGGCTTCCTCTCGGGCAACAACCCTGATGGTATAGGGCCGGCGCGGCCGGGCCAAGCCGGCGGCGGACCTTGCCGGCAAAAAAGCGCAAGAATCTGCAAGTCGGCCGCAAGAAGCTGGGCGCCCGGACCGGCACCGGCGGGCATGATGGCGGCTTGTCCACGAGGAGTACCGCCATGAACCTGACGCTTTACCTGCTGACCGTGCTGATCTGGGGCACCACCTGGATGGCCATCACCTTCCAGTTGGGCGAGGTACCGGTGACCGTTTCTATATTCTACCGTTTCGCCCTGGCCGCCCTCACCCTGCTGCTGGTGCTGGCCCTCTGCCGCCGGCTGCACCGCCTGGCCTGGCGGGATCACCTGTTCTGCGCCCTGCAGGGATTGTGCGTGTTCTGCCTGAACTTCTACTGCTTCTACACCGCCACCGGCCATATCAGCAGCGGCCTGAACGCCGTGGTGTTTTCCATGGCGGTGCTGTTCAACGCCCTGAACGGGGTGGTCTTCTTCCGCCAGCCGATCACCCGCCGCCTGCTGGCCGCCGGTGCCCTGGGGCTGCTGGGCATGCTGTGCCTGTTCTGGCCCGACATCCACCGCGACGGCTTCAACCCCGGGGTGCTGCTCGGCCTGGGCCTGGCGCTGCTCGGCACCTACGGCTTCTCCCTCGGCAACATGCTGAGCCTGCGCCACCAGCGACGGGGGCTGGATCTGCTGTCCACCAACGCCTACGCCATGGGCTACGGCGCCCTGGCCATGCTGCTGATCGTGCTGGCGAGCGGCCAGCCCCTGGTGCTGGACAGCTCGCCCCGCTACCTGGGTGCCCTCTTCTACCTGGCCATCATCGGCTCGGTGGTGGGCTTTGGCGCCTACTTCGCCCTGGTGGGCCGCATCGGTCCCGGCCCCGCCGCCTACGCCACCCTGCTGTTTCCGCTGGTGGCCCTGGGGCTGTCCACCCTGTTCGAAGGCTACCGCTGGACGGCGCCGGCATTCGCCGGCCTGGGCCTGATCCTGGCCGGCAACCTGGTGATGTTCTGGCGGCCCCGGCGACGACTGGCGCCGCCTGAAGCGAAACGGAAGGAATGGGACAGGGCCGGCGCGGGCCGGCCCGGATGACGGGAGATTACTGGGCGGCGGTACCGACGATATCGGCCTTGGTGCTGCCCACTATGTCGAGCAGCTCCCGGGTTTCCTGCTCGGGTACCTGGTGCCTGGCCAGCACCTCCTGGAACAGCACCAGCATGCGCTGCCACTCCGCCTCGGTGATATTGAGGTGGGCATGGGATTCCTTCATGCCCCGGCCGTGATAGCTGCAGGGACCGCCGGTCACCTCGCACACCATGGCGGTGATATGGTACTTGAGGTAAGGCGCGGGCACCCGCTGGCGGGCGGCATCGAGGGCCGGATTGGCATTGAGCTGCTCGTCCGGCAGCAGCACCTCGATAAAGTCGCTCACCACCACCGAAATGGGTGCCAGGCCGCCCAGCCGTTGATAGAGCGAAGGCGGCGCCTCCTGGGCCGGCAGCGGCGGGCTGCCCAGCAGGGCCAACAGCAGCGCCGGCAGCAGCCAGCCCCGGGTAAACACGGATTTGTTCATCATCTCGTCCTCGGTGCGGGGCGGGCGCCACCGCCCTTTACCGCCACCAATCGCCCTGGCGCGGGTGGGACCGGACACCAACGCCGGCCCATGACAAACAAATAGTCCAGCCCCCGGCCGATGCAAGGCGCAACCGGCAATAAATCCGGCTTTTACCGCCGGGCCCCGCCCACCAGGGGATGTGGCCTCTCATTCCCTCTGCGCCGCAGCCCGGACGGCTTGCCTGCATGCCGGCGCCTCGGCCGCCCTGGCGGATGGTCACTTCTTGAACTTGTCGGCCGCGTCCTTGAAGGAGGCCTTGAGCGCCTCCCAGGCGGACTCGAAGCCGTGCTTGACCGAGTCCCAGGCTTCTTCGCTGGTGTTGGCCAGCTCCGCCAGCTTTTTCTCGCCTTCCTTGACCTTGGCCTCCAGCCGGTGGATCTGCTCGTTCAGCCCCAGCCTGGCATCGGCGCCGACGGCGGACGCCCGGGCCCTGAGTTTGTCCAGCTCCGCCTTCCATTCGTCCAGCTTGGCCTGCACCTTTTGCCGGTACAGCTCTTTTTCGTTCATGGGGTTCTCCTTTGCCTGTGGTTGAACTCAAGGCCGCCCAAGGGAGCCTTCGCCCGCTGCGGCGCCGGCTACTTGAGGTTATCGGCCCGAACGCCGACCTGCACGATGCGCGGCTTGTCGACACCCGCCACGGCCACGTACTTGAAGCTCTGGTTGTCGATCTCGCGCACCCGGGCCTCCTGGATGACGACGCTCTCCGTGCCCTCGAGCAGCGGCCAGAATACCGAGGCCTGCGGCTGCACCGCCGGATCCGGGCTGAAGGTAAAATCCACGCCCGTGTTGGTCAGATAGGCATGGCCCTGCGAGTCGGTGATCCAGAACTCATCGATACCGGACTGGGCGGCCACCTCCTGCAACACCGCGTTGATGGCCGTGGCCTCCATGCCCGCCTGCTCGGCGGCGGCCACGAAATGAGCGGCCAGCAGCGCCTCGCCCACCATATGGCTCGCCACCATGTCCTCGACGCCCCTATCCTCCGCCCCGCAACCGCCGAGCAGGATGCCCGCCGCCAGGACGGCAGGGCCCAATCGGATATTTTTCATGCGTGCTCCTCCCCTGAGAAATGCCCTGTACCGCCGGACGACTCCGCCCCGGCGACCGAAAATCAGCCCCTGCTGGACAACAGATGGCGCCGGATATGGCCGGGCCATGGTGACCACAACTTGATCCTAGAACAGGTCTGCCCGGTTGCCGAGGACGCCCATGCTCCGCCCCGGCGGATGCCCCTGGCCGGCCCGGGGAATGACCTGCATCAGGACGCCTTCAACAGCTGGGCCGACTCTTGCGCTGTGCCCAGGCGGGCCAGGGTTTGCGACAGGCTGTTGAGCAGCTGCTGGTTCTGGCTGACCACGGCATTGATTTCGCTGGCCGAGTCGCTGGCCCGGCCGGCCAGGGTGCGCACCTCGGTGGCCACCACCGAAAAGCCCCGCCCGGCATCCCCGGCACGGGCCGCCTCTATCGCGGCGTTGAGCGCCAGCAGGTTGGTCTGATCGGCAATGGCGTTGATGCTGGATACCATGGCGTTGATGCTCTGCCCCGAGCGCAGCAGCTGCTCCATCACCGACTGGCTCGACTGCACCACCGCCAGGTGCTCGGTAATGTCGGCACCGTAGAGGATGATCTTCTGCAGGGCCCCGTAGGGATCCTTGACCGCGCAGAAGGTGGCGTCTACGCCCAGCTCCCGCCCCGCGACCCGAACCTGCACTTCCTGGCGCACATTGTCGCCATCCAGCAGTTGGCGCTGCTGCGGCTGGCTCAGGTAGTGCTGCCAGGAGTGCATGGCCTCGGCGAAACGCCCGGGCGCAATGCCATACTGGCTGAGCGGATAATCATTGATGTCGGCCAGCCCGCCCTCGGGCAGCCATTCCACCAGCAGGTTGGACTGTCCGATGGCCCGGAAACGGGTTTCGAACTCCAGCGCGTTCGACTTGACCTGGGTGATATCGGCCACGATGGCGATAAAGCCCTGGTGCTGCTGCTGCTCGTACACCGGGTTGCTGGTGACCGACACCCACAGCGAGCTGCCGTTTTTGCGGTAGATTTCGATTTCGTCGTAGAAGGCATTGGGCGCATTCACCTCGGCACGGATGCGCTCGCGCGTGGCCGGATCCGTTCTGTCACCCACCAGAAACTCCTGGGGCGCATGGCCCAGCGCCTCGTCGGCGCTATAGCCGGTCATGCGCGCAAAACCCTGGTTAACGTAGAGAATGCGGTGCTCGCTATTGGTGATGACCACGGCGTTGTCGGTTTCGTTGGCCACCATGGACAGCAGCCGGAACTGGTTGCGCTGGCGCACCTCTTCGGTGATGTCGCTGGCAAACTTGACAATTTTCAGTATCTTGCCGTCGGGTGTGGTGATGGGGTTGTAGGTGGCGTGGATCCACACCGCCCGCCCGTCCCTGGCCAGGCGCCGGTATTCGGCGGTTTGATACTCGCCCCCGTTGAGCCGCTGCCAGAACCGGCGATAGTCCTCGCCCTGCGCTTCTTCCGGCGCCACAAACATACGATGATGGCGCCCCCGGATCTCCTCCAGGCTGTAGCCCATGAGCGCCAGAAAGTTCTGGTTGGCGGTGATGATGGTGCCGTCCAGCTCGAACTCGATCACCGCCTGCGCCCGGTGGATGGCCCTCAGCTGCGACTCCAGGTGGGCTTTTTGCAGCACCTGCTCGGTGACGTCGGTGGCGAACTTGATGATTTTGCTGACCTTGCCGCTGTGCATGATAGGGGTGTAGGACGCCTGGATCCAGATTTCCCGGCCCCCCTTGCCCAGCCGCTTGAACTCGGCGGTTTGCGCCCGCCCTTCCCGCAACTGTTGCCAAAACAGTTGATAGGCAGTGCCGGCAGCCTCTTCCGGCTCCACAAAAATACGGTGATGCTTGCCCACCACTTCCTCGGCCCGATAACCGGTCAGAGCCAGAAAATGATCGTTGGCACTTTGAATGGTGCCGTCCAGAGCGAACTGGATAACGGCCTGGCTGTGGTTGATGGCATCAATGATTTCATCGGCAGCGGATTTTCTGCTGAACATGAGCAAGCTCCTTATGCGGTAATCCCGGCTTTTTATTTGTTGGGCCCGATCAAGCTTAATCACAGGATCAAGAGAGCGACAAGTGAAACCGATAGCCAATCAGCTCCTTTTCCGGAAACAGAGCCGGAATCCCACCAGCGCCATGGCCAGCAGCAGCGCCAGGCCCGCCAACCCCAGCATCCGGTTGGCCCCCGCCGAGGGCAGCCATTGCAGGTAATGCACCCGGTACAGGCCGTTGATAAGCCGGGTATCCCACCCTTGCTGGCGCAGGGTTAGCGTGTTCCAGTCCAGGTGGAGGCTCACCCCGGTGCTGGTGCGGGCACGAGCGCCTTCAAGCGCTACGATGTCGCCGTAACGGGTCGGATTGACCGAGATGGCATCCTGCAGCAGCCGCCACAGCCCCGCCTCGTCCGGCAGCGGCAAGGGCTGCTGGCTGCCCGGCTGCAGATGCAGCGGTGGCCCTTCGGTGGTGACCAGCAGATGCGCGCCCAGCACTGTGCCCACCAGCCGCACCTGCCGCCAGTGGGGCTCGGGGCGGATCTCCATCCCGTCCGCCAGCGGCCGGGCCTTGACCGCCAACTGCTCATAGGCCCCCTGGTACCCCGGCTTGATAAAGAACACCGCGCCGGTCAGTGCCCAGCCGAACAGGGGCAGCAGCAGGAGCAGCCCCAGCAGGCGGTGGAGTTTTCTTGTATTGATGGACATAAAGGACTTGTTGCGCTTACAGACTTACCGTGGAAGCCGGCTCAGCCTGGATGGGATAAAAACGACCGGCCTGCGGCTCTTCGCCGAGGGTACAGAGCACCAATCCGGTGTTTGCGCCCCGGGCCGCAAACACCGGCCTGCCGGCACCATCCCAGAAACCGCTGTTGCCGCAGGCTACCCAGCCGCCGGTGGCCCCGACATGGTTGCACAACAGCACCGGCACCGCCAACCGGGCCGCAAGGGAGGAAAGCATCCGGCTGTCCGCCGCAAAACCCTGTTCCGAGATCAGGGCACTGGCCAGATAGAACCCGGCCCCGGCGGCCTTGGCATCCCGCCCATGCCGGGCCTCGCCAAAGTCGGCGCAAATGGCCAGGGCCACCCGGTGGCCCTTGACCGGAAACTGATAATTCCGATGACCGGGAGCACAATATTGCTCCTCCCCCGGATGCAGATACTGCTTGGCGTAATACTCCACCCGCCCATCGGAAAAACAGATCACCGCACCGATAAAGGGCTTGCCCGCTCCGTTTTTAAGCGGACAGCCGGCCACCACCACAATACGGTGCCGCACCGCCGCCCGGGACAGCTCGGTCAACACGGATGAGCCCGCCTCCAAAGCCAGTTCCGCCGCCAGCTCCAGCTCATAGCCGGTGAGGGAAAGCTCGGGAAACGCCACCAGATCCGCCCCCAGCCGGGCAGAGGCCGCAATAAACTCCAGGTGGGTCTTCAGGTTGTTGACGAGATCGCCTTTCTCGGCCTGGATCTGAGCCAGGCCGACAATGAGGGTGCTGTTGTTCACACAGACTCCGTTAATGGGGTATTGGTACATAACGATAAAAGTGCCGCTTAATGCCTCACCGGGCGTAGACGCGAATTTATTCGCGTGAATGGGGTATTGGTACATAACGATAAGCGCGCCGCTTAATGCCTCACCGGGCGTAGACGCGAATTTATTCGCATGAATAGGCGGCTCTAGTTCGGCTCCTGCAAGGATGGAGAGGAGACGGCTGGCTCTTCTTCATCTTCTTCATGCTCCAGAGCCACCGGATCACGCCGTTGCAGCTTGGGGGGTGGCGCAACCCAGGCGCGCAGCGTTTGCCCCACTTGCTGATAAAAGTGCGGTACGGCTTTTTCCAATTCCTCTATAAATACCTTGTTGCCGGAAAACCGCGCGCCCAGGTCTGCGATATAAAACACCTCAAACGCACTCGGCACCACAGAGCTGGATGCATTGTCGAGAGCATTGGCATCCTGTAGCACCTTGGCCAGCGGTTCCTGGGTCTCCTCGGCCCGACCGGGCCTGATGGCCTTCACGTACATATTGTCGGTCTCGGCCTTGGCCAATTGTTTGGCCAACCAGTTGACCCTGGCCGATGAGCGCTTCCTATCCTGAGGTGCTGCAAGCCGCATAGAGCAAACAACGGTGCGTTTGGTCAGATCGGCGGTTATATTCAGGTCGGCCGCGGCATCCGGGATTTCCAGAGAGCAAGTCAACTTCTTTTCCCTGGCAAGAATGTCACAGTCATCTTTCAGTCGCTGTACCGGATCGGTACGATGGGCCTTGGCAATCTTCAATTTGACCTGGCGACTCAGCTTTCGGCTCATGACCAGACAAAGATCACGCTGCTCCTGATGCCAGCTTGAGACCGTGTTTTCCACCTCTTCGGAACTTTTACCCAATACCGCACCGCTCTTCACCTTGGCGACCACATCTTTCCATTCTCGATTCATGCTATCGAACCGGGTGATTCCGCTGGAATCATGACTGAGGTAACGCAACACTTCCTCAAGAATGAACTTCTGGTCGGGAGAGGTGATTTCACCAGACTCCAGCAGCAGGGTGGCTTGCGTCACAGCATACATCCATGACCAATGATACAGCTCCACCCCCTTGAGCAGCGACTTGGGCACTTTGACCGGATGGTGAGACGGCATGGCCACGAACTGATTGGTGATCGTGATAACCGCATCAATCTTGTTCTTCTTGGCCTGTTGCAAGTAATGTTTTAGCTGTTCTTCACCGATTTCGGCTGAGCCAATCTTTGCTTCGATCAGGGCGCTCCAGTGCTTGCGACCGGTGCCAAGGACAATCAAACCATCGGGACGATCATTCTTGCTGGTAACATCGTCGTTTTCCAACACCACCTCGGTCCAGGCGTCCAGGCTGGCCCGGTTACCCACTCTTAACCCCAGTGACGCCAGCATCATTTGCCGGAATTCATAAACACCACGCAGGGCGGCCAGCAGGATTGAAGCGGCCCGTTGTTCTCGATTGGTATCGGCAACAACGGGGATCAGGCGTGCGACTTCGCCACGTTTGACATATTCGGGTAGCTCCATTTTATTGTCCTTCCTTGGCGTTTTTTTTCTGGAAAGCATTGCTGCAGGCGGCAGCCAGAATACCGGTGGGCATGGCGATAAGACCGATGCCGGCAATGGCCGTAACACCGGCAAACAGCTTCCCCCAGGCCGTGATAGGCGTAACATCACCATAGCCCACCGTAGTCAATGTGGCTATGCTCCACCACAAGGCCCGAGGCACGCTGCCAAAGGCCTCCGGTTGGTGTGCCGCTTCAACCGCATACAAACAGGCGGACGAAAACAACAGCAACAACCCCGCCAGCCCCAGGCTTAATAGCAGTTCGTACATACGAGCCTTTACCGCCTCCGCCAGTGCCGACCAGGCCTGGCTGAAACGCCCCAGACGGGAAAGGCGCAACAGGCGGACAATCCGCAATAGCCGTAATAAAAACGCATTGTTGATGGCAAGAAAGCCGAGGAAAAACGGGAGGATCGCCAGCAAGTCCACCAATGCCCACCAGCTCAGCATATAGCGTAGGCGCCCGGCTATTCCGCCGTACTTCGGATTCTCCCCCGCGGCATAAATGCGCGCCAGATACTCGATGGTGAAGATGATCGCAAAGCAGGCCTCCAACGTATTGAACAGAAAGGGGGCTGTATCCCGGACGCTGGCTTCGGTTTCGATGATCGCGGTAAGCGCCGCCAGCAGGATAAGCAGGCAGATCAATTTATTCGTTGGTGAAAGGCCAAATTTTACCCAGCCCTCCGGTGCCAGCTGGCCGTAGAGCCGTGCCCTTGTTTTTGTCATTGCAGCCATCCGTTGCGTTAATGCGGTCCCGAAAAATCAGTCCAAGTAAGCGCAGGAAAAGACGCTAGGGATTCCAGCTCAGCATGCCATCGCTGATGCTGCAGTCGGCGACTGCGTCGGCGGCATCCACTATGAAGATCTGCTGGGTTTCGGACACGGGATAGGTCAGGTATTCCGAGCACTTCGCGCTTTGCCCGGTGCCGACGACCACCCTGCTCCCGGCTTTGAGGGTACAGCTGGCCAGCTTATCCAGCGGAGACCATTGGTAGCAGATTTCGTAATCGGCCCGGTATTGCGCGACCGGGCCGCTGGGTTTATTGAAGGCCCACCATTGCCCGTATTGGCTGTTGGGGTTGGTGCTGTTCCAGGCCCGGAATATTTCCACTTGGGTGTCGGCCTTGCTCCGGTAAACCTGCCCCTGGCAGAGTTTTCCCTGCTCGGGCTCGCCCAATGCCTGCTGGAGCAGCACGGGATCCTCGATGGCGTCGAACTGGCCGGCAACCGCCGCCGGCAGCGCCGCGCTGCCCACGCAGGCGGCGGGGGTATAAGAAGCCGTTTCTTGCGGGGCATATTGGGCGCATCCTGCCAGCACCGCCAGTGTGAGGTATGATCCTATTCTTTTCATTTTTTATCCCTTTGTTTGTATCAGTTTGTTTATATCAGCCTTTGGCCGAAAACTGCTCGAACACCTGCTGCCCGGTCAACTTGCGGGTGTCATTTTTAAGTTCGTAATAGGGCGGTTTTTCGTCGATAAAGACTTCATTGGTCAGGCTGAAATCCTGCTCCTGAAACAGGCCGGCGGGCAGGATGTATTCATCGTTGGGCAGCAGATGGTAGAACAGGTGGGTGCCGCACTGGGGGCAGAAGCCGCGCTCGGCCCAGTCGGATGAGCGGTACCTGGCCGGTTGGCCGCCGCTGAACACCACATCAGTACCGCAATGAACGGCAAACATGGGGCCGCCCGACCAGCGCCGGCACAGGGAGCAGTGGCACAGGCCCACTTCGTTATGGTCAGTCGCCACCACCTCTATCGAGCCGCAAAGGCATTTTCCTTTCATCATTTCCTCCTGGCTTATATGAACAACCCCGCTATCCGGGGATAGCGGGGGGCAATGGTGACACCCATAGGATCCCGGTTGCCCGCCACTGCATCAGTAGTTGCTAAAATGTCTTACCAACCCATTCAGCTCTTGGCTCAGCCCCGCCAGCCGGCTGCTGGCAGAAGAAATCTCCGCACTCGCGGTGGCAGAGGCTTCGGCCGACTGCCGCACCGTCGATACCCGATCATTGCTCTCGGCGGTGACCGTGGCCTGCTCTTCGGTAGCAGTGGCAATCAGCTCGCTCATTTGCTGAATATCGGATACCTGCCGGGTGATCACGGCCAGGGCGGCTCCCGTGTCGCGGACGGCGGCGACGGAAGCCTGGGTATGTTTCACACTTTCCTGCATGGTGCGCGTGCTTTCGTCGGCAATGCCCTGGAGCTCCGAAACCAGCTTGCCGATTTCATTCGACGACACCTGGGTGCGTTGGGCCAGGTTTCGCACTTCATCCGCCACCACGGCAAAGCCCCGGCCGGCTTCGCCGGCACGAGCGGCCTCGATGGCCGCATTAAGCGCCAGCAGGTTGGTTTGATCCGCGACCTCCTTAATCACGTCGAGGATGCTGCCAATACGCCCGCACTCCTGCTGCAGCCGGTTCATGAAATCGGCCGAGCTCGTGATCTCCGAGGCAAGAGACTCTATCTGGGTAATGGCCCGCTGCGACAATAGCTGGGCGTTGACGACTTCCTCGGCCGCGCCCTTGGCGGCCGTAGCCGTATCCTCGGAGTTACGTGCCACCTCCTGTACCGTGGTGGCAATCTCGCTCATCGCCGTGGCGATAAAATAGGTTTCATTCTTCTGGTCGTTAATTCGCTCTTGGGTACGGTCGGTCACGGAAGTTAATTGAGAGGCCGAGGCCGTAAGCTCATAGGACGCCGAGCCAATCTGTGACACAACAGTGCGCAGGCTGCCGTTCATTACCGCCAGGGAAGCAAGCAGTGCGCCCAATTCATCCCTGCGGTTAGCATCCGGCTGCTCCAACACCAGATCCCCCTTGGCGATACGCTGGGAAATTTCAACGGCTTGCTTCAAGGGCAGCACAATCTGCCGGCTGATCACCAGGGTCACCACGCCGCCCATGGCCAAGGTTACCAGGGTGATACTAACGAGCAGGTAATAGACTTGCTCAGCCTGGGCGGCGGCACGCTCCTCCTCGGCGAAATACAGCTCGTTGGTGTTGTCCTGCAGATCGGACAGCAATCCGTTGGCGGCAAGCAGTGCGGACTGTGTGCGCGCGGCCTCTCTTTCTTTCAGGTAGCGCGCCAGATCCCTTTTCAGTTTTTCCACCGCCGCCATGTCCTCGGAAGGCCAGCGACCGGTTTGGGTGTCGGTGTGCAATTGGTTAATGGCATCCTGGAGGATTTGACGGCGCTGATTGTGCAGCTCTGTACTATGATAGTCACCATCCAATGCCTGCTGGTAATTGGCTTCACGGGTAAATACTATCTCGTCGAACAGGTTGCCTATCTGACTGATGCGCTTTAGCGTTGCATCATTATTACTCAACCCATAGAACCCAAACATAGACAATAAGAGCACAAAAAATAACAGCGACCCAAAGCCTATACAAAGCTTCAAGGTCACGCTCAGGTTTTTAATACTTAACATACATTCCCCATATTTATATCCATTAAATCTTAAACAATCATCCCTAATTCCAGATCACTCGAGACAGAGACAGGGTTGGCTAACTTACTGTTAGAAGTCTGATAACAAGCACTACCAACAGGAAAAATTAAAATAAATAAATGGATGGCATGAAACTCGTACTCGGACAGCCCCCTCGCCCATCATTCCATAGCTCGTTTAACAAAAGGTTATGGTTCCTGGTTTACTTCACGCTCACTTTATGGCCTCGTTCGTTATATGCCTTATGCTTCGGCAGGCTCATTGAAGAGAACTTCAAGCCCAGGGTCCATAGTTTGAATATCAGGCTGATACAGGTAACAGCTAATTCGTGCATAATTGTCAAGATCTGAGCCAACCATACATGTTTGCTCGTAACTTAGGCCGTCTTCAACAAACCTAATGCGCAACACTTTTGCATCCGTAGCTGATTCAATTGTTCCATTCCCGATAACCAGCTTATCCGCAACCATGCGTGTGACCTTGAATCCGTTCTCGTCATCTTCAATGATCACCTTGCCAACATAAGTAGTTTCTGAATCCAAAGCCTTTCCTACCAGGATGTATTTCCCTGGAATCATGAGCCGATATAAGTCATCACCTGCATGACAAGTCAATGCTGAGAAGATCAAGGTCAGTATAAAAAATATTCGCATATAAAACCTATAATGCCCTGGTCACAGGGCCAGGGTAGTGGAACTTAAAGTGAACCCCTTCCTCCGTTCTTGTTCACACCCGGCCGAGATCGGAGGATCTGGGCATAAGGCATGCTACCGCCCGGATCTTGCGGGCGACCTTGCCTCTCTCCTCCCCTGTAGTCATGGGGTATTTTGCCGCGCGCGGCATGGAATTCAAATGAAACTTTATCATGCCGGGCATTTTGGTTTGCGAAATGGGTGGGGGGCTGTTCTGGATGCCCGTTTTCGTGGGGATAGCGAGGCGGAGCCTTGGCAGGGCAGCCGCCCTGCCAAGGAACCCGGATCAGAAATTGATGCCCATGCCCAGCACATAGGCCCAGGCGCCGTTGTCGAAGTTGTCTCTGGCACTGTCGCCACTGTCGAACAGGAACTGGTATTCGGCCCTGGCCTGCACAAAGGTGGCAGGCAGTACATAGTACTTGAGGCCAACTTCCAGGCCGGCCGTGCCGGTATCCTTCACGCCGTCGCCGTAGATGGCGCCCAGGGTGGCGCCCACGAAGGGACGGGCCGCCCCCTGGCCGAAGTGGTAGTCGACAAAGCCGCGGGTACTGCCGTTCCAGAAATCACCCGACAGATCCTCGCCTTTAACGTCGGCGTAGCTGATGCTCTGGCGAATGCCCGCCACCATTCTGTCCGACAGGTACCAGCCGTAATCAGCCGATACGCCAAAGCTGCTGTTGTCGAAGTCCTTGTTGCTGGTGCCGGTTCCCGAAAGGGAAAATTCCCTGTCGCCCGCGCTGGGGCCCAGTGTGTTCTGTCCTCCCATATGCGACTGGGCCATGGAATAAGCGGGCAGCAGGGTTGCTCCTATGAGAATGGCTAGCGGAACTTTTTTGAAGATGTTCATGATAATTCCTCGGATTAATCATCAACTTCCGGTTAAGCACTTTCATGTTTCCGCATTCCCGCATGGTCAACTTCCTGTTCGACATGGGCAATATCGCCCAAAACGGCCACTGTTTGCCGTCACTCCTTGTTGTAGGCCGCGGTTAGCAGGGTTGTCAGCCACCGTTAAGTATATGAAGGGGAGAAAAGCTCATGAGCGGATCATGGCCCCCTTGTGACAGCTATTGTCCGGTAGTCTGCAAGGGCCCAGGCGGCAGCGGTGCCCGCCGTCCGGTTAGGAAAGGGACAAGCACGCCCGCGGGTGGTTAATTGGTCCACTGAAGTGGACCCTTACAATGATGGGGGATTAGTCCAGGGATGCTTCATCCTGGCACAGCAGGTGGATGATCTGGGCCGGGTTGGCTATCCAGAAGGCGGCAAAGCCTTCCGGCAGCGGTTCTATCTCGTCCCGGCGCACCACGCCGGCGGCCTGCAGGTGTGCGGCGGCGCCCTCGAGATCGTTGGTGACCACCTCGAGCCAGGTTTCGGCCTGGCTGAGCCCGGGCACCTGGTCTATCCACAGCCGGCAGGCGCCGAACTCGAAGGCCACCGACGGCGGCTGTTTGTCGACCTGGCGCAGCGCCAGCACGTCGCGGTAAAAGGCCACCGTGGCCTCGAACTGATGGGGCGGAACCTTGAGCGCGATATTGCGCCCGCCGCCGAAACGGAGTGACTGGGTCATGGGGCCTCCCGGGATCCGGTTGAAGGTACATCCCCTCAGTATAGGAGGCACCGGCGCCGGGGTTCGGTCGAATAAATTCGACCCTACGGGAACCACCGGCACGGGCCTGCCGTAGGGTCCATTTCAATGGACCATCCCGGCGCCGGGGTTCGGTCGAATAAATTCGACCCTACGAGGGATCGGTTTTGCGGCGGAATAAAACAACTACCGGGGCTCGCCGCCATGCGAGCGGGCCAGCAGCATATAGAGCGAGGGCACCACGAACAGGGTGAAGAGGGTGCCGATGGCCATGCCGCCCACCAGCACCAGGCCGATGGAGTTGCGCGCCGCCGCCCCGGGGCCGTCCACCAGGATCAGCGGAAAGTGCCCCGCCACCGTGGCCATGGAGGTCATCAGCACCGGCCGCAACCGGGTCATGGCCGCCTCCTCGATGGCCGCCCGCTTGGCCAGGCCCCGTTCCTGCAGCTTGTTGGCGAACTCCACGATCAGGATGCCGTTCTTGGCGATCAGTCCCACCAGGGTCACCAGCCCCACCTGGGCATAGATGTTCATGGTGGTGGTCCAGCCGTCGGTCCAGTAGGGCAGGTCCGGGTTGGGCATCTTCAGCAGGGTGAACACCAGGGCGCCGAACATGGCCAGGGGCACCGAGCCCAGCAGGATAACGAAGGGATCGCGGAAGGAATTGAACTGCACCGCCAGCACCAGGAAGATCATCAGCACCGCCAGCCCCAGGGCCGGCAGGAAGCGACCGCCCTCGGTGCGCAGCTGGCGCGACTCGCCGGTGTAGTTGACGCTGTAGTCCGCCGGCAGTATGTCCCGCGCCGCCTGCTCCAGCACCCCCAGGCCCTCGTCCAGCCGCGCGGTCATGCCCGACAGCTTGATGGCATTGAGCTGCTGGAAGCGGTTGAGGGAGCGCGGCACCGTGCTGTGGCGCAGGGTGGCGAAGGCGCTGAGCGGCACCAGGGCGCCGTCGGGGCCGGTGACGTGGATGTTCTTGAGCTGCTCCGGGTTGAGCCGCTCCACCCGCGCCAGCTGGGGGATCACCTTGTAGGCGCGGCCGCGCACGTTGAAACGGTTGACGTAGTTGCCCCCCAGGGCCGCCCCCAGATCGGCGCCCACCTGCTGCTGGGTCAGCCCCAGGGCCGCCACCTTCTGGTGATCGAGCACAATTTCGGTCTGCGGCTGGTCGACCTTGAGATCGATCTCGGGCGGAAAATAGAACAGGCCGCTTTCCATCGCCACCTGCTGCAGCCGCTCCGCATAGGCCAGCATCTGCTCCGGCTCGGCGGTGGCGGCGATGATGAATTCCACCGGGAAGTTGCTGCCCCCGGGCAGGGCCGGCGGCTGGCCGGCGAAGATCTGCAGGCCGGGAATGGCCGACAACCCCGCCTGTATCTCGGGCACTATGTCGGAAATGGTGCGCTCGCGCTCGCCCCAGGGGCTGACCACCATGCCGCTGAAGCCGCCCACCCCCATGGCCGCGGCGAAAGGGTCCGAGGGCGACAGCAGGATCTGAAAGGTCAGCTCCCGCTCGGGCGCCTCGAGGAACACCTGCTCCGCCGCCCGGCCGAAGTGGATCTTCTGATCCGCCGAGGCGTTGGCGGCGTTGTTGATGATGGCGAACATAAAGCCCTGATCCTCGAGCGGCGCCAGCTCCTTGGGCGAAAACAGGTACATGGGCACCACCGCCAGGCTGAGCGCCGCCCACAGGGCATAGACCGCCGGCCGGCCGTTCAGGCTGTGGGCCAGCATCCGGCCGTAGCGCGCGCGCAGCCAGTCGAAGCGGTGGTTGACCCAGCCGGTCAGGCCCCGCTCCTCCCGTTCGGCGCTGCGCAGCAGGCGGGCGCTCATCATCGGCGACAGGGTCAGCGCCACCAGGCCGGAGATGGTGACGGCCCCGGCCAGGGTGAGGGCGAATTCCCGGAACAGGGCGCCGGTAAGCCCGCCCTGCAGGCCGATGGGGATGTAAACCGCCGCCAGGGTGATGGTCATGGTGATAATGGGGCCAATCAGCTCCCTCGCCCCTACCAGGGCCGCCTCCTGCGGGGTGCGCCCCTCGCGCAGGTGGCGCTCGACGTTTTCCACCACCACTATGGCGTCGTCCACCACCAGGCCCACCGACAGCACTATGGCCAGCAGGGTAAGCAGGTTGAGGGTGAAGCCCAGGGTCTGCATCAGGAAAACGGCGCCGATCAGCGACACCGGTATCGCCACCACCGGCACCAGCACCGAACGCACCGAGCCCAGGAACAGGAAGATAACGATCACCACTATGCTCAGGGTGTCGATCAGGGTGCCCACCACCTCGCGGATGGCGTTGTCGATGTATTCGGAGGCGTCGTAGGCCAGGCGGGCCTCCAGCCCCGGCGGCAGCTCCGGCCCGAGCGCTTCCAGGTCGACCCGCACCCCCTGGATCACCTCTATGGTGTTGGTATTGGGCAGGGGGAAGATACCCATAAACACCGCCGTTTCGCCGTTGAAGCTGACCTCGGTGTCGTAGTCCTCGGCGCCCAGCTCCACCTCGGCCAGATCCTGCAGCCGCACTATGGTGTCGTTCTCCCGGCGGATCACCAGCTGGCGGAACTGCTCCACCGTATGCAAATCGGTGTTGGCGGTGAGGTACACCTGCACCAGGGCGCCCTTGGTGCTGCCCACCGCCGAGATAAAGTTGTTGGCCGCCAGGGCGGCGCGCACCTGGGCCGGGCTGACGTTGAGCGCCGCCATCCGCTCCGGCTGCAGCCAGACCCGCATGGCGAAGGTGCGCGCCCCGAAGATCTCGGCCCGCTGCACCCCGGCCAGGGCCGCCAGCCGGGGCTGCACCACCCGCACCAGGTAGTCGGTGATGTCGCTCTGGGACAGGCTGGACGAGGAAAAGCTCAGGTAGGCGGCGGCGAACTCGGAGTCCGCCGACTGCACGCTGATGGAAGGCAGCTCCGCCTCCGCCGGCAGTTCGTTGCGCACCTGGTTGACCTTGGCGGTAATGTCGGCCAGCGCCTTGGTCGGCTCATAGTTGAGCTTGAGCCGGGCGGTGACCAGCGACAGCCCGAGCAGGCTCTTCGACTCCACATAGTCGATGCCGTCGGCGGAGGCGATGGCGCCCTCGATGGCGGTGGTGACGAAACCGCGCACCACCTCGGCGCTGGCCCCCACATAGGGGGTGGCGACGATAACGGCGGCGTTCTCGCTCTGGGGATACTGGCGCACGCTGAGCGACCACCAGGCCTGCAGCCCGGCGATGATGATGACGATATTGACCACCAGCGCCAGCACCGGCCGGTGGATGAAGAGATCGGTAAAGGCCTTCATGGCGGCGCGCTCAACTGTTGCCGGGGTCGGGATCGAGCCGGAATGCCGGCGCCAGCCGGTTGTCGACCACCACCGCCATGCCGGTGCGCAGCTTGAACACCCCGGTCGACACCACCCGCTCGCCGGCCGCCAGCCCCTCGCTGACCACCACAAAATCCCCCCGCCTGGCCCCGAGCCGCACCAGACGCTGCTGCACCTTGAGGGTATTCTCGTCCTGCCCGTCCGGCTCGATCACGAAGACGGCATCGCCGTAGGGGCCGTGCTGCACCGCCGTAATAGGGATCAGCAGCACCTGCTCGGTGCGCCCGGGCAACAGCTGCACCGACACAAACATGCCCGGGCGCAGCCGCCCCTCGCGATTGGCCAAGGTGGCCTGCACCCGCACGCTGCGGGTCTGGGGATCGAGATCCGGGTTGAAGGCGGTGACCCGCCCCTCGAAGGGCCGCTCGGGATAGGTGTCGGACCAGACCCGGACCGGCAGCCCGCCGGCCAGTTCGGCCAGTTGCGGCTGGGGCAGGGAAAATTCGACATAGACGGGATCGAGGGAATGCAGCGACACCACCGGGCTGCCCTTGTCGAGGAACTGGCCGATGCTGACGCGGCGGATGCCGAGCCGGCCGTCGAAGGGGGCGCTCAGGGTCTTCTTGGCGATCAGGGCACGGATCATGTCGGCCCGGGCGTCGGCCTGCTGCAGGTTGGCGGCGGCGGCGTCGAGCTCGCCCTGGGAGATGTGGCGGCTACGAGCCAGCTCCCGGGCCCGCCGAAAGGACTGCCGCGCCAGGGCGGTGGCGGCCTCGGCCTCGCGCAGCTGGGCCCGCTCGATGTCGGTGTCGAGCCGCACCAGCTCGTCGCCGGCCTTGACCTGGGCCCCGGCCTCGAAGCGGATCTCCCGCACCAGGCCCTCGGCCTCGGTGCGGATCACCGTGCCCTGCACCGCCACCACCGAGCCCACCGCCTGCAGCTCCGGTTGCCACTCGGCCTCGCGCACCAGTTCGGCGTTCACCGGCTCCGGCGGCATCTGCATCTGGGCCGCGGCCGCGCCCATGGCGCCGAACTGCAGCGCCTTGATCAGCACCAGGGTGCCGACGATGGGCAAGACCAGCAGCAGGCCCACCCCCACCCACAGCAGCTTTTTCATCCCGGGCCCCGTTGTTCCGTGATCATGCTCCCTCCCCCGCGCTCCGGTACTTAGCCGGGCACGCCACAATAGGAGAAGTTTAGATGGCGCCTTAAGGGCCCGCCTGCAAAGTCACTGACACCGAGGCCGGGTTCAGGCATCGGGCCTGGCGGCCGAGCCCGCCAGTATGCCGCCGTCGATGTTGAGCTCGGCGCCGGTCATGTAGGGCACCTCGTCCGAGGCCAGCATCACCGCCAGGGCCGCCACCTCCTCCGGGCGGCCGAAGCGGCGCTGGGGGCAGTCCTGCACAAAGTCGCGCAGCCGCTGCTCCCGCTCCGGCCCCGTGCCCAGCACCGGCTCCCACATGGGGGTGAGGATGGCCGCCGGGTGGATGGAGTTGCAGCGGATGGCCAGCCCCTGCTCGGCACAGTAGAGCGCCACCGTCTTGGTGTGGTTGCGCACCGCCGCCTTGGAGGAGGCGTAGGCGGCGGCACCGGGAATGCCCACCAGGCCGGAGCGGGACGAGATGTTGATGATGGCGCCCGCGCCGCCGCAGCGGCGCATGGCGCGGATGGCGTACTTGCAGCCGAGGAAAACGCCGTCCAGGTTGGTGCTGTGCACACTGTGCCAGTCGGCCAGGGAGGCATGCTCGGGATCCTGGGCCACCATCCCCTGCTCGAAGCCGGTGATGCCGGCGTTGTTCACCACTACCTGCAATCCCCCAGCTTCGGCCAGGATGGCTTCGGTTACCGCTTGCCAGTCGGCCTCCCGACGTACATCCAGCCGCCGGTAGCGGGCCCGCTCGCCCAGGCCGGCGGCCAGGGCCCGGCCCAGCTCGTCGTCAATGTCGGTGAGGTAGACGAGGGCGCCCTCGGCCACGAAGGCGTGGGCCATGGCCTCGCCGATGCCCCGGGCCGCGCCGGTGATAAGGGCGGTTTTATGCTGTAAACGCGGCATGCTTGCCTCCTGCAAGATAAGGGGGAAAACCCGGCTGAGGTGCCCGCAAGAAGGCCGGGGCTCAGCCGAGCACGACGGAGACGATGGCGAAGTAGATAAGAATAGTCGACAAGTCCTGGATCACGGTGGCCAGGGGGCCGCTGCCGAAGGCCGGATCCATCCCGGCGCGATACAGCAGCCAGGGCAGCCCCATGGCGGTAATGGTGGCGGTGGAGCAGGCGGCCAGCACCGCCAGGGCCACGCACAGGGCCACCGTCGGGTCGCTCCAGCGCAGCCACACCAGCGGGCCGGCCACCAGCGCCAGCACCAGGCCGATGGCCAGGCCCGCCAGCAGCTCCCGCCTCACCATGGCGCGCATGGCCACGCCCACCGAAAGGCCGCGCACCACCACGGTTTCGGTTTGGGTGCCCACCGCGTCCGCCAGGTAGACCAGGCCGGGGATAAAGAAGGCCAGCATCAGGGTTCGCTGCAGCTGGGATTCGAACCAGCCGACCAGATCGGCGGCAACCAGGGCGCCGAGCAGGCCCACCAGCAGCCAGGGCAGCCGGTGGCGAAAGCGGCGCGGCACCGGCTCCTCGCTGGAGGAGCGCGCCGCCTCGGTGCTTTTGGTAAAGCCGCCCAGGCGGGTAAGATCCTCCTCGTGCTCGGCCAGCAGCACCGCCAGCATCCGGTAGGGCGGGATCAGGCCCACGAAGCGCCCCTCCCCGTCCACCATGCCGAGGGCCGACTCCGCATGGCGCACCGCCCGCCAGGCCACCACTTCCTGATCCACCCCCGGTGCCACCACGGGCGGATCCTGTTCCATCAGCACTTCCAGGGTGACATGATCGGCGGCGGGCAGCAGATCCTCGATGCGCACCATGCCGCAGAGCCGGCCGTCCCGGCACACCACCACATGGCTGGCGCATTCGTAACTCCGCTCGGTAAGCCCCTGCCGGGCCTCGGCGGCACGGCAGTCGGGGGCGAACACCGGCACATCGGTGCAAACGTGCTCCGCCGCCGTTTCAAACACGACCGGCTCCTCGAGCGACTGGGGATCTCGCGGCATGGGGCCTCCTGGGCGACGGGCGGATAGCTGAGACTCATTTCAGCATAGCCCCGGTGCCTGCTGCCGGTTAACACCGGCGCCCCTACAGTGCCAGGGCCATGGCCACCCTGCCCTTAAGCCCCAGGCTCCGCTCGCCGGCCAGCTGCCGCGCCAGCCGTTCATCCAGCTCGGTGTCATCCAGGAAGCGAAAGCCCAGCCGGGCGTAAAAGGGGGCGTTCCAGGGCACATGTTCGAAGGTGGTCAGGGTGAGGCTGCGGTACCCCCCGGCCCGGGCCCAGTCGATGGCCACCTCGATCAACCGCCGCCCCAGGCCCAGGCGCTGGTGGTCCGGGTGTACATCCAGCTCCACCAGAAAGGCCGCCTCCATTCCCGGCTCCGCCAGGGTAAAGCCCACCGGCTCCCCCCGGGGCGACAGCGCCACCCACAGCCGCCGCCCCGCCCGGGCCTGCTCCAGCCGGGGCAGGGATACCGCCCCCTGCCTGAGGGCGGGCGGGAGCACCCAGTCCGGAAACAACGCCGCCGCCGCCCGCTCTATGTCCGGCAGCAGGGGCAGATGGGCGGGCTGGGCCAGTTCGATACGGTAATGGCTGCTCATGTCGGCTCCGGAAACAAGAAAAGAAAGGCCGGCAGTCAAAATGCCGGCCGCAAAACGATAGGGTTGCCCGGCCTGCGCTCAGGACGAGCGCGGCGAGCAGAACCACAGCTTGTTGCCTTCGCTGTCCAGGAAGCTGCCGATATAAAAGAGATCGTCGTACAGCGCCACCGGATCGGCGATGGTTACGCCCCGCTCCCGCAGCCGGGTCTCGGTATCCGGGGCATGGTCACAGGCCAGGGTGAGGCGCGGATTGGGCTCGGCCGTGGGCCGGCCGTACCAGTCGTCCTTGAGCAGCAGGGTCACCTCCCCCAGCTGGAAACCCACCACCTCGCCGCCCTCGGTGGCCGGCGCCAGCCCGAGCAGCTCGCCGTAGAAACGCTCGGCCCTCGCCCTGTCGGACACGGCCAGGGCGATCACCTTGACCTGCTGCAATCCCAATGAAGAAGTGGCCATGGGGGGTACTCCGGGTAAATGAAGGAACACCCTAAGTATAATGCGGCCCGCCCTTGCCGCCGCCCCGCCTAACAGCCCAGGCGGTGGGCCAGGCTCTTCTTCACCACCGGCCATTCGTGGTCGATGATGGAGAACACCACCGTATCCCGGTAGTGGCCGTCCGGGCCCTTGTGGTGGTTGCGCAGCACCCCGTCCTGCTTGGCGCCGAGGCGGGCGATGGCGGCGCGGGAGGCCAGGTTGTGCCAGTGGGTGCGAAACTCCACGGCAATGGCCGAGAGCCGCTCGAAGGCGTGCTCCAACAGCAGGTACTTGCACTCGGTGTTCACCGCCGAACGCTGGTGGCTCTGGGCGTACCAGGTGTAGCCGATCTCCAGCCGCTGGTTTTTGGCGTCCGCATTGCAGTAGCGGGTGGCGCCGATGATGCGGCCGGAGCCCTTGTCCACCACCACGAAGGGCAGCGCCCGCCCCGCGCTCTGTTCACTGAGCGCGAAGGCGATGTAGTCGGCCACCGACTCCTGCCCGGGCACGCTGGTATACCACAGCTCCCACAGCCGGCCGTCGCTCGCCGCCTCCACCAGGGCCGGGCCGTGCTCTTGCCGGAGCGGCATCAGATTCACGTGCCGTCCGTTCAGTTGCGTTTCCTTCAACCAGGGGGATGAAGTCATATCGTGCTCTCTTTGTTATGGGTGTTTATTATTTCGGGACTGCGCCGGCTCACTCCGCCAGCCATTTGTACATCACCAGGGCGTCCACATAACCCAGGCGGGGATGATGGAAGGCCCCGGGCAACCGGCCCACGGTGGCGAAGCCGAGCTTGCTCCACAGCCGCACCGCGCCCTCGTTGGTCGAGGCCACAAAGTTGAACTGCATGGCCCGGTAGCCGAGCGCCAGCGCCACCTGCTGGGAATGTTCGCACATGGCGCTGGCCAGCCCCCTGCCCCGCGCCGCCGCCGACACCATGTAGCCACAGTTGCACACGTGGCTGCCGGGGCCGGCCTGGTTGGTTTTGATGTAATAGGTGCCGAGGATGCGGCCTTCCTCCTCGGCCACGAAGGTCTGGCGCGGCAGCTCCAGCCACAGCTGGCGGGCCTGCTCGTAGCCGGTGTCCGGCGGGTAGGCGTAGGTGTCGCCGGCGGCGACGATGTCGCGGAAAATGGGCCAGATCTGCTCGAAATCGCCCGGAGTGGCTGCTCTGATATTCATGGTTCGGTTTGTCGCAAAGTGAGTAATAAACGGATGTATTGTCACTCCCGCTCGGCCCCTTGTCACTCCCGCGTGCCCCCTTGTCACTCCCGCGAAGGCGGGAGCCCAGCGCAAATCGTCATGGATCTGCGCCTGCGCGGAGATGACCGCTAACACCAAGGAGGCCGGCAGCGACCAGGCTGGCGAAAATAAGGACGATGGACCTTCTCTGCAAACGGCGGCGCCCCGGGCGCCGCCGTGGCAAAATCCGGCTCAGCGCCGGCCAGCGCGCAGGCAGTCCAGGCTCCAGCTGCCGCCACCGGCGAACACCAGGTAGAAGAAGGTAAAGCAGAACATAATGGCCAGCTCGCCGCCGTTGTTCAACGGCCAGAAATCCCGCGGGGCGTGGGCGATAAAGTAGGCGAAGGCCATCAACCCCGAGAGCACGAAGGCCACCGGCCGGGTGAACAGGCCGAGCAGCAGCAGGGCACCGCCGAACAGCTCCAGCACCCCGGCCACGCCGGAAAGCGAGAACAGATCGAACTCGCCCCGCGGGGCGGCGGGAAAGCCGAACAGTTTTTGCCCACCGTGCTGCATAAACAGA
Source organism: Zobellella iuensis (assembly GCF_016746085.1). GTDB lineage: Bacteria > Pseudomonadota > Gammaproteobacteria > Enterobacterales > Aeromonadaceae > Oceanimonas > Oceanimonas iuensis. The sequence continues at coordinate 398,467 of NZ_JAERTZ010000018.1, forward strand.
AAGGCGGACACCATGCGCACCACACTCAGCACCCGGGGGCGCCATGCATTGAGGAATTTTTCCATCTTTATTCTCCGTGTTGTGTTGTTATCAATATCGAATTCAGGCCGCCATTGTAACGGCATAACTGGTACCGGACGAATCCCAATCTCCGTTTCCGGCCCATCACCAGCTTCCCTTCGCCATCCTGGCCGGTGAACCCCGCCGCCGAGAGATCCATGGCCTCATCCCAGTAGTTGAACATCCAGCCGCCGAGGGCAAAGCCGCCGGTCGGATCCTCCTCCGGCCCGCCGGGCGCCACCAGGATCACCCCATTCAACGCCACCCGAAAATGCCACGAGTTGCGCCGCTCTGAATAAGTAATTGGCGGGATACTCATAGGTCTGGCGGCTCATCGCGCAAGAATACGGGAAGATCCATGGTCGGCGGGCGGTTTCCCGACTCGTACAGCATGTCTGCAACATACCCACGGTGGTAGGTTTTATGATTGACGATGTGCAGCAGCATATCCCCACGGCTCATCGAGCCTGAACCACCGTCGACGAATTTAAAGGACATCACTTGTTCCAACGACTCCTCGCCCTGCTCATCTGCGTAGGCGATATACCATTCATCCACCTGCCGTTGGGCGAGGCGCAGTTCGTCAAAGGAAGGGATGACTTCGAAATTACGCGAGCTAAGCCCATGCCCCTTACCTTCGAAATGCGCCTTCCATATGAGATCAACGGCGTAGCTGTGGCTCAGTATTCCATTCATACCATTAGGGCGACCTGGCCTTGCTTCAAGCAGCAGTGCAACCGGCAGCTCGGACAACGCGCTGTAAAGGCGTGAATTTGCCCATGCGGTGTATCGAGTCAACATGCGTATATTTCGGGTAGCTGTCATTATTGTCTCCTGCCGTTTTTAAAGGCGGGCCCATGGCCGCCACCCTGCGGTTAGCCGAGGATATCGGCCCCTTTATGGCCTTCTGGCACACCCTGGACCAACAGCACCTCGCCCAAGGTATGCCGGGTGCGAAGGGGCCGAATCGCCCCATAGGCATCGGACTCGTACCAGCCCCTGTCGCGTCTATGCGCTGCAGGTACTCCTTTATCTCCGGGCCAAACCGGGTTTCGCGTATCACGGCAACAGCATATGCGGTCATCTCTGGCTCCAAGGGTATAGGGGTGGCGGTGTAGTCCGGCGCCTGCGTTAAAAGGCGCACTGTGGCGAGTTTAGTTGAATGTTGGGTTGGGTGGCTTTATGGGAACGAAAACAGGTTGACGAGCAGCCCATTCGGGTCGGCAACCATAAAACGCCTCATGCCAAAGCTTATTCGGCATGGCTCCTCCATTCACTGCATCATTTGCTGTGTTTATTTCTCGTACAACTCCAAAGGTAAACCATCTGGATCTTTAAAAAAGGTAAACCGCTTACCCGTAAACTCATCAACACGAATAGGCTCTACATCTATTCCATGTGTTCGTAATTCATCTGCAACAGATTCAACCGAGCTAACAACAAATGCCAAATGTCTTAAACCTTGAGCTTCGGGATTATTCACTCTAGGTGGAGGAGAAGGAAAAGAGAACAACTCGATTTGCCCACCATTTGGTAAAGCCAAGTCCAATTTATATGAATCTCGATTTTCTCGATAATTTTCCGCAAGGATCTTAAGACCCAAAATATCTGAATAAAATGCCTTGGACCGTTGAAAATCCGAGCAAATAATGGCCACATGATGAATACTTTCTAAATGCACAAAACTCTCCAATTCGATGAATTACTCGGGCTGCTAACGCCGCCAACAGCGGCCGAGCGCAGCGAGGTCCAGCCCCGTAGGGGCGATGCTGCTTGGCTTTGTTAGCATCTTAGTTACTCAGAACTTTCTATTGCTTCGATATGATTTTCTAAATCACTTCGCACCACAACTTTGAAACCTGCAAATACTTGTTCCCCTGGAAACATATTAATGCCTCCCATATTGATAAGAGTCCATACATCAGAGCTAATCTCCAAAAGATCAGGCTCCTTACCTTTGGCTTTCAACTCTTCCGCTGACTTTAAAGCTCTTTTCATGCATTCAGTCACATATTCCGACACTATCCCTACCCCCTTAATTTTCAATCACCTGATTTATGAGTGCTGACGCCCGCATAATAGGAAAAAAATAGTTGGCTAAAATTAGCAACGAAGGAGCAAAGCCAACTGTCTTTTGTCCTTGTTAATTCGCTTGTTAGCATGCAGTTAATTCGATTTGGTGATTTGACAAAAATGCGTTTAGTTGTCTTGCCAAATTGGTATTAGCAAAGAATTCATGTCGGTAGCCTAAGCGAAGAGATGACTCCACTTTATTTTTATCCATATTTGTGTCTAAGGATGCCCACCTATTTCTATACACAATAGCAATAATATTGGTTAAATCATGACCGCAGCACACCTGTAACTTGCAAGCACCTTTATTCTTATACTCTTGGATCTTATCTTTAAGAAATTCTTCGGTCACATTTTCACTTTTGGATTTACTTCTAAGAAATAATATCTGCAATAATGAATCTAAATCAAAATTAATTGAGAAGTTTGTAACATCAATAAACTCGTTGAAATTTAGGCCTCTAAATTTAAGGTTTAACTCTTCTGAGTAATTTATCCAACGTAGCAACCCTAAAGTGTAAGCAGCTTCAAATACCTTGTCAGATAGCTCAGCAGAAAACTGCTCCACTTTATCATTTGAAGAATATTCATTAATAAAGAATTCGAAAGATGGTGAATTTATCATTAACGTCTCTACATCATGATGATCAGTAATAAACACCGATATATCTTCATAAGTATTGACAGAACCCGTTAAATGATCTTGATCAGCGTCACATATAGCTAGTATCTGTTCAGGAATTTCAACCGAAAGCTCTTTCATGACCTTTACTAAGTCTTTCTTTCCATCAATTGACTCAATCTTCAATCTATCGTGTTTCAAAAGCTTTCTAAATAAACGGGTGTCAGATTTACCCTCTACAATACATATTATTTTATCCTTATACAAAGGGTGATTGAAAAGCATTCTTATTTCATTTTTTTTATCATTTTCATCAATATAACTTCGCATTAGGAAAGACCACCTTCCAAGTCAACGGTCAATTCCCATTTTCCATCGATAATTTGAGGAGAATGCGTTGCTATAACTACAGGCATATTTTGTATTTCAATTATTTCCTCTAGGTCTTTCAGAAATTCTTTTTGCCAAGCAACATGCAACGATATCTCTGGTTCATCGATCAACACCAAAACATTCTCTTTAGTTTTAAATATTAACTCGTATAACAAGACAACTTGATGCTGCTCCCCAGATGAAAGTTGAGTTAACTTCAGTGGTCGTTTTTCTTCGGTTTCGAAATGAAAACCTTTTTCAGCTTCTATTTTAATTTTTTTGAATGACAGTCTTTTACTATTGAGAATCCTAGAAAATAACTCTATTTTTTTATATAAATTTTCATAAGGCTTTAGTTTTGCGTATGTGTCTTCAACATATAGAGTTAAAACTTTTCTATCTTCATCTTTAATGTCATCCAACATTCGCATAGCAGGCAAATGCTGCTCTGAAGATAATAGATTAAAAGAAGACAATTCAGCTCTTTTATTTTGTAAAGCTTGCAATTCATCTTTAAGTACCGATGCATCTTTTGACCTGAAGTTTCTGTCATTCGCAAGTAATCGAACAGGAAATGTTGTATCTAACTGTTGAGAAACATGTGACGATTGAAAACCTGAATCTCTAATAAGTTCGGCTAGTTCAGCTGCATATTTTTCAATTGTATCTTCATAACTTTGTTTTCGGCCTCGACTAGTACGATCAGCCTTTCTTTGTATAAGTCTTTGGTCTTGAACGAAGTGCGCGTTCAGAGAGTTACTGAAATCAATAAACCATTGAGGATAGTTTTTAGAAGTGAATTCATTTGGCAAGTACTCCGCGAAATTTTCAATGACTTCTTCAAATGTATAAACTTCGTTTGTTCTATGATCTTCCCATTCCCTAGGTCCTACACGATGCAGGAATGGTACATGCATATCAATTACATGAGTTGACTGACTTTTCCTTGTAGATAACTCAAACTCCCTTGAGTATTCATGAATTTCAGATTCATCACTATGACCAAGAGTAATAGAACGCGATCTTTCTTCATCATTGTTCTTTATAATCTCAAGGGTTCCATTTGATGTAAAAAGCTCGATAGAGCTAAACTGCAAATCACATAAGAAAGAAAGTTTTCGATTGAAGATCGAGTCTATGACTTTTAGACAGATCGTTTTTCCATAGCCATTTGGTGCTGTAACAATAGTTATATTTTCGTCTTTGAACTTTATGACATGGTTGAAATGACCGAAAAGGCCATTGATTAATAATTTTTTTAATTTCACATTTGTCCCCTTAAGTTTGTGAATTAATCAGGTGCCAAATTTTGCATGCTAACGGCTGCAGTTGCGGCAGGTGCGGAGTGCAACGGAGTACCTGTCCGACAACCTGCACTGGTTAGTTGCTGTTGGAGATTGAGTCATATTTCTTCTGTATTTGATCTTCTTCCATTTTTTGGAAATTCTCGACTTTGAGCCTCAAAAAACCATCGGGATTCAACTTACAGTGATAGTGGTGATGCTCTTTCAAACGAGAGTCTTTTTCCCTTTCGATCTCCCTATCTGATTTTTCTTTTCGCCCCGTCATCTTTAACCACTGCTGGTAGGCTTTCCAAAAACTATAAACCAGAGCAATTACCGATAGCCACACAGGGCTAAAGAACTCAAGTAGCGCAATCGCGGCAGGCACGACGACTGACCAAACAATCAGTAATCTTTTCGCTGCTCGTATTGGCTTTAGGTTTTCTCGTGCTTGGGCACTGACTTCTTTCTGAGTTCTGTAGTTCAGGTCTGAGTATATTTCTATCAAATACCCTGGGTCCTGCAGCTCCTCTGGAAACTCTTCATCTTCAAGAAGCTCCCAGCGATAACGCAGCTTTTCTTCATCCATGATAGCGGTGAGATGACTACAAGAACGGACTTTTTCAAGATCAATAAGATCGCCGCGCCTATCAAATGCACTAGCCATGACAGGTACTGGATACCGAGCGATCCACTTCCCGGCTAGATCCTCCAAGTCTGTGGCCACCTTCTCAGCTGCAACGTCAGAAACATATGTCACGGTGAGGGAGGCAAAGGGGACTGAACCAACAGGCGGAGAATACTCAAGAAAGTAGCTATCAGTCTTTTCGTTGATGTGATCGAAGTATATTTTTTCTACCACTATTCATGACCTTGTCTGGCAACTAACGCTCGCCTAACCGGCGAAAAATAGCAGGCTAAACTTAGCGACGAAGGAGCGCAGCCTGCTGTTTTGCGTCCTTTGGTTTAGGCGCTTGTTATAGCCACACACA